>NZ_CP114978.1:1438458-2876916 GCF_027498035.1 Pseudoxanthomonas sp.
TACGCCAGCAATCCCGGCCAGCTGCCGCCGCCTGACGTCCTGCGCCGGCAGGTGCTGGAGCGCCTGGTCCTGGTCAAACTGCAGGTGGGCCGCGCCACCGACAACGGCATCCGCGTCACCGACGACGAGGTCAACAATGCCGTGGCCAGCGTGGCCCAGCAGAACAACACCACCGTCGATGGCCTGCGGCAGCGCCTGGCCGCCGAGGGCCTGTCCTTCGATGAATTCCGCAACTCGCTCAAGGACGAGATCACCGTTCAGCGCCTGCGCCAGAGCTACGGCCAGAGCCGCATCCGCGTCAGCGAGGCAGAGGTCGACGCCGCGCTGAAGGCCCAGGCCACCAGCGGCGTCCAGTACCACCTGGCCCATATCCTGATCGGCCTGCCCGAGGGCGCCACCGCCGACCAGATCGCGACCGCGCAGAAGAAGGTCGAAGGCGTGAAGGGCCTGCTGGACCGCAACGAGATGGATTTCGCCGCTGCCGCGGTGCGCTATTCGGACAGCCCGAATGCGCTGGAAGGCGGCGACCTGGGCTGGCGCAGCGCCGATGAAATTCCGGTCGCGTTCGTCGACACGCTCAAGGGCATGCAGGCCGGCCAGGTGGTTGGCCCGATCCGTGGCCCGAGCGGCTTCCAGCTGCTCAAGCTGGTGGAAACCCGTGACGCCTCACAAGCGCCGACCCAGATGGCGACCGAATTCCACGCCCGCCATATCCTGGTGCGGATCACCGCGGTGCAGGATGCCACCGCCGCCAAGGCCAAGATCGACACCCTGCGCGCCCGCATCGCCGGCGGCGCCGATTTCGCGACCCTGGCCAAGGAGTCGTCCGAGGACGCCAACACCAAGAACGATGGTGGCGAACTGGGCTGGTTCACCGCCGACCAGTTCGGCCCGGACTTCGGCCAGCGCCTGACCGCGCTGCAGGATGGCCAGGTCAGCGAGCCGTTCCGCACCGAAGCGGGCTGGCATATCGTTCAGCGCGAAGGCACCCGCCAGACCGACGTGACCGACCAGAACAAGCGCGCCCAGGTGCGTGACACCATCGGCCGCCGCAAGCTGGAAGAGGAATACAACCGCTACCTGCTGGAGCTGCGCGGCGAAGCCTATGTCAGCTTCCGCACCGGCGACGCTGCGATCGACAGCGCCACCCCGGACACGATGATGAGCGCCCCGGGCGCCGCCGAAGAAGCCGCCAAGGCTGGCAACAAGCATCGCGACAGCAGCGAGCCCATGCCGGGTTCGGCTGCGACCAACGACCGCCTGTAAACCGCGCCCATGACGCCCGTCCTCGCACTGGTCCCTGGCGAACCGGCGGGGATCGGGCCGGAGCTCTGCGTCCGCCTGGTGCAGGCGCTGCGTGAGGATTGCCGCCTGGTCGCCTTCGGCGACCCGGACACCTTGCAGGCCGCCGCTGCTGCGCTCGGCCTGCCGCTCCAGCTACTCGATGCCGATGCGGTCGCCACGCAAGCTGGCGACCTGCCGCTGATCCCCGTCCCCAACGCGGTGCCCGCGCACTTCGGCGTCACCGATCGGCGCAATGCGCCAGCGGTGATTGCCGCGCTGACGCTAGCCGCAGATGGCTGCATCGCCGGTCGCTTCGCCGGCGTGGTCACCGGCCCGGTGCACAAGGCCGTGATCAACGAAGGCGGCATTGCCTACACCGGCACCACCGAACTGCTGGCCCGGCATGCCGGCCGCGAGGTGGTGATGATGCTGGCCAACGACATCGTCCGGGTTGCCCTGGTCACCACCCACCTGCCCCTGCGTGCCGTCCCCGACGCGATCACGCCGCATGCCCTGCGCCACGCTGTCACGACCACCGCGGCCGCGCTGCAGCGCGACTTCGGCATCGCAAGCCCGCGCCTCTGCGTCCTCGGCCTGAATCCGCACGCGGGCGAAGATGGGCACATGGGCCGCGAGGAGCTGGACCTCATCATTCCCGTCCTCGACGTCCTGCGCACCGAAGGCCACGACCTGATCGGGCCACTGCCTGCCGATACCGCGTTCCTGCCGGACAAGCTGACCGGTTTCGACGCGGTGCTGGCGATGTATCACGACCAGGGCCTGCCGGTGCTCAAGTACAGCGGCTTCGAACAGGCCGTGAACCTGACCCTGGGCCTGCCGTACCCGCGCGTCGCCGTCGACCACGGCACTGCGCTGCCGCTGGCTGGCAAAGGCGTCGCCGATCCCTCCAGCCTGTTTGCCGCGGTGCGCACCTGCGCGGCGATGGCCGCGCACCGTGGAGAGCGCAGCTTGCTGCGCTGAGGTCTTTCCGGCTATCGGCCAGGAAGGTCGCCGAGCAAGCTCGGCGCTACACTGTCGCGATGACTGCTTCCCCCAACTTCAACGCGCCAGCCAAGAAATCGCTCGGCCAGCATTTCCTCCACGAACGCCACTACATCGACAGCATCGTGCGCGCCGTGGACCCCAAGCCCGATGACAGGCTGGTGGAAATCGGCCCCGGCCAGGGCGCGATCACCTTCCCGCTGCTGCGCCGTCATGGCGCCCTGACCGCAATCGAATTCGACCGCGACCTGATCGCGCCACTCACCGAGGCGGCCAAGGGCGTAGGCGAACTGACCATCATCCATCGCGACGTGCTGTCGGTGGATTTCACCGAACTGGCGGCCGGTGGAAAGCTGCGCCTGGTCGGCAACCTGCCCTACAACCTGTCCTCGCCGATCCTGTTCCACGCGCTGGACCACGCCGCGGCGATCACCGACATGCACTTCATGCTGCAGAAGGAAGTCGTCGACCGCATGGCCGCCGGCCCCGGCAGCAAGGTCTACGGCCGCCTGAGCGTGATGCTGCAGGCCTACTGCGATGTCACCCCCTTGTTCGTGGTGCCGCCGGGCGCGTTCCGGCCACCGCCGAAGGTCGATTCGGCCGTGGTCCGCATGGTGCCCAAGGACCCGTCACGCATCGACGTGCGCGACCCGCAGCGCCTGACAGCCGTGGTCCGCGCCGCCTTCGGCCAGCGCCGCAAGACCCTGCGCAACGCGCTGTCCAGCGTGTGCGATACCGACATGATCGAGGCCGCCGGCATCCGCCCCGATGCGCGCGCCGAACAGGTCGATGTGGCCGACTTCATCGCGCTGGCGAACCTGCCCTACGGCGATGCGGTCGAACAGCCCTGAGCCTTTGAAATACACTGTCACCCATGAGCACCACCGATTACGCCATCGATGTCGATGTCGCCACCCGTTTCCTGGAAGAGCGTTCCGAGCCGGATAGCGGCCAGTACGTCTTCGCCTACACCATCGTGATCCACAACCGCGGCACCCAGCCCGCGCGCCTGGTCGCGCGCCATTGGGTGATCACCGACGGCAACGGCAAGGTGGAAGAAGTCAACGGCGACGGCGTCGTCGGCGAGCAGCCGCGGCTGCGTCCCGGCGAGCAGTTCAAGTACACCTCCGGCGCGGTGCTGGAAACCGATCACGGCACCATGGCCGGCAGTTACGACATGGTCGCCGACGACGGCACGTTCTTCGATGCACCGATCGCGCCCTTCGCGCTGTCCGTGCCGCGCACCCTGCACTGATCCATGGCGGTCTGGGCCATTGGCGACCTGCAGGGCTGTTACGACGCCACCGCACGGCTGCTGGAAAAACTGAACTTCGACCCCGCGCGTGACCGCGTGTGGTTCTGTGGCGACCTGGTCAACCGTGGTGGCCAGTCGCTGGAAACCCTGCGCCTGGTGTATTCGCTGCGCGAGAGCTGCGAGGTGGTCCTGGGCAACCACGACCTGTCGCTGCTGGCAATCGGCGCACGCACCGAAGCCGAACAGCGCAAGGTCAATCCGGACCTGGCCCGCGTGGTCCAGGCCGAAGACCGCGACACCCTGCTGGAGTGGCTGCGCCACCGCGAACTGGTGCATGTGGACCGCGAACTGGGCTGGATGATGCTGCACGCCGGCCTGGCGCCGCGCTGGACCTGCACGCTGGCCGAAGGCTACGCACGCGAAGTGGAAGCGCAGCTGCGCGGCCCGAACTTCGGCAAGCTCATGCGCAGCATGTATGGCGACAAGCCCAACTGGTCGACCGGCTTGAACGGCCCGGACCGCTGGCGCGCCATCATCAACGTGCTCACCCGCATGCGCTACTGCACCCCGCGCGGACGCATCGCCGTGGAAGAAAAAGGCACGCCCGGCACCCAGCTGCAGGGCCTGTATCCGTGGTTCGACGTGCCCGGCCGCGAGATGCGCGAGCTCAAGATCGTCTGCGGACACTGGTCCACGCTGGGCCTGATGATCGGCCACGGCGTGCATGCCATCGACACCGGCGCGGTCTGGGGCGGCAAGCTCACCGCGCTGCAGCTGGACACCGATGAGTTGCGCCTGGTGCAGGTCCCCGGCCGCGACGCCGAGGCCATCGCCGCCTCGCAACCGCGTCGCGCCTGATGGCTCAGCCCTTGCGGGCGTAGTCCACGAACGCGAACGCGAACGCATGCCGCGCATCGGCGGCATGTGCTTCACGCGCAGTGATCGTCCAGTCGTCCGCATTGAACGCCGGGAAGAACGCATCCGCGTTGGCGACCTCAGTCTCGACATGGGTCAGGTGCAGCACATCGGCCTGTGCCAGCAGCAGCGCGTAGAGCTCACCACCGCCGATCACGCACAGTTCGTCGGCAGCCTGCGCTTGGCCCTGCCGCACGGCTTCATCGAAGGACGCCACCGCGACCATCCCTTCGAACGGCACCACGCCGCTGCGGGTCAGCACCAGGTTCAAACGCCCGGGCAGCGCGCGGCCCAGCGACTGCGCCGTCTTGCGCCCCATCAGCACCGGCTTGCCCAGCGTCAGCGCCTTGAAATGCCTGAAATCGTCCGGAAGGTGCCAGGGCATGGCGTTGCCACGACCGATGGCGCGGTTGCTGTCGAGCGCAGCGATCAAGGAAATTTTCATCGTGGCCATTGCTCGTCGTTCCCGCGCAGGCGCGAATCCATGCCATGAAACCCACCGCTGCAGGCAAGCAGCCCAGCATGGCCTGCAAGCGTGCGCGCATGGATCCGCGCCTGCGCGGGAATGACAGGATTCACACCGCCACCGGCGCCTTGATCGCAGGCGCGGGATCGTAGCCGTGGATCTGGATATCGTCGAAGGTGAAGGCGAACAGGTCGGTCACCTCCGGATTCAGGTGCAGCATCGGCAATGCGCGCGGTTCGCGTGAGAGCTGTTCGCGCGCTTGCTCGAAGTGGTTCGAATACAGGTGCGCATCGCCCAGCGTATGTACGAAATCACCCACGCCCAACCCGGTCGCCTGGGCCACCATATGGGTCAGCAGTGCATAGCTGGCGATGTTGAACGGCACGCCCAGAAAGATGTCGCCGCTGCGCTGGTAGAGCTGGCAGCTGAGCTTTCCGTCGACCACGTAGAACTGGAACAGGCTGTGGCACGGCATCAGCGCCATCTGCGGCAGCTGCGCCACGTTCCAGGCACTGATCACTAGTCGGCGCGAATCCGGGTTGCGCTTGATCTCTTCGACCAGCCATTGCATCTGGTCGATGGTCTGGCCGTTGGCACCTTCCCAGCTGCGCCACTGCTTGCCGTAGACCGGGCCGAGGTTGCCGTCGGCATCGGCCCATTCATCCCAGATCCCGACCTTGTTGTCCTTGAGGTAGGCGATGTTAGTGTCGCCTTTCAGGAACCACAGCAGCTCGTGGATGATCGAGCGCAGGTGCAGCTTCTTGGTGGTGACCAGCGGGAAGCCCTCGTTCAGATCGAACCGCATCTGCCAGCCGAACACGCTGCGCGTGCCGGTGCCGGTGCGATCGGACTTCTCGGCGCCCTGCTCCAGCACATGGCGCAGCAACTCCAGGTATTGACGCATCAGCGGGCCTCGGCAGAGGTAGTGGCGGCCGGCAACACCGGCTGCAGGACGGGGGCGCGGCGTGAGAGCCACAGCAGGAACAAGCCCAGCGCCACCAGCGGCAGGCTGAGCAGCTGGCCCATGGTCACCCAACCGAACGCCAGGTAGCCCAGTTGCGCATCGGGCACGCGGACCAGCTCGACCAGGAAGCGCGACAAGCCATACAGCAGCGCGAACAGGCCGGACACGGCGTAGCGCGCACGCGGCTTCATCGAGAACACCCACAACGCCACGAACATCACCAGGCCTTCCAGCAGCGCTTCATACAGCTGCGAAGGATGGCGGGCGTACTGATTGAGCGCACCGGCGGCGTACTGGGCCTGCAGCTGCGCCTGGTCCAGGTGCAGCTTGATCACGTCCGGATCGGTGCCGGGAAACACCACGCCCCAGCTGCTGCCGGTGTGCTTGCCCCACAGCTCGCCGTTGACGAAATTGGCCAGCCGGCCCAGGCCGAGCCCGGCCGGTACCAGCGGCGCGACGAAATCCATCGTGTCGAAGAAATGCAGGCGGTGCTTGCGCGACCACAGCCACGACGCCACCAGCACGCCCAGCAGGCCGCCATGGAAGCTCATGCCGCCTTCCCACACCTTGAACACCTTCAGCGGGCTGTCCAGGTATACCGGCAGGTCGTAGAACAGGATGTAGCCCAGCCGCCCGCCCAGGACCACGCCCAGCATGGCGTAGAAGGCCAGGTCGGAGAAATGCTCCAGGTTCACGCCCGGCAGGCGCCCGGCCAGGATCCGCCTGCGGCCCAGGCCCCAGGCGGCGAAAAAGGACAGCGCGTAGGCGATGCCGTACCAGTGCACGTCGACCGGGCCGATCGAAAAGGCGATGGGGTCGAACTGGTCCAGAAAGATCATGCGTCACAAAGCTTGCAGCGAAACAGCCGCCATTCTGCCGCACCCGGGCCGGCACCGCATGATCGGTGGCGCAACAGTCCGCCCTGTAGAGCGGAGCTTGCTCCGCTGGGGCCTTCCTCATGCATCGAACCAGGAGCAGCGGAGCAAGCTCCGCTCTACAGGAATACTCAGCCCAGGATCTGCGGCAGGTCCGGCAGTTCGTTCTGACCAGCCTCACCTGGAACGGCGGGAAATGCGCGCGCCAGCAGCGCCGACGCTGCCCGGACCCCGGCGATCACCGCCGCCTCGGGCTGGCCCTCGCGCATGCCCGCCTCAACCTGCATGCACACCGCCTGCCACGCCTCCGCGGTGACGTGCGGCTCCAGGCCGCGGTCGGCGACGATCTCGATCTGGTGGTCGGCCAGCAGCAGGTAGATCAGCACGCCGTTGTTGGCTTCGGTATCCCAGGTCCGCAGCCGGGCGAAGGCCGCCCGCGCGGCGGTACGCGCGTCGATGCCGGTGCGGATCGCGCCCAGGTCGAGCCCGGATTCGACCGCGAACATGACTTCCCCGCGATGCAGCCGCTCGCCTTCGGCAATGACCGCGGCAATGCGCTGCAGGCACGCCTGCGGGAACAGCCGGTGCGCGGACGGTGCGAACAGGTGACGGAGCCAGCGCATCACCAGCTCCCCGAGGCGCCACCGCCTCCCGAAGACCCGCCACCACCACCCCAGCCGCCAGCTCCGCCGCCGAAGCCACCACCGCCCCCACCAAACCCGCCGCCGCCCCAGCCGCCGCCGAAACCGCCAAATCCGCCGGGTCCGGCAAAGCGCCCACCGGCGCCGCCGAACAGGCCCATCAACAAGCCGACGATACCGGCCAGGCCGCCAACCAGCAGCAGCGAGGACAGCAGCCAAGCCACGCCGCCGCCGACCAGGCCGCCTGCCACCGCACGGACCGGCTTGGGCAGCCAGCGCAACACGGTGCGGACGAAACTGGCCGCGACCAGCCCGAACACCAAGCCGAAGATCCAGCCATCGCCGCCCTGGCGGCGCTCGGTCTGGTGCGTGCTCTGCGGCGCAGGCAGCGCCTCGCCGTCAACCAGCTTGACCAGCACTGCCGTGGCATCGACCAGGCCGCCGCCGTAATCGTTCTGGCGGAAGTGCGGCGCCATGTATTCCTGGATGACCCGATTGGCGACCGCATCGGGGATCGCACCTTCCAGCCCGTAACCCGGCTGGATGCGGACCCGGCGGTCGTCCTTGGCCACCACGATCAGCACCGCGTCGTCCACGCCCTTGCGACCCAGCTTCCACTGGTCGAACACGCGCTGGGTGTACTGCTCGATGGCCTCGGGCTGGGTGCTGGGCACCATCAGGATCTGCAGCTGGGCGCCTTTGCGCTGCTGCAGATCCAGCGCCTGCTGGCGCAGCTGGCTGGCTAGGCCAGCATCGAGCGTGCCGGTGGTGTCGATCACCGGCGAATCCAGCGCCGGGATCGCCGCGTCCTGCTGTGCCAGTGCCGGCAGCGCCAGCAGGCACAGCAGCAGCGCTCCAAGGCGCAGCAGGGCTTTCATCTCGGCGCGACCAGCTTGCCGCTTACTGGGCCGGCGTAGAGGAAGGCGGGGTCTGCGGCTGGGCCGGCGTGGACTGGGGTGCGGCGGCCGGCGGCTGGCTGAAGTCCACGGTCGGCGCCTGCGAGATCTGCGCTTCGTTGGCGACCGAGAAATTGGGCTTCTCCTTGGCACCGGTGACCTTGGCGGTCAACGCCTGCGGGAACTGGCGGATGTAGGTGTTGTAGTCCTGCACCGACTGGATGTAGCGGCCGCGGGCCACGGTGATGCGGTTCTCGGTGCCTTCCAGCTGCGCCTGCAGGTCGCGGAAGTTCTGGTCGGACTTCAGCGTCGGGTAGTTCTCGCTGACCGCCAGCAGGCGGCCAATCGAGCTGCCCAGCGCCTTCTGCGCCTCGGAAAACTGCTCCAGCGACGCCGCATCATCGGCATTGACCTGGATCTGGCCGACCCTGGAGCGCGCCTCGGTGACCTCGGTCAGCACCTGGCGCTCCTGCTGGGCGAAGCCCTGCACGGTGCGCACCAGGTTGGGAATCAGGTCGGCGCGGCGCTGGTACTGGTTGAGCACTTCGGACCAGCCGGCCTTCACCGCCTGGTCCTTCTGCTGGATGGTGTTGTAGCCACAACCGGCCAGCAGCGCGAAGACCGCGAGCAACAACGAGGAACGGATGAGGTTGCGCATGGCGTGCCATCTCCTGGGCTGGTAAGGGGCGCGGCCGCCGCAGGGCGGCCACATCGCGCGCACTATGAACAGGCGCGCATGAAGAAGCCGTTGTGTCGTTTCAGAACTCGCCGGCACCCTGGACGTGGTGTCGCGCCGCCCGGCGACGCATCAGCAGGTTCAGGATTTCCACCAACGCCGAGAAGCCCATTGCGAAGTACACGTAGGCCTTGGGCACGTGGATCTCCACGCCATCGAGCACCAGCACCACGCCGACCAGCACGATGAAGGCCAGCGCCAGCATCTTGACCGTCGGGTTGGCATCGATGAAGCGGCCCAGCGGGTTGGCCGCCAGCAGCATCACCGCCACGGCCAGCATGATCGCCGCGACCATGATCGGGATGTCCTTGGCGAAACCCACCGCGGTGATCACCGAATCCAGCGAGAACACGATGTCGATGATCGCGATCTGCAGGATCACCAGGCCGAACACCGAGGACACCTTGGTGGTGGTGGGGTCTTCGTCCTCACCGCCACTGACCAGTTCCCTGATCTCCATGATGCCCTTCACCACCAGGAACACGCCGCCCACGATCAGGATCAGGTCGCGGATGGAGATGCCCATGCCGGCCACGGTGAACAGGTCGTTGCTCATGCGCGACAGGTAGGCCAGCGACACCAGTAGCGCGATGCGGGTGATGCAGGCGACCGCGATGCCCAGCTTGCGCGCGCCGGGACGCTGCGCCTCGGGCAGGCGGCTGACGGCGATGGAAATGAACACCAGGTTGTCGATGCCCAGCACGATCTCCAGTGTGCTGAGCGTCAACAACGTCAGCCAGGCATTGGGATCGGCGAGGAATTCAAGATTCATGCGGGGGGATGTGTCCTAGAGCGAAGGGGAAAACAGAAAGAGGTACAGCCGCGGGCCCAGGATCAAGCCCCAGCACGCCAGCACGTTGAGCAGCATCATCAGCACCGCGGCCGAGCCCATGTCCTTGGCCCGTCCGGCCAGCTCATGGAATTCGGCGCCGTAGCGCTCGATCACCGCTTCCACCGCCGAATTGAGCAGTTCCATGCCCAGCACCAGCAGCAACGAGCCGACCAGCAATGCGCGCTGCACGCCATCGGCGCCCAGCCACAGGCCGACCGGCGCCAGGATCACGCAGAGCACCGCTTCCAGGCGGAACGAGGATTCATGCATCCAGGCCGCGCACAAGCCCTGCCAGGACCACTTGGCGGCTTTCAGCAGGCGCGCCGGGCCGCGCGGCGCATGTCCGTAGGTATCGGCCACGGTCAGCCCCTGGCCCGGTACGAAGTCGCCGGCGGGCAGATCCGGTCAGTGCGGAAATCAGGGGACATGGGGTGATTCGGTGGGATGAAGGCGTGTGATTTTGCCACACCCGGTACAAGGGCCGATTTGCCCGCTGCAGCGTGGGCTGATTCACTGGCAGTCTCAATCGAAGCCGGGAGGCATGTAATGGCGTTGGAATTTCGTTGTGGTTTGGCATCACTGCTCGTGGCCGCGCTCGCGGGCTGCGCACAGGCACCGGTGGCATCAGTGCCACCGGCCGCGCAGGTCACCCAGCCCGTAACCGTTGCGCCGGAAGTCGCCAGCGGCGCGGTGTCCAATGCCGCGTGGGCCAGGGACATGGATGATTTCGCCACCCAGGATGCGGCCAACCCGCCTCCACGCGATGCCGTGCTCTTCATCGGCAGCTCGTCGATCCGCAAATGGACTTCGCTGGCCCAGGACTTTGCGGGAACCCCCGTCATCAACCGCGGGTTCGGCGGTTCGGAAGTCCGCGACAGCACCTATTACGCCGACCGGATCGTGGTGCCGTACAAGCCACGAGAGGTGGTCTTCTACGCAGGCGACAACGACCTCAACAGCGGACGCAGCGTGCAACAGGTGGTGGATGACACCTTCGCCTTCATCGCCCGCGTGCGTCATGACCTGCCCGGCGTGCCGTTCGTGTACATCTCGATCAAGCCCAGCCCGTCGCGCGTGGAGCTGCTGCCCAAGATCCGCCAAGTCAACGCACAGATTGCCCAGCGCGCGGCGCAGCTGCAGGACGTGCATTACGTGGACGTGCTCACACCGATGCTGACTCCCGATGGCCAGCTGCGGCCGGAGCTGTTCCAAGCCGACATGCTGCACATGAAGCCCGAAGGCTACGCACTGTGGACGCGACTGCTGAAGCCCTACGTGGTCTCGAAGCCGCACTGACCAAATGTATGTAGCGCGTAGCTTGCTGCGCTGCCCTTCGGACGGATCATCGGGACGGCCCCAGCGGAGCAAGCTCCGCTCTACAGGAAGCCAAGCGTCCAGCTGACACACACTCCGCTCCCTGTAGAGCGTAGCTTGCTGCGCTTGCCCTTCGGACGGACCATCGAGACAACAGCGCGTAGCCCGGGTAAGGCCAGCAGGCCGCACCCGGGGAGTTTTCCCGGCGGGGCCTGCCCCGGGTGCGCTGCGCTTACCCGGGCTACGGATGCACTCGCGGTCAGTCGCGGAAGATCGCCGTCCCGCGACTGCCGTCGGCGGCGATCCATCCGCGGTACATGCCCGAGGTGTTGAACGGCAGTGCGATGTTGCCCTGTGCGTCGACGGCGATCGCACCGCCGTCGCCGCCCAGCGCCGGCACCGCCGCCATCACGACCGTGTTGGCGGCCTCCTGCAGCGAAGCGCCGCCGTAGGCCATGCGCGCGGCGATGTCGTGCGCCACGGCGCAGCGGATGAAGAACTCGCCCCAGCCGGTCCCCGACACCGCGACCCGGTCATCGGCCCAGTTGCCCGCACCGATCAGCGGCGAATCGCCCACGCGGCCGTAACGCTTGTTGGTCATGCCACCAGTGGACGTGGCAGCAGCCAGGTGCCCGTGCGTATCCAGCGCGACCGCACCGACCGTGCCGAAGTAGGCCCCTTTGAGCGACTCGGCCTGCTCGCGTTCGCGCAGCTGTTCCTGCAGCAGCTGCGCATGGCGGGTATCGGTATCGAACCAGTCGTTGTCCACGCGCATGATGTCATCGCGCGTGTCGGCGAAGCGCTCGGCGCCCTCGCCGATCAGCAGCACATGCGGCGAATGCTCCATCACCGCACGCGCCAGCTGCACCGGATTGCGTACGGTGCGCACACCGGCCACGGCACCGGCGCGCCGGGTGTGGCCCTCCATCAGCGAGGCATCCAGTTCGTGCGTGCCTTCGGCGGTGTAGACCGCGCCCTTGCCGGCGTTGAAGCGTGGCGATTCCTCCAGCACCACCACCGCAGCCTGCACTGCATCCAGCGCGCTGCCACCGGCCGCCAGCACCTGCCCACCGGCATCCAGTGCGGCCTGCAGATCGGCATGAATAGCTGCGGCATCACCAGCCGACAGCTGGTCACGCTCGATCACGCCGGCGCCGCCGTGGATGGCAAGGACAAAGGCAGAAGCAGGCTTGGACACGAGCATCGACCGCAGGCGCGTTGAAGAGGCGCGCAGCATAGCGATTCAATCCGGCAGGCGTTGCCGCGCGACAGCGCCTCGGGTCAGGGAGCGAACCGCACCGTCGCGGTGGTGCCCTGCCCCAGCACGCTGTCCAGCTCGACCTTCCAGCCGAAGCGCTGGCACAGGCGATGGACGATGGACAGGCCCAGGCCGGTGCTGTGCTGGCGTGATTCATCGGCGCGATAGAACGGCTCGAATGCGCGATGCATCGCGTCGGCGCTCATGCCGATGCCGCTGTCGTGCACCACCAGCTGGTCACTATCCACCGTGATGTCGATGCGGCCTTCGTCGGTATAGCTGCAGGCGTTGCGCAGCAGGTTGCTGACCACGACGTGCATCACCCGCGGCGGCGCGTGCAGGCGTGGCTTGGCGTTGCACACCACGTTGAGGTCCACCGGTTTGCCGATCAGCAGGTCGCGCGCGCTTTCAGCTTCGTCCAGGACGATCTCGGCCAGGTCGAAATCCTCGCTCTGCGGCTCGATGTCGGCCTCGCGCGCCAGGATCAGGAATGCATCGATCACCGCCTCCATCTCGCGACTGGAGCGTTGGATGCGTTGCAGCGAGCGCACCGCGCGCGGCGGCAGGTCGCTGGCCAGGGCCATGTCGCTGGCCACCCGGATCACGGTCAGCGGCGTGCGCAGTTCGTGGCTGGCATCGCGGGTGAAGTCGCGCTCGCGCGCGACCTGCATGGCCACGCGCTGGGACAGGCCGTGCAGCGCCTCGGCCAGTTGCCGGGCTTCGCCCTGGACCTCCTTGGGCAAGCGGTCTGGCGCCAGCCCTGACGTGTCCGGCTCGCGTGGGTCCCACTGCGCCACCTGGCGCGCCAGCCACGAGACCGGCGACACCAGGCGATGGAAGACCCGATAGGTGATGTACGAAGCGCCATACAGCGCCGCCAGGCACAGCAGCAACGGCAGCGCACCGGACCAGAAGAACAACCGCTCGGCCTGCCGCCCCTGCCAGACCAGCGACAGCCGGCCCGGTGCGCGGTCTTCGACCAGCACCAGTTCGTGGCCCACGGTGTGCGTGCCTGGCGCCAGGCCACGCAATTCTTCGGGCAGGCTCAGTTCGGACTGCCCGCGCAGCACCAGGTAACCGCGCAGGTTATGGGTATTGGGGGGAGGCTGCGCCGCCGAGGTGGCGTACAGGTCCCAGTAGTGGACTGCTTCTTCCTCGAGCATCGCCTGCACCAGGCCGTGCTTGATCACGGTCGAGACAACGAGCACCGTCGCGATCACCGCAAGGCTGGCCAAGGCCACCCTCAGGATGACGGCGATGCGGATGCTCCTTGGAAGTCCTTGCGGCACGTCTGCGTCAGGAAGTTGGCAAGCCCGTGTCGCGTGCGCCTCGCGGCGCGCGCGGCTCAGGCGATATCGGCAACGCGATAGCCGGCGCTTTGCACGGTGTGCAGCAGGGGCTTTTCGAATGGCTTGTCGATCACCTTGCGCAGGTTATACAGGTGGCTGCGCAGGGTGTCTGAATCCGGCAGGCCATTGCCCCAGATTTCGCGCTCGATCTCCTGGCGGGTGACCACCCGCGGCGACTCGCGCATCAGGATGGTCAACAGGCGCAGGCCGATCGGCGAAAGCATCAGCTCGGTGCCGCCGCGGGTGACGCGCATGCTCACCGGGTCCAGCACCAGGTCGGCGACCTTCAGCACTTCCGAACCCACCTGGCGGCGTTCGCGACGGATCAGCGCGCGCAGGCGCGCTTCAAGCTCCTGGATGGCGAAGGGCTTGGTGAGGTAGTCATCGGCACCGGTGCCCAGGCCGCTGAGCTTGTCGTCCAGCGTGTCGCGGGCGGTCAGCATCAGCACCGGCGTGGACTTGCGCGCTTCGCTGCGCAGGCGGCGACAGACTTCCAGCCCATCCATGCGTGGCAGCATCAGGTCCAGCACCAGCACGTCGTAGCTGTTCTCGGTGGCGAGACGATAACCATCCAGGCCATCGGACGCGTAATCGACCTCGAAACCCTTGCCCTCCAGGTATTCGCCGATCATTTCGGAGATGTTGCGGTTGTCCTCGACAACCAGCACCAGCCCCGCGGTTTCCTGTGCATGCCGCATGTTTGCGATCTCCGAAAACGCTAAAACTTCAGGTTTGTGAAGCTATCCATCGAACGGTGCACGATGCGTGAAGGCGCCCGTGTTCATGAAGAAGCGGGAGGCTCACAGCCCTAGACTCGCGCCTTTCCTTCCGCGAGTGCGCGCCATGCTTGACCGTGTCCTGCCCATCCTGATGCTGGTGGGTTCCAACATCTTCATGACCTTTGCCTGGTACGGACATCTCAAGCACAAGACCGCCCCGCTGCTGATCACCATCCTGGCCAGCTGGGGCATCGCGTTCTTCGAGTACAGCCTGCAGGTACCCGCCAACCGCATGGGCAGCGCGGTGTATTCGGTGGTCCAGCTCAAGACCATCCAGGAAGTGATCACGCTGGTGATCTTCGCCGGGTTCTCGGCGTGGTTCCTGGGGCAGCCACTGAAATGGAACCATTACGCGGCATTCGCGTTGATCGTGGGCGCCTCGTTCCTGATGTTCTACGAGCCAGGCGCCAAGCCCGCGGGCTGATGCCACGCCGGGACCTACCCTAGATCCGCACCCGCCCCAGCAGGATGTCGCGGAACATCACCCAGTCGCCCATCAGCGAATACAGCGGATGCTTGAACGTCGCCGGCCGGTTCTTCTCGAAGAAAAAGTGCCCCACCCACGCCAATCCGTAGCCACAGACCAACGCGGCCACCGCAAAACCCCAGCGCCCGGTCCACAGTGCCGCGACCAGCAGGCACAACACGCCGCAGCTGCCCAGGAAATGCAGGCGCCGCGAGGTGCGGTTGCTGTGTTCGCGCAGATAGAACGGATAGAACTCGTGGAAGCTGGCGAAACGGCGCATGGCGGCAACCAAGGGCGGCGGTGGCGAAGTCTCCCGCCACGGCGCGCGCGTGGTCACGCTGCGCTGCAGTGAGGCCTCAGCTGGCGCGCGGGGCGAACATGATCACCGCCATCCCGCACAGGCACAGTCCCGCGCCCAGCAGATCCCAGCGTGTGGGCCGCACGCCGTCCACGGCCCACAGCCAGCCCAGCGCCACGGCGATATAGACGCCGCCATACGCGGCATAGACGCGCCCGGAAGCCGCCGGATGCAGGGTCAGCAACCACGCGAACAACGCCAGGCTGGCCGCAGCCGGCAGCAGCAGCCATGGACTGCCATCGCGGCGCAGCCACAGCCACGGCAGGTAGCAGCCGGTGATCTCGGCCAGTGCGGTGGCCAGGAACAGCAGCAGCGTAGTCATGCGTTGCCGTCGCGTTCGGCCTGCTTGGCGCGTGCCCACAGCGCTTCCTGCGCCTCCAGGCCCAGCGCGCGCATCGTGCTGCCGTCAGCATCGGCCATCGCTTCCATCGCACGGAAGCGGCGTTCGAACTTCGCATTGGCATGGCGCAGCGCGCCGCCTGCATCGACCTGCGCCTGGCGCGCCAGGTTGATGCACACGAACAGCAGGTCCCCGATCTCGTCCTGCAGGCGCGCAGCGCGCAGCGGATCTTCGTCCGAACGGGCCAGCTCGACTTCGACCTCGGCGATCTCCTCGTGCAGCTTGGCGATCACCGGCGCCGGGCCGGGCCAGTCGAAACCGGTCCTGGCCGCGCGCGACTGCAGTTTCGCGGCACGTTGCCACTCGGGCATGCCACGCGAAATGCCGGCGAGCGCGGAAGTGTCGGTGTGGCCCTTGTCGGCGCGCTCCTGGCGCTTGATCGCATCCCAGTTCTCCAGGACTTCCCTGGCGTTTCCGGCCTGCGCCTGGGCGAAGATGTGGGGATGCCGGCGCACCATCTTGTCGTTGATCGCACGGGCCACATCGTCGAAACCGAATGCGCCCTGTTCCGAGGCCATCTGCGCATGGAACACCACCTGCAGCAGCAGGTCGCCGAGTTCGTCCTTCAAGTCATCCAGGTCGCCGCGATCGATCGCGTCGGCAACCTCGTAGGCCTCTTCGATGGTGTACGGGGCGATGGTCGAAAAGTCCTGCTCCAGGTCCCAGGGGCAGCCGCCATCGGGATTGCGCAACTGGGCCATGATGGACAGCAGGCGGCCTATCTCCGTATCGGGCGTGGTCACTGCATCACCTCGTTGCGATGTGGAAAGGTTCCGAAGGCAACCTGACCGCGCAGGAGCGCGGGCATCGCCCGCTCCTACGCATGCGCCAGGAGCCAGTCGCGCCACGGCAGCGCCGGATCGCCCAGCGCCATGAAGTCGCCATTGAGCAGGCTGTCACGCCGGTTGTAGCGGAATGCGCGGCCATCCGGGGCCAGCAGCACCCCGCCGGCAGCCTCCAGGATGCACTGGCCGGCGGCGGTATCCCACTCGCTGGTTGGACCGAAGCGTGGATACACGTCCAGCGATCCTTCGGCGATGTGGCAGAACTTCAGCGACGAGCCCAGCGGCACCGCTTCGGCACCGGGCAACTGCTCCAGCACCGCGGTCGTGCGCGGGTCGCGGTGCGAGCGGCTGGCCGCCACCTTGAGCGGCATCGACGCAGGCTTGCGGGTGCGCAGCTCGCGATCATTCTCGCCATCGCGGCGCAAGGCACCGCGACCGGCCTCGGCGTGCCAGATGGTGCCGGTCACCGGCGCCATGATCACGCCGAACACCGGCTGGTGGCCTTCGATCAACGCGATGTTCACGGTGAACTCGCCATTGCGCTTGACGAACTCGCGGGTGCCATCCAGCGGATCGACCAACCAGTAGGCGTGCCAGTCCTGGCGGGTAGCCCAGGGGATGCTGGCGCCCTCTTCGCTCAGCAGCGGCAGCTCGGGCGTGAGCCGATGCAGGCCATCGGCGATGATGCGGTGCGCAGCCAGGTCGGCGCGCGTCAGCGGACTATTGTCGGCCTTGTGTTCAACCGCGAAATCCTCGGCATAGACCTGCATGATGGCCGCCGAGGCATCGCGTGCAATGGCAATGACGGCCTCGTGCAGGTCCGCGGTGATGCGGCTCATGCCTGACCAGCCAACCACTCGCGGGCGATGAACAGCGCCGCCAGCGAACGTCCCTCCGAGAAGTCCTCGCGCAACATCAACTGGTCCAGTGCATCAAGCTTCCACGGCACGACTTCAAGCTCCTCGGGTTCGTCGCCTGGCAGGCGCTCGGGATAGAGATCGCGCGCCACCACCAGCCATGACTGGTGGCTCATGTAGGTGGGCGCGAGGGTCATGGCACGCAGCACATCCAGCTGCCGGGCGCCGAAGCCGGCCTCCTCCTTGAGTTCGCGGTTGGCCGATTCGATCGGCGTTTCCCCTGCATCCATGCGGCCCTTGACCAGGCCCAGCTCGTAGCGGTGCATGCCGGCGGCGTACTCGCGCACCAGCAGCACCGTTTCGTTGTCGATCATCGGCACCACCACCACCGCGCCGTGGCCACGGCCGACCTGGCGTTCGAACTGGCGGCGTTCGCCGTTGGAGAACTCCAGGTCCAGCCGTTCCATGCGCAACGGTCCGATCTGCTGCTCGGTGACGCCGTGGATGATGGGCAGCTTGCGACTCATGCGCGAGGCCTGCTGCCGTGGGTGGCAGTGGTCGATATCATGGGCGCATGCAGGAAGATCATCAGCCGCGAATGCTAGCAGAGCATGGCCACGATTCGGCACCGCTTTGCAGCAGACCTCGATGCCTCGACGCTGCACCGCCACACGCTGCCTGCGCCCATTCCCGTCCTGAAAGGAACCCCCCATGCGCCTGACCCGCGTCCATGTCGATGCGCCGCTCGCTGTCGGCGCACAGGTTGCACTGCCCGAGGACGCCGCCACGCACCTGTCCCGCGTGCTGCGCCTGCGCGAGGGCGACGCTTGCGTGCTGTTCAACGGCGACGGTCATGACTACGACGCGCAGCTGGCCAGCATCGGCAAGCGCGAAGTGCTGGCACGGATTTCCGGCGCACGCGTGGTCGACAACGAGTCGCCATTGCACATCACCCTGCTGCAGGGCATCGCCCGCGGCGAGAAGATGGACCTGATCCTGCAGAAAGCCACCGAGCTGGGCGTGGCCGCCGTGCTGCCGGTGGATTCGGAACGCTCGGAAGTAAAGCTGTCCGGCGAGCGCCTGCACAAGCGGCTATCGCACTGGCGCGGCGTGGTGGTGGCGGCCTGCGAGCAGTCCGGCCGTGCGCGCATTCCGGATGTCGCCGAACCTCAGGCATTGCTGGCCGCCGCATCGGCATTGCCGGCTGACGCACTGGGCCTGTTGCTGGACCCGCAGGGCCTGCACGCACTGAAGTCACTGTCCCCGCCCGCGTCGGCCCGGGTGGTGATCGCCATCGGTCCGGAAGGTGGCTGGTCGCCGCGCGACCGCCAGGCCTTGGAAACCCATGGCTTCCAGGGCCTGCGCCTGGGACCGCGCGTGCTGCGTACCGAAACCGCGGGCCTGGCCGCTATCGCCGCAGTGCAGGCGCAACTCGGCGACCTGTAAACAGCCGGACCCGGCCACTCCTACGAGAGGTCATGCGCGTTCCAGCACATCCTCGTTCAACGCAACCAGAACCGAACGCGGATAGCAGCTACCGCCACTGCGACAACTCTTCGGCGGTGATCTTGCCGTCGTGGTTCTTGTCGACCAGGCGGAATTCGCTGGACAGCGCATGGTTTTCCGGCACCTCGTCGCGGGTGATGACGCCATCGCCGTTCTTGTCCAACTGCTCCACGGTGACCTTGTAATCCGACGCGTTGGCCAGCGTGTTTTCCTGGCCCCAGTTGACCGTGACCGGTCCCTGCGGGGTCTGCACCGTCACGGTCTTGAAGCCCTGCGGAGGCAGCTCGGAGGTCAGCGTATTGGAGGCCGATGCCGGTGGCGGCGCCACGGTCTCGGCGGACTGCGTTGGCATGCTCGACTGCGCGTGGGTAACACCTGCCAGCATCAACAGGCCCGGCAACACACCGGAACGGAGCAGCGTCTTCATGCAGCAGGTCTCACCCAGGGGAATCTGCCGATGACCCTCGCATCGCGGCCGCGAATGAGGCGTGAACCCATCCGGCAAGCACGGATCACGCCCCGGCAGACGCAAGACTCAGGCCGGCTGGGCGATGGCCTCGGCGACCAGGCGCTCGATCATTTCCAGATCCGGCAGCAGCGCGGCTTCGTCACCCAGCAGCACGCGCATCTGCACGCCTTCGGGCAGCGATTCCTCGCTGGCATCAGCCAGCAGGCCATCGCGCGGCACCGTAATCAAGCGCGGGAACGAACGCGTCATCAGGCCGATGTACGGCATCGTCCCGCTGCCAGAGAGCGTCTTGAGCACCACGATCTTGCTGTTCGCGGTGACCGGCTCGTGGCCGAAGCCACCCAGGTCGACCATCGAGAACAAGGGCACCTGCCATCCCTGCCACTCGATCTTCCCGGGCATCCAGTGCGGTGTATCGGCGACCGGCTGCACCGGCACGCGCGACAGCAGCTCCGCCACGGTCGCGTTGGGAAGCAGGACGCGCTCGTCGCCAACCTGGACCAGGAAGCCGCGTATTTCGTCGTTTGAACGTGCCATGGCCCTAGCCTCCAATATGTTCGATCAGGCGCAAGGCCAGGTCTTCCGGCGAGGCGGTGGTGCCGCCCTTCCGTTCCAGTTCCTTGGCCGCGGCCCAGTCATAGCAGCCGTGCAGGGATTGCCCACTCACCAACGCACCGCGCGCGGCCAGCATCAACGCAGGCTCGGCCAGCGCGGCATCGGCGCCGCTCAGGAGCAGCACGGCAGTCCTGCCGGGCGGGAGCGCCGCCAGCAGGGCCAGCACATCGGTGCTGCCTTCTGCAAAAACCACCATGCCGCCATTGCCTGCCTCGGCAGCGACATCGTCAGGCACCACATAGACGTAGCCCGCGCGCGCCGCCATGCCAACACGCGCCAGCACCACTGGCAGCGGCGACACGCGCTGGATCTGCTTGGTCAGGTTGTCATAGCGACCACCGTCCAGGCGCAGGTGCACCAGCACCGGCAACTCCAACGATACCGGCAGTCCGGCCAGCACGCGGCGGACCGCATCGGGCCCGCCGATCCCGGCGAACAGCAGGGCCGCGCCAGGCACCTTGCTGCCTGTGGCATCGGGATCGGCCACCTCGGCTTCGGGAAGCTCCAGCGATTCCAGTTCCAGCGTCAGGCCGCCGAAACCCGGCGGCAGTGGCGGCGGGGCCATCGGCTCGCCACGCACCGGCGTCACCACCTCGAAATCCTCCACCAGCGACAGGTGCTGGAACGAGGAAGTCGCCGATGCATCCGACGCCGCGGGGACCGCGGCCAATGGAGGAATCGTCTCAGCGACGGCGGCAGATGCGTCATCGGCCGAATCCCCGACCGGCACGATGTCGTCCACCAGCGCAAGACGTGCAGGCGCCGGCGGCGGCGTCCAGCTTTCGGCATCGATCGAGAACGCACCCTCGGGCTGCGGTTCCATGTCTTCCCCGGCCACCGACGGCGCGGCGCCGAAGACATGCTGGTCCGGCAACGAGGCCGACTGGACCACGGCCTCGTCCAGATGCAGGTCAAGCGCGGCATCGTCCACGAGCGCCGGTGCCTGCGGGCGACCGGGTTCCGGTGACTGCGGCAGTTCAATCTCCGCGCCCGGCGGCAGTACGTTGCGATGTCCATGCAGCTTGGCGGCCAGGTGGCGCGCCCAGCGTTGTGCATCCCAGCCTTCGCGCGAAGACGCCAGGTCGGCTTCGTCGTAGATCACGACCAGGCCGGGATCGCCGAGGACTGGATCCAACCGCGCCAGCGCCTCCTCGATGGCCGGCTCCAGCGCCACCAGCACCGCGTGCGGCGCACTGGCGGCGAGTGCATGGACATCCAGCACATTGGGATCGTCCTCCAACGCGATCTGCGCACCGGCGCCGACCAGGGCGCCACGCAGCTGCTCGCGCGCGATGCCCGGCCGTGCCAGCAGCGCAACGCGCGGTGCACCGGGGTCACCGGAATCAATCGCGGACACGGGCAATCCCCAGCAGGTCGTAAACATTGCGCATCAGGTCAAGCTCCTGGTAGGGCTTGCCCATGTAGCGCTGCACCCCGATCTCCAGCGCGCGCTGGCGGTGCTTGTCGCCGGTACGCGAGGTAATCATCACAATCGGCACGTCGGCAAAACGTGGATCGGCCTTCATCGCGGTGGCCAGCTCGTAGCCATCCATGCGCGGCATTTCGATATCCAGCAGCATCAGGTCGGGGACGCGTTCTTCCAGGCGCTCCAGTGCTTCGACGCCGTCACGCGCGGTGCTCACCTCGAAGTTGTGGCGTTCCAGCACGCGGCCAGTGACCTTGCGCATGGTCAGCGAATCGTCCACCACCATCACCAGCGGCACGTGGCGCGGTTCGACCACTGCGGCGGCGGTGTTGGCCAGCGCCGGCTGGGCGATGTAGCGACGCACCAGCGGGGCGGCATCCAGGATGACGACCACGCTGCCATCGCCGGTGATCGTGGCGCCGTAGATGCCAGGGATTGAACCGATCTGCGGACCGACCGGCTTGACCACGATCTCGCGGTTGCCCAGCACCTGGTCCACGGCCACGGCGGCACGCAGTTCGCCGGCGCGGATCAGCAGCAGCGGGACCACCGACTGGCCTTCGGCCTTGGTCACGTCCTGGCCGACCAGCGTGCCCAGGTCGTGCAGCGCGTAGTCCTCGTCGGCATACACGTACACGGCGCCGGCCGCTTCGAAGCGCTCGCGACTGATCCGGCCGATGCCAGACACCGCAGCGACTGGCACGGCGAACTGGGTCTCGCCGCTGCGCACGAACACGGCCTGGGTCACCGCCAGGGTCTGCGGCAGGCGCAGGGTGAACGTCGTGCCCTGGCCCCGCGCAGAGGTGATTTCCAGCGACCCGCCAAGCTGGCGCACTTCGTTGTGGACCACGTCCATGCCGACGCCGCGGCCAGCCACCTGGCTGACCTCTTCGTAGGTGGAGAAACCCGGCTCCAGGATCAGGCGCTCCAGGTCGACCTGGCCCAGCTCGGCGCCGGGCTGCAGCATGCCGCGCTGCTCGGCGCGGCGGCGGATCGCGGCATGGTCGATGCCGGCGCCGTCGTCGGCCACCTGCAGCACCATTTCCGAACCTTCGCGACGCAACACCACGCGGACCACGCCCTCTTCCGGCTTGCCCGCCTCGCGACGGGCCCGCGGGCTTTCCAGGCCGTGGGCGACGGCGTTGCGCAGCAGGTGTTCCAGCGGCGCGGTCATGCGCTCCAGCACGTTGCGGTCCAGCTCGCCGTGCGCACCTTCCAGTTGCAGCTGTGCCTGCTTGCCGGTGTCGCTGGCGGCCTGGCGCAGCACCCGGCGCAGGCGCGGCACGCTGCCTTCGAACGGCACCATGCGCGCGCGCATCAGGCCATCCTGCAGTTCGGAACTGACCCGCGACTGCTGGCCCAGCAGGCCATCGTTCTGGCGGGCCAGCTCGTCCAGCACCGTCTGCAGGCCACTGATGTCGGCGGCCGATTCGCCCAGCGCGCGGCTGAGCTGCTGCAGGGTGGAAAAGCGGTCCAGCTCGAGCGGGTCGAACGCGGTGTCGCGGGTGTCCTGCTCGCGCTGGTAGCGGGCGACGATCTGGGCCTCGGTTTCCAGATCCAGGCGGCGCAGCTGGTCGTGCAGACGCGTGTTGGTGCGGTCCAGCTCGGCCATCGCCGAGCGGAAGGCGCCCATCTGTTGTTCCAGGCGGGCGCGGTAGATCGCCACTTCGCCGGCCTGGTTGACCAACTGGTCGAGCAGGTCGGCACGGACGCGGACCTGCTCCTGGCTGGTGCCGAGCGAGGAGTGTTCCTCATCGCCCGCCACCTGCATGTCGATCGGGGCCGACAGCGGTGCCAGCTGCGCAATCGGCTGTGGCACCACGACCGCCGCGACCGTGGCCGGTGCCACGAACACTGGGGCCGACGGCTGCGTGGGTTCGACGTCCAATGTGGGCGTGTCGCTTGCAGCGGACCCGGTCGAAACCGGGACCTCGAACGACACCGGCGCCGCTTCCACCGGCGTCACCTCGTCACTGAATGCCATCGCCTCAGGCGCATCGGCTTCGGTGGTGTCGTGCGCTGGCGCCGTGAGTGCGGCATCCAGCGCCGCCAGCAGTTCCTCGTCCAGGAATTCACCGGACGAGGGCTCCGAAACCTCGGAAAGCGAATCCGACTCCGCGACGAACGCGAACTCCGATTCGTCCGTCTCCGCCGAATGCCCGGACACCGGCAGCACGCTGAGCTCGTCGCCCTCCGCCAGCGGATCGGCAGCCACCAGTTCCGCCGATTCGGTATCGCCATCACCTGGCGCGACTGTCTCCAGCGGCGCGCCATCGGTTTCGAAGGCCGCTTCGGACGGCGGAACCAGCGCGATGCCGCCCAGCTGGCCCGCGTGATCGGCCGATGCATCGGAAGCCTGGCCGCCTGTCGTTGCGATGGTCTCGCCACGGGCGCGGGCGTCGAATTCGGCCACCAGCTCCGGTTGCGGCGTTGCCAGGTAGTAGGCAGCGGTGCGCGCCAACATGCCGTGCAGCACGTCGAAGCCGCGCTCCAGCAGGCCGATCACGCCGCGATCCACCTCGGCACGGTGTTCTGCCACCTGCTCCAGCAGCGATTCGATGGCATGGCCCAGGTCACCGATGGCATCAACGCCGGCCATGCGCGCGCCGCCCTTGATGGTATGCAGGTCGCGCTGCAGGCCGATCACCAGGTTGCGGTCATCCGGCGCCTCGCGCAGGCGCGCCAGCAGCCCGTCGGAGTGGTCGAGCAGATCGTTGCCTTCCTCCACGAAGATGTCGACCAGGTCGCGATCGACCTGGCTGAAGTCCAGCATGTGCTCGGCCATGGCCGGGGCTTCCGTCGGTACGTGGTCGGGAGGCAGGTCCACGCCACCATCCTGTGCGGATGGCTGGACCGGCTCCGCCTCGGGGGCGACGGGTTCGGGGAAGGTCACTTCGGACGCCGCGTCGGCAACCGTTGGGACGTCATCGGCCTGCGGCGCGGGCACCGCGGCATCGACCGGCGCGGCAGCGTCTTCGACGTCGGCATCGCCGTCATCGGACCCAACCGGCGCGTCGTCGGATACCACCATCGCCACGTCTGCGTCTGCGTCTGCGTCATCGAACGGCACCAGCGTTTCAACCGGTTGCGCATCGGCTTCCGATGCCTGGGCTTCGATCGCATTCGTATCGGCGTCGACATCGGCAGCGGCGGCCAGTGGCACCGCGTCGGCGTCGATGGATTCCACCTCGATGCCAGCGTCGTGCGTGGCATGGACTTCCTGCGCATCTGTTCCAGGCAGACCATCGCCCGTTGCGTCCGACGCCTGCTCGGAGCTGTCCGCCAGCAGGTCCGAGGCCACTGGTTCACCCAGCGTGATCGACGCATCCGTGCCAGGTGCGGCCGATTCGGACCACTTGGGCGTTGCCCGGTATTCGAGCTGGAGGTCGAACCAGGACGTGCTTCCGTCTTCCGGCAGGGCCGGTACGCCAGCTGCGTCCAACCCAACATCCGCAGTCGCTTCGACAGGCGCCTCGGGTGCCGGCTGGCCGTCGATGAAACGCGACAGGTCCATGGCACCGGTGAGCTCGACGCCGGGCACGAGATCCGGCGCAAAGTCACCCGTCGGCAGCTGGCCGGTGTAGGTGTTCTGGTTGCGATCGTCGACCACGGTGGAGACCAGCCGCGCGATGTGCGGCAGGTCGTCACACAACGCCCCCAGCTGCGCGCGCAACTCGGAGAACAACGGGATGCGCGGCTGCTCCGCCTGCAGGGCGGCGATGACGTTGCGGATCGCCGCGGAAGCCGCGGCCAGGGTCGCGATACCCGTCGCATCGGTCTGCGCGCCATTGGCCATCAGGCGCTTGACGTACTGCTCGGCGCGGCCGGTGACCTCGGTGATCTCCGGTACGTCCGCCATGGCAAACGCGCCATTCATGGTGTGGAACGCGCGCAGCAGCGGATCGGTCGCCATGGCGGTACCGGCAGCCAGCGCCGGTTCCAGCCAGGCATCGACGGTCTGCAGGTGGTTGCCGACCTCGGTTTCGAGGATCTCGCGCAGCACGCTGTCCACCGAAGCTGGCGTACCGGCAAGATCGGGCACGAAGGCCGGCGCGACCGAACCCGCGTCGGATTCGACCGGTTCGTCGGCGACCTGGGCCGACGGGCCAGGCGGACTGTAGTGGGCTTCCTCACCGGCAGCCAGGCGCTCGGCCAGGGCTTCGACACCTTCCAGGTCGGCCTGTACCCCTGCGCGGCCGCGCAGGGCCGCGTTGAGCAAGGGCAACGTTCCGGTCGCCTGTTCCAGCAGCGTCACCACGGCAGGCGTGGCCGGACGCGTGCCGTCCAGGACGCGGTTGAGCATGTTCTCGATCTTCCACGCGAACTCGCCCAACTGGCGCGCGCCGACCAGGCGGCCACTGCCCTTGAGCGTGTGGAAGACGCGACGGATCGGCCGCAGCCGGTCCAGGTTTTCCAGATTCGACGTCCACGCGGGCAGCATCTCGCGCAGGTTGTCGATCTCCTCGTCGAATTCCTCCAGGAACACGTCGCGGATCTCATCGTCGATGTCGTTGCCGCTGAGGTCGAAACCCGCGGCCAGCGTCTGGCCGCCGGCATTGCCAGGCGCCACGCGATCAGCTGCGTCCTCGACAACCGGGACCTGCGCCGCCTCGACCGTGACAGGCATGGCGACGTCTTCCGACAGCTCGGACGTCCACGCAGGCTGCGCGAACGCGGCCTCGATCAACGCCGCATCGTCGCCCTGGACGTCACCGAACTCGCTGGCAACCGGATCGAATGCACCTGCGGCTTCCGGCGCCGCGACGAACGCAGGCAACACGGGGCCACGTTCAATGGCCAGGCCCGCGTCGGCCACGGGACCATCGACGGCGTGCGTGGAATCGGACTCGAACGCCAGGGGCGCGGCCGCCGTCGGCACCGCGAACGCATCCTGGTCCGGCAACACGCCCTCTTCCGTCGCCGAAGGCAGCGGCCAATAGCGCAGCGCCTCCAGGCTGGAGCGGGTGATGCCAAGGATTTCGCCGCGATTGGGGCGGTGCTCGCGCAGCGCTTCCAGGTAGTACTCCAGGCTGGCCATGGCATCGGCCAGCGTGTCCAGTTGTGCGCCACCCGGGACGCGGCGGCGACCGATCAGCTCGGTGACGATGTAGCGGCGCACGCCTTCCACGTAGTCGGCGGGTTCGGCCAGTTCAAGCATCTGCAGCGCGCCGCCGACTTCGCCCAGCAGGCGCGGCATGCCGTGCAGCTGCGCGTGGTCCCAGCCTGTTTCGATGAAGGCAACGAACTGCTGGCGCGCTTCGGCGAAATTGCGGATGGCCTCGCCAGCCAGCGCCTCGAGCGTGAGCTGCGCATCGGTCGCCTGCATGTCGGGCGAGTGCGCATCGCCCAGGTGGGTCACCTGGTCGTCGAGCGAGGCATCCACATATAGCAGTGCCCCTGCGATATCCAGCAGCGTGCCCTCATCCGGCGCACGGCGGCCATCGACCAGTTCGGACAGCGAGTCGCGCTGCTGCAGCACCACGTTGCGCGCCAGGCCCAGGCCCATCATGCCCAGGGTGTCGCCGATGCTGCCCAGCTGGGCCACCTGCGGCGCCAGGCCAGCGATGGCCTCGTTGGTACGCAACTGCAGATCCAGTGCATCCTTGACCTGCATCAACTCTTCCTTGACCGCGCCACCCACCGTATCGAGCAACGCGCGATTGCGGCCGCTGATGCTGCTGCGGGCATGTTCGACTTCGGCCGGGCTGGGAGATGCGTCCTGCAGGTCGAATGCGTTGCGCAGGTCATCCAGCGCCGGATGCGCCTCGGTCGTCTGCGCCACCTGGTAAAGCAACTGGCGGGTCGGCTCCTGGCCGAGCACGGCTCCAGGCACCACGCCCTGCTTGATCTGACGGACCGCGCGCAGCACGCCGACAAAGCCCTGGTGCAGCGCGGGCGTCGGCGCCAGCGCGCCATCGCGCAGCGCTTCGGCCACGTTCACGGCGACCCACAGCATGCGCCGGGCGGCGGTGTGTTCGGCCAGGCGCTGCAACGGCATCAAGGCCGAGGCCAGTGCAGTGGCATCGAGCGGCGCGCCATCTTCCGGCCATGCGGCCAGCACCCGGTCCAGATGCTCGTGCGCCTGGGCCACGCGGGTATCGCGGGTGCCACCGGGCATCGGCTCGATCGCCGGCACTTCCTGCGGCAGCGGACGGTCCAGGTCGGGCGCGAACAGCACGCTCTCGCTCAGGCCGGCTTCGCCACGCGCGGCGCGGATGTCGTTGAGCAGCGGCAGCAGCACGATCGGGATATCGCGATGGCCGCTCTGCAGCCGCTCCAGGTAATCGGGCAGCAGCACGGTGCCGCGCATCAGCGTGGCGCAGGCTTCGTTGGCATCGCCCACCTGTCCGTCCTGCAGCGCCTGGGCGAGCTTTTCCAGCTCCTCGGCGACCATGGCCGGTGCGTACAGCTCGACCATGTGCAGCGTGCCCTGCACCTGGTGCAGGTAGCCCACGCACACCTGCATGCGCGCGGCATCGGCCGGGTTGTCGGCAAAGGTTTCGATTTCGTCGCGGACCAGGCGCAGGGTCTGGTCCAGCTCCGGCTTGACCCAGCCGAGCACGGCGTGGCTCATCGCCTCGCGCAGGGCACTCATGCGCGGCCCCGCAAGCGGGTGTCAGCCGTGTTGTCGCTGATGCACTTCATCCGTGTCGTTCCTCAGCCCGGCAGCTTGAAGTCGGCCACCGAACGGCGCAGGTCCGAAGCCAGCTGCGTCAGGTGTCCAATCGATTCGGCCGTCTGCCCCGCACCCTGCGAGGTCTGCGAGGTGATGCGCTGGATCACGCCCATCGTCTGGGTGATGTCCAACGCCGCGGTCGACTGCTGCTGGGCGGCGGTCGAGATGTTCTTGATGAGTTCGTTCAAGTCGCTGGACACGCGCTCGATCTCGCCCAAGGCGGTACCGGCATCCTCGGCCAGGCGTGCGCCGGACACCACTTCGGAGGTGGTCTGCTCCATCGAGCTGACTGCCTCGTTGGTGTCGGCCTGGATGGCCTGGACCAGCGATTCGATGCGCCGGGTCGCACCGGACGTGCGTTCTGCCAGGCGCTGCACTTCGTCGGCCACCACGGCAAAACCGCGACCAGCCTCGCCGGCCGAGGCCGCCTGCACCGCAGCGTTAAGCGCCAGGATGTTGGTCTGCTCGGAAATGTCGTTGATCAGTTCCACCACCGAGCCGATTTCCTGCGAGGACTCGCCCAGGCGCTTGATGCGCTTGGAGGTTTCCTGGATCTGGTCGCGGATCTGGTCCATGCCGCGGATGGTTTCACGCACCACGCCGGCACCTTCGGTCGCGATCAGCACCGAGCGCTGCGCCACTTCGGCCGAATCGGTGGAGTTGCGCGAGACTTCCTCGATGCTGACCGCGATCTCGTTGATGCGGTCCGAGGCGGTAGTGATCTGTTCGGCCTGGTGGTTGGCCGCTTCGGCCAGCTGCAGCGCGGTGGCCTGGGTTTCCTGGGTCGAAGCCGCCACCTGCACCGAGGTGTCGTTGATCGTGGTCACCAGGTTGCGCAGTTCGTCCACGGCATAGTTGATGGCGTCTGCGATGGCGCCTGTCATGTCCTCGGTGACCGAGGCCTTGACCGTCAGGTCGCCTTCACCCAACGAACTGATTTCGTCCAGCAACCGCATGATCGCCTGCTGGTTGCGGCTGTTGTATTCCACCTGGGTCTGGTAGCGGCTTTCCTGCTCGCGGCGGCTGCCGGCGTACAGGCTGTACAGCAGGGCGACCAGCGAGATGACCAGCAGCACGCCGCCGACGATGGTGTACCAGAGGTTCGGGAACAGGCGCGTATCGCGCACCGAACCAAACGCGGAGAAGGCGTTGAACAGCGCCTTGCTGTCGTCGAGCATCTTGCCCGAGCCATCGGTGATGGCAGCGGAGGCCGACTGCGCGGCAAACAGGTTGCGCGAGCTGCTCAGGATGGCATCCAGGTCACGCTTCATCCCGGTCCACAGGGTCTGCGATTGCTCCAGCGTCTGCAGCGCCGCGGGCGCCCGCAGCGGGGTGATGCCCAGCTCTTCGTTGCCGCTGCGCAGGCCTTCGAGGACCTGGCCGAACACCAGTGCATCGCGGGCCAGCGCATCGCCGGCCATGGCCGCGGTGCTGCCGCCGGCGCGCATTTCAGTCACGTTGCGGGCCATGCGCCCGGCGACCACCACTTCCTGCAGGGCGCTGTAGACCTGCGAGGCCGGCGCGCCGCTGGCGGACATGGCGCGCACGACTTCGTTGAGCTGCGCCTGCAGCTGCGGCACCTGTGCGCCGAAGCGATTGGCGTTGCCGGACAGGGCCAGCACGGCCGGCTCCGCGGTCACGATCTGGTTGGCACTGGCATCCAGCGGTTTCCAGGTGGTCAGCAGCTTGTCCAGCGCGCCCTTCACGCCCGGCTCCTGGCCGAAGCGCGACTGCAGCGTGGTGATGTTCTGGTTGATGCGCTCGCGCGTGGCCTTGAAGGCGGTGTAGGCCTTGGCGTTACCGCCGACCGCTTCGTTGCCCTGGTTGGCCAGCTGCTGCGACAGCACCTGCAGGTCGGCCGCGCCAGTGCCTGCGCTCGACAGGCGGCTGCCTTGGTAAGTCGACATGGCCGTGTTGGCCGCCACGACCAGGAACGACACGATCAACAGGATCGCCCAGAACGTGGTTCCCATGCCGCCGATCCTGGCCTTGGGAGTTTCCGCCGCAGTACTCATTCCTAATACCCCTGGAAAAATGCATCAATGAACACCGATCGTGGCTTCCCCAGCCTCGCGATCGTCGGCAGTGCGCGTTACTGCGCGGCGTGCCTGAACTCCGGCGTGCGCGCCAGCAACGACAGCGCGAACACCCCCCATTCCTGCCCATCGCTGGCAAAGGCCTGCGACACGAAATGCCCGAACCGGCCGTCGGCCAGCGCGCCCGGTTCGGTCGCCTGGCCGGTGTCGAAACTGCGCTGGCCGTACAACTCGTCGATGGTCAGCGCCACGTCGCCGCCGGCCTGGCGCACCACCAGCACGCGCTGGCCTTCATGCAGCACGGTGCGTTCGCCCTGCAGGAACTGCTTCAGGTCGATCACCGGGAACAGGTTGCCGCGCAGGTTGCCCACGCCCAGCAGCCAGGGCTGCGCGCCCGGCACCGGCGTGACCGGCGGGATCGGCACGATTTCCACGACTTCGTCGAAGCTGGACACCAGCCGGCGCGAGCCGATGCGGTAGGCCACGCCACGCCACTGGTCGGCGTTGGCATTCACTTCCGGCAGGACCACGGCATGGGCCAGGCTGCGGCGCTCGTAGTCGGCCAGGATGTCGAACGGGGTGCGGATCATGCCTGCGCCTCCAGGTGGCCGTGGCAGGCGCCGCGTCGCGCGGCGGATCGGGTGAGGGAAGCGGCATCCATGACGTTTCCCCTTGCTCAGGCAGCCACGTGGGTACGGATGGCGTCGAGCAGTTCCTCACGCGTGAATGGCTTGGTGAGGTACTGCTGGGAGCCGACGATGCGGCCACGCGCCTTGTCGAACAGGCCATCCTTGGAGGACAGCATGATCACCGGCGTGGTCTTGAAGACCTGGTTGTTCTTGATCAGCGCGCAGGTCTGATATCCATCCAGGCGCGGCATCATGATGTCCACGAAGATGATCTGTGGCTGCTGGTCGGCAATCTTGGCCAGCGCCTCGAATCCATCCGTCGCGGTCACGACGTCGCACCCCTCGCGCTTGAGCAGGGTTTCGGCCGTGCGCCGGATGGTCTTCGAATCATCGATCACCATCACCCGCAGGCCGCCGAAACTGCCGGCCTGGCTGTCATTGTCTGTCATCGCAGATCTTTCCCCTTGCGCGCGGCACTTCATGGATGGCGCCGCTGCGAAGCGCTCTATATCCCATCCGGCGGCGCAGCCTGTCAAGACGGCGCATCGGGTTCAGCACGCTGTGTGACGCGTATTGCAGAACGAAGGCCATTCGCCGCCTGTTACCATCGCCTGCCGATTGCCTCCCCCTGCACCGAATCATGAGCGCCGACGTCATCGTGGTGATGGACCCCATCGGGTCGATCAAGATCGCCAAAGACACTACTTTCGCCATGCTGCTGGAAGCCCAGCGCCGCGGCCACCGCCTGCATTACGTAGTGCCAGGCGGGCTGTCGCTGCGCGATGGCGCCGCCGTCGCCCGGGTCGCGCCGCTGACCGTGGCCGACGACAAGGCCGGCTGGTACACCCTGGGCGCGGAATCCGAGTTCAGCTTCGGCCCGGGCCAGGTGGTGCTGATGCGCAAGGACCCGCCGGTCGACGCCGAATACATCTACGACACCCAGGTGCTGGATGTGGCCCAGAACGCCGGCGCGCTGGTGGTCAACAACCCACAGGGACTGCGCGACTACAACGAGAAGCTGGCCGCGCTGCTGTTCCCGCAGTGCTGCCCGCCGACCCGGGTCAGCCGCAACGCGGCCGAACTCAAGGCCTTCGTCCTGGAACACGGCCAGGCCGTGCTCAAGCCGCTGGACGGCATGGGCGGGCGTTCGATCTTCCGCACCGGCACCGGCGATCCCAACCTCAACGTGATCCTGGAAACCCTGACCGACGGCAACCGCAAGCTGGCCCTGGCGCAGAAGTTCATCCCGGACATCAGCGCCGGCGACAAGCGCGTGCTGCTGGTCGACGGGCAGGTGATCGACTACTGCCTGGCGCGCATCCCGCAGGGCGACGAATTCCGCGGCAACCTGGCGGCCGGTGGCCGCGGCGAAGGCAGGCCCATCAGCGAACGCGATCGCTGGATCGCCCAGCAGGTCGCGCCGACCATGAAGGCCCACGGCATGCTGTTCGTCGGCCTGGACGTGATCGGCGACTACCTGACCGAAGTCAACGTCACCAGTCCCACCTGCGTGCGCGAGCTGGATGCACAGTTCGGCCTCAATATCGCCGGCCTGCTGTTCGATGCCATCGAGCGCAGGCTCGCAGCCTGAGCGCGCATCCCGCAGTCGAAGTGAAGTGCATTGGCTGCCAGCAGCGCGCAGCTGGCATCGCATCGCGCACGTCAGGCCATCAGGTCGCGGAGAAGCGCGCCCAACGCAACCTGGATGACGCGCACTAATCATGTCCGCGCAGCTGACCAGTCCCCGGATCGACGAAAACGCACGGCTGGGCGCGACCCTGGCGCTGTCGCTGCTGGTGCACGGCATCGTGCTGCTGGGACTGGGCTTTGCCCTGGATGACGACGCGCCGGTGATCCCGACGCTGGACGTGATCCTCAGCCAGACCAGCACGCCGCTCACACCCAAGCAGGCCGATTTCCTGGCTGCGGCCAACCAGCAGGGCGGCGGCGATCGCGACAAGTCGCAGCGCCCGCGCGAGGCCCAGGCCGGCTGGGTGCCGCAAGCCGAGGCCGGCGTGGCGCCGGAACCACTGCGCGCCCAGTCGCCCAACGCCGCACCACCGCCGCAAGCGCGGGTGATCACCACGCGGGATTCGGATCAGGCCGTGCCACCGCAGGAAGCCCGGCCGCAACCCGACCAGCCCGACCTGCCCCATGGCGAACAGAAGATCGAGCACGACATGGAGATGGCGCGGCTGGCCGCCGAGATCCACCTGCGCTCGGACCTGTACGCCAAGCGCCCCAAGCGCAAGTTCGTCTCGGCCAGCACCCGCGAATACGTCTGGGCCAACTATCTGCGCGCCTGGGTGGACCGTGCCGAGCGGGTCGGCAACCTCAACTACCCGGATGAAGCGCGCCGCAGGCGGCTCAGCGGACAGGTCGTGATTTCGGTGGCCGTGCGCCGCGATGGCAGCATCGAGCAGAGCAGCATCATCCAGTCCAGCGGCGTGCCGCTGCTGGATTCCACTGCCCTGCGCATCGTCACCCTGTCAGCGCCGTTCCCGCCGCTGCCGCCGAACGAAGAAAACATCGACGTCCTGCATGTCACCCGCACCTGGGTGTTCCTGCCTGGTGGGGAAGTCCGCGACCAGTAGGAGCGGCCCATGGCCGCGAAAGGCCGTACCGGTAATGCCCCTCGCGACCATGGGCCGCTCCTACGTGGCCTGCTTGGCCGCCCGCGCCGCCTGCTGCTCTTCCAGGGTCAAGGCAACGTTGTTGCGCAGATAGGCCGGCTCGACCAGCTCCGGCGCCGTGCGATCCCCGCGGGCATAAGCCGCCACAGCCAGCGTCGCCACATCGGCGGCATGCGGCAATGCCGCGAGCATCCACTGCCATCAGCCGGTCGCCGAACCGCGCCGCCAGCACGCCCTCGGCAGCACTGAAACCGGTGCCGACCGCATGCCAGCCGCCCAGCGTGTCCGCGAGTTGCACCACGTCGGGCGAGCCGACGATTTCGACATCCAGCGCGTCCAGCACATCGCCGTTGCGACGGAAACAGGCTGCATAGACTTCGCCCATCCGCGCATCGATCGCGGCAACCACCTTGCCTGCACCGGACGGCGCGCGCAGTACCAATGCCTGCAGGGTCGACACCGCCAGCAGCGGCCGATCCAGCGCCAGCGCCAGGCCCTGCCCCAGCGCGATCGCCAGCCGCACGCCAGTGAACGCACCCGGCCCGCGACCCACCGCAATCGCATCGAGTTGCGACTTGGCCACACCCGCTTCGTCCAGCAGCGCCTGCGCCCATGGCAGCGACAGCTCGGCATGGCGACGCGGCGCGATCTCGAAGCGCTCGCTCACCCGCCCATCGACGTGCAGGGCCACGGAACAGGCTTCGGTGGAGGTTTCAAACGCGAGCAGGCGCATGCGGTGGGCACGGAAGTCAAAACAGGCGCCATTTTGCCCCTTCCATGCGCCCGCCGAAACGCGCGCGTGACTTCTCCAATCGCGATGATCTGTAGGAGCAACTGTCTGTCTGCTCGACGCGTTTACCCCCTCTCCCCCATTTGTGGGGGAGAGGGGGCAAATCAGCGCGACGTAGTCTGGTAGGACATATCCGCCCCGCTCAAACGACAACGGGCCGCCCGAAGGCGACCCGCGTCGAACAACCGCTCAAGCCCGAAGGCTTGCGGCTTACTTCACCAGCTTGGCGATGGCCGCGCCCAGGTCGCCCGGCGAACGGACGGTGACAACGCCGGCCGCTTCCATCGCGGCGAACTTGCCTTCGGCCGTGCCCTTGCCACCCGATGCGATCGCACCCGCGTGGCCCATGCGCTTTCCAGCCGGGGCCGAGGCGCCGGCGATGAAGCCGACGACCGGCTTCTTGACGTACTGCTTGATGTACTCGGCACCAGCTTCCTCGGCGTCGCCACCGATTTCGCCGACCATGATGATGCCTTCGGTCTGCGGGTCTTCGTTGAACAGCTTGAGGCAGTCGACGAAGTTCAGGCCGTTGATCGGGTCGCCGCCGATGCCGATGCAGGTGGACTGGCCCAGGCCGACTTCGGTGGTCTGCTTGACCGCTTCATAGGTCAGGGTGCCCGAACGCGACACGATGCCGATCTTGCCCGGCTTGTGGATGTGGCCCGGCATGATGCCGATCTTGCACTCGCCCGGGGTGATCACGCCGGGGCAGTTCGGCCCGATCAGCACGGTGTCCGGATGCGAACGGGTCAGCACGTTCTTGACGCGCAGCATGTCCAGCACCGGGATGCCCTCGGTGATGCAGACGATGACCTTGATGCCGGCTGCGGCCGCTTCCAGGATCGCGTCGGCCGCGTACGGCGGCGGCACGTAGATCACCGACGCATCGGCGCCGGTAGCTCTGCACGGCTTCGGCCACGGTGTTGAAGACCGGCAGGTCGATGTGGGTTGTGCCGCCCTTGCCCGGGGTGACGCCGCCGACGACCTTGGTGCCGTACTCGACCATCTGGGTGGCGTGGAAGGTGCCCTGCTGGCCGGTGAAGCCCTGCACGATCACCTTGGTTTCTTTATTGATCAAAACGGACATTTCGTTGAGTCCTTCGTAATTTTATTGGGCCGGCTTCGGATGCCCGGGCATCGGTCTGACGCCGATGTCCGCGTTGCATGCCACCAGAACCCCATCACGTCGCTGTGCGACGTGCCCGCCCCTTGACTCAAGGGGCAAAACGGAGCGCTGCCAGCATCCCTCTACCGTGGACGGTTAGGCGGCGGCTTTGACCGCTTCAACGACCTTCTTGGCACCGTCGTTGATGTTGTCGGCCGGGATGATGGCCATGCCGCTGTCGCGCAGCAGCTGCTTGCCTTCTTCCACGTTGGTGCCTTCCAGGCGGACGACCACCGGGACCTTGACGCCCACTTCCTTGACCGCGGCAATGATGCCTTCGGCAATCATGTCGCAGCGGACGATGCCGCCGAAGATGTTGACGAAGATGCCTTCGACCTTGTCCGAGGACAGGATCAGCTTAAACGCCTCGATCACGCGCTGCTTGTTGGCGCCGCCGCCCACATCCAGGAAGTTCGCCGGCTCGCCGCCGTTGAGCTTGATCACGTCCATGGTGGCCATGGCCAGGCCGGCGCCGTTGACCATGCAGCCGATGTTGCCGTCCATGGTGACGTAGTTGATGTCCAGCTCCGAAGCGGTCACTTCGGTTTCGTCTTCCTGGGTCTTGTCGCGCAGGGCGACCAGTTCCTTGTGGCGGAAGCCGGCGTTGTCGTCGCTCTCGAACTTGCCGTCCAGCGCGTACAGGTTGCCGTCGTCCAGGATCGCCAGCGGGTTGATTTCAACCAGCGCCAGGTCCTTTTCGTTGAACAGGCGGTACAGGTTGACCATGATGCTGGCGAGCTGGCCGGCCTGCTTGGCGGTCAGGCCGAGCTTGAAGCCGAAATCGCGACCGTGGTAACCCTGCACGCCTTCGACGAAATCGACGTTGAGCGAATGGATCAGCTCCGGGGTTTCAGCAGCGACCTGCTCGATCTCCACGCCGCCTTCCGACGAGGCGATGTAGGTGATGGTCTTGGTGCCACGGTCGACCAGCACCGACAGGTACAGTTCCTTGACGATCTCGCCGGCGGTGGTCACCAGCACCAGGTTGATCGGCAGCTCGACGCCGGCGGTCTGGTAGGTGGCCATCTTGGTGCCGAGCAGCTTGGCGGCGATCGCCTTCACGTCATCGGTGGTCTTGCAGAACTTGACGCCGCCGGCCTTGCCGCGGCCACCGGCGTGGATCTGCGCCTTGACCATCCAGGGGCCTGCGCCCAGCGACTTGGCGGCTTCGACCGCCTCGTCCGGCGTGGCGGCGACTTTACCTGCCGGGACCGGGATGCCGTATTCGGCAAGCAGTTGTTTTGCCTGATATTCGTGGAAATTCATGCGTCACCGTATTAATAAGGTCAGTACGCATCGCGCGCCGGGGCACGTCCCACGATCGGGGACAGCCGGGTGCCGATGGGCCGCGCATTGTCACCCAAGGGTGTGTTGCGACGCAAAACCACCAGTTTCCGGAGCGCCCCCTATACTTCCATTCGTTCCATCCAGTGGAAGGATTCCCCCAGCTTGAGCACCGTGCCCGCAAAGACGCCCGTCCTGGCATTGGTCTCCGAACCGCGCCGCGAACTGTATTTCCTGGCCCTGTACCGCGTCCTGGAAGCCGGCATCCTGGCCGGACTGCTGTTCAGCCCGCTGTCCGATGTCCTGAGCGCCGGCGCGATCAATTCCCCGGCGCTGGCCACGGCCGTCACCGTGTTCTACCTGGTGTTCTCGCTGGCGATGCTGCTCTTTGGCCGCAGCGAGAACCGGCTGCTGCGGATCGTGATCGGTGGCGCCTGCGTGGATCTGACGGTCGCCAGCCTAATCACGTACGCCTTGCCGGACGCGGCGCCAGGCGTGGCGATGCTGCTGCTGTTCAACGTCGCAGCCGCCTGCACCCTGCTACCGCTGCGCTGGGGCGTCGGCGTGGCGGCGACGGCCACGCTCGCGCACTTCATCGAGTACCTGGTCGCCGTGTTGGCAAACAACGGACCGCCGCGCCCGGTTGCCGAAGTCGTCATGTTCTGCGTCAGCTACCTGGCCGTTGGCCTGCTGGCAGTCCAGGTCGGCCTGCGCGCCCGGCGCAGCCAGCAGCTGGCTGACGCACGCGGCGTCGAAGTCGCCAATCTGGTCGAAGTCAATGAACTGATCATCCGGCGCATGCGCACCGGCGTGCTGGTGGTGGACCTGGACGGCCGCATCCGGCTGTCCAACGAGGCCGCCACCGGCCTGCTGGGCGAAGCGGCCGGGACCGATGGCGGCGCACTACTGCAGGGCATCGCCCCTGAACTCGCCCGTCGCCTGCAGCGCTGGCGCAATGGCTGGCAGAACGACGAAACACCGCTGACCCTGACCCCGGACCAACCCGACATCCAGCCGCGTTTCGCCCGGCTGCTAGCCGGCAGTGAGCTGTCGCTGATCTTCCTGGATGACGCCACGGTCGTATCCCGCCGCGCCGAATCGCTGACGCTTGCGGCGCTGGGCCGCTTTTCGGCCAGCCTGGCCCACGAGATCCGCAATCCACTGGCCGCGATCAACTACGCGGTCCAGCTGCTGGAAGAATCGCGTGAATTCAATCCCAGCGACCGCCACCTGCTGGGCATCATCCACCAGCAATGCCAGCGCACCAACGGCATCGTCGAAAGCGTGCTGGGACTTGCGCGACGCGAACGCGCCACCCCCGAACACACCGACCTGAACGTGTTCGCGCGCCAGTTCGTCGACGACTACCAGCAATCGATGCCGATCGAGACCGACAGCCTGGAGGCAGTCACAGGCAACCGCCAGGTCACCGCCATGATCGACCCACGCCACCTGCACCAGGTCGTGACGGTATTGGTGCACAACGCCCTGAACTACGGACGCCTGCCGGGCGAACCTGCCCGCATCCGCCTGCGCGTGTTCCAGCTGGACCAGCGGGCGATGATCGACATCCTGGACCGCGGCCCGGGCATTCCCGCGGCCGTGGCCGCACAACTCTTCCGGCCCTTCTTCACCACCTCCGAGCACGGCACCGGCCTGGGCCTGTACATCGCCCGCGAGCTGTGCCGCGCCAACCAGGCGACGCTGGAATATGTCGCCGTGCCCGGCGGCGGTAGTTGTTTCCGGATTGCGATGCCCGGCCCCAACAGCCTACTGACTGCGTAGAAGCGACCGTCCCCTCGACACTGCAGGGCGCTCCCTCTCCCCCGCATGCGGGGGAGAGGGTCGGGGTGAGGGGGATGAGCGGTGATGACCATGCTCACGACGGTGATCGACATCCAAAGTCGATTGCATTGTTGGCATCGAGCGGAAAGCCCCCTCATCTGCCCTTCGGGCATCTTCTCCCCCGCTTGCGGGAGGGGAGAAGGAACAAAGCCAGATGCAACCCCGGCAAAGCCCCCACCGACCCAGCCCGCAGACACGTAGCCCGGGTAAGGCCGCAGGCCGCATCCGGGGCGGCGACCTCTGGAAAGCCCCCATCCAACCCACGGCCCTATTCAAACGATGTCGATCGGACACCCCGCTCGATGAGGCATCGATGTCGAGGCCTTTTCGTCAGCCCCACCCTCCCCCTTGCACCTGTTCAGCAGTTAGACTGGATCGCACGCAATGCGAGACCATGATGAGCGACCCCCGTAGCGCCCTGATCGTCGATGACGAACGTGACATTCGTGAGCTGCTGACCCTGACCCTGGGACGCATGGGTCTACGGATCGACGCCGCCGCCAACCTTGGCGAAGCACGCGAACTCCTGTCCAGGAACAGCTACGACCTGTGCTTCACCGACATGCGCCTGCCTGACGGCAACGGCATCGAACTGGTCAGCGAGATTTCCAGGAATTTCCCCAAGACGCCGGTGGCGATGATCACCGCCTTCGGCAACGTTGAACTGGCGGTCGAGGCCCTGAAGGCCGGCGCCTTCGACTTCGTCAGCAAGCCGGTGGATCTGAACGTCCTGCGCGGCCTGGTCCGCAATGCCCTGCAGTTGAACGACACCGAGCGCCCAGCACCGACGCCCGCCCCGGTCCAGCACGCCATGCGCCTGCTCGGGGACTCGCGCGTGATGGCCGAACTGCGCCAGACCATCGCCAAGGTGGCCCGCAGCCAGGCCCCCGTGTACATCCTGGGCGAATCGGGCGTGGGCAAGGAACTGGTCGCCCGCACCATCCACGAACAGGGCGGTCGCGCCAACGGGCCTTTCATCCCGGTCAACTGCGGCGCGATTCCGGCAGAACTGATGGAAAGCGAGTTCTTCGGCCACAAGAAGGGCAGCTTCACCGGCGCGCATGCCGACAAGATCGGCCTGTTCCAGGCCGCCAGTGGCGGCACCCTGTTCCTGGACGAAGTCGCCGAACTGCCACTGTCCATGCAGGTCAAGCTGCTGCGCGCCATCCAGGAAAAAGCCGTCCGCCCGGTCGGCGCCTCCGGCGAAATCCAGGTGGACGTGCGCATCCTGTCGGCCACCCACAAGGACCTGGGCGAACTGGCCCACGATGGCCGCTTCCGCCACGACCTGTACTACCGCATCAACGTGATCGAACTGCGCGTGCCGCCCCTGCGCGAGCGCACCGGCGACCTGCCCCAGCTGACCCAGGCCATCCTCACACGCCTGGCCGCGACCCATGACCGCGCAGCCCCCCTGCTGTCGCCGGTGGCCCTGGACGCGCTGGGCCAGTACCCGTTCCCCGGCAACGTGCGCGAACTGGAAAACATCCTGGAACGCGCCATGGCCATGGCCGACGAGGATGCCATCGACGCCGGCGACCTACGCCTGCCACAGATCGAACGTCGCACCCCTGCCGCACCCGCGCCCCAGGCAGCGTCACAGGACTACGACCCGTTCCGCTCCAGCCCCGCGCCGTTCGGCCAGCCAGCCGCACCCGTCGCGCACGAGCCACCCGCCAGCGAAAGCGATGCCCCGCTGCCGTCCTATATCGAACAGATGGAACGCGCCGCGATCCACAAGGCGCTCGAAGACAACCGCTGGAACAAGACCAAGGCCGCCGCGCAGCTGGGCATTACCTTCCGCGCCCTGCGCTACAAACTGAAGAAGCTCGGAATCGAGTAGGACGGGGCTCGACCCGCCCACTCACCGCACCAACGGAATGCCGCACCCGCGACCTCCCACACACCCCGCTTCGGCGGGGTGTGCCATTTGGGGGTGGCTTCGATTCACGGGCATTGGGAAGCGAACGTGCCGCAATGGCGGTCAAGACCCGCCTTACCTGGTCGCGGCGCACTTCCCAGGGCGTCATCCCCACACATGACGGCAACCGTGCACCAGCACACACTTGGCCTTTGCCATCCGTCATTCGGCCCCGAAACTGACAGCCAACGTCACCTAGTGACGCAGATCGTCAGGCCCTCGCGACACTCGATAAACACCCCGCGATGAACGACAGATATTTGGCGCTGTACGAAACCTGACCGAATTGATCAGGTTGGCACGCTTCCTGCTGAACACTCACCGCACGTGGGTTTCCACGGCACCCACGGTCCGCGTCAGTCCGGGGGCGCGGGGGAGACAGTGCCCCCAAGCAATACCATCCAGCCAATCCACCCAAGGAATTACTTCATGAAGAAGAACATGCAGGGCGGTTTCACCCTCATCGAACTGATGATCGTGGTCGCCATCATCGCCATCCTGGCGGCCATCGCGCTGCCGGCGTATCAGGACTACACCATTCGCTCCAAGGTTTCTGAGGCACTGGTGATGGCCGATGCGGCCAAGCTTGCTGTCACCGAAACTGCTGCAAGCCAAGGGGTCGTAGCTACCGAAGTAGCTGACAATGATGCGGCTGGCTATACCAGCAATGAGACCAAGTATGTCGCCTCGATTGAGATCGAGGATGGCGTAATTACCGTCACCACCCAGGATACCGGCGCAACCACCGCCCCCGTTCTGTTGATGACCCCCACCCAGGCAACCACTGATGTACCAGTCCAGTGGGTTTGCTCACTTTCAGCTGGCGATCCCAAGTACGTTCCGGCTAGCTGCCGCACTGCTGCGACACCCTAATACCGCAGGACTGTAGGGCGGGTCTCGACCCGCCACGCACGGACCCACTGGAGCGCTACTATTGCGGCCTCCCACAAACCCCGCTTCGGCGGGGTTTGTTGTTTTGAGCGACTTCGATCCATGGGCATTGAGGATGACGGGGCCCAATGGCCGGTCAAGACCCGCCCTACACCACCGCCGTCTTCGGCTGCTTGCTGATATCTTTCCCGCGAGCAAATCGAGGCCGTGACGGCCACCGGGGAATGCATCATGAATACGATGGCCGCCAACAGCGCCAATCTTGTCGGCATCACCGGCATTGCCCGTCGCCTGGTCATAGATGGGACCATGGAGGAGGCCGTCGCCCGCACGGCCATGGCAGAAGCCACCCAGGCCAAGATCCCGCTGGCCCAGTGGATCCAGGAGAAAAAATTGGTCGCGCCCGCCGGATTGGCCGCCGCAAATGCCATCGAATTCGGCATACCGTTGATGGATGTTGGCGTCTTCGATGCGTCCCAGAACGCGCTCAAGCTGGTCAGCGAAGAGCTACTGCAGAAGCACCAGGTCCTGCCGCTGTTCAAACGCGGCAACAAACTCTATGTAGGCGTCTCCGATCCGACCAGAATGCAGGCCCTGGACGAGATTAAATTCCACACCAACCTGGTGGTGGAGCCGATCCTGGTACCGGACGACCAGCTCAAGCGCACCCTGGAGGCCTGGCGTAATGCCTCCGATTCGCTGGGTGCGCTCGGCGGGGACGAGGAAGGCCTGGATAACCTCGATACGGCCAGCGGCGACGAGGACGGCACTGACAGCGGCGTGGATGCCAAGGGCGACGACACCCCGGTGGTGAAGTTCGTCAACAAGGTGCTGGTGGATGCGATCCGCCGCGGCGCCTCGGACATCCATTTCGAACCCTACGAAACCGACTACCGTGTGCGCCTGCGCATCGACGGCATCCTGAAACATGTCGCCAAGGCGCCGCACAAACTCAACCAGCGCATCGCCGCGCGCCTGAAGGTGATGTCGCAGCTGGATATCGCCGAGAAGCGCGTGCCACAGGACGGACGCATCAAGCTCAACCTGTCCAAGACCCGCCAGATCGACTTCCGCGTCAGCACCCTGCCGACCCTGTTCGGCGAAAAGGTCGTGCTGCGTATCCTCGATGGCAGCGCCGCCAAACTCGGCATCGACAAACTGGGCTACGAGCCGGACCAGCAGAAACTCTTCCTGGAGGCCATCCACAAGCCGTACGGCATGGTCCTGGTGACCGGCCCGACCGGCTCGGGCAAGACCGTATCGCTGTATACGGCGCTGGGCATTTTGAACGACGAGACCCGCAATATTTCCACCGCCGAGGACCCTGTCGAAATCCGCCTGCCGGGCGTCAACCAGGTCCAGCAGAACACCAAGCGCGGCATGACCTTCGCTGCCGCGCTGCGTAGCTTCCTGCGCCAGGACCCGGACATCATCATGGTCGGCGAAATTCGCGACCTGGAAACCGCGGAGATCGCGATCAAGGCCGCGCAGACCGGCCACATGGTGCTGTCCACACTGCACACCAATGACGCACCGCAGACCATCGCACGCCTGATGAACATGGGCATCGCGCCGTACAACATCACCAGCTCGGTGACGCTGGTGATCGCCCAGCGCCTGGCCCGACGGCTGTGCCCACGCTGCAAGAAGCCGCATGACATTCCGCCGCACGCGCTGCTGGCGGAAGGCTTCACCCAGGCGGAACTCGATGCAGGCTTCACCCTCTACGAGGCCGTTGGCTGCGACGAGTGCACCGAGGGCTACAAGGGGCGTGTCGGCATCTACCAGGTGATGCCGATGACCGATGAGATCAGCAGCATCGTGCTGGAAGGCGGTGGCGCCATCCAGATTGCCGAGGCCGCCCAGCGCTCAAACATCCGCGACCTGCGCCAGTCGGCGCTTTGGAAAGCCAAGCAGGGCATGACCAGCCTGGCCGAGATCAACCGCGTCACCAAGGATTGACCGCCGGAACAATGCTATTGGGGAATGGCTTTACTCATCTCCCCTGCTTGTGCGGATAAGCAGACTGCTATGCCCCTCTCCCCGCATGTGGGAGAGAGGGGTGACAGGCTGCGATTGTTTTGCCGGCCGAACCCGCTACCATGCGGGGGGTGAGCTACCCGGCATGGGGATGCCGGCAACTGGGGAACCAACATGGCCGTAACCCGTTCAGCCGCCCGGAAATCCGCCCCGGTCGCGCGCAACACCAAACAGCTGGTCACCTTTGTCTGGCAAGGCACGGACAAGCGCGGCATCAAGATGCAGGGCGAACAGGAAGCGCGCAACGCCAACCTGCTGCGTGCCGAGTTGCGGACCAAGGGCATCACGCCGACAGTCCTCAAGCCCAAGCCCAAGCCGCTGTTTGGCGCAGCCGGCAAACCGATCAAGCCTGGTGACATTGCCTTCTTCAGTCGCCAGATGGCGACGATGATGAAGTCCGGCGTCCCCATCGTGACGTCCCTGGAAATCATCGGCAGCGGCCATAAGAACCCGCGCATGAAGAAGATGCTGGAAGGCATCCGGGCCGATATCGAGGGCGGCTCCTCACTCTCTGAAGCCATCAGCAAATATCCCGTCCAGTTCGACGAGCTGTACCGCAACCTGGTGCGTGCAGGCGAAGGCGCAGGCGTGCTTGAGACGGTGCTGGATACCATTGCGAACTACAAGGAAAACACCGAAGCACTCAAGGGCAAGATCAAGAAGGCATTGTTCTACCCGGCAATGACCATCGCGGTTGCTCTGATCGTCAGCGCGATCCTGCTGATTTTCGTGGTGCCGCAGTTCCAGGCTGTTTTCACCAGCTTTGGCGCAGACCTTCCCGCCTTCACCAAGATGATCATCGCGGCGTCGGATTTCGCCATTTCCTATTGGTGGCTCGCGGCCATCATCCTGATCGGCGGCGGCATCGCCTTTGTCATGGCGTTCAAGCGGTCTTTGGCGTTCCAGCATTTCCTGGACCGCGTCATCCTCAAGGTGCCGGTCATCGGCCAGATCATGCACAACAGTGCAATCGCACGCTTCTCACGCACGCTGGCCGTGACCTTCAAGGCGGGCGTTCCACTGGTCGAGGCCTTGGACACGATTTCCGGCGCCACCGGAAGCACGGTCTACGAGAAGGCCGTGCTGCGCATCCGCGATGACGTGTCGGTCGGCTACCCGGTCAACATGGCGATGAAGCAGACCAGCCTGTTCCCGCATATGGTGGTCCAGATGACCGCCATCGGCGAAGAGGCTGGCGCGCTGGACACGATGCTGTTCAAGGTCGCCGAGTACTACGAGCAGGAAGTCGACAATGCCGTGGACGCGCTGAGCAGCCTGATCGAACCGATGATCATGGTGGTGCTGGGCGTGCTGGTCGGCGGCATGGTCATCGGCATGTACCTGCCGATCTTCAAACTCGGCGCGGTGGTCGGCTGAGCGATGGCATTTCTTGATCAACACCCCGGACTGGGGTATCCGGTCGCGGCCGCGCTTGGCCTGATGGTCGGCAGCTTCCTCAACGTGGTGATCCTGCGGCTGCCGCGCCGACTGGAGTGGCAGTGGCGACAGGATGCCAACGAGATCCTGGAGCAGCCGGACCTCTACGATCCACCCCCTCCCGGAATCGTGGTTGAGCCCTCGCACTGCCCGCATTGCAAGCACAAGCTGTCGTGGTTCGAGAACATTCCGCTGTTCAGCTGGCTGGCCCTGCGCGGTAAATGCCGGCATTGCCATACACCGATCTCGATCCAGTACCCGGCTGTCGAGTTGCTGGTCGGATTGCTGGCACTGGCCAGCGTCTGGCGCTTCGGCTTCGGCTGGCAGGGCTTCGGCGCGGCGCTATTGAGCTGCTTCCTGGTGGCGCTGTCAGGCATCGACCTGCGCACCCGGCTGTTGCCCGACACGCTGACGCTGCCACTGATGTGGCTTGGCCTGATCGCCAGCCTGGAACATCTCTACATACAACCAAAGCCCGCCCTGTTGGGTGCGATTGCCGGCTATGTCTCGCTCTGGTCGGTGTGGTGGCTGTTCAAGCAACTGACCGGCAAGGAAGGCATGGGCCACGGCGACTTCAAACTGCTGGCGGCCATCGGCGCCTGGACCGGCTTGGCCGGTATCCTGCCGACGATCCTTTTCTCATCCCTGGTCGGCGCCATCATCGGCACCATCTGGCTGGTCGCCAAGGGCCGGGATCGCTCGACCCAGATTCCGTTCGGCCCTTACCTGGCGATTGCCGGCTGGATCGTGTTCTTCTGGGGCAACGAGATCATCGAAGGCTATATGCGGATGTCAGGGCTGCATTGATTCCGCCCCTGACCTCAGCCCACATCAGGCCAGAATGGACAAACAAGAACGCCGGCTTTCGCCGGCGTTCTTGCATCTGACGCTGCAGGAAGCAATCAGCCTTCCCACTGCCCCAGTGCGGCCAGGCCGTTTTCGCGGGCGCGGTCGAACACGATCGACTGAGCCTTAGCGAAATTGCCGACCAGATCCTTGGACCAATGCGCCAGCGCTGCCTGCTGCATGGCGCGGCCGTAAGAGAAGCTCAGCGGCCACGGCAGGTTGCCCAGGCGGTTCATGGCATCCAGGTGCGCGGTGGAATCGCGGTCGGACTGGCCACCGGACAGGAACACGATGCCCGGCAGGATCGCCGGCACGGTGCTCTTCAGGCACATCACGGTGGATTCGGCCACTTCATCGACGTCCACCTGATCCTCGCAGCTCTTGCCCGGCACGATCATCGATGCCTTGAGGATGGTGCCTTCCAGCAGGACGTTCTGCTCGTACAGAGCGCCGAACAGCGAGCGCAGGGTCGCCTCGGTCACTTCATAGCAGGTCTGGATGTCGTGGTCGCCGTCCATCAGCACTTCCGGCTCGACCATCGGCACGATGCCCTGCTCCTGGCACAGCGCGGCGTAGCGGGCCAGCGCGTGGGCGTTGGCTTCGATGCAGGTGCCAGACGGAATGTCTTCGCCGATGTTGATGACCGCACGCCACTTGGCGAAGCGCGCGCCCAGCGTGTAGTACTCCTTCAGGCGGTCGCGCAGGCCGTCCAGGCCTTCGGTCACCAGCTCGCCCGGGCACCCAGCCAGCGGATGCGCGCCTGTGTCGACCTTGATGCCCGGGATCATGCCCTGGCTGGCCATGTACTTGGCGAACGGCACGCCGTCCTTGGTCTTCTGACGGATGGTCTCGTCGTACAGGATGGCGCCGGACACGTGCTCGCTCAGCTTCGGCGTGGTCAGCAGCAGCTCGCGGTAGCGGCGACGGTTTTCCTCGGTGTTCTCGATACCGACGCCAGCGAAACGCTTGGCGATGGTGCTCGAAGATTCGTCGATGGCGATGATGCCCTTACCGGGGGCAACCATGGCCTGTGCGGTTTCGGCGAGCTGTTCGATGCTCATGCGGATCCTGTAGCGGGACGGTGGGGACGGGAATTATAGCCACCCCATCCGTTAGCTCCGACTCACAACCGCCCATGCAAGCGCTTACATGCCATCAAGCGGAGCGACCAATCATCTTTGGCTTGGTCTCCCGCCAGGAACCTGCCGTCGTTCCCGCGTCCGCGGGAACCCAGAGCCTTTAGCTCTCAAAGGCTCAACGTCACTGGATCCCCCGCCTATGCGGGGATGACGGCATTGAAGGCTCAACGCGTCGCTGGATCCCCTCCCCGCCTTCGCGGGGGCAGGCTCTTCGGGGATGACGGCATTTCCAGCAGTCCCTACAACTCGCCGAGCCCGCTTGCGCGACCGTCTTCGCCCACTTCCAGCAGGCGCAGGGTGTTGGTGGCGCCATGCATTTCCATGTGCTCGCCGCTGGTGAACACGACTTTGTCGCCCGCCTTCAGGCGGCTGGTCTGGACCAGGTGCAGGATGCTGGCGCGCGCTGCCTCGCGCGGCACCATGCCACGGCTGTCGAAGGCGACCGGCGTGACGCCGCGCATCAGCGCCATACGTCGGCGCGCACCGTCATCGCGCGAGAACGCATACACCGGCACCGACGAACGGAACCGCGACAGGAAGTTCGCCGTTCCGCCCGACTCAGTCAGTGCGACCACGCCGCCCAGGCCGATGTGCTCGGACAGGAACATCGTGGCCATCGCGATGGCGTGGTCGGCGCGCTGCAGGTTGCGCTGGGCGGCCTCGAAATCGGTGTCCATCTTGAACGAGCGCTCGGCGCCGACGCAGATCCGCGCCATCGCCTCCACCGCGCGCACCGGGTAATGGCCCGCCGCGGTTTCGCCCGACAGCATCACCGCATCGGTGCCGTCGATCACGGCGTTGGCCACGTCCATGACCTCGGCACGCGTAGGCAGCGGGCTGTCGACCATCGACTGCAGCATCTGGGTGGCGGTAATGACCACTTTGTTCTGCTCGATGGCCTCGCGGATGATCCGCTTCTGCAGGCCGGGCAGCTCGGCATCGCCAACCTCCACACCCAGGTCGCCGCGCGCAACCATGACCACGTCGCTGGCGCCGACCACTTCCTTGAGATTGGTAATGGCCTCGGAACGTTCGACCTTGGAGACGATGTGCGCCTGGCTGCCATGCTTGCGGGCGCTGGCACGGGCTTCTTCCATGTCCGCGGCATTGCGGCAGAAGGACACGGCGATGAAGTCCACGCCGATGTCCGCGGCCACGGCGATCAGATCATGGTCATGCGGGGTCAGCGCACCCAGCGACAGGCCACCACCCTGCTTGTTCAGGCCCTTGCGGTCGCTCAGCGCGGCCTCGTTGAGCACCTCGGTGATGATGCGCTGGCCCTGAACTTCAACCACGCGCAGCTGCATCATGCCGTCGTCCAGCAGCAGCGTATCGCCCGGGGCGACATCACCCGGCAGGCCCAGGTAGCTGACGCCAACCTGGGTTTCGTCGCCCGGAGGCGCGTTTTCATCGGCGACCAGATCGAAGCGCGCACCGGCCTTCAGATACACCTTGCCGGCCGCGAAACGCTCGATGCGGATCTTCGGTCCGGGCAGGTCGGCGAGGATGCCGACCTCGGCACCCACCTTGGCAGCGGCGGCGCGCACGGCTTCGGCGCGCTCGCGCTGGCCGTCAGGCGAACCGTGCGAGAAGTTGAGTCGCACCACGTTGACGCCGGCGCGGATGAGGTCTTCCAGCACCCCGGGCGCGTCGGTCGCCGGGCCCAACGTGGCAAGGATTTTGGTACGGCGCTGATGTGTGCTGGTCATGGTTTTCTCCTGAGCTGCAAACGCTACCACAGGCATTGCGGTGGTCCGTTTGTGCAGTGCAACCAAGGCATGAACCCGGCAGGAAAAATTGCAGCAAAATCAACCCAAGCGATTGTACTTAAAGGAATTTTCAGGAAATCAAAGTCAACCCTGGATCGACCAAACTGGTATTTTCTTGGTATTGAGTTGCGCAATTGGCCTGTACCGTGCGGGCCAATGGCTCAGGCGAAACAGGCCTCGAGTTCGGCCGGCGTTTGCACGATGGCGCCCGCCCCTGCCGTGGTCAGCTCCTCGCGGTCGCCAAACCCCCAGAGCACCCCGACACAGCGCATCTGGTGATGCACGGCGCCTTCGATATCCATGCGGCGGTCGCCGATCATCACGCACGCCTCCGCCGACAGGGACAACCGGCGCAGTGCTTCGGCGATGAGATCGGACTTGAAGCGACGCTGGCCGTCATCGCTGGCGCCAACAATCTCCTCGAAGCTCGTCCCGAACGGCAGGTTCGCCAGGATCTGGCGCGCCGAACGTTCGTTCTTGGAGGTCACCACCGCCAGGCGGTGGCCGGCGGCTTTCAACGTGGCGATCAGCTCGGGAATGCCGGTATACACGGTCAGTTCGGTCCAGCCCAGCGTGTCGTAACGCTGGCGGTACAGCGCCAGCGCCTGGGCAACCTGCGCTTCCTCGCCGAAGACCGACTGGAAGCTGTCGCGCATCGGTGGCCCGATCCACGGCCGCAGCGATGCCGCGTCCGGGACCGGCTGCTGCATCGACGCGAACACATGCTGGATGCCGTTGATGATGCCCGGCTCCGAATCAATCAGCGTGCCATCCAGGTCGAAGAACAGCGTGGGTTTGCCGCTCACGAACCGCGCGCCTCCAGCGCGGCCACGGCCGGCAGGGTCTTGCCTTCCAGGAATTCCAGGAACGCACCGCCGCCGGTGGAGATGTAGCTGACCTCGCTGGCGATGTCGTACTTGTCCACCGCCGCCAGGGTGTCACCGCCACCGGCGATGGAGAATGCCGGGGAAGCGGCGATCGCACGCGCCAGGGTCTCGGTGCCCTTGCCGAAGGCGTCGAATTCGAACACGCCGACCGGACCATTCCAGACCACGGTGCCGGCCTTGGCGATCAGCTCGCTGTAGGCGGCGGCCGTGTCCGGGCCGATGTCCAGGATCAGATCGTCGGCATCCACGGCGTCGACCTGCTTCACCGTCGCTGCGGCATCGGGCAGGAACTGCTTGGCCACCACCACGTCGGTGGGCAGCGGAATCTCGGCGCCGCGCGCCTTGGCGTCGGCGACGATCTTGCGCGCGGTATCCAGCAGGTCCGGTTCGCACAGCGACTTGCCCACGCTGTAGCCGGCGGCGGAAATGAAGGTGTTGGCGATGCCGCCACCGACGATCAGCTGGTCGACCTTGCCCACCAGGCTGGACAGCAGCTCCAGCTTGGTCGAGACCTTGCTGCCGGCGACGATGGCCAGCAGCGGGCGTGCCGGCGCGGCCAGCGCCTTGTCCAGTGCATCCAGTTCGGCCATCAGCAGCGGGCCACCGGCCGCAATGGGGGCGAACCTGATCACGCCGTGCGTGGAGGCCTGCGCGCGGTGCGCGGTACCGAAGGCATCCATGACGAACACATCGCACAGCGCGGCGTACTTTTGGGCCAGCGCCTCGTCATCCTTGCCCTCGCCCAGGTTCATGCGGCAGTTTTCCAGCAGCACGATCTGGCCCGGCTCGACCTGTACGCCATCGACCCAGTCGCGTACCAGCGGCACCGGCACGTGCAGCAGTTCGGACAGGCGCTTGGCCACCGGCGCCAGCGAATTTTCCTCGCTCCAGCTGCCTTCCTTCGGGCGCCCCAGGTGCGAGGTGACCATCACCGCCGCGCCCTGCGCAAGCGCGGCCTTCAGGGTTGGCAATGACGCGGTGATGCGCTGCTCGGAGGTGATCCTGCCGTCATCGATCGGCACGTTCAGATCCTGTCGGATCAGCACGCGCTTGCCGGAAAGGTCGAGGTCGGTCATGCGGATGATGGTCATGGGGGCTTGAGCTCGTGAAAAGTCAGGAGGAAAGGAAAGTAGCGTCGGACACCGGACGCCGCGGAAATGTTGCCGTGGCAGGTCGCGCAGCACGGCAGGAGGAAGCATTGGCTGGCATGCAGGCCGCCGTGCGCTGGCCCGCGCCATCGCACGGGGCCGCACCGATCCGGGGATCGCAGTGCATCAACGACCGCATCGGCGGCCGGCAAGGCGGCAAACGTTCACGCAGAGGCGGGGCATGCGGCTTCCGTGGTGAAAACGGGCCCTTATTGTCCGGGCTTCATGTCCATGCGGCAAACCCGGAAGTGGCTGCACGTCAGGTTGAAGGTCCGTCAGGCGGTTGTTTCGCGCGCAACAAGCTGACCGCGAACCCACCGACCACCAGGGCGCCGATGACCAGCAACGCCCAGAGCAGCAGTTTTTTCCAGTCGGGCTTCTCGGCCACCGGCTGCAGCGCGGCTTCACCCTGCAGGGGTTGCGCCGTCGCTGCGAGTTCGGCCAACGCGGGCTGCCATTGCGCCCCACGGTCCTGGCGCAGGGCCGCGATCATCGGCTGCAGCGGCGCATCCGAACGCCGTGCATTGGCGCTGCCCGCGGCCAGCGCATACAGCGGCGTGCCCTGGGCCAGGAACACGATGACCTCGGGCCGGTAATCCAGGCGCAGCTGCGGCGCCGTGGCCGCCTTGCCCGCGCTCGGCAGCAGGCGCCAGTAACGATCCCGCGTGGTCACCGACAGTCGCTGCGGCGCCGAGCGTTGCGCGGCGCCGCCCACCTGGTACGCCAACCATGGGCCTGCACGCTGCACCCACGGCGCGTCGGAGGCATCGCGACTCTGCACGATCCATTCGACCGCCTCGTTGCCGCCGGACACCACGTCCACCTGCGCCACCGGGAAGCGGCCTGGCGAAGTGAATTCGAAACCGCGCTCCAGCGCCTTGCCGTCCAGCAGCACCGACTGCCACGGCTGCGCCGCAACCGGCGCCGCGACTTCGGCCTGGACGCTTTGCAACACTGGCACGCTGCCCGACACCGGCACGATCCGCAGGTAATGCGCGCTGGATGGCAACGCGATGCGTCGCTGGCTCAGGCGCTGCCGGCCGTTGTCCAGGTCGACCACGGTGACGCGCGGGTCGATCAGGAACCAGTCGCGCAGGTCATCGCTGCCTTCCAGGCGCAACTCCGCCTGCAGCTGCGGTTGCGCCTGCCATTCCAGCCATACCGCCTGGACCGGCGATTTCAGGGCGCTGGCATCCAGCAACCAGCCACCGGCGCGGGCGGCCTGCGTCGCACCTTCCGGCAGGCGGGTTTCCACCCGGGTCACCGCACCTTGTGCGTCGCGTTGCGCGATCAGCTGCAGGTCGCCGGACTGGCCCGCAGGACGCGCAGGCAGCTGGAACAGCGGCAGGCCCACGCGCTGTGGCGGCATGGCCAAAGGCGAGTCGGCCGCCATCAACGCGGCCGGTAGCGGCTGGCCTTGCGCATTGCGGGGCACAACATCGGCCAGCACCGGGGATTGCGCGGTGCGATAGACCGCATCGGACAACGTGACCCGGTAGGCACCGGCATCGGCGGTCGACAACTGCATCGGCCACTGCTGCACATAGTTGTCGCCGGAACCCGCGGCGGCGGCGGCCAGAGGCACCAGCAACATCAGGAACATCGCCTTCATCCCTGCACCTCCGCAGCCTGCTCGCCATCACGCGGCGGCGCCGGCGCGAAATACCCGACCAGCGTGCACAGCAATCCATAGGCGATGAACGAACCGATGCCCAGCAGGTTGCCCAGGTGCTGCCGGTCGACCAGCACCAGCTTGGCCAGTACCAGACCCATCAGCAGCGCACCACTGAGCCAGAGTCCACGCTGTCCACGCCGCGAACCGAACACCCAGGCGATCACGCCCAGCACGCTCCACACTACGGTCAGGCTGGTCTGCGCCACGCTGGTCCACAGCAGCTGCGCATTCCACGGCACCTGTCCCCAGTGATGGACCGAGTGCAGCGTTGAGCTGGTGATCAACACCATGCCCGCCACGGCCATCAGGAAGATGCGCCGCCGCTGCAGACCCGCTGGCACATTGGCGTGCCATAGCCAGCGCGCGAGCAGGGCCAGCACCGCAAGCTGACTCAGCTCGCCCGGATTGAGCAGCGGCAACCACGGCAACGGCGCGGCGCCAAGGCTGTCACCCAGCGCCACCAGCCAGCCCAGCAACAGCACCACGAACACCGTGGCCTGCATGCCCGGGCGGCACGCATCGAGCGCATCGCCACGCGGCCAGGCCAACCACGACCAACGCAGCAACGACACTGCCGCCAACGCCAGCCATGGCCAGGCCAGCAAGGCGAACACCCAGCCTCCCGCCAGCTGCGCATGGTCGGCAAGCCAGCTGCCAGCCATCGACAACATCAACGGCCAGACCAGCAGCCACACGAACTGCGCGCCCTGCGCACCAGGGCCTTCGGCCCCGCGCAGGCACCACAGCGCGCGCGTCCCCAGCGCCGCGAACACCCCCCAGGCCACCGCGCCACCGCCAGCAAAAGGCTGCGCATGTACGGCCATCTGCCAGCCTGCCACCGGCATGGCCAGGACGAATGCCAGCATCACCGTCCACAACAGCGCGACGGCCGGCCGGATGCGATGCACCTCGGCTGCCAGCCAGGCCGTGACGGCAAGCAGGACCAGCACCAGATCCGGCTGATCGGGGAGCGCGGCAAAGCGCTGGATTTCGGTCAATCCAGCACCACTCCACCAAGCCAGCGCCCACAGGTAGGCGATCGCAGCCAACGCTTTGGTCTTGCCTGCCTGCAGCATCCAGGCGCTGGCAAACCCGGCAAGCGCGATCAGCAGCGCGCTCATGAAGGCCGGATTGGCGACCGCAGTGAGGTCGTGCGTGCCGCCTTCGATCCCCAATGCAAAGCTGATCGCCGCGGCACACTGCAGCAGCACACCACTGGCCAGCGGCAGCCGGCGCTGCTGGCGCAGGCCCAGCCAGACCAGCCCTGCCCCTTCGAGCGCGAACACGCTTGCCGTGGCTTTCGCGGACAGCGCCAGCGGGACAGCGAGCGTCGCGAAACCGGCAGCCAGCAACGCGTGGGCACGCCCCAACAGCGCGGTGCGGGCATCACGCAGCAACCATGCGGCAAGGCCGGCGTAGATCACGGCGAGCGCCAATGCACACAGCGCCAACTGCATGCCATCGCCGCGCAGCAGGCCCGCCTGCAGCGAGAACGCCACCAGCGGCGTGCCGAACAGCAGGCTTCCGTCGATCACGCGCGTCTGGGTGTCGCCGTGCCGCGCATGCAACACCGGAATCAGCAGATAGAAAGCAAAGAACAGCAGCAGGAACGGCTCGGTGCTGGCGAACTTGTCCGGCTGGTAATCCAGCACGCCCCAGATCGTGCCGATGCCAAAGGTGAAGACAAACCCGAGCAGGTTCAGCACCCGCCAGGAACGCACCCACGCAATCGCAAACACGCCCGCGTTGAGCAGCGCGTAGTACGAGAACAACGCGACGTGGTTGCCGCTGCCGGTAGACAGCCAGATCGGCGCGAGGAACCCGGCGAGCGTGCCCAGCACGGCCAACGTGCGCGATTCCTGCAGCACCGCAAGCACGCACATGCCAGCAATCAGCACCAAGCTGATTCCGAACGCCGCGCCTGCCGGCATCAGGCCGGAAATCTTGAATGCCGCGAACACCGTCAGCAGCAGCACGCCAATCGTGCCGCCCTGCAACGCAAGCGCGAATCCCGGGCGCGCCGCACGCTGCCGCCACCCAAACACCAGGCCCGCCAACGCTGCCGCCGCAATGCCCGCATAACGCAGCTCGATCGGCATGCGGAACCAGCCCTGATCACCGGCGTATTTGAGCAGTGCCGCGACACCGGCCAGCAGCACCAGCATGCCGACCTTCACCGGCACGTTGCCTTCGGTGAACCAGCGCTTGGCCGCCGCCAGCAGTTGGGTGATGGGGTCCGGGCGAGAAGGCGTCTTGGCCACCGGTGCGGGCGTCGGCACCTCGGGGCGCTCCGGGATCGGTGGCGGTGTGCGCTCGACGGCTTCCGGCCGCAGATAAGCGGGCCTGGGCGCAACGGGCTCCGCATCGACCGGTGTTGCAGGACGGTCCACTTCTGGCGCTGGCGTAGTCGCGGGCGCGGCACGCTCGGCTTCCGCTGTCGCCCCCCAAGGCGAGCCCTGCCTTGCCGGCCTGGCCATGGCAAACATGTCCAGTTCCAGCTGCGCCACGCGTCGGCGCAGGCTGCTGATCGAAACCAGCGCCACGATCAGCAGCACGGGAATCGCCAGCAGCACCAGTCCCAGCAGCACGAAGAACGCTTCCATTGCCTCACTCCCTGAAGACGCGGACGACAACGCCTGCGTCCATGCAGCGCATGCTACCGAACTCCCCGTCCGAACGGCCGGCATCCGGCAACCAGCCGCCACCGGCGCACCGATGCAGCCATCGCAGCGCCCGGCCAGACACAAAAAAAGCCCCGCATCGCGGGGCTTTTCCTGATCCATCAAGACACCGCGATCAGTCGCGATAGCCGCTCTCGTTGGCGCTATTGATGATCCAGACCAGATTGGCCCCACTGTCGAAGCCACCCTTGCTGTCGAAAATCAAACGACCCCAGCCCTTGTAAACGTACTCGGTCCGCGAAGTGCCCGAGCCATGGAAAAACGGAATCCAGGCCTTGCCGGTCACATAGCTGCCCTGGTCGGTCGGCTGCCCCACGATGTCGGTCACCTGACGGACCGGCATGCCGATCTTGAGTTGATTGAACTTGCTGCCCGGTGCCAGCTTGCCAACGATCTCGCCTTCCCAGTCGTTGACACCCTTGACCTTCTCGCCATAACCCTCTTCAGCGTCGGAGGCCTTGATCACTTCGCCCTGGTCATTCATCCAGGCCGGACGGCCGCCCTGCTTGGCTTTGCCTTCGGCAGGCGCATCTTCACCCTGCTGGGTTGCATCTTCCTTCTTTTTCTTGAAGGGCCAGCCAGCCGCATGCGACGGCGCAGCAATACACATTGAAACGGTCAGCGCAGTGGCAGCCAGCCACAGTGATTTGTTCTGCATTGCGTGTTCTCCTTGAACGACGATCCCCGCTTCCATCTGTCCCCGCCAGCGTCGGGGTCCGCAGGCACGTAGCCCGACTATACCGCCGCAATGCGGATTTTTTTAGTCCCTGGCACACAGCGCATGGCCTGCGCAGCGCAAAGAGAAAGGGCGCCTGAAAGGCGCCCCCTGGCTTGCAACAGGTGTGACGGCTTACTTCGCAGCCACCACGCGCACCATTTCCAGGCACTTGTTGGAGTAGCCCCATTCGTTGTCGTACCAGGACACCAACTTGACGAAGGTGGAGTCCAGGGCGATGCCGGCACCGGCGTCGAACACCGAGGTACGGGTTTCGCCGCGGAAATCGGTGGCGACGACCTTGTCTTCGGTATAGCCCAGGATGCCCTTCAGCGCGCCTTCGCTCTGGGCCTTCATCTCGGCGCAGATTTCTTCGTAGGTGGCCGGCTTTTCCAGCTCGCAGGTCAGGTCAACCACCGAGACGTCCGAGGTCGGCACGCGCAGGCTCATGCCGGTCAGCTTCTTGTTCAATTCCGGAATCACCACGCCGACAGCCTTGGCCGCGCCGGTGGAGGACGGAATGATGTTCTCCAGGATGCCGCGGCCGCCGCGCCAGTCCTTGTTGGACGGGCCATCGACGGTCTTCTGCGTGGCGGTAGCCGCATGCACGGTGGTCATCAGGCCGCGCTTGATGCCCCACTTGTCATGGACGACCTTGGCCAACGGGGCCAGGCAGTTGGTGGTGCACGAGGCGTTGGAGATGATCGCCTCGCCGTTGTAGGTCTTGTCGTTGACGCCGAACACGAACATCGGCGTGTCGTCCTTGGACGGGGCCGACAGGATGACCTTCTTGGCGCCTGCATCCAGGTGCTTCTGCGCGCCAGCCTTGTCCAGGAAGATGCCGGTGGATTCGATGACGACTTCGGCGCCGACCTCGTCCCACTTCAGCGCGGCCGGATCGCGCTCGGCGGTCAGGCGGATCTTCTTGCCGTTGACGATCAGGGTGGTGCCTTCGACCGACACGGTGCCGTCGAAGCGGCCATGCACCGAGTCGTACTGCAGCATGTAGGCCAGGTAATCCGGTTCCAGCAGGTCGTTGATGGCGACGATCTCGATGTCGCCGTCGAAATTCTGCACCGCCGAACGCAGTACGTTGCGACCGATGCGGCCGAAGCCGTTGATGCCTACCTTGATGCTCATTACAGGGGAACTCCTGAAAGGCCGCTTGCACGCGCGGCACAGCGTTGAAGGGGCCGGCATTCTAGCAGCGTGGCCCGTTTGCGCCGGGTCACGACCGACAGGCGCCGGACCTGAATGCGTCTACCGCGCGGTGATCCCGCACAGCTCCCTTGCTGGGGCCTTCGCCGGCCCGCCTTGATCCGGATCAAGGCACGCCGGCCGTGCGCTGCACAGACTGCGCGCACTTTCCCACGCAGGACATACCGACATGCGCTTGATCGCCCTTCCGCTCGCCACCGCCCTTGCCCTGGGCGCGGTCGCCTTTCCCTCCCATGCGCAGGCCCGCGGTGACTGGGCACTGGGCCTGGGCATCCACCAGGTCAATCCGAAGTCAGACAACGGTGCGCTCGCTGGCGGCACGTTGCCGCTGGAGATCGGTAGCGACACCAAGCCGACGGTCAGCCTGGAGTACTTCGTCGCCGACAACCTTGGGCTGGAACTGCTGGCCGCCTGGCCGTTCGAGCACGACATCAACATCCAGGGGCTGGGCAAGGTCGGCACCACCAAGCACCTGCCGCCCACGTTGACCCTGCAGTACCACTTCAACAGCGCCGGGCGCGTGTCGCCGTTCGTAGGCGCGGGCCTGAACTACACGACCTTCTTCAGCGAGAAGACCACCGGTGCGTTGGCCGGCAGCGACCTGAAGCTCGGCGACTCCTGGGGGCTGGCCGCGCACGTGGGCGTGGATTTCGCGCTGAACGCGCGCAGCGCCCTGCGCGTGGATGCACGCTGGATGGACATCGACAGCAGCGTGCATCTCGATGGCGCCGACCTGGGCACCGCCCACATCGATCCGCTGACCTATGGCGTGGCCTGGGTGTTGAAGTTCTGACCCCGGTCGCGGCAGCGCGGCGCGCGGTCTGGCACACTCGGGGCCAAGGGAATGCGAGGCTGTGTTGCCGCCAGGACAGGCGGCGCTCTCCAGCGCGGTGCGCGTGTTCCCAGGAACTCGTCACCAACCCCGGGGAAACCATGCACATCCGTCCGCTCCACTACCTTGCCGCGCTTGCACTGGCCTGCTGCGCCCCCTCCGCCTTCGCCCAGGCCGCCGGTCACCACACCCTGGGCGCGGGCCTGTACGGCATTGCGCCCAAATCCGATGCAGGCACCATCCTGGCCGGCACCACGCCGCTGGAGGTCGATAACGGCTTCGGCGCTTCGCTGACCTGGGAATACTTCGTCGGCGAGAACTGGGGCCTGGAGACCGCGCTCAACCTGGCCGGCAAGCAGGACATCACCGTGGATGGCCGCAAGGCCGGCAGCTTCGTCGCACTGCCGCCGACCTTCACCGTGCAATACCACTTCAACGGCAGCGGCAACGTCTCGCCGTTCGTGGGCCTGGGCTTGAACTACGCCACCTACTTCAGCGAAAGCGGCGACGGCGTGCTGGCCGGCACCGACCTGAAACTCAAGGACTCCTTCGGCCTGACCGCCCACGCCGGCATCGACTTCGCCGTGGGCGAAAGCAGCGCGATCCGCGTGGACGTACGCTGGATCCAGATGCAGCCGGATATCGAGCTGTTCGACAGCAAGGTCGGCTCGCTGGACATCGATCCGCTGTTCTATGGCGTGTCCTACGTGAAGTACTTCTGAGGCTTGCCTCCACCGCAGGCGCGCAGCCATCGGCAATGACATCGAAGCGCCCGGATGCCGGGCGTATCATCCGGGCCCGTCCTGGTTGCCAAGGTTGATTGCTTTGAATCGTTCCATCGTGCGGCCGCTCGCCGCGCTGCTTGCCCTGGCGCTGTCCGGCGCCCCGTCCCTGGCACTGGCCTGGGGGCAAGACCGGCCACATGCTGGTGGCCGAACTGGCCGAATCCGACCTCACCCCCGCTGCCCGCAGGCAGATCGATGCACTGCTGGCCACCGAACCGGGCGCCACCCTGCCCGGCATCGCCAGCTGGGCAGATGAGCTGCGCAAGAACGACGCCGACCTGGGCAAGCGCACGGCCAAGTGGCACTACGTCAATCTCGGTGAATCCGATTGCCACTACGACCCGCCACGCGACTGCCGCAACGGCGACTGCGAAGTGGAAGCCCTGAAGGCGCAGACCGCGATCCTGGCCGACCGCACGCTGCCGGCCGCACAGCGGCTGCAGGCGCTCAAGTTCGTCGTGCACCTGGTCGGTGACATGCACCAGCCGCTGCACTCGGGTTACGCCAGCGACAAGGGCGGCAACGACGTGCAGGTGAACATCGACGGCCGTGGCAGCAACCTGCATTCGCTGTGGGACAGCGGACTGCTGCGCCACACCGGGCTGGATGACGGTGCGCTGCTGGCGAAGATCCAGGCGCTGCCCCGGCCGGATGCCGGCGCGGGCGCGACTTCGCCGCCAGATCCGGCGCCGTGGGCCGAAGCCTCGTGCCGCATCGCGCTGTCGCCAGGCTTGTATCCAGCCAGCGCGAAGATCGACCAGGCCTATTTCGAGACGTGGACGCCGGTGGCCGAGCAGCAGTTGCGGTTGGCAGGCGTGCGTTTGGCGTCGGTGTTGAATGCGGCGTTGGGAGCGCGCTGAGGCATTTCCTTTTTTTGAAGCAGGGCTTTCGCGGCACTTCGTGCCACGACCTACTTTCTTTGCTTGTGCAAAGAAAGCCAGGCAAATAAAGCACACTCCGGGCGGCACGCCCTCGCGTTGCGAGGGTTCGCTACGTGGCGAGGGATTTTTGGAAGGGACATCCATGTCCCTTCCAAAAACGCCGCACATCCTTGTGCGGCGCCCTGCGGGTCTTGTCCCTGCCCCCTTCGCCGTGCCTTACGGAGGATTTCAGGGCACAAGCAAGAGCAGCATCCTGCGTGATGCCGATTTTTCTTTTGTTGTTGCTCCGCTCTTGGTCTTCAGCGCCTTCAAAGCGAGCCGAGCACCGCAGGCGGAAATGGCCGAAGAGGCGCGGGTGTTTGAGCGAAGCGAGTTCCCGCGCCGTGCCGTTTCCGGCGAGGAGCACAGGGCACCGATGCGCAGCATCGGCGAGTGTTTTCAATCCCCTCTTGGGGACAGGCACTGGCGGTTTTGCTTCCTTTTGCCAAGACAAAAGGAAGACGCGCCGCGTAGCGGTGCGGAAGCTCTGCTTCAAGAAAACAACCAACCAGACTCAAACCAGACTCAACGCCCATCGCACAATCTCCCCACCCTGCATCGCCCCCGACTGCCGGCCCAGCTCGCGGCCGTGCAGGAACACTGCCATCGTCGGGATGCTGCGAATCCCGAACCGCGCCCCAAGCGCTGGCTGTGCATCCGTATCCACTTTGGCCAGGCGCAGGCGCGGTTCCAGCTGCGCGGCAGCAGCCTCGAAATGCGGGGCCATCATCTTGCACGGCCCGCACCAAGGCGCCCAGAAATCCACCAGCAGCGGCAGGTCGCTGTCACGCGCATGGATGTCGAACGTGGTCGCATCCAATGCCACCGGATGCCCGCTGAACAGCGCCTCGTGGCAACGGCCGCAGGTGGGCACCTCGCGCAGGCGTTCGGCAGGCACGCGGTTGCGCGCGTGGCAATGCGGGCAGGCGATCAGCAGGGGCTCGCTCATGCGCCAGCCTCGAAACTCTTGTCGCCACGCAGCACGTGGCCAGCATCATCTTTCACGGTGACCTGCACGTCGATTCCCTCGCGCACGCTCTGGGTCACCAGGCAGAAGTCCTCGAAGGTATCGAGCACGCGCTCCAAGTGCTGGTAGTCGGCGTTGGCACCGGGCAGATGCAACGTCGCCTGCACGGTGGGGATCCGCCAACGGCCTTCGGCATTGCGCACCGGGATCGCGGTGATCGATGCGCGCAGCTTGCCCGGCGTGTTCTTGTGCTTGCGCAGGGCGAACAGCAGGCTGGCCGACAGGCAATTGGCGATGCCGGCCAGCAGCAGGCGCGCGGGATTGGGGCCGCCGTCGTGCCCCAGCGGCGAGGCTTCATCGGACAGCACGTCAGGCACGTCCAGGCCTTCGAAATGGATGCGGAACGCGAAGTCCTCCTCCTGTTCCAGCACAACGGTGATCGGGTCTTCGATGGTCATGGCACACCTGGAATCTCGCAGAAGACCTCACAGCCTACGCCGCTCGGCAGGTGCCGGCATCCACGGACATTCGTACAAGACAGTCCCGCCCCAGCCGCTAGGATGAGGCGGTTATGCTGACGCGGGCCGCCCTGCCAGACCGGATCGCCATGCCGAAAAAATCCGCCGCCAGCCGACTTCGCCTGCGCGTGCTGCTCACACCCGACATCGCGCTTGGACCAGGCAAGGCCGAACTGCTCGAACGCGTGCAGGACACCGGCTCCATTTCCGCGGCCGGGCGGCAGATGGGCATGAGCTACAAGCGCGCCTGGGACCTGGTCGATGCGATGAACCGGGTATTCGACGAGCCCGTGGTCCTGGCCAGCAAGGGTGGAAGCGGCGGTGGCGGCGCGGTGCTGACGCCCTTCGGCACGCGGGTCCTGGCAAGGTATCGGCGCATCGAACAAACGTGCGCCGAAGCCGCAGCAGCAGACCTGAGGTGGTTGAGCGCACATTGCGCCTCGCCCTGACCTGTCCCCTGCCCCGGCATGGACCTGAAACATTCGGTATATCCTTGTGAATATATCGGGAGCCCTGATGAAGCCCTTCCCTGCCCTGTTGATCGCCGCCCTTTGGTCGCTGCCCGCGCTCTCGGCGCTGGCCCAGACAAACGACGCACCGACAACGGTTTCGCTCGACGCTGCGGCCCTGCGCGATCTACCCCGTCAGCGCGCGCAGATGAACGTGCACGGCCAGTCACTGGACTGCACCGGCGTCTCGCTCACCGACCTGCTGCAGCACGCCGGCGCCATGCCCACCACGCCGCTGCGCGGCCCGGCACTGGCCCGCGTGGTCGACGTGCAGGCAACAGACGGCTATCGGGTCGTGTTCTCGCTGGGCGAACTGGAAGCCGGGCTCGGCAAAACCCAGGTCATCCTGGCCGACCAGTGCCAGGGCAAGCCACTGGACGCGCATGAAGGCCCGCTGCGCCTGATCGTGCCCGGCGACGGCCGACCGGCGCGTTCGGTCCGACAGGTCACCCGCATCACCGTGCGCTCGCCCTGAGCGGACGCCACGCTTCGCCGCTGTATCTCATCCGACTTGAGGGAGCCCTTCCGATGACACGTTTCGCTTCGCGCCTGCTGCGCACCGGCGTCCTGCTGCTCGCCGCCGTGGCCACGTTCGCGGCCCAGGCGGCCGATACCACGCCAGTCACCGTGTTCGCCGCCGCCAGCCTCAAGGAATCGATGGACGAGGCCGCCGCGCTGTACCAGCAGACCACCGGCACCCCGGTCAGCGTGTCCTACGCCGCCAGTTCCACCCTGGCCAAGCAGATCGAACAGGGTGCGCCGGCCGATGTCTTCATCTCGGCCGACCTGCAGTGGATGGACTACCTGCAGGAACGCAAGTTGATCGATACCGCCACGCGCCGCAGCCTGCTCGGCAACACCCTGGTCCTGGTGGCACCAAAGTCCAGCACGGCCAAGATCAACGTCACCCAGCCGGGCGCGCTGCTGCAGGCGCTGGGCGATGAGCGCTTGGCCGTGGGCCAGGTCAGCAGCGTACCGGCCGGCAAGTACGCCAAGGCCGCACTGGAATCGCTGAAGCTGTGGGACGGCGTGCAGGGCAAGCTGGCCGAATCGGACAGCGTGCGCTCGGCGCTGTTGCTGGTGTCGCGCGGCGAGTCGCCGCTGGGCATCGTCTACGGTTCCGACGCCGCCGCCGACCCGGGTGTGCGCGTGGTCGATACCTTCCCCGAAAGTAGCCATCCAGCCATCGTCTATCCGGTGGCCAGCCTGACCGCTGGCCCATCGCCGTCGCGTGCGGCCTTCGTCACCTGGCTGGGCACGGCGCCGGCCAGGGCGATCTTCGAAAAGCGCGGCTTTACGGTCCTGAAGTAAGACCCGCCCAGGACCCGGCGTGTTCGATTTCTCGCCCGACGAACTGGTCGCCATCCGCCTGAGCGTCAAGGTTGCGGCGGTCGCGGCGATGGCCAGCCTGCCGCCGGCCATCGCCGTGGCGTGGCTGCTGGCGCGCAAGCGCTTCTACGGCCGCACGCTGCTCGATGCCGTGATCCACCTGCCGCTGGTGCTGCCGCCGGTGGTGGTCGGCTATGCATTGCTGGTGACCATGGGCACGCGCGGTGCGGTCGGCGGCTGGCTGCTGGAACACTTCGGCATCCGTTTCGCGTTCCGCTGGACGGGCGCCGCGTTGGCCTGTGCGGTGATGGGCTTCCCGCTGATGGTGCGCGCGATCCGCCTGTCGATCGAACAGGTGGACCGCCGCCTGGAGCATGCCGCCGCCACCCTGGGCGCGCCGCCGTGGAAGGTGTTCCTGACCGTCACCCTGCCGCTGGCCTGGCCGGGCCTGATGGCGGGCGCGGTGCTGGCCTTCGCCAAGGCGTTGGGGGAGTTCGGCGCCACCATCACCTTCGTCTCCAACATCCCCGGCCAGACCCAGACCATCTCCGCCGCCATCTACGGCCTGCTGCAGGTGCCCAATGCCGAAGGCGGCATCTGGCGGCTGGCCGCGGTGTCGCTATGCATTTCACTGGGCGCGCTGGTGTTGTCCGAATGGCTGGTGCGCCGCCAGCGCGGCCACGAGACCGAGGTGCTGTGATGCTGGAACTCGACGTCCAGCTGCAGCGCGGAGGCTTCAACCGCAGCGTGCGTATCGCCAGCGATGCACGCGTGCTCGCATTGACCGGCCCGTCCGGTGCCGGCAAGACCAGCGTGCTCAACGCAATTTCAGGATTACTGCGTCCGCAGTCGGGCCGCATCACGGTGGATGGGCGGGTCCTGTTCGACAGCAGCCAGCGCATCGACCTGCCGGTGCACCGCCGCCGCATCGGCTATGTCTTCCAGGATGCGCGGCTGTTCCCGCACATGGATGTACAGCGCAACCTGCGCTACGGCAACCACGCCAGGACAGGTGCGCAGCAGTTCGGTTTCGATGCGGTGGTGGAACTGCTGGGCATCGCCCCACTGCTGCAGCGTCGCCCGCGCAACCTATCCGGCGGCGAGGCCCAGCGCGTGGCGATCGGACGCGCCCTGCTCTCGCAACCCGCACTACTCCTGCTGGACGAACCGCTGTCCGCACTGGATGCCAAGCGACGCGGCGAGCTGATTCCCTACTTGCGCCGGGTCTGCACCGAAACCGGCTTGCCGATGCTCTACGTCAGCCACCAGCCCGACGAAGTGCAGCAATTGGCCGATGCGGTGCACGTGCTGGACTGAATCGGCACCAATGAACGTGGCACTGGGCGCGTCACTGCTCCACTGACGCGCGTCCCCAACGCAGTGAGCCTGTATGGCAACGCGCCGGAAGACCGCCCCAATGCCGTCGCCCGGGTAAGCGCAGCGCACCCGGAGGCGAGCGTTCCCAGGAACGTTCGAGCACTCCGGCAACGCCACTCCGGGTGCGCTGCGCTTACCCGGGCGACGTCGTCCCGCAGCGTCGCGATCTAGTGCCCACCCATGCCAGCCCGCTCCACGTGCACCCGCCCCTGCTCTACCTGGAAGGTGAAGGCATACAGCAGTGTCACCGGAACCGGCTCGACACGCTGCGCGCCATCGCAGCTTTCATTGTCGGCAGGTGGCTTGTCCGCGGCGAAATGGCAGACCGCGGCCGGTTCGAAATGCCACTGCTGCACCTTGGCCAGCGTGGCCTGCAACAGGTCCGCGTTTTCCGGCTGGCCGCCAGCATTGCAGTCGCCTCGGTCGTTGAGCAGTTCGGCGCGCTGCACGCCGCCGGCCGCATTGACGATGACCCGCGCGCAGACCGTGGTCGGCGCCAGCGCCTGCCGCGGCGAATCGGCTGGCAGCTCAGGATTGCCTGCGTCCAGCGGCTGCGGCATGCGGAAGACTTCCGTCGGCTTCAGCTCGTAGCGCGCCACGCTGGCCTCCCCACCGTCGCCAGACTCAGGCATCAGCATGCGCTGGTCGACGTTGGTATTGCGAGTGAGGTCGTCCTGCGGCGGGGGCGACGGATGCGTCGCGCAAGCAGCCAATGAAAGCCACGCAGCGGAAACGACGATGCGTCCACGAGTCTTCCGCATCACAGCGCATCAATCGGCTGGGCGGCAACTTCCCTCTTCGCGTCCGAGGTCATCGCACCCTTGATCGCGGGCACAACATCCGATGGCGATGCGTCATCGTGGCCGGCGGGCGGATCCATGTCGAAATCAATCGGAATCCGCATCCGCCCAGCGACCGGTTTCCCATGTTCCATCGCCGGAATGAACTTCCATTTGCGCACCGCTCCCAGCGACACCTCATCGAAGACGCCGACGGGATTGGATTTTTCGATGAAGGCGTCCGTGACTGCGCCAGTCGCGTCGAAACTGGCAATCACCACGACCTTACCGGTGATTCGCTCATGTGCCGCTTCAGCCGGATAGCGCGGTGGCGGACGATCTTCGCCATAGGGAAGTTCCGCATCCCGCACCGATTCGTCAACAGTGGATGCTGTCAGCGTCGCAGCCACAGGAGCCTTGGCGGGCTGTTCGATTGCAACACGATCCGCGTCCACGCTAGCAAGGGCTGCGCTCGCAGCATCCGGCTTCACCGCCGGCTGCTGCGCCCATGCCGCGTAACCACCGCCTGCAAACAATGTCAGCAACAGCACACCGGAAAGACCGGTCTGCCAACGACGGGGGCTCGGGCGTTTCAACATGGCGATGCGCTCCTTGATCGGATGGGTGTGCCAGTGGCATCCCACTGGCAAGGCAAAGTTGTCGAGCTGGGTCTTGAGCATTGCCTGCGCGTAGCTGCGTCGTGCCCGCGGATGGCGCGCCAGCACGCGTGCGTCGCAGGCCAGCTCCTGATCCTGCCGGTAACGCGCCACGGCCAGGTGCAGCAACGGATTGAACCAGTACATGCAACGCAACAACGCCACCAGCGCATTGCATGGAAGATCGCCGCGCACGATGTGCTGTCGCTCGTGGGCCACGACCAGCGCACGCTCATGCGCGTCGTAGCGCGTGAGGAAATCAGCCGGCAGCACGATCCGCGGACGAATCAAGCCGGTGACGGCAGGCAGGCCCGCGCTGCTTGCTGCCACACGCAAACCGTGCAGGCGAATGCGCAGCGGCCCGAGGCGGTGCAGGAAACGCTGCTGCTGCCACAGTTGCAACGCAGCCACCGCCAAAAACCCAGCGCCCCACACGGCGACCAGCAGCATCAACCAGGGCACGGTGGACTCCGCCGAAACCAGGGGCATGCGCTGCAGCGGTTCCACCATCGCAACGTGCTGCATCAACGCAACCGGTTGAACCGGCGCCGGCAGCAGCATCGCAACCAGCGCCACTGGCACCAGCCACCACAGCGCATACGCCGCTCCCGCGCCGAAGGCCGCACGCATCGGCCGGCGCAGCAACAACACCGCGGCCAGCGCAGCGCTGCTGGCCAACGTGGTTTCGATCAGCAACGCGATCAGCTCACGGTTCATCGTCCAACTCCTGTACCAGACGCTTGAGGTCGGCGATGTCCCGCGCCGAAAGTTTTCCACGCTCGCTGAAATGCGCCACCAGCGGTGCGACACGACCGCCGAAGACGCGCTCCAGCAGCCCTTCGCTTTGCTGCTGTACCCAGGCCTGGCGGGTCAGCACCGGCGAGTAGAGATAACGGCGCCCTTCCTTCACTGCCTGGATCGCGCCCTTGTTGAGCAAGCGGTTGAGCAAGGTCTTGATGGTGGGCTCGGCCCAGTCGTTGCGCCTGGCGAGCGCAGCGACCACTTCGTCCGCGCCTTGTGGACTGCGGTCCCACAGGACTTCCATCACGATTGCCTCGGCTTCACTGATCGCCATTTCGTTTACGCCTGTAATTTTTATTGAAATTACGCTCGTAATCGGAAAGCTGTCAAGTGCCCTCCCGTAGAATTTTCAGGACTGCCCAAGGCCACCTTGGACAGTCGGCAAGATCCAGAAAAGCGAAGAGCCGGACAGGCCGGCTCTTCGCATCACGCAGGGATCAGGACAAACCCTGGATCAGAAGCGCCATTCCAGGCTGGCCGTGCTGTTGCGCGGCGCGCCGTAGTAGCCGATCTGGTACAGGCTGCCGATGTACTTCTTGTCGGCGATGTTGTTGACGTTGACGCGCAGGCTCAGGTCTTTAGTGATGTTCCAGCCGACGAACGCGTTGAACACGGCATACGCATCCTGGTGCACGGTGTAGCCGCTGTAGCTGTCCGGACCGGACGTCGTGCCCGCCTGCCAGCGGGCGCTCACGCCATAGGACAGCGCCGTATAGCTGGGCAGGCGCGCACTCAGTGCCAGCGTGGTGCTGTTGCGCGCCACCCACGGGAAGGTGTCATCGCCATCATCGCCATCCATCTTCAGGTGCGTATAACCCAACACAACGTCGAGGTTGTCGGTGACCTTGCCCGTGACTTCCAGCTCAACACCGCGGGACTGCGCATTCACCGGCTCGTAGTAATAGTTGCCGCTGGCCGGATCCAGGCCACGATAGGTCGCCAGGCCATCCTGCTTGGCATCGAAGACCGCCAGCGTGGTCAGCAGACGCTGATTCAGCCAGTTGGCCTTGACGCCGACCTCGTAATTCCGGCCCTTGGTCGGCTCCAGATAGGCCTTGTTGATGTCCTGCTGGTCCTGCGGCTGGTAGATGTCCGAGTAGCTGGCGTAGGCCAGCACGTCATCGGTGAAGTCCCAGGTGACGCCGGCATAGGGACTGGTGTGGCTGTCTTCCTGGGTGAACAGCTCTCCGGAGGTCTGTCCGTCGCGCTGGAAGGACGTGTAGTTGAAACCGACGATGGTCTTCAGGCGGTCGGTCAGCGACAGCCGGGTGACGCCGTAGGCGCGCTTGATGCGCTGATTCAAGGTATCAGGCGTAGTGCGATCGCCCCAGACGGGTTCGGCGACCGCGTTGCCAGCGTAGGGGAAGCCAGGCAGCAGGCCAAACGAAGGGTCGGAGAAATCAACGGGGTTATAGGTGGTGCCGCCATGGCTCTGCGACAGGCTGAAGCCCAGCATGGCTTCCTGGTCGCGACCGAACAACGAATAGGTACCGTTGAGCTCAGCGCTGCCCAGGTTGGCCGTGGTCTTGTCCTGGCCTTTGTACGGATAGCCATATAGGCCAAGGCCCGTTGCCGGGTCGATGCCCGCCGGGATGCCGGCATCGGCGTCCGCGATAGTGTAGGCAAAGAACAACTGGTCATCGCCCGTGCTGCGGCGGTAGTTGTAGGCCACTTTCAGGCGCCAGTCGTCGCCGAGCTGATAGGTGTACTCCAGGAAGCCGGTCTGGTTGTTGGTGTTCCAGTAGGTCCAGTCCTGGGTCGTGGAGGCACTGCGGTTCCAGCCGATCTGGCTGCCGTCGGTGCTGTTGAACGTCAGCGCTCCCCACATGTTGCCGGTGCTGTTGGCCTGCTGGTACGAGTAGCCCGCCGTCAGCGTGCCGTTTTCCCCGATCTGGCCGTCGACCACGCCGTAGAACGAGGTGCGCTCCTTGTCGTAGTCGCGCAGGTAGGAACCACCATCTTCATGCGCGGCCACCACGCGCACCGCCCAGGTGCCATCGGTGGTGATGGGCGAGGAATAATCCACCTGCTCGCGCTTGGTGCCCCAGGAGCCGTAGCTGATGGCGACCGAACCTTCTTCCTCGTTGGTCGGGCGCTTGCGCACGTAGTTGATGGTGCCGGCCGCGTTGCCCACGCCGGTCAGCAGGCCGTTGGCGCCACGAATCACCTCGATCTTGTCGTAGGCGAACGAGTCCATCGCGCCGGTGACGATGCCCCAGCCGTTGGGCAGGCCGATGCCGTCGATCTGGGTGTTGACGATCTCGAAGCCGCGCGACAGGTAGTTGGTGCGGTTGGTTTCCCATTCCTCCACCTGGATGCCGGGCGACAGGCGCAGCGCGTCGTTGAGGTTGTTGGCGCCGAAGTTGTCCATCTGCTCGCGGCTGACCACGCTGATCGACTGCGGCGTGTCCTTGATGGCCAGGTCGAGATTGGTGGCGCCGCTGCTGACGCGCTCGGCGCGCTGGGCCACGACCAGCACCTTGTCCAGATCCTTCGCGTCCGCGTCCGTGGTCGCTGCATCCGCCCCTTGCGCGTAGGCCTGCATCGACGGCAGCAGCGCCATGGCCAACAGGGAAACAGCGGGCAAGGACCGCCGGCGGATGGAGGCAATGCGGATCGAAGCGACAGAACGGGTCATGGCGATGTCCATTGAAGGCGGCAGGCGGCATCCGGCCTGGTTCCAATGGGTCGGACACGGCGAAAATGTGGGCGGCGTGGAGCAGACCTCCGCCCTGCTGCGCAGGACGAAGGTTTGACGGCCGGCCCCGGGTCAGGCATCCATCGCGACACGCCGGGACAATGCGCATTGTAATGGGAATGATTCGCGTTATCCACAGATTCGTAAAAATTTCCTGAATTTTTCGTTGTTTAGCCGACCTGCCCTGTCGCCCGGCTTTCTAGGCCTCCGGGCTGCCATCGCGCCCGGAGCGCGCGCTATCGCGACGGGAGTCGCCTTTGCCCGCATCAGTTCCCGTGCCATCTTGGCTGCCCTGATCGGCCACCGGATCGACAACCCGTGCGCGAAACCCTCCACGATCTCGACGAAGCCATCGACCTGATCCTCCGCTGCATTCCCGGCGCGTTGCGGGTCGCCGCGCCGCTGGGCATCGGCAAGCCGCACCGGCTGCTCAATGCGCTGTACGACCGGGTCGAACACGATCCCGCACGGCCCTTGCAGCTCTATACCGCGCTGTCGCTGGACCCGCCCGCGCCCAAGGGCGATGGACTGGAAGCGCGCTTCTTCAAGCCGTTCGCCGCGCGCCACTTCGGGCGGGATTTCCCGGCGTTGCGCTACGTGCAGGCACTCAAGGGCAACCGGTTGCCGCCACATATCCAGGTCGAAGAGTTCTACATGCAGTCCGGCGCGCTGCTGCACTCGGCGCAGATGCAGCGCAGCTACGTCAGCCTCAACTACACGCACGCCGCCGATGGCGTGGCCCAGCGTGCGCCCAATGTGATCGTGCAGAAGGTCGCACGCGATCCGCAGGCCGCCCCCGGCGCACCGGTGCGATTCTCGTTGTCGTGCAACAACGACACCACCCAGGACACGCTGGATGCAATCGCCCGGCGTGGCTTGCCGCGGCCGCTGCTGGTGGCCGAAGTCGACCCGCACCTGCCCTGGATGGGCGGCACGGCGACGGTAGCCGAAGACTTCTTCGACCTGGTGATCGACCCGCCGCCGGCCTATCCCGCGCTGTTCGGCCTGCCGCGCCAGCCGGTCAGCGATGCCGATTACGCCATCGGCCTGTATGCCAGCGCACTGGTGCGCGACGGCGGCACGTTGCAGATCGGCATCGGCACCCTGGCCGATGCCCTGAGCCATGCGCTGGTGCTGCGCCATACCGACAACGCCACCTACCGGCGCGTGCTGCACGCGCTGGACCCGGAGCTGGTCCATCACCCGGCAGTGATCGAAAGCGGCGGCATGGCGCCCTTCTCCATCGGCCTGTACGGCTGCAGCGAGATGCTCAACGAAGGCTTCCGCCTGCTGGTCCAGCAAGGCGTCATCAAGCGCCGTGTCCTCGATGATCTGCCGCTGATGCAGCGCATCGCCGATGGCAGCGCAAGCGAAGCTGACCAGGCCCGCCTGCAGGATGAAGGCGAATACCTGCATGGCGCGTTCTACCTGGGCTCGCCGGAGTTCTACGACTGGCTGCGCAACCTGGACCACGACCAGCGCCGCGCCATCGGCATGCGTCGGATCAGCGAGATCAACCAGCTCTACGGCGGCAACGAAGCACTGGAACGCCTGCAGCGCGTGGGCTCGCGCTTCTTCAACAGCTGCATGATGGCCACCGCATTGGGCGCGGCAGTGTCTGATGGCCTGGAAGACGGGCGGATCGTGTCCGGCGTCGGCGGCCAGCACGACTTCGTCAGCATGGCCCATGCGCTGGACGATGCGCGCAGCGTGCTGATGCTGCGCAGCTGGCGCGGCACGCCTGCACAGGCCGCGTCCAACATCCGCTGGAACTACGGCCACACCACCATCCCGCGACACCTGCGCGATGTGTTCGTGGACGAATACGGCATCGCCGACCTGCGTGCGCAGACCGACGAGGACTGCGTGATCGCCATGTGCGGCATCACCGATGCACGCTTTTCCAACGCGCTGCTGACGCAGGCGAAGGCCGCCGGAAAACTGCGCGCCGACTTCAACGCGCCGGCCGAATGGCAGCGCAACACGCCAGAGCAACTGGCGGCCACGCTGGCGCCGTTCCGCCGCGATGGCACCTTGCCCGACTATCCGTTGGGCAGCGACTTCACCGATACCGAGCGGCAACTGGTCACCGCATTGAGCTGGCTCAAGGAGCACACCGCGACGCCTGGCGGCAAGCTGCGCACGGTGGCCGGTGCGGTGTTCTCCCGCACGCCTGATGCTGCGATCGCGCTGACGCGGATGGACCTGTCGCAACCGCGCGGACCGGGCCAATTCCTCATGGCCCGGCTGCTGCGGCTGGCGTTGGCGAAGACGCAAGAACCATAGAGCGGAGCTTGCTCCGCTGGGGTTCTCCCTTAAGTCTGGCCGGAGGGCAGCGGAGCAAGTTCCGCTCTACAAAACATGCTGTCCAGCAGGACGGGCGCGTCGCGCAGGCTGGCCCCAGACAGTCAGGGCTTGCCGTCGGCCGTTGCCGCAGTGGAAAGGATGATCTCCGCCAGGTGCCCGTAATCACCGTCGAAATGGTGTCCGCCAGTCAACGCCTGCACACGCAGATGGCCGGCCGGCACCTTGCTGCAGACCTCGTCGTCGTCACCTTCGCCGTAGATGCAGAAATTCCGGTCCGCCTTGAGCTTGAGGATCTCCGGCATGGTCGGCACGCCGTCGGCGATGTCGTCGGACATCCAGTTGGTCAGGTGGAACTCGAACGCGGCATTGCCGCTCAGCGCCAGGTACACCGACTGCGCCACCTGTTCCCGGGTATCGCTGGCCAGCCGGTTGACCGCGAATGGCAGCACGTCGGCACCCTGCGAATAACCGATCAGGATCACCTTCGACTTGCGCCAGTGCGGGCCGTAATAGCGCAGGATGCGGTCCAGGTCAGTGGCCAGGCCTTCCGGCGTGCGCTTCTTCCAGAAGTAACGCAGCGAGTCGAAGCCCACCACCGGAATGCCCTTGGCGGCCACGGCGGCGGCCACTTCCTGGTCCAGCCCGGCCCAACCGCCATCACCACTGAGCAGCACCGCGTAGGTGTCGCTCATCGTGGTCCCCGTGGCAGGCACTTCATTCAAGGGCAACCCGGCCAGGTCCTGCGGCGGCGCGGGCGTCACGGTCACCGTCTGCCCCTTGGCCAACATGTGCGAAGCAGCGGTCAGCGCCGCGTGGCGCACGCTGGCCTCATCCCGCGCCGTGGTCAGCTGCACGAACGACGCGCCCTTGGTCCGCGCCACGAACGCCTTGGCATCGAAGCCCGCCGCCTTGCCGCCCGTGGCCAGCGCCACCCACGGAACATGCAGCGTCGGCGCGGGCTGCAGCACGGTGACCGCGCCCTTGGCCGGCAACGCATCGAAGATGTTGCCCTTGCCCTCGCAGGGCACCCGGCCCAGGTCCAGGTGCGGGGTGAAATCGACCGTCAACGCCCCGGAAAACACGCCGGCATCGCCCTGCGCGGCCATCGCGTAGGCCACGGCGGCACCGCTGCCCTCGCCCACCAGCAGCGGCGGGTGATAACCGGGCAGCTGCGCGTAGCCCTGCAGGTAGTGCGAGAGGTTTTCCAGGTCGCCATCGGGGAACACGCAGCCCTTGCCATCACCGGTGAACTGCCTGCGCATCTGCGGCGTGTCGATGCCGGCGACGAACGCGCCGCCCTGCGCCAGCGCACGCGCATCGGCATCGGCCGCCGCATTCCAGCCCTGCTCGCCGGAGAGCAACAGCACGACCTGCCGCAGCGGTCCTTGCGGACGATACAGTGCCACGTCACGGAAATTGCCGTGCGAAACGCGCTCGGCCTTGGCGACGGTCTGCGCCTGCAGCGGCAGCGCGCAGGCCAGCAACAACAGACAGCTCAGACGACGGATCATTTACCGATGACTCCCTTGTAACCGCCGCTGATGAGCGCGGCGACATCACCCAGGACCAGCAGCGGGGTCATGCCCCCGGGAGCGGCCAGGTAGCGCGCTTCCCACTGCGGATCGAATTTTTCCTTGAAGGCACGCAGCCCGCGGAAATTGTAGAAATGCTCGCCGTGCGAAAATAACAGCCGGCCGATGCGGTGCCAGCGCGGCGCCAGCGCATGCCCGGCCATGCCCGACAACGGTGCCATCCCCAGGCCGAAACGCGCATAGCCATCCTGGGCGAAATGCAGCATCAGCTTGGAGAACAGGAAATCCATGGTGCCGTTGGGCATCTCGTCCACGTGCCGCATCAGGTCGATGCTGGCTTCCTGTTTCGTATCGGAGGTCAGCAGCGTGGCGAAGGCCAGGACCCTGCCTTCGCGCCGCGCCACGGCCACTGGATTGCGGGACACATAGTCATCGTCGAAGGCACCGACCGAAAAGCGTTTTTCCGCCGTGTGGTGCCTGGACAGCCATGCGTCGGACACCGCACGCAGTTCGCCCAGCAGCGCCGGCACGTCGGCCGTGTCGATCAGCGCGAACTCCAGGCCTTCCCGCTCGCAGCGATTGACGCCGTTGCGCAGGTTGCTGCGGCGCTTGCCCTGCAGCGTGAAGCCCTCCAGCGGCACCCAGGCGTATTCGCCCAGCTTCAGCAGGCGCAGGCCTGCATCCAGGTACAGCGGCAGCGCGTCCGGACGCACCTGGTAGAAGCAGCCACGCGCGCCGGACTCCTTGGCGCGTTCCAGGAAACGCCATACCAGTTCGCCCCAGTCCTGGCGCGAACCCACCGGATCGGACAATGCGATCCAGGACTTGCCCTGGCGGCCAAACATCACGAAGGCCTTGTCGTTTTCCGAAAACAGCAGGGGCTTGTCGCCGGTCAACGCCAACCCCGCGTCGGCCGAATCCTGCTGGCGGATGACGATATCGGCGCGAACAAGCTCGTCGTCGCTCGGCAATGGCAGTGGCGGCGCCGGCGGATGCAGCAGCTGGCGCAGCGCCAGGGCCAGGGCCAGGATCGACACGCCGACCATCGCCCGCAGCGAGCGCGGCGCATGGGCATCGAACTCGAACTGCCACCACAGCTGGTTGCCGTAATCGACATCGCGATAGGCAAAGAACAGCAATGCGGTCACCGCCACGCAGGTCACCAGCATCGCCAGCAACCAGCCCCCGCTGAACGGCACCGCCAGCAGCGAGGCCTTGCGATTGAACTGACGGCGCGACAGCAGCAGCACCACCAGCAGTGAGCCCAGGACCAGCGACTCCACCACCGCCAGGCCCTTGGGCAGCGCCAGCACCAGCGCCACCAGCGTGATCACCAGCGCCGCCCACCACGCCGCATCCAGCCGACGCAGCAGCGCGCGCGCCACGAACAACAGCGCCACGCCGGCGATGGAACTCAGGAAATGCGCGGCTTCCACCAGACCCAGCGGCACATGCATGGCCAGCAGTTCGGTCGCACGCTCGGTCGCCGGGGTCACGCCCGACACCAGCAGCATCACCGCGACCACGGCGGCGAACGCGGCCAGCAGGCGCGGCGCCATACCGGCCATGGCGCGGGCGACCGGCGCGGCCGGGCTGCGGCCGACTTCGTGCACGGCCAGGACCAGCATCGCCAGCAGCAAGGGCAACACGTAATAGACCAGGCGATACAGCACCAGCGCGCCGGCCAGCGACGCCGATGGCACATGGGTGCCCAGCGCCAGCAGCATCACCGCCTCGAACACACCCAGGCCACCGGGTACGTGGCTGATCACGCCCAGCACCATCGCCGCGGCATAGAAGCCGACGAACGCGGGAAACCCGATCGCGCCCTGCGGCAGCAGCCACCACAGCACCGCCGCCGAAGCCGCGATGTCCACCACCGACACGCCCAGCTGCTGCCAGGCCAACGATGGCGACGGCAGCCGGATACGCACCGGCCCCGCCGCGAATTCGCCCTTGCGGCATGCCCACATCAGCGCAGCGGCAGCCAGCAGCGCCACCGCGCAGATCCATTGCAGCGCCCACACCGGCACATGCGCCAGCGACGCCAGCGCGCTGGCGTCCATCAGCACGCCCACCGCGCCAACCACGCTGATGCCCAGGCCGAAGGCCAGCGCATTGAAGGCGATCGCACGCGAGATCAATCCCGCTTCCACGCCCGCAGCCCCGTACAGGCGCAGGCGCACCGCGCCACCGGTGAACACACCCAGGCCGATCATGTTGCTCAGCGCATAGGCAATGAAAGCGGTCTTGGCGACCACCCGGTACGGCACGCGCGCGCCGGCATAGCGCAGCGCCGATGCGTCATAGAGGGTGAGCGAAAAGAAACTGACCGCAGTGGCCAGCAGTGCCATGCCCAGTTTCCAGCCCTCGATGCCACGCGCCGCCGCCAGCACGCCGTCGTAGGTCACCTGGCGCGACAGGTCAGCGAAGGCCTCGACCACCAGCCCAGCCACCACCAGGGCCGCCAGGGCCAACAGCCAAGGGCGTGCCCGTTGCAGGCGCGGCAGCCAGGTGTCCACGAAGGCACCGAAGGCGCGCAACTGCGAAAGCTTCATACGACGTCCATGCGGGGTTGAAGAGCGAAGGCGCGCATGATGCGCGCCCGGCTTGACCGGCCGCAAGCCGCGCAGGTACTGCATGCCGCCATCGCTGGTCAGCCACCAGCAGGGCTTCGCAACGCAGGCAGCGTTTTTGTGTAGGGCGGAGCTTGCTCTGCCCTACAAGCTGCCAGGCATTGCGATGACCGATGCCCGTCAAAGAAAAAGCCGGGCAATGCCCGGCTTTTTCAATCCACCAGAGGTGGCCGCAGGCCTCAGGCCTGGATCACGCCCTGCGCCGCTTCCACCACGTGGTCGGCGGTGAAGCCGAAGAACGGGAACAGCTTCTCGGCAGGCGCCGATTCGCCGAAGCCTCTCATGCCGACGATGGCGCCGTCCAGGCCCACGTACTTGAACCAGAAGTCGGTCGTGCCCGCTTCCACCGCCACCCGCGCCCGCACCGAACGCGGCAGCACCGATTCCCGGTAGCCCTCGTCCTGGCGGTCGAACACGTTGGTGCATGGCATCGAGACCAGGCGGGTCGGGATGCCGGCCGCCTGCAGCTTGTCGCGCGCCTCCGACGCAATGCCCACTTCCGAACCGGTGGCGATCAGGATCAGCTTGGGCGTCCCGCCCTCGGCCTCGGCCAGCACGTAACCGCCGCGGTAGATGCCCTCGACGCCGGCCTTGTCGCGCGGCTGGTGCTTGAGGTTCTGGCGGCTGAAGATCAGGCAGCTCGGGCCGTCCTGGCGGGTGATGGCCGCGCTCCAGCTGGCGGCGGTCTCGACCGCATCGCACGGGCGCCACACATCGTTGTGCGGGATGTAGCGCAGCGAGGCGATCTGCTCGATCGGCTGGTGGGTCGGGCCGTCTTCGCCCAGGCCGATGGAATCATGCGTGTACACGTGGATGACGTGGCTGCCCATCAGCGCGCTCATGCGCAGCGCGTTGCGCGCGTAGTCGCTGAAGGTCAGGAAGGTGGCGTCGAACGGAATGAAGCCGCCGTGCTGGGCCACGCCATTGGCAATGGCGCTCATGCCGAATTCGCGCACACCGTAATGGACGTAGTTCGCGCCCGGATCGTCGCCCACCGCAGTGACGCTGTGCTTCCACATGGTCAGGTTGGACGGTGCCAGGTCGGCGGAACCGCCGAGCAGCTCCGGCAGCAGCGCGGCGAAGGTTTCGATGGCGTTCTGCGAAGCCTTGCGCGAGGCGATTTCCAGGCCCTGTTCCTGCAGCTTGGCCACGTAGGCATCGGCCTGGATCGCGAAATCCTCCGGCAGCTCGGCGTGCGAGCGACGCACCAGTTCGGCCGACTCGGCCGGGAACTGCCTGGCGTACTTGTCGAACAGCTGTTCCCACTCACCCTGGCGGAAGCTGCCGGTGCCGTTGGCGCGCCAGCCGTCGTAGATCTGCGCCGGGATCTCGAAGGCCGGGTACGGCCAGTCCAGCGCCTTGCGGGTGGCTTCCACTTCATCCTTGCCCAACGGCGAACCATGACTGGACTCCTTGCCCGCCTTGGCCGGCGAACCAAAACCAATCGTGGTCCTGCAGGCGATCAGGGTCGGGCGGTCGCTGATCTCCAGCGCATCGTCGATGGCGGCCTTGATGGCCTCCGGGTCGTGGCCGTCGATCGGGCCGATGGTGTGCCAGCCGTAGGCGCGGAAGCGCGCCGGGGTGTCGTCGGTGAACCAGCCCTCGGTCTCGCCGTCGATGGAGATCTTGTTGTCGTCCCAGAACGCGACCAGCTTGCCCAGGCCCAGGGTGCCGGCCAGCGAGGCGGCTTCATGGGAGATGCCTTCCATCATGCAGCCGTCGCCCATGAACACCCAGGTGCGGTGATCCACGACCTGGTACTCGGGGCGGTTGTAGCGCTGGGCCAGCAGTTTTTCCGACAGGGCGAAGCCCACCGCGTTGGCAAAGCCCTGCCCCAGCGGACCGGTGGTGGTCTCCACGCCGGGGGTGATGTGGCTTTCCGGGTGGCCCGGGGTCTTGGAGTGCAGCTGGCGGAAGTTCTTGAGTTCTTCGATCGGCAGGTCGTAGCCGGTCAGGTGCAGCAGCGCGTACTGCAGCATCGAGCCGTGGCCGTTGGACAGCACGAAGCGGTCGCGGTTGAACCACTTCGGATTATTCGGGTTGTGGCGGAGATAGTCGTTCCACAACACTTCGGCGATGTCGGCCATGCCCATGGGCATGCCGGGATGACCGGAGTTGGCGGCCTGGACCGCATCGGCGGCGAGGAAACGGATGGCGTTGGCAAGCTGACGGCGGGTCGGTGCGGACATGTCGGCGATGAGGGCAAGAGACGGCGCGCTTCACGCCGGGAACCCCCATTGTCCCATCCCTAGCCGTTCCGGTCACATCAACGTTCGCATCGCCCGGGTCAGGCGGTGACCACGTCCGGGTCCGGCTCGTCCTGCTCACCCTTGGCCACCAGGGTGGCCAGGACCAGGTCGCCGGTGGTGTTCAGCGTGGTCCGGCACATGTCCAGGAAACGGTCCACGCCCAGGATGATGCCGATGCCTTCCGGCGGCACCCCGACCATGCCACAGATCAACGCCACCACCGGCAGCGAGCCGGCCGGCACGCCAGCGGTGCCGATGCCACCCAGGATGCAGACGAACATCACCGTCAGCTGCTGGGTCAGTGACAGGTCGACGCCGAAGAACTGGGCCAGGAACAGCACCGTCACGCCCTCGAACAGCGCCGTGCCGTTCTGGTTGGCGGTGGCGCCCACGGTCAGCACGAAACGCGAGACCTTGCGCGGCAGGCGCAGGTTGTCTTCGGCCACGCGCAGCGAGGTCGGCAGGGTGGCATTGCTGGATGCGGTGGAGAACGACAGCACCATCACTTCGCGCACCGCGGCGAACCACTTCAGCGGCGACCAGCCGGCCCATTTCAGCAGCGCCGAATAGACCACGAACATGTGCAGCGCCAGCGCCAGCACCACCACGCCCACGTAGGCGCCGAGTTTGATCAGCAGGTCCCAGCCGAACAGCGCGGCCAGGTTGAACATGAAGCAGAACACCGCATACGGCGCCAGCTTGATCACCAGGGTGATCAGGGTCATGGAGATTTCGAACAGGCCTTCGACCGCATTGCGGAACACCGCGGTCTTCTCGCTGCGCGCCAGGACCACGCCCACGCCGATCATCAGCGCGAAGAACATCACGCCCATGATCTGGTCGTCGGCCGCTGCAGTGACCACGTTGGACGGCACGATCGACAGCAGCATGTCCGCCCCACCCGGCGCGGCCTTGCCCTTGCTGATGATCGCCTCGGCACGGTCGGCGCCGGCAGCCAGCATCTGCTGGGCGGTCGCCGGATCGGTACCGGCGCCGGGCTTGAGCAGGTTGACCAGCACCAGGCCCAGGACCACGGCGATGCCCGAGGCGAGGATCGTGTAGCCCAGGGTTTTCCAGCCGATCCGGCCGAGTGAGCGCACGTCGCCCATTTCCGAAATGCCCACCACCAGCGCCGAGAACAGCAGCGGCAGCACCAGCATGAAGATCAGCCGCAGGAAGATGGTGCCGGCCGGCTGGGTCAGGTGCGAGGTGATCCAGGTCACCCACGCGGCGTCGGCGCCGACGGTGCTGTGCACCACCAGGCCCAGCACCAGGCCCAGCACGAATCCGATCACCATCTTCCAGTGCAAGGGCAGCTTGGACTTGCCGGAAGATGCGTCGGTCATGCGGGAATCCTGCTGCTGCGTAAAGAAGCGCCGGAGCTTAGCAAAGGCGTTGGCCCACATCGGCCGCAACCGGACCAGCCCGCGCGATACGCGGGCTGCATGACGGAAAAGTAAGGTTCAGCGCTCCGGATACAACGGCGGCAGCGGGTTTTGCCCGGCTTCCGGCGCACGTCTGCCGATCCAGGATGGGCCGGCCGCGAATGCCTCGCGCAACGCATTGCGCGCCTGGGTGCCATCGCCATCGGCCCAGCGCGCACGGCGCAAGCCATCGACCGCGCGACGCTGCACCGGATCGGCCAGCCTGGCCGCCACCGCATCCAGGTCGCGGGTGGGTGGGGGTGCCATCCCGACCAGCACTTCGCCCACTTCATCCAGCGTGCCGGTTTCCAGCGCGCGACGCAGATCCGGCAGGCCGTAGCGGGGGCGCTGCGCGGGGGCGGCAGGCAGGCCCGGCGCCACGCGTGCCGCCGGAAGCGCGGTGGTGCGACGCGGGCGCAGCACCATCCAGCCCAGGGTCAGCAACCACAACAGTGCAAACCCGCAGGCGATGAGCATCCACAGGCGCGGATCGCGCGAGCCCCAAGCGCCCACATTGCCGGCGCTTGCGGTGGCCACCGAGGTATCCGTCAGGCCTGCGTCGGTGGTGTTGTCCGGCGTGACCGCGGGCGCCGGCTTGGGCAGCGTGGCGTCGGCGAAATTGCCCGAACCGGCAGCCACGTCCAGTTGCATGTCTGGCAGTGCGGCCGTGCGCGGCTGGTCGGCCTTGACGTCCCACCAGTCCATCTTGAGGCCCGGCAGCGTCAGCTTTCCGGCGCCGCTGGGCACCAGCGAATACTGGCGGGTGACTTTCACCACCGGTGTGGCGCCGTCGAAGCTTTCGGTGTATTCGGCCGGCTCGGCGAACACCTGCGCACCATCCACGGCGGGCGTGGGCAGGTCCGGCAGCTGCGCACGGGTCGCGCCACGCGCGATGGCTTCGACCACGAAGCTGCTGGCTTGCCCGGCCTTGGGCGCGCGCGGCGCGGTGGCATAGCGCAGGCGCAGGTCGGCCAGCGGCAACCATGGCTGCGGCGCGTTGTCCGGCTGGGCCTGCACGTGCAGGGTCTGCACCTGGCCGACCGCACTGAGTTCGCTGCGTTGGCCCATGCCGAGCATGCTGTCGAAGAACCCACCGCCGCCCGCGCCACGCCCGGAGAAGCGCGCCGCCGGCAGGCTCAAGGTGCCACTGCGGTCGGGCACCAGCAGGAAGCGGCGTTCGACCACGCTGTAGCGGCGGCCGTTGACCTCGCGCGTGGACTGCACGTCATCGCCCACCCGCTGCAGCGAAATGCCCTGCGGCGGGTCCAAGTCCAGCTGCCCGGACACCAGCGGCACCGCGTAGAACAGGCGCAGGGTGACGCCGACGGTCTGCTGCACGTACGGGGTCAGGTCGTCGACTTCGGTTTCGATATAGGCGTTGCTGCTGCCCGGCTGCGCGGCCGGTGCCTCGGTCACGCGCAGGCCCAGGATTGGCGTGCGCTGGCCCTGGATGTCCAGCGCAGGGATGCTCAACTCACCGGTGCGGCGCGGCTGCAGGGTGATGGCCAAGGTGACGCTGCGGCTGACCCGGCCGTTGACCATTTCCATCTGCCGGCTGCTGGAGGTATCGATCACGTCGAAGTCCTGCTGCAGCGGCGCCAAATCAGGCTGGCTGATCTCCTGGTCGCTTTCGATGCTCAGCACCACCGGCTGGCCGATGGCCGTGCGCGAGCGATCCAGCCAGGCGCGCGTGGCCGCCAGTGCCGGCGTGGCGCTGGCCAGCAGCAGCAACAGCGCCAGCAGCGCCACCGTCGCGCGCAGGACCGTGGTGCCGCGCTGGGCCTGCATGGAAGCGTCGGCTCGCATCATTCTCCGTCCCTCTGGCGTCGCTGGTATTCGAGTTGGAACTTGGCCTTCAACAGGCCACCCGGATCATCGGGCACGCGCCGCAGCCAGGCCTCGGTGGCCTGCCTGCGCTCACGCTCGTCGGCCGTTTCCGCCTTGCCCTGCGCCTGCCCGGCCTTGGCCGGGTCTTCACCCTGCCCGCCCTGCTGCATGGCCTGCTGGATCTTCTGGCGTTGGGCGGCGTCGGCGGCCTGTTGGTCCTTCTGCTGTTCGGCTGCGGACTTGGGCGGGTCCTGCTTGGCGTCGGAAGGCTTGCCCTGCCCCGCCTGTTCCGCACCCTTCGACGGATCGTCCTTGCCGGGGGAATCCTGATCCTTGGATGGCTGCGACTTGTCCTGCTGACCCTGCTGACCCGGGTCCTGCGGCTTGTCGCCCTGCTGGCCACCATCCTGCTGCGGGTTCTGGCCGCCTTGCTTCGGATCCTGCTGGTCCTTGCCTTTCTCGCCGCCCTGGCCACCCTGCCCGCCCGGTGGCTGCTGCTTGCGCGCCGCTTCCACCGCGGCGCGGTTGGCGACGGCGTCTTCCATGCCGGGCTGTTGCTTCAAGGCAGCGTCGTAGGCAGCAATGGCTTCGTCGTACTTGCCTTGCTTGGCCAGCGCATTGCCCTGGTTGTAGAGGCCATCGGCACTGTCGATGCCGTTGAACTGCGCCTGGGCCGCGGCGAAGTCGCCCTTGCGATACGCCTGCGCCCCCTGCTCGATGCGCTGCTGCACCTTCTGGTCGGCACGGGTCCACCAGTCAGCCGCCTGCGCCGGTTGCGCCATCGGCAGCACCACGCACAACGCGATCGCCGCCAGCACCCCGCCACGGCGGAACGCGAACAGGCACAGCAGCATCAATAGCGGCAGCAACCAGTAGCCCTGGTCGCGCCAGGCCGTACCTTTCTCGCCACGGGCCGCATGCCCATCTTCGGATTGCGGGTCCAGAACACCGAGCGCTTTCAGATCCGCATCGCCGACACCCAGCGGCTGGTACGTGCCACCACCGGCCGCAGCCAGGCGTTGCAGTGACCCGGCATCCAACTGGGCCCGATCGATCTGGCCGCGCGTATCGCGGTAGGCCGCACCCGCTGCCGTGCCCAGCCCCAACGTCGAAACATAGAAGCCTGCGCTGGCAGCCCGGCTTGCGGCGCCATCGGCGCTGTCGTCGGCATGGTCGGTGACCAGCAGGACCTGTCCCCGATCGAACCCGGCCTGGCGCATCAGCGACTGCGACAGGGCGATGGCCTTACCCGCATCGCTGCCCGCCACCGGCATGATCCCGGGCTCCAGCGCATCCAGGAACAACGCCACGTTGGCCGCGTCATCGGTCAGTGGCGCCACGGTGAAGGCTTCGCCGGCATAGGTCACCAGCCCGACCTGGCCACCGCTGCGTTCGCGCAACAGGGTGGCCAGCTTGGCCCGGACCTGCAGCAGGCGCGAAGGCGGCAGGTCGTTGGCACTGATGCTGTCGGACAGGTCCAGCGCGATCACCAGCGGCGCGCGGGTCTGCCACAGGGGTTGTTCTTCCTGGCGCCAGCTCGGACCAGCCAAGGCCAGCGTACCCAGGATCCAGGCGGCGATGCTGCCGAACAGCGCCAGGCGCTGGCGACGCCCGCCACCAACCTGCAGGTGCGCCAGCAAGTGCGCATCCACCAGGCTACGCCAGGCGTTGGCGCGGCGCTGGCTGAGCTTCCACAACCACCACAGCACCGGCACGGCCAACAGCGCCAACCACCACCACGGCCGCAGGAAATGGAACTCCTTCAGCGCGGTCAGGAACCACTGCCAGCCGCCGCGACTCATGCGCGCAGCCCCCGCCAGCCCAACGCCAGCAGGCCACAGCCCAGGGCAAGCGCCAGCGGCAGCGGATACCGCTCGATCCGCGGCTGGACCGCACGGCCCGGATGCGCGATCGGTTCAATCTTGTCCAGCTCCGAATAGATGCCCACCAGCTCGGTGGTATCGCGGGCGCGGAAGAAGCGTCCGCCGGTGGTGTCGGCAATCGTGCGCAGGACATCCTCGTCGATATCGTCCTGGCCCTGCATCGGCAGGCGCATGCCGAACACCGACATGCCGTTGCCGCTGCCACCGAAGGCGATGGTGTGGATGCGCACGCCTTCGTTCTTCGCCAGTTCGGCCGCCTTCACCGGGTCGAGCGCGCCCGTGGTGTTGACGCCATCGGTGAGCAGGATCAGCACGCGCTGGTCGGCTGGCTGCTTGCTCAATCGCTTGACTGCCAGGCCGATGGCGTCGCCGATGGCGGTCTCGCGCCCGGCCAACCCACTGACCGTGTCCCGCAGTTGGTCGCGGACCGAATCGCGATCCAGGGTCAGCGGCGCCACCGCATAGGCGCGGTTGCCGAACACCAGCAGGCCCACCCGATCGCCGATGCGGCGATCCAGGAAATCAGCCAGCACCGCCTTGGCCGCGGTCAGGCGGTCGACCGGACGCCCGCCCAGCTCCATGTCCGGTTCGCGCATGCTGCCGGACAGGTCCACCGCCAGCATCAGGTCGCGCCCGGCCTGCGGTGGCGTCACCGCGTCGCCCAGTTGCTGCGGTCGCGCCGCCGCCAGGCACAGCAGCAGCCAGGCCAGTGCAGCCAGCCAGTTCACGTGGAAGCGGCGCACCGCCGTGCCCGTGGTCGCAATGCCATCCAGCCGTTCGCCATAAGGCACCCGCAATGCGGGTGATTGGCTACGGACCGCAGGCGCCAGCCAGGCAACCATCCACGGCAACGGCAGCGCGGCCCACATCCATGGCCAGGCAAAGCCGCCGAACAGCAATCGGAATTCCTGCAGCCACTGCGCGGCAAGGCTCACCGCCGGCCCTCCATCAGCTGCACGAAGCGGCCACGGGCAAGCTCGCGCAGCCGTTCGAGCTGGCCCGGATCGACCCGCGGGCGGAACCCACCGTCTTTGAGCAACTGGCCCACGCCCTCGCTGAACTCCCGGCCCTGCTTGCCATCGAGAAACCGCAGCCAGGCATCACCCTGCAGCCGATCGGCGGCGGAATCGACACGGCGCGCGGCGCGGCGCAGCAGTTCGGACGCCGCCGCCACCTGGGCCGGTGGCGCCAGTGCCGACGTGCAGGCCTGCTCGAACAGCATCACCAGGCGCCGACGACGCCGGCGCTTCCACAGCAACCACGCCACGGGAATGGCAAACACCACCAGCACGGCCAGCAGCACCAGCCACCAGCCAGGTGCCGGCGGCCACCAGCTCGGCGCGGGCGGCACATGCACGTCCCGCAGGACCAGCGGCGATGACGCAGCGCCGATCATGCGGTCGCCGGCGCGGGCGCGCGCCCCAGCAGCGGCAGCCAGGCATCGCTGGCTGCATCGGCGCGCAAGGCATAGGTGCGCACGCCACGGGCTGGCAGACGCTCCAGCGCTGCATGCAGCGGCTGCACGAACTCGCGCCCCCAGCGTTGGCGCTGGCTGGCGTTGCCCAGGTCCAGTTCCACCCGGTGGTCGCCGGACTGGAACGGCAGCGTGGTCCTGGGCGGCGTCTGTTCCAGCGCATCGGTCAGCATCAAGACGATCACTTCATGATGCCCGGCCAGGGAAGGCCAGCGCACCTCCGGCACGGCTGCGACACTGCGCGGATCGGCCAGCACCACCAGGCGCGAACCCGGGCGCAGCACACGCTGGGCGTGTTCCAGTGCCGATGCCAATCCCAGGTCATCGTCGGGCCGGTCGGAATACCAGCGCATCAATCCGTCCAGGGCCCGCAGCGCACCGCGCGTTCCCGAGGCCGGCGGCACCGGCGGCTCGCGCCCGGCGCCGCGCAGGACCGAAATCCGGTCCCCATCACGCACCGCGGCCCACGCTGCCAGCGCACCGGCGCGCGCGGCCTGCACTGATTTGAAACGCACGCGCGTGCCGAAATACAGCGCAGGCGCGGTGTCGGCCACGATCAATGTCAGCCGCTCGCGTTCGGCCTGGAAGAGCTTGGTGTGCGGCTTGCCGCTACGCGCGGTCAGGCGCCAGTCGATATGGCGCGCGTCGTCGCCGGCCACGTATTCGCGTGACTCGGCGTATTCCATCCCACGGCCGCGCAACGGTGAAGCCGCGGGGCCGGTCAGGTGATGGCTGCCACGCCGCGCTGCAGGCCGGCGCTGGGCAAGCGCCCGCAGCTGGATCAACTCGGCTAGCGTCGGCCGCAACCCATCGCCCTCGGCTGGCGGCTGCAATATCGCGGGAGAGGTGGATGCCATCGCGATCCGGTTTCAGGCGTGCGGCCGCAGGCACGCGCCAACCGGATGCAACCGGGGCGCCATGCAGGCAACAGGGCAAGAGGAGGACGACACGCGCGACACCGTCTGCAGAGTGCGCGCCATCAAGGCAGCGGGACGCGTTCGATCAGGGCCTCGACCAGGCGCGCGCCATCCCAGCCCTCGGCCGTGGCCTCGTAGCTGGGCAGGACACGATGGCGCAGCACGTCCGGCGCCACCGCGCGCACGTCTTCCGGCGTCACGTAATCGCGCCCGGCCAGCCAGGCACTCGCGCGCGCGCAACGCTCCAGCGCGATGGAGCCACGCGGACTTGCGCCCCACGCAATCCGTCGTGCCAGCTGCGCGTCATAGCGCGCGGCATCGCGCGAGGCCAGCACCAGTTCAACCAGATAGCGCTCTAGCGCTGGCGCCATGTGCAGGTCGAGAACCTGACGGCGGGCAGCGAACACGTCGTCCAGCGACAGCCTGGACAGCTGCTCGGGCACCGGCGCCAGCGCATCGCGCGCGCGGTCACGGGCGATGCGCAGGATCTCGGTTTCCGCGGACGCTTCGGGATAACCGATCTTGACGTGCATCAGGAAGCGGTCCAGTTGCGCTTCCGGCAGCGGGAAGGTGCCCTCCTGCTCGATCGGATTCTGGGTGGCCATGACCAGGAACAACGGTGGCAGCGGATAGGTATGCCGGCCGACCGTCACCTGGCGCTCGCCCATCGCTTCCAGCAGCGCCGACTGGACCTTGGCCGGCGCGCGATTGATTTCGTCAGCCAGCAGGATCGGGTGGAAGATCGGCCCGGCCTGGAATTCGAAGCGCCCATCCTGCGGACGCCAGACTTCGGTCCCGGTCAGGTCGGCCGGCAGCAGGTCCGGGGTGAACTGCACACGCGCGAAATCCGCTTCCATCCGCGCCGCCAACGCCCGGATCGCCATGGTCTTGGCCAGGCCCGGCGCGCCCTCCACCAGCAGATGGCCATCGGCCAACAGCGCGATCAGCAGGCGATCAACCAGGGCTTGCTGGCCCACGATCGTCTCGGACAGCGAGGTGCGCAGCGCAATGAACGCATCATGCAAGCGGCTGTCCGATGGCGCCTGTGGCGCAGACGATGCAGGAGAACGGACTTCGGGGGAGGATTCCATCTTGTATCTCACGGTCAGGGCCAGCGCGGATTCGACCAGCGCAGGTCTGTGGGGTTCCGCCCTTCACCTTAACCCGAGTCCCGCGTTCAGCGAAGGCTTCGTTTTCGCAGGCCCACAGCAGATCCCATCGCATGATCTCCCCAGTAGTACGCATGCAAACGAGAAACGGAGCCCTGAGGCTCCGTTTTTCTTCATGCCTGTTCGGCGTAGAACTACTGGCGAACCGCGATCACCTTCGGCGTCACGAAGATCAACAGTTCGGCCTTGTTCTTCTGCTTACCCTGCTTCTTGAACAGGTTGCCAAGGAATGGAATATCACCCAGGAACGGCACCTTGGACACCGACTCATTGTCGGTGAACTCGTAAACACCACCGATCACGACCGTCTGGCCATCCTCAACCAGAACCGCGGTATTGATCTCGCGGCGGTTCAGCGTGGGCACCGTGCCGTAACCTTCAAGCTCGATGTAATCGGCAACATCGTCCTTCTTCACAAACATGTTGAGGAACACGCGGCCGTCGTGGGTAATGGTCGGCGTGACCTTCAACTCCAACAACGCCTCCTTGAACTGCACATTAGGAGTTGCCGCCGTGCCCGAGGTACCGCCGGTGATGGTGACGTAACCGATCTCGGTACCTTGCTTGATGTCGCCCTCACGCTGGTTGGCAGTGATGATGCGGGGATTGGAGATCACCTCGCCACGCCCCTCTTCCTGCAAGGCAGACAACTCAAGGTCCAGGTTGAAATTCGCGCCCAACAGGGTGTAGGCCAGGCTCGGCGCACCGGAGCCAGTGGTGGCGCCATCGGTAAAGGAGCCCGCCGGCAGGCTGACGTTCAAGCCCCGGGTTGCAGCAGTCCCGCCGCCCGTCGCACTGCTACCGATCGTCGCCACGTTGCCATCGCTGTAAGTGTGCGTCCCACCGATGCCAAACTTCGCGCCCAGGTCACGTGCAAATGTGTCGGTCGCCACCACGATGCGCGCTTCGATCAGCACCTGGTCCACCGGACGGTCGATCACGCTGATCAGCTCGCGCATCGACGCGACCTTCTTCGGGATGTCGCTGATCATCAAGGTGTTGGTGCGCTCGTCTGCAACCAGGCGACCACGCGAGGACAGGAATCCATTTTCCTGGTTCCCGTTACCGCCACCACCACCGCCACCACTCTGGCCACCGATGCCCTTGGCCTCGGTCAGCGCCTTGTAGATTTCGGTCGCGCTGTGATAGTTGATCTGCACGTAGTCGGTGATCAGATCCTCGCGATTCTCGATCGCGATCCTGGCGTCTTCCTTGTCCTGCTCGAACTTGGCCAGTTCAGGCTGCGGTGCAACCCAGACCACGCTGCCGTCACGACGTTTGTCCAGCCCCTTGGCGCGCAGGACGATATCCAATGCCTGGTCCCACGGCACGTTGACCAGGCGCAGCGTGACACTGCCCTGCACCGTATCGGAGGCGACGATGTTGAGGTTCGACTCTTCGGCAATCAGCTGCAGGACCGTGCGTACCGGCACGTCCTGGAAATTGAACGTCACCGGCTTGCCCGAGTAGGGCTTGGCACCGGCTGCGGTCAACTGCGAAGCACCGGCAACCTGGGTCGATGCGGCTCCGACCGCTGATTTCCCAGCCTTCGGACTGATCTCGACCACGTACTGGTCTTCGGTCTGATAGGCCAGCGACTCGACCAGGCCGTGCGTATCCAGCACCAACTGCGAGCCGCGGCCCGATGCATGCGCGTCGATGCGCTGGACCGGAGTGGCAAAATCCACCACGTTGATCGGCTTCTGCAGCGAGGCGGGCATGCCCGCGTTTGCCAGGTCGACGATGACCTTGCCGTTTTCCGTCCGCAGGTCCGGAGAGGCGCCCTTTCGATCGAACTTGAGGATCAGTCGACCCGAGCCATCATCCGCACGCCGGAAGTCGATATCCGAAACCTGGACCTGACTGGCTTGTACAGCAGGCGCAGCGACCGAAGCCGGCGCGGCGACAACCGGCGCCACGCCAGCCACGGCTGCAATCGCCAGGACCAGTGCACACAGCCGATGGGTGGCCACGCGCCGCAGGGGTCGCAGGCCATGAGCGTTGGAAGCGATCATCTTGTATCCCCTAATCATTGGTCTAACGTCACAGCAGCTGGGCGCTCCAGCCAGCCACCGGCACCATCGGGCACCAGCTCAACAAGGTCGACACGGTTCTCCTGGACGTCGGTGATACGCCCATCGCTCTGGCCCATGTAGGCCCCCGCCGACACGCGGTAGGTCACCTTGTCAGGCGCCATCACCAGACCCACCAGACCGGAACCGCTTCCGATCGTCCCCACCATCTTCAAGCTGTCCAACGGGTACTGTTCAAGCGTTTCCTTGCGGCGATTCGGGTCCGGCCGCAGGCCACTGGAATCGGAGGTACCCCAGGCGGTGCTGAAGGGGTCGCGCAATCCCTGCGCTGCATATTCGAAGGTCTCGAACTGCTGCATCACCGGCAACGGCTCCAGCGGCGGCGCTGGACGCGCCCGCACGTTGGCTACCCAATCCTGGAGATTGGGCGCGTCGCCCGGCGTACTGGTGATGCCGCGGGTGCACCCTGCGACAGTCAGAACTGCCGTCACGACGACCATGCAGCGCAGCCGCGAGGAGGTGGAGGAGGAGGAAACCCGGCTCATCGCTGGCCTCCCTTGCCCTTGGACGGAGTACCCGCAGCTGCCTTTTCCTGCGCTGCGGTCTCTTCCTCGTCCATATAGCGATAAGTCTTGACCGTTCCGGACAGTTCAAGGCTGCCATTGCTCGTGATGCCGGTCTTACTGTTCACCGGCTGCAGCGAGATGTCGTGCATGGTCAGGATCACCACGCGCGGCAGTGAAGCCACGCCACTGACGAACGCGCCGAACTGGTGATAGCTGCCGACCATCCGCAGCGCGATCGGCGTTTCCACGTAGAACTCCTTGGGAGACTCCGCGCCAGGCTGGAACAGCTCGTTGGCCAGGCCGCTGGACAGCGCCGTCTGCGAGATATCCACGATCAGGTCGGGCATTTCGGTCTTGCTGGGCAGCTGGCGCAGCATCTGCTGCAGCACCTGCTCCATCTGCGCAAGCTGCTGCTTGAGGGGCGCCAGATTCGAGGCACGTCCTGCTTTCTGCTCGAACTCGGTACGCAGCGTCGACTCCTGACCCTCGAGACCTTCAAGCTCCTCACCCTGCCCCCGGAACACCAGCAGGTAAGCCAGGATCAGGATGAAGGCACCGATCAGGACACAGAACCCGATCTTGTAGTTCTGGGGCCAGCTACCGATGTTGTTGAAATCCAGCTCGTTGAGCTTGACTTTCCGTTGACTCATGACGCCGGGCTCCCTTGCGTCTGGGCTGGTGCTGCCGGCACCACTGCCGGGCTCGTCGCTGCAGGTGCCGCAGCGGGCGTTGCCGCAGGCGACACGGACGGATCAACCATCGGCGTACCCGGGTCCACGGGCGTGGCCAGCTCCACCTTCAGCGTGAACATGTAGGGAAGCGCGCGGCCCGGAGTCTGCACAGTGCCGGCTTTGTCCTTGTCATCGCTCTTGGCCTCGATGATCGAAAGCACAGGCTTGGTCATCCACCCCGAACCTTCAAGGTTGCGCATGTAGGTACTGACCCGTGCATTCGACTGCGAACGCCCGCTCAGCGTCAGCACGCTGCCATCCTGCTTGATACTGGAAAGCACCACGCCATCGGGAATCGTGCGAACCAGCGAGTCGAACAGATGCACCATCTGCGAGCGATTGGCTTGGAGCTCCTCGATGACCTTCTTGCGCGCCAGCAGGCGGTCCTTCTGCTTGTCGAGCGCGTCGATCTCCTTGATCTGTGCATCGACCTTGACGATCTCGCCCCGAAGGAAGGCATTGCGGTCATTCTGGCCGTCGATCTGGCCGTTGTAATAGAACCAGATGAAGAGCGCGAGCACGGCAGCAATGGCAGCAGCCATGCCCAACATGCCGTAGAACTCTTTCTGGCGCTGCGCGCGACGTTCCGCGCGCCACGGGAGAAGATTGATTTTCGCCATCAGTCGAAGCTCCGCAGGGCCAGGCCGGTCGCGATCATCAGCGCCGGGGCATCCTGGGCCAATGCATGTGCCTGGACCTTCGGCCCCAGCGTCATTTGCGCCAGCGGATTGGCCACGATCGTGGGCACGCCCAGCTGCTCCTCAACCATTTCCGGAAGACCGGACAGGGCCGCACAACCACCGGCCAGCACGATCTGATCAACCCGGTTGAATTCGCTGCCGGCATAGAAGAACTGCAGCAGGCGGCTGATCTGCTGGACCGTGGCTTCCTTGAAGGGTTCCAGAACCTCGACTTCATAGCTTTCCGGCAGGCCACCCTGGCGCTTGGCCATGCCGGCTTCCTCGTAGGTCAGGCCATAGCGGCGCATGACCTCGTCGGTGAGCTGCTTGCCACCGAAGACCTGCTCGCGGCTGTAGAGGCTGCGCCCGCTGCGGATCACGTTGAGCGTGGTCATGGTGGCGCCAATGTCCACCAGCGCGACCACGCCGTCGTGCGGCACCGGCAGTTCGCCGGCCAGCAGGGCGAACGCGTTCTCGACCGCGAAGGCCTCCACGTCCATGACCTTGGCGGTCAAGCCACCCAACTCCAGTGCGGACTGGCGCAGCTCGACGTTCTCCGAGCGTGATGCCGCAAGCAACACCTGGACCATTTCCGGGTTGCTCGGCAGCGGCCCGAGCACCTCGAAATCCAGGTTCACTTCTTCAATGGGATACGGGATGTAGTTGACCGCTTCGAGTTCGATCTGGGCTTCCAGCTCGTTTTCGTCCAGGTCGGCGGGCATGGGAATGATCTTGGTGATCACCGCCGAGCCAGCGACCGCCGCAGCCGCGTTCTTCGCCTTGGTGCCGGCGCGGGTCACGGCGCGACGGATGGCCTCGCCAACCGCTTCGACCTCGACAATGTTCTTTTCCACCACCGCATTGGGCGGCAGCGGTTCCACCGCGTAGTGCTCCACGCGGAAACGGTTGCCGATACGCGTCAGCTGCAGAAGCTTGACCGCAGTCGAACTGATATCCACGCCGATGAGCGTAGATTGGCTTTTCGGGATGAGCCCCACGGTGTATCCCCTTCCGAACCGGCAGAACTGTTTTGGACTGGTTCAGCCCAGTCTCACATTAATGATGAATTTTTCACAACTTGCAAGCCCTTGAGCACCAACCGCAAAGGGTTGCCGCATTCCCATAAGGATGTCGCCCAAGTGTTTGTTTCCCCCAAGGAAGCAGACCCCCACTTCCGGATGCATCTATACTCCCGTGCCACGAATTGTGCAATCGGAAGCCTCCCTGATGTCCCGTTTCCGCCGCCTGCTCCGCTGGGCGATTGGCTTGTGTTTGGTTGGCGCCTTGGCAGGCGCGGTGATTCTAGGCTTCTTCTATTACTCCATTTCGTCGAAGCTGCCTTCGATCCAGTCGCTGCGCGATGTGCAGCTGCAGGAGCCGATGTATGTCTATGCCAATGACGGCAAGCTGATCGGCATGTTCGGCGAGACGCGCCGGTATCCGGTCGACATTTTGGAGGTCCCCAAGGATGTCCAGCACGCCTTCGTGGCAGCCGAGGACTCAAATTTCTATACGCACGGCGGCATTGATCCCACCGGCATCTCGCGCGCGGTCTGGCAGACGCTGACCAAGGATGGCCGCGTGGCCGGCGGCAGCACGATCACCCAGCAGGTGGCGCGCCAGTTCTTCCTGAGCAACGAGTACAGCTACACCCGCAAGCTGGCCGAAATGATGCTGGCCATGCGGATCGAAGGCATGCTCAGCAAGGACCAGATCCTGGAGCTGTACCTCAACAAGAGCTTCTTCGGAAACCGCTCGTACGGTATCGCCGCCGCGTCGGAGTTCTATTACGGCAAGCCACTCAAGGACCTGAGCCTGGGCGAAGCGGCCACGCTGGTCAGCTCGCTGAAGTTTCCTTCCAGCGGCAATCCGATCAGCAACCCCGAGCGCAACCACCAGCGCAGCGTGTACGTGATCCAGCGCATGCTGGAAGACAAATACATCACCCAGGCCCAGGCCGATCAGGCCAAGGCCGAAGTACCACACGCCGCGCCGCATGAGCGGCCGATCGATGTCTATGCGCCCTACATCGCCGAGATGGTGCGCCAGGAAATGGTCTCCAAGTTCGGCGGCGACGTGCTGGACAAGGGCTACCACGTCACCACCACGATCGACCCGCTGCTGCAGCCTGCAGCTGACAAGGCCGTACGCGACGGCCTGGCGACCTACGATCACCGCCATGGCTGGCGCGGGGCGGAAAAGCACTTCGATGTGACTTCCGACGCCGATGCCGAGTCCCTGGCCGCGCACTTGGCCGGCATCGTTTCCGAAGGCGGGCTGGACCCGGTCATCGTCGCCAGCACCTCCGGCGACAGCGCCACCGTCATTACCCGCAATGCCGGACAGATCATCCTGAATGCCTCGGCCAGCAAATGGACTGGCCGCACGCCGGGCAAGCTGCTGGAACGTGGCGACCTGGTCCGCGTCGGCGCCGAGCGCAAGGATGCGGGCAATGACAAAAAGCCGGCAGATCCCGAAACCAGGCCCGAGTACGCCTACACCCTGGACCAGCTGCCGCAGGCGCAGTCGGCCCTGGTATCGCTGGATGCCAACAACGGCGCGATCCGCGCCCTGGTCGGCGGCTTCAGCTTTGCCGCCAACAAGTTCAACCGCGCCACCCAGGCGCGACGCCAGCCAGGTTCGAGCTTCAAACCGTTCCTGTATTCGGCCGCGTTTGAAAAGGGCTTCAACCCGCTGTCGATCGTCCTGGATGCACCCGTCGTGTTCCGCGACCGCCGCGGCCATGTCTGGCGTCCGGGCAATGACGACGGCAAGTTCAAGGGGCCGATGCGCCTGCGCGAGGCCCTGGTGCAGTCGAGGAACCTGGTGTCGGTGCGCCTGCTCGATGCCATCGGCGTGGATTTCGCCCGCAAGTACATCAGCCAGTTCGGCTTCAACGAGGCCGAGCTGCCCCCCAACCTGTCCATGTCGCTGGGTTCGGCATCCCTGACGCCACTCTCGATGGCGCGCGGTTATGCGGCCCTGGCCAACGGTGGCTCGCTGGTGACACCGTGGCTGATCGATGAGGTCAAGGACCGCGAGGGCAAAGTCGTCTTCAAGGAGAATCCCGCGACCGCCTGCCGCGCCTGCGGCCGCCATGGCGCCAACGCCCAGGCGCCGAGTCAGGTCGTCGACGGATTCAATTTCGGCCCGGCGCAGGATCCGCAGGCCAAGGCCACGCCGATCGCCACCTCCAAGCCTGATCCGGCCCAGGACGCGCAGCCCGCCCCGGGCACCAACGTGGCACCGCGCGCGATCGACGAACGCACCTCGTACCAGATGGTGTCGATGATGCGCGACGTGGTCCGCCGCGGCACCGGCACCGCCGCCAACGTGCTCGGTCGGGAAGACACCGCGGGCAAGACCGGCTCGACCAACGACCACCGCGATGCGTGGTTCTCGGGATTTGCCGGCCCATACGTGACCACCGTGTGGGTGGGCAAGGACAACTTCCGCTCGCTCGGCTACCGCGAGTACGGCGGCAAGGCCGCGCTGCCGATCTGGATCGACTACATGCGCGTGGCCTTGAAAGACAAGCCGATCACGCCCAACGACCCGCCAGAAGGCATGGTCGAGGTCAGCAAGAACGGCGCGACCGAGTGGATCAAGGTCGAAGACCTGGATCGCATGCAGGGTGACGACACGCTGCAGGATGAGAGCGCCACCGACGAGGCCGCGTTCGACATCTTCTGATGTCGAACCTCCGCGTGCCGTTGCAACGGCACGCGGCGGGATCTGGCTGTAGAGTCCGGTGGTCCCTTCAACCGGGAGGCCCGCCATGCACCACGCCCGCCAGCACCCCCAGATCCAGGCTGCCGAACGCCGGCGGCGGATCGCCCATGAGGCCGCCCGCCTGATCGCCGAAAGCGGCATCCACGATTACCAGCTGGCCAAGCGCAAAGCAGCCAGCCGGCTGGGCATCCACGATGATGCCAGCCTGCCGCGCAACCAAGACATCGAAGAGGCCCTGCGCCAGCACCAACGCCTGTTCGCGGGCCCAGCCCATGCCGACCTGCTACGCAGCCGGCGCGAAGCCGCGTTGCAGGCGATGACGTTCTTTTCGGGCTTTTCGCCGCGACTGGTCGGCCCGGTGCTGGACGGCACAGCCGATGCCCGGTCGCCGGTCCAGCTGCACCTGCACAGCGATGACGAAGAAGCCGTGGCCCGATTCCTGGAAGACCATCGCATCCCCGCGGACGCGCGCGTGCACCGGCTACGCATGGACCGCGAGCGCAGCGCCGATGTCACCGTGTGGGGCTTTGTCGCCGACGGGATGAATTTCGACCTGGTCGTGCTGCCGCATATGGCCCTGCGCCAGGCGCCACTTTCGCCAGTGGACGAACAACCGATGGCACGGGCCTCGACCTCGCAGCTGGCCACGCTGCTGGCCGGCACCTAGGGCTGGCAGCCCTGCCCGCCCGGCAAAGCTATACTTGTCGGCTTCCCAGATTCCCCAAGCGCCCGTGCGGGCGCCACCGCCATGTCCGAAGTCTCCAGCGAATCTGCGCGTCGCCGCACCTTCGCCATCATTTCCCATCCCGACGCCGGCAAGACCACCCTGACCGAAAAGCTGCTGCTGTTCGGCGGTGCGATCCAGATGGCCGGCTCGGTCAAGGGCCGCAAGGCCGCGCGCCACGCGACCTCGGACTGGATGGCGCTGGAAAAGGAGCGCGGCATCTCGGTCACCTCCTCGGTGATGCAATTCCCGTACGAAGGCAAGATCGTCAACCTGCTCGACACGCCGGGCCACGCCGACTTCGGCGAGGACACCTATCGCGTGCTGACCGCAGTCGACTCGGCGCTGATGGTCATCGACGTGGCCAAGGGCGTGGAGGAGCGCACCATCAAGCTGATGGAGGTCTGCCGCCTGCGCGACACGCCGATCATGACCTTCATCAACAAGCTCGACCGCGAGGGCAAGGACCCGATCGAGTTGCTGGATGAAGTGGAAACCGTGCTCGGCATCCAGTGCGCGCCGGTGACCTGGCCGATCGGCATGGGCCAGCGCCTGAAGGGCGTGGTCCACCTGATCACCGGCGAAGTGCACCTGTACGAGCCGGGCCGCAACTTCACCCGCCAGGATTCGACCATCTTCGCTTCGCTGGACGAGCCTGGCCTGGAAGCCAAGATCGGCAAGGGGATGCTAGCCAGCCTGCGTGACGAACTGGAGCTGGTGCAGGGCGCAAGCAACCCCTTCGACCTGGAAGCCTACCGCGCCGGCAAGCAGACCCCAGTGTTCTTCGGTTCGGGCGTGAACAACTTCGGGGTGCAGCCGCTGCTGGATTTCTTCGTCGAACACGCGCCACCGCCGCAGGTCCACGCCACCACCGGCCGCGACGTGCTGCCCTCCGAACCAAAACTGTCGGGCTTCGTATTCAAGATCCAGGCGAACATGGACCCGCAGCACCGCGACCGCGTGGCGTTCATGCGCGTGTGCTCGGGCAGGTTCAGCGCCGGGATGAAGGCCTTCCATGTGCGCACCGGCAAGGAACACAAGCTGGCCAACGCGCTGACCTTCATGGCGTCCGACCGCGAGATCGCGGCCGAAGCCTGGCCGGGCGATGTGATCGGCATTCACAACCACGGCACGATCTCCATCGGCGACACCTTCACCGAAGGTGAATCGCTCAGCTTCACCGGCATTCCGAATTTCGCGCCGGAGCTGTTCCGCCGTGCGCGGCTGCGCGATCCGCTCAAACTCAAGCAGCTGCAGAAGGGCCTGGCCCAGCTATCCGAGGAAGGCGCTACCCAGTTCTTCCGCCCACTGATGAGCAACGACCTGATCCTGGGCGCGGTCGGCGTGCTGCAGTTCGAAGTGGTGGCCTACCGCCTGAAGGACGAATACGGCGTGGATGCGAGCTTCGAGCCGGTGGCCGTGACCACGGCGCGCTGGATCGAATGCAGCAACGCCAGGAAGCTGGAAGAATTCCGCGAGAAGAACGCGACCAACCTGAGCATCGACGCGGCCGGCGAGCTGGTGTACCTGGCCCCGACCCGGGTGAACCTGCAGCTGGCACAGGAACGCGCGCCAGACGTGATCTTCCGCGCAACCCGCGAACACGCCCACAGCACGCTGGCCGACTGACCCGCGACACGCACCCCAAACTGAATATCGCGTAGGTGCGAGGCAGCATTCTGGCCATGCCCACCGCGAAGATGAGAATGGACTGCGATAAAGTCAGGCCATGGCCCTACAGGCACATCCCGAAACCAACCTGCGCGACGAACTCGCCAGCGCGTTGACCCATGGGCTGGGCGCGGTGGCGGCCCTGGCCGGCGGCGCGGTGCTGATCACGCTGGCCGCGCTGTATGGCGACGGCTGGCAGCTGGGCACGGCGATCGTCTTCAGCTCCACCCTGCTGCTGCTCTACGTGGCGTCCACGCTGTATCACGCCATCCAGCATCCGATGGCCAAGGCCCGGCTGCAGGTCTTCGACCATTGCGCGATCTACCTGCTGATCGCCGGCACCTATACGCCGATCCTGCTGATCGGGCTGCGCGGTCCGTGGGGCTGGGGCATGTTTGCCGCGGTGTGGGCGATTGCCCTGTTCGGCGTGGTGTTCAAGCTGTTTTTTACCGGCCGTTTCAGGCTGCTTTCGACCGGGTTGTACCTGGCGATGGGCTGGCTGGTCGTGGTCGCGATCGAACCCCTGTTGAAGTCGGTCGACAACTTCACCCTGGGCTGGCTGCTGGCTGGCGGCCTGTTCTACACCCTGGGCACCTACTTCTACCAACGCGATTCGGTGCGCTATTTCCACGCGATCTGGCATCTGTTCGTGCTGGCCGGCAGCGTCTGCCACTTCGTCGCGGTGACCGGCCAGGTGCTGGTACCGCGCCTGCATCACGTCGCCTGACTGCAAACGCATTGCGTCAAGGCAAACTGAACGCCAGTTCGCGTTTTCGCAGGGCGTGAACACCCGGGCTGCAGATAGTGGCCCGCATGAATGCCAATCCTGCACCGTCGCGCAGCCTCGCACGCACCCACCCGATCCTGACTGTACTGGGCATCCTGGCAGTGTTGATCGTGCTGCTGATCATCTTCTGGGACTGGAACTGGTTCAAAGGGCCGGTCGAACGCGCGGTGCAAGCCAAGACCGGTCGCGCCTTCCATATCGATGGCGACCTGGACGTCGACCTGGGCCGCATCACCACGGTGCGTGTCGATGGCCTGCGCCTGGCCAACGCCGATTGGGCGATCAAGACCGCGCCGGAGATGGCCAGGGTGCAGCGGCTGGAAATCGATGTCGCGCTCGGTCAGCTGATCTTCCACCGCAGCCTGCATCTGCCGGCGATCCGCATCACCCAACCGGTGGTGGAACTGGAAGCGCGCACCGCCCAGCAGGGCGGCGGCAACTGGATCCTGCAAGGCCAGACGCCGACAGACGCACAGGATGCAGGCATGACGCCGACCTTCGGCACGGTGATCGTCGACGACGCCCGCCTGCATTATCTGGATCGGCCCAACAAGACCGACCTGCGCATTGAAGCCAGCAGCGGCAAGCCCGACGCGCAGTACGGGGCGCCCCCCATCGACCTGACCGGCACCGGTCGCTGGGGCGCGAATGCCTTCACGCTGGGCGGCCGTATCCAGTCGCCGCTGGACCTGGCTGAAAGCCAGCGCCCGTATCGCATCGACCTCCACGCCGCAGCCGGCGCGACCAAAGCGCGCGCACGCGGCACGCTGGTCGATCCACTGCATCTTGGCGGCTTCGAGCTGCGCATGGCGCTGTCCGGCCAGGACCTGGCTGACCTGTATCCACTGATTGGCGTGGCCATTCCGCAGTCACCGCCATACGCCTTCGACGGCACCCTGACCCGGACCGGCAATACCTGGCATTACGACCGCTTCACCGGCAAGGTCGGCGACAGCGACCTGGGTGGATCGACTGCGGTGACCGTCGGTGGCCAGCGTTTGAAGCTGGAAGCGGACCTGACCTCAAAACGCCTGGATTTCGACGACCTGGCCGGCTTTATTGGCGCGCCGTCGAAGGGCGGCGCAGGCGAAACCCGCAACGCGGCGCAGACTGCCCAAGCCACAAAACTGGCCGCCAATCCGCGCGTGCTGCCGCAGGATCCCTACGATCTGTCCAAGCTTCGTTCGATGGATGCCGACGTGCGCTGGAAAGCCAGGCGCATCAATGCACCGAAGCTGCCCATCGACGATATGGACGCGCACCTGACCCTGACCGATGGCCTGCTGCAGCTGCAGCCACTGAACTTCGGCGTGGCCGGAGGTAACGTTCGCTCGCAGATCCGCATGGACGCGCGCAACCCCACCATCCGCACCCGCGCCGACATCGCGGTACGCCAGCTCAACCTGGGCCAGCTGTTCCCCGACGCCAAGCTCACCGAAGGTGCGGTCGGGCGCATCGGTGGTGACATCAGGATCAGCACGTCCGGTAACTCCATCGCCGCCATGGCTGGCAATGCCAACGGCGACATCGGTGTCGGCATGGGCAAGGGCCACATCCCGCAACTGCTGGTCGAGCTGGCGGGCCTGGATGTCATGCAGTCGCTGGGCTATCTGTTCGACCGCGACAAACAGGTGCCGATCCGCTGCGCCTTCGCCGATTTCGAGGTGAAGGATGGACTGATGCAGGCCCGCAGCATGGCCTTCGACACCACCGATACCATCGTGCTGGGCAGCGGCGACATCAATCTGAAGAACGAAGCGCTGAACCTGGAGCTCAAACCACGACCGAAGGACCGCAGCCTCCTGAGCTTCCGCACGCCACTGGAGATCGGCGGCACGTTCAAGGATCCCTCGTTCCACCCGAACCTGGCCAAACTGGGCCTGCGCGGCGCGATTGCGGTGGTGTTGGCCACCATCGCCCCGCCCGCCGCACTGCTGGCAACCATTGAGCCAGGCGGTGGCAAGGACAGCGACTGCGGCGGCAAGTACGCCAAGTAGAGGGCGCTGCTAGGAAGCGATGTAGCGCTGCAGCGCGTCCAGGTCCGCCTGCTGTTCCTCGATCACCGCTTTGACCAGGTCGCCAATCGAGATCACACCGATCACCCGCCCTTCCTCCACCACGGGTAGATGACGGAACCGGCGCCGGGTCATGACCTCCATGCAGTGCGCGACGGTCTGCTGCGGCTCGACCGTCACTACCTGCGAGGTCATGATCTGGTCGGCCCGGGTGTTGTGCGAGGACCGCTCCAGCAGCACGACCTTCCGCGCGTAATCGCGCTCGGACAGGATCCCCACCAGGACTTCGCCGCGCATCACCAGCACCGCGCCGACGCTGTGCCGGTCCATCTTGCGGACCGCATCGAACACCGGTTGATCCGGTTCCACTGCGATGACTTCAGCGGGCTTGCCTTCCAGCAACTGCTTCACTGTGCGCATGGGACGCTCCGGCAGTATCGGTTGTCCCGGAGGATACGCCTTCCCGCGCCGGCATCCACTGCTGGACCAGGTACAGCGGCCGCTGTTTGGCCTCCTCGTACAGCCGGCCCAGGTATTCGCCGATCAATCCGAGCGCAACCAATTGCGTGCCCCCCAGGAACAGCACCACCGTCATCATGCTGGGCCAGCCGGCGACCGGATCGCCATGGACCAGTGCACGCACGATGATCACGACCCCGTAAACGAACGCCAGCGCCGCCACCAGCAGGCCGAGGTAGGTGGCCGCGCGCAGCGGCGCCGTCGAAAAACTGGTGATGCCCTCCAGCGCGAAATTCCACAATTTCCACGCACCGAAATTGCTGCGCCCGGCAATCCGTGATTCGCGATGGTAGGGAATGGACAGCTGGTCGTAGCCCACCCAGCCGAACAGCCCTTTCATGAAGCGATGGCGCTCGCGCAGCTGCCTCAACGCCAGCAGCGCGCGTGGCGAGAGCAGGCGAAAATCCCCGGTGTCGGCCGGGATCGGTGTCTTGGACAAGCGCCCGATCACCCGATAGAAGCCGTGCGCGGTGGCGCGCTTGAGCCAGCCCTCGCCTTCACGCAGGACGCGGGTGCCATAGACGTTGTCGTGACCGGCACGCCAGGCCGAGACGAATTGCGGAATCAACTCCGGCGGATCCTGGCCATCGGCGTCCAGGATCAGCACTGCGCTGTCTTCGGCCACCAGGTCCAGGCCTGCGGTCAGCGCGGCTTCCTTGCCGAAGTTGCGCGACAGCCGCAGCAGCTCGACCCCCGCATCGGACGCGGCCAGGCGCTGCATCACTTCCCAGGTCTGGTCCGTGCTGCCATCGTCGATGTAGAGCACGCGGCTGGCCACCGAATCCAGGCGGTCGAGCACGCTGCGGATGCGGGGATGCAGGCGTGGCAATGCATCCTCTTCATTGCGCGCGGCAATCACCACGGTCAGGCGCTCTTCGGCCATCGATTACTCCAGGGTCTGCAGGTAGCCGGCGCCACCGATCTGGCGCACCTGGCGCTGGATCCAGCTGGCGCGTCGGGCGACGTAAGGCCCGGGGCGAGCGGCACTATAGCTGCGTGGCGCCGGCAGCACCGCGGCCAGGCGCGCGGCCTGGTCAGCGCTCAGGTGCGCGGCATCGACGCCCCAGAACGTCCGCGACGCCGCCTGCGCCCCGTACACGCCATCACCAAATTCGGCGATGTTGGCGTAGACCTCCAGGATCCGCTGTTTGGGCCAGAACAGCTCGATCAGCACCGTGTACCAGGCCTCGATGCCCTTGCGCACATAGCTGCGCCCGGACCACAGGAACAGGTTCTTGGCCACCTGCTGGCTGATGGTGCTGGCGCCACGCACACGTCCGCCACGCGCGTTGTGGGCACGCGCCTTCTCGATGGCCTGCAGGTCGAAGCCCGAGTGCGTGGCAAAGCGCTGGTCCTCGGCGGCCACGATCGACAGCGGCAGCGCCGGTGCGATCTGGTCGAAGTCGCGCCACTGATAGGTGGGATGGAAGCCCCACTGCCCTGCGCCCCAGGCCTCGAACTGGCGCGCCACCATGAAGGCCGACAGCGGCGGGTCGACAAAGCGCAGCGCCACCACCTGCAGTGCCGTCCCGGCCGCGACCAACAATGGCAGCGCCAACAACCAGCGCAGCCAGCGACGACGGGGCGAAAGGACGGGCATGGCGTCGATGACGGAAATCCTTGGCAGGCCGTGCGATTGGCGGCAAATGTTACCCGTTCACCGGCACCCGCCCGCGGCCACCACGGCACCCCGCGCTTGGAAACCCACGCGCGCGCCCACACATCAGGCGCCTCGATGGGCCTGCGTGGCCCGCATTTTGGACATCTCCCGTGAACCCGACTCCGCCCTTCGCCGATCTGCGCACCCGATTCCTGCTGCCGGAGGCCGGCGTGCGCGGCGTCAGCGTGCACCTGCGCAAGGCCTGGGCCGACCTGTGCGAGCCGAGCGATTACCCGCCCAACGCGCGCGAGCTGCTGGGCCAGGCCGTGGCCGCATCGGCGCTGTTCACCGGCCATGTGAAGATCGACGGGCGCCTGTCGGTGCAGCTTCGCAGTAGCGTCGGCCTGCGCACGCTGTTTGCCGAATGCACCGCTGCCGGCACCGTCCGCGGCATCGTCCAGCTGTTGGAGGGCGAAGACGCCCCGCGCGACCTGTCCGCACTCGGGGGTGACGCCCTGCTGGCCATCACCATCGAGAATCCCGGCCTGGACCCGCGCGAGCCCCAGCGTTACCAGAGCCTGGTCGAACTGAGCGCCTCGACGCTGGACGCGGCCTTCCAGGATTACTTCCTGCAGTCCGAGCAGCTGCCGACCCGCCTGCTGCTGGCCGCCGATGGCGATCAGATCGCCGGGATCATGCTGCAGAAGTTGCCCGGTGACGAAGGCGATTCCGACGGTTGGCAGCGTGCCGGCATGCTGTTCGACACCCTGGGGCGCGACGAGCTGCTGAACACGCCGCAGGACGAGCTGCTGCACCGCCTGTTCCACCAGGAAGACGTGTCCCTCCTCGACACCCAGCCCCTGCGATTTGGCTGCTCATGCTCGCGCGAACGCGTGGAAAGCATGTTGGCCTCCCTGGGTCGCGAAGAAGCCATGGCCGCCGCTGACAGTGGCCAGGCCGAGATCCGCTGCGAGTTCTGCGGCCGCAGCTACCACTTCAGTCCGGAAGAGATCTCCAGGTTGTTCGATGGCGCGCCGTTGATGGCCAGTGGATCGGAACGACTTCAGTGATTTGCTGACGAGCGGCACGGTTTCCCCAGCCCTGCAACTTGTTAAATAAACATAAATCCAGTATCTTTCGGGTTCCATCACGCGACCGGAACTTTCTCCCGTCTGCGTCAGTCAGAACCGAACCATGCGCCTGCGTCCCCGCCGATCGCTGATGACCCTGCTGCTCGCTGTTTCCATAGCGAGCACGGGCGCGTTCGCGCAGTCCAGGAGCACCCTGGGCACGACCATGTTGCCGGTATGGAACAGCAACGGGCAGGTGGAAGGCGCACTCATCCTGGAACCGACCAGCCAAGCCGCCACCGGCGCCCGCTGGCGGATAGGCCGCAACACGCTGAGTGCGGCCTTCGGACTGGATTCCGGCGAGTCGCTCGGCCTGCTCTGCAACAACCGCAGCGGGATCGGCAACAGCATCACCAGCCTGATCACCGCATGCAATGTCGCAATGCTGGACGACGACACCTCGCCCGGCAGCAGCCAGCGCTTCGACGCCGAAGCCACCCTCAGCCGTCCAGGCGGCAAGGTCGGCCTGAGCCTCGGCAGCGGCCATGACCTCCTGCCCGCCTGGATGCTCCCTGGCAGCGCTGGCCCTTCGGCCGGACGATTCGAGCAGAACGATCTGGCCGTGTTCGGCCAGAAGAACATCGGCCGCGAAGGCTTCGTCACCATTGGTGGCACGGTCGCGCACGCGCGCCTGGTGCCAGCTTCCGAGCTGACCAACATTCCTGACCAGTGGAACAGCCGCAGCCTCAGCGTTGGTGGCGGCTACGGCTCTTTCAGCGGCAGCATCGTCGGCCGCGTGGTCGATGCCCCGGGCCAGCCCGGCAAGTGGGAAGGCCTGGGCGTCGGCCTGACCTGGCACACCCCCTGGAGCGGCCAGCTCACGGTGGGCGCCGAAAACATCGTCACCAGCGGCAAGAATCCCTTCTCGCCCAACGCACCGATGACGGACGACGGCACCGTGCCGTATGTCCGGTACGAACAGGACCTTTAACGCCCCCGCGCGCACTTGCTGGCGCCCGATGGTGCTTGGCCCACTTCGATCACCAATCCATGGCCTCGCGCGGATAGCGCGCCACTCAACCCTCTGCCTATGCAAGAAAGGCACCGGCGGATGACCGCGCGGCGCCCTTCTTCGTTTCAGTACGTTGTGTGCGGCTTATTCCAGGCGCAGTTCCGCGTCACCCGAGAAGGTTTCGAGCTTGATCTCGCCTTCGCCGTTGCCATAGCGGGTATCCAGCGAACGGCCAGGGCCGTGCTCCGGGCGCTCGATCGTGGCATTGGGCGCCTTGAGGTCCCCGCTGAAGGTTTCGGCTGTCACGTGCGCCGATAGGTCACGCGGCAAGGTCAGCACCACGCCACCACTGACACTGGACAACGAGACCTTGCCGTTGCGGGCCAGCCCAGTCGCCACGCGCGTGCGGCCGCTGACGCTATTGGTCGACAGCTCGCGCAGGCGCTCGTCCTTGACCGCGACGTTGATGTCGCCGGACACGGTCTCCACCTCGACTTCCCCATTGAGACGGCCACGCAGGATGACGCTGCCGCTGACGGTCTGGATGTCGACTTCGCCGCTGTTGGCCGTGGCAGTCACGTCACCACTGACGCTGTTGATCGACAGCTCGCGCGGCGCAGCGGCCACGACCACCGAACCACTGACGCTTTCGATGGAGAGTTCGTCTGGCGCCACGCCGGAGACATCCACGTCGGCCGACACTGCATGCAGATCCAGCGATGCGCGGACCGGCACCATCAACTGCAGGTCGGTCGGACCGGAAGACTTGCCGCCCCAGCCGCCGCCCTTCGGGTAGCGCACCTTGATCTGCAGGTCGTCGCCATCGCCTTCGACCTCCAGCTTCTCCACGCCATCACCCAGCGTGCCGCGGATCTGCACCTCCGACCGGTCCCAGGCACGCACCTGGATGCGGCCCTTGATGTTCTCCACTTCCACCTTGCCACGCGGGTCGAGCGGACGGGTCTGGTCGATGGGCGTGGCCGCCTGGGCCGACAGGGCCATCAGCAGCAACGGAACGGCGGCAAGGATCGTGCGCATGATGGGTTCTCTCAGCTCAGGACGGCCTGGCGGGTCAACGCCAGGCGACGGTCGTAGGTGTAACGCAGTGTCTGCAGCAGTTGGCGCGAGCGGGGATCACGGTCGATCGCCTCCAGGATCTGGGCGGCACTCTGGTCCAGATCCTGGACGGCAGGCGCCAGCGCAACCGGCATCGTGCCGCGGCTCTGCATCCGCTCCAGCGCGATCTGGTAGCTGCGCGTCATGCGCACGGCCTCGGCTCGCAACGGCGCGTGGGTGGGTGCCGTGGTCGGCTGCGGCGCATCCAGCATCGGCGTCATGCGCATGCCCAGCACCGCGATCACCGCCACGGCCGCAGCCATGGCCCATGACTGCCAGTGCGAAGGCCGCTGTCTGGCCGTGCGGAGCGGCGAGACCTGCGGCACGCGCGGTTCCAACTGTGCGGCGATGCCAGGCCACAGGTCGCTTTCGGGCGTGACCTCCTGGCGCAGGCCGCGCAGGCCGCGCAGGGCGAACCGCAGGTCATCATCGTTGTGTTCGTTCATTGGTGTGCCTCCAAACGGGTGCGCAGCAACTGGCGTGCGCGGTGCAGCTGTGCTTTCGAACTTCCGACCGCCATGCCCAGCGAGACGGAAATTTCTTCGTGTTTCCAACCTTCCACGTCATGCAGGACCAGCACGGCGCGGGCGCGCGGCGGCAAGGTCGCAACGGCGCGCTCCAGGTCCATGCCCAGTGCCGGTCCGTGGGCACGCGGGTCGATCATCGCCACGTCGTCGTTATCAGCCTCGTCTTCCCAACGTGGACCGGCGCGGCGACTGCGCAGTTCCATCAGCGCGGTGTTCACGGCCATCCGGTGTAACCAGGTCGACAGCGCGCTTTCGAACCGGAACTCCGGCAGCGCGCGCCAGACCCGGACGAAGGTTTCCTGGGTCAGGTCCTCGGCGCGGGCGCCATGGGCACCGACCAGGCGCACGATCACACCATGGACCCGGCCCACGTGCCGCCGGTAAAGCTGTTCGAACGCGCTGGTGTCGCCACTGGCGGCCGAACGCGCCGCTGCGACGTCCGCATCAGCGGCGTCTTCACCTGGAGAGTCGATGGGTGCCGTCATGGCCGAGGTCAGCATGCCAAGTGAGATGCACACCACGGCGGGAAGGTTTAAAGCCGCGCAGGTCAGTTGGGGATGAGCGCGGCGATCACGTGGTTGACGTAATCCTCGAACTCTTCGTGCTGCATCCGCGGTTGGTGCAGCTGCAACGACAGCTGCAGGAAGCCCACGTAGGCCGCATAGGCCAGGCGGGCACGATGCTGGGCGTCGGTACGCCCCAGTCCAGCCTGACGGAACGAGGCGACCAGGTATTCCATGCGCCGCTGCGATACCCGCGCAATCACCGGCTGCACGGCCGGGTGGTCCAGCGCCTTGAGCAGCTCGCTATAGATGATGTGTGACTTGGCCTCGTGTGCGACCAGCAAGAACAGCTGGCGCAGGCGCAGGCGCGGGTCCGGCACGACCTCGAGGCTGCCGAAGACGCTTTCCTGCTCGACCGTCTCCCAGCGCTCCAATGCGGCCTGCAGCAGCGCATCGCGCGACGGGAAATGCCAGTAGAAGCTGCCCTTGGTGACGCCAAGGCGGCGCGCAAGCGGTTCGACCGCGACCGCAGCGATGCCCTGCTCGGCGACCATGTCCAGTGCCGCCTGCGCCCAATCATCGGCGCTCAGACGGGGCGCACGGGTGGAGGACGTCGGCCTGGCATTCGCTGCTGAGGTGTTCATCGCCGCATTTAACCATACGGCACAGAACGTAGCAGTATGTTTGCTGCGTTGCAGCACAAACTCTTTCCCGATCAAACGCTTGTATGGATTGACGCGACTTTGAGGGCAGGCCCATACTTCTGCGTATGGTCACTCTTCCGCACGCAGATCCCGCGCCCCAAGCCTCGCCCGACACGGTGCGCCTGACCGGCGCCTGCGGCACTGGGCTGCAGGCCAGCACGTTCCTGCCTCCGGCGGGAACGTCGCATGGACTGCCGACGCTTCTCTATACGCATGGCTTTGGCCAGACCCGCGGCGCCTGGACCAGGAGCGGATTGACCCTGGCCAACCATGGTTATGCGGGACTGGCCTACGACGCGCGTGGCCACGGCGATTCGCAGCGCAACGCGTACGACCAGCCCTACGATGCCGAACAGTTCATCGATGACTTGATCATCGTGGCCGGTGAGCAGCCCGAGCCACCTGTCCTGATCGGCGCATCGATGGGCGGCCTGTTCGGCCTGATCGCCGAATCGCGCTGGCCGGGGCTGTTTTCGGCACTGGTCCTGGTGGACATCACCCCACATTGGGAACAGGCCGGCTTGTCGAAGGTACTGGCGTTCGCCACCGCCTTCCCGACCGGCTTCGAATCGCCCGAGCAGGCCGCCGAACTGGTCGCCAGCTACCTGCCCAATCGCCCACGCCGCTCCGCGCAGGAGCTGGCCCCGTTGCTGCACGAAAGCGAGGACGGCCGCTGGCGCTGGCATTGGGACATGCGCCTGGTCGACGATCTGGTGCGCGACAGCGCGCAGCACCAGGACGACATCGCACAGGCTGCGCGCAACGTCCGCTGCCCGGTCCTGCTGGTCAGCGGCGGCCGCAGCGAGATGGTGTCCGAAGACAACATCCGCACGTTCCAGAAACTGGTTCCGCATGCGCAGCACGTGCAACTTCCGCGCGCTGGGCACATGCTGGCCGGTGACGACAACGACGCATTCACCGGCGCGGTGCTCGACTACCTGGGCACGCTGACGCGCACCCGGCACACCCGCTTCTTCAACAACGATTTCGATTCCGCTTCCGGAGCACGCCCATGAGCATCCTCGTTCCGTTCCTCGTTGTGCTGCTGGCAGGCGGTGTTGCCGCCTATCACCGCATGCGCCTGGCCACCTGGGCCGCGATCAGTGCCTGCGCGCTGGTCGCCTGCTGGCTGCTGGGCGCCAACGCCACTGCCTGCGTGGTTGCCGCGGTCATCGTCGCCGCCATCACCCTGCCACTGCTGCTCCCGCCGGTGCGCAAGGCATTGATCACCGCACCGATGATGAAGTTCTTCCGCAAGGTGCTGCCACCGCTGTCGCAGACCGAGCGCATCGCCCTGGAAACCGGTTCGGTCGGTTTCGAAGGCGAACTGTTCACCGGCGACCCGGACTGGCAGAAGCTGCTCAACTATCCCAAGCCGCAGCTCACCGCCGAGGAACAGGCCTTCATCGATGGCCCGGTCGAAGAACTGTGCACGATGATCAACGACTGGGACATCACCCACGTGCGCGCCGACCTGCCGCCGGAAGTGTGGGACTTCGTCAAGCAAAACAAGTTCTTCGGCATGATCATTCCGAAGGAGTTCGGCGGCCTGGGCTTCTCCGCGCTGATGCACCACAAGGTGATCCAGAAGATCTCCTCCGTTTCCTCCGTCGCCAGCTCCACGGTCGGCGTGCCCAACTCGCTGGGCCCGGGTGAACTGCTGGTCCATTACGGCACCCAGGAACAGAAGGACTACTACCTGCCGCGCCTGGCCGCCGGCCTGGAAGTGCCCTGCTTCGGCCTGACCGGTCCATTTGCTGGTTCCGACGCCACGTCGATTCCCGACTACGGCATCGTCTGCAAGGGCGAGTGGAACGGCGCCAACGTGCTGGGCGTCAAGCTGACCTTCGACAAGCGCTACATCACCCTGGCGCCGGTCGCCACGCTGATCGGCCTAGCCTTCCGCATGTACGACCCGGAAGGTCTGATCGGCGACACCAAGGACATCGGCATCACCCTGGCGCTGCTGCCGCGCGAAACCCCGGGCGTGGACATCGGCCGTCGTCATTTCCCGCTGAACTCGCCGTTCCAGAACGGCCCGATCCACGGCAAGGAAGTCTTCATCCCGCTGAGCCAGCTGATCGGTGGCGCGGACCTGGCCGGCAAGGGCTGGAACATGCTCAACGAGTGCCTGGCCGTGGGTCGCTCGATCACCCTGCCCTCCACCGCTTCGGGTGGTGCCAAGTTCGGCGCGGTGGTCACGGGCACCTATGCCCGCATCCGCAAGCAGTTCGGCCTGTCGATCGGTCGTTTCGAGGGTGTGGAAGAAGCCTTGGCCCGCATCGGCGGCAAGGCCTATGCGATCAGCGCGCTGGCCCAGGCCACCGCCGCCGCCGTGGACCGTGGCGATGTGCCATCGGTGCCATCGGCCATCGCCAAGTACCACTGCACCAACCTGGGCCGCGAAGTCGTGTCCGACGTGATGGACGTGGTCGGCGGCAAGGGCATCATCCTGGGGCCGAAGAACTTCGCCGGCCGCTCCTGGCAGGCCGCGCCGATCGGCATCACGGTCGAGGGCGCCAACATCATGACCCGCAGCCTGCTGATCTTCGGCCAGGGCGCGATCCTGTGCCATCCGTGGGTGATGAAAGAAATGAAGGCCGCGCAGGACCCCGATCACGCCGCCGGCCTGGAAGCCTTCGACCGTAGTCTGTTCGGGCATATCGGCTTCGGCATTTCCAACGCCGTGCGTTCGTTCTGGTTCGGCCTGACCGCCGCGCGCATCGGCGCCGCACCGGGCGATGCCTACACCAAGCGCTTCTTCCGCAAGCTGGACCGTTACTCGGCCAACCTGGCACTGATGGCCGACGTGTCCATGCTGATGCTGGGTGGCAAGCTGAAGTTCAAGGAATCGCTGTCCGGCCGTCTGGGCGATGTGCTGAGCCACATCTACATGACCAGCGCGATGCTCAAGCGCTACCACGACGACGGCGCGCCGCAGGCCGAGCAGCCACTGTTGGCCTGGGCCTTCCACCACAGCGTGCATGAGATCGAACTGGCCCTGTCGGCCGCACTGCGTAACTTCCCGATCCGCCCGGTGGGTTGGGTGATGTGGGCGCTGATCTTCCCGTGGGGCCGTCGTGCCGAAGCACCGGGCGATCGCCTGGGCCATCGCGTCGCCGCCCTGCTGATGGCGCCCAACGCCGCGCGCGACCAACTGGCCGGCGGCGTGTTCCTGACGCCCTGCGAGAACAATCCCGGTGGCCGCATCGCGAGCTACCTGGCCAAGGCCGTGGCGGCCGAGCCGGTGGAACGCAAGTTCATCAAGGCCCTCAAGACCAAGGGCATCGAGGCGCTGGACTTCACCTCGCAGCTGGATGAGGCCGTCCGCGAAGGCGTGCTGACGATTGAAGAACGCGCCCAGCTGGAAGAGCTGCGTGCGATCACCATGGACACCATCAGCGTGGACGACTTCGATACCGAAGAGCTGCGCTCTGCCGGCTACCGTCCGCAGACGGAACCCGGCCTGTCGCGCGAGGCCGCGTAAACGCCCCCCTCGCACCTTTGATTGACCCTGCGACGGCGGACTTCGGTCCGCCGTCGCCTTATCTGGAGCCCGTACATGGCCGCCTCGATCCTGTCGCTCTATCGCCGCATGCAGCGCTGGCCCGCCGGCGGCTGGCTTTTTTCACGAGCCGTGTGCTTCAAGGCGCCCTACTTCGGCAGCATCTCGCCACGCATCACGGTGCTGGAAGCTGGCCGCTGCGAAGCGCGCATCGCGCACCGCCGCCGCATCACCAACCATATCGGCACCGTGCACGCGATCGCCCTGTGCAACCTGGCTGAACTCACCGCCGGCCTGATGACCGACGCCAGCCTGCCCGCATCGATGCGCTGGATCCCCAAAGGCATGCAGGTGCGCTATCTCGCCAAGGCAGTCGGCCCACAGCACGCGGTCGCCACGCCTGCGATTCCGATCCGCGAATCGACCGAGGGCTACGCCTTGCCGGTTGAGGTAGCCATCCACGACCAGCAAGGAACACAGGTCTTCATCGCGAACGTGGAGATGTGGGTTTCCCCTAAACCGCCACGCTGAAGCGCCTGGCGGCGAGCAACCTCAACCTGCCAGTGCGATGCAGGCCAATGCCAGCGCCGCAGGCAGCGCTTGGATCCACAGGATGCGGCGGCTGACCGTCGCCGCACCGTAGGCTCCGGCCACCACGACGCAGCCCAGGAAGAACGCCACGACGCGCCAGTCGTGCAGCAGCAGCGCGCTCCAGAGCAGGCCCGCAGCGAGGAAACCGTTGTAGAGCCCCTGGTTGGCGGCCAGCACGCGCGTGGTCTCGGCCTTCTCCGGCGACATGCGGAAGGTCTTCAGGCCCTGCGGCCTGGTCCACAGCACCATCTCAAGCACCAGGAACCACAGGTGCAGCGCGGCGACCAGGACGGTCAGGACGAGGGCTGCGGTCAACATCAGGGCGATCCATGCGGGATTGAACAGGCACGCAGTGTGCACCCCTCCACCGGCAGGCCGCCAGCGCCGAATCAGGCAGGTGGCAGCGGGCGCTCGGCCGGCAGCTTCTTAGCCTCGCGCAGCAGGCGGAACGCACTGACGGTCATGCCCGAGGCCACCACCAGCCCGGCGCCGAACACGACATGCGAGCCGAACGCCGACAGCAGCTTGTGCAGCCAAACGAAACTCAGATCGCTGCCTCGGTAGATCACCGTGTCGATCGCCGCGCCGGCCTTGTAGCGCCACTCGCGCGGCACGCGGGTATAGATCGTCTCGCGCGCCGGCTTGGCCAGGGAGAACTCGCTGGCGCGTGTGACCACCTGCACGATCGCCACCATCATCGGCAGCGGCGACGCGGCTAGGATCGCATAGCCCAGGATGATGGCCGCGCCCGGGATCAGCAGTGCTGGCGCGATGCCGTAGCGTGTGAGCAGCACACGCGTGAGCAGAAGCTGCACCAGCAAGGTCAGGCCGTTGACCGCCAGATCGATGCCAGAGAAATAGCGAGTGCTCTCGTCAGCGGTGGTGAAGGCGGCGCGCGCGATGGCAGCCTGCTCGTTGTAGAGCAGCGTGCCGACGCCCACGCCCAGCATCACCATCACCGCCAGCCAGCGCAGTAGCGGCTCGCGCGCGATCAGCTTCAGGCCGCCGAGGATGTCGCCGCCCATCGGCACTTCGCCGCTGGCTAGCTTGCGGGTCCGCTCGCGCTGCACGGCCCACAGCCGCAACCGATAGATGCAGACCACGCACATGACCAGGAAACCAGCCGAAACCAGCATCAGGTTGGCGATACCGATCCGGTCCACGAGCAGCCGCGTCAGCAGCGGTCCAGCCAACGCGCCCAGCGTGCCCGCCGCGCCGATATAGCCGTAGTTGGCGCGCGCCTCGGCATCGCTGAAGACATCGGCCATGAAACTCCAGAACACTGCAACCGCGAACAGGTTGAATACGGTGATCCACAGGATGAAAGCCATGCCGCGTCCTGGCACGCCGCTGTCGAACATGACGTAGAACCCCAACAACGTAACGATGAAGAATCCGTATACCGTCGGCAAAAACACCCGCCGCGGGAAGCGGCTCACCAGCGCGCCATAGACCGGCTGCAGCGCCAGCATGATCAGGAACACGCAGGTGAAGATCACCTGCAGCGTGAATTCCTTGAGCGGCAGGCCGTGCCCGGCGAAGAAGGCGATCATCCCCGGCGGGAAGATCGCGCCGATGTCGTTGGATGAGGACATCGCCTCGCGCACCGGTCGCAGGATGTAATAGCCGCTGAGCAGACAGAAGAAATACAGGAACGCCCAGATCAGCGGCGGAGAGGCGCCCAGTGCGTCGCGGAACCTGCCAATCATGTGGGGATTGCGGGTGACCTGATTCATCGCGCTGCCAACAACGTGTGCTGCGAAAACGCCATGTGCGCAAGCTCGAAAGTCATCACGCGCGCACGGTATCCGATGCACTGCAACATCGCCAGCACACCAGTAGCATGACTGCGTGCCGAATCAGTCTTGCTGCATGCCCTGCGGCCGCGTGGCCAGCCACACGCCAGACGCGGCGCAGGCAAAGCCGGCCGCCTTGAGCCAGGTCAGGTGCTCGCCCAGGGTGAAATGACCGAAGACCGCCGTCACCGGCGGCATCAGGAAGAACAGCGCCGCCACCTGCGTGGCCGCACCGCGCCGGATCAGCAGGAACAGCAGCGCGAACCCGCCGACCGAGTTCACCACCACCAACCAGGCCAGCGGCCAGTAGAAGTCGAAGCTGTTGTCGAAGCGGAAGCCTTCGCCGAGTGCGAACGGCAGCAGCACCAGCGCCGCCGCGCCGTTCTGGACTGTCAGCGCCAGCCGCATGTCCAGGTGGGCAGCGTGTCGCTTCTGGTAAAGCGTGCCGGCAGTGATCCCGAGCAGGCCCAGCATCAGCATGCCCCAGGCCGCCAAGGGCGTGGCGCCGTCGACCCGGTCTGCCACCACCAGCACCACGCCCAGCACCCCCAGCGCCATGCCAATCCAGCGCCGCAGTCCGAGTCGTTCGCTGCCATCCAGCGTGGCCACCAGTGCCACCAGCAACGGCATCGCCCCGATCACCAGCGCCGACACCCCGGCGTTGGCGCCCATCTGGAACGCCACATAGACCGAGCCAAAGTGCAACGCCAGCATCAGCACGCCCGTGACCGCGCTGTGCAGCAGCTCCCCACGGCTGCAGCGCGGCGCCCGCGCCAACAGCGACATCACGCCGAAGACCAATGCGGCAATCCCGAAGCGCAACGCCAGCGATGTCAATGGCGCCGCGTGTGCCACCACCAGCTTGCCGACGATATAGCCCGTGCACCAGATCAGGACGAAGCTGATGCCCAACAGCGCGTCGCCGCCGGGGCGTGGGATGGAAGCAGTGTGATTGGGCATCAGCCAGATGATCGCCCAGCCAGTCACCGGAGGTCATTACCGCTTTGGTCTGGCAGGACCGCATTGCGGGGTGATCGAAAGCAACCGCACACGCGACGTGGCATCCGGTCTTGAGCACACGCTCCGAACACAGCGAGCATCATTTCCCGTATTCAGAAAAGCCGGAAAATTCCTGCAGGATGAACAAGATGCCGTGGCTACCTCTTCCCGTTTGTGGATTACCGGAAAGCGGCGTTATGATCCCGTCAGGTCGAGATCAGGCGGGCGTTGGACACATGAAAGAACACAGTGGGCGGCGCCGTGGACGATCATTGCGATTGAGCTCCCTGGCGATGCTCCTGCCGCTTGCACTCTCGTCGACCGCCCAGACGCCGACGCTGACCGCCCCGCTGCCGACCGTGGTCGGTTCACTGGCCCAGTCCTCCAGTGCTGCCGCCGATGCCTGGCGCGCCGCGCCTGCACCGTATGAATCGCCGACCAAGCCGTTGCCCTATCGCACTGCGCTGAATCCCGCGCAGATCCGGCCGGTCGCGGCCGGGTTCGATGTCGCCGCATTTGAGGCGCTGGCCAATGACCTGACTGTCGGTGAGCGCATTCCCGGCCTGGCGATGGCCATCGTCCAGGACGGCCGTGTCATCAGCGCCCGCGGTTACGGCGTCACCGACGTTCGCCACCCGCAGCCGATCAATGCCCACACCGTGTTCCGCCTGGCATCGCTGTCCAAGGCGTTCGCCGGCACCATGACCGGCCTGCTGGTCAATGACGGCCTGCTGCGCTGGGACAGCAAGGTCTCTGACTATGTGCCACGCTTCCAGCTGATCGATCCGGTCGCCACCCGCCAGGTCACGGTGGCCGACGTGCTGAGCCACCGTACTGGCCTGCGTTGGCACAACGCCTTCGACCGCGACATCGAATCCAACGCCGACTACTACACCGTGTCGCAGAAGCTGGCGACCGCACCGCTGGGCTGCAAGCCGGGCGAATGCTACGAGTACCAGAACGTCGCCTTCAGCCTGATCGGCGACGTGGTCTTCGCCGCGACCGGCAGCTTCTACGACCAGGTCGTGGACCGGCGCATCTTCAAGCCACTGGGCATGAACGACGCCAGCATCGGCCTGGCCGGCATCGAGAACAGCGCCAGCTGGGCCCGCCCGCATGTGCGCGCGCGCAGCGGCTGGACCTCGATCGATCCCAAGCCCACCTATTACCGCCTGGCCCCCGCGGCAGGCGTCAATGCCAGTGCCAGCGACATGGCGCAATGGCTGCTGGCCCACCTGGGCCATCGCCCCGACGTCCTGCCCGCGCCGCTGCTGGCCACGCTGCACGCGCCGTTGATCAACACCCCCGGCGAAATGCGCGCCGGCTGGCGCGGCGCCCGCGTCGACTCGGCCAGCTACGCACTGGCCTGGCGCGTGCTGGACTATTCCGGCCAGCAGGTCGTATTCCATGCCGGCGCGGTCGAAGGCTATCGCGGCCTGGTCGCCATGGTTCCGGGGCGCGACTTCGGCGTGGCGATCCTGTGGAACAGCACCAGCCCATTGCCTTCAGGCCTGCTGCCGACGGTGTTGGACACCGCCCTGGGTCTGCCACCGCAGCAGTGGCTGAACACCGAGCTGGGCAAGCAACTGCTGCTAGCCCAGACCAACGGCCACCCATTGCCGCAGGCTTTGCACATGGCCGCCGGCGACGACGCCATTGATGACGACGAAGCCGGTGCATCGTCGGGCAAGGCCGTCGCCGCACCGCGCTGAGGGCTCGCACCCAGGCAGCGATGAAAAACGCCGGGCATGTCCCGGCGTTTTCTTTTGGCGCGACCCCGGGCGGAACCTCCATTCAGTGGACCGCTTCTCCCCTGCCATTGATCCAGCCGACCTCCGGAACACGGGCGAAAAAAAACCTCCTTCCCGCTGGGCACCGGGAAGGAGGTTTCATTGAGGTCTTGCGTGTCGCAGTTGCCGCGATCTTTTTTAGATCAGCGGAGCCGGCGTCGCGGGAAGCGCGACCGGGGCCGACTTCTTCTTGGCAACCTTCTTCTTGGCTACTTTCTTGGCAGGCGCTTTCTTGGCCGGCGCCTTCTTGGCAGCCTTCTTGACGACCTTCTTCGCTACTTTCTTGGCCGGCTTCTTGGCGACCTTCTTGGCAGCCTTCTTCACGACCTTCTTGGCGGCAGCTTTCTTGGCAACCTTCTTGGTGGCCTTCTTCGCTACTTTCTTGGCCGGCTTCTTGGCGACCTTCTTGGCAGCCTTCTTCACGACCTTCTTCACTGCCTTCTTGGCCTTGGCGACCTTCTTGGCAGCCTTCTTCACGACCTTTTTCACGGCCTTCTTGACGGCCGCTTTCTTGGCGACCTTCTTGGTGGCCTTCTTGGCCGTTTTCTTTACAGCTTTCTTCGTTGCCATGTGATGGCTCCTCGTCAGTGATTACTTTGGATGAAACATCCGGTACCAAGCCCAGTACTCAAAACGCCGCGGGAGTCGGACCCGCATGCAGCCGCCGACGCGCCATGCGCGCTGGGGCGGATCTTGTTCGACGCAGACCACAGCCCGCGTCGCACACCTGACCATGCAAAGACACCTGCGGCCGGGGTGGCGCAGGTGTCCTGGATCAGGTGCTGAATTTCTTCGGGGGAAGCGAAGCCTTCGACCATCCTCTTCGGGGTGCGGGCGGATGACCTTGTCGTTGTGCGTTTCGTCGCGATGACCGGCTCGCTTGCGTTGATGGTGCGTGAGATGCGTTGGGGCGAAACCTAATCACGGTTTTTATAGGTGTCAACTACTTTTCATAAAAACTTCCAAGCTTTTTTTCAGGCGTCGCCCCTTCCATCCGGGCATCCCCGCGATGCACACACTGCCAATGCACGCGATGAAAGCCGCGGGCAGCGACGCCATTTTTATCAGAGTGCTTTTTTTATGATGTTTCATGCATGCATGCCTGATGCATTTCGCGTGCAGGTGATCGCACCTCACCCGCAACGTCCACGCGAACCGGGCGCGTCGCGCAGTTGAATCGCGGCTGATCCCGCCTGTTTTTTCTTTCGGCTTTTCGCGCCGCACAAGCAACGTTGCGCGCGAACTGCGCAAACTTTTCGACGCGCGCCGACGTGGTGCAAGGCCGCTCCGCCACCTTTGCGCCGGTAGCGCACATCACCTTTCGTCATCATTCGATACCGACAGGTGATCGGAACGGGCAAACAAAAACGCCGCGTCCTTCGACGCGGCGTTGTTCGGTTCAAGCTGGCCGGCATGCCGGCCATCGGCAAGCGAAGACTCAGTCTTCCTCTTCGTCCATCTGCTCGGCGTACTCGTCCGGGTCCAGCAGGTCGCCGAGCTCGTCGGCGTTGCTGATCTCGACCACGTACAGCCAGCCCTCGCCGTAGGCGTCTTCGTTGATGGTTTCCGGCTTGTCGGCCAGCGCGTCGTTGACCTCCACCACCGTGCCCGACACCGGGCTATACACATCCGAGGCGGCCTTGACCGACTCGACCACGGCGCTGGCCGTCCCGACGGCGACGGTGTCGCCGACGCCCGGCAGTTCGACGTAGACCAGATCACCCAGCAGGCCCTGGGCGTGATCGGAAATGCCGACAGTGACGCGACCGTTTCCTTCGACGCGTGCCCACTCGTGGGACTTGAGAAATTTCAGATCGCCAGGGATCTCGCTCATGGGGTTGCTCCGGCCGAAGGCAGTGGTGGGAATGGAACCAAGTTTAGCGAAAGGCGCAGGCGACTTGTCAGCCGGCGCGGTACGGCGCCCTGCCGCTGGTCAGCGCAGCGTCAAGCAGGTCGATGCGGTCCTGGCCCCAGAACGGCTCGCCATCGCGCACGTAACCTGGCAGCCCCGGCAGGCCAGCGTCGATCGCCGCCTGGGTGTTGTCGCGGTAGATCGCTTCGACCCGTTCGTCGCACGCCAGGGCCAGCACCGCCTCAGCATCGAAGCCCTGCACCTGCAGCAGGCCAGCCAGCACATTGGCGTCGGCCAGGTCCTGGTCATGCACCCACAGCGCTTCGTATGCGGCAGACATATATATATATGTGGCGCGTGGCCCTGCTCGATCAGCGCGATGGCGATGCGATCGGCCAGCGCGATGTCGCAGGGATAGAACTTCGGCTTGAGGTTGAGCGGCAGGCCGCGCTGCTCACGCACGCGCTGCAGTTCGATCAGCCGGTACGACTGTCGCGCCGGCGGCCGCTGCGCCAACGGCAGCGCACCCACTTCGGCGAACAGGTCGAAGATCCGCACCGGCCGTACCCGCACCTGCGCACCGTGGCGCGCGGCCATGTCCAGGAACGCCTGGTGTCCCAGATAGGACCAGGGCGAATGCAGGGTGACGAAGTAGTCGAGGGTCGCGGCCATGATCGCTTGCGCGCTCGTCAGTCAGGCGAGCACACCAGGCTGGGCCTGGCCATCGCGCACGAACGGGAACTTGACCACGCGCACCGGCACTTCGCGACCGCGGATGTCCACGCGCACGTCGCCCGGTTCACCCGAGGGCACGCGCGCGAAGGCGATGGCCTTGCCCAGCGTCGGCGAGAAGGTGCCCGACAGGATCTCGCCGTCACCCTGGGCGGTAATGACCTTCTGGCCATGGCGCAGCACGCCCTTCTCATCCATCACCAGACCGATCAGCTGGCGCGGCGCGCCCTGCAGGTGTTGTGCCTCCAGCACGGGACGGCCTACGAACTCGCGACCGTCATCCAGGGTCACGGTCCAGCCCATCGCCGCCTCGTAGGGCGACACGGTTTCGTCCATGTCCTGGCCATAGAGGTTCATGCCCGCTTCCAGGCGCAGGGTGTCGCGCGCGCCCAGGCCAGCCGGCTTGACGCCCGCTTCCAGCAGCGCATCCCAGAAGGCCACCGCCGCATCGGTCGGCAGCACGATCTCGAAACCGTCTTCGCCGGTGTAGCCGGTGCGCGCGAGGAACAGCTCGGCACCCTGTGCGCTCCGCGCTTCCAAAGCGGCGAAGCGCAGCAGCTTGTCGGCCGCTTCGCGGTCGCCCTCACGCAGCAGGCCGATCACCTTGGCGCGGGCGTTGGGGCCCTGCACGGCGATCATCGACAGCTCCGGGCGCTCGCTCACCTGCACGCCGTAGGCGGCGGCCTGCTTGTTGATCCACGCCAGGTCCTTGTCGCGGGTGGCGGCGTTGACGACCAGGCGGAAGTAGGCGTCTTCCATGAAGTAGACGATCAGGTCGTCGATCACGCCGCCCTTTTCGTCCAGCATCGCGGTGTACAGCGCCTTGCCCGGCTTCTTGAGCTTGTCGACCGAATTGGCCACCAGGTAACGCAGGAATTCGCGCGTGCGCGGACCGCGCAGGTCGACCACGGTCATGTGGCTGACGTCGAACATGCCCGCGTCGGCGCGCACGGCGTGGTGTTCCTCGATCTGCGAGCCGTAGCTGATCGGCATGTCCCAGCCGCCGAAGTCCACCATCTTGGCGCCGAGCGCGCGGTGGCTGTCGTTGAGGATCGTCTTCTGGGTCATGGGCCTGGTCCTTCCAAAGAGGCCGGCATTATTCCAGATGGGCCGGCCCGCGGTAGCGTGACCGGCGCCACATGCACCGACTCAGGCGGCTTCCACCTGCAAGGTCATGCCATCGGTGGCGACGATCCGCACCGCCGCGCCGGCGGGCAGATCGGGGCCTTCCACGGTCCAGTAGGTGTCGGCCAGTTGGATACGGCCGCGGCCGCGCACGATGGCCTGGTCCAGCAGCGCGGTCTGGCCGACCAGCTGGTCGGCGCGACGATTGAGCAACGGCTTGTCGCTACGCTGCCCACGGGCACGGAACCAGCGCCGGTAGACCAGCACCGAGGCGATGGCGAAGACCGCGAACAATGCAGCCTGCGGCAGGATGCCCAACCCGGGCGCGACCAGCATCACCCCCATCATCGCCACGGCCGCCAGGCCCAGCCACATCAGCGAAGCGCCGGGCACCAGCGCTTCGGCTGCGAACAGCACCAGCGCCAGCACTGCCCAGAAGGCCAACCGCGTGGCCACGGCTCAGACGCCGCTGCGTGGCGCGCGCGGCGGGATCGCCGGCGGTCGGGGCGTGTCTTCGCCCAGCGCCTGCTTGGCCAGCTGGGCGATGCCGCCGAGCGAGCCGATCATGCCGCTGGCTTCCATCGGCATCAGCACGAATTTCTGGTTGGGCGCGCTGGCCAGTTCCTTGAACGCCTCGACGTATTTCTGTGCGACGAAATAATTGATCGCCTGCACGTTGCCATCGGAGATCGCCTGGGACACCAGCGTGGTGGCTTTTGCTTCGGCCTCGGCCAGGCGCTCGCGCGCCTCGGCTTCGCGATAGGCCGCTTCGCGCTTGCCTTCGGCGGCCAGGATCGCGCCCTGCTTCTCGCCTTCGGCGCGCAGGATTTCCGACTGACGCGCGCCCTCGGCTTCCAGGATCGAGGCACGCTTGTCGCGTTCGGCCTTCATCTGCCGGGCCATCGAATCGACCAGGTCGCGCGGCGGCTGGATGTCCTTGATCTCGATTCGGTTGACCTTGACGCCCCACGGGCTGGTGGCGTGGTCGACCACGCCCAGCAGGCGCGCATTGATCGCCTCGCGGTTGCTGAGCGACTCGTCCAGGTCCATCGAGCCGATCACGGTGCGGATGTTGGTCTGGATCAGCGCGACCATCGCCTGGTCCAGGTTGGACACTTCATAGGCGGCCTTGGCCGCATCGAGCACCTGGAAGAACACCACGCCGTCGACCTTCACCACGGCGTTGTCCTTGGTGATCACGTCCTGCGAAGGCACTTCGAACACCTGCTCCATCATGTTGACCTTGCGGCCAACACCCTGCATGTACGGAATCAGGATGTGCAGCCCTGGCGAGAGCGTGTTGGTGTACTTGCCGAACTGCTCGACCGTGTATTCGAAGCCTTGCGGCACCACGCGCACGCCCTTGAACAGCGTGACCACGACGAAGACCACGATCACCGCGGCCAGGATCATTCCAGTACCCATTGCACTCCCCTTCCCTTGCGTCGTCCTGCGCCAGGACGCTCCTGCGTCTTCGATTATAGGCCTGCGCCGGCGTTGCACCGGCGCGGCGACACTCAGGGCAGGCTGGGTGCGGCTTCGACCCACTGGGCGAACACCGCATCGGTGTCCCTAGCCTTGACCTTGCCACCGGCTTCCAGCGTGGCGGCCTGTTCGAACAGCGGCATGATCATGGTCATGCCATCCAGCTTGGTCTTCAGGTGTACGCCCGGCGGCTGGTCCAGGTACACCGCCCAGCGCTTGCGCACGCCAGCCCAGAACGCATGGGTCGCCTTCCAGTAGCTGTAGGCCGGGGCGAAGTCGACCTGGCTGTCGCGGTGGTAATCATCGAAGCCGGATTCGCGCGCGATTTCCACAAGACTGCCATCGGGCTTGCGCAGCACCTTGGTGTTGAACTGCTCGTGGGTCCAGCCATTGGGCGTGACGGTGTGGCGGTTGGTCACGCGTAGTGCGTTGTAGTCGCTGCGACGGGTGTATTCGCGGCGCGGAAGCGGTCGCCAGCTCTCGTCGCTGGTCCAGGTCGCCGAGGCATCGTTGTAGACCCAGCGCCCGGTGCCGCAGTAGCGCGGCGCATCGCTGACTTCGTACACGCACTGGGTCCAGGCGCCAGCCGTTTCCTGCGGCGAGAGCACGCGCACGGTCCAGGTCTGGTCGGAGGTGAACTCGAAACGCTGAGGTGCTTCGTACACCCAGTCCTCGCGCCAGTGCTTGGTCACATGGCCGCTCTTGCCATCCACCAGCAGGTGCTGCAGCACCACCTTGGTCGGCGTGTCCTCGATCACGATGATCGCTTCATCGCCACCGCTGCGCATGGCTGCTGCGCGTTCGTAACCCGGCTGCAGCAGCACGGTTTCGTCGAAGGCGAAATCCACGGCGTACTCGCCGGGGATCTTCATGATGGCGGCGTGGTCGCGCACCGGATCGGCAGCGGCGGGTTCAGCTGCGAACGCGTTGGCACTGGCCAGCAGCAATGCCGCCAACGAGGCGGCAGGGATAACAGGGTTCATCGACGCACATCCAACTCAGGTCTGAAAATGAAATCGGCCAGTTCACCCGCGCGCGGCGCGGCATTGACCGAGCGCAGCGCAGCCTGCGCACAACAGCAGTCGTCCCAGGCAGCCAGTTCGGCGCCTTCCGCACGCACGATCTCGCGCGTCGTGGCCGCGCCCAGCGCGGAAACGGTGGTCAGGCTGGCCGCCAGCACTGGCGACGCCGCAGCCTGCGGCATCGCGTGCAGGCGCACCGGACAGGCGCGCCACTGCTCGCCCGTGAGGCGGCGTGCGAGACGCTGCCAGAGCCGTTCGCCCACGCCGCGCCCGGCGTTGCCAATGGCATGACTGCTGGGAAGCTTGGTCCCCAGTTGGTCCCAGGCCAGGAAGTCGCTGTCCGGCAGCAGGCACAACCGCCAGCAGCAATTGTCGTCGCGGTCGAAGAACAACAAGCTTTCGCGCAGGCCGTCACTTTCAACGCCAACCTGGATCTGCGCGCGTACGGCCTGGTTCCAGCCGGCTAGCTCACTGCCCTGCTGCGGGCGGTAGAGACACAGCACCGTGCCCAGCGCCGCCAGTTGGCGCGGCTGCGGCAGGGCATCGTCTTCGAACCGGGATTCAAGAACAGCGGACTGGGTGAGCATGACGGCGGGCACTCCACTGGAAGATCGACTGCGGCGCGGTGCCTGGCATCGGCCCGTGGTCGGTGCGAACGACTGGCCGCGACGGCGCAGGGGCACCACGGTTTCACCAGCCATGCGTATCGGAACCAGACCCGATACGCCCGCCTGGCCGGCAAACCTGCCGCAGCCGCGTCCAGGGACTGCGCGGGGATTACTTGGTGAGGATCAGCTTGTCGTTGCTGGTGTGGCGCAGGCGATAGGTGCGGTCGCCGTGCTGGATCAGGATTTCGCGGCGTCCCTTGAGCAGGGCTTCGCTGCTGAGCGTCTCGGCTGGCGGCACCACCCGGGGGGTGCGGTCGACGGTGCGCAGATCGTTCTGGGGGAAGACGACGGTGTGGACATTCATGGCGGAACTCCGTGGACGATTCGAGAGTGATGATAATCATTCTCATTCAAGAGTCAAATAACTCCGATCGCTTCCGCCAATGAAGATGCGGCATGAGCAAAGGCCCTCCCGACCCGCGGCCCTGCCTTCACGCCGTGGCAGACTGCCCGCCATGCAACGACCAAGGAAAGTGCCGTGACCCCGCGCGGCCGGTTCAACCTGATGATGGGACTGCTGGTCCTGGCCGCCGTGGCACTGGGCACTTGGCGCTGGCGCCAACAGGCCCACGACGCGTCGGCGATGTCGTCGCAGATCGCCGCACATGCCGCGCAGACGGCCAAGGGCAATGAAGAGATGAATCGTTTTGGTGGCGCCCGCGAGGAACGCGCGCCGCCCTTCAGCGCGCCCGCTTCCACCGCGCCGATGCCACCCTGGGGCGAGCCGCTCGGTCCAAACCTGGATGCGGTGCGGCGACGTGCCGATGCCGGCGATGCGCGTGCCGCCTGCCGGATCGGTGCAGAAGCAAGCCTGTGCAACCTGGCGCGGGCACCCACCGCAGCCACCACGCCGGGCCACGACAGCGCCACGGGTCAATCCCGGCCAGGCAATGCCGACCTGTCCAACTACTGCGAAGGCATTGACGACGACCTGCGTGGCCGCGCCGCCGCATACCTGCGCAAGGCCGCCATGGCCGGCAACACCGACGCGATGCTGCGCTATGCCAGCGGTCCGTTTTATCCAGCCTCGCCACAACCGCCGGACGCGCCGGGCTACCTGCACGACCCCGCTTTCAGCGACTGGTACGCGGACGCGTTGCCGATGGCACTGCGCGCACTGCATGCAGGCAACCCGCTGGCCGCCCAACTGCTGGCCTCCGCCTATGCCGATGACCTGGGCCTGTTCGACGCACGGGTCGCCGATGATCCGGTACAGGCCTATGCCTACAACCTGCTGCTGTCCTATCTGCGTGCGGGCGCGCCGCCCTCGCCCGGCGTATTGGATGCACGCCAGCGGGCCCAGGCCGAACAGCAGGCGCAGAAGCTCTATCGCGAATCCTTCGGCAGCCAGCCGGTCAAGGGCGGCGTGCCGGCAAGCTTCATCCTGTCGCCAGCGCCTGACAGCAGCCCCCGTCCCTGCGAATAACCTGCGCGCACCGGCATGCAGCGGGACACCCCGCACCTGCGCAAATCCGGGGAAATCCAGGCCCCGCAAGCCTTCCAGGTTGAATCCCGGCGCCTGCCTTGCCGCGAATCGCGCCCTCCACTAGGCTGCCGGATTCGAAGTCGCGCGTTCTTTTGGGGAAGCAAATGCTGGAAGGTGTATCGCGGGCCGCGTTTGGCCTGTTCGGTCTGGTCGTGCTGCTCGGCATCACCTGGCTGTTTTCCAACAACAAGCGCGCCGTGGACTGGAAGCTGGTCATCACCGGCGTGATCCTGCAAATCGGTTTCGCCGCGCTGGTGCTGCTGGTGCCAGGTGGCCGCGATGTCTTCGACTGGCTGGGCAAGGTCTTCGTGAAGGTCCTGAGCTTCGTGGCCGAAGGCTCGAACTTCATCTTCGGCGGCCTGATGGACGTGCCGAAAATGGGCTTCATCTTCGCCTTCCAGGTGCTGCCGACCATCATTTTCTTCTCTGCGCTGATGGGCGTGCTGTATCACCTGGGCGTGATGCAGGCCGTGGTGCGGGTGATGGCCTGGGCGATCACCAAGGTGATGCGCGTGTCGGGCGCCGAAACCACCAGCGTCTGCGCCAGCGTGTTCATCGGCCAGACCGAGGCGCCGCTGACCGTGCGCCCGTACATCCCCAAGATGACCGAGTCCGAGCTGATCACCATGATGATCGGCGGCATGGCCCACATCGCTGGCGGCGTGCTGGCCGCCTACGTCGGCATGCTCGGCGGCGGCGACCCGGCGCAGCAGCAGTTCTATGCCAAGCACCTGCTGGCCGCCTCGATCATGGCCGCACCGGCCACCCTGGTGATCGCCAAGATCCTGATCCCGGAAACCGGCACGCCGCTGACCCGCGGCACGGTCAAGATGGAAGTGGAAAAGACCACCAGCAACATCATCGATGCCGCAGCCGCGGGCGCCGGCGATGGCCTGCGCCTGGCCCTGAACATCGGCGCGATGCTGCTGGCCTTCATCGCGCTGATCGCGCTGATCAATGCGCCGCTGACCTGGCTGGGCGAGGTGACCGGCCTGGCCGCGATGATCGGCCACCCGACCAACCTGGCCACCATCTTCGGCTACGTGCTGGCGCCGATCGCCTGGGTGATCGGCACGCCGTGGGCCGATGCGACCACGGTCGGCGCCTTGATCGGCCAGAAGGTGGTGATCAATGAATTCGTCGCCTACTCCGAGCTGGCCCAGATCGTGAACGGCCAGGTGCCGGGCATGTCGCTGAGCAGCGAAGGCCGGCTGATCGCGACCTACGCCCTGTGCGGCTTCGCCAATTTCAGCTCGATCGCGATCCAGATCGGCGGCATCGGCGGCCTGGCCCCGGAGCGGCGCGCCGATCTGGCCCGCTTCGGCCTGCGCGCAGTGCTGGGTGGTTCCATGGCCACGTTCATGACCGCGACCATCGCCGGCGTGCTGACCCACTTCAGCTGAAGCCCCGGCGCGACGGGCCTTTCCGCCCGATCCGCCGATTTTCATTCAGCAAACCGGGATCGCGTGCGGCGGCCACACGGCCGCCTGCGGCATACTTGCGCCCCCCAACGCGGCAGCGCAAGCGGCCGTTACTATCGAAGAAGAGATGCACATGAGTTCTGTCGTTGTCGTCGGCTCGTTCAATGTCGACCACGTCTGGCGCTGCGATGCGCTGCCCGCCGCGGGCGCCACCATCGCCGGTCGCTACAGCTCCGGCCCGGGTGGCAAGGGCTTCAACCAGGCCATTGCGGCTGCGCGCGCAGGCGCGTCGACGGCGTTCGTGTGTTCGCTCGGCCATGATCCAGGCGGCGCGATGGCGCGTGAGCTGGCCGCACAGGACGGCGTGCAGGTCATCGCCGAGGAGAGCGTCGAGCCCACCGGCACCGGCGGTATCTACGTGGACAGCCACGGCCGCAACACCATCGTGATCGGCCCGGGCGCCAACTTCACCCTGAGCACGGCCTTCATCGCCGGGCAGCAGGCCGTGCTGGCCGGCGCGAAAGTCGTGCTGGCGCAGCTGGAGTCACCGCTGGAAAGCATCGAGGCGGCCATCACCGCCGCACGCGCCGCCGGCGTCGTGACCATCCTCAATGCCGCGCCCGCCAATGCCGTGGCCAGCATTTCGCTGCTGCGCCAGAGCGACATCCTGACCCCCAACGAGACCGAGTTCGCCAGCCTGCTGGGCCGCCACGTCGGCCATCGCATGGAAGGCGACGACGTCGCCGCGCTGGACGGCAACACCCTGCATGGCCTGTGCCGCCAGCTGCTGCCCGGTGGCACCGTGGTGGTGACGCTGGGCGCGGTCGGCGTGTTCGTCTCGCATGAAGACGAGCAGCTGCGCGGCGACACCCAGCCCTACTACCGCGTCGCGGCCGAAAGCGCGCAGACCGTGGACACCACCGGCGCCGGCGATGCCTTCAATGGCGCATTGGCTGCGTCGCTGGCGCATGCGCCGCAGGCCGCGTTCAACGTACACGTGCGCTTCGCCAATCGTTTCGCCGCGCGCTCGACCGAAAGCGAAGGTGCCGCCGTGTCGATGCCGAAGCTGACCCCGGAAGCCTGAGGAACGCGGCGGACCCACGCATGCGCATCGGCCCCTACTCGATCGATCCGCCGCTGATCCTGGCGCCGATGGCCGGGGTCACCGACAAGCCGTTCCGGCAGCTGTGCAAACAGCTCGGCGCGGGGCTGGCGGTGTCGGAAATGACCACCAGCGACCCGCGTTTCTGGAAGACCGACAAGTCACTGCGGCGCATGGACCACGCCGGCGAGCCGGCCCCGGTCAGCGTGCAGATCGCCGGCACCGAGCCGCAGCAGCTGGCCGAGGCCGCGCGTTACAACGTCGACCACGGCGCGCAGATCATCGATATCAACATGGGCTGCCCGGCCAAGAAGGTCTGCAACGCCTGGGCCGGTTCGGCGCTGATGCGCGACGAAGCGCTGGTGGGCCGCATCGTCGATGCAGTCGTCCGCGCCGTGGACGTGCCGGTAACGCTGAAGATCCGTACCGGCTGGGATGCCGAACATCGCAATGCGCCGGTGATCGCGCGCATCGCCCAAGACGCCGGCATCGCCGCGCTGGCCGTGCACGGCCGCACCCGTGACCAGCACTACACCGGCACGGCCGAGTACGACACCATCGCCGCGATCAAGGCGGCGCTGACGATTCCAGTGTTCGCCAATGGCGATGTGGATTCACCACACAAGGCCGCGCAGGTGCTGCGTGCCACCGGCGCCGACGCGGTTCTGGTCGGCCGCGCCGCGCAGGGCCGTCCGTGGATCTTCCGCGAGATCGCCCACTTCCTGGCCACCGGCGAGGAACTCCCGCCACCGCCGATTGCAGAGGTCCGCACCATCCTGCTCGGCCACCTGCGCGCGCTGCATGCCTTCTATGGCGAATTGCAGGGCGTGCGCATCGCACGCAAGCACCTGGGCTGGTACGCGAAGGACCGGCCCGAGAACGCGGCCTTCCGCGCGGTGGTCAACCGCGCCAACGACGCGGAAGAACAGCTGCGCCTGACCGCCGATTACTTCGACGCGCTGGAAGCCGGCGTGCCGTCCGGATTCGCAGCCGCCGCCTGAGTGTCCGGCGCGATAATCGCGTCGCGCAACGGCATGTCCCCGGGATGCCAGGTGCGGGACCAGACCGCGCCGATCAGCCGCTTGAATCCCGACACACCTGAGATCGGCAGCGGCGGGTGGAGCTGTTCCGGCATGATCGCCTGCCAGCCGCCATCGTGCTGTGTGGCCACCGCGAAGTTGAAGGTGTAGTCCGGGTCCAGCCCCATGCGCAGATCCGACAGCACCAGTCGCTGGTCCTGCACCTGTGCGCGCATGAACCCATGGTTGAACCAGTCCAGGCGCGTGACCGCGGGAATGCCGGTCGCCTTGGCCTGGGCCAGCGCCTGGGTATTGGACGGATGCCCCTGGAACACCATTGGACCGTCATCGAACACCGAACGCTCGCCATCCACATAGCCGTCGGGCGTCATCGCCACCACCCGCCACAGCAAGGTGCTGAACGGCATCGGCGTGGAAAAGCGCGGCGCATGCGCCAGCCCCATCGCAGCCAGCGCGCGGCCAGCCTCACGATCCACCAGCGCCTTGGACACCAGCGAACCGGCCAGCACGCATGCGGCCAGGCCCAGGCCGATGATGGCGCCACGTCGCCCCCAGCGCTTGTCCGGCACGCACCAGGCAACGATGCAGCCCAGCAGCAGCCACAGGGCGAAAGACGGCTCGATGATGAAGAAGGTGGACCACATCGCCGGTCGTACATCGAGCGGCCACAGCAGCGAGGTGCCGTAGACGGTGCAGGCATCCATCAACGGATGGCTGAGCAGGCAGGCCTGGATCAGCCAGAACCAGCGCACCGGTGCTGCATTCACGCGCTTGCCGCGCACCCGGCATATCCACCAGACGAGCCAGCCAATCAGCGGCAGCAGGAAGACCGAATGCAGGAAGCTGCGGTGCCAGGTCATCAACTGCACCGGGTCGTGGGTGAACAGCGGCAGCAGGAGCACGTCGAAGTCCGGCACGGTATTGAGCGCCGCGCCGGCCAGGATGGCGGCACGGCGCTGGCCGGCAGGTGCGAGCGCGGCGCCGATGGCGCCACCGAGAACCAGATGTGTCAGGGAATCCATGGGTGCCGATGCTAGCAGCGGCCGCGCCCGGCCCGGCCATGCAGGACATCAGCACCACCTACGCGGCATGGCAGGCGCGTCAACGGATATGGAATCCCGTCGACCCGCCGGCCGGGCATCGCCTCACGCCGCGCGAGGCAGGTTCGTGTCCGGCACCAGCTGCAGGCGTGCCGGCAACTCGCTCAGCACCTGGCCGGTATGCGAGAGCAATTGCAGCGATCCATCGGCTGCCTCGCACAACGCGGTCAGGCTTTCGACCCAGTCGCCATCGTTGGCATAGATCAGCCCGTCCTGGCGGATCAGCGCGGCACGATGGATATGCCCGCAGACGATGCCGTCCAACCCGCGCGTGCGCACATCGTCCAACCCGGCATGCACGAAGCGGGCGATATAACGCTCGGCCGCGGTGCTCTTGCGCTTGAGGTATTCGGCCAGCGACCAGTAGCGCAGGCCGAAGCGACGGCGCAGGCGATTGACCAGCTTGTTGCCGGTGAGGATGCGGTAATACAGCCAATCGCCGAACTGCTCCTGCAGCCCGCCGAAATGGGTCACCGCATCGTATTCGTCGCCGTGCACCACCAGCAGGCGACGGCCATCGGCGGTGCTGTGGATCACCCGGCGACGCACCTGCATCGCCGGCAGCATCAACCCGCAGAAACGGCGCGCGGCGCGGTCATGGTTGCCCGGCACGTAGATCAGCTCGGTGCCATTGCGTGCGAGCGCATGCAGCGCCTCGACCACCCGCTGGTGCGCGGCGTCCCAGCGCGCGCGACGCTGCGACATCCACCACAGGTCGACGATGTCGCCCACCAGGTACAGCTGCCGGCACTTCACCCGGCCCAGGAAATCGGCGAACTCCGCCGCGTGGCAATGCGTGGAGCCCAGATGCACATCCGAAACGAAGATCGCGCGGTTCATGCTGCCTCCTGCTGGTGGATGCCCAGGTAACGCTCACGCTTGCGCGCGTGCATGCGCGCGAGGTCCAGTTCGATCAGGCCATCGACGCAGCCGGCGAAATCCGCATCGACGCCGAAGGCCAGGAAGCGCGCACCGCCCGGTTCGCAAAGATCCGTGTACTGGCGGAATAGCATCGGCAGTTGCGCGCCCAGCGCATCCAGGTTGCCGCGCAACACCGCGAACGCAGTGGCCGCGTCCATCGCCTCGAACTGCGGCGGCGCATCGGTGAAACCGAATGGCTTGCGCGCCGTCGCATTCGCACCGTCCTGTCCGTGAAACTGCTGGTAGTAGGCGACGATCTGTTCGCGCGCCGCGCATGGCAACGCCGCGCTGATCGACACCGCGCCAAACAGGTAGCGCACCTGCGGATGGCGGGCGAGATACGCGCCGATGCCCTGCCACAGCTGGTCGATGCTGCGGCTGTTCCAGTAGGCCGGCGTCACGAAACTGCGGCCCAGCTCCATGCCTTGCGCGATGCGCGGCAGCGCGCCTTCGGACCAGTCGAACAGCGATGCGGTGTACAGCCCTGGCAGGCCGCGCTCGGCCAGCACCTGCGCGCCGCGCGCGACGCGATACGCACCAGCGACCGCACCGGCGGGCGCGTCCCACAGCACGATGTGGTCGTACCAGGTGTCGTAGTCGTCCAGGTCCAGCGCGCGCCCGGTGCCCTCGCCCACCTGGCGGAAGGTGAGTTCGCGCAGCCGCCCGATCTCGCGCAACAGGGGCGAGTCGGCGTCCAGCCGTCCGGCGATGATCGTGCGGCCGTCGCGCGTGCTGCCCAACGTCGGCAGCTTCGCGACCGCAGCCCGTAACGCGGCCTCTGGAACGGCATCGATCAGCGGCGTGGCCGCGCGGCCCTGCGCATCCGCACGCCGCCCCAGCGCATACAGCGCACGGCGCAGTTGGCGGATCGCAGTGGCATCGTTCTCGCTGGCGTCGAGTACGCGCGCGTGGCCGACATGCAGCCTCAGCGGCTGCTGGCGGCGGGCGAACATCTCGCGCGGCAGCAGCGCGGTGCCGACCGGCTTGAACACTGCCGAGGCGCCGTAGAACAAGGCCGAATTGCGTGCTTCCACGCGCACCGGCAGCACCGGAGCACCAGCGGCGCGGGCGAACCGGGCAAAGCCGGCACGCCAGCGTCCATCGCGCACGCCCAATGGGTGCAGTCGCGACACTTCGCCTGCCGGGAATACGATCACGCACTCACCCGCCGCCAGCGCGGTACGTACCGCGCGCAGGCTGCCAGCGTCAGCCTGGCCGCCCAGCACGCGCACCGGCAGCAGCAGTGGCTTGAGCGGTTCGATATGGGCCAGCAGGTGGTTGGCGATGATGCGCACGTCGCGCCGGACCTGGCCGATCAACCCCAGCAGGGCGATGGCATCGCGTGCGCCGGACGGATGGTTGGCCACCACCAGTAGCGATCCAGTCGCAGGGATCCGGGCCAAGGCCTGCGGGCTCCCCTGCCGATCCAGTTGCAGGAAACCATGCGAGGCCGAAACGAAATCCCAGGGCCCCATGCCCATGCTTTCACGGACGAAGGCCTGGGCCTGGTCGATCCCCGACCAGGCCCCCCAGCGCCGCAGCAATGGGCGCGTCAGCGCGCCGCGGCGCCCGCCGAACCAGCGCGGGTAACGTTCGATGAGGGTGTCTTCCAGAGGTCGCATGGCGGGCCTGACAAGGCAGCGGCTGTCTGGAACGCCAGTCTTGGCATCGGCCGCGACAGCCACGTGTCACTGCCACGGCAGCGCGATGACAGCGCGGCCAAGGCGGGTTCGCCGTCCTGTCACGGAAACGACCCAAAGTGACGCCACGACAACGGTCGGCGCGCCACCATGCGCCGACCGGCCCACGCGTGTATCATGCGCGGCCATCTTTTCATCCGCATCAAGGGATATAAGCCTGATGTCCAACTACCTCTTCACTTCCGAATCGGTCTCAGAAGGCCATCCGGACAAAATCGCCGACCAGATTTCCGACGCCGTCCTCGACGCGATCCTCGCGCAGGACAAGCGCGCCCGCGTGGCCTGCGAAACCCTGGTCAAGACCGGCGTGGCCATCGTCGCCGGCGAAGTGACCACCAGCGCCTGGATCGACCTGGAAGCGCTGACCCGCAAGGTCATCCTGGACATCGGCTACAACAGCTCCGACGTCGGTTTCGACGGCGAGACCTGCGGCGTGCTGAACCTGATCGGCAAGCAGTCCCCCGACATCAACCAGGGCGTGGACCGCAAGAAGCCCGAAGAACAGGGCGCCGGCGACCAGGGCCTGATGTTCGGCTATGCCACCAACGAGACCGACAGCTACATGCCGGCCGCGATCCACCTGTCGCACCGCCTGGTCGAGCGCCAGGCCCTGGTGCGCAAGAAGAAGAACTCCGCGCTGCCGTGGCTGCGTCCGGACGCCAAGTCGCAGGTCACCCTGCGTTATGAAGACGGCAAGGCCACCGCCATCGATGCGGTGGTGCTGTCGACCCAGCACGATCCGGGCATCAAGCAGAAGGACCTGATCGAAGCGGTCCGCGAAGAAATCATCAAACCGGTGCTGCCGGCCAAGTGGCTGCACAAGGGCACCAAGTTCCACATCAACCCGACCGGCAAGTTCATCATCGGCGGGCCGGTGGGCGACTGTGGCCTGACCGGCCGCAAGATCATCGTCGACACCTACGGCGGCTGGGCCCGTCACGGTGGCGGCGCGTTCTCGGGCAAGGATCCGTCCAAGGTCGATCGTTCGGCTGCCTATGCCGCCCGTTATGTCGCCAAGAACGTCGTAGCCGCCGGCCTGGCCGACCGTTGCGAAGTGCAGGTCTCCTACGCCATCGGCGTGGCCGAGCCGACCTCGATCTCGGTCACCACCTTCGGTACCGGCAAGATCGCCGACGAGAAGATCGAGAAGCTGATCCGCAAGCATTTCGACCTGCGCCCGTACGGCATCATCCAGATGCTCGACCTGATCCACCCGATGTACCAGCAGACCGCTGCCTACGGCCACTTCGGCCGCAAGGCCAAGGACTTCACCTACACCGACGGTGCCGGCAAGTCGCACACCGCCACCGCGTTCTCGTGGGAAAAGACCGACCGCGCCGACGCACTGCGTGCGGATGCCAAGCTGAAGTAAATCGCTCCAGCTGCGGGTCGCATCAACAGAAAGGCCGCTGAAAAGCGGCCTTTCTGCATCCTGGGTTGCCGCTCGCAAGCGAGGGCCTGTGCGGAGCCTGGGAAGCGCCATTCCCGCGAACGCGGGAACCGCGCGGCCTTCAGTATGAGCGCAGCCAAGTCGCTGGGCTCCCGCATTCGCGGGAGTGACGGCGACCAATTGATCGGCGATGTGTCACGTCCGGCGGCAGCCAGCCGGAAACGGATCAGCCACGTCGCCCGGGCGCGCTTCGCTGACCCGGGCTACAGCCAACTCAGGCCGCGTCGTCGTACAGCGCCATCCACGCGGCCTCGGCCTTGGCCAGGTCGGCAGCGGTCATGTCGCGCTGGCGCCCCAGGTCGATCAGCGCACTGCCCTTGGCGGCATTGGCCGGGTCGGCCAGCTGCGCGTCGATCCCGGCCAGCGCGGCTTCCAGCTCGGCCATCTTTTCCTCGGCGGCCTTGAGCTTGTGCGGATTCGGCGGTTTCTTCTGCGTAATCGGCTTGGTCGGCGGCGGCGGTGTGGGCGCGGCGGCCGCCATCTTCTGCTTGGTGCCCTGCGCATTGGGACGACTGCGCAACCACGCGGCGTATTCGTCCAGGTCACCCGCGAACGGCTCGACCACGCCATCGGCCACGCGCCAGAAGGTGTCGCAGACCAGGCCAATCAGATGGCGGTCATGGCTGACCATCACGATCGCGCCTTCGAAGATGCTCAGCGCTTCGGCCAGCGCCTCGCGCATTTCCAGGTCAAGGTGGTTGGTCGGTTCGTCGAGCAGCAGCACGTTGGGCTGCTGCCAGGCGATCAATGCCAGCGCCAGGCGCGCGCGCTCGCCGCCGGAGAAACCGTCGACCACTTCAAACGCGCGGTCGCCCGGGAAATTCCACTTGCCCAGGAAATCGCGGAACGATTGCGTGGACGCATCCGGCGAGATCTCGCGGAAATGGTCGATCGGCGACTGGCCTTCATGCAGCGATTCCACCGTGTGCTGGGCGAAGTAACCGATGCGCAGGTCCGGGTGCGCACTGCGCTCGCCCTTCACCGGCTGCAGCTCGCCAACCAGCGTTTTCACCAGCGTCGACTTACCCGCGCCGTTCGGACCAAGCAGGCCGATGCGGTCGCCCGCCTCCAGGCCGAAGCCGACGTCGTGCAGGATCACCGCGTCATCGCCGTAACCGCAATCGGCATGGTTCAGGCGGATCAGCGAATACGGCAGGCGGGCCGGCTCGGAGAACTCGATGCGGAACTCGCGCTCGGCGCGCACCGCCTCGGTGCCCGCCATCTTGGCCAGGCGCTTGATCCGGCTCTGGGCCTGGCTGGCCTTGCTGGCCTGCGCCTTGAAGCGATCAATGAAGGACTGCAGATGCGCGCGTTCGGCCTCGGCCTTCTCGTGCTGGATCTGCTGCTGGCGCAGGTGCTCGGTGCGCTGGCGTTCGAAGTCGGTGTAACCGCCGACGTAGAGCTTCGCGCCGCCGCCGTGCAGGTGCAGCGTATGGGTGGCGACGTTGTCCAGGAACTCGCGGTCATGCGAGATCAGCAGCAACGTACCCGGGTATTTCAGCAACCACTGTTCCAGCCAGAACACCGCATCCAGGTCCAAGTGGTTGGTCGGTTCGTCAAGCAGCAGCAGGTCGCTGGGCATCATCAGCGCGCGCGCGAGGTTCAGGCGCACGCGCCAGCCGCCGGAGAAATCCTTGACCGCGCGGCTGTGGGTTTCGGGTGGGAAGCCCAGGCCGTGCAGCAGCTTGCCGGCACGCGCCTGGGCGTCGTAACCACCAACCTCTTCCATGCGGATATGCACGGCAGCCACCGCTTCCCAGTCCTCGCGTGCAACCGCATCGGCTTCGGCAGCCAGCACTTCGGCCACTTCGGTATCGCCACCCAGGACGAAATCCAGGGCTGGGTCGGGTAGCGCCGGGGTTTCCTGCGCCACGCTGGCGGTGCGCACCTTGCCCGGCAGCTCGACATCGCCCTTGTCGGCTTCCAGCTCGCCTTTCACGGCCGCGAACAGGCTGGATTTACCGGTGCCGTTGCGGCCCACCACACCGACGCGGTAGCCGGCGTGCATGGTCAGGTCGACGTTGGACAACAGGAGGCGTTCGCCGCGGCGAAGGGCGAAGTTACGGAGCGAAATCACGGGAAGGTCCGATGCAACGAGGGGTGGCTGGCGCCAGGCCGCGCAGTGTACCAGCGCGATCCAAATCCACCTGGTGCGGGCTGGTGGTGGACCGGATGCACGGCGCGGCCATTCCAGGGAATCTGCACTCTCACTCAGCCGCGGGAAGCACGGTGCGAGGGCAACCAATGACGGCAGCCCGCGCATCGGCAAGACAAGCGCCCTGCCCCGCACGCCCCATTGAAGGGAACTGCAAACGTTTCACGCAACTCCGCGACACCATCGCATGGCGCCACAGCCACCGCGCGTCATAACGGAATGTCATGATGACACGTCAATAGTTATAACTGAAAGTAATGACAAGCGCCTTTGCCTTAACGAATACTTGACGAACACCTCGGCCAGGGCGTGCGTACAAGCCCATCCTGCCGGCCAGGTGCCCCACCGTTGCCGGAGTCCGCTTCCATGATTCGCTCGCAGTCCCAGCTCGCCATTGCCATCGTCCTCGCGCTGTCCACCAGCGCCGTCCACGCACAGGACGCTACTTCTTCGCAGAAAACAGCCAGCACGCTCGATACGGTGATCGTCACCGGCACCCATGTTGCCAATCGCACCGTGGCCGAATCGCAGTCGGCGATCGACATCATCACGCCCGAGACCCTGCAGGCCACCGGGACGACCGAGCTGGCGACGGCGCTGTCGCGCGCCCTGCCCTCACTGAACTTCCCGCGTCCGGCGCTGGTGGACGGCACCAGCGGTGTGCGCCCGGCGCAGCTGCGTGGCCTGTCGCCCGACCAGGTGCTGGTGCTGGTCAACGGCAAGCGCTATCACCCTTCGGCGGCGATCAACCTCAACGGCAGCATCGGCCGTGGCTCCTCTGCGGTGGATCTCAACAGCATCCCGGTCGCCGCCATCGAGCGCGTGGAAGTGCTGCGTGATGGCGCATCAGCCCAGTACGGCTCCGATGCCATCGCCGGTGTGATCAACATCGTGCTCAAGGGTTCGGGCAAGGGCGGCAGCCTGGCCGTGAACTACGGTGGATATTCCGCGGGCGATGGCGAGCAGTTCCAGCTCTCCGGCGACACGGGCGTTGAATTCGGCAACGGCCGAGGCAGCCTGCACGTGGCCGGACAGGTCGGCAACCAGGATGCGACCAACCGGTCCGGCGCCTATGCGGGCACCACGCCCAATACTGGCAATTACCCGGCCGTCGGCGAGAAAGCCTTCATCATCGGCGACCCCAAGGTGGATGCAGGCGCGGTCTCGGCCAACGCCAGCTTTGACTTCACCAACAACATCACCGGCTACGCCACGGCGATCCTCAGCAACCGCGACATCGATTCGTACGCGTTCTACCGTTCGCCCAACCACAACAGCCAGACCGCGCTGCTGGCGCAGTTCTATCCGGACGGCTACGTTCCGGTGATCAACCAGTATTCCAAGGACCGCTCATTCCTGGCTGGCGTGAAGGGTTCCACCGACGGCGGCTTCACCTGGGATGTCAGCTACAACTACGGCTACAACAAGATCGATTACTACACCCGCAACTCGATCAACTACTCACTGGGCACTGACAGCCCGACCAGCTTCTACGATGGTGCACTGGAGTACACCCAGAACATCTTCAACGCCGATTTCACCCAGTCGCTGGACTGGGGCTTGGCCTATCCGGTGACCTGGTCCTTCGGCACCGAATACCGCCAGGAAAAATGGAACCAATCGCCTGGCGAGGTAGCGTCCTATACCGGTAGCGGTGCGCAGGGCTTCATCGGCTTCACCGCGGCCAACGCCGTGCACGCCGACCGCCACAATTACGCGTTCTACACTGGCCTGGAAGCTGACATCACCGACAAGTTCTCCGCAGGCCTGACCGGCCGCTTCGAGGATTATTCGGACTTCGGCAGCAAGGTCTCGGGCAAGTTGTCGGCGCGCTATGCCTTCACCGACCGGATCGCGCTGCGCGCCACCGCGTCCAACGGCTTCCGTGCACCGTCGCTGGCCCAGCAGAGCTTCCAGGCCATTTCCAGCACGGTGACCAATGGCATCTTCTACCAGAGCGGCACGTTCCCGGCCAACAGCGCCGTGGCGCAGGCCCTGGGGGCCACGCCGCTCAAGGCCGAAACCTCCATCAACTACAGCGTGGGCCTGGTCCTGCAGCCGACCGACCAGTTCTCGCTGACGGTGGACGCCTACCAGATCAAGATCGATGATCGCATCCTGCTGTCTTCCAACATCACCACCACCACCGCCGCGCAGGCGTTGCTGGCCAGCCTGGGCCAGGACCAGGTGACCCAGTTCCGGTATTTCACCAACGCTGCAGATACACGCACCCGCGGCGTGGACGTCGTGGGCACGTACGCGATCCCGTTCGCCGCCAGCGGCCTGGACCTGACCGCCAGCTACAGCTATGGCAAGACCGAGGTGACCAGCCTGGACGCTTCGCCGAGCGTGCTGACCGACCTGGGCATCACCACCAGCCTGATCGGCCGTGACGAAATCGGCCGCCTGGAAGACAGCTTCCCCAAGAGCAAGGCGATCCTTGGCGGCACCTGGCATTCGGATCACTGGAGCCTGGGCCTGACTGGCACCCGCTACGGCAGCGTCACCGTGCGTAGTTCGACCACGCCAGCCAACGACCAGACCTACGCGGCCAAGTGGCTGGTCGACCTGACTGCCAGCTACAAGCCGACCAGCCAGTGGACGCTGACCCTGGGTGTGGACAATGTGTTCGACACGTATCCGGACAAGAACTGGTACGTGAACTCCACCAGCGGCGTATTCCCTTACAGCAACTACTCGCCGTTCGGCTTCAACGGCGCCTATGCCTACGGCAAGGTGGCCTACACCTGGTAAGCCGTCGCCACATGCTCCACCTACAGAACCCCGGCCCCTTGCCGGGGTTCTGCTTTGTGGGGAAGGCCCCATCGCAACGACGGTTGTCGGATGGATCTTGTGTAGAGCGGAGCTTGTGGCAATCCCCTTTTTGGGACTCCGCTGCCTTTCGGACAGATCCTCGGGAAGGCCACAGCAGAGCCCCAAGACGGAATTGCCACAAGCTCCGCTCTACATCTGCCAGATACACATCGACACCTCAGTACCACACGCACATCAGCCTCCATTGCAAAGGCGTAAGGTCGCCGATGTCCTGCCTGTCATCGATGTCATCTTTGATAGACGGCATGAACCGATCAGTCACTTTCGATTTGCCCTGCCTGTCCTTGCTGAGCGACACTGCAATGAACGGGATACGGACATAACGGGGAAATGCCATGCACCACGACACCAGCCTGATTGACATCATCGCCGTCGGCCTGGCGGTGGCCTTCGTGTTCGGCGCCCTGGCCAACAAACTCAAACTCTCGCCGCTGGTGGGCTACCTGGTGGCGGGCATGGTGGTCGGTCCATTCACCCCGGGCTTCGTTGCCGACCAGCACCTGGCCACGCAGCTGTCCGAACTGGGCGTGATGCTGCTGATGTTCGGCGTGGGCCTGCATTTCTCGCTGGCCGACCTGATGTCGGTCAAGAAGATCGCCATCCCCGGCGCGGTCGTGCAGATCGCGGTGGCCACCCTGCTCGGCTGGGGGCTGGCGTGGTGGATGGACTGGAATCCGCTGCAGGGCTTCGTGTTCGGCCTGGCACTGTCGGTGGCCAGCACCGTGGTGCTGCTGCGGGCGATGGAAGACCGCCGCATGCTGGACACCAATAAAGGCCGCATCGCGATCGGCTGGCTGATCGTGGAGGACCTGGCCATGGTCCTGGCGCTGGTGTTGCTGCCGGCCCTGGCCGGCGCGCTAGGCGACGGCGGCACGGCGCAGGCCGCAGTTGAAGCCGGCGGCGGTGCAGCGGTCAACGCCGCCCAGGCTGAGCCCAGCGCCTGGCTGGCCATTGCCAAGGCCATCGGCATCACCCTGCTGCAGGTCGCCGCGTTCGTCGCGGTCATGCTGATCGTCGGCAAGCGCGTGATCCCGTGGACGCTGGAAAAAGTCGCCGCCACCGGCTCGCGCGAACTGTTCACCCTGTCGGTGCTGGCCATCGCCCTGGGCGTGGCATTCGGTTCGGCCAAGCTGTTCGGCGTGTCCTTCGCGCTGGGCGCGTTCTTCGCCGGCATGCTGCTCAACGAATCCGAACTCAGCCACAAGGCGGCCAATGATTCGCTGCCGCTGCGCGATGCGTTCGCGGTGCTGTTCTTCGTCTCGGTCGGCATGTTGTTCGACCCGACCATCATCGTGAAGTACCCGCTGCAGGTGCTGGCGACCTTCCTGATCATCGTGGTCGGCAAGTCGGTGGCGGCCTACGCCATCGTGCGCGCGTTCGGCCATCCCAAGGGCACCGCGCTGACCATTTCGGCCAGCCTGGCGCAGATCGGCGAGTTCTCCTTCATCCTGGCAGGCCTGGGCCTGACCTTGAAGATCCTGCCGCAGGAAGGCCACGACATGATCCTGGCCGGTGCGCTGCTGTCGATCGTGGCCAATCCATTCCTGTTCACCGCGCTGGACTGGTGGAACAAGCGCAACGAACAGGAGTCCCCCACCGTCGCCGAACCCGAACCGCTGCCCGGCCCGCCGCTGGAGGCCTTTGACCACGCCATCGTGATCGGCTACGGCCGCGTCGGCAGCAACCTGGCCCGCGTGCTGCGCGAGCGTGGCGTGCCGCTGGTGGTGATCGACGACAACCGCGACAACGTCGAGAAGGCGCACGCCGCCGGCATTCCCGCGATCCGTGGCAGCGCCGCCGCCGATGCGGTGCTGGCCGAAGCGCAGCCGGGCAAAGCCAAGATCGCCGTGCTGGCGATCCCGCAGCCGCTGGAAGCTGGCGAAGCCATCGCCAAGCTACGTGCGCTCAATCCGGAACTGACGGTGCTGGCGCGTGCGCATAGCGAGGCCGAAGTCACACATCTGCTCGGACACGGCGCCGACGGCGCGGTGCTGGCCGAACGCGAGCTGGCCCACTCCCTGGCCGAAATGATCCTGGCCACGCCGCCCTATCGCGCACTGCGTGCGCACGCTTGACCGTGGTGCCACGCGTTTAGCGGTGACCCCCGGCCACGGATTAGGTAAAGTCTCCGGCTCACGCCTGGCCGGGACCGCGCCCGGCTTTTTCAGGGGAAATGTCTTGCGCATCTTGTTTGTTGGCGACCCATCAACGTTTTCATTGGAACTGTCCGCTTACATCAGCGAACTGGGCGACGACTGGCAGATCCTGGTCGCCGCCAACGGTGAAGCCGCCATCGCCGAGGTTGCCCAATCGTCGATCGACGTGGTGATCGTCGCGCCCGTGCTTTCAGATCTGAGTGCGACAACGCTGCTCGGACAGATCAGGACCCTGCGCCCGGAAACCAGTCGGATCGCGCTGGTCGATGTCCAGGAGGCCCAGCGCGCCCCGGCGGCACGCATCATCGGCGTGGCACATCGTCTCCTTCCGGTCCCGCTGACGCCGGAAGCCTTGCTCGAAGCCGTCACCAGCCTGGAGGAACTGCGCGAGCTGCTGGACAACCCCAAGCTCCGCACTTCGATCGGGCGCATCGAAAAGCTGCCTTCACCGCCGCATCTGTACCTCAGCCTGATGCAGGCGCTCGAGGAAGACGAGCAGACCGATGCCAACGACATCGCCAAGCTGGTCTCCGGCGACCCGGCGATTGCCGCCAAGGTCCTGCAACTCTGCAACTCGGCATTCTTTTCCGGTGGCCGCAGCATTGCCGACCTGCGCACGGCGGTCACCCGCCTTGGGATCTCGACGCTGCGCGACCTGGTCCTGGCCAGCGAGGTGTTCTCGATCCCATCGCTCCCCCAGGCAGAACGCACGGCCATGCAGCAGCGCGCGCTGCTGTCCTCGAGGCTCGCCGCCAAGATCCTGCCCGCATCCAGCGCCGAGCTGGGATCCACCGCAGCGTTGCTGGCTGACATCGGGCTGCTGCTTCCCGGCGTTCGCAACGAACACACGCCCCCGACCGACGCGCACGACGACCGCCCGGGCCATAGCGAGGCCGGCGCTTATCTGCTCGGACTGTGGGGCCTGCCGATGCCGATCATCGAGGCGGTGGCATTCCAGCTTCACCCCCAGCGTTCCAGCCTGCGCAGCTTCTGGGTGACCGGGGCGGTGCATGTCGCCACCGCGCTGGTCAGCGGCAATCCCGTCGACGAGGAATACCTGCGCAAGGTCGGCGTGCTGCCGAAGCTCCCCGGTTGGCGCGAGCAGGCCGAAAAGCTCCTGGGCCGGGCAGAAGACGTCTAGAACCCGCATAGCCCGCCGCCGATCGCCACCGTTCTCCACGGCCGGCGACCGGTGCGCCGACCCGATCCGCATTGCGCAGCATCATCGAGACGACGCAAGCACATGCCGCCGCGCGGGTGATCCCGTGGCCCCAAGCTGATGACCGATGGGTAGCCCTGCGATCTGCAGGGATTCAAGGCCCACCCCACCGCCGCCATCTCGTGCCGGCTTCCCCGGGTGATGCCGGACGGGCCGTTCAACCGGCCAGGGAATGATCCCGCCCGTCCCACTCAAATCGGTCGCGCCCGACCCGGGCCAGACACAGACAGACCGGTCCGTGCAGGACATCACCGCGGCAACAATCACCGGGATCGCCCGGCACATTCTGCTGGAAGAACAGCTGACAGGCCTTAACTATTGGCGCGATGTGACTGCGGCGCAGCAAATTCTCACGATTGCAATTTTTCCGTTGTGTAACCGTTTTCTTGTTGATAGAAAACACCAAGAGAACGCGCGCTCCGTCTCCGAAAAGCATTTGCAGTCCTGTCAGCACAGTCCCGGTTGAACCGCGTGTCGGTCCTTGGCCCGCGGTTCGCCTTCCGCCCAATGCCATCCGCTTGCCTCTCGCACCGGGCTGACCGCGCCGGATGGGGAGGTCATGCCCAGATCCGGAGAGCCCCATGTCCCGCCAGTCCACTCGCCTGCCCCTGTGCCAAGCGCTGCTCGTCGCGCTTGGCATGGCCTGTAGTGCCCCGCTGCTTGCCCAATCGACCACCGGCACCCTGTTCGGCCAGGCGCCGGGCCAGGCGGTAAGCGTCCGCATCGAAAGCGCCACCGGCGCGGTCCGCGATGTGCCCGTGGATGCCGATGGCCGCTACAAATCGCCGCCACTGGCGGTGGGCGAATACACGGTCGAGCTGATCCAGCAGGGCGCCGTGGTCCAGACCCAGCACGTGCTGGTCAAGGTGGGCGCAGCCAGTGAAGTGTCCTTCGTCGCCGATACCGGCACGTCCAGCAGCGCAACCAATCTGTCCGCGGTCAAGGTCAGCGCCAGTGCCGCGCCGGCCATCGACGTCTCGTCGACCGATTCGCGCACCGTCATCGTCGCCGATCAGCTGCGCAAGCTGCCGCTGGGCCGCAGCGCCGAGGACATCGCCAAACTGGCGCCGGGCGCAGTCAACAACAGCGGCGGCTTCACCAGCACCACGGGCCGTTCGCTGGTGAGCTTCGGCGGGTCTTCGCCGACCGAGAACGCCTACTACGTCAACGGCTTCAACACGACCGATCCGCTCAACGCCGCCGGCGGCCTGAGCCTGCCCTATGGCGCGATCTCGCAACAGGAAACCTATACCGGTGGCTACAGCGCCCAGTACGGGCGCTCGGATGGCGGCGTCATCAACGTCATCGGCAAGCGCGGCACCAACCAGTGGCATTACGGTTTCCAGATGGTGTGGGAGCCCAACTGGGCGCGCTCCACCTCCGACAACAGCTACTACGCCAATGGCCTGCCCAATTCGCCGGTCGAAGGCGATCCCTACCTGTACAGCTACAAGGGCGATGACAGCAAGGACGACTGGAGCACGGCGCTCTACGCCGGCGGTCCGCTGATCAGGGACAAGCTGTTCTTCTTCGCCAGCGTCGAGCTGGAACGCAGCAGCGGCACCACCGTCAACTCGGTCGATACCAACCCGAGCAACGCGCTGCTGGACTACAACAACCAGATGCCCAAGGGCTACGCGAAGATCGACTGGAACATCACCGACAGCCAGATGCTGGAACTGACCGGCGTGTCCGACCGCTACAAGACCTGGGGCTCGTACTACACCTACGACTACAGCGACAAGAAGCGTGGCGACTACGTCAACTCGGCCAACAAGACCGAAACCGGCGGCAACCTGTGGGTGGCCAAGTACACCAACTACATCACCGACAACCTGACCTTCAGCGGCACCTACGGCAAGATGCGCACGCGCAACTATTCGGTGCCGGGCAACTACGACGCCACCACGCCCTACATCTACGACGCCAATAACCAGAACCCGGCGCTCAACGGCGGCACGCCGATCACCAACGGCCAGACCGTGGACAGCATTTCCGATCCCGGCCAGGGCAACCAGACCAGCAACCTGCGCCTGGACCTGAGCTGGGTGCTGGGCAACCACACGATCAGCGCCGGCATCGACAACCTGAAGTCCATCGCCGCCAGCCAGGGCGCGCGTTCCAGTGGTCCCGGTTACAACTGGAGCTACCAGTACACCAGCTCGCCGACCTCGCCCATCAATGCCGATGCCGGCATCGGTGCGGTCGCCGATTACGCCAACGGCGCAGGCGGCTATTACGTGCAGAAGAACGTCTACAGCCAGTCGGCCACAATCAGTTCCTCGCAGAAGGCGCAGTACATCGAGGACCGCTGGCAGGTCACGCCGAACCTGCTGCTCAGCATGGGCCTGCGCAACGACCAGTTCATCAACTATGACGCCGGTGGCCAGCCGTACATCCGCCAGGAGAAGCCGCAGTGGGCACCGCGCCTGGGCGTGGCCTGGGACGTGCACGGCGATTCCAGCCTGAAGCTCTACGGCAACGCCGGCCGCTACTACCTGGGCCTGCCGCTCAACCCGGCGCTGGTGGCGGCGTCCAACGCGATCAACACCGCCCAGTACTTCACCTACAGCGGCATCGCCGCCGATGGCACGCCGACCGGCCTGACCCAGATTTCCGAACCGTATTCCTCGCTCAACCAGTACGGCCAGGACCCCGATCCCAAGACCGCCAGCGCCGCCAACATCGAGCCCGAATACCAGGACGAATTCATCCTGGGCTTCGACAAGACCCTGGGCAGCAGCTGGGCCTACGGCGTCAAGGGCACCTTCCGCAACCTGCGCAACGCGATCGACGATTTCTGTTCGATGAGCCAGGTGGTCGCCAAGGCCCAGAGCCTGGGATACGACGTGGAGAACTACAACAGCTGCTACCTGTTCAACCCGGGTCGCGCCAATACCTTCCTGCTCAAGGACACCAGCGGCAACTACGTCAGCGTGCCGATGACCAATGACGAACTGGGCTTCCCCCAGCTCAAGCGCCGCTACTACAGCATCGAAACCGTGCTGGAGCATCCGCTGGAAAACAACTGGTACGGCAAGTTCAGCTACGTGTGGTCGCGCAGCTACGGCAACACCGAAGGCCAGGTGCGCTCCGATGCCAGCCAGTCCGGCACCTCGACCAGTTACGACTGGGACAACGAAGCGATCATGGCCTACACCAACGGCCCGCAGAACAACGACCACACCCACCAGATCAAGCTCTACGGCTACTACCAGTTCTCGCCCGAATGGCTGGCCTCGGCCAGCGTCAGCGCGATTTCCGGCACGCCGCGCCACTGCCTGAGCTACTACGGCGCCGACCAGACCGATCCGCTGGGCTATGGCAGCGTCTACCACTTCTGCAACGGCGAACCGGCCCCTCCGGGCAGCCAGGGCCGCATGCCATGGGTCAAGCAGCTGGACCTGGGCGTGAGCTACAGCCCGGCCTTCGCCGAACATCGCCTGACCTTCGGCGTGGACGTGTTCAACGTGCTCAACGCGCAGACGCCGCTGCAGCGCTACGCCTTCAGCGAAAACGCGCCGTTCTCGCCCAATCCGCAGTTCAACACGGTGACCATCCGCCAGGAACCGCGCTACGCCCGCCTGAGCCTGAGCTACGACTTCTAGACAGCCCCACCTCTGACGCGCCCTACGAAGAAGCCCCGCATCCGCGGGGCTTCTTTGTTTACCGAATCACCGCCATGCCGGCGCCAGCGATCAGCCCTTGGTGAAACTCAGCTGGCCGCCGTCGGCATCGACCTTGACGGTGTCGCCGTTGCTGAATGCGCCGGAGAGGATTTTCTGCGCCAGCGGGTTTTCCAGCTGCTGCTGGATCGCACGCTTGAGCGGACGCGCGCCATACACCGGGTCGAAGCCGATATCGCCCAGCACGTCGAACGCGGCATCCGACACGTCCAGCCCGATCCCGCGTTCGCGCAGGCGTGCCTCCAGCCCACGTAGCTGGATCCTGGCAATCTGGCGGATCTGCGCCTTGTCCAGCGGATGGAACACGACGATATCGTCCAGCCGGTTGATGAACTCCGGGCGGAAATGCGCCTGGACTACGCCCATCACCGAGGACTTCATCTGCAGGTAGGCCTCCGGTGAATCGTCGCCGCTCATCTCCTGGATCAGGTTGCTGCCTAGGTTGGAGGTCATCACGATGGCGGTGTTGCGGAAGTCCACCGTGCGGCCCTGGCCGTCGGTCAGGCGGCCATCGTCCAGCACCTGTAGCAGGATGTTGAACACATCGCTGTGGGCCTTCTCGACCTCGTCCAGCAGGATCAGCGAATACGGACGACGACGCACGGCCTCGGTCAGGTAACCGCCTTCCTCGTAGCCCACGTAGCCCGGGGGCGCACCGATCAGGCGCGCGACCGAATGCTTCTCCATGAACTCGCTCATGTCGATGCGGATCATCGCGTCGGAGCTGTCGAACAGGAACTCGGCCAACGCCTTGCATAGCTCGGTCTTGCCCACGCCGGTCGGGCCCAGGAACAGGAACGAACCGCTCGGACGATTGGGATCGGACAGGCCGGCGCGCGAACGACGCACCGCGTCGGACACGACCTTGATCGCCTCTTCCTGGCCGACCACGCGCGTATGCAGCTGTTGCTCCATCTGCAGCAGTTTCTCGCGCTCGCCTTCCAGCATCTTGTTGACCGGGATGCCGGTCCAGCGCGACACGACTTCAGCGATTTCCTCTGCGGTCACGCGGTCCTGGACCAGCTTGAATTCCTGCTGCTCGGCCGCCTGCGCGGCGGCGAGCTGCTGCTCCAGTTGCGGCAGCTGGCCATACTGGATCTCGCTCATGCGCGCGTAATCCTGGCGGCGCTGTGCGGCTTCCAGTTCGATGCGAGCCGCTTCGATCTGTTCCTTGATCTTGGTCGCACCCTGCAGCGCGGCCTTCTCGGATTTCCAGATTTCGTTGAGATCGGAGAACTCGCGTTCCAGCGTGTCGATGTCCGCTTCCAGGTCAGCCAGCCGCTTCTGCGACTCGCTGTCCTTTTCCTTCTTCAACATCTCGCGCTGGATCTTGAGCTGGATCAGGCGGCGCTCCTTGCGGTCCAGTTCTTCCGGCTTGGAGTCGATCTCCATGCGGATGCGCGATGCAGCTTCGTCCATCAGGTCGATAGCCTTGTCCGGCAACTGGCGGTCAGCGATATAGCGGTTGGACAGCGTGGCCGCAGCGACGATGGCCGGGTCGGTGATTTCCACGCCGTGATGCACCGCATAGCGCTCCTTCAGGCCACGCAGGATGGCGATGGTGTCCTCCACCGTCGGCTCGCCCACGAACACCTTCTGGAAGCGACGCTCCAGCGCGGCGTCCTTCTCCACGTACTTGCGGTACTCGTCCAGTGTGGTGGCACCGATGCAGTGCAGCTCGCCGCGGGCCAGCGCGGGCTTGAGCATGTTGCCCGCATCCATCGCCCCATCGGCCTTGCCGGCGCCGACCATGGTGTGCAGCTCATCGATGAACAGGATGATCTGGCCTTCGCTCTTGGACAGGTCGTTGAGCACGCCCTTCAGCCGCTCCTCGAACTCACCGCGGAACTTGGCACCGGCGATCAATGCGCCCATGTCCAACGACAGCACGCGCTTGTTCTTCAGGTTCTCCGGCACCTCGCCGTTGACGATGCGCTGGGCCAGGCCTTCAACGATCGCGGTCTTGCCCACGCCGGGTTCGCCGATCAGCACCGGGTTGTTTTTGGTGCGGCGCTGCAGGACCTGGATGGTCCGGCGTACTTCCTCGTCGCGGCCGATCACCGGGTCCAGCTTGCCGCTCTCGGCGCGTTCGGTCAGGTCGATGGTGTATTTCTCCAGCGCCTGGCGCTGGTCTTCGGCACTCTCGCTCTGCACGGTCTCGCCGCCGCGGATCTTGTCGATGGCCGCGTCAATCTTCTTCTTGTCGGCACCGGCCGCGCGCAGGGCCAGGCCCAGCGGACCACTATCGTCCACCGCCGCGCGCACGAACCACTCGCTGGCGATGAAGGCATCGCCATGCTGCTGAGCCAGCTTGTCGGTCTGGTTGAGCAGGCGGTTGAGGTCGTTGCCGACCGACAGGTTGCCGGCCTGGCCGGTGACCTTGGGCAGCGCTTCCAGCGATTCGCCCAGGCGCTCGCGCAGCACCGGCACGTTGACGCCAGCCTGCGACAGCAAGGGCCGGGTGCTGCCGCCGGACTGGTCCAGCAGCGCCACCAGCAGGTGCACCGGTTCGATGATGGTGTGGTCGCGGCCCACGGCCAGCGACTGCGCGTCGGCCAGGGCCTGCTGGAAGCGCGAAGTGAGTTTGTCCATCCGCATTGAGAGCAATCCTCGGGTCAGGTGGCGGGCGCCGGGCGGCGCCAATGCCCGTGAAATGTGGATAAGCGCCTGAAATTCAAGCAGGATCAGGGTTGGCGGGGCGTCACGGCATGTTCCACCAGTCGGGCCACACCGGCACAGGACGTTTTTCCGTCCGACCGGTGCCGACGGTGGAGCCGGTACAATCCCGCTCAGGCCGAAAAAGCATCACGTGATGCTTTTTCTCACCCAGCTGCCCCCGATCCACCCTGCGGGAAAGGAACGGGCCGCCTGCACCAGTTGCTTCCCGCCTGCCGTATCCCGGCGCGACAGTTGAACGCACTCTGGAAGAAACCCCATCCACCTTGTCGACGATGCAACCATTCCTATGAAGAAATTCCTCAAAATCCTGATTGGGCTGGTCCTGATCGTGGCCGTGGCAGGACTCGCGTTCCTGTACTGGCCGATCAGCAACGACGCCAATACCAAGGCCGACAACGACAAGCCGGTGGATGCCGTGCTGATCGGTGGCGGCATCATGAGCGTCACGCTCGCCACCTACCTGCAGGAACTGCAGCCAGACTGGAACGTGCAGCTGTTCGAACGCCTGGACGGCGTGGCCCTGGAAAGCTCCAACGGCTGGAACAACGCCGGCACCGGGCATTCGGCCTACGCCGAACTCAACTACACCCCGGAACTGCCGGATGGCTCGGTCGAGACCAAGCGCGCGGTCGGCATCGTCGAACAGTTCGAGGTGTCGCGTCAGTTCTGGGCGCATGAGGTCAAGGAAGGCCGCCTGGGCCAGCCGTCGGACTTCATCAACCCGACCCCGCACATGAGCTTCGTCTGGGGCGCCGACCGGGTCGAATACCTGCGCAAGCGCCACGATGCGATGGTCAAGAACCCGATGTTCTACGGCATGCAGTACTCCACCGACCCGGAGCAGATCCGCAAGTGGGCGCCGCTGGTGATGGAAGGCCGCGACCCCAAGCAGCAGGTCGCCGCGACCTACATGCCGCTGGGCACCGACGTGAACTTCGGCGTGATCACCAACCAGCTGACCGATTCGCTCAAGCGCAATCCCAACTTCCACCTGCAGTTGCAGCATGAGGTCGTCGGCCTGCACCAGAACGACGACAAGACCTGGAACGTCACCACCAAGGACCTGAAGGACGGCACGACCAGCACGGTCAAGACGCGCTTCGTGTTCATCGGTGCCGGCGGTGCGGCACTGAAGCTGCTGCAGATGTCGGGCATTCCGGAGTCGAAGAACTACGCCGGCTTCCCGGTGGGCGGCCAGTTCCTGGCCATCCAGAACCCGGCCATCGCCGAGCGCCACAAGGTCAAGGTCTACGGCATGGCCGATACCGGCTCGCCGCCGATGTCGGTCCCGCACATCGACGCGCGCAAGCTGGAAGGCAAGCCGGTCGTGCTGTTCGGGCCGTTCGCGCTGTACAGCACCAAGTTCCTCAAGGAAGGCTCGCAGTGGGACCTGTATTCCTCGGTCAACCACAACAACGTGGCCGGCATGATGAAGGTGGGCGAGGAGAACCTGGACCTGGTGAAGTACCTGATGGAACAGGCGAAGCTGACCGACGCCGACCGCCAGGAACAGCTGCTGCGTTATTTCCCCGAAGCCAAGCGCGAGGACTGGAAGCTGATCACCGCTGGCCAGCGCGTGCAGATCATCAAGCGTGACGAGAAGACCGGCGAGACCAGCCTGCAGTTCGGCACCGAGATCGTGGCCGACAAGGACGGCACCATCGCCGCGCTGTTGGGCGCATCGCCGGGTGCTTCGACCTCGCCGCCGATCATGCTCAAGGTGCTGGCCAAGGCCTTCCCGAAGGAGATGGCCGCTGGCTGGGAAACCCGCCTGAAGGAGATCATTCCTTCCTACGGCGAGCAGATCAACGACAGCGCCGCGCGCACCAACCAGATCCGCCGCATGACCAGCGAAGCACTGCATCTGCCGTACCTGGAAGTGCCGGAGCATCCGGATGCCAGCAGCCCGGCACCGGCCGTGATCGATCCGACCCAGCCGGAAGCGGCCCCGGTCGAAAAGAAGGACACCAGCAACGTCGAGATGCAGGCGCTCTGATCGCGCACTGCTGATCGCAACAACGCCGCTTCCCGTGCAGTCCGCAGGGAAGCGGCCATGCAGACCGGAAAGCCTGTCGCGCAAGCGGCAGGCTTTTTCCTTGGTCGACGGGCTTGGCTGCCATCCATCGACTGGCACAGTCGTGAGGTCAAGCCAGCCGCGCGCCAGATTTCTCTCCGATCAGATCGGCACGGCATACTGCACGCGATGCCCGACCCCGCCCGCCCCTGGCTGCTGTACCTGCTGGAATGCCGCAACGGCAGCTGGTATGCAGGCATCACCAACGATCTCGATCGCCGCTTCCAGGCCCATCTGCGCGGCACTGGCGCGCGTTACACGCGTGCCAATCCGCCAGTGCGCATCCTGGCCAGCCGCGCGTATCCAGACCGGGCCAGCGCCTCGCGCGCGGAATGGCAGCTCAAGCAACTGCCAAGAGGCCGCAAACTGGACTGGCTACTGCAGGACGTCGACCACACTCACATCAGCCCGACCTGATCCACATGCACGGATCACGCCGCGCTTGCCGGCGATTACCTAGCCTTGCCCTTTTCCCATGGCACGGAGTTGGCGATGCATTACCAGCTGTACTACTGGACCGGGATTCAAGGCCGCGGCGAGTTCGTGCGCCTGGCCCTGGAAGACGCCGGTGCCGACTACACCGAGGTGGCCCGCGTGGAAGGCGACGCGGTGATGTACGCATTTCTCGAGGGCAGCAAGGAAGGCCCGCGGCCGTTCGCACCACCATTCCTCAAGGCCGGGCGCCTGGTGATCGCCCAGGTCGCCAACATCCTGCATTACCTGGGTCCGCGGCTGGCACTGGTGCCGGAAACCGAATCCCGCCGCCTGCAGGCGCTGCAGCTGCAACTGACCATCACCGACCTGGTGGCCGAAGTGCATGACACCCACCACCCCATCGCGTCTTCGCGCTACTACGAAGACCAGCGGCCCGAAGCCGCACGCCGCGCGGAAGACCTGCGCAGCAACCGGCTGCCGAAATTCCTGGGCTATTTCGAAGACGTGCTGGAACAGGGCGGCGGCAGGCACCTGTTGCGCCAACATTCGTACGTGGACCTGTCGCTGTTCCAGGTCCTGAGCGGGCTGGATTACATGTTCCCCAAGCGCATGTCGACGCTGGCGCCAACGCTTCCCCTGCTGCAGGGTTTGAAGGGACGCGTTGCCCAGCGGCCGAACATCGCGACCTATCTGGCATCGGAGCGACGCGTGGCGTTCAACACCAACGGCATCTTCCGCCACTACCCGGAACTCGACGCCGCCTGATTGCGGCATGCGAGTCCCGGTGCCCCAGCGATCACATGCGCGTGAGCGCGGTGCGGATGGCCTTGAGCTGGGTCTTCACCGCGGCTTCCTGCTCCAGGCCCAGGCGCACCAGCGCCTTCTGGCCGACCGACAGCGATTCCAGCGACGGATCGGTATAGCGGAAATGGCCTTTGCCGTCAGGCTCGACCGCGACGGGGGCGGCTGGCGCGGGTGCATTGAGCAGGTGATCGATCACTTCCACCAGCCGGTCATTGAAGTAGCCATTGGGCTTGCCCAACTCCGCGTACGCCTGCTGGAACAGCGGATAGAAGCGCTTGTACGCACCCACCAGCGCTTCGGCATCGGCATGGGTGAAGGCCTGCACGTACGGCGCGTAGCGTTGTGGATTGGCCGGCGCGATCACCATGCCCGCGTCACTTTCCTGCACCTGCAGGCTGCCATCCACCGGTTTCACCGCCATCGCGTTACGGGTGAGGCTGGGCAGCGTGAGGTTGTCGACCATCACCACGATGCGCTGTATCAGATGTTCGCGCAGCAACAGGCCCAGGGCTCCGTCATTGCCCGCGGCCTGCGCCAACGCTTCCCATGCGGGCGCATCGCTGTCGGCCAGCGCCGGCAGGGCCGGTGCAGCGGCATCGGCCGAGGCGCTGGTATCGATGGGGTGCGCGATGGCCGGCGCCTCGGGCGCAGGTGGCGCCGATGGCAGAACGGGCTGGGCCTGCGCCCCGGCCTGCGGCGCAGGCGCTGCGCCATCACCAATGCCCTGCAGGTTCTGGCGGAACAACCACCAGCCCGCACCGGCGACGACAAGGACGACCACGAGCCACGGCCAACGTGATGCTGCTGAAGGCGATCTGGACTGCATGTTGCGGATTTCCTGACATGAACACGCAAGGTCTGACCACGCCTGTTCCGCCAGGTTCCATCACGCCCGGAAAGCCCACGTTCCCCTGTAGCGCGGAGCTTGCTCCGCGGCACATGCCCGACGACCTGACCGAAAGGCAGCGGAGCGAGCTCCGCGCTACAAGGCGCTCTTCTTCTGCAGCGACAGCAATCCCGTCATCACCGCCAGGGCGAGATAGGCGCCGGTGAACTGCCAACTCATCGTGCGGGCCAGGCCTTCCAGCTGCCACGGCAAGGTCAGCGCGCCGTTGGGTGCAACCGAATGAATCACGCCGAACAGCGTCAGCACCGCCGACACCAGCCAGAACACCGCGGCACGCCGCAGCGCGCCATCGACCATCGCCGCCACCGCGCTGGTCCACAGCATCGCGGTGATGATGAAACCATTGCCCAGCAGCAGGATCACCGCCATTTCCGGCAGGCCGTGGCCGTCGAGCGTGGTGGTCATCGCACCGAACTGTTCGAACGGAATCCAGCCATGCGCCTTGATCAGCAGCAGGTAGGCCACCGACGGCAGGAAGCCCAGCACCATCGCGCCGGCGTGCTTCTGCGGGGTGGCCTGGAAGGCCTGGGTGGTGATGTCGATCGCCACGTACACGATGATCGGCGACAGCACCGCCAGCGGCAGCCACTGCACCAGCATCGACACCACGCCGAGCATGCCGCCGATGCCGATGAACAACCCGGTCAGCAGCGTGTAACCGCTGCGCGCGCCCATGTGCTTGTACGCGGGTTGGCCGATGTACGGCGTGGTCTGGGCGACGCCGCCACAGATGCCGGCGACCAGCGTGGCAATGGCTTCCACCAGCAGGATGTCGCGGGTGCGGTAGTCGTCACCGGCGGCGCGCGCGCTCTCCGAGACGTTGATGCCACCGACCACCATCAGCAGGCCGAACGGCAGCAGCAGCGGCAGGTAAGGCATCGCGTATGGCAGGCCGGTGATGAAGCCCAGCGACGGCAACGGCAGCGCGATGTGCGGGGCGACCAGTTCGGGCAGCTTGAAGCCCGGTGCGCCCAGCCCTGCCAGGCCCAGCGCGTAGTACAGCGCCGTACCGATGATGAAAGCCACCAGCACGCCCGGCAGCTTCACCGGCAAGCGGCCCTTGGCGATCAGCACGTACAGCAGCAGGCCCAGGGTGAGCAGGCCGACCACTGGCGACTTCAGGGTTTCCAGCAGCGGCAGGAAGCCCATCAGCACCAGCGCGATGCCGGCAATCGAGCCCAGCAGCGCCGCACGCGGCAAGGCGCGCGTGATCGCTTCGCCGAAGAACGACAGCACCACCTTGAACACCCCCATGATCACCAGCGAGGCCATGCCCAGCTGCCAGGTCGCGATGGCCGCCGCATCGGGCGCCATGCCGCCGGCCTTGAACGCGGCGAATGCCGGGCCCAGCACCAGCAGCGCCATGCCGATGCTGGTTGGCGCGTCCAGGCCCAGCGGCATCGCAGCGACATCGTCGCGCCCGCTGCGCTGCGCCAGACGGCGCGCCATCCACGTATAGGCTAGGTTGCCGACCAGCACGCCGAACGCGGTGCCGGGGAACATGCGCCCGAACACGACCTCGGCCGGGAACTGGAAGATCCCCACCAGCGCCATCGCGATGAAGCCCAGGATCGACAGGTTGTCGACCACCAGGCCGAAGAAACCGTTGAGGTCGCCGGGGACGATCCAGCGCGGACGCGCCGAAGACTGCGGGGAAGAAGCGGACATGCGGGGAAAGGCCGGCGCGTGGGGAAAGCGATCCTAGGCGCGCGGGACCATGCCCGGCAACGGCATGGCTAGGACACAGCCAGCCGCTGCACCAGGAAATCGACCAGCACGCGCGCTTTCGGCGGCAGGTAACGGTTCGGCGGATACATCAGCCAGGCCGTGCCGGCATAGGAAGGCGGCTGGAAGCGCCAGTCCGCCAGCACCGGCTGCAGGCGCCCGTCTTCGATCCACGGCCTGGCCACGAAATCCGGCAGCGAAGCGATGCCCAGCCCGGCCGCCGCGGCATCGGCGCGCACCGCACTGTGGTTGGCCGGATAGCGGCCACGCACGTTGACCAGTGCGCGCTCGGTGCCGCGAACGAAGCGCCAGCGCTGGTCCTCGCGCGATTCGCCCAGATGCAGGCACTGGTGCTGCGCCAGTTCACGCGGATGCTGCGGCACGCCGTGCGCCTGCAGGTACCCGGACGCGGCGCACAGCACGTGGCCCACCGGATGCAGCGGGCGCGCGGCCCAGCCTTCGAACGGATGGTCGGTCACCCGCACCACCAGATCCACACCTTCGGCGATGGGATCGACCAGCCGATCCAGCAGCAACAGCTGCAGGTCCACCTGCGGATACAAGGCCAGGAACGCGGGCACGTGCGGATGGATCAAGTGCCGGGCGTAGGCCACCGGCGCGCTCAACCGCACCAGCCCCTGCGGCGCGGCCTGCAACTGGCCAGCGGCTTCCACGGCCGAGGCGGCGGCCTGGGTCATCTCGCGGCAGCGCTCGCACACCGCTTCACCGGCTTCGGTGACACGCAGGCGGCGGGTGGAACGCTCGATCAAACGCGTGGCCAGGGCCTGTTCCAGCCGCTGCACCTGGCGACTGACCGCAGAGGGCGTCACCCCCAGGCGCCGGGCCGCGGCGGAAAAACTGCCGGCATCCACGACCTGCACGAAGGCCGCCATGTCCGGCAGCAGGGGGATCAGGTCGATGTCGTCCAAGCCGGCTCCATTGATGCGCAACAGGCACAAGTGATGTGTATCGGCGCCAGATTATCGAAATCCGGGCGACGAATCAGACTGCACGCCCTTGCCCGCTCTGGAGTCGCCATGTCTCAGCCCCGCTCCACGTTCGGCTGGCCCGATCTGCTGCTGGTGCTGTCGGCCCTGGTCTGGGCGACCAGCTATGGCGTCGGCCAGTCCGCACTGCACTGGGTGCCGGTCCCCACGCTGCTGACGCTGCGCTTTGGCCTGGCCTGGCTGCTGCTGGCACCCGCATGGCTGCGCCTACGCCTGACGCGCGCGGACTGGCTGCGCGTTTTTCGCCTGGGTGGACTGATGCTGCTGACCCTGGCCCTGGAATGCTGGGGCCTGCTGCACACCAGCGCCTCGCACGCCGCACTGCTGATCAGCCTGTGCCTGGTATTCACGCCGCTGGCCGAATGGGCCTGGCTGGGCCGCCGCCCGCGTAGCGCCGAAGCCATCGCCTGCGCACTGTCGCTATGCGGCGTGGTGATGCTCACCGCTGGTGGTGGCCTGCACCTGCAGCTGGGCGATGGCCTGCTGCTGGCCGCCGCCATGAGCCGCAGCGCCCTGGGCGTGCTGACCCGCCAGCAGATGCTGCGCCGTCCAGTGCCGGCGCTGGCGCTCACCGGCGTGCAGTCGGGTGTGGTCGCCTTCGGCGCGCTACTCGCCGTATTGTTGATTCCCGCACAGTCGGCCACCCTGCCCACGCTCAGCGCAGGCGCAGGCTTCTGGACCGCCATCGCCTGGCTGGTCATCGCCTGCACCCTGTTCGCCACCGGCGCGCAGAACCTGGGCGCGCGTTACCGCAGCGCCACGCGCGTCGCCTTGCTCAGCGGCTGCGAACCGGCTTTCGGTGCCGTGTTCGCTGCGCTCTGGCTGGATGACCGTCTGGGCAGCTGGGGCTGGAGCGGCGCAGCCCTGATCATCGGCGCTGCGCTGCTAGCGGTGCTGCCTTCCCCGCGGCAGTCCGCCCTTCCACCAGCCCAGCCCGGAACCGCGTGACAAACGCCACGCTCAAAGCACTGCGTCGGACGTGCCCAACTGCAGATGCAGAAACTGGTTGAACACGCTCGCGGTGTAGTCGCCGAACGCTTCGCCATTGCGGAATCCGCGCTTGCGATACAGCGCCAGCGCCGGCTCGAAGGCCTCACCGCTGCCGGTTTCCAGGCTCAGCCGTGACAGTCCGCGCGCATGCGCCACATCGATGATGTGTTCGAGCACGGCCGCGGCGGCGCCCTGGCGCAGGTGGTCGGGATGGGTGCGCATGGACTTGAGTTCGCCGGTGCCGTCGCCCCAATCCTTGAGCGCGCCAACGGCGACCAGCGTCTGCCCGCGCCAGGCGCTCCACACCGTCATGCCCGGCGCCTGCAGCCCGGACAGGTCCAGGGCGAACACGCTGCCGGGCGGCGAGTTCGCATGCATCTGGCGCAGGTGGTAGTCGAGCAGCGCGCGGATCTGCGCACCGCTCAAGTCGTCCTGACGCAGTTCGAAGCGGATGGCGGGTGCGGCGAAATCAGTCGATGACATGGCAGGCAGGCGTGTGGGGGCCCGCCATCAAGCCACGCTCAGAACGAGACTTCCACCGGCTGGCGCGACCACAACACCGACTGGTGGCCGGTGGCCTGCTTCCAGGCCAGGCGGATGGCTTCGATGTCGGCGCGGCGCTGGGGGGTGTCTTCGTGCAGCACCACCAGCACCTTGGTCTTGAGCCGATTGGGCTGCGCATCGCCGCGGAACAGCCACTGGCCGTAGGCATCGAACACGGTCAGGCCGTCGGGGAAACGCGGGGTGACTTCCTTGTCCAGGAACGCACGCCATTTTTCCTCGCTGATCGGCTCGGCCTGCGGACGATCAGCCGGGCCACTCTCTTCGCCCACGCCGAAATACAGCTCGCTGCGAACCCAGCCGGTGGCCGCGGACGGCCGCGCGGCATCGCCCTGCATCGCAGCCGTGGTCGACGGCGCCGGGGCAGTGCCAGGCAAGGTGGCACAGGCGCTCAGGGCCAGCAGGGAGACAAGCAGGAGGGGGCGGAACAACATGGAGTTCTCCAAAAACGGGGCAGTGTGAAGGGTGCCGGCACGAACGCCATATCACCCGATGGCATGTGCCCATGCGATGGCCGCATCAACACAGCGTGGCAATCGCCTTAACGCAGATATAATATATCGCTCTATCCGGATAGATGTAATGGATTAGATCGCCCGGCCCCACTTTCCTGATCGACCGGAGTTCCGTCCCATGTCCTTCCCCGCCGCCGCGCCGCTTGGCCTGGCCATCGCCCTGGCCCTGTCCGCCACCGCCTCCGCGCAGACCACCGAGACCGCGACCAACCTGGATACGGTGATCGTCACCGGCACCCGCGCCAGCAACCGCACGGTGCTCGAATCCACCTCGCCGGTGGACGTGCTGAGTGCCGATGACATCCGCAAGGCCGGTGTGGTCAATGGCGAACTGGGCAGCGCGCTGCAGGCGCTGCTGCCCTCGTTCAACTTCCCGCGCCAGTCCAACTCCGGCGGCGCCGACCACGTCCGCGCCGCGCAGCTGCGCGGTCTGTCGCCGGACCAGGTGCTGGTGCTGATCAACGGCAAGCGCCGCCACACCTCGGCGCTGGTCAACACCGACAGCAAGATCGGCAAGGGCACCACCCCGGTCGACTTCAACTCGATCCCGATCAGCGCGATCAAGCGCATCGAAGTGCTGCGCGATGGCGCCGGCGCGCAGTACGGTTCCGACGCGATTGCCGGGGTGATCAACGTGATCCTGGACGACGACCCGAACAGTGGCACGATCGAAGCCAGCTTCGGCGCCAACCACACCAACCTGGAGCCGATCCACCAGGAAATCACCGACGGCCAGACCGGCTACCTCAGCGCCAAGGCCGGGACCCGGCTGGGCGAAGATGGCTTCATCAAGGCCGGCCTGGAATACAAGCGGCGCTCGGCCACCAACCGCGCCGGCTATGACCAGATCCCGGACTGGCAGCAGAACGACACCAACCTGGCGCTGCAGGGCAAGCGCAACTACGCGCTGGGCGATGGCGCCTCGCGCGACATCAACGCCTGGTTCAACGGCGAACTGCCGTTCGGCCAGACCAGCAAGCTCTATGCGTTCGGCACCTACAGCCATCGCGATACCCAGGGCGACAACTACTTCCGCTATCCGGACGACACCGACGGCGCCAACTGGCAGGAGATCTATCCGAACGGCTATCGCCCGGTGTCGCTGGGCTACAACCGCGACTACCAGGGCGTGTTCGGCGCGCGCGGCCAATGGGGCGACTGGGACTACGACGCCAGCCTCGACTACGGCCGCAACGACTTCACCTACAAGCTGCGCGATTCGCTCAACGCCTCGCTTGGCCCGACCAGCCCGACTTCGTTCAAGGTCGGTCGTTATGTGTTCGAACAGAGCGTGGCCAACCTCGACCTGAGTCGTGGCTTCGACGCCATCGGCGCCAGCCATACCTTCGGCACCGGGGTCGAGCTGCGCCGCGAGGACTACAACACCTACGCCGGTGATCCGGCCAGCTATGCCGCCGGCACGTACACCGACCGTCCGACCGGCGCCCAGGCCGGTGGCGGGCTGACCCCGGAGGACGCCGCGGACCTGTCACGCAACGTCGCCAGTGCCTACGCCAGCGTCTCCAGCCAGTTCGGCGACAAGTTCTCGACCGACCTGGCCGGCCGCTATGAGCATTACCAGGACTTCGGCAGCCAGTGGACCGGCAAGCTCGCCGCGCGCTACGCGTTCACCCCGGCATTCGCGCTGCGTGGTGCGATCTCCAACAACTTCCGCGCACCGTCGCTGAGCCAGATCGGCTTTGAATCCACTTCCACCGGCTATGGCTCGGACGGCCAGCTGGTGCAGAGCCGGGTGCTGTCGGTGAACAACCCGATTGCCCAAGCCTTGGGCGCCACCGACCTCAAGCCGGAGAAGTCGGTCAACTACAGCCTGGGCTTCACCAGCCGCATCGGCGAGCACTTCGACCTGTCGCTGGACTTCTTCCAGATCGACATCGACGACCGCATCGCGCTGTCGGAAAGCATCACCGGCGATGCGCTGACCGAGTACGTGTCCGGCACCTTCGGCGTATCCGGCCTGCAGAGCGCCAGCTTCTTCGTCAATGCCGCCGATACCCGCACCCGCGGCGCCGAGCTGGTGGCGAACTGGCGCAGCGAGCTGTTCGGCGGCGACCTGCTGCTGACCGGTACCTACAGCTACGCCAAGACCACGCTGAAGAACGTCGTCGATACGCCGACGCAGCTGCTGGCGCTGGATTCGAGCTACGTGCTGTTCGGCGACGAGGAAAGCAACACGCTGACCACCGCCACGCCCAAGACCCGCGCCGGCCTGGCCGCGACCTGGAGCGACGACAACTGGACCCTGTCCTCGCGCCTGAGCCGCTATGGCAGCGTCACCCGCGTCTTCAGCTGGGCCTCGGCACCGCAGACCTACGGCGCCGAGTGGCAGCTCGACCTGGAGGCCGAATACCGCATCACCCCGCAGTGGAGCGTGGCGATCGGCGGCCAGAACGTCACCGACAGCTATCCCGACCTGTCCAACAGCGAAACCAACTACTACGGCAACCTGCCGTACGACGTGCTTTCGCCAGTCGGCAGCAACGGCGCGTACTGGTACGGCCGCGTGCGTTTCACGTTCTGATCCATCACCCGGTGCGGCGCGGAAAGTGCGCCGCACCGGTGGTTTCCGGGATGTCACGCGACATGGATTCCGATGAAAAACAGGCTGTTTTCAGCCTCCGCGTGAAGACCGGCGATTTGCATCCGCGCGACGGATCATGTTTCCCTGAAACACGGTTCACCCACCGTCCGGGGCAATGCAGCATCTCTCCACACTCGACTACTGGGTCATCGCGGGCTACTTCCTGCTGACCGCCATCATCGGCTTCTCCGCCACGCGCAGGAAAGCCTCCTCCGACGAACTGTTCCTGGCAGGCCGCAGTCTTGGCCCCATTGCCGTGGGCGTGTCGCTGTTCGCTTCCAACGTATCGTCGGACACGCTGGTCGGGCTTCCCGGCGCGGCCTACACCACGGGCATCTCCGCGGCCAACTACGAATGGATGGCGGGCATCGTGCTGATCTTCGCCACCCTCTTCGTGATGCCGGTGTTGCTGCGCGCACGCGTATCGACCATGCCGGAGCTGATGGAGCGACGTTTCGATCCGCGCCTGCGCAAATACCTGTCGGTGGTGACGCTGTTCCTGTCGATCGTGCTGGACACGGCCGGCACGCTGTACGCGGGTGGCCTGATCGTGACCACGTTCCTGCCGATGTTCGACCTGTGGAGCGTGTGCATCACCATCGCGTTCTTCACCGCGATCTACACCGCCTGCGGCGGGTTGCGCGCAGTGGTCTACACCGACGTGATGCAGGGCTTCGTGCTGCTGCTGGGCTCGGCGTGCCTGGCCTTCATCGTGTTCGGCAAGTTCGACTACAGCTGGGCCAATGTCGTGTCACAGGTCGATGCGCACAAGCTCTCGCTGATCCGCCCGCTGGACGACCCCGGCGTGCCGTGGCTGGGCCTGGTCACCGGCGTGCCGATCGTGGGTTTCTACTACTGGACGATGAACCAGTACGTGATCCAGCGCGTGCTGGGCGCGCGCGACATCCAGACCGCCAGCCGCGGCGCGGTGATCGCTTCGCTGCTCAAGCTGCTGCCGATCTTCCTGATGACCATTCCCGGTGCGATGGCCAGCGTGCTGCTGCCGGGACTGGAGCATCCGGACCAGGTGTTCCCGACCATGGTGTCCACGTTCACGCCTGCCGGCATCACCGGCCTGATCCTGGCCGGGTTGATCGCCGCATTGATGTCGACCGTGTCGGCCACGCTGAACTCGGCCGCGACGCTGATCACCCTGGATTTCGTGCAGCCGAAGCGGCCACACCTGACATCGACGCAACTGGCCTGGACCGGCCGCGTCACCACGATGGTGATTGCGATCATCGCCGCGCTGTGGGCACCGATGATCCAGCACTTCTCGGGACTGTGGGCCTACCTGCAGCAGGTGTTCGCGTTCGTCGCCTCGCCGCTGGTGGCCGTGTTCCTGATGGGCCTGTGGATCAAGCGCCTGGGTGCATCGGCGGCGTTGCGCGGACTGGTCTGTGGCCATGCGCTGAGCGCGCTGCTGTTCGTCCTGCGCGAGACCGATGTCATCACCCTGCACTTCACCATCATGGGGGGCGTGCTGTGCGTGGCCACCGCGCTGATGACCTGGTGCTGGATGTGGAAGCTGGGCGCGTCCGATACCCCCGATGCGCAGGGTCGCCAGATTCTGGCCGATGCACGCCCGTCCCTGGCGCATATTCCCAGGGACGTGCTGCTGGGCATCGTGCTGGTCCTCTCGCTGACCGCCGTGATCCTGATCGCGCTGCACTGAGTCGCGCCGTTTTCAGTCCAGGAATCTGGCCCGCTGGGCCGGCGTGGGGACCGTGCAGGAGGTGGTCCCGAACCAGCGATAGCGCCGGCGCGCCACGGCTCGGTACAGCGTGTCGCGCAGCGCGCGCGGCACGACCTTCGTCAACGCCGCAAGCTTCCACCCGCCACCCAGGCCGGTCAGCACGCGCACGATGGCGTCGCTGTCGGTGTGCATGCCGTGCGCGTCGACCAACAGGAAGGAGCTGGGATCATCCGGGTCCAGCCCGTGCGCCTGCAGCAACGCACGACCGCTGGCGCCCTGCATCGCCGCGAAGCGATAGCACCCGGCATGGTCATGCCGCAGCAGGAACTTCACCCAGCCGTTGCACAGCACGCAGATGCCGTCGAACACGATCACCGCCTGCCCTGACGGAATCCTCGGCACGCTCGACTCATTCATCGCTGGCCGCCGGACACAACCAACCGGTGTAACGGATCAACAGGCCGATCCACGGCAGCGCCACATCGACGGCGAAGGTGTAACGCCCACCTTCGGCCGATTCACGCGCCTGGGCGCCGGCGAACCAGCGTGCGGGCAGCGGCAGGCCCAGCACGCGCACCCGCCGGACCTGCCATGCCAGGGCCTGGCCCTGCTGGACAAGCGCGAAGCCGAACGTGACCAGTCCCAGTCGTTCGCACAGCAGGTCGCCCTGCTGCCAGAGCGTGGAAGCCATGACGTGGCGGCCGAACGTGCGGCGCCAGTGCTCCCGATCCTGTTGCCGGCCAAAGGTCACCGCGACCGGCACTGCACCGGCGGGCGGCAATCGCGTCGCCCAGGCCATCAATCGGGCCAGCGGATGGTGCCCGCGCAGCACGGTCCCCTGCCCGCGCCAGCACTGCTGGTCCGCGCTGGCATGCAGCGCCTGCACCGGTTCGGGCAGCGCATCGAAAGCCACATCACCCAAGACGCGCTTGAACAGCGGTACGGCGACCTCTGGCACAGCGGTCAGGTTGAAGTGGCTGGCATCCATGGCCGAAGGCGTGCGCGTCGCGCTCAGGCGCTACGCCACACCAGCGTCGCCAGGCGTCCGGTGCGTGCATCGCGCCGGTGCGAGTAGAAGCGCTGCGGATCGCTGATCGTGCACAGGCCGCCACCGTGGACATCGTCCACGCCGACCGCCGCCAGCCGGCGCCGCGCCAGCGCGTACAGATCCACCCGCCAATGGCCCGGCCGGGTTGCCGTGAACGCGGCCGTCGCGCCGGGATCGGCCACGGTGAAGGCGTCGAACACCTCCTGCCCGATTTCGTAGGCCTGCGGCCCCGCCGCCGGGCCCAACCAGGCGCGGAGGCGTGCGGCCGGTGTGTCCATCGCGGCAACCGTGGCTTCCAGCACGCCATCGGCCAGCCCGCGCCAGCCGGCGTGGGCGGCCGCCACTTCACTGCCATCAGCAGCGGCGAACACCACCGGCAGGCAGTCGGCGGTCAGGATCGCCAGGACCACGTTGGCCTCGGACGTCCGTGACGCATCGGCTTGTGGCTCATCGGCCAGCGAACGTGGCTGGCCCAGCAGCGCATCGAAGCGCTCCACGCCGGTGCCGTGGACCTGGCGCAACCAGTGCGGCAGCGATGGCAGGCCGGCCAGCGCGACCAGTGCGGCGCGGTTGGCCTCCACCTGCGCTGGCACATCGCCGTTGGCCGCGCTGCGGTTGCCCAGGTTGAACTGGTCGAACGGTGCCTGCGAGCCACCCGCGCCGAAGCGCAGCGTGGTGAAGGCCTGCACGCCCGGCGGCGCCGGCCAGTCCGCGGGCAGGAGCGCGCTCACCAGGGCAGGCTCACTTACCCTTGTGCGCGGCCGCATCGGCACGCAGCGCGGCCATCAGGGCCAGCATGTCGGCCGGGACCGGGGCACTGGTGCGGACCGGCTCGCCGGTGGTCGGGTGCTTGAACTCCAGCGTTTCGGCATGCAGCGCCTGGCGACGGAAGCCACGCAGCTGGGCCGTCAGTTCCTCATCGGCGCCGCGCGGCAGGCGCAGCGGACCGCCGTACAGCGGGTCGCCCACGATGGGGAAGCGCAGGTGCGCCATGTGCACGCGGATCTGGTGGGTGCGGCCGGTTTCCAGGCGGCACTCGACCGCGGTATGGCCGCGGAAGCGTTCGCGCAGGCGCACATGGGTGACCGCGTCGCGGCCGTCCTCGCGCACCGCCATCTTCAGGCGATCACGCGGATGGCGGTCGATGGCCGCATCGACCGTGGCGCCCGAGACCATCGCCCCCACCGCCACGGCCAGGTACTGGCGGTGCACTTCACGCGCCGACAGCTGGGCCACCAGCGAGGTATGGGCCGGCAGGCTGCGGGCCACCACCATGACGCCGGAAGTGTCCTTGTCCAGGCGGTGCACGATGCCCGCGCGCGGCAGCGCCGACAGCGACGGGTCAAAATGCAGCAGGCCGTTGACCAGGGTGCCGCTCGGATTGCCCGCACCCGGATGGACGACCAGTCCGGCCGGCTTGTTCAGGACGATGACCTCGCTGTCCTGGTACAGGATCTCCAGCGGGATGTCCTCGGGCAGCGCGTGGGTCTGGGTGTCCAGCACAGCGGTCAGGCTGGCGACCTGTCCGGGGGTGACCAGATCGCGCGGACGCACGCTCTGGCCATCCAGCAGGGCGTCGCCGGACTTGACCCATTCGGCCAGGCGCGAGCGCGAGAATTCAGGGAACAGCTCGGCCAGGACCGCGTCGAAACGGCGTCCGGCTGCGTGCGCGGGCACCTGGGCGGTGCGCGGACCCTCGGTGTTGGAGGAGTCCAGCAAGGTGTCGTCGTCGGGGGCAGCAGTCATTTCGTCAAGGGTTCTTCGATATCGGTTGGCCGGACATTCATGGCCCGGCAGCCGCCTAGGCTATCATCGCCCCCTCGTTTCCCCGATGCGGTCCAGCCGCCTGCCCATGTCCCAGCGCTTCGCAGCCCAGTACACCCGCCCCACCGTCCGCATCATGTTCCTGCTCCTGGTGGTGGCCGTCGCGGCCACTGGCTGCGGCCGCAACAAGAAGGACAGGGCCCAGGAATCCCGCCCGGTCGAGACCATCTACAGCGAAGCGCACACCGATATGACGCGCGCCAACTGGAGCGGTGCAGAAAAGCAGTTCCAGGCGCTGACCGCCCAGTATCCCTACGGCCCGTATACCGAGCAGGCCCAGATGGAAATGGCCTACGCCCAGTACAAGGCCGGCAAGATGGACGATGCGGTGTCCAGCATCGACCGTTACCTGCGCACCTACCCCACCCAGCGCAACGTGCCCTACATGTACTACCTGCGCGGCCTGGCCAACTCCAGCCGTGACACGGTGTTCCTGCAGAAGGTCTGGCGCCTGGATTCCAGCCGCCGCGACCTGTCCACGCCGCTGCAGGGTTACAGCGACTTCAACACCGTCTCCGAGCGCTACCCCAACAGCCGCTACGCCAACGATGCGCGCCTGCGCATGATCAAGCTGCGCAACACGTTCGCCCGCCACGAAATGGACAGCGCCCTGTACTACCTGCACCGCGGCGCCTACACCGCTGCCGTCGGCCGCGCCAAGTACATCCTGGAAACCTACCCGCAGAGCGAGTACCAGTACGACGCGGTCGCCGCCCTGGGCGCGGCCTACACCAAGCTGGGCAACAAGACCCTGGCCGACGACGCCCGCCGCGTGCTGGAAATGAACGACCCGCAGCATCCGTGGTTGACCGGCCACTGGCCCGACTACCCGTGGACCATCCGCAAGCTCAACCCGTTCGCCGGCGAGAAATCCGCGCTGGACAACGAGGACGTGCGCAAGAACTGATCTGCTTCCACGGATCAAAAGAAGGGGCCGCAAGGCCCCTTTTTCTTTGGCTGCACGCACGATCCGCTTTGGCCTTAGCCAAGACCCCAGAACGCGTCCAGGCAGAGCCGTAACCAGCGCCTGAAGCCGCGCCAGGCCGCGGCTTGCACCTGACCAGCGCAATGCCCAGCCAAGCTGTCGCACCGACCATCATCGCCAATCCAATCGCGCCCCATTGCCAACCACCGCCGCACGCTGCATCAAGCAAGGCAAAGCGCATCGGCACGATTGAAATCAAGCCGAGGAAGATGCGTCCTTGCATCGCAGCGCTCCGGTGTCCCGGTCAGGCCGGATAACGGTTGCTGATCGGATAGCGACGTTCGCGGCCGAAGGCACGCTGGGAGACCTTGGGGCCGGGCGCGGCCTGCTGGCGCTTCCATTCGTTGACGCGCACCAGCCGCAGCATGCGTTTGACCACTTCGGCGTCGAAGCCGGCGGCGATGATCTCGGCCTGCGACTGCTCCAGGTCCACGTAACGGAACAGGATCGCATCCAGCACGTCGTAGGGCGGCAGCGAATCCTGGTCCAGCTGGTTCTCGCGCAACTCGGCCGAGGGTGGACGGTCGATCACCGCCTGCGGGATCACCGGCGCGCCACCGACGGTGTTGCGCCAGCGCGCCAATGCGAACACCTCGGTCTTGTACAGATCCTTGATCGGCGCATAGCCACCGCACATGTCGCCGTAGATGGTGGCGTAGCCGACCGCGTACTCGCTCTTGTTGCCGGTGGTCAGCAGCAGGCCGCCGAACTTGTTGGACAGCGCCATCATGATCGCGCCACGCACACGCGACTGCAGGTTCTCTTCGGTGGTGTCGACCCCGCGCCCTTCGAACAACGGCGACAACGCCTCCAGGAAACCGGTGAACGCACCTTCGATGGCGATGGTCTCCATGCGCACGCCCAGTGCCTTGCACTGTTCCTCCGCCAGGGAATTGGAAAGGCCCGCGGTGTAGCGCGACGGCAGGCGCACGGCGGTGACGTTGTCCGCGCCCAGTGCATCGACGGCCATGGCCAGCACGATGGACGAATCGATGCCGCCGGACAAACCCACCCAGGTCTTGCTGAAGCCGTTCTTGCCGCAGTAGTCGGCAATGCCACGCACCACCGCGCGCCAGGCCAGTGCGTCGCGGCTCTCGTCGCCTTCGTCCTGCCATTGCACCGGGGTGAACGCGCGTGACTGCGCGTCGTAGTCCACCACCAGCCATTGCTCGGTGAACGCAGAAGCGGCCGGCGAAATTTCGCCGTTGCCGCTGGCCACCACCGATGCACCATCGAACACCAGCGCATCCTGCCCGCCGACCACGTTGAGGTAGGCCAGGGCCACGCCGGTTTCACCCACGCGCTGGGCCAGCAGCGCATCGCGCTGGGCATGCTTGTTGTGCTCGAACGGCGAGGCGTTGGGCACCAGCACCAGCTGCGCGCCCTGCTTGGCCGTATCGGCCAGAGGTTCTGCGAACCACAGGTCCTCGCAGATCACCACGCCGACCGGCACGCCCTTGACCTCAAACACGCACGACCCGCCATCCGGATCGACGTGGAAGTAACGGCGCTCGTCGAAGACGTTGTAGTTGGGCAGCTCGCGCTTGCGGTAGTTGGCAAGGATCGCGCCATCGCGCAGCACGCAGGCCGCGTTGTAGAGGACGCTACCGGCACTTTCCGGCCAGCCGACCACCGCGGTGATGCCACCGGTGGCGGCCCTGGCCACTTCCTCCATCGCGGCATGGCAGTCGGCCAGGAACGAGGGCCGCATCAGCAGGTCTTCCGGCGGGTAACCGCTCAGCGCCAACTCCGGGAACAGCACCAGGTCGGCGCCGTATTCGTCACGCGCCACCGCGATCTGCTCGATGATGCGCCTGGTATTTCCGGCCAGGTCACCGACCGGGAAATCGAACTGCGCCATCGCGATGCGGAGCGTTGCGGACATGGGTCACCTGGAGCGAAGGAAGCGGGAAGACCCCTGCATTATTTCAGAATGCCGCATCGTGACCACGGCGGCGCCCTGTAGGGTGAAGCTTGTGGCAGTCCCATCTTGGGGACTCCTCTGCTCTTCGTTCAGATCATCGGGAAAGCTCCCAGCGGAGCAAGCTCCGCTCTACAGGGGACCGTTGCCAGGAATAGGCCTCCCATGGGTCACGGAACGCCGCCGAAGAACGCCTGCACGTCAGCCACCTCGCGGGTGCGGGAAAACGGCGGCAACGATTGCATGAAGGTGCGGCCATAGGCTTTGGTCGACAGGCGCGGGTCGCACAGCACCAGCACACCGCGATCCGACTCGCTGCGGATCAAGCGGCCCACGCCCTGCTTGAGCGCGATCACCGCCTGCGGCAGTTGTTCATCGCGGAATGGATTACCGCCGGCGTTGCGGATGGCTTCCAGCTTGGCTTCGAACACCGGATCGTCCGGCGCGGCGAAGGGCAGCTTGTCGATCACCACCACGCTGAGCGCCTCGCCGACCACGTCGACGCCTTCGCGAAAACTGGCCGAACCCAGCAGCACGCCGTTGCCCGACTCGCGGAATCGCTGCAGCAGCGTCGCGCGCGGCGCCTGGCCCTGCACGAACAGCGGCCATGGCGCATCGCGCAGGGCTTCGGCCGCTTCGCGCAGCGCACGGTGCGAGGCGAACAACAGGAACGCGCGCCCGTTCGAAGCATGCAGCACCGGCAGCAGCGCAGCGATCAAGGCGGTGCCGTAGCCGCGTGCATTCGGATCCGGCAGTCCGGGCGGCTGGTAGCACAGCGCCTGGCGCGGCCAGTCGAACGGGCTGGGTTGCAGCAGCGTGTGCGGATCATCCAGGCCCAGGCGCGTGGCGATGTGGTCGAAGCCATCACCAATGGTCAGAGTGGCCGAGGTGAAGATCCAGGCCGCGTGCGAATCCTGCCGGTGCTGGCGCAACGGCCCGGATACATCCAGCGGCGTGCGCTGGCAACGGAACGCGCGCGGCGTGAGTTCGTACCAGAACACATCGGTGGACGGCATGCGCAGGCCGCCGTCCATGTCATCCAGCGGGAAATCATCGTTGGCATCGGCCTGCGCCGCAGGCAACGGCAGTTCATCGGCCGACGGCTCGCCCAGCCAACGTTGCAGGCGGCCGGTGATGTCGCGCGCGCGCGCATACGCGGCGTCCAGCCCGGGCGCAGCCTGCGCCAACGGGCCCAGCACACGCCCGAGATCCTGCAGCGCGATCACCAGTGTGTCGAAGCCGTCGCGCACCGCGGGGCTACCCAGCGCGCGCTGGCGCGTGCCGCGTGGCGGCAACACTTCCATCGCCGCGCGCAGTTCGCGCAGTGAAAAATCCAGTGCGCGTGCCCATGGTTCGACCTGCGCCAGCGCGCCGGGGACCGCACGGCTTTCGGTGATGGCGTCGCGCACCAGTTCCTGCAACGGACGCAGGCCGAAGCCCTCGCCGAAGAAGTTGGCCGCCAGTTCCGGCAGCTGATGTGCTTCGTCGATGACGAAGGCCTGCGCGCCCGGCAGGATTTCGCCGAAGCCCTCCTGCTTGAGCGCCAGGTCGGCCAGCAGCAGGTGGTGGTTGACCACCACGATGTCGGCGGCCTGCGCGCGCTGGCGCGCCTGGACGACGAAACAGTCGTCCCAGAACGGGCATTCGGTGCCCAGGCAGTTGTCCACGGTGGAGGTGACCATGGGCAGCAGCGGCGAATCGTCCGGCAGGGATTCCAGCTCAGCCATGTCACCGTAACGGGTGCGGCCGCTCCAGACCACGATCCGCTGGAACTGATCGACCTGGTCGCGGTTGGCGAACTGCGGCTCGCCGCGCGCCTGGCTCAGCCGGTAGCGGCACAGATAGTTGGATCGGCCCTTCAACAGCGCCGCGCTATGGCCCACGCCGAGCGCGGCACGCACCCGCGGCAGGTCGCGGTGGTAGAGCTGGTCCTGCAGCGCGCGGGTGCCGGTGGACAGGATCGCCTTCATCCCCGACAACAGCACGGGCACCAGGTAAGCGAAGGTCTTGCCGGTGCCGGTGCCGGCTTCGGCCAGCAGTGTGTCGCGGGCGTCGAGCGCATCGGCAATCGCGCCGGTCAGGTTGAGCTGGGCATCCCGCGGGACGAACTGCTCCAGCCGGATCGCCAGCGCACCACCTTCGCCCAGCGCCTCGCGGCTGGCGTGCGACAGCTGCGACATCAGTACGTGTCGGCCCACGCCGCCGTGCGGCGCGGAGCCAGCGGCGGCGCGATCGACATGGTGCGGATCACATCCGGTCGAAGCCGGCGACCGTGCAGCTGGCGATCTGCGCATGGGCCGAGGCCGCGTTCTGGTCTTCATTGCGGGCCAGCTGTGACTGCTCGATGGTGGCCCAGTGGCGACGGCACAGCGGGCCGGTCTTCGACCCCAGCGCCAGCGCCTTGCGCGACAGGGTTTCGGCACGGTCCCATTCGGCCAATGCCAGGGCGACCTCGGCACGTTCCTGCAGTACGGCCGGATCTTCCGGGCTCAGCAGCAGCGCCTGGTTGAGCGCATCGGCAGAAGCCTTCCAGTCACCGCGACGCTGGGCAGCGACGGATGCCTCGCGCAGGTCTTCGACCTCCGGGTCGCGCACCGGCTGGATCGCCAGTTCGCGGTCGTCGGCCTTGGCCACGGCCAGCACCGCATTGAGCGCCTGGGTCGGGGTGACCCGCGCCGGCGCGGGGGCGGGCGCCGGTGGCGGCTCGGTCACGCAGGCGGCCAGTGGCAAAAGCAGCGCGGCAGTCAGTACAAGACGGGTGGCGGCGTTCATAGCGGACTCGTGGAAGGCGCCGGCGGCGCCGGTGCGGGGATTTCACGGGCCGGCGCGTCCGGCTCCTTGGGCGGCAGGCCGAACCAGCGGCGCCAGCCGCCGCCGCTGTTTTCATCGCCAGTGTCGTACTGCTGGCAGTCCTGGCGTGCCGGCGCGTAGCCAGCCACGAACGGGAAGCGGCGCGCCCCCGGACAGCTGGCGTCGACCGCGGCCGAGTCGGCTACCCACTGCCAGTCCAGGCCTTCGCTGGAGACCTGCAGCGGCGCGCTGGGCAGGCGCGTGAAGATGCCGGACCAGACCCGCATCGCAGCAGTCGCGCCATACAGGCCGGCTTCCTTGTTCTGGTCGTTGCCCATCCACACCACGGCCAGGTGGTCGCCGGTATAGCCGGCGAACCAGCTGTCGCGGCCATCGTTGCTGGTGCCGGTCTTGCCGGCCGGGGACAACCGGCCCAGGCCATCTGCCAGCAGCTGGTGACCGGTGCCTTCCGTGACGACGCTCTGCAGCGCGACGCTGACCAGATGCGCGGCGATGGAATCGCCCTTCTGCGCTGCGGCCGGGGTCTTGTCGTAACGATTGAGCACCCGCCCCTGTGCGTCGATCACCCCACGCACGGCGTGCAGTGGCTGGATCTGTCCGCCCGAAGCCAAGAACTGGTAAAGCTGTGCCATCGCGTAAGGACTTTGCTCGGTCGCCCCCAGGATCAACGCGGGATTGGGATCAGCATCGATGCCGGCCAGCACCTTGAGCAGGTCGGCCACGCGCTGCGGATCGACCTTCATGCCCACCCGCACGGTGGCCTGATTGTAGGAGTGCGCCAGCGCGTCGATCACCCGCACCCGCCCGTGGCTGCGGTTGTCCGCATTGCCCGGATTCCAGGTCTTGCCGCGGCCCAGCGGCACGCTGATCGGCGCATCATCGACCCAGCTGGCCAGCGACCAGGTGTCCGGCTGGGACAGCGCCAGCAGATAGACGAACGGCTTGAGCAGCGAGCCCAGTTGGCGCCGCGCCTCGACCGCACGGTTGAAGCCGGGCGCGGTCACGTCACGGCTGCCGACCACCGCCAGCACGTCGCCGTTGTGCACGTCGGTCATGACCAGGCCGGCCTGCAGCGGCGGACGCTTGCCCTTTTCCAGCTGGGTGATGGTGCGGGTCACCGCGCCTTCGGCATAGGCCTGGGCCGAAGGCGACATGCCGGTCATCACGGTCAGGCCGGCGCCTTGCAGCGCGTCTTCCGGGTAGTCGTGCGCCAGCTGGCGACGGACCAGGTCCACGTAGGCCGGGAAGCGGTTGGCCGCGGTGATGCCCGGGTCCTTGGTCACGCCCAGCGGCGCATCGATGGCGCGGTTGAATTCCTTCTGGTCGATCAGCTTGGTTGCCAGCATCCGGCGCAGGGCCAGGTCGCGGCGTTCCTTTGCGCGTTCCGGATGGCGGCGCGGATCGTAGTAGGACGGCCCCTTCACGATGCCGATCAGCAACGCCATCTGTTCAGTGGACAGGCTGTCCAGGTCGCGGCCAAACCAGAATTCGGAGGCCGCCGAGACGCCGTGGATCGCCTGGCTGCCACGCTGGCCCCAGTACACCTGGTTGAAGTAGGCCTCCAGGATGGTGCGCTTGTCGTAGCGCGCCTCCAGGATCACCGCATACAGGATCTCGTTGAACTTGCGGCTGACCGTCTGCTCGCGGCCGATGCCGAGCAGGCCGCTGCGGGCCAGCTGCTGGGTCAGCGTACTGGCGCCCTGGCGGGTTTCGCCGGCACTGGACACGAACTCCCAGCCCGCACGCACGATGCCCGACAGGTCGATACCGTGGTGGGTGGCGAAATCACGGTCCTCCACCGCCTGCAGGCCGGTGACCAGCAGCTCAGGCACATCTTCCAGGCGGACCAGGCGACGCTCTTCCTGCTGCTTGCCGTACAGGGTGGCGATGCGGGCCGGGTCCAGGCGCGAGGACTTGATGTTGCGGCCGCGGGTCAGGTCGCGCAGGCCCAACACTTCGCCGTTGGACAGGGTCACCTGCACACGGGTCGCGGGGATGATGTGGTCCACGTCGGTGAAGCCGCGGCTGGCGATGGTGAAGCGGTTGCCGCTGCGTGCGTAGGTGCCCGGCACCTGGCCGCTGTCGTCTTCCTGGTAGGACGCCGCATCCAGCTCGGTCTTCAGCGTGGCCGCATCCAGCGCCTCGCCCGGCCCCAGCGGCAGCGGACGCGCATAGACCCGGGTGGGGATCTGCCACTGCAGCGCACCGAAACGCTGCCCCACCTGATGGTTCAGATAGGCCACGTAGGGAATCATGAAGCCAAGGCCCAGTCCCAGCAGGGCCAAAGCAATGGTGATCAGGCGATTGCGCCACGCCGTAGCGGACTGTGCCTGATCGTCCTGATCATCGTACGTGTCGTCGGCGTCGTGTTCGTCGTCGTTGCGGGCCACTGGGATGCGACAATAAAGGGGACAGGAGAGTCTAGCGCAGGCCGGTGCATGCCCGGCCGGGCCAGCCTCCACCCGATCAGCTGGAGTTGTGATGCCGATGTTGCTGGATGACGCGCGGTTTCTGTTTGCACGCGCGGCATCGACCCTGCGCCGGATGCTGGCCAGCCTGCGCACCCGCGGCCTGTCCCAGACCGCAAGCCGAGCCTGGCAACGGGTGTCCGGCCGCTTGACCCGCCGCCCGGCCGCCGCGCCGTTATGGTTGCCGCCTTCCCTGCCCTTCACGCCATTTGCCGTCCCCGGCTCGGATGCGCCGCGCGCCAGCATCGTGATCCCGGTCTATGGCCAGCTGCAGATGACCCTGGACTGCCTGCGCGCACTGGCCGCGCATCCGCCGCAGGTGCCGGTCGAGATCATCGTGGTCGACGACGGTTCGCTGGACGACACCGCACGCGTGCTGCCGCAGGTCGAAGGCCTGCGCTACCACCTGCGCGCGCGCAACGGCGGCTTCATCGCGGCCTGCAACGATGGCGCGGCGCTGGCGCGTGGCGAGTACCTGGTGTTCCTCAACAACGACACCCTGCCGCAACCCGGCTGGCTGGACACGCTGCTGGCGACCTTCAGCACGCATCCGGAGACCGGACTGGCTGGATCGATGCTGGTCTATCCCGATGGCCGCCTGCAGGAAGCTGGCGGCGTGGTGTTCGCCGATGGCTCCAGAACTGGTTTCGGTCATTACGACGCGCCTTTCGATCCACGCTACAGCTATGTGCGCGAAGCGGACTACTGCTCGGGCGCAGCCATCGCGCTGACACGTGCCCTGTTCGAACAGCTCGGCGGCTTCGACGCACGCTATGCACCTGCGTACTACGAAGACACCGACCTGGCCTTCGCCGTGCGCGCCGCGGGCCTGAAAGTGCGCTACCAGCCGGCCTCGGTCGCCGTACATCGCGAAGGTGCGACCGCAGGCACCGATACCGGCAGCGGCATCAAGGCCTACCAGGTGCGCAATGCGGAGGTATTTGCGCGGAAATGGCGTGCGGCGCTGGCGACGCAGCCCGCACAAGGGATACAGCCCTCATCTGCCAGCCTGCACGCACGGCAGCAACAGGTCCTGATCATCGACTCGGACACCCCCAAGCCGGATCGCGACTCGGCCTCGCTGCGCCTGGTCAACCTGATCCGTCTGCTGCAGGAAGAAGGCGCCCACGTGTGCTTCATCGCCACCGATGTCGGCTTTGTCGAGGACTACACCCCGGCCCTGCAGGGGATGGGGGTGGAGGTCTGGCACGCGCCGTTCGTAAAGGGCCTGCCGAGCTTCCTGCGGCAGCACGGCCGCCGGTTCGACAGCGTCCTGGCCTGCCGTCATTACGTGGCCGACGCGCTGGTGCCGGTGCTGCGCCGCCATGCGCCGCAGGCCAAAGTGATCTTCGATACCGTCGACCTGCACTACCTGCGCGAACGCCGTGGCGCGCAGGCCTCCGGTGATGCGGTGATGCTCAAGCAGTCCCACGCCACCCAGGCGCTGGAACTGGCCGTCATGAATGCGGCCGACACCACCCTGGTGGTCAGCCCGGTCGAACGCGAGGAGCTCGCCCGCGAAGCGCCATCAGTGCAGGTCGAAATCCTGTCCAACCTGCACCAGCTCGGTAGCGCCGGCGCGGCGTTCGAGGCCCGCAGCGACCTGCTGTTCGTTGGCGGCTTCCACCACCCACCGAACGTCGATGCGGTGCTCTGGTTTGCCGAAGCGGTGTTCGCGCAGGTACGCGCGCGACTGCCCGATGTGCTGTTCCATATCGTCGGCATCGATCCACCGCCGCAGGTGCAGCGCCTGGCGCAGCAGGCCGGCGTGATCGTGCACGGCCATGTCCCCGACCTGCTGCCGCTGCTCGAAACCAGCCGCATCGCGCTGGCTCCGCTGCGCTATGGCGCCGGCGTCAAGGGCAAGATCAACCAGGCGATGGCGCACGGGCTGCCGGTGGTCGCCACGACCATGGCGGTGGAAGGCATGCATCTGTGCGATGGCGTTGACGTGCTGGTGGCCGACACGCCCGAGGCGTTCGCCGATGCGGTGGTGCGCCTGTATGGCGATGCGGCGCTGTGGCAGACCCTGGCCACGCACGGCATCGACAATGTGCATCGGCATTTCTCGCTGGATGCCGCGCGTGCGACGGTGCGTCGGGTGTTCTTCGACGATGCGCCGCCAAGCTAGTCGGCCAGCAGCGCAGCAATCGCCTGGTAGGCCACGCGCACGGTGTCCGGGCCGTGCAACGCTTCGAGCCGGCGCACGATGAAATGCCCGCGCGCCATGCTCTGGAAGTGATCCATGAAGATCGAGTTCACCGTGGCGCCGCCGACCGCGCCCAGCACCGGCATCCACTGCGCTGCGGCCTTCTCGCTGACCTGGATCGAATAGCGTTCGGCAATCGCCTTGACCAGGCCAACCAGCACCGGCGCGCCCTCCTTCTGCAGGCCATGCCGGGCGACGTGCTTGGCGGCGTCGGACACCATCCTGCTCATCGCTTCGCGCGCGGCGTAATAGCCCACTTCGGCGGCGTCGTCGTTGGGGGCATTGCCGCCCATGGCCAGCACGCGCACGCAGTCCAGCCGCACCGTGGGATCGCTCAGGTCGGCGCCCTCGCTGCGGGCGATGTCGGCGATCGAGCGCAGCATGATCGTGGTGGTCAAAGGCAGTTCGACCGCCAGTGCAGCCAACCCGAACGCACCGCCCACCGCGCCGGTCGCGGCGGTAGCGCCCAGGTGCCACCAGTCCGACGACTTGCGCGCGCCTTCCGGCTTGGTCCGCGTGTCCATGGTGGTCAGCGAAACCCGCAGCGCGGCGCCGATGGCCTTGCGCGCGGCAAAGCCGATGACCGCGTTCGCCCGCCGGGGCAGGAAGCCGATCAGTTTTTCCACCGGCGCGCCGACCACGTTGGCCACGCGCGCACCGAAGCTTGGGTATTCCAGCCGCTGCACAGCCTGGCGCAACTGTTCCAGGTCCTGCGGCCCCAGCGTGCCGGCACTACGGGCCGGAATCAGCTCGCCCGCCAACGGGACTGCCTGTGCCTTGCTCATCGCCTGCGTCTCCTGCTAGCCACCACCGGCACGCGCGTGGGCCACGCGTGCGGCGAAATCATCCAAGCCGGGGGCATTGCGGTCCAGCCCGCGCGCGCGCTGCAATGCTTCGCTGGCCACGCCCAGTTCACCCGCGCCCAGACGCTCGGTGCCGATGTCGATCCAGCGCATCGCCAGCTGGCGGCGCGCGCCGGGCAGGTTGCCATCGCCCGGCGAGATCGCCTGCCACGCGTCCAGGCAGACCTGCGCGGCCCGCACGCGATTGCCAGCCAGTTCGCGACCCACGCACCGTTGCACATCCGGCAGCAGGCGCTGCGACGCGCGGCGGGCCATCGGATCGTCCGGCGCCAGCGCCTGGGCCGCACGCAGCTTGTCAAAAGCGCTTTCGCCCGGTGGGTCGATCCAGTCACCACGCGCCACTGCGCGGTCCGCGTCGGCCAGCAGTGCGCGAACGCGCCGTTGCCGCTGTGGCGAGGCCGGCACGGACTGATCCAGCTGCGCCTGGCTGCGATGCGCCCGGTCGATGGCGCGCATCACTTCGGCCACGACCGGCGACTGCGGTGCCAGTGCACGGGCCTGCGCCAGATCGGCATCGGCGCCGGTGAAATCGAAGTCTGCCGCCAGCCGGCGCGCACGCCGGGCGTATTCGGATGCGGCGTTCTGCAGGCCCAGCGTGGCCGCGGCATCGCCCGGCGCGGCCATCAAGATGGCCTGGTAGCCATGGACCGCCTGCTCCAGCCTGCCGCGCTGCAGGCTGGTATCGGCCTGGCGCCGCTGTTGTTCCAATGCGCGGGCCAGCTGCGCGCTGGCGCCCGGCAGGTCGTAATGGCCTGCGTCGTAGCCACGCACCGTGGCGATCAGCGCGGCGCCGTCGGCCAGTTGCCCCGCCTGCAGCGCCTTGCGCGCCTGCTGCAGTTGGTCGGACAACAGGTCTTCGCGCGCTTCCAGCGCAATCGTGTTGTCCGGCTGCAGCGCCAGGATCTGCTTGAACAGCGGTAGCGCTGCATCCGGTGCGCCGTCGATCCTGCCAGCCGCGCGCGCGGCGACGGCGCTGGCGATCAGCGTACCGATGCCGGCCGCATCGGCCTCGCGCTTGCGCAGGTCGGCAGCGACCGCATCGGACAGCGCCTGCGGCACCTGCAGCTGGCGGGCCAGCGCCAGGGACTGCCGCGCGGCGTCCAGGTCATTGGCTTTCAAGCTGGCCTGCGCCTGGACGATGGCCGCACGCGCGACCCGGGCCAGGCCGTCACGCGCTTCGCCCCGGTCGTTGTCCAGGGCCAGTGCGGCTTCGAAGCGTTGCCGCGCGCCACTGCCATCGGCAGCGGTCAACCTGCCCTGCTTGATCGCAGCATCGCCCTGGTCCAACAGCGACTGGATGCGGGCACCCTGCCAGATCCTGTCGGCGATCGGCTTGCGCAGCAGCACCGCCGATCCCAACCCCACCAGCAGCACCGCCCCCAGCAGCCAGGGCCACCATGGGCGCTGCCGATGGACGACCGGGGGACGCGGTCGCCCCCGACCATCGTCCGGCATGGGCTGCCAGTCGATATGCGGTTCGATCCTGCCGTCGGGCAGCTGGTCGGGCGTGGGATTCACGCGCGGCAGTATCCGTCAGCAGGCGTGATAAGCCGATCCCCCGGCTGAACGCGGGTCAGCCGGCGCGGCGCGCGTCCTGTACGCCGGGCAGCGCGTCCAGCTTGCCCAACAGGGTGGACAGCTGGCCGTAATCGGACACCTTCAGTCGCAGCTTCAGGTGCACGCGACCGGCGCTGCCGGTGTTGTCGCTGTGGATGTCCAGCACATGTGCGTCTTCCTGTGCGATCAGGGTGGTGATGTCCTTGAGCAGGTACTTGCGATCGATGGCACTGATCAGCGCATCCACCTCGTAACCGCCTCCGGCCACGCCCCACTCCACCGGCAGCACGCGTTGTGGATGCTGCGCGGCGAGGCGGCGCAACGAGGCGCAGTCGCGGCGATGCACGGTCACGCCGCGGCCGCGGGTCAGGTAGCCGACGATGGGTTCGCCCGCCACCGGCTGGCAGCATTTGGCCAACTGCACCAGCAGGTTGCCCACGCCCTGCACGGTGAAGCGCGACTTGTCCGCGCCCGGTGCACGCTGCACCGGGCGGCGGGTGGCGTTCTGCAGCGGCAGCGGCGCATCGCCGGACTGGGCGCGCTGGTCCTCCTGCAATGCACGGGCGACCTGGCTGGGCCCGGTGTCGCCCAGCGCGACCTGGATATGGAGTTCTTCAACGGTCTCGGCGCGGAACTTCTTCAGCGCCGGCGCCAGGTCCAGCTGGTGCAGGTGCAGGCGCTTGAGTTCGCGCTCCAGTAGGTCCTTGCCGGCGGCGATGTTCCCAGCGCGGTCCAGCTTGTGGAAGTACGCGCGCACCTTGTCGCGCGAGCGCGCGCTGGCCAGGAATCCGCTGGATGCCTGCAGCCAGTCGCGCTTGGGCTCGCCGGTCTTGTTGGTCAGGATCTCGACCCGATCACCGCTGTGCAGCACGTGGCCCAACGGCACGATCCGGCCATTGACCTTGGCCCCGCGCGTGCGGTGTCCGATCATCGTGTGCACGTGGTAGGCGAAGTCCAGCACGGTGCCACCGCGCGGCAGGTCGATCACCTCACCCTTTGGCGTCAACGTGTAGATACGGTCCTCGGCCAGCTCGGCATCCAGCGCACCGCCCAACACAGCCTCGCCTTCGCCGTCATGGCCATGCTCCAGCAGGCGCCGCATCCACGCGATCTTGCGGTCGAAGGCGGCATCGCCGCCGCCTTCCTTGTAACGCCAGTGTGCGGCCACGCCCAGTTCGGCCTGGGCGTGCATGTCGTGGGTGCGGATCTGCACTTCCAGCGCGCGCCCTTCCGGGCCGACCACCGCGGTATGCAGCGAGCGGTAGTCGTTGGCCTTGGGCCGGGCGATGTAGTCGTCGAACTCCGACGGGATCGGCGTCCACAGCGCATGCACCGCGCCCAGCGCGGCATAGCACTGGGCCACGTCGCTGACCGCGATGCGCACCGCGCGCAGGTCGAACAGTTCGTCCAGCGCCACCTGTTTGCGCTGCATCTTCTTCCAGATGCTGTAGATGTGTTTGGGCCGGCCGCTGACCTCGGCGGCGATGCGGTGCTCGGTCAGGGTGCTCCGCAGGGTTGCCTTGACCTTCTCGATGTAGCGCTCGCGCGCGGCGCGCTTGTCATCCAGCTGGGTGGCGATGGAGCGATAGGTATCCGGCTGCAGATGACGGAAGGCCAGGTCTTCCAGTTCCCACTTCAGCTGCCAGATACCGAGCCGGTTGGCCAGCGGCGCGTGGATGTCGCGGGTCAGCAGGGCCAGCTCGCGGCGCTGGTCTTCAGGCAGGGTGCCAGCGGCGCGCATGCGGGCCAGCTGCCGCGCCAGCAGGATCGGGACCACGCGCAGGTCCTGGATCATCGCCAGCAGCAGCCGGCGCAGGCCCTCGGTATTGCGCGCCGCGCCGGGTTCGGCGTGTAGCGCCCAGACCTGGGCGGCGGCGGCCTGGCCATCCATCAGCGTGGCCATGCCGGGGGCCGCGCGGCGCAGGGACGGCATCACCGCCGCCTGCACGCCCGGCAGGCCGGACAGCAGGGCCGCGCCCAGCACTTCGCCATCGGCCGACAGCCCGGTCAGGGTGGTCAGCGTATCGGTCAGCACCGGCCAGGGATCGGGCATGCCGGCCTGGGCGTCGCTCGCTTCCAGGGCCTCCTGCACCGGCGTGCGCAGCGACTGTGGCAAGCCCGCCAGGACGGACGCGACGACGGCAGGCAGTGGTGTGGACGGTGCGGACATCGGGGCGGCAATGACATGGAGCGCGTGGGCGAGGCGACTACACTAACGGCCTGATCAACGTGGGAACACCCATGCGGCGCACATCCGGCGCGAACGTCGCCACCGATCGACCCATGCAAAGGACATGCGATGCAGGCTCCAACGGACGGCGCTGAGCGCCGGCTGCAGGGACTTCGGGTCCAGATGCACCGTCCGCTGGACTGGTTGCGGCGTCAGTTCCGCGCCAGCGACCTGTGGTTCATCGGCCTGGCCACGCTGGTGGGACTGCTCGCCGCCGGGCTGACGCTGCTGCAGGGCAGCCTGGCCCATGGCCTGCAGCGCTGGCTGTTCGGGCTGGCACCGGATGAGCGCCTGAGTACCGCCGATGGTCTGAGCGTGACCCAGCTGCTGGTCCTGCCGCTGGGCGGCCTGCTGGTCGGCCTGGTGACCCTGGCCGCGCGCCGGCGCAAGCGGCCACTGGTCGATGCGGTGGAAGCCAACGCCCTGCACGGCGGCCGCATGTCGATGCGTGACAACCTAATCGTGTCGCTGCAGACGCTGCTGTCCAACGGTTTCGGCGCCTCGGTCGGGCTGGAAGCGGCCTATGCGCAGATGGGCTCGGGCGCCGGCTCGCAACTGGGCCGGATCCTGCGCGTGCGTCGCGCCGACATGCGCACCCTGGTCGGTGCCGGGGCCGGCGGCGCGATTGCCGCGGCCTTCGGTGCGCCGCTGGCCGGGGCGTTCTATGCCTTCGAGATCGTCATCGGCGCGTATACGCCATCGGCGCTGGCGCCGGTCGCCGCCGCCGCGCTGGGCGGCGCCTTCCTGGCCGAAGCGCTGGGCGCCCCACCCTACCTGCTACCTGCAGCCTCGACCTATCAGCTGGAACCCCGCGACTACGCCATCTTCATCGCGCTGGGCCTGACCTGCGCGCTGATCGGCATCGCGGTGATGCGGCTGGTCGCCGGCATCGAACGGGTGATCGGCAAGATCAACCTGCCGCTATGGGGTCGCCCCGTGGTTGGCGGGCTGCTGCTGATCCCGTTGGCGCTGTACTCACCGCAGGTGCTGTCTTCCGGACACGGCGCGCTGCACCTGGATATCGGCGGCGACAAGACACTGCAACTGCTGGCCACGTTGCTGGTGCTCAAGTGCCTGGCATCGGGCATCTCGCTGGGGTTCGGCTTCCGTGGCGGCCTGTTCTTCGCCTCGCTGTTCATGGGCGCGTTGGTCGGTGCGTTCTTCGCCATCGGGTTGAACCAGCTGGTCGGCGAGTCCTGGGTCGACGTCACCAGCGCCTCGCTGGTCGGCATGGCCGCGCTGGCAGCGGCGATCGTCGGTGCACCGATGACGATGGCAATGCTGATCCTGGAAGGCACCCATGATTTCGTCCTGGCCAGCGCGGTGATGGCCGCGGTGCTGGTGGCCAATACGGTGGTGCGCCAGGCCTTCGGCTATTCGTTCTCCACCTGGCGCCTGCACCTGCGCGGCGAGAGCATTCGCAGCGCACGCGATGTCGGCTGGGTGCGCAACCTGTCGGCCGGCAAGATGATGCGCAAGGATGCCAACCACACGCCCGATGCGATGACTGTGGCCGAGTTCCGCCGGCGCTTCCCGCTGGGATCCACCCAGCGCGTGGTCCTGGAAGACGACGCCGGTCATTACGCCGGCCTGGTGCCGCTGGCCTTCATCTACGGCGACCGCATCAACGAGGGCGCGCCCGTGTCCGAATACGCGCAGAACAAGGACGCCGCACTGAGCGCCGACACCGACATCGTCTCGGTGATGCACGCCTTCGACACCACCCAGAGCGACGAACTGGCCGTGGTCGATGCCGACCGCCGCGTCCTGGGCGTGCTGTCCGAAGGCTTCGTCCGCAAGCGCTATGCCGAAGAACTGGAGAAGCGCCAGCGCGAGTTGATGGGTGAGCGCGTCGTCAGCGACGACTGAGCTCCCTGACTTCCTGCGCGATCGCGGAATGCAGCCCGCCCTCCATCACAGCCTGGGGTCGCAGCGGGGGCCGCATCCTGAAAGGAGCGCATGCCGCCATTGCCCGCCACGCAGACCCATCAATCGATAGTTCCACACAGCCGCGTCGTGTGTGGACACCGACGAAGCGCAGTGCCGCAACAAGATCGCGACGCACCATGAGGTAGGATCGGCTCGTAGCGCTTCCAGCAGGAATGGCAGGCCTCCCAGCGGCCCTGGTGTGGCCCAGCTGCATCACATCAACGACAGGAGTCACCGAAATGGCAGGATTGCCCGAGCATCGATTCACCGACAAGGACCTGTGGGGCAAGGATGGCCGGCCTGGGGCCGACGATGTCCAGCAGCAGAGCATCGGCGACTGCTATCTGGTTTCAGCCGCAGGCGTCGTCGCCCAGCAGACGCCGGATCTCATCCGCAACAACATCGAGTTCAATGAAGCCACGGGGGAATTCGCAGTCCGCCTGTATCAAGGGGACCACTGGCAGCGGGTGCCGGTGACTCAGGCAGAGCTGACAAACAATCTTTCCGAAAGGGGCGGGAGCAGCTTCGGCAGCAAGACACCGGACGCCGGCGGCGGACTATGGCCAGCGATCTACGAGGTCGCCTACGCGAAGATGCGCTGGAACGACTGGGAGACAGGCCTCCAACAGCTAGCCAAGGGCGGCAATCCTGCCGATGCCCTTCACGCCATTACGGGAGAGGAGCCAATCAGGCTGGATGCAGCCCAAGTCAAGGAAATGGGCATGCAAGCAACAGTGATGCGTATCAACGATGCACTGGCCCACGACAAACGCGTCGTCATGGGTACCAACAAGGACCCGAAAGGCGCGAGCGAATTGTGGGAGGCGCTCGTGTCCAGAACCGGTTACAAAACCGACGGTGTCACCGGCCATCATGCGTACATGGTCTTGGGAGCGCGTTACGACGAAGCGTCAGGTGAGGCGGTCATCACCTTGCGTAACCCATGGGGTCACAACCGGGGCATTGATCCCTCGCTTGGACCAGGCAAAGGCGCAGAAGTTGAGGTCAAGCTCAACGAACTGCTGCAGGAAAACACCAGGTCCTTCGGCACGTTCCACATCGGCATGCTGGAGCCCCAGCAACAAGGCCTTTTCGAGGCGATCCAAAGGCAGGTGGGCGACAAAGCGGGAGATGCAGCCGTCGCACTGGCCAGCGTGCAGGCCAGCCGCGAAGGCATCACCTCTACGGATCAACTGCGCATGGCGGCAGTCACCGACGATGGCAAGTTGTGGGTGGCCGGCAAGACCGAGGGCTATCGCACCATGGTTGACACCCTGGCGGCGCTGCCATCCCGCGAAGAATCTTTGGGCCAGCTCGCCCAGGAAGCACAACGCCTGCAGGTCGCCAGTTCGCAAGCACCAGAGCCGCCCGCCCGGCAACTCGCCTGATGACGACCATCATTACGGGTGCGCATCGCATGCACTTCGCCATCAGACTCGGCATGGCGGCAAGCATGATCTTGCTTGCCGGCTGCAGCCGACAGCCGCTGGACGCCATCCATGGCTGGAAAGAAAGCTTCGTCGATATCCGCGACACAAGCCTGGAAGAGGTATATGCGCCGCGTCGCGCAGCGGCACGCGCGGCGTTTCAGGAGGAGATCGGTCCGGACTTTAAAGTGCTGGGTGACAAAGTGTTCCTGATGGATACGGGCATGGATGGTCCAACCTTCAAAGAGCTCAATCCAATATTCTTCCCGCGCAAGGATGATCCAGTCCAATGCGGAAATGCGCAACGCGTCATTGAGAGCAAGTTATCCGGCATACGTGTAAAGCCTTACCTGATCAACGACCAATGCCGGTTTGCGGTATTCCACTTCAATGACGGACAAATCAATGATGGCAAGCAAGACGTGATGACGCTTTACGACGTAGCGCTCACCCGGGCAGTTGCGAACTAATTGACTAGGTAGCATACGCGACTGATCGCGAACCTGATCACGATCAGCGCACAACTTCATCGCGATGCGCCCCTTTCGCGAAGAGAAGGGGGTAGGTACTTTTCGCAACTCAGCAGCAGAGCGCAAAGTCGAAAATAACCCCTCCCTTCGCCCGGGTGTTGCGGCATTTCCATGCCCTTGCGCGTCAGCGCCCCTGCAACGCCACCACCCGCTGCGCCAGCCTCTTCGGACTGACACCGCTGCGCGCACCCAGCTCCTGGGCGAACAGCGATACACGCAGCTCTTCGATGTCCCAGCGCAGCGCCTGCCACTCGTCGGACTGCGCACGACCCAATGCCGCGGCGTCTTCCAGCGCCTGCACGAACGGCGCCAGCTCCAGCATGCGCTGCTGGTCGCGAGTGGGGTCGCGCTTGGCGCGTTCGGCGCGCAGCTTCATCGCCTTGAGATAGCGTGGGAACTGGGCCAGCGCCTCGGCCGGCGTCTGCCGCAGGAAGCCTGGATGCACCAGCGCAGCCAGCTGCGCGTGCAGGTCGTCCAGGTTGCCGCGCGCCCAGCCCATCAATGGCGCTTCCAGTTCCGGCTTGAGCTCGGCCACCGCGCCCAGGATCGCCTCGGCCAGCTTGAGGCGCTCCATGGCCTCACCGAACAGGCCTTTACCGGCCACATCGCGGCGTTGCGCGAACGTACCGGGATCGCGAATCTCGCCCAGCCCTTCGGCCAGCACCGCATTCAACGCCGCATCGACGATATCGCCGCGCAGGCGCTCCTGCGATTCCAGCGCCGCGTACAACAGCCCGGTCTTGGGTGACACCGGGAGTTGCTTGCGCGCCTGCTTGACCTTGTCGGCCAGGGCGATCTCCAGCAAGCGGCGCACACCCTTGGGATGCGCCGAGGCGGCCTGCGCGCGATCGGCGAAAATCCGCAATGCGGCGCTGTCGCCCTCATCCACCAGCGCCGGATACGCCGGCACGCCGGCTTCGCCCGGCACCTGCAGCGGGATCGGATCGTGCGGGAAAGTGTGCAGGCCTTCGCTGGCCAACGCGCGTCCGGCGCGGGCAGCGAAGGCATGGCCGGCGCGCGTGCCGAAGCGTTCGCGCAGCGCGTCCAGGTCACGCGATGAGGCCAGCACCTTGCCGTCTTCATCGCGCAGGCGCAGATGCATGCGCAGGTGTGGCTCCAACGCGGCCTCGTCGAAATCCAGCGCACTCACTGGTACGCCAACCGCCTTGGACAGGAACCGCGCCAGCTCACCGCGCAAGTCATCGGCCGACGGCTTGCTGAAGGCCTCATAGAACGCGCGCCCGAAATCCGGCGCCGGCACGAAGTTGCGCCGCTGCGCCTTGGGCAGAGAGCGGATCAGCCCGGCAGCCTTTTCCGCGACGAAGCCTGGCGCCAGCCACGACAGTCGCGTGGGATCGAGCGCGTTGAGCAGGTGCAGCGGAATCTCCAGCGTCACGCCGTCGTCTTCCGCGCCCGGCTCGAACTTGTATTGCAGCGGCAGGCGCGCATCGCCCAGCGCGAAGTACTTCGGATAGCGATCGGCCTCGCTGCCTTCGCCGGGCAGTAGGTCGACCAGTGACCAGCGCAACGTTTGGCGTTTGTCTTCGGCCAGCGTCTTCCACCAGGCATCCAGCCCGGACGCCGAATGCAGCTCGCCTGGAATGCGATCCAGATACCAGCGCGCCTGCCAGCCCTCGTCGGCGACGATGCCGGCGCGGCGCAGCTTGGCTTCTTCCTCATGCGCGGTCGCCAGCACCTTGCCGTTGTCGGCGACGAACGCAGCGCGCGTGTTGATCTCGCCCGGCACCAAGCCTTGGCGCACGAACAGCTCATGCGCCTCGCCCGGCGCGATGCGCCCGTAGTGCACCGGTTTCTTCGGCGCCAGCACCAGCCCGAACAGGCTGATCTGCTCCGAGGCCAGCACCTGACCCTGCGCGCGCGACCAGTGCGGATCGAAGTGCTTGCGCGCCAGCAGTTGCGGCACCTCGGCGATCACCCAGTCCGGTTCGATCGACGCATTGGTCAGGCCCCACACGCGCTGGGTGTCCAGCAGCGTGGCCACCAGCACCCAGGCCGGCGGCTTCTTGGCTAGCGCCGAGCCGGGGAACAGATGGAAGCGGCGCTGGCGCGCCGCGAGGAAATCGCCTTTCTCGGTGCGGTGACCGACCTGCGTGGGCAGGCCGGCAATCAGCGCGCGATGCAGCGACTGATAGGCCGCGCTGCGTTCGCGCTCGCTGATACGTGAAGCAAAACCGGGGTCAGAGTCGACTTTCCCCGTGCTTGCATCACCACCGGCGGCCCCCGTTGGGAAACTCGACTCTGACCCCGGTTTTGCCTTGCCCTCGCGCGCCAGCCGCGCGGCGCGATGCAACTCGCCCCGCGTCGGACGCGAGGATGGCTTGCCTTCGCCCGCGACAAGCGCGGCCGGCGAACCGGCCAGCAGCGGCTCCATCGACGCCAGTACCGGCTCTTCGGCCCAGCCCAGCTCCTCGCACAGCAGGCGCAGCTGACGATGCAGCTCGCGCCACTCGCGCATGCGCAGGAAGCCGAGGAAATGCCGCCCGCACCAGTCGCGCAGCTTGGACTGGGTGAGGTCCTCGTGCGCCTGGCGATAGCCGTCCCACAGCCGCAGGATGCCGACGAATTCCGAACGCGCATCTGCAAATTTTGCGTGTGCGTTGTCGGCCGCTTCCCGCGCTTCCGGCGGACGCTCGCGCGGGTCCTGGATGCCCAGAAATGCGGCGATCACCAGCATCGGCCGCAGACAGCCGTGTGCCTGCGCGGCGACCAGCATGCGCGCCAGCTTCACGTCCACCGGCAGGCGCGCCATCCTGCGGCCCACTTCGGTCAGCTTGCGCAGGCCGTGGCGGTCGGCGTCGGTGACCGCGCCCAGCTCGACCAACTGCTGCCAGCCATCGGCCACGGCACGCTCGTCCGGCGCCTCCAGGAACGGGAAATCCTCGATCCGTCCCAGTCCCAGCTGCAACATCCGTAGGATCACCCCGGCCAGCGACGAGCGCCGGATTTCCGGGTCGGTGTAGCGCGGGCGCTCCTCGAAATCGGCCTGGGAAAACAGCCGTACGCAGATGCCTTCGGCCACGCGTCCGCAGCGGCCCATGCGCTGGTTGGCGCTGGCCTGGCTGATCGGCTCGATGTGCAGGCGGTCCAGCTTCTGGCGCGGGCTGTAGCGCTTGACCCGGGCGAAGCCAGGATCGACCACATAGCGAATGCGCGGCACCGTCAGCGAGGTCTCGGCGACATTGGTGGCCAGCACGATGCGTCGCTGCGAACCCGGATTGAACACCGCGTCCTGGTCGCTGGCCGACAGCCGCGCGTACAGCGGCAGTACTTCGGTGTGGCGGTACTTGCGGCGTTCCAGCGCCTGGTGCGCATCGCGGATCTCGCGCTCGCCCGGCAGGAAGATCAGCACGTCGCCGCGCGCGTCCTCGCGGGTGATCTCGTCCACGGCGGCGACGATGGCCTCGTTGACGCTGCGCTCGTTGCCGCCGTCCTGCGCGTCCTCGTCTTCGCCACCGGGCGCGACCTCGTTCAGCGGGCGATAGCGCACCTCCACCGGATAGGTGCGGCCTTCCACGCTGACCACCGGCGCATCGTCGAAATGCGCGGCAAAGCGTGAGGTGTCGATGGTGGCCGAGGTCACGATCACCTTCAGGTCGCGGCGTTTGGCCAGCAGCTGCTTCAGGTAACCCAGCAGGAAGTCGATGTTGAGGCTGCGTTCGTGCGCCTCGTCGACGATGATCGTGTCGTAGCTGGACAGCCAGCGGTCACTGGCGATCTCCGCCAGCAGGATGCCGTCGGTCATGAACTTGATGCGGGTGTCGTCGCCAACGTTGTCGTTGAAGCGCACCTGGTAGCCGACCGCCCCGCCCATCGGCACCTGCAGCTCTTCGGCCACGCGCCGGGCCACCGCACGCGCGGCGATGCGGCGCGGCTGGGTACAGCCGATCATCCCGGCCACGCCACGCCCGGCGGCCAGGCACAGCTTGGGCAGCTGGGTGGTCTTGCCCGAACCGGTTTCACCAGCGATCACCACGACCTGGTGCTCGCGGATGAGTGCGACGATCTGCTCGCCTTCACGTGCAATCGGCAGCGCTTCATCCAAGGTCACTCGCGGCAACGAGGCGGCGCGTGCCTGACATGCACGCACCGACGCCTGCAGCGCCTGGCCGAAGCGTTCGCGCAGCTGCGTGTCGTCGGGCTTGGCCTTCCAGCGCGACCACAGGCCGTGCAGGCGGCCACGGTCCCGGCTCAGCGCGCCATCGATGGCACGCCGGGCGGCGTCAGGGTGTTCGGGGAGCGATGCGATTGATGCCATGAATCGATTGTTCTAGATCTTTTGATTACTAATCTTTATCTATCCTGTTTATTGTGACCCATCGCCACTGACCGGAGACCCTCCATGGCCAAGACCAAGACCGCACCGAAGACCAAGAAGAAGGCAACCCCGCTCGCCGCCGCCCCCAGCGCGCCGAACGTGGACATCGGCATCACTGCCGCCGCCCGCAAGGAAATCGCCGACGGCCTGTCGCATTTCCTGGCCGATGCCTACACCCTGTACCTGAAGACCCACAACTTCCACTGGAACGTGACCGGGCCGATGTTCAACTCCCTGCACACCATGTTCGAAGGCCAGTACACCGAGCAGTGGGCTGCCCTGGACGAAGTGGCCGAGCGCATCCGCGCGCTGGGTTACAACGCGCCGGGTTCCTACACCGAGTTCGTCAAGCTGACCTCGATTCCCGAAGAACCCGGCCTGTCCAACAGCGCCGACTGGAAGGAAATGGTCCGCCAGCTGGTCGTCGGCAACGAGGCGGTCTGCCGGACCGCCCGCCTCACCCTCAAGACCGCCGACGACGGCAACGACGACCCGACCGTGGACCTGATGACCCAGCGCCTGAACACCCACGAGAAGTACGCGTGGATGCTGCGTTCGCTGCTGCAGTAAGGGTTCGGCCTAGCCTGCGCAGCAGGCGAGGCCTCCCGGCATTTGCCGCGCAAATACCGGGCCCCAGCTTCGCGGCCTCCAATCCCCTCGCCTTCGGCGCGCCCCCTTGCTAAGGGGGCTTTCCACCAGAAAGCTTCCTTCAGCGTCTTTTCGAGGCGTTTGGAATTTTCTGGCACGTCAAGGCACAACGCCCGGCCCTCGCCGGGCGTTGTGCGTCTGGGGCCTGAGACGCCGGCCCGGTATCCTGTGCGCATGCAGGAACGTGCTCTAGAACTTCTCCACCGCGTGTTTGGCCACGCGGGTTTTCGCGGCGAACAGGCCGCCATCGTCGAACATGTCGCTAGTGGCCACGATGCCCTGGTGCTGATGCCCACCGGCGGCGGCAAGTCGCTGTGCTACCAGGTGCCGGCGCTGCTGCGCGAGGGCACCGCGATCGTGGTGTCGCCGCTGATCGCGTTGATGCAGGATCAGGTCGAAGCGCTGCGCCAGCTGGGCGTGCGCGCCGAATTCCTCAATTCCTCGCTGGAAGCCGGCGAGGCGCAGCGGGTCGAACGCGAACTGCTGGCCGGTGAACTCGACCTGCTCTACGTCGCCCCCGAGCGGTTGCTGACCGGGCGTTTCCTGTCGCTGCTGGACCGCGCCAAGATCGGCCTGTTCGCCATCGACGAGGCGCATTGCGTATCGCAGTGGGGCCACGACTTCCGCCCCGAATACCGCCAGCTCACCGTCCTGCACGAGCGCTGGCCCGACATCCCGCGCATCGCCCTGACCGCCACGGCCGATCCGCCGACCCAGGCCGAGATCGCCGAGCGCCTGCAGCTGGAAGGCGCGCGCCGCTTCGTCAGTTCCTTCGACCGGCCCAACATCCGCTACACCGTCGTGCAGAAGGACAACGGCCGCCGCCAGCTGCAGGACTTCCTGCAGGACCACAAGGGTTCGGCCGGCATCGTCTACTGCATGTCGCGCAAGAAGGTCGAGCAGACCGCCGAGTTCCTGCGCGAGAAAGGCTTCGACGCCCTGCCTTATCACGCCGGCCTGGATGCGCAGGTGCGCGCGAACAACCAGCGCCGCTTCCTGCGCGAGGACGGCATCGTCATGTGCGCGACCATCGCCTTCGGCATGGGTATCGACAAGCCGAACGTGCGCTTCGTCGCCCATACCGACCTGCCCAAATCGCTGGAGGGCTATTACCAGGAGACCGGCCGCGCCGGCCGCGACGGCGAGCCCGCGCAGGCGTGGCTGGCCTACGGCCTGGGTGACGTGGTGCTGCTCAAGCAGATGATCGAACAGGGCGAAGCCTCCGAAGAGCGCAAGCGCCTGGAGCGACGCAAGTTGGACCAGCTGCTGGGCTATTGCGAATCCATGCAGTGCCGGCGCCAGGTACTGCTGGCCGGCTTCGGCGAGAACTACCCCAACGCCTGCGGCAACTGCGACAACTGCCTGACCCCGGCCGCCAGCTGGGACGCCACCGATGCCGCGCGCAAGGCACTGAGCTGCGTCTACCGCAGCGGCCAGCGCTTCGGCGCGGCCCATATGATCGACGTATTGCGCGGCGCCGACACCGAGCGCATCCGCACGCTCGGCCACGACAAGCTGTCCACCTATGGCATTGGCGAGGACCTGGATGCGGCGATGTGGCGCGGCGTGTTCCGCCAATTGGTGGCCGCCAGCGTGCTGGAGGTCGATGCCGAGGGATACGGCGGCCTGCGCCTGACCGCCTCGGCCAAGCCGATCCTGCAAGGCCAGCAGACCGTGCTGCTGCGCAAGGACTCGCCGAAGCTGCGCCAGCGCGAACGCGGCACTGCGCCGACGGTGCAGGTCTCCGAATACGATGCGCCGCTGTTCGACGCGCTGCGGCAGATGCGCGCGCGCCTGGCCAAGGAACAGAACGTGCCGGCCTACGTGATCTTCCACGACGCCACCCTGCGCACCATCGCCGAGCAGCGCCCGCAGAGCATGGGCGAACTGGCACGCGTCGGCGGCGTCGGCGGCAGCAAGCTGGACCGCTATGGCGCCAGCCTGCTGGAAGTCGTGCGCGAGGCGGGCTGATCGCATTCCACCGGCAACACCAATACACACCTTTCCAGCGGACATCGTCATGAGCGGCTATTGCAGCTTCGCCCCCGGCCACCCGGTCCACGCCAGTTACCACGACACCGAATACGGCTTTCCGCAACGCGAGGAATCCGAGCTATTCGAACGCCTGCTGCTGGAGATCAACCAGGCCGGGCTGAGCTGGGAAACCATCCTGCGCAAGCGCGAGCACTTCCGTGCAGCCTATGGTGCATTCGACGTGGACACGGTGGCCGCCTACGGTGAGGCCGACATCGCCCGGCTGATGGCTGACGCCGGGATCATCCGCAACCGGCTCAAGGTGCTGGCCGCGATCCACAATGCCCAGGTCATCCAGACCCTGCGCACCTCGCACGGTGGCTTCGCCCAATGGCTGGATGCGCACCATCCGATGGAAAAAGCCGACTGGGTGAAGCTGTTCAAGAAAACCTTCCGTTTCACCGGCGGCGAGATCACCGGGGAATTTTTGATGAGCCTGGGATACCTGCCGGGGGCACACCACGAAGGATGCCCGGCATTTGCAGCGGCGGCGAAGAAAAAGCCGGCGTGGATGCAGGTGGACAAGCCGTTGAAGTCGGCGAAGACGAAGAAGTAACAGCAGCGGAGCAAGCTCCGTTCTACACACAGCCAGCGCGCTCCAGACCTGTAGAACCGAGCTTGCTCGGTTGCTGTTGCTGTTGCTGTTGCTGTTGCTGTTGCTCAGATGTTGATCTTCAGCGCCTTCAAAGCGAGCCGAGCACAGCAGGCAGAGATGGCCGAAGAGGCGCGCGTGTCTGAGCGAAGCGAGTTTGCGCGCCGTGCCATTTCCGGCGAGGAGCAAAGGGCACCGATGCGCAGCATCGGCGAGTGTTTTCAATCCCCTTTGGGGGACAGGCGCTGCGGTTTTGGCTACTTTTTCCAAGCACAAAAGTAGCTCGTGCGGCGAAGCCGCGCGAAAGCGCGAAAGCCTTGCACTTCGCTGCTTTCCAGAACAGAAGAATCAGACGCCCATATACCGATGCGGCCGATGGTTGAACATCAGCACCAGGCTCAACACCACCGCGCCCAGCGCCGAATACAGCACCTTCGACGGCGCCAGGGTGAAACACGCCACCAGCATCAGCACGCCATCGAACGTCATCTGCACGCGCCCCGCACTGATCCCGCGCGAACGCTGCAGGTAGACCGCCAGGATGCCCACGCCGCCCAGGCTGGCGCGGTGGCGGATGAAGAACAGGATGCCCATGCCGACCAGCGCACCGCCTACCAGCGCCGAATACAGCGGCGTCACGTGCGCGTAATCGGCCCAGCGCGGCAGCAGGTCGGTCAGCACGCCGCAAGCGGCCACCGCCACGAACGTCTTGATGGTGAATTCCCAGCCCATCCGGCGCACCGACAGCCAGTAGAACGGCAGGTTCACCAGCACGAACAGCAGGCCGAAATTCCAGCCCAGCGCGTAATGCGCCAGGAACGCCACCCCGGCCATGCCACCGATCATCAACCCGCCCTTGGCGAACACCGCCAGCCCCAGCGAGGCGGTCAGCGTCGCCAGCACCATGCCCTGCACGTCCTCGGCGATGGAATGGTGGTACGCGCGGTCATCGACCTCGGTGCCGGCTGAATCCGGCGGCGGCGTCAACGGACCGGACGTCACCACCACGCCGGGCGGCGAATGGTCAGCGCCACCATCGTCCAGGCCGACCTCCGGCGCAGGCGTCAGTCCATCGAGGGCGGGATCTTCAGAGGGCGGCTTGGAGTGCGGCACGGCGATGGCAGGCGTGGGCGGCGCTGCATTCTACTGGGTGCACCGCGGCAATTCCGTCACATCTGAAACTTCATGGCAGCCGCCATGCCACCACCAAACGACAACGGCCGCACCCGAAGGCACGACCGTTGCATGCAATGCAGGAGATTTCGGCGTTAGCGGACTTCCGCCACCTCGACGCCGTCCAGGCCCTGGGCCAGGGTGCGGGCATCGCCGCCCTGGGCCAGCTTGATGCGCAGGCGCACCTCGTTCTGCGAGTCGGCGTAACGCAGCGCATCCTCGTAGGAAATCTCGCCAGCCTGGTACAGCTCGAACAGGCTCTGGTCGAAGGTCTTCATGCCCAGGTTGGTCGACTCCTTCATGACCTCCTTGAGCTTGTGGATCTCGCCGTCGCGGATGTAGTCCTGGATCAGCGGCGTGCCCAGCATGATCTCCATCGCCACGCGGCGGGCCTTGCCATCGGGCGTAGGCACCAGCTGCTGGGCGACCACGCCCCTGAGGTTCAGCGACAGGTCCATCAACAACTGGTTGCGGCGGTCTTCGGGGAAGAAGTTGATGATGCGGTCCATCGCCTGGTTGGCGTTGTTGGCGTGCAGCGTGCATAGCACCAGGTGGCCGGTTTCGGCGAAGGCGATCGCATGGTCCATGCCTTCGCGGGTGCGCACCTCGCCGATCATGATCACGTCCGGCGCCTGGCGCAGGGTGTTCTTCAGCGCGTTCTCCCAGCTGTCGGTGTCGATGCCGACCTCGCGCTGGGTGATGATGCAGCCCTCGTGCTTGTGCACGAACTCGATCGGGTCCTCGATGGTGATGATGTGGCCGGTCGAATTGAGGTTGCGGTAGCCGATCATCGCCGCCAGCGAAGTCGACTTGCCGGTGCCGGTGGCGCCGACGAAAAGAATGATGCCGCGCTTGGTCATCGCCAGGGTCTTGATGATCGGCGGCAGGTTCAGCTCATCGACACTGGGGATCTTGGTCTCGATCCGGCGCAGCACCATGCCCACCTGGTTGCGCTGGTAGAAGCAGCTGACGCGGAAGCGCCCCACGCCGGCCACGCCGATGGCGAAGTTGCACTCGTGGGTCTTTTCGAATTCCTCGCGCTGGGCTGGGGTCATCACGTTCAGCACCAGGTCGCGCGACTGCTGCGGCGTCAGCGGCGTCTGGGTGATCGGCGAGAGCTTGCCGTGCACCTTGATCGACGGCGGCATGCCCGAGGTGATGAACAGGTCCGACGCCTTCTGGTGCGCCATCAGCTTGAGGAACGAGGTGAAGTCGATGGTGCTCATCTTTTTCTCCGGGAGCCGGACACCGCGAGCCGATGGCCGGAAAACGATACGGAACCCTCGCGAACCGCGCGCCGCGCAGGCAGCGCACCGGTCGACACCTGCCGATGCAGGCGCCCCGCCCGCATCACTCGAACAGACGCTTGTCCTTGGCGTATTCCTTGGCCTGGTTGCGCGTGATCTGGCTGCGCTTGACCAGGTCCTGCAGATGTTGGTCCAGGGTCATCATGCCGTACTGCTGGCCGGTCTGGATGGCCGAGTACATCTGCGCGACCTTGTCCTCGCGGATCAGGTTACGGATGGCCGGCGTGCCGACCATGATTTCCCAGGCTGCGGTGCGTCCGCCCCCCACCTTCTTCAGCAGCGCCTGCGAGATCACCGAACGCAGCGACTCGGATAGCATCGAGCGGACCATCGGCTTTTCGCCTGCGGGGAACACGTCGATGATGCGGTCGATGGTCTTGGCCGCCGAGCTGGTGTGCAGGGTGCCGAACACCAGGTGGCCGGTTTCCGCGGCGGTCAGCGCCAGGCGGATGGTTTCCAGGTCGCGTAACTCGCCGACCAGGATGTAGTCAGGGTCTTCGCGCAGGGCCGAACGCAATGCCTCGTTGAAGCCGTGCGTGTCGCGGTGCACTTCGCGCTGGTTGATCAGGCACTTCTGCGAGGTGTGGACGAATTCGATCGGGTCCTCGACGGTGAGGATGTGGCCGTATTCGTTCTTGTTGATGAAGTCGATCATCGCCGCCAGCGTGGTCGACTTGCCCGAGCCGGTCGGGCCGGTGACCAGGATCAAGCCCTGCGGCTGCTGGATCATTTCGCGGAACAGCGGCGGGCAACCCAGCTCTTCCAGGGTCAGCACTTCGGACGGAATGGTGCGGAACACCGCACCGGCGCCGCGGTTCTGGTTGAACGCGTTGACGCGGAAGCGGGCCAGCGAGGGAATCTCGAAGGAGAAGTCGACCTCGAGGAATTCCTCGTAATCGCGACGCTGCTTGTCCGACATGATGTCGTAGACCAGCGCGTGCACCTGCTTGTGGTCCAGCGCGGGAATGTTGATGCGGCGCACGTCGCCGTCCACGCGGATCATCGGCGGCAGCCCGGCCGACAGATGCAGGTCCGAAGCCTTGTTCTTGACCGAGAAGGCCAGTAGTTCGGCGATATCCATGCGTCGAGTGTTTCCCCTGTCGAAAAGTGCTGCCAACTGGAACCATGTATCCCCGAAGGGCAGTATAGCGTCCTTCCCGCGACTGCCAACGGGCCTGTCCACGTGCTTTCCAAGCGTCTCGCCGACACCATGAACAGGCTGCAGAACGCGGCCACCGCGGCCCAGCGGCCAATGCCGACCCTGGTGGCGGTCTCCAAGTTCCAGCCGGCGCAGGCCGTGGCCGAACTGGCCGATGCCGGCCAGCACGTCTTCGGCGAGAACTACGTGCAGGAAGCCCAGGCCAAGCTGGCCGCGCTGGATCGATCGGGCCTGACCTGGCACCTGATCGGCCACCTGCAGTCCAACAAGGCCGGCGTGGCCGCCGAACTGTTCGACTGGGTCCAGACCGTGGACCGTCCCAAGCTGGTCACCGCGCTGGCTTCGGCACGGCCTGCCGGGAAGCCGCCGTTGAACGTGCTGATCCAGGTCAACATCGACGACGAGTCCAGCAAGCACGGTTGCGCGCCCACCGAGATCGATGCATTGGCCACCCTGATCGCTACCCAGCCGACCCTGGCGCTGCGCGGGTTGATGGCGATCCCCGCACCGCACGAAGATCCGGCCTTGCGCCGCGCTGCATTCGCGAAGATGAAAGCGCTGTTCGACACCCTGGCCGCGACACACGCGGGCGTGGACACGCTGTCGATGGGCATGAGCGAGGACTGCGCGCTGGCGGTGGCCGAAGGCGCGACCATGGTCCGGGTCGGCACGGCCTTGTTCGGCGCGCGGCCGGCCAAGCCGTAGCACCCATCGCCCACATCGGCGAAGCGGTGATAATCCAGCGGTCACTTCTCCAGGAATCCACCCGCACCATGACCAGCCCGACGCCGCAGCACGCCACGCCCGCCAGCGATGCCACGGCCTTCATCGGCGGCGGCAACATGGCGCGCAGCCTGATCGGCGGCCTGATCGCCCGTGGCATCGACCCGGCGTCGATCCGCGTGGCCGAACCGGTGGCCGAACTGCGCGAGGGACTGGCCAGCCAGTTCGGCGTACAGGTATTCGAAACCGCCGCCGATGCCGTCCAGGGCGCGGGGCTGTGGCTGTTCGCGGTCAAACCACAGGTGATGCGTGGCGTCTGCGAAGCGCTGGCCGATGTGGCGACCCAGGCCAGGCCGCTGGTGGTGTCGATTGCCGCCGGCATCACCGCCGCGCAGTTGTCGCGCTGGCTGGGGGGGGATGCGGCCGTGGTCCGCGCCATGCCCAATACACCGGCCCTGCTCGGCGCAGGCGTGACCGGGCTGTTCGCCACCGAGCAAGTGGACGCGGCCGGCCGCAACCGCACCGATGCATTGCTGTCCTGCGCCGGCAAGACCGTGTGGATCGACGCCGAAGCGCAGATGGATGCGGTGACCGCCGTGTCCGGCAGCGGCCCGGCCTATGTATTCCTGCTGGCCGAGGCGATGGAAGCCGCCGGCATCGCCCAGGGCCTGCCCGCCGACGCCGCGCGCGCCCTGACCCTGCAGACGGTGCTGGGCGCGGCGCGGATGCTGACCGAATCGGGCGAAGCGCCGGCCGAACTGCGCCGCCGCGTCACGTCACCCAACGGCACCACACAAGCCGCGGTCGAGACCTTCCAGGCCGGTGGCTTCGAGCAGCTGACCGAAGCGGCGATTGCCGCCGCCACCGCGCGCGGCAAGGCGCTGTCGGCGGCCAACGACTGAGTCATGACCCGCGGGTGCACCTCGCGATTGCCGCGGCTCGGCCATGGCCTGAGCGTCGCGCTGCTGTGCGCTGCGCTGACCGCCTGCTCGGCCGGTGAAACCCCACGCAAGGTCGAAGCCATCGCCCCGGCCGACACCATGCAGCAGTTCGGCAACCTGCGCGTGCGCTACAACGCACTGCCGAGCCTGTCGATGAATGCCACCGCCGCGCAGGCCTACGGGATCGAACGCGGCGCCGGCCGGGCCCTGGTCGTGATCGCGCTGCGGCGGATGCAGGGCAACGACGAACTGCCGGCGCAGGGCGACGTCAGCGGCAGCGCGACCGATCTGTCCGGACGGCGCCAGCCCATCGCCTTCCGCATCGTGCGCACCGGCGATTACCTGGACCAGATCGGCGTGATCGACGTCAGCGCACACGACACCTTGCGCTTCGTGCTGGAGATCCGCAGCCCCGAAGGCGGTGGCACGCTGCGCTTCGAACGCACGTTCTAGCGTGCCGTGTGGGAGCCGCTACAACGGCGATGGCTCGACCAGCAGAGCCCCGTCGCCGCTGTAGCGCCTCACACACAAGCTAACTTCAACCTGCACACCAGCGTTGCGGGCCATCGCCCTGCTCGCCCAGCGTGTCGTCGGGATTGCTCAACCGGCACCGGCGCAACGACAGGCAGCCGCAGCCGATGCAGTCGGTGAGCTGGTCCCGCAATTGATGAAGCGCAAGGATGCGTTCGTCCAACTCGTGCTTCCACGCCGCCGACATCCGCGCCCATTCAGCCTTGGTCGGCGTGCGCGCCTCGGGCAGCACCTCGAAGGCTCGACGCACCGATTCCAGCGGCACGCCCACGCGCTGGGCCACCCGGATCACCGCCAACCGCCGCAGCACATCGCGCCCGTAGCGGCGCTGGTTGCCGGATGTGCGCAGGCTGTGAATCAGCCCTTTCTTCTCGTAGAAATGCAGCGCCGAGACGGCCATGCCGCTGCGTTTTGCCACATCGCCCACCGCCAGCTCCCGCATCGCTTGACCTCAACTTTGCTTGAGGTCGCATGCTGCCGTCCCCGCCAGTGGCGTGCAAGCGCGCGATCCTCCGGCGCCTCTTCCAATGTGGTCCTACATGAACGCCTCGAACACACCTGCCCTGCCCCGATCCGAAGCGATCGTCACGCCCGAATCGATCCTCGCGCCGCGCTACCGTGCCACCACCGTCGGCATGGTCGCGCTGGTGTCGCTGACCGCATTCGAGGCGTTGGCCGTGGCCGCGGCGATGCCGACGGTGGCCACCGCACTGGATGGTCTACCGCTGTATGCGCTGGCCTTCGGCGGCACGCTGGCTACCAGCGTGGTCGGCATGACGGTGGCCGGGCGCTGGAGCGATCGCAACGGTCCGGCCAGCGCGCTGTGGAGCGGCCTGGCCTGCTTCGTCGCGGGGCTACTGCTGGCAGGCCTGGCCACGACGATGCCAGTGCTGATCGCCGGGCGCCTGGTCCAGGGACTGGGCGCAGGCGCGCTGTCGGTGGCGCTGTACGTACTGGTCGGGCGGCAGTATCCGGAAGACCTGCGGCCGCGCATCTTCGCCGCGTTCTCGGCCGGCTGGGTGGTGCCATCGCTGGTCGGCCCGGCCTTGAGCGGACTGGTGGTCGAACACCTGGGCTGGCGCTGGGTGTTCCTGGCGGTGCCGGTGCTCGCTATCCCTGCAGCCTGGCTGCTGCGACCCGCACTGGCAGCGCTGACACCGCCGCCCGCACAGGCTCAGCCGGGACAATCTGCAGGCTGGGCCGTGGGTGCGGCGCTGGGCGTGTGTGCGCTTTACCTGGGCGCGCATCAGCACGGCCTGATTGCGACGGTGATCGTGCTGCCTGCACTGGGCCTGCTGCTGGTCAGCACCTGGCGCCTGCTGCCACACGGCACGTTGCGCGGTGCACGCGGGCTGCCCAGCGTGATCGGCCTGCGCGGGATGGCCGCGGCGGCCTTCTTCGGCAGCGAGGCGTTCCTGCCGCTGGTGCTCTCGCACGAACACGGCCTGTCGCCCAGCTGGGCCGGCGCGGCCTTGAGCGTGGGCGCGCTGGGCTGGTTCTTCGGCTCCTGGTACCAGGGCCATCGTGCGGGGCTGAGCCGGCAGGCGGTGCTGCGCACCGGTTGCACGCTGCTGGGATTGGGCGGCGCGGCGACCGCGACGGTGGTCTGGCCGGCGATGCCGGTGATCGTGCCGGTGATCGGCTGGGCCTTCACCGGGCTGGGCATGGGCCTGCTCTATGCCAGCCTGTCGGTGTTGACGCTGTCGCTGTCAGCGCCGGCCGAACAGGGCCGCAACAGCGCCGCGCTGCAGCTGTGCGAAGCGGTCGCGGTGGCGACCGCGCTGGCGATCGGGGGTTCGTTGTTCGCGGTGCTGCTGCCGCGCGCCCCGTTGTTGGGCTACGCCGCGCCGTTTGCAATCTCGCTGCTATGCGCAGTGGTGGCGGCTTGGCTGGCGCGACGCACCCGCAGCAGCCGAGCGCCGCGCTAGCGCTGGCGCGCGCTCCATGCATGGATGATGGCGACGATGGCCTGCAGGCCATCGGTCAACGCGGCCGGCCCGGGCTGCAGGATCAGCGGCGATTTGATCTCGTGCAGTTCGCCATCGCGCACCGCGGGGATGGCGTCCCAGCCCGGCCGCGCAGCCACGTGTTCGGGCCGGAAACGCTTGCCGCACCACGCGCCCAGGATGATGTCCGGCGCACGTGCGATCACCGGCGCGCCATCGGCCAGGATGCGGCCCCTGGCCAGCGGCTCGCGCGACAGCTCGGGGAAGATGTCCTCGCCGCCGGCGATGCCGATCAACTCGGCGACCCACTGGATGCCGGTGATGATGGGTGTGTCCCATTCCTCGGAGTACACCTTCGGCCGGCGCGGCAGCTGCGCGCCCTGGGCCTGCGCCGTCTCCAGCCCGCGTTCCAGCGCATCGGCATAGGCCTCGGCCTTTGCTGCGCAACCGACCAACGCGCCGAGCCGGCGCACGTAGTCGACGATGCCTTCGACGCTGCGATGGTTGGCGATCCACACTTCCACGCCGGCCTTGACCAGCGCAGCGGCGATGTCGGCCTGGATGTCGGAAAAGCCAATCGCCAGATCCGGCTTGAGCGCCAGGATCTGGTCGATCCTGGCGCTGGTGAACGCGGCGACCTTGGGCTTCTCGCGACGGGCCTGTGGCGGACGCACGGTGAAGCCACTGATGCCAACGATGCGGTCTTGCTCGCCCAGCGCGTACAGCGTCTCGCAGGGCTCCTCGGTCAGGCAGACGATCCGGCGCGGACCCATCGCGGCGCGCCTCAATCCGGCAGCGTCATGCGGAAATACACCACCCGCTCGGTTTCCTCGAAACCGCATGCGGCATGGATACGCTGGGCATCGAGGTTGTCCAGCGCCGCATCGGAGGCCAGCTCGGCGCAGCCCTGCGCACGCGCCCAGTCGCGCACCGCGGACAGCAGCGCGCGGCCCACGCCGCGCCCGCGCCAGTCGGCGGCGACATACCAGCCCTCCAGGAAGCCCACCGGCGACGAATTGGTTCCGTTGACATGGTCCTGGCGCAACGTCGCTTCGGCGAAGCCCACCGCGGTGCCGTCGGCGGCGAAGGCGATGAAGTTGCCGGCGTCCGAGCGCTGCAGCGCTTCGGCGACGTTGCCGAAGGCATCGGTTTCGTCCGGCCACAGCGCCGTGCGCAGGCGCGCCCAGGCACGCAGATCGCCCGCGGTGGCGCCGCGGACCGAGAAGGTGTCGTTCAAGTGCGGGGAAATCCGGGTGTGCCTACGCGCGGCGCGGCGCTCAAGGAAACAGCATCCGCTTGGTCCAGCCGCCATCCACGTCGCGCTCATAGCGCCAGCGTTCGTGCAGGCGGAACCTGGCGCCGTACCAGAACTCGAAACTGTCGGGCACCACGCGGAAACCGGTCCAGCCATCCGGGCGCGGCACCTCGCGGCCTTCGAACTCGGTCTCGACCTGGACCAGGCGGTCGTTGAAGTCGTCCTCGTCCTCCAGCGTGTGCGACTGGGCCGAGGCCCATGCACCGAGCTGGCTTTCGCGCGCGCGGGTGGCGAAGTAGGCATCGGCCTCGGCGTCGCTGACCAGCTGCACGGCGCCTTCGATGCGCACCTGGATGCCGGCCTCGCGCAGGGTGCGCCACAGCAGCAGCAGCGCCGCGCGCGGGTTGGCCTGCAGCTCCTGGCCCTTCTGGCTGTCCAGGTGGCTATAGAACACGAAACCGCGCGCGTCATGCGCCTTCAGCAGCACCGTCCGCAGCGACGGGTGGCCTTGCAGGGTCGCGGTGGCCAGGCTCATCGCGTTGTATTCGGGCTCGGCCGTGCTCTGGCTGGCCTCCTCGTAGAGTCCGGAGAAGGTGGACAGGGCTTCGGCGTAGAGATCGACTTCGGTGGTCATCGTGAAAGCGCGCGGGTGGTCGGGAACGGTGCGCTATTGTCGCCCGATGGGCACACCCACGCACCCGTCTGGCCAAGGCTTCCCCGACACCCTGGTCCAGGCGGCACTGGCCAGCATCCGCGCCCTGCCGCAGGCGGTGCCGGTCTGGGGGCTGTCGATGCTGCAGGGCACTGGAAAATCCACGTTCGCCGCGCAGCTGGCACGGGCTGCCACCGATGCGGGCCTTCGTCCGGCGGTGCTGTCCCTGGACGATTTCTACCTGACCCGCGCGGCCCGCAAGACGCTGGCACACGAGGTTCACCCGCTGCTGGAAACCCGCGGCCCGCCCGGCACCCACGACCTGCCGTTGGCACTGGCCACGCTACGGGCACTGCGCGAAGGTCGATCGGTGAAGCTGCCGCGCTTCGACAAGCTGGCCGACGACCGTGCGCCCGAATCGCAGTGGCCGACGCTAGAAGCACCGGCGCAGCTGGTGATCTTCGAAGGCTGGTGCCTGGGCACGCCTGCACAGGAACTGGCCGCGCTGGTGGCGCCGATCAACGCACTGGAACGGGAGGAAGACCGCGACGGCCTATGGCGCAGCACCTGCAACGCCGCGCTGGCACGCGATTACCCGGCGCTGTGGAAGACCTGCGACGCACTGTGGTTCCTGCAGCCACCGGGCTTCGACAACGTGGTCGCCTGGCGCTGGCAGGCCGAGCAACAACTCAAGGCCGCGCACCCAGGCCAGGCCGGCATGACCCGTGCGCAACTGGAACGCTTCGTCCAGCACTACGAGCGCGTCAGCCGGCAGGCGCTGCGCACGCTGCCACGGCTGGCGGACCGGGTGATCGCGGTGGATGCGCAGCGACGCGTTGTCGGCCACTGACACGGTTTCCCCTGCAACTTCCGTGGCGACCGGCGCGCCGTCGCCGCTATCATTCGAGGCGATGAATCCCGCCCCCAATCTCGTGATGGTCGGCCCCATGGGCGCCGGCAAGACCTCCATCGGCCGCCGCATCGCCGAGCGTTTCAGCCTGGATTTCGCCGACGTGGATCACGCCGTGGTCGAGACCAGCGGCACCAGCATTCCCACCATTTTCGAGGAAGTCGGCGAAGCCGGTTTCCGTGAGCGCGAAAGCGCTGCGCTGGCCGAATTGCTGGCCGGCGAAGGCCAGGTGGTGGCCAGCGGCGGCGGCGCGGTGCTGAGTGCCGGCAACCGTGCGCTGATGCGCCAGCGTGGCTTCGTCATCTACCTGCGGGTGGACGTGGACACCCAGCTCAAGCGCGTGGGTCGCGACCGCAACCGTCCTTTACTGCTCACCGGCGACCGCCGCGAGGTCCTGACCGAATTGATCCGTCTCCGTGAACCGCTGTACCTGGAAGTGGCCGACCTGGTCCTGGAAGCCGACCGCCTGACCCCGGGCGAAGCCACCGCGGCCCTGGTCTGCCGCCTGGCGCGCGAATGGCAGCGCAACGGCGCCAACGCCGCATGAGCCCGTCCATGCAGACCGTCCACGTCGGCGGCGACACGCCTTACGACATCCGTATCGGCGCCGGCCTGATCGCCGATGGCACAGCACTCGCCCAGCATGTGCGTGGCCGCCATGTGCTGCTGGTCAGCGACTCGCATGTCGCACCGCTGTATGCCGATGCGCTGGAGCAGGCGCTGACCACAGCCAAGCCCGAGATCAAGATCGCGCGCTTCGTGCTGCCGGCCGGCGAGGAATCCAAGACACTGGAAAATTTCGGTGGTGCCATCGACGCCCTCGCCGCGCTGGGTGCGACCCGCGATGCCTGCGTGTTCGCGCTGGGCGGCGGCGTGGTCGGCGACCTGGCCGGCTTCGCCGCGGCCTGCTGGATGCGCGGCGTGGATGTAGTGCAGCTGCCGACCACGCTGCTGTCGATGGTGGATTCGTCGGTCGGCGGCAAGACCGCCGTGGACATCCCGCAGGGCAAGAACCTGGTCGGCGCGTTCCATCCGCCGCGTGCGGTGTTTGCCGACACCGCCGCGCTCACCACGCTGCCACCACGCGAGATCCGCGCCGGCCTGGCCGAGGTCATCAAGTACGGCGCACTCGGCGATCCGCTGTTCTTCGAGTGGCTCGAAGCGCAGCACCAGCCACTGCTGGCCGGTGACGCGCACGCGCTGGCGACCGCCATCGCCCGCAGCTGCGAAGCCAAGGCCGCCATCGTCGCCCGCGACCCGCTGGAAAAAGGCGAGCGCGCGCTGCTCAACCTGGGCCACACCTTCGGCCATGCCATCGAAACCGAACAGGGCTACGGCGGCGTGGGCAACGCCAACCTCAACCACGGCGAAGCTGTCGCCGTGGGCATGGTCCTGGCCGCACGCCTGTCGGCGCGGCTGGGCCTGAGCAACACCGAAGACACCGGGCGCCTCATCGCGCTGCTGTCCGCCTACGGCCTGCCCACGCAGATCCCCGCCGGCCTCTCACCCGATGCGCTGCTGGGCCGGATGCGCCTGGACAAGAAGAACATCGCTGGCCGCCTGCGCCTGGTGCTGTGGCGCGGGATCGGCCAGGCCATCGTGGTGCCCGACGTCGACGAAGCCCAGGTGCTGCCGGTCCTGGCCGGGATGCCGTAACCCGCGTCAGGCACTGCCCTCGCGTTCGATCACCAGGACACGGGCTGTGCCCTGCGGATGGGCGACGTGCTCGGTGCCTTCCGGTGCGTGGAAGACATCACCTGCTTCGAGCAACGCGACACGCTCGGCGCCCTCCTGGCGCCAGCGCATCTGCACGCGGCCATCCAGCACCGCGAACACTTCCTGCCCGTCGTTGACGTGCCAGACGTAGGGCTGGTCGGTCCAGTGCAGGCGCACGCCGACGCCATCGATCAACGCGACCGGCAGCGCGTCCCAGGCGCGCGAGCCGATGAAGTCACGGCTGCGTACCACCGTCGGCGTCGGAGGACTCATGCGGCGGCGCATGCGCGCTGGTTGGACTGCAGGATGTTGTCCAGCGGCAGGGCTTGCCCGGCCTGCAGCGCAGCGATCCAGGCGTCGGTCGTGGCCACCGCGGCGAAGTTGCTGTGGAAGACCACGCTGAAGACCCGGTGGATTTCCTCGGCGCTGGCCTGGCCGGCGGCGTTGGCGTAGGGCAGCGCGCCACTGGCATCGCCCAGCACTTCCACGCGCAGGCCGCGATGGAAGGCTTCATAGATGCTGGAGGCGTTGCAGTTGTGGGTCATGTAACCGACCACGGTGACGGTATCGATGTCGTGCGCGGCCAGCCACGCCGCCAGGTCGGTGCCGGTGAACACGCTGGGCTGCGCCTTGCGGAGGTGGTGATCGCGCGGGCGTGCGGCCACGTCCGGATGCAGGTCCCAGCTGGCGCTGCCATCGGCAAACACCGGCGCGCCAGCCGGCAGCGTGTGCTGGAACACGACCACCGGTACGCCTTGCACGTGGGCGGCATCGATCGCACGGACGATGTTGGGCAACGATTCGGACACCGGCGGATGGGCGATGCGCAGCTGGCCGGTGAAGTATTCGTTCTGGACATCGATGACCAGCAGGGCACGACGGGGAGCAGACATGGGAAGCGCCTTTTGTCGGAGAAGGCGGCCAGTCTGCGCGGCCATCGCCTGGCTAACGAGTGGCCCGATGAATAACTTTCGATAGAATCGGGCCATGTCGCCGCATCGCATCGCCGTGGTCGCCTTCGACCGCATCAGCCCCTTCCACCTGTCCGTACCGTGCCTGGTGTTCGAATCGCGCCCGGAGCCGGACCTGCTCGCCTTCGAGCTGCGGGTCTGCGCGGCCGAGCCCGGCCCGCTGCGCACCGATGCCGGTTTCAGCCTGCAGCCTGCGCATGGATTGGAGGGCCTGGACGGCGCCGACACCGTGATCGTGCCGTCCTGGCGCCATCAGGACGAACCGGCCCCGCCGGAGCTGATCGTGGCACTGCGTCGCGCCCACGCAGCCGGTGCGCAGTTGGTGGGGCTGTGCCTGGGCACCTTCGTCCTGGCCGATGCCGGCCTGCTGGATGGCCGCCCGGCCACCACGCACTGGGCCGCGCTGGAGACCTTCGCCCGGCGCCATCCGCAGGTGCGGCTGCAGCCGGACGTGCTGTACGTGGACGATGGCGACGTGCTGACGTCCGCGGGCACCGTGGCCGGCATCGACTGCTGCCTGCACCTGGTGCGCCGCCTCCATGGCGCCGAGGTCGCCAACCGCATCGCCCGGCGGCTGGTGGTGGCGCCGCATCGCCAGGGCGGGCAGACCCAGTACATCGAACAACCACTGCCCACCGACCCGGGCGACGAACGCCTGGGCCAGGTGCTGGAATGGGCGCTGACCCGCCTGGACCAGCGCCTGGACGTGGACACGCTGGCCGCGCGCGCGCTGATGAGCCGACGCACCTTCACCCGGCGATTCAGGCACGCGACCGGCGCCAGCGTCGGCGACTGGCTGGCGCACCAACGGCTGGCGCGCGCGCAACGGCTGCTGGAAACCACTGACCGGCCACTGGACCGGATCGCCGGCGAAGCCGGGTTCGGCAGCGCCACCTCGCTGCGCCAGCGATTCGCCGCCACGCTGGGCACCTCACCCTCGGCCTACCGGCGGAGCTTTCGCGGTTGAACGCAACCGGCTTGGCTACAATCGCGTCCATGCGCCTCTTCCTGCAACAGCATCCAACCGCGGGCGAATCCGCCCGATACCTGCAGCTGACCCTGCAGCCCGACCTGTTCGGCGGCTGGGAGCTGCTGCGCGAAAGCGGCCAGATCGGCGGCCGCGGCCAGCTGCGTCGCGAGCAGTACCTGGCCCAGGCCGAGGCCACCGCGGCGTTCGAGAAAGCCCGCGATGCGCACCTCAAGCGCGGCTTCCAGGTGATGTTCGTGCGCGGCGCCGACGCGCCGCGCTGACCCTGCGCGCGCCTTCCTTTTCCCTTTCGTTGAATCCGCCATGACACCCCTCAAGAACGACCGCCTGCTGCGCGCGTTGCGCCGCCAGCCCACCGACCGCACGCCTGTCTGGCTGATGCGCCAGGCCGGGCGCTACCTGCCCGAGTACCGCGCCACGCGTGCCAGGGCCGGCAGCTTCCTGGCGATGGCCAAGAACCCGGAAATCGCCTGCGAGGTGACGCTGCAGCCGTTGGCGCGCTTCCCGCTGGACGCGGCGATCCTGTTCTCCGACATCCTCACCATCCCCGACGCGATGGGCCTGGAGCTGTACTTCGTCGATGGCGAAGGCCCCAAGTTCAAGCACACCGTGCGCAGCGCCGCCGACGCGTCCAGGCTGGGCGTGCCGGACATGGAAACCGAGCTGCGCTACGTGATGGACGCGGTGCGCGTGATCCGCCGCGAACTGGACGGCAGCGTGCCGCTGATCGGCTTTTCCGGCAGCCCGTGGACGCTGGCCTGCTACATGGTCGAAGGCGGCGGCAGCAAGGACTTCGCCCGGATCAAGGCGATGGCACTCAACGACCCGGCCACGCTGCACGCGCTGCTGAAGGTCAACACCGACGCGGTGATCGCCTACCTGTCAGCGCAGCGCGCGGCCGGTGCGCAGGCGCTGCAGGTGTTCGACACCTGGGGCGGCGTGTTGAGCCCGGCGATGTACCGCGAGTTCTCGCTGCCCTACCTGCAGCGCATCGCGGCCGAACTGGAACGTGGCCATGGCGAAGAACGCACGCCGCTGATCCTGTTCGGCAAGGGCAATGCCGTACACCTGGAAGCGCTGGCCGCCACCGGCACCGACGCGGTCGGCGTGGACTGGCTGGTGGAGCTGTCCGATGCCGCGCGCCGCACCGGCGGCCAGGTCGCACTGCAGGGCAACCTGGACCCAGCGGTGCTGTACGGCTCACCGGCTGCGATCGATGCGCAGGTCAAGAACGCGCTGGACAGCTACGCCAGCGGCAATGGCGGCAGCCGCGACGGCCATGTGTTCAACCTGGGCCACGGCATGTCGCCTGACATGAATCCGGATCACGTCGCCGCGCTGGTCGAAGCGGTGCATCGCCACAGCGCACGCTGATGGCATCGGGCGCGGCCAGGCCGCGCCCAACTTCACGCGCGACTTCAGCCGCGGGCCATCGACGCCTGGCGTTCCTGCTGCTGCGCCTGATCGGACTGGACCGGCATCATCAACAGCTGGGCGCCGGTTTCGCGCGCCTGCGGCGCTGGCTGGCCCAGATCCACGCTGGCGCGCTGGCCGGGCGAGTTGCCGACCAGCCACAGGGTCTGGTCCTGCACGTGGACGTGCTGCAGGCGGTCAGCCGTGATGCCTTCGTGGCGGGCCAGCAAGGTGGCCTGCGCAAGATGGTCTTCGCCCACGCCTGCCGGTGCGTGATCGCGGATCGCCATGTAGAGCGGCGTATCGGGATGGCTGCCGTGGCCCAGCACAGGCTGCGCCGTCTCCGCGCGTGTGAAATCAACGGTCGGCGCGGTGACGGACGGCGCGCCGGACGATGGCGTGTTGGGCGTGCCGTGCGTCGCGCCTTCCACCTGCCCAGGCAGCGGCGAGAACGACAGCTCGCGTCCACGTGCTTCCTCACCCGAGCGCAGCGAAACGGTGTACAGGGTCGAAGGCAGGCTGGCCAGGGTGCTCGGGTTGCGGATCAGGTCGGCGGCGAACCGTTCCGGGGTGCGCTGGCCACCTTCCGGCGCCGGTTCGGCCAACAACCGGATCGCATCGCTGCCACCGGTACGCGCGATGTTCTGGCTGGCGCGGCCGGTGGCCGCCTGTAGCTGGGCCATCTCCTGTTCGCTGAAGCGCAGCGTGGCTTCCTGCCCGGCCTGGAACGGCGCGCTGCCATCGCGTCCATAGATCGCATTGAGCTGCCCGGCCTGGGTAGCATCGGGCGTGAAGCGATAGGTGTAGCTGCGCTCGCCCGGCGTGCCATCGGCAGCGAAGGGCTGGTCGATCTGCAGGGCGATGTCGTGTTCACGGTAACGCAGCGTGCGCGAGACGTCCGCACTGCCATCGCCATGCACGGTGCGCACGACCTGGCCGCTGTTGGCGCCTGTCGAGAGCGAAGTCGAGAGCGAACCGACGCCAAGGTCGACCTTGCCTTCCGAGCGCACGTCCAGGCGCGAAACCGTGGTCACCTGGGACAGCCCCGGCCCGTCGCGCTCGGGCATCGTCCCCGAATGCATGACGTCATCGTAGGCCTGGCGACCCTGCGGGGTGGTCAGGTCGAATTCGGCGCTGTGCAGCGTGCCACCGGACACCCGGTCCTCACGCCCGAGCATGGCGCTGGCAGGGCCAAGCTTGATGCCGATCCCGTGATAGGCCTCCACCGCCTCGCGCGGGCCGGCCACGACACGCACGCGACCACCTTCCAGCGCTTCGACCGACATTTGCACGCCCTGTTCTTCCCCGACCCGGTCCTTTGTCGCCAGCTGTCGCAACCGGGTGGTGACCTCGACGCTGCCGGTGTGGGCGGCATCCATGCTGATACGCGTGCCGACCGGCATCGATGCCGGATCGAAGGGATTGATCGAACGCAGGTCGGCATCACGCGCGGCGTGTTCGGGCAATGCAACCTCGAACCTGGCCGTGCCACGTTCCTGCACGCGTACGCCGGCGCCGATATCGCGCACCGAACCGTTGGCCTGGAGGGAAGCGGTGACCGTGCCTTCCAGCGTGTAGCGGACCACGCCGTCCCTGCGGACGACCTCGCCCTGCAGCGTGGCATCCAGGCCGGCGCGCAGCTGTGCGCCACCCAGCTGAACCTGGGCCCGCACCTGCCCGCCGTGTTCGGTGACGTGGCCATCGACCCTGTGCGTCACCGCCGGCGCTGCACCCGCGCCACGATCTGCCTGCGACGCATTGCCTGGCGAGGAAGGAATTTCGTCCATGAAGTGACCTGTCTTCGGGGGATTCAGGGCCCGATGCTAACAACCGGCTGCCGAGGGTGCGCCCATGCCGTCCCCGGACTGTGGTGGAGTCGACATCGTGGCTCCCGGCCGGCCCCTGCCCGCCAGGACCCCGGCGATGGCTTCGGCCAATAGCTCGCCAGTCACCGGCTTGCGCAGGAAGCCATCGAAGCCGGCGGCGCGCGTGAGTGCTTCGGCCTGCGCATCGGCGCGTGCGGTCACCGCCAGCAGCGGTAGCACCAGGCCTTGCGCACGCAGCTGCCTTGCCAGTGCCAACCCGTCCATGCCGGGCAGGTCCAGGTCGAGCAATGCAATGTCGAAATGACTGACAGCCGCCTCGGTCAATGCCGCCAGGCCGTGCGGCACGGCGTGCACGGCATGCCCGCGCGCCTGCAGCAGGCCGGTCACGACCTCGGCAATGGTCGCGTTGTCTTCGACCAGCAGCACCGACAGCGGTGCGACGTCGCCTTGCGTGGGCATTGACGGCGCAACGGGCAGACCGGTCGCGGCCGGCAGCGGCAGGTCCACCAGGAAGCGTGTGCCCTGCCCAGGCGCGCTCTCGACCGTGATCGTGCCGGCCATCGCCAGCGCCAGTTCCTGGCAGATCGCCAACCCCAGTCCGCTGCCGCCATAACGCGAGGTCGTGCGTGCACCTTCGGCCTGCTCGAAACGCTGGAACAGCCGTGCCTGCTGTTCCGGATTCATGCCCGGGCCGGTATCGCTGACCACCAGTCGGACGCCTGGCCCAGCCAGTGGCAACGCCTGCAGGCGCACCGCGCCGTGTTCGGTGAACTTGACCGCATTGCCCAGCAGGTTCATGACGATCTGACGCACGCGCATCGGGTCGCCGCGCAAGGTCTGCGGCACCCGCTCGGCGACGCTGCAGGAAAACGCCAGGTTGCGCTGCCCGGCCATCGGCGCGGTCATCGCCGCCACGCTGTCCAGCAGCTCGCGCAGGTCGAAATCCTGCTGGTCCAGTTCCAGTCGCCCGGCTTCGATCCTGGCCAGGTCCAGCGCGTCGTTGACCAGCCGCAGCAGGTGCGTGCCGGCCTCCTGGATGGAACCTGCATAGCCGCGCTGGCGTTCGTCCAGCGACGTGCCCAGCAGCAGTTCGCTCATGCCCAGCACGCCGGTCATCGGCGTGCGCACCTCGTGTCCCAGCGTGGCCAGGAAATGGGTCTTGGCCAGCGATGCCTGCTCGGCCAGTTCGCGCTTGTGCTGGGCCAGATTCCAGGCCGAACGCCGGCGCAGCCGCTCGCGATAGGCCCAGGCGCACAGCAGGACCAGCGCCAGCGCGCATAGCGTCAGCACAGCGATGCCTGCACCGCTGCGCCACCACGGCGGAGCCACGCTGAAAGCAAAACGGTGCTGCGCCGAAGGGGTGCCACCGGCCTCGACCCCCTGCAGCTCCAGCACGTAATGCCCTGGTGCCAGCGCCGAAAGTACGCGGTCGCCGCTGGCGCCCTGGTCAACCCAGCCCGGATCGAAGCCAACCAGGCGCGAGCGGTAACGGTTGCCGGCCGGATCCTCGAACGACAGCAGGCGCATGCCCACGCGCAATTCGCGATCGCCCGCGCGCAGCTGGACATCGGGATCGGTCAGCGGAACGACTGCGCCTTCGCGCACCACCGTCGGCGTCTGCAGCAGCAACGGCGGTGGCGTCGGCGCGCGATCGGGCAACGAGGGATCGACCAGCACCAGCGCACCGTCGCTGGTGGTCGAGGCCAGCACGCCGTCATCCAGCTGGTACAGGCACTTTTCCAGGAACTCCTGGCTGCTCAGTCCGTCGCGCATACCGAAACCGCGCACCTGTCCCGTCACGGGATCCACCCGCAGCAGGCCGCGCTGGGTCGCCAGCCACAATCGTCCCTGCGCATCACGCTGCAGGCCATTGGTCGGGATGCTGGGCAGTCCCTCGTTGATCGACTGGAGCTTCTCCCAGCGCTGGCCCCGTTGTTCCCAGTGCTCCAGCAATCCCACCCGATACAACCAGAGCTGCCGGTCGCCAACGGGCACGAAACCGGAGACGTCATCGCCGTCCAGCTCGGGCACCGGCAGCAGGACGCGTTGCCGCGGATCCCAGCGCAGCAGGCCACCGCCGCTGGCCACCCACGGCTCGCCGTCGGGGCCCAGGCGCAGCTGCTGGAAGGCCAGGTCTTCCTGCGTGACTGGATTCAAGCGGAATTCGTCCAGCACCTCGCCGCTGGCGCCATCGCGGCGCTGGAGCATGCCGCTGACGCCGACCCAGACATCGTGGCGCGCGTCTTCGATCAGCGCTTCCGGCGCCATGCCCCCGCCCTGGATGCGCTGGATCAGCCAGCGACGATGCTGCCCCGTCGCCGGATCGAAGCGCACCAGGTGCGCCGGTACATGACCGAACCATAGCCGCCCGCGACTGTCCTGCAGGCCCGAGGCCGGGGCCATCCCCTTGAGCACGTCATCGCGCAGCGTGGTCACGCTGAGATCGCCGGTGCGCGTATCCAGCTGTTCCAGCGCACCGCTGGCATCGAACTGCCATAGCTTGTCCTGCTGCCCCGGAGCCACCGCGCAATAGGCGTCGACCGCCCTGGATTTCGGTGCGGGCAGCACCGCCAGGCGACGCCAGTCCGGACGCAGATAGGCCAGCCCCTGCCCCATCACCGAGACCCACAGCCCGCCCCCCTGCGCGTGGTCCATGGCCAGCACATACCGGTTGGAGAACAGCGCATTGCGCTCGCTGACCGGCTGCGGGGCCGCGTCGCCCTGCGTCAGCCACAATCCATGCTGGGTGCCCAGCCAGTACTCGCCGCCGCCAGCGGATGCGACCGCCATCAGCTGGTTGGTGTCCTCAAACATCGAGGCCCAGCGCGGCTGGTGCCAGCTTCCATCCGCGCCAAGCAGGCTGGGACCGTATGCACCACTGGCCCACAGTCCACCGTCCACCTGGAACAGTGCCGCCACGGCATGCCCGGACATGGCGCCTGCAGCCACGCGCTCGACCTTGCCATCCTGCACGTAGGCCAGGCCTTCGGTGGTCGCGATCCACAGTCGCCCCTGCGCGTCGCTGGCGAGCGACAGCACCGTATCGGAAGGCAGCGCGTCCTGGGTATTGGCGTTGTCGAAGCGGGTCATCGTGCCGTCGGCCGCGATGCGGTACAGCCCACCGCCGTTGGTGCCGAACCAGACCTCGTCGCCGATGCCACTGACGGCGAAGACGTCGTCGCTATGCATCTGCGGATACTGTTCCTGCCGGTAGTGCCTGAAGCGCTTGCGTTGCGCGTCCAGCACGCTCAGGCCAACGCTCGCCACCCACACCCGATCCTGCGGATCGATGTACATCGCCTGCAGCAGGTTGCCGCCGATCGAAGCAGGGTCGTGGGGATCGTGCTGCCACACCGTGAATTCGGTGCCGTCATAGCGCGCCAGCCCATCGAAGGTGGCTGCCCACAGATACCCTTGGCGGTCGGTGGCCAGCGCGGTCACGGTCGCCGACGGCAGCCCGTTGGCGACGCTGCTCAGGCGGAACACGGGCCGCTGCGGCACCTGGGCCTGCGCACCAGCCCAGCACATCCCCAGCAGCAATACAGCCGCACGCAACCCTGCACGCCACACATCCATGCGCTTTCTTTCATCCATGTGACTCCCACGCCATCCTCGCAACGGACTCCGGCAGGCGCAAGTCACGCCACCACGGGGCGACCCCAAAGCATGGGTAACCAGGCCCTCATGCCATCGAAGTGCGAACCGCGGCGCGGCCGGACTTGCCTAGGTCACTGCTCGATCCGGCGCTGCGCCACCGCACGTGCCATGCCGATGGCCTCGACCAGCATCTCGCCGGTGACCGGCTTGCGCAGGAACCCGTCGAACCCCGCCGCGCGCGTCTGTGCCTCGGCCTCGCCATCGGCGCGCGCGGTCACCGCCAACAGCGCGGCCTGGAAACCCTGCGCACGCAACTGGCGCGCCAACGACAGTCCATCCATGCCCGGCAGGTCCAGGTCCAGCAGGGCGATGTCGAAGCCGCCCACCGCCACTTCGGTCAACGCCGCCAGGCCATGGCCCACCGCCTGCACGCGATGGCCACGTGCACGCAGCAGGCCGGTGATGACCTCGGCGATGGTGGCGTCGTCCTCGACCAGCAGGACCGACAACGGCAGGCTTTCATCCCGGGCCGGCACCACCACCGTCGGCGTGCCGCGCGCGGCGGTCGGCAACGGCAGGTCCACCAGGAAGCGCGTGCCCTGGCCCGGCATGCTCTCCACGCTGATCCGCCCGCCCATGGCGCCAGCCAGTTCCTGGCTGATCGCCAGCCCCAGGCCGCTGCCGCCGTAGCGCGCGGCCGTGCGTGCGCCTTCGGCCTGCTCGAAGCGCTGGAACAGCCGCGCCACCTGCCCTGCGGCGATGCCCGGACCGCTGTCGCTGACGATCAGGCGCACGCCGCCGCCTTCCAGCGGCAACGCCTGCAGGCGCACCCAGCCCTGCTCGGTGAACTTGACCGCGTTGTTGAGCAGGTTGAGCAGGATCTGGCGCACCCGGACCGGGTCGCCACGCAACGCGACGGGCAGGCCCGCAGCCACATCGCTACTGAAGGCCAGGCCGCGCTTGCCGGCCATCGGCGCGGTCAACGCCACCACGCCGTCCAGCAGTTCGCGCAGGTCGAAATCCTGCTGGTCCAGCTCCAGCCGACCGGCTTCGATCCGGGCCAGGTCCAGCGCATCGTTGACCAGTCGCAACAGGTGCGTGCCCGCGTTCTGGATCGAACGCGTATAGCCATGCTGGCGCTCGTCCAGGTTGGTGGACAGCAGCAACTCGCTCATGCCCAGCACGCCGGTCATGGGGGTACGGACTTCGTGGCCCAGGGTCGCCAGGAAATGGGTCTTGGCACGCGAGGCTTGCTCGGCCACGGTGCGCTCGTGCTGCGCCATCTGCCAGGCAGTCCGTCGCCGCAATCGCAGGCGATACAGGTACAGCCCCCAGAAGATCAACAGCAGCGACAGCCCGATCCAGCACACCAGCCCCCAGGGGCTGCGCCACCACGGCGGCAGCACCCGGAAGCGCAGCGTCTTCACCGACGACCACACGCTGTCGCTGCTGCGGCCCTGGATTTCCAGCGTGTAGCGACCAGGCGGCAGGCGCGAGAACAGGCGCTCGCCGGTGGTCCCCACGTCCACCCAACCCGGGTCGTAGCCATTGAGACGGAACCGATAGCTGTTGTCGTCCGAACCGGAGAACGACAACAGGCGCGCCACGATGTGCAGGTCGCGGTCATTGCTGTCGACCTGCGGCTCGGCCACGTGGGTCAGGTCCAGGCCATCGTCACCACGGCGCACGCCGACGAATTCGATCTGCAGCGAAGGCTGCCGCTTCGAAGGAACCAGCTGACCGGGATCGAACAGCACCAGGCCATCCGGTGTGGCGGCGCTGATCTGGCCGGTCGTGGCCTGGACCAGGGATAGTTCGCGGATGTCCGGATTGGGCAAGCCATCGCGCACGCCGTATTGGCGGACCGAACCAGTCACCGGGTCGGTCCGCGCAAGACCGCGCGACGAGCTGGTCCACACCACGCCCTGGTCATCGACCACCAGACCCGTCGGTGCCGCCGCCGGGAAACCTTTTTCTTCGCCAATGGCCGCAAGCAGTTCCAGGCGCTGCCCATTCCAACCGTATCGCTCGATCCGTCCCATCCGCCCCACCCAGAGATGCTGCGCATCCGGGAACGCGAGCGAAAACGCCGCCGACGGGACGTCACCTGCAATGGCTTGGAACTGCTGGCTTGCCGGGTCCCAGGCCCGCACGCCGCGATCGCTCGCCAGCCACAGGCGACCGTCCGGCCCGCAGCGCGCGTCCTGGACGAAGGAATTCTTGGCCAGGTTGAGCCGCGGCGCGGCCAGCACATGCCCGTCCAGGTCACGCAGTTGCATGCCCGAAGCGCGCGAATACAACCAGAGCTGGTCGCCGCAGGCACGGATCAGGTCGGTACTGCCGGCCAGCATGGCATCGCGCGCGGCGCCAGAGACCCAGCGCCGCACCTGGTGGCTGGCCGGGTCGTAGCGCTGCAACGTATCGGCCAGGCCGATCCACACCCGGCCCGCGCGATCTTCGGCCATCGCCTGCGGCCACTGCACCGAATCGATCACGCGCAGGTGGTGCTGCACCTTGCCCGTGACCGGGTCCAGCCAGTCCAGCGCACTGCGCGTCCCTGCCAGCCACAGGCCGCCGCCCGTTGCCGGCGTGGAGACCAGCACGTAGGGGTTGTACATCGAAGCCGGATCACTGTCGTCATTGGTCAGCACCGCGAACTGGCGCCAGTTCGCCGGCAGATGCCACAACCCGGCGTTGATGCTGGCAAACCACAGGCCACCATCGCGGTCTTCATACGCGGTGGCCCAGCTGGGCTTGACCATGCCCTTGGCCGACACGCTGTACAACGGCACGTTGTGGACGGCCCCTCCGGCCTGATACCCCAGGCCGGAAGCCGTATCCAGCCAGTAGGTGCCGGCGTGGTCGCGCAGCAGCGTCTGCAGGACGGGGATGTTCGAACTCTGGCCCCACGGTTGCTTCACGTATTGCCCATCGGGCTTGCGCAACACCGCGCCACGCGTGGTGGCGATCCACAGGCTGCCGTCGGATTCGGGGCGCAACCGATTGACCAGCGGCGAAGGCAGCGCGTCGTCCGGAACGCGTTCGAAATCGCGACCGGTCCAACGCGCGACACCGGCACGCGTCGCCAGCCACAGACTGCCGTCGGAGGTGACCGCCATGTGCACGATTTCATTGCTCGGCAGGCTGCGCGGATCGCCCGGGACCGGCATGAAATGCTGGAAGCTGCCATCGGCCAGGCGCCGGGTCAGGCCACCGCCCTGGGTGCCGAACCACAGGCTGCCGTCGGCGGTCGCCTCGATGCACCAGATCGTATTGCTGGTCAGCTCCGGCGTGTTCTGGCGATTGTAGAAATGGAACATGCGCCGGTCGGCATCGAGCACCGCAATGCCGGCGTTCTCGGTGCCGATCCACAGCCGGTTGTCCAGGTCCGAATGCAGGGACCAGATCAGGTTGTCGCGCAGGCCGTCTTCCATGCGCCAGATGCGGAAGCCGCGGCCGTCATAACGCGCCAGGCCATCGTGGGTCGCCATCCACAGATAGCCCAGCTTGTCCTCGGCGAAGGCATTGACGCGGCCGCTGGGCAGGCCGTCGCCGACACCCATCTGGCGCGGCTGGGGGGTGAGTGGCACCGCGGCCTGGGCCAGGCCGGCCCAGGCCAGCAGGCCACACAGGAAAAATCGTCTTGCCCACATCCGCTGGTTGCCCCCATGGCGTTGTCGCGTCTTGCCGCGTGGGCCTTGCCGGATGGGCCGCCTGCGTACGCACGCCATCGTGCAAGCAAGCGCGGAGGCTGGCAACCATCGCAATGGCAGGACAAACACGGCATTGCGGCGCATGTCATTCCACGCGCCCGCAATGGATTGTTCCTGGCAGGCACAACGTTCTGCGCCAGGCAGGTGTCTAGAATCCCAGCCATGACAATGCCACGCCGCCACAGGCGCCTTCCCTCTTCCGCCTGGCTGCTGGCCGGCCTGCTGGCGACTGCAGGTGCCGCCGCGACGCCGAAGACCTACCAGCTGGACCCCGTGCACACCCGGGTGCTGTTCGCCATTTCCCATGCGGGCTTCTCGCAGGCGATGGGCACGGTGTCGGGCAGCACCGGGCTGCTGCAGTTCGACCCGGACGACTGGAGCCAGGCCCGGGTGGAAGTCAGCGTGCCGCTGGAGCGTGCCGACCTGGGCGATGCGGCCTGGAACAAGGCCGTGGCCGCCGGCAACCTGCTGGATATCAAGGACCACCCGCAGGCGAGCTTCGTCTCCACCCGCGTGGTGGGCACCGATGCCACGCATGCCGAAGTAACCGGCAACCTGACCCTGCATGGCGTCACCCGCGAAGTGACCCTGGCGGTGACCTTCAACCAGCTCAAGCGTCATCCGCTGCCGCCGTTCCGGCGCACGGCCGGGTTTTCGGCCACCGCCACGATCAGCCGCGCCGATTTCGGCATCACCGCATGGAAATCGGTGATCGGCGATGCGGTGCAGCTGACCATCCAGGCCGAGGCCACCCGCTCGGGCAAGGATTTCGACGACCAGCCGGACCAGGACCCGGACAACGCCACGCCGCAGGAACCTGTGCCGCCCGACGCGGTCGCACCCTCACCCGCCAACGACGCTCCCCAGCCAACGCCACAGGACCCCACCCCATGACCCGACCGAACGCCGAACGCTGGGGCGCCGTCAGCCAATCGCTGCACTGGCTCATCGTGCTGCTGATCTTCGTCCTGGCCGTGGTCGGGCTGACCATGGGCGAGCTGCCCAAGACGCCGAAGTATTTCTGGGTCTACACCGCCCACAAATCGGTCGGCATCACGGTGCTGGTGCTGGTGGTCGCGCGCCTGGCCTGGCGCCTGTATGCCGGCGCGCCCCGGCCGGTACCGGACACGCCAGGCTGGCAGCACACCATCGCCAGCCTCACCCACCTGCTGCTGTACGGGATCATGTTCGCCATGCCGCTGTCGGGCTGGCTGTACGACTCGGCCAGCGGGCTGCGACCGTTCAAGTTCTTCGGGCTGTTCAACATGCCCAAGCTGGTCGCGCCCGACGAAGCGATCCGCGCCGTCGCCCACGGCATCCACGCCTGGGGCCTGTACGTGCTGATCGTGCTGGTGGCGATGCATGCCGGCGCCGCGTTCTACCACCATTTTTTCCAGGGCGACGCCACGCTTGCCCGCATGCTGCCGCGCGGCTGGTTGCGCGCGCCGACTTCCGCTCCGCAACCCAGGGATTCCTGACATGTCCAGCAAGTTCCTCTCCCCCGCCCTCACCGCCGCCGCACTGGTGGCGATGTTCTCCACCGCCGTGGCCAAGGCCGCCGACTACGTGCAGGCGCCCGGTTCGACGCTGGTGTTCGCCACCAGTTACGACGGCGAAACCTTCACCGGCAAGTTCGGCAAGTTCGACACCAAGGTCAGCTTCGATCCGGCCCATCCCGAACTCGGCACGCTGGAGGTGACCATCGGCCTGACCGGCACCAACACCGGCAACGGAGATCGCGACTCGACCCTGGCCGGTGCGGATTTCTTCAACGTGGGCAAGTTCGCCCAGGCCACCTATACCGCCAAGGGCTTCAAGTCGCTGGGCGGTGACCGCTACAGCGCCGACGGCACGCTGACCCTGCGCGGCGTGTCCAGGCCGGTCACGCTCACCTTCGTGTGGACGCCGGGAGCGCAGCCGACGCTGGCCGGCAAGGCGACGGTCAAGCGCCTGGACTTCGGCGTTGGTGGCGGCGACTGGAAGGACACCAGCACCATCCCCGATGCCGTCGCAGTCAGCACCAAGGTCGTACTGAAGCCGGTCAACTGAGCAGGCAAAGCAGTCACGACGCACACGACGCCGGGCACTGCCCGGCGTTTTGCCGTGTGGGCCGTGCAACGGTGCCGTTGGGGAGAATGACTTCCGGTCCATGCGCGCTTGTCCGCAACGCGGCGATGCTCGTGCTTCTCCCATGGAACAAGGATCTTCTGCATGCGCCTGCCAACCCTGCTGGCTGCCATCCCGATCGCCGTGCTGTTGTTCGTCAGCCCGGACGGCCACGCCGCCGCCATCGCCAGCACGCCGCAGGCAGCGGTGCAGCAGTACGTGCAGGCCGAATCGAAGTTCGATCTGGATGCGCTGAAGGCCGTGCTGGATCCACAGTTCATCGAGATCAGTCCGTTGGGCCAGGTCGACGACCACGCCGCGGTGCTGTCGTTCTATGCGCCGGAGAAAAAGATGGACGGCCCGTCGGTGCAGCTGGCGCAGACCGTGGTGCACGACCACGGCGACACGGCCGTCGTCAGCGCCCAGCTCAGCTACGCCATGCAAGGCCACGCCATGACGCTCACCCTCGGCGCGGTGGCGCGCAAGACGCCACAGGGCTGGCAGCTGCTGTCGGCCCAGTACACGCCAGTGCGCGAGAACCGCAATCCCGCCGCCGCGCCGTAACGCTTCAACCCGCCATGAAGGCCTGCACCCGCGCACTGTCGAACGGCCAGTCCAGTTCCCGCGCGTCGCACGCATCGCGCAGCACCGGCACGCGCAGGCCGTAGCGCGCCTCCAGCCCGGCATCGTCATCGATGTAGACGCTGTCGAACTCCGGCAGCCGCGCGGCGGCCAGGATCTCCAGCGCCAGGTCGCACAGGTGGCAGTCATCGCGCTGGTAAAGCAGGTAGGTGGACATCGGCAGGCATGCGAGGGAAGAGTTGCAGTGGTAACCCAGGCCGGGCTGCGGCGTCGAGTCCGCCCGGCTGCCGTCGCCGTCCTGTGAGGGCGAATGCAATGAAAAATCGAAATTAAAGCGAAGGATCGGCGCCTACAATGCGCCAACCCGCCCTTCCCTGAAAATAATTTCGATTTTATGGACGTCGCCGTCGCCGGCACGCTTGCCAGCCGCATCCACCAGCAACTGCGCCACGACATCGTGCGCGGGCGGCTGAAGGCCGCGGGCAAGCTCAAGCTGTCCGAGCTGCAGCAGCATTACCAGATCGGCCTGGCCCCCTTGCGCGAAGCGCTGGCGCGGCTGTGCGGCGAGCAGTTGGTGGTCAGTGCCGACCAGCGCGGCTTCTGGGTCGCGCCGCTGTCGCTGCAGGAACTGGACGACATCGCCAAGGTCCGCGTACTGGTGGTCAACGAGGCGATGAACGACTCCATCGTCCACGGCGACGCCGCGTGGGAAGCCGACGTCCGCCAGTCACTGGATGCACTGGCCGCGATCGAGCGCGACCTGTCCGGCAGCAGCACCCAACCGCCGGCCGACGTGCTGGACGAACTGGAAGCGCGCAACTTCCGCTTCCATCGTGCGCTGCTCGGCGCCTGCCGCTCGCCATGGCTGCTGCGCCTGCAGGACATGTTCTACCACCAGGCCGAACGCTACCGGTACGCCGCCCTGCCGCGCTCGCGCGACAAGCGCTTCTCGCTGGACGAACACCTGGCCATCGCCGATGCCGCGCTCCAGCGCAACGTGATCAAGGCCTGCCGCCTGCACGACGAACACATGGCGCGCACCCACGACAGCGTGCGCGCGGCGCTGGCGCAGCACCTGCAGACCGACGCCGTCGCACCCAGCGCACGCGCGCGACGCTGACCGCGCCTCAGCCCCCTTCTTCCAACGCAGTTCTCTTCCGGATTTCCCAACGTGGCCGTCAGCACTTTCGACCTGTTCAAGATCGGCATCGGGCCGAGTTCCTCGCATACCGTCGGGCCGATGCGCGCTGCGGCGCGCTTCGTCTCGCGCTGGCTGACCCAGGCCGATCGGCTGCAGGACGTAACCCGCATCCGCGCCGAAGTGTTCGGCTCGCTGGCGCTGACCGGCCGTGGCCACGGCACCGACAAGGCCGTGCTGATGGGCCTGGAAGGCCACCTGCCCAACCTGATCGACCCGGACGTCATCCCGGCCACGCTGGAGCGCATCCGCAGCGAACACCGCATCGCCCTCGGCGGCACGCACGTGATCGCCTTCGAGGAAAAACGCGACCTGCTGTTGAACAAGCGCCAGAAGCTGCCCTTCCACACCAATGGCATGCGCTTCACCGCATTCGATGCGGCCGACAACGTGATCGCCACGCGCGATTACTACTCGGTCGGCGGCGGTTTCGTGGTCAATGCCGACGAGGCCGCCGACGACCGCATCGTCGCCGACGAAACGCCGCTGCCGTATCCGTTCAACAGCGGCGACGAATTGATCGCGCGCAGCGCCGAAAGCGGCCTGTCGATCGCCCAGCTGATGTTCGAGAACGAAAAATCCTGGCGCAGCGAGGACCAGATCCGCGAAGGCCTGCGCGAGATCTGGAACGCCATGCAGTCCTGCGTGGCGCGTGGCATCCGCCAGGAAGGCACCCTGCCCGGCGGCCTGCATGTCTCGCGCCGCGCCCCGGCGCTGTACCGCGAGTTGTCGACCAAGCCCGAAGCGGCGATGCGCGACCCGCTGACCACGCTGGACTGGGTGAACCTGTACGCGCTGGCGGTCAACGAGGAAAACGCCGCCGGCGGTCGCGTGGTCACCGCCCCCACCAATGGCGCGGCCGGGATCATCCCCTCGGTGCTGCATTACTTCGACCGGTTCTGCCCGGGCGCCAATGAGCAGCGCGTGTTCGACTTCCTGCTGACCGCCGCGGCGGTGGGCATCCTGTACAAGGAAAACGCCAGCATCTCCGGCGCCGAAGTCGGCTGCCAGGGCGAGGTCGGCGTGGCCTGTTCGATGGCCGCCGCCGGCCTGACCGCCGCGCTCGGTGGCAACACCAGCCAGATCGAGAATGCCGCCGAGATCGGCATGGAGCACAACCTGGGCCTGACCTGCGACCCGATCGGCGGCCTGGTCCAGATCCCCTGCATCGAGCGCAATGCGATGGGCTCGGTGAAAGCCATCAACGCCAGCCGCATGGCCATGCGCGGCGACGGCAAGCACAAGGTCAGCCTGGACAAGGTGATCCGCACCATGCGCGATACCGGCCGCGACATGCGCGATAAGTACAAGGAAACCAGTCGCGGCGGGCTGGCGGTGAACGTCATCGAGTGTTGAGCACGCCCTGGCCTGCCATCGCGCGGCCCCGACCCGATCCGCGGGCTGGCCGTGCGCATCAGCGGCTGCCGCCTGGTGGGTTGCCATCGACTGCTATCGTGGCGCCACCGTCCATCGCGCAGGAAGCCCAACGATGCCCACGCCCGCCACGCGGCCCGGTTCAGTCCGGCCTCGCCCGGTACGCAAGGGCTGGGCCGGGATCTGGCGACTGCTGATTCCTGCCGGGGCAGTGCTGGTCGCCGCGGTGTATTTCGGCCAACGCCCCTCTTCGCCAACCGAAACAGTGCCCGCGCCTGCAGCGGTACCCGATGAAGCGCCGTCATCAGCGCGCGAGGCATTGATCCTCAAGCCCACCCAGCCCGGCCAGACCCCACCATCGGTCGTCCAGGACGCACGCTTTTCCGTCCTCGATGACGGGCAGACCCTGCGCATCGACGGTGGCATCGGCCCCCAGTTCGCCCGTCAGCTCGAAGCCGTGCTGGGTGAACATCGTTTCCTGCAGCGCATCGTCATCACCAGCGGCGGCGGCTATGCGGGGCCCGGCCTGGAAGCAGGCCGCCTGATCCAGCGGCACAACCTGACCGTCCGGGTGCATTCGATCTGCGCCAGCATGTGCGTGGGCCTATGGGCTGCCGCGACCGCCCGTGAGCTGGAGCCCGATGCGCTGATCGGCCTGCATCAATGGCGCCTGGACTGCCGCCCGCTGGGTGAGGCGCTGCGCAGGGAATGCGAGTACCAGGGACAGTTCGCCACCGAACACGACAGCACCTACACGGCGTGGCTGCGCAGCGCCGGATTCAATGCCTACCTGCTGTCGCTGCAGGCCAACACGCCGGCCGCCAACGTCGCCGTGCTGACCGCGCCGCAACTGTGGGAGAACGGCGTGGACTTCAACGTGGTCAATGCCGACGGGCAACGGATGACACGCGAGCAGGTGCAGGCATTCCTGCGTGACCGACGCCTGCGTGACAGTCACTGACTGCTGATCTGAATGACCTGGGGCCTGTTGCCGCCGGACTGACCACACAGGCTGCCTAGGGCCACGTCGGACCGGCCCTAGGCAGCCTGCTCGCGGCTGCCGGGCAGCAGGGCCAGCACGTCGTCCAGCAGCGCTGCGGCGGTAACTTCCGCCCCGGCGCCGGGACCCTGGATCAGCAGCGGCTGGTCGGGATAGCGGTCGCAGTGGATCGCTACGCGGTTATCGGTGCCGCCCCCGCCGCACAGGGCGTGACTGGCCGGCAGCGCACGCAGGCCAACGCTGGCTCCTTGCGCGTCGAAACGCCCGACCAGGCGCAGCTGCGCGCCATCGCGACGGGCGACATCCAACTGCTCCTGCAGTGGCGCATCGAGCACGCTCAGCAGGTCGTCGATCTGCGCATGGCTGGCATTGGCCAGCACCTGCGGCACCAGCGATTCGACGCGCACATCGGAACGCTGCAGCGGCAGGCCAGCCGCACGCGCCAGGATCAGCAGCTTGCGGCGCACGTCCTCACCGGACAGGTCGATGCGCGGGTCAGGCTCGGTATAGCCCGCCGTGCGCGCCTGGCGCACATGGCTGGAAAACGCCTGCGTGCCATCGAACTGGTTGAACAGCCATGCCAGCGAACCGGACAGCACGCCTTCGACCGAGGTGATCGCATCGCCACCGGCCACCAGCGCGCGCAGGCTGCGCAGCAGCGGCAGGCCGGCGCCGACGGTAGCGCTGTCGCCGTAGACCGCACCGCCGTCGCGCGCGGCCTGTTCGATGGCCTGTGCGCGTAGCAGGTCCGCGCCGGCGCCGAGCTTGTTCGCGGTTACCACGTGCACGCCGCGGCCCAGCCATTCGGCATGGCGCAGGGCGATGGCATCGCTGGCGGTGGCGTCGATGACGATGTCGCCGGCATCCAGCGCATCGGCTTCGGCCCAGGGCGGGACGATGCGGGTGTTGGCCGGCGCATCGCGCAGCTGCTGCAGGGCCGCTTCAAGCGCGCGGTCGCCTTCGATCACCTCACGCGAATTGGCGATCCAGGCGAAGGCCGGCAACGCAACGCCGCGCACCTGCAATCGCTGGTAGCGCGCGATCAGCGCAGCGCCGACCACGCCAGTGCCCAGCAGCGCCAGGCGTGGTGCGCGGCGCGCGTTGAGGCGGACGACCGCGCTCATGCGTCGACCGTTTTCCGGGCCGTCGCCTGGATCACCGACTGCGCGCGGATCAAACCCGCCTGCAGGTCGGCCACCAGGTCCTCGGTCAGTTCAATGCCGATCGACAGCCGCAGCAGGCCATCGGAAATCCCCGCCTTGGCACGGGCTTCGGGGGTCATGGCCGCATGGGTCATGGTGGCCGGATGGGCGATCAGGCTTTCCACACCGCCCAGCGATTCGGCCAGGGTGAAGTACTTCAGTCCATCGACGAAGGCGCGGACGGCCGCTTCGCCGCCGTCCAATTCGAACGAGATCATCGCGCCGAAGCCCTTCTGCTGGCGTGCGGCGATGGCATGGCCCGGATGCGAAGCCAGGCCCGGGTAATAGACCTGGGCGACGGCATCGTGGCCGTCCAGCAGGTCAGCGATGGCGACCGCGTTTTCCTGGTGCACGCGCAGCCGCGCATCCAGGGTGCGCAGGCCGCGCAGGGTCAGGAATGCATCGAACGGCGAACCGGTCAGGCCCAGCGCGTTGGCCCACCACACCAGCTGCTGGTGCAGTTCGGCAGTGCGCGCGATCACCGCGCCGCCGACCACGTCGCTATGGCCGTTGACGTACTTGGTGGTCGAGTGCAGCACCAGGTCCGCGCCGAATTCGAGCGGCTTCTGCAGCGCCGGCGACAGGAAGGTGTTGTCCACCACCACCAGCGCGCCGGCCTTGTGCGCCGCTTCGGTGACGAAGCGCAGGTCGGTGATGCGCAACAGCGGGTTGGACGGGGTTTCGATCAGCACCAGCCTGGGCGACTGCGCCAGCGCATCGGCCAGCGAGCGCGGGTCGGTCAGGTCGGCGGTGATCAGCTCGAAGTGACCCTTGGACGCCAGCGCGTTGAACAGGCGCCAGCTGCCGCCGTACGCATCGTGCGGGACCACCAGCTTCTCGCCCGGCTGCAGCAGCGCGTTGAGCACCAGGTTGATCGCGCCCATGCCGGTCGCGGTGATGACGCCGCCGGCGCCGCCTTCCAGCTCGGCCAGGGCTTCGCCCAGCAGGTCGCGGGTGGGGTTGCCGCTGCGGGTGTAGTCGTACTGGCGCTTGTTGCCGAAGCCGTCGAAGGAGAAGTTCGACGACAGCACGATCGGCGGGGTCACCGCACCGTAGGCGGTATCGCGGTCGATGCCCGCACGCACGGCGGCGGTGGCCGCGCTGCAGGGAATGTTGTCGTTGCTGGCATGGCTCATGGGGTATCTCCGGTGGGGCGAAGGGCAGTGGCGAGGATCGCGTCGATGCGGTCGGTTTCTTTCAGGAAGGCGTCGTGGCCGTACGGCGAGCGCAGCACGCGCAGGTGGCCGTTGGTGCCGAGTCCTTCGACCAGCGTGACCATGTCGGCCAGCGGCACCAGGCGGTCGCCTTCGACCGCAACCACCGTGGTGGGAATGGCAATCGTGGCCGGGTCGATGCGGTGCAGGTCGATGGATTCGGACAGGCGCAGGAAGGCGGTGACCGGCGTGCGCGCCACGTACTGCGCGCCGGCGGCATCCAGGTAGTCCTCGGCGGCCACGCGCACGCGGCCATTGACCAGCTCCGGCGGCGCGTCGAAGCGCTCGCCGAATTCTTCCGGCGTGCGGTAGCTGAGCATGGCGAACTGGCGCGCCAGCGACAGGCCCTGCTGGTCGGCGCACTGCATCTGGCCCAGCGCCACCGCGTGGCGCTGCAGCGCGCGCCAGGCCGAGGCGAACGGATGCGGGCGATGCGCGCCGCTGACCGCGATCAGGCGTTCGACGCGCTGCGGATGGCGCGCGGCCAGGTGCTGGCCGACCAGCGCGCCGTAGGAATAACCGACGAAACCGCGCAGGCGCGGAATCTCCAGCGCATCCAGCAGCGCGACGATGGCATCGGCCTGGTCGGCCGGGTCGATCGGCGCATCCAGCTGGCCATCGGCGCCGATGAAATCGAACGCCAGCACGCGCACGCGTGCCGGATCCAGGGTGCGGCCAGCGCCGACCAGATCGTTGGCCCAGCCGTTTTCGGGGAACTGCACGCTGGCCGCCGCATGGCGGTGGGCAGAAATTCCGCCGGCCAGGAACACCACCGGCGCACCGGCCGGACCCTGCAGCTCGTAGCGCAGGATCAGGGTGCGGGCACCGGCATGACGCAACGCCAGGGCCACCGGCAGCTCACCGCGGATCGCGGGCGCACCGGCAGCCGGCGTACACGACGCATCGGCTTCAGTGGATTCAGGCGGCGGTGGCGGTAGCTGTGTTCACGAGGCTCATGGCGAATCCGGGAGGAACGGCCATCGAGCTTTCGCGGGAAGCTCGCGTTCGTCGTGCGTGGCGATGCAGCTGCTGCACGGTACGAACCATCTTTCGGTCTAAACGCAGATGCGTCGCCGCAGGATTTGGCACCTACACGACACGCTGGATTGCGTCGCTGGCTGCCCCGGCTTCAAAGGGCCTGTCCCTCTGCCGGTCTCGATGGTGGGTGAAGGTTGCCAGCCTCGTCAGGGGATGTCAATCGCTCTATCAAGATAAAGCGATGGTTGTTTCAGAAACCGTTGTCAGACCCCCCATGCAGCGCCCGCAATGACCACGCGCCACTTCATAATCGGAGGTCATGACACGCCCCTCCCTGTTCTGCGCCGCGCTGGCGACCCTGTTGCTGGCCGGCTGCGCCAGCGTCACCCCGCCAGCCTCCACGCCTGCACCCGACACCGGTCCACCGGCACCCAAGCCCGATGCCGTGGTCAGGGAAGCCTGGATTTCCACCGGCCAGCCGGAAGATGAAATCGACTCACTGGCCGTCTGGCCGACTGAACAAGGCGGCGCGTGGCTGATCGCCACGGCCAAGTCCAGCAACCAGCTGGTGGTCTACGACGCCGACAGCGGCCAGCGCCTGCGCACGGTCGGTGGACCGGGCGAGGGTCCGGGCCAGTTCAAGCGCCCCAACGGCATCGCGGTCTGGGGCGACCTGGTGTTCGTCGTCGAACGCGACAACCACCGGGTGCAGGTGCTGCAACTGCCCGACTTCACCCCCCGCGGCGTCATCGGTGCCGACACGCTCAAGGTGCCTTACGGCCTGTGGCTGCAGGAAACCGCACCAGACGCGCTGGAGCTGCTGGTCACCGACAGCTTCATGGCCGATTTCCGCACCGGCCTCCTGCCGCCGCGCGAGCAGATGGACCAGCGCGTGCGTCGCTTCCACGTGCCGCTGGACGAGGACGGCCCGGTCACCGGCACCGATGCCGGCAGCTTCGGCGACACCAGCGACGCGGGGATGCTGCGGATGGTCGAATCCATCGCTGGCGATCCGGCACACGACCGGTTGCTGATCGCTGATGAGGACCAGCGGGTCGGCTCGACCCTGCGCGACTACACGCTGGACGGACGGTTCCGCGGCACCAGCCTGCCGCGTTTCACCGGCGATGCCGAAGGCGTGGCGCTGTGGGACTGCGACGTGGATGGCGGCTGGTGGATCGCAGTGGACCAGACCAGCCCGACGCTGTTCCGGGTATACGACCGCGCCAGCCTGGCACCGGTCGGGACGTTCAGCGGCGAAGTCGTCGCGCAGACCGATGGCGAAGTGGTGTACGCCGCCGGCACGCCACGCTTCCCCGATGGCGCGTTGTTCGTCCAGCACGACAACCGCGCCGTGGCCGCGTTCGACCTGCGCGACATCGCCACCGCCCTGCACCTGCGCGGCAGCTGCCTGCCATGAGCCCGCGCGCGGCCTGCGCCAGCGCGCTGTGCCTGCTGCTGCTCGCCACCGGGCTGACCACCGCGCAGGCCGGGCGCCTCTACAAATGGAAGGACGCCCAAGGCGTCACCCACTACGCCGGGAAACCGCCGGGCCAGCAGGCACCGGCGGCTGGCCCAGTCGATGTCCTGCACTTCCAGAGCACGCCGAGCGCGCTGGTGAAGCTGCGCCTGGAAAAGACCCCGACCCGTTACCAGGCCTGGGCCGACAACCTGTTGCCCGGCCCGGTGCAGGTGCAGTTGTCCTTCGTCCGCCAGCGCGGACTGATCGCCTCGCCCGACCTGCCCGTGCGCAAGCTCGTGCCCGCCCATGGCAGCGTGCTGGTGTCGACCCTGATCGTGGCCGATCCGCTGGCCGGCAGCGATTTCCAGCTGAAACTCGACGCCCAGCCCGGCGATCCGCAGGCCAGGCCGTTGGACGTGATGTACCAGCTGCCGTTCGACGCACCGATCCGCGTCGACCAGGGACCCGGCGGTCATCTCAGCCACGACGATGCGCAGAACTTCGACGCGATCGATTTCGCACTGCCCGAAGGCACGCCGGTGCTGGCCGCGCGCGATGGCGTGGTGATGCAGGTCGAAGGCGACTTCGACAAGGCTGGCCTGGACAAGGAGAAGTTCGGCGGCCGCAGCAACTTCGTCCGCATCCTGCACGGCGACGGGACCATGGCGCTCTACGCCCATCTCAAGCCCGAGGGTGTGCTGGTCCGCGCCGGCCAGTCGGTCACGACCGGGCAGCGGATCGGCCTGTCCGGCAATACCGGGTTCTCGACCGCACCGCACCTGCATTTCGTGGTGCAGGTCAACACGGGCATGCGCTTGGCCTCCGTCCCGATCCAGATGCGCGGGCCGTTGGGTGAATTGCGGTTTCCCGACCAAGCGCCCGGGCGGCAGAACACGCCCCGATAGGACACCGGCCTGCCGTAGGAGCGGCTTTTATCCCGCACACCCAAGGCATTCGCTGGATCGCTGACCAAGGGACATGGCGCCGACTGGCGTCATTCAGCGCGCGTTGACAGCAAACTTATTACATAAGTGTAATATTAGCCTGTGAACAGATTCGACACCCCGCCCACGCGCTTCGATGCGACCGAGCTGGGCCTGCAGGCCACCAGCCGCAAGCACCGCAGCTTTCCCAGGCAGGCGGCCACGGTGGTGCGGATGGTCAAGCTGCTGCACAAGCTCACCGTCGACCATGGCAATGAGCTGCTGCGTGCATACGGCCTGAGCTATCCCGAGTACAACGTGCTGATGATGATCGACGCCAGCCCGGACGGTGCGCTCAATCCTTCGCTGATCGCCGACGCGGCCGGCGAAAAATCCGCCAATGTCACTCGCCTGACCAACCAGCTGGTCGACAAGGGCCTGATCGCGCGCCTGCCCAGCGCCCAGGACCGGCGCATGTCGCTGCTGCGGCTGACGCCCGAAGGTGAAGCGCTGATTGCCGCGTTCCTGCCACAGGTCAACCGCCAGCTGCACGATTACACCCGCCACCTGGATGCCGATGAGCAGGCCCAGCTGCAGCAGCTGATGGTCAAGCTGCTGCGCGGCGTGGAGGAATCGCTGTGAGCGCCACCGCGCCCGCATCCACGCCGCGCGCCTCGTGGACCGCCCAGGCGCGCGAAGCCCTGCGCGGCGAAGGCGCGGCCTGGATGTTCGTGTTCAAGGTGCTGCTGTCGATCTACCTGGCCGGCATGATCGCCATGCGCATGGGCTTCTCTTCGCCCAGCACGGCGATGATCACGGTGATCGTGGTGATGAACCGGCAGAGCGGCATGGTCCTGGCCAAGGCGTTCTATCGTGCCATCGGCACCATCGTGGGCAGCATTGCGGCGGTCTGCATCACGGCATTGTTTCCGCAGCAGCCCGTGCTGTTCCTGCTGGCCCTGTCGCTGTGGGTCGGCCTGTGCGCGGGCGGCGCGCTGATGTTCCGCAACTTCCGCTCGTACGGCTTCGTGCTGTCCGGCTACACCGTGGCGATCATCGCCCTGCCAGCGGTCAACGCGCCGACGGAAGTGTTCACGCTGGCCACCGCGCGCCTGACCGAGGTGCTGCTCGGCCTGCTGGTCAGTGCGGTGGTGTTCGACGTGGTGTTCCCTGCGCGCCTGCGCAACAGCCTGCGCACGGCCGCCAATGCATTGCTGGCCGGCTTCCTGGATTTCGTGCGCGACGGCACCCGCGGCGCCCTGCCGCGCGAGCAGATGGAACAAGCCCACCTGCGCTTCGTGCGTGAGTCCATGGCACTGGAGGACCTGCGTGCATCGGTGGTGTTCGAAGACCCGGAAGCGCGGGTGCGCAGCCGTCGCATGCGCCTGGTCAACCAGCGCTTCATGGCCGCGTCCACGCGCTTCCAGTCGCTGCATCACCTGATCAACCGGCTGCTGCGCAGCAGTCCCGACGATGCCGTCGCCGGTGCGCTGATGCAGCTGTACCGGCCGCTTGGCGAAGCGCTGGCCGCGCGCAAGGCCGGCAACCACGACGACGTCACCGAGCGCCTGGAACAGGTCCTGGCAGCACAGCCGCTGCGTGCCACGGGGCTGCGCGCGTCGTTGCCCGCTTCGCGCCATGACGACTTCGATACCGGCGCCTCGCTGCTGCTGCGCCTCATCGAAGAACTGCGCGACATGACCCACACCGCGGCCGCCATGCAGCACCCGGGCATCGGCGGCCAGCTCGCACGCGCCAGCGAGAAAGTGCGCTTCCGCTACGCCACCGACCGGATGTCGGTCGCCGTCACGGTGGTGCGCAGTTTCCTGGTATCCCTGCTGCTGGGCCTGGCCTGGATGTCCAGCGGCTGGGCCAGCGGCGCCGGCGCGATGGCCAATGTCATCGCCTTCACCGCGATCCTGGCCGCAGGCCCCAATCCCAACGTCACCGCCGCGCAGATCACCAAGGGCTTCTCGCTTGGCCTGTTGATGGCGTTCCTGTGCGTGACCCTGGTGATGCCGCGGATCGACAGCTACGGGATGCTGGTGCTCGGTACCGCACCGTTCCTGATGTTGGCGGTGTATCTATCCACGCGTCCGCCACTGTTCGGCATGAGCCTGGGGATGTGCCTGGGCACGCTGGTGCCGCTGAGCCTCGGGCTGGCGCCGAGCTTCGACGTGGCCAGCTTCCTCAACAACGGTGTCGCGTTCCTGCTGGGCGCGGTGCTGGCGATGATCGCCTTCCAGCTGATCCCCTCGGTGATCGGCACGCAATGGCAGCGCCGGCGCCTGCTGACCGAACTGCGCCACCAGGTCACGCTGGCCGCGCGCGCGCCGCTGGATGGCCTGGCGCCGCGCTTCGAAAGCGTCAGCCGCGACCTGTTCCTGCAGGTGGTCACCCATACCCAGCCCAACAGCAGCGAATCGCGCACCCTGCTGGCCTGGGCGCTGGCCGTGCACGAAACCGGCCGCACCTTGATCGAGCTGCGCCACGACAGCATCGATGCGGCCGTGCCACATGCCATCGAAGCGCACATCGACGCGGCCGTGTCGGCGATCGCGCGCCTGTACGACCACCTGTCACCCGCCGACCACCAGGCCGCGCTTTCGCACCTGGATGCAGCGCTGGCCGATACCGTCGTCAACGGCGCCGTGCCCCCGTCCCTGCAACGGGTCCGCCAGCACCTGCACCTGCTGCGCAGCGCACTGCGCGACGCCGATTCCGTCCTGGCCGGCGCCGCCGGCGGCAACCCCGACACTCCCCCGGAGCCTTCCCGTGCTGCCTCCTGAGATCTCCATCGGCGGCGTCTACGTGCCGGGCCTGCTGGTCCTGGCAGTGGCGCTATTCGTCCTGTTCTGGGTGCTGGATGGCATCGCCGGCCGCATCGGCCTGTACCGCCATGCCTGGCACCCGCCGCTGTTCCGCCTGGCCCTGTATGTCTGCGTGTTCGGACTACTGGGCCTGCTCCTGCTCAACTGAAGAATCACGATGAAAACCCAATCCCTGATCCGCACTGCCCTGACCGTGATCGTGGTGCTCGCCGCCGCCCTCATCGCCCACGCGTTGTGGAAGCACTACATGTACTCGCCCTGGACCCGCGATGGCCGCGTGCGTGCGGAGATCGTGCGAGTGGCACCGGATGTCTCCGGCCTGGTCGCCGAAGTCGATGTGCATGACAACCAGCTGGTGAAGACCGGCGATGTGCTGTTCCGCATCGATCCGCGCCGCTTCCAGCTGGCCCTGGCCCAGGCCGATGCCGACCTGGGCGCCGCACAGGCGGCGGCGCGCGCGGCCGGTGCCAGCATCTCCGCGGCCAGCGCCGGCACCGCCGCCAGCCAGGCCGACTATGAGAAATACGAAGCCCAGTCCGAGCGTCGCCAGAAAGCCGCAGCAGTGATTTCCGCTGAAGACCGCGCCGATGCCGTGGCTACCGCGCGCGCCGCGCAGGCGGCCGTGGCCCAGTCGCGCGCCAACCGCAACGCAGCGACCGCATCGCAGGCACAGGCACTGGCCGCAGTGGAACAGGCGCAGGCCGCGCTCGACCTGGCCCAGCTCAACCTGGACCGCACCACCGTACGCGCCACCGCACCGGGCTACATCACCAACCTGGACGTCCGCGTCGGCGACTACGCCAGTGCCGGTAGCGCACGCATGGCCCTGGTGCGCAGCGACAGCGTCTGGGTGTACGGCTATTTCGAAGAGACCAAGCTGCCGCTGATCCGTGTCGGCGACCGCGCCGATATCCGCCTGATGAGCGGCGGCCACGCGCTCAAGGGCACGGTCGAGGGCATCGCCCGTGGCATCACCGACGCCGACAACCCGACCAGCAGCGGCGACCTGCTGGCCGATGTCAGCCCGACCTTCAACTGGATCCGCCTGGCCCAGCGCGTGCCGGTGCGCGTGCGCATCGATCCGGCCAGCATCCCCAGGGACACGGTCCTGGCCGCGGGCATGACCGCCTCGGTCACCGTGCATCCGGGCGAAGGGCACAACCGCGCGGCCGACTGACGCCCGCTTCCTCACAACCCGGCAGAAATCGCCCGGTTCCGCGTAGCCCTACACGATCAATACCCACAAAAAAGCCCCGCAATTGCGGGGCTTTCTCGTCACCTCAGGCTGGATCAGCCCTTGGGGTAATCACGGCTCGGCGAGCCGGTGTAGATCTGGCGCGGACGGCCGATGCGCGCATCCGGATCGACCTGCTGTTCCAGCCAATGCGCGACCCAGCCCGGCGTACGGCCGATGGCGAACATGACGGTGAACATTTCGGTCGGGATCTGCAGCGCCTTGTAGATGATGCCGCTGTAGAAATCGACGTTCGGATAGAGCTTGCGCTCGACGAAGTAGTCGTCCTGCAACGCAGCTTCTTCCAGCTTCATCGCCACTTCCAGCAGCGGATCGTTGACGCCCAGTTCGCCCAGCACCTTGTGGGTCATCTCGCGGATGATCTTGGCGCGCGGATCGAAGTTCTTGTAGACGCGATGACCGAAGCCCATCAGGCGGAACGGGTCGTTCTTGTCCTTGGCGCGTTCGACCGCCTTGGCCACGTTCTTGGCATCACCGATCTCGGCCAGCTGCTTGAGCACCGCCTCGTTGGCGCCGCCGTGTGCAGGGCCCCACAGGGCAGTGATGCCAGCGGCCACCGACGCATACGGGTTGGCACCGGTCGAACCGACCAGGCGCACGGTCGAGGTCGAGGCATTCTGCTCGTGGTCGGCGTGCAGGATGAACAACAGGTCCATCGCCTTGGCGACCACCGGGTTCAGCTCCAGCTCCTCGCTCGGCACTTCGAACATCATGTGCAGGAAGCGGTCGACGTAGCCCAGGTTGTTGCGCGGATAGCGGATCGGATGACCGGAGGTGTAGCGGTGCGCGGCGGCAGCCAGGGTCGGCATCTTGGCGATCAGGCGGATCGCGGCCAGGCGACGCTGCTCGGGATCGTTCAGATCCAGCGTGTCGTGGTAGAAGGCCGAGAGCGAGGCGACCGAAGCAGCCAGCATCGCCATCGGATGCGCGTCATGGCGGAAGCCCTGCAGGAAGCTCTTGAGCGACTCATGCATCATCGTGTGATGCGTGACTTCGTGTTCGAACTTGCTCAGCTCGTCCGAGCTGGGCAGCTCGCCGTTCATCAGCAGGTACGACACTTCGGTGAAGCTGGAGTTGGCCGCCAGCTGGTCGATGGGGTAGCCGCGATACAGCAGCACGCCCTTGTCGCCGTCGATATAGGTGATGGCCGATTTGCAGCTGGCGGTGGCGCCAAAACCGGGGTCGTAGGTGAAGAGACCCGTTTCCTTGGTCAGCTTGGAAATATCGACACAGTCGTTGCCAAGCGTGGGTTTCAGTACAGGCAGGGCCACCGATTTTTCACCGGCGGTCAGCGTGACCTGGTCAAGTTCGGACACAGTGCACTCCTTCGTGGGGAAGCGCCAAAGCCTGTCGGCCGTGGCGCAGGACAGGATCCACGGCGAGGTGCCGCGGAGTCCGAGGATTATCGCATACGGCCCCGGATCGATGCCCGTTTTGAATGGATTCCGTCAGGTGACTGGCCGCGTTTTCGGCTGCACGCTTCGGTCACCCGGACAAACGAAAACGGCCGCATCCCAAGGGGATGCAGCCGTTGTCTGGAGCAGCGAAACGATTTGTTCGATCAGCGCGCGTAGCGCTTCTGGAACTTGTCGATGCGGCCGCCGGTGTCCATGACCTTGTGCTTGCCCGTGTAGAACGGGTGCGAAGCCGAGGACACTTCGACCTTGACCAGCGGGTATTCGTTACCGTCTTCCCACTTCACGGTTTCTTTGCTGGCAAGGGTCGAGCGGGTCAGGATCTTGAAATCGGAAGTGACATCGTGGAAGACGACGTCACGGTACTGCGGGTGGATGTCGGCTTTCATGGCGGCACCAAAGTAAATGAAAATTTGAGCCGGGCATTCTAGCGGCCCGGCCGGGGCCACGCAAGTGGCCTCAACCGGCGGCGAGCGCGGCCTGCACCAGCGCCTCGAACCGGGCCTGGTCGTAGCCCAGCAACAGCCGGGCATTGTCCGGGCGGCCGGTCTGGCGATTCCAGTCAGTCACCGTGGCACCACGGGTCAGCGTGCCGGTCAGCTCGACCGCAAACGGCCGCGACTCCTGGCGCGTGGCACCGTCCGGATTCAGGGCGAAGGCCATCGCCAGCGCGTCGGCGCTGTGCCAGCGGTCGCCACGGCGGTCGGCCGACCACAGCCGTGTTTGGCGCGAGATCTGGTCATAGAACGCCGCGCGCGGTGACGGCGAGGCCAACCACTGCTCGACGTCGCTATGCGGCAGGCCGTGGGCCATCGTGGCTTCCCAGTCCGCCACGTCGAACTGCGGGAAGGCCTGGAACACCAGGTGCGCCGCCTCCGGATCGAAGGCGACGTTGAATTCGGCCGCCGGGGTCAGGTTGCCGTGCGCGGAGACCGCGCCGCCCATCACCACCAGCCGGGCCACGCGCTGTGGCAGGGTCGGATCCAGCTTCAGCGCCACCGCCACATTGGTCAGCGGGCCCAGCGTCACCAGCAGCAGCTTACCGGCGTGTTCGTGCGACAGGCGCAGGATCGCCAGCGCCGCGTGTTCGGCCTGCACGTCATGCGCGGCCGGCGCGTAACCGACATCGCCGAAACCATCCAGGCCATGCACGTCGGCTGCATCCGGTGAGGGGTGCAGCAGCGGACCCGGGCAGCCGGCGTACACCGGCACATCGCTGCGGCCGGCGATTTCACACAGCTTCAGCGCGTTGCGCACGGTGTGGTCCAGGCCCACGTTGCCGGCGGCGATGGTCAGGCCCACCACCTCATGCGCGGTGTCGTTGAAGGCCATCAACAGGGCGAGCGCGTCATCCACGCCCGGGTCGGTATCGATCAAAAGCGGAATGCGTTGGGTCATGTTCGTCTCACCTGCCGGCGGGCGAGTCTCTCATCGTTGCCAACCTGTTGGAAGCCATGCGCGGGCATTGGCAGTACCATCGGCACGACGCCAACCCGGCCTGCCTGTTGATCGCAGCGTTCTCGCGAGATCGATCAACGCGGCGGCTCCACGCGTGCAGACAACTGTGAACCCTTCCCGCTCGATGGAGACCGGGAAGCGATACGCTCCCCGCCCCCAAGGGGAGGGGAGGTTCAATGCCACACACGACACATCGCTGCTTCGCAGATGACATCAAGACGGAGGCCGCGACGCCGCCTACCGGCCCGCACGCCGCAAGGGCAAAAGACAGGCGGACCTCAACCGCCTGGACGGATTCGGCCCAATGACGGCGGATGCGCGTTGGCCGCGCATCCGTGGCTACTTCGAAGCACTGTGCGATCGACCGGAATCGGAATGGCGCCCGACGCTTGATGCCTGGGGTGCTCCATCCGATGAAGTCGACGAAGCACTGCAACTGCTGCATGCACAGACCCGGAAATTGGGTGGAATGGGCGCGTCGCTGACCAGCCTGCTGCTGCACCTGGACAACCCACGGGACTGGCTCGGCCGCTGCATTGGCCCGTGGCGCCTGGTGAGCCTGTTGGGCAGCGGCGGAATGGGCGCGGTGTTCCTGGCCGAACGCGCCGACGAGCTCTATCAACGGCAGGTCGCGTTGAAGCTGTTGCGCTACCAGCATGACGATCTGCTGGCCCAGCGACTGGCCCGGGAATGGCAGATCCTGGCCGATCTGCAGATCCCGGGCATTGCCCGGTTCTACGACGCAGGCACGAGCGACAGCGGGCAGCCCTACCTTGTGATGGAGTACGTCAAAGGCCGTACGCTCGATCAATCCGTGTTGACGCTTGGATTGCACCCCCGACTGCGTTTGTTCGCCGCGATCTGCCGCACCGTGCATGCCGCACACACCAGGCTGGTGGTGCACTGCGACCTCAAGCCCAGCAATATCCTGATCACCGATGACGGCGCACCGGTGCTGCTGGACTTCGGTGTCTCCCGCCTGCTCGACCATGCAGAACAAGGCCAGGATGAACTGTATGCCAGCCCGGTCTATGCCAGCCCGGAACTGCTGCGCAGCGATGTGCAGGTCGACGTCACCAGCGACGTCTTCAGCCTGGGCGTGATCCTCACCGAACTGCTGTCAGACCGTGCCCTGCAACCTGACAACTCCCAGGCCGGGCAAACCGCGGTCCGGCCCAGCCAATGGGCCACCGCAGCCTGCCCGTGGCGCGCGCGCCTGCCTGGCGATCTGGATGCCATCGCCTCCCGCGCCTGCGCCTGGGCGCGGGAGCAACGCTATGCCTCGGCAGAGTCGCTCGCCGACGACATCGAGCGCTACCTGGACCGGCGCCCGGTCCGTGCCCACCGCACCAGCCGCCTGCACGCGCTGTCGCTCGGAATGCAGCGGCACTGGCAGGGCGTATGCCTGGCATTGATGGTCGGGGTGGGCGCGCTGGTCTTCATCTGGCGGCTGGATATGGCCCGCAAGTCCGCCGAGGCCAATGCCGCGGTGGCCGAGCAGGCCAGCGAATTCCTGGTGAACGCATTCGAAGCAGCCGACCCGGGCCTGCACGGCAACCAGGACGAAATGACGGTGCGCGAGTTGCTGGATCGCAGCGCCGTGCGCATCGACACCGACCTGAGCCGGACCCCGGCCCTGCAGGCCCGCCTGCAGTCGGTGCTGGGCAAGGCCTACCAGCACCTGGGCCAACCGCTGACGGCCGAGACGATGCTACGACGCGGTGCACGCGGCCAGGTCGAAACCGGCCAGCTGGACAAGGCCGCCGAAACCTATCTCAGTCTGTCATTGCTGTTGAGCCGTGCCGGTCGGTATGCCGAAGCCCTGTCCTGGGCCAACCAGGCCCAGGATCTGCTAGCGCCCACCGCCGGCGATCAGATCAACGCGCAGGTCCTGCCGGCAAAGGCCCTCGCCTACGCCGGCCTGGGCCGACCGCTAGAGGCCGAATCACTGCTGCAGCAAGCGTTGACCAGCGATGATGACAACCACCTGCAAGGCAGTTTCGAAGCACTGCTGATCCTGGGTGATGTGTACCGCAGCGTGGGCCGGCTGGACGATTCGGAGCACTGGTTGCGCCGCGCCCTGCAGCAGGCAAGCAAGCAACGCGGCGAGCGCAGCTTTGCCGTCCAGGCTGGCCTGCAGTCGCTGTCCTCCACCCTGTTCGACCAGGGGCGGATCGACGAAGCACTCACGGTCGCCGAACGTCGGCTGGCCCTGCTGGAGGCGTTGGTGGGCGAAGACAGCAGTCACACCGCCAGTGCCGAAGCCGAGCTGGCAGGGCAATACCTGGACCTGGGGCGTTACCGGCAATCCGCCCAACACTTCAGCCACAGCCTGCAGGTCAGCGCCAAGGTTGATGGAGAAGACAGTCGCGCCTATGCCCTCAAGCTACTGGCCGACGGTTCGATGGAAGAAGCCCGGGGTGACATGGCGCGGTCGGAGCAGCGATACCGTCAATCCCTGGCGATCCTGCAGAAGGCGCTGGGCAACAATCATCCCGATACGCTTGAAGCAGAAATGTCCCTTGGGCGCCTGTTGATGCGGAACGGTCAAACCGGACAGGCCCGTGCGCCACTTCGCCATGTCCTGGATGCGGGCTATCAACGGCTTGCCTCCAACCCGCCTGAGTTGAACTTCTTGCGCCTTGTCGAGGTGGAGTGGTGGATCCGCACCGGGCGCTATGCACAGGCCGAAACCGAACTCGAGCGGTTGGCCAAGGCGCAACCACAGATGACGCCCGGGGCCCTGCTGCGCTGGAACATGCAGGCGGCCCTGCTCGCCCGGCGTCGTGGCCAGCATGCAAAGGCGGTACAAGCCTGGGACGAGGTAGTGAAGACCTTTTCCGGATTGTATGGGGCCGATTCAACCGCCACGGCAAAATGGCGGGTCGTCCTGGCCGATGCGCTGGTTGCAGACGGCCAGCCGGATCTGGCGAGGGCACAACTGACGCGGGCTGACCCGCAGTTGACGGAGCTGGCACCGAATGCCTATTTCCTGGAGCGCTCCCGGCACCTGCGTGCCCTGCTGGCATCGACACCCGCCATCGCAACGACATCGACATCGGCATCGGCATCGGCATCGGCCGAGCAGACGATGTGGTGACCTTCCTGGCCAAGCGCCATGACACTGCGCCTGCCCCAGGCGTCATCGGGCACACCACTGCGGACGCACGCACCAATGCGGAAGCGGCCCGGACACGATCCAGAAATCAGCCAGCCATGCGTCCCAACGCGCGATCCTGCAACCGCATCTCTCGCGCCAGTCCGCTGGCTCGGATGCCCAGGTACTTGGCACGACTCTCCGGACCAGGTTCCACGCCCAGTTCCGAGCGCAGGCAACGGGCCATGTCATCGTAGACATCCATCGCCCTTGCGTATTCGCCGGCCAGGGCCAGCACCCGCATGAGGCCGCGACAACGCTCCTCGCTCCAGGGGTCCCGCTCCACCAGTCGATGGGCGATGTCCAGCGCTTCTTCGATGCGATCGGTGCGCGCCAATTCGTCGCGCAGCCGTTCCAGGCTGCGTTCCCTGTCCCGGGCCAGTCGCAACCGGGCCGTCCCCAGCCACTGGTTGAACTCCGTGCAATCACCCACGCACACCCCGTCCAGGAGTTCGTCAACCATGCCCCCGTCGTTGGCGAAAACCTCCACAGAGGCCGCAATGCACAACGCATCCACCCGCAAGGCCGACTGCGGCCGCCAACAGACGGATACCCGGTCGCATTCCAGGGCGGCGCCCACCCCAAGGGCAGCCAGCACCTGGTTGAGGTCGCACAGCACCTGGCGCAGGTTGACCAACGCAGCCTGCTCGCGCAGCTTTGGCCACAGCAGCTCGGCCAGCCGTACACGGCTGTGGCGCTGTGCCGGTTGCAGGACCAGCCATGCCAACAATGCCCAACCCTTGCGGTACTGGAGCCGATGCGTACGCCCATCGGCCGCCACCAGAGCAGGCCTCCCCATCAACCGCAGGCATGCAGATGCCGTGTTTCCAACTCTGCGATGCCGCAGGCCCCGGGCGAGATGCGGCGTGGAATGGATTTCGGCAACGGCTGAATGATCGTGCATGGTGGCCCCTGTTATCAGGGTCCCCCGACCCCTTGCATGGATAACCAGGGAAAGCACTTCAAACCCATCACGCGAATTTCACCTGTACCACCCCGGATCACTTCAGAACGACATCCAATGCCTGCATGCGCTCCAGGGCTTCGGCGCCAGGTAGTAGCTGCGCGATCAGGACCGGACTGGCCAGCGCCAATTGGGTCCGGGCCGACGCCCGACTCCCCGATGCTGCCAGCGTCTCGGCCAGCGACAGGCGCAACTTGGCCAGCAGAACACCCGATGCGGGCTGGCTGGCCTGGCTCCGCTCGACCAGGGCTTGCCAAGCTTCGGCGGCCGCGACCTCGTCACCGCTGCGTTGCGCGATCTCGGCCGACAGCATGTCGCGTCGATCCTGCAAGGGCTGGGACATGCTCGACCAGCCCTTGGCCGGCGCCGCGGCGGCCAGTGCCTGGCGCGCGCGCACCGGATCACCGCGACGCATCCATAGTTCGGCCCGCGTGAGGCGTTGGATCACCATCAACGGGTTGTCTGCATCCAGCAGCCTGGCCAACCCGTCGTAGGCGTGCTGCAACAAAGGCTCGGCCTGATCCATGCGACCGGTCCGCAACAACAGCCGCCCCAGGTTGGCCTCGGTCGTCAGGCTCATCCGGGCTTCCGCTCCCAGCGCGTCGCGCCGGATACCCCATGAACGACGGTACAGCGCCTCGGCATTCGCCACGTCACCCCGCAGTTCCTGCAGGGTCGCGAAATTGTTGAGCAGAACCGCGTCATCCAGGCCGCCCTGTTCGCCCAGCGCGTCCGTCGCGTCACGCGCCTGCTGGTAATAGTCACGCGAACGCACCAGGTCACCCAGGTCCTGGTAGGTCCCGGCCAGTTCCTGGAAGGCGCTGCGTACTACTTCGTTTGGGCCATCACCCAGCTGGCCTCGGGCTAGCGCCAGGCCGCGCTCGAGGAGTCCGGCAGATTCATTTAGGCGCCCCTGGTCGCGCAGCACCAACGCCAGGCCCTGCAGGGAACTCCGGTACTGGTAGCTGCTGTCACCCTCACGCGCGCGGAAGACTTCCAGTGCCGCCTTGAAATAGCGCTCGGCACCGGCCAGGTCGCCCTGTGCCTTGCGCACCAGGGCGAGGTTGTGGAGCATCGATCCATCATCCGGACCAGCTGCGCCGCCACCTTCGCGGGACTGGCTGCGCATCTGCGCACGGCGCATGGCCAGCGCGCGCAGCAGCGCATCCTCGGCTTCGGGATAACGGTCCAGCGCCTTCAAGGACAGTCCGACCATGTTGAGCGATCCGGAAATCATCCCCGGATCGCCCGTGCGCTCGGCCTGCGCCAGCGAGCTGTTGGCCATCGCCAGCGCTTCCTCGCCGTGGTTCTGGTTGCTGAGCATGAGTGCCAAGTCGTGCTGCGCGCTGGACAGCTCGTAAGGCATGTCCAACGTCCTGGCCTCCGCGGCGGCCTGGCGCAGCAGCGCCTCGGCCTGTGTGGACAGGCCCAGGTAGAGGTAGGCACGACCCAGGACGCCGCGCAGGCGCGCGCGCGTGGCGGCGCGTGCCCGCCAGGTCCTGGTCGATGCTGCGCGCACTGGCGTCGAGTATCTCGCGCGCGGTGATCGTCTGATTCCCCTGGCGGCCGCGCGCACGTGGATCGGCCGCCTTGAAGGCGGTGACCAGGAAGTCGCTGACCCGCTGTGCAGTCGCGGCCTGTTCGCGCGCGTCATCGCGCGCCGCCCGCAGGCTCCACATGAAAGCCAGCACCATGGCCAGCACGCAGGCAGCGGCCATCGATGCGCGCCAGCGCCGGCGCAGCAGTCGCCCCGCTGCATACAGGCGTCCACCGCCGCGTGCAGCGACCGGGTAATGCGTCCGCCAGCGCTGCACGTCGCCAATCAATTCCGCGACGGTGGCGTAACGCCTGTCCGGGTCGATCGCACAGGCACGGGCAACGATGGCATCGAAGTCGCCATCCAGCCGCCTTGCCCAGGGCAGCTGGCCACGGGCGAGTACGCTCGCGCGCGGCAACGCCTCTGCATGCGTGTCCATGGCGCGCACCGGTGCCGAACCGGCCACCAGCTCAAGCAGCATCACGCCCAGGCTGAACACATCACTGACGATGCCGATATCGCTGCCGGCGAGCAGCTCCGGGCTGGCATAAGGCAACGTGCAGAACCGCGCGCGCTGGTCCGCTTCGGTTCGATCCAGCAGGCGCGCGATGCCGAAATCCAGCAGGACCGGAGCGCCGTCGGCATTGACCATCACGTTGCCCGGCTTGAGGTCGCAATGCAGCACCAGCTTCCCGTGGGCAGCCTGTACTGCCTGGCAGATGCTGACGAACAAGTCGAGCCGTGCATCCAGGCCAACCGGTTGCGAGCGCAGGTGGACATCCAGGGTTTCCCCTTCGATGTACTCCATCACCAGATAAGGCTGGCCCAGCGGCGTGGTTCCGCCGTCGTAAAGACGCGCGATAGACGGATGCTGCAGGTTCGCCAGGATCTGGCGTTCGCCCGCGAACTGGCGCGCCGCGTAGGGATCGGACAGACCCCGGAGGAATTTGACGGCGACCCGCTGTTCGTACAGCGAATCGGCGCGCTCGGCGACGAATACACTTCCCATTCCGCCGCTCGCCAAATGACGGATCAAGCGCCAGGAGCCGACCTCGTCCCCGACCTCCAGTTCGGGACAGGCCAGCTGCTGCAGCAGTTGGTCCAACTGGGCGGACATCCCATTGAGATGTGCAGTCTGGGCGCCAAGCAGTCGCAACGTCTCGGCCACCAAAGCCGCATTGCTGGTCCGGTGTTCCAGCGCCTCCCGCCATTGCGAAGCGGGCAGCGTGCATACCTGCTCGAACAGATCACGCACCTGCCGCCAGCGGTCGGCCTCCATGCCTAATCGACATCCTCTGCAAGGCGACGCTTCAACCAGGCCCGCGCGATACGCAGGTCACGCTCGACCGTCGGCACCGACACATCAGCCACCAGCGCGATTTCGTTCTGCGTCATGCCCGCGAAATAAGACATCTCGATGGCTTTCGCCGCGCGCGGGTCGATCGTGGAAAAATCCTCAAGCGCTTCGTGCAGCGCCAGTACGTGATACTCCGCGCCTCCGGCGGCCGCCATCTCGGCCTGGGAAAGCGTGACCTGGACCAGGTCCCCGCCACGCTTGCGTGCCAGCGTCGCACGCGCGTGGTCCACCAGCACCGAGCGCATCTTCAATGCCGCCATCGCGAAAAAATGCGCGCGGTCATGGAAGCGCACCTCGCTCCCGAGCAAGCGCAGCATCGCCTCATGCATCACCATCGTGGGCTGCAGCAGTACGTCTCGACTGCTCGCCTCGGCCATGCGTGCGGCAGCCATGCCGCGCAGCGCTGGATAGACCAGGGACATCAGATGCTCGCCCGCCGAGGGGTCCTGCCCCTGCTGCCACTTCCACAGCAATCGCGTCAGGTCCCCGACCGGTGCCTCGCCGGCACTATCCGTGCGAAGACGGTATCCCTCCGTCGTGGACGCTTCCTTGTCATCGTCTTGCATATGACCACCCAGTTCTCGAACTAACCAACACCCGTCGCCGCCATGCCGCGGAAAGATCCAGGCACGCCTCACGCACCGGGCCGATGCCGCAAAGTCGGCCGTGGTGACGCCATCCACCGATCGAAAGGGCGGCCAGGATCGATACCGCGAAGCCCAAACCGGCCAGCCATGACCCGCCCCCTTGCCCAACCACCCCGGCTGGAGCCCACGGCGCATTCTATGGGGCAGCACACGCTGACAACGCGTGCCACGCGCGACTCGCACCCGCGGATTTGTGATACCCGTCGAGAAGCGGTGCACAGTCGCGGCGGTCCGCGTTGCGAATGCGATCAACCCCACCCGGACAACCGAAGACACACCGACCAGGCCACCTTCAACCGCTCAAGCGCTTGCATAACGCGCGGCGCCGCCGATCCAGCGTTCGGTGATGCGCTCAGCCAGCTGCGGTGATGTCGCCAGAAGACGCTCCGCCAGGTCATGCACCTGTGGCAGCAGGCCGGCATCGCGCGCCAGGTCGGCCACGCGGAAGGCAGCCAGGCCGGTCTGGCGCGTGCCGAGCAGTTCGCCGGGGCCACGCAGCTCCAGATCCTTTTCGGCGATGACGAAGCCATCGTTGGTCTGGCGCATGGTGTCCAGGCGCTGCCGCGCCATCTGCGACAGCGGCGCCTGGTACAGCAGCACGCAGGACGAAGCCGCCGCGCCGCGCCCCACCCGCCCACGCAGCTGGTGCAGTTGCGCAAGCCCGAGCCGCTCGGCGTTCTCGACCACCATCAGCGAGGCATTGGGCACGTCCACGCCGACTTCGATCACGGTGGTGGCGACCAGCAGGTCGCTTTCGCCCTGCTTGAAGGCGCGCATCACCGCCTGCTTTTCCGCTGGCTTCATGCGCCCGTGGACCAGCGCCACGCGCGCCTGCGGCAGGGCTTCGGTGAGCTGCTCGAAGGTGGTCTGCGCGGCTTGTGCATCGACCCGCATCGCCGGGCCACCGCGTGCCGCGGGCGCGGCCTTGGGATCGTCCTCGGCTTCTTCGATCAAGGTGCAGACCCAATACACCTGGCGGCCTTCGGCGCAGGCCGCGCGGATGCGCTCGACCAGTTCCGGTCGGCGCTCGGCACTGAGCGCGATGGTCTGCACCGGCGTGCGTCCTGGCGGCAGTTCGTCGATGGCCGAGACATCCAGGTCGGCATAGGCGGCCATCGCCAGCGTGCGTGGAATCGGCGTGGCGGTCATCACCAACTGGTGTGGCACGCGACTGGCGCCGTCGCCGCCTTGCGTGCCCTTGTCGCGCAAGGCCAGGCGCTGATGCACGCCGAAGCGGTGCTGCTCATCGACGATGGCCAGGGCCAGGTCATGGAACGCCACCGACTCCTGCATCAGCGCATGCGTGCCGACCACGACCTGCGCATGGCCGGACGCGACCTCTTCCAGCACCTTCGCACGCGCCTTGCCGGTGACCTTGCCGGCCAACCAGGCCACGCGCACGCCCAGCGGCTCCAGCCAGCCGCGCAGGTTGGCCAGGTGCTGTTCGGCCAGCAGTTCGGTCGGCGCGGCCAGCGCGACCTGTTTGCCCGCCTCCACCGCCAGCATCGCGGCCAGCGCGGCGACCACGGTCTTGCCGCTGCCCACGTCGCCCTGCACCAGCCGCAGCATCGGCCGCGGATGCGCCAGGTCGCGATGGATCTGGGCGAAGACTTTCTGCTGCGCACCCGTGAGCTTGAACGGCAGCGCCTTGGTCAGCTTTTTCACCAATGCGCCCTTGCCGTTCAGCGCATGCGCGCCGTGCTGCTGCAGGGCGATGCGCTGGCGGCGCAGGCTGAGGTGATGGGCCAGTAGTTCCTCCAGCGCCAACCGTCGCTGGGCCGGATGCGTCCCCGCCGACAGCGCGGCGACATCGGCATCGCGCGCGGGGCGATGCATGGTGATCAGCGCCTCGCGCAGGGTCGGAAGATGCAGCTCGCGCAACAGGCTTTCCGGCAACAGCTCCAGCGTGGCCTGGTCCGGCAGGCGATCCAGCGCCTGCACGATCAACTTGCGCATCGTGGCCGGGCCGACGCCTTCGATCGCCGGATAGACCGGCTCCAGCGTGTCACCCAGTGGCGCCTCGCCGTCGCGGCTCAGCAGCTTGTAGCTGGGATGGACGATCTCCAGTCCCTGCTGGCCCGGACGCGGCGTGCCATAGACGCGAATGCGCGCGCCGGGCGCGAACTGCCCGACCTGCGCGGCACGGAAATGGAAGAACCGCAGCACCAGCGTGCCATGCGAATCATCGCCAATGGCCACCCGCAGCACAGGGCGATAACGGAAGCCGCGCTCGACCGCCTCGATGGTGCCCTCGACCTGCGCGGCCACGCCGGGCTGCAGCCGGGAAATCGGCGTCAGCGACGTGCGGTCCTCATAGCGCAGCGGCAACTGCAGCCACAGGTCCTGCAGGGTCAGCAGGCCACGCGCGGCCAGCTTTTCGGCCACTTTCGGACCAGCGCCGGCCAACCCGACGATGGGCTGGCCGAACGTGGATTCCAGGCTGCGGACGACGGACGGCGACATCCCGTCAGGATGCCGGCCGCCACTGGGCTTTACCACCACAGCGCATCGCCCGCGGCTGTCGGAAAACACCGCGCACGGCGCGTCCGGTCAGTTGCCCAGGACCATTACCGCATCGACTTCGAACAGCGCGCCCTTGGGCAGGCCGGAGACTTCGATGGTGGAACGGGCCGGGAACGGTGCGGCGAAGTATTCCTGCATCACCGCGTTGACCGCGGCGAACTGGCCCAGGTCGGTCAGGTACAGGCCCAGGCGCACGATGTCGCCCAGTGAACCGCCGGCGGCTTCAGCCACGGCCTTGAGGTTGTCGAACGAACGACGCGCCTGGGCACTGATATCGCCATCGACGATGTTGCCGGTCGCCGGGTCCAGCGGGATCTGGCCGGAGAAGTAAACAGTGTTGCCGGCGCGCACGGCCTGCGAATACGGACCGATCGCGGCCGGTGCCTGGTCGGTATGGATGATCTGCTTGGTCATGTGGGCGGGCCCTGGTGATGAAAACGAGGCCCGCATTGTAGGCGCTGCGCCGCGACAGGCCGAATCACCAGTCCGCGCGGCGTGCTGCCTTACGCGCGCCGCACGCCCAGCACCGATTGCAGCCGGCGCACCCGACGCATCACTTCAGCCAGGTGGCTGCGATCGCGCACCTGGATGTTGAAACGCATGACCGCGGCGTTGATGTCGCGCTCCAGGTATTCGACGCGCTCGATGTTGGACTGGCTCTGGGCCACCGCGGCGGCCACCTGGGCCAGTGCGCCAGTGCGATTCTCCACTTCGATCATCAGGCTGGCGTCGTAGTCGCCGCTGACGCTGGAATCCCAGCCGATCTGCACCCAGCGATCAGGCGACTTGCGGAACTCGACCACGTTCGGGCAATCCAGCCGGTGCACCACGATGCCCTTGCCGGCGGTGTGGAAACCCATGATTTCGTCGCCGGGAATCGGCTGGCAGCAGTTGGCGAAGCTGATCACCCCACGCTCGCCACCGGTGATCAGGATCTTCTCCTGCGAATGCTTGGAGTGGCCGCCACTGCGCAGTTCGGCAAAGGCCATCATCGCCTGCGCGGCCTGGGCCGGCATCCAGTTGCCCAGCGCCACGTCTTCCAGCAGGGCTTCCAGGCGCGGGTATTTGTGTTCGGCCAGGAAGGCCTCCAGGCGCTGCGCCGGCAGGCGGTCGAGCGAACTGTCCAGGTCTTCCAGCGCGCGATCCAGCATGCGATGGCCCAGCTGCACGGCATCTTCGTGACCCAACTGCTTGAGCTGGTGGCGGATGGCGGTGCGCGCCTTGCTGGTGACCACGAATTCCAGCCACTGCGGCTTTGGCGCAGCCGATTTGGCGGTGATGATCTCCACGCTTTGGCCGCTGGTGAGCTTGGTACGCAATGGCACCAGCCGCTTGTCCACGCGCGAGGCCACCGCCTGGTTGCCCACGTCGGTATGCACGGCGTAGGCGAAATCCAGCGCGGTCGAATTGCGCGGCAGCGACAGGATCTTGCCCTTGGGCGTGAACAGGTAGACCTCGTCCGGGAACAGGTCGACCTTGACGTTGTCCAGGAATTCCAGCGACGACCCCGCCGAGCGCTGGTTTTCGATCAGCTCCGAAATCCAAGCATGGGCGCGGCTCTGCGCGCTGCTCGGCATCTGCTGGCCGAACTTGTAGGTCCAGTGCGCGGCGATGCCGCGCTCGGCCACCAGATCCATTTCCTCGGTGCGGATCTGCACCTCGATCGGCGAGCCGTACGGCCCGAACAGCACCGTGTGCAGCGACTGGTAGCCGTTGGCCTTGGGAATCGCGATGAAATCGCGGAAGCGCCCGTCCAGCGGCTTGTACTGCGCGTGGGCCGCGCCAAGCGCGTGGTACGCATCGGGCACCGAGGCTACCACCACGCGGAAGCCGAACACATCCATCACCTGGTCGAAGCTTTTCCCTTCGCTGCGCATCTTGTTGTAGATGCTCCAGGCGGTCTTGACCCGGCTGACCAGGGCGGCTGGAAATGCCTTCGCGCGTCATCCGCTGGGCCAGGTCGGTTTCGATCTGGGCCAGCGCCTCGCGGCGCATCACCGGCTGGCTCTGGATGTGCTTGCGGATGATCGCGTGACGCCACGGATACATCGCCGCGAAGCTCAGGTCCTGCAGCTCCGACTTGACCAGGCTCATGCCCAGGCGCTGGGCGATGGGCGCGTAGATGTCCAGGGTTTCGCGAGCGATGCGCGCACGCGCCTCGGCACTCTGCGCGCCCAGCGTACGCATGTTGTGCAGGCGGTCGGCCAGCTTGATCATGATCACGCGCAGGTCGCGCGACATGGCCAGCAGCATCTTGCGGAAAGATTCGGCGGCGGCTTCCTTGCGGTCGCGGAACTTCAGCTTGTCCAGCTTGGTCACGCCATCGACCAGCTCGGCCACCGCTTCGCCGAACTCGCTGGCGATTTCCGCGCGGGTCAGCGGCGTGTCTTCGATGGTGTCGTGCAGGACCGCCGCGATCAGCGTCTCCACGTCCATGCCCAGCTCGGCCAGGACCTGGGCCACGGCGACCGGATGGGTGATGTAGGGCTCGCCCGACTTGCGGGTCTGGCCTTCATGCGCGGCTGCACCGACTTCCCACGCGCGGCGCAGCAGCGGCAACTGCTCTTCGGGCAGGTAGCTGGCCGCGGCCTTGAAACGGCGCACGTACTCGGGCAGCTCGTCACCCTGGGGCGGCGGTGTGCGGATGGCCTTGCTGGAACGCCCTGGATTCATTGCGAAAGCCTATGCCAGCCAAGCCATCGCGGCAATGCACCATGTGCGGGAAACCACACCTCGTGATGGTGCAGTCACTGCACACCATGCGCGAATGCACCAGAACCCGACGCCGCAAACGCCGACGGCCCGCACAAGGCGGGCCGTCGGGGCAGGCATTCAGGCTGATCTGCGAAAGATCAGTCGTCGCCCTTGGACATGTCGTCGTCGGCGACCACTTCAGCGGCAGCCCACTCCAGCGCTTCGCGCTCGGCGCGCTCACGCTCGGCCTTCTCGACGCGGTCGATCAGCTCGTTGTCGATCGTACGGGCCGCGATCTCGCGCAGCGCCAGCACGGTCGGCTTGTCTTCGGAGTCGTTCTCGATCGTCGGCTCGACGCCGTTGGCAAGCTGGCGGGCGCGCTTGGCGGCCATCATGACCAGGTCGAAACGGTTGTCGACGACTTTCAGGCAATCTTCTACGGTGATGCGGGCCATGTGGGCTCCAGGCGGACTGCCACCGGCAAGGTGGGCCGCGCGACTAGCGGAAAGGGACCGCGGATTTTAGGCATCTGCGCCCAGGATTGCAAGGCAACCCTTCAAAATCAAACGGTTAAACCGGATTTCGGCTTCCCATGGGCCTAGCGCCTGGGCAAATGGCGCGGCACGCGCACCTGCAGCAGCTCGACCAGTGCCGGATCCATGAAGGCGTAGTCGTCCGGGATGTCCAGGCAGGCCACCCGTACGCCATCCAGATGCGCGCGGAATTTCTGTGACAGGCGCGAACGCTGCGCCTTTTCCATCACCAGCACCAGATCCGCCCAAGCCAGCAGCTCGGGGGTCAATGGATTCTCAGCAGTGTGGTTCAAGCCGGCGGAAGCGACTTCAATCCCGGGCCAATCCGCGAAGACCTGTTCGGCCGTCGGGCTGCGCAGCCGGTTCTGGCTGCAGACGAACAGGACGTTCAAAGCGTGCAGCGAATGCGCAGGCTCAATCAGCCAGCAGCGCGTCGATCAGGCTGCGGTGTTCGGCCAGCTGTTGTTCGCGGCGCAGGCGGCTGGCGGTGAAGATCGAGCACATCTCGTCCACGGCCTGGTCGAACACCTCGTTGACGATCACGTAATCGAACTCATCGAAGTGCGACATCTCCTCGCGCGCGGCAGACAGGCGCTGGGCGATGACGGCCTCGCTGTCCTGGCCACGCTTGCGCATGCGCTCTTCCAGCGCACCGCGCGAGGGCGGCAGGATGAAGACGCTGACCGCGTCCGGCACCTTCTCGCGCACCTGGCGCGCACCCTGCCAGTCGATCTCCAGCAGCACGTCCTGGCCAGCAGCCAGCTGCGGCTCGACGGACTGGCGGGCGCTGCCCTTCCAGTCGCCGTGGACACGGGCGTATTCGAAGAAATCGCCGGCGTCTATCATCGACTGGAACTGATCGGCACTGACGAAGTGATAGTGCTGGGCATGGCGCTCGCCCGGCCGTGCCGCGCGCGAGGTGAACGAGATCGACAGGCTGATGCGCGGGTCGCGCGCCAGCGTGGCATTGACGATGCTGCTCTTTCCGGCGCCCGAAGGGGCCGCGACGATATAGAGGGTGCCGCGCATGGCGTGTGGTGGCCTTGGCATCGCCGGGTCAGCGGCGGTTGCTTCAAAAGGCGGGCAAGTCTAGCAAAGCCGCGCCGGGCCGCCAGCCACGGTCATTCCAGGTTCTGGACCTGCTCGCGGATCTGGTCGATCAGGACCTTCAGCTCCACCGCGATATTGGTCGTGCGCACGTCCACCGACTTGGAGCCTAGGGTGTTGGCCTCGCGGTTGAACTCCTGCAGCAGGAAGTCCAGGCGCCGGCCCACCGCGGCATCCTGCTTCAGCACCCGGCGGATCTCCTTGATATGGCTGCCCAGGCGGTCCAGCTCCTCGTCCACGTCCAGCTTCTGCAGCGACAGCACCAACTCCTGTTCCAGGCGGCCCGGATCGGCCGGCTGGGCCAGATCGGCCAGGCGCGCTTCCAGCTTCTGGCGCTGGCCGGTGCGGATCAGCGGAATCAGCTCACGCGCCTCGGCCGCGTGCGCCTCGATGCCGTCCACGCGCTCGGCGATGGCTTCGGCCAGCTTGCTGCCTTCGCGCTCACGGGCGGCGACGAACTGGTCCAGCAGCGCATCCAGCAGTTCCAGCGCCGCGGCCTGCAGCATCTCCGGATCGATCCCACGGCTGCGCAGCACGCCCGGGTACTGCAGCAGTTCGGTCAGGCTGGTGCGCAGGCCCGGGAAGCGCGAGGTCAGGCCCAGGTTGAGCTGGGCCAGCTCGTCGACCATCGCCTGGTTCAGGTGCAGGCCGCCCTCGCCTTCGGCCGCGCGCAGGCGCAGCACCAGGTCCAGCTTGCCACGGCCGATGCGGGCCGAGACGCGCTCGCGCAGGGCCGGCTCCAGCGCGCGCAGTTCGTCGGGCAGGCGCAGGCCAAGCTCCAGGAAGCGGTGGTTGACCGCGCGGAGTTCGGCGCTCAGCGAGCCGCCTTCGATCTGGCGCTCGACGGTGGCATAGGCGGTCATGCTGCGGATCACGGCGGTCGGCTTCCAGGGGCAAAAGGGGCGTGGATGGTACCCTAGCGTGCCTCGCGGCCCGGTCGATCACGCCGCCGCGACCCACTTCTTCAAAGCGATTTTTCATGACCTTCTCCCGCCCCAGCGGTCGCGCTGCCGACCAGCTTCGTCCCGTGTCGATCCAGCGCGGCTTCACCAAGCACGCGGAGGGCTCGGTGCTGGTGTCCTTCGGCGACACCCGCGTGCTGTGCACCGCCAGCGTGGAGAACCGCGTGCCGGGCTTCCTGCGCGGCAAGGGCGAGGGCTGGGTGACCGCCGAATACGGCATGCTGCCGCGCTCCACCCACACCCGCAGCGACCGCGAGGCCGCGCGCGGCAAGCAGGGTGGGCGCACGCTGGAAATCCAGCGCCTGATCGGCCGCTCGCTGCGCGCCTGCGTGGACCGCGGCGCCCTGGGCGAACGCACCATCACCCTGGACTGCGACGTGCTGCAGGCCGATGGCGGCACCCGCACCGCGGCCATCACCGGCGCCTACGTGGCCCTGGCCGATGCCATCAGCGGACTGAAGGCCCGCCGCGAGATCAAGCGCGACCCGATCTTCGGCGCGATCGCCGCGGTGTCGGTCGGCATCTACAAGGGCGTGCCGGTACTGGACCTGGACTATGCCGAAGACAGCGACTGCGATACCGACATGAACGTGGTCATGAACGACGGCGGCGGCTTCATCGAGGTCCAGGGCACGGCCGAAGGCCATGCGTTCCGCCGCGAGGAAATGGATGCCCTGCTGGGCCTGGCCCAGGCCGGCATCGACCAGCTGGTGCAGGCCCAGCGCGACGCGCTGGCAGGATGAAACGCCGCATCGCCCTAACTACGTTGTTGGTGCACGACTACGACGAGGCGATCGCCTGGTATACCCGTGCGCTCGGTTTCACCCTGCTGGAAGACCGCGCAATGGGTGCCGGCAAGCGTTGGGTCGTGGTCGGCCCTGGCGACAGCAACGCGGCCGGACTGCTGCTGGCCCAGCCTGGCAACGACGCCCAGCGCGCGCGGGTCGGTGACCAGACCGGCGGGCGCGTCGATCATTTTCTGTACACCGACGATTTCCAGCGCGACCACACCGCCATGCGCGGGCAAGGCGTGGAATTCCTGGAGACGCCACGTGACGAGGCCTATGGCACGGTCGCGGTATTCCGCGACCTGTACGGCAACAAGTGGGATCTACTGGAGCCCAAGTGATGAAACGTCTTGTCCTGGCCAGCGGCAACGCCGGCAAGCTGGCCGAGTTCAACGCGATGCTTGCGCATCTTCCGTACGAAATCGTCCCGCAGAAATCGCTGGGCGTGGAAGACGTGCCAGAGACCGGCCTGACCTTCGTCGAGAATGCGCTGATCAAGGCGCGCCATGCTTCGGCCGTCACCGGCCTGCCGGCGCTGGCCGACGATTCGGGCCTGATCGTCGATGCCCTGGGCGGCGCGCCCGGCCTGTACAGCGCGCGCTATGCCGGCACGCCGACCAGCGACGCGGCCAACAACGCCAAGCTGCTCGAGGCGATGCAGGACGTGCCCGATGGCCAGCGTCGCGCGCGTTTTTACGCAGTGATCGTGCTGCTGCGCCACCCGGAAGATCCGCAGCCGCTGATCGCCGAAGGCGCGTGGGAGGGCGAGGTGATCCGCGAACTGCGCGGCAATGGCGGCTTCGGCTACAACCCGCTGTTCCTGGACCCGGACCATGGATTGACCGCGGCGGAAATGGACGCCGCGCTGAAGAACAAGCTGAGCCATCGCGCCCGCGCGCTGGACGTGCTCAATCAACAGCTGACTGCGCTGTTCGCCAACATCTGACCGGCTGGATCCGTTCGTCTCCCGATGCCATCCATGGCGCAACCTCCAGGTCACACCAACCACCGGCCCGGCCATCCATGGCCGGTCGATCAGCCGCACGCGGAGCAGTGCTCCGCAAACGTGCAGCTGATCCCACCGCCCCTGTCGCTGTACGTGCACCTGCCCTGGTGCGTACGCAAATGCCCGTACTGCGATTTCAATTCGCATGAAGGCAAGGGCGCGCTGCCGTTCGACGACTACGTCGATGCGCTGATCCGCGATTTGGAACAGGACCTGCCACTGGTGTGGGGCCGCAGCGTGCACAGCGTGTTCTTCGGCGGCGGCACGCCGAGTCTGTTCCCCGCCGAGCAGATCGACCGCTTCCTGCAGGCCGCCAGCGCACGACTGCGGTTCGTGCCCGAGTGCGAGATCACCCTGGAAACCAACCCCGGCACGGCCGAGCACGGGCGCTTCGATGCCTACCGCGCGGCGGGCGTGAACCGGTTGAGTTTCGGCATCCAGAGTTTCGATGACGCCTGCCTGCGCCGGCTCGGCCGCATCCACGACAGCGCCCAGGCCGAAAGCGCGGTCAAGCTGGCCCAGGACGCCGGCTTCGACAACCTCAACCTGGACCTGATGTACGCCCTGCCCGGCCAGGACCCGGACATGGCCCTGGCCGACCTGGAACGCGCCTTCGCCTTGGCGCCGGCGCACATCTCGCATTACCAGCTCACCCTGGAACCCAACACCGTGTTCTTCGCCCGCCCGCCCAAGGGCATCCCGGACGAAGACGGCGCCTGGGATATCCAGGAAGCCTGCCAGGCGCGACTGGCCGACGCCGGCTATGGCCATTACGAAGTCAGCGCCTACGCCAGGCCGGGCCGGCAGTGCGCGCACAACCTGGGCTACTGGCGCTATGGCGACTACCTGGGCATCGGCGCCGGCGCGCACGGCAAGATCACCTCCGGCGGCGAACAGACGATCCTGCGCCGCTGGAAGATCAAGCACCCAACCAGTTACCTGGCCAGCGCCGGGACCCCTGCCAGCCTTGGTGGCGACGACCTGATCGCCCCGGAACGGCGGCCGTTCGAATACATGCTCAACCTGCTGCGCCTGCGCGAGGGGTTTGCCCTGCGCGATTTCCAGGTGCGCACCGGGCTGCCGGCCGCGCACATCGCCCCGGCCCTGGCGCAGGCCGTGGAGCGGGGCTGGCTGGATGTCAGCGGCACGCGCGTGACCCCCACCGCGCTTGGCCTACGTTTCGCCAATGACGTCATGGAGCTGTTCCTGGGCGAGTGAAAGCACCGCGATGCAGCGGCCCCGAGCCACCGGGACTGCCCAGGTGTGTTAAAAATCCGTGGCAGAGCGCAAAGCCAAAATGGAACCCAATGGCTGCTTCAGGGGCTGCTTCACCCATTCATCCCACCACGGACACGCTGGCCGCGTCCGCGCTGCCGCAGCGCGTCCGTCGCATCCTGGATGTGCTGCTGACCCAGCTGCAGCCGCATCTGGTCACGCGTCTGGAGGCCACGGTCCACGCACTGGAGCAGGAGCTGTTCACCCAGGCCGAACGCGCCCGCAGCAATGAGCTGCAGGGCACGCACCTGGCCAACCTGCAGCACCTGCGCAGGCACCGCTCGCGCCTGCTGCCACGCATGGCTGCCGTGCTGGAAAGCGAACTGGCCAACCTGCGCACGCCGCGCGAGGCACGGGAAGAACCCGTCGATATCCCTTCGATGCTGACCCTGGTGGCCGACGACGACGTCGACCAGGAGATCGTCCTGCAGGAAATCGCGCGCCGGCACGAAAACCGCAACCACGAAGCCCTGCACCTGCTGTCGCAGCGGATGGGAGTGCTGGCCGGCAGCCCGGCGCTGGAAGAAACCCAGCAGCCGCTGTCGCCGCAGTCACTGTGCCGTGCCCTGCGCGCAGCCGCCGTCGAACTGGACGTGGACCTGCCGACCCAGCTGCAGCTGTACCGCGTGTTCGAACAGCAGGGCATGGCCAGCTACGGCGCGCTGCTGGAGGAACTCAACGCCTTGCTCGGCCAGCAGGGCGTGTTGCCCGGACTGGTGTTCGCCCCGCAACGCGCACGCACGCCGTCCGGCCGCATTCCGGTCACCCGTGACAGCCAGTCACCGGAAGCGGCCGCCAGCAAAGCACCGACGGCCGCAGCCGCGGCACACTCCCAGTCGCAGGAGTCCGCGCCCAGCTGGACCCGCCCGCCCGCCTCCAGCCGCCCGCAGGAAGCGGTGTCGAGCTTCGCCTCGCTGCAGCGCCTGCTGTCGGCCAGGCATGCGCGTGTCCCCACCCCTCCGTACAGCGGGGGCGCCCCCGCTGGCGCGGACCCCGTGGGCATTCGCGGCGCGATGGGCGGCACCGATCAGGCCCGGCGCAGTGGCGCCGGCCCGGGCACCGGTCACGCGGGCGACGCGGGAGGTGGCAATACGCTCTCCACCGGCAAACTGCTCAACACCTTGCAGACACTGCAATTGCAGGTCTCGCAGGGCCAGGTACCGCAAGCGCCGATGTCACTGGATGAAGTGCGCGAACGCACCCTGGCCGGCCTGCGCCGCGCCCACGGGCCCGATGCACAGCTGGCGCGCGAAGACGCCGACACCTTCGAACTACTGGACCTGCTCTACCACGAGATCGGCCGCGAGGTGCGCAAGGGCCCGGCGTCGGACCTGCTGGGCCAGCTGCAGGTGCCGGTGGTGCAGGCCGCGCTGAACGACCGGGAGTTCTTCCTGCGCCCGCAGCACCCGGCGCGCGAACTGCTCAACGCGGTGGCCGAATCCGGCGCCAGCTGGCTGGGCGAAGACGAGATCGACCCGGCCCTGCTGCAGAAGCTGCGCACGGCCGTGACCAATGTGCTGACCGAGTACACCGGCGACGAAGCCGTGTTCGAACGGGCCCACCGCGAAGTGCAGGACCATTTCCAGGTCGCCGCGCGCAAGGCCGAAGTGGCCGAACGCCGGCATGTGGAAGCCGCGCGCGGCCGCGACCGGCTGGAGATGGCCAAGCGCGCCGCCGCCCAGCTGATCGACACCAGCCTGGGCGGACGCCAGCCAGCGCCCTTCGTGCAGGCGCTGCTGACCCAGGCCTGGGCCGACGTGCTGACCCTGACCCGCCTGCGCAACGGCGAGGAATCGGCCGAATGGCAGGAAGCAGCCGGCATCACCAGCCAGATCGCCGAGGCCATCGGTTCGGCCGATGCAGCCCCGGAACCGGCACTGGCCCCACGCATCGAACGTGCGCTGGTGCAGGTCGGTTACCACGGCGACGAGGCGGCAGTGATCGCCCAGCGCCTGTCCGGTTCGCAGGCCGAACCACCCGGGGGCACCGACCTGGCCGCACGCGTGCAGGCGCGTGCGAAAAGCGCCGCGGCCGATGCCGACGCGCCCAAGGTGGACCTGCCGACGCGCAGCAGCGCCGAGCAGGCCAGCTACGACATCCTTCGCAAGCAACCGTTCGGCACCTGGTTCGAGTTCACCCACAACCAGCAGGGCGACGTACGCCGGCTGCGGCTGTCCTGGTTCAACCCGACCAGCGACCATGCGCTGTTCGTGAACCAGCGTGGCCAGAAGGTCGGCGACTACACCCTGGACAGCATCGCCCGGCTGATGGCGCGCGGGCAGGCACGTGTGCTGACCGAAGACCGCGGCCGCCTGATCGACCGTGCCTGGCAGGCCACCATCGGCAAGTTGCGCGAGATGGCCGGAGTCGCCGCATGAGCATCACCGAAGCCCGCCGCGCCCAGCGACGCAACCCCAATGGCGCCATCATGGTCAGCGACGTGATGACCAGCCAGGTGATCGGCCGGATCGGCAACATCTCCGAGGCTGGCATGTTGCTGGTCGCCAGCGAACCGCTGCGCGAGGACGCGCTATACCAGCTGCAGTTCACCCTGCCCGGCAGCACGCCCGCGCGCGAAACCACGATCGATGCCGGCGCGCACCTGCTGTGGACCGGCGCGGCGCATACGCCGGGCCAATCGCTGTGCGGCCTGCGTTTCCTGACGCTCTCGCCCGCGCACCTGGCCGCCCTGCGCGACTGGGTGGGGCGTTAAGCCAGCACCCAGCGTCGGCGGGGCGATTCCGGCAAAATTGCGGGCTCATCCGTGCCCCGAGCTTTCGCCATGACGCTGCAACCCGATCCCGCACCGCTTTACGCCGATCACCTGGCCACCCTGACCCGGCGCGCGGATCAAGCCCTGGCTCGTGGCGGGTTGGATCACCTGGTCATCCCCAGTGGCCGCCTGCATTACCAGGCGTCCGATGACCTGGGCTATCCGTTCTACGTCAACCCGCAGTTCAAGGCCTGGCTGCCGCTGACCCGGGTGCCGGACAGCTGGATCGTGTACACGCCCGGCAAGCGCCCGCAGCTGATCTTCCTGCAGCCGCGCGACTACTGGCACGTGGTGCCGGGCACGCCAGAAGGCTGGTGGGTGGAGCATTTCGATATCCACATCATCCGCACCCCGGACGAAGCCATCGCGCTGCTGCCCAAGCCGGCCAACCGCTGCGCCATCCTGGGCGAGCCGCTCAGCACGCTGGGCGAATACGCACCCAACAACCCGGAGGCCGTGGTCGATTACCTGGCCTGGCATCGTTCGTACAAGACCGCGTACGAAATCGCACTGATGCGCCAGGCACAGGCCCTGGCCGTGCGCGGCCATCGCGCCGCCGAAGCCGCATTCCGCAACGGCGCCAGCGAATTCCAGATCCACATGACCTATTGCGCCGCCGTCGGCCAGGACGCGAGCGAACTGCCGTACGGCAACATCATCGGCCTCAACGAACACGCTGCGGTGCTGCACTACACCGAACTGGGCCGCAGCGCGCCGGCGGTGTCGCGCAGCTTCCTGATCGATGCCGGCGCCAGTGCCGCCGGATACGCCAGCGACATCACCCGCACCTATGCGGCCGATACGGGCAGCGAGTTCCAGGCGATGATCGACGCAGTCGATGCCGCGCAGATCAGGATGTGCGAAGCGGTGGGCCCGGGCGTGGACTACAAGCAGCTGCACATCGACGCGCACCTGTCGCTGATGGGCATCCTGAAGGACTTCGGCGTGATCACCGTCTCGCCCGAGGCCGCGCTGGTCAGCGGCGTGTCGGCAGCATTCTTCCCACATGGCCTGGGCCATCCGCTCGGCCTGCAGGTGCACGACGTGGCCGGCTTTGCCGAGTCCGACCGCGGCGGTCGCATCCCGCGCCCGGCCGGCCATCCCTACCTGCGCATGACCCGCCTGCTGGAGCCGGGCATGGTGGTGACCATCGAACCGGGCCTGTACTTCATCGACATGCTGCTGGACGACGCCAAGGCTGCCGGCCATACCGATGCGATCAACTGGGATCGCGTGGCGCACTTCAAGCCCTTCGGTGGCATCCGCATCGAGGACAACGTGCTGTGCACTGACAGCGGTGCCGATAACCTCACACGACCGGCGTTCGCGGCCGCGCCATCGCATTCGCGCTGACGTCCCTCCAGACGCACTGCGCGTCCGTAGCCAGGATAAGCGAAGCGCATCCGGGATGACTGCGGATGCCGTGTCCCCGGGTGCGGCCTATGGCATGACCCGGGCGACGTAACCAAGCGCCCCTGCAAGAGCGGCCCATGGCCGCGATGGGGCTCACCGGTAGGGCCGCTCCTACGAAGCGCTGGCCATGACCTGCTCGATTTCATCCGCGCTGCGAGCCAGCGCACCGGTCAGCACTTCGTGACCTGTGGCGGTGATCACCACGTTGTCCTCGGTGCGGATGCCGATGCCGCGCCACTTGGCGTCCACGCTGGTGTCGTCGGCGGAGATGTACAGGCCCGGTTCGATGGTGAAGACCATGCCCGGCTCCAGCAGGCGTGACTCGCCGTCGATGCGGTAGTCACCGACGTCGTGCACGTCCAGGCCCAGCCAGTGGCCGGTCTTGTGCCGGTAGAAGCGCTTGTAGCTGCCATCGGCGATGCACGCCTCCAGCGTGCCCTTGAGCAGGCCGAGCCGGAGCAGCCCTTCGGTCAGGGTTGCCACGGCCGCCTCGTGTCCAGATTCGTAGGACACCCCCGGCCTGGCCTGTGCCATTGCAGCCGACTGCGCCGCACCGACCAGATCATGCAGCGCGCGCTGCGCGGGGCTGAAGCGGCCATCCACCGGGAACGTGCGGGTGATGTCGGCGGCGTAATTGCGGTATTCGGCGCCCGCGTCGATCAGCACCAGATCACCAGCCCTGGCCTGGCCGTTGTTGGCCACGTAATGCAGGGTGATCGCGTTGGCGCCGGCGCCGACGATGCTGCCGTACGCCGGCCACGCATCGTGGCTGCGGAACACGCATTCCATCATCGCCTGCAGCTGGTACTCGCGCATGCCGGCACGCACGCAGCGCATGGCGAGCAGATGCGCTTCGACACTGATGTCCGCGGCGCGCTGCATGAGCTTGAGCTCGTCCTTCGACTTGAACAGCCGCTGCTCGTGCAACAGGTGGCCCAGCTCCAGGAACTCATGCGGCGGCTGCGCGCCGGTCCGTCCCTGGGCGCGGACCTGGTCCACCCAGCCGATCAGCTTGAGGTCGAATTCGGCATCGCGGCCGAAGTGGTAATAGACCCGCGAACGGCCTTCCAGCATCCCGGGCAGGATCTCGTCCATGTCCTCGATGGGATAGGCATCGTCCATGCCGTAGTCGTCGACCGCGCCCTGCTGGCCAGCGCGTGGGCCGTCGTAGACCTCGCGGGCCGGATCGCGGTCGCGGTTGAACAGGATCACCTCACCGTGGCGGCGGCCCGGGATCAGCACCAGCACCGCATCCGGCTCCGGGAAACCGCTCAGGTACCAGAAGTCCGAATCCTGCCGGAACGGATAGTGCGTATCGTTGCTGCGCACCCGCTCCGGCGCGGCCCGCAGCACCAGGATCGCGTCGTCACCGGCCATGCGCATCAGCTGCCTGCGCCGCCGCGCGAATTCGGCGGCGGCAATGCCGGCCGTGCTTTTCATGCGGGCCTGGAACCCATGTCGAACCGGCCACCGTTCCCGCTGGCCACGTCAGCGCACGCGCGGTGGGGCGCCATCACTCGGGCATGTATCGACATACATTTCCTCATTCGTCCTGGCCCCGCACGCGCGCTGGTGCAGCGGCAGCCAACAGCCCAGGCCTTAGTTCAGGCGCTTGCGGTGCCTGGGCGCCAGCACGCAGTCGCCGTGCAGCAGCAGGACCGCCACACGCACGAACTCCTCGATCTCGGCCAGCGCTTCCTCGTCTTCCTCTCCCTCACCCAGCTCCGGGCTGGCCTGGGCGAGCTTGCCGAGGTCGGCCAAGGCTTCGGCGCCATCGTCGGACAACGACGCATCGCCAACCGCTGCCAGGCCGAAACCACCCAGGAACGACCGGCACCAGTCGAACAGGGCCTGGGCGCGTTCTTCCAGCCCTGCCGCGGCCTCGGGCAGCAACAGGTCGAAGCCGAAGCCACGATCTTCCAACTGGGTGGCCGTGGAAGTGCGCAGTTCATCGAGCGGGCTATCGGGCGCGGGCGTGGCCAGCGACGGATCGGCCAGCACGCGGGCCGGCCAGTCCGCGACATTGTCGCCACCGCCCGCCAGCCAGCCGCACAGGCCTCCATGGAGTTCAAAAGGGCTCGCGCCAAGACCCAGGCTGCGTGCGGCCTGGTCGACGTCTTCGGGGGTCGGCAAAGTCATCGCGTGGCGGCCTGCGGCCGATCAAAAGCATCAGATTGCATGCGCGAAATTGTAGAACGAAAGCCGCCCAACCGCTTGTTGCGTGACGCACCGCACGCCTACACTCCGGGCATTCCCGGCGCTGGCGAACGAAGCGGAGTCGTTTCCGAAGTGATGCCAACGTTCACCGTCCTTGCTCTGCTGGGTAGCGCCCAGCCTGCCAGCACCGCCCGCACGGTGTGGATGATCGTCGCTGCGCTGGTCCTTGCCGCGGTGCTGGTAATCGGCAGCCGCCGGCTGTGGTTGCCTGCGTTGCTGAGGCGCCTGCCGCGGACGCCGCCGGTACACGAAGGAGACGACCACCTGAAGCTGGCCCTGTGGGCTTCGAGCGAGGTGTTCTGGGACTACGACCTGGTCCAGCGCCGCCTGCACCACATGCGGACCGACGAACCCTCCCCGTCCAGCAGCGCCATCACCATGCTCACCCGCGTGGGCGAGGTGCCGTCGATCCATCCGCACGACCTGCCACTGGTGATCCAGCGTCTGCGCAACCACCTGCGTGGCCAGGCGCCGCTGTTCACCTCCGAACACCGCATGGACATGGCCGGCAACGGCAGCTGGGCCTGGGTGCGCGCGCGCGGCCGGGTGGTCGAATCGGATGGCACCGGGCGCGCCCTGCGCCTGGCCGGCACCGCCCGTGACATCACCGCCAGCCGCAAGGCCGAATACGAACACCGCGTCGCCAGCGAGGTCATGCGCAGCATGAGCGAAGCGGTGGCAGTGCTGGATTCGGAATACCGCTTCATCACGGTCAACCCATCCTTCAGCCGCATGACCGGCTACGACGGCGCCGAAGTCGCCGGCCAGCCGCTGGCCCTGCTGGACAGCCGCAAGAACGCCGGCGACAGCACCTCGCGCCTGAGCAACCGGCTGCAGCACGACGGCCGCTGGTCCGGCGAAGCCTGGAAAGCGCGCAAGGACGGCGAGGAAATCCTCTGCCGGATCGAAACCAACGTGGTACCCGATGCCAGCGGGCAGCAGCTGATGGTGGTGCTGGTGCTGAACGACATCACCGAGCAGAAGCGCGTCGAACAGGAACTGCGCTACCTGGCCAACTACGACACCCTGACCAGCCTGCCCAACCGCTCGCTGCTGTCCGAACGGCTGTCGCGCGCGGTGGTCCGCGCCCGTCGCGAACGCAGCCGGGTGGCGGTGCTGTTCATCGACCTGGACCGCTTCAAGGACATCAACGATTCCCTGGGGCACGCCACCGGCGATCGCATCCTGCGCGCCGCCGCCGCACGCGTGCAGCAGACCGTCGGCGCACAACACACCGTCGCGCGACTGAGCGGCGACGAATTCACCGTCGTGCTGGAAGCCATCGCCTCGCTGGCCGAAGCCGAACGCGTGGCCGAACGCGTCATCCAGGCCTTCACCCAGCCCCTGTCCTTCAGCGAAGGGCTGGAGCTGGCGGTCTCACCCTCGATCGGCATCAGCGTGTACCCGGACCACGCCCAGGTGCCGACCGAACTGCTCAAGCATGCCGACACCGCCATGTACCAGGCCAAGGCTGCCGGCCGCCACACCTGGGCCGTGTATTCGGAGGCGATGGACGAAAAGACGCGCCATCGCGCGATCCTGGCCAGCGCGCTGCGCCGCGCGCTGGAACGCAACGAATTGCGCGTGGTCTACCAGCCACGCCTGTCACTGCACGACCAGCAGATCATCGGCACCGAAGCACTGCTGCGCTGGGAAAGCCGCGAGCTGGGCGAAATCTCCCCGGCCCAGTTCATCCCGCTGGCCGAGGAAAGCGGGCTGATCGTGGACATCGGCATCTGGGCCCTGCGCCAGGCCTGCCAGACCCTGCGCGACTGGCACAACGCCGGCCTGGAGGAACTCAGCATGGCGGTGAACGTCTCGTCCCTGCAGCTGCAACGTGGCGACCTGGCCGACGTGGTCGCACGGGTCCTGGCCGAAACCGGCATCGATGCCGCGCGCCTGGAGCTGGAGCTCACCGAAAGCGTGCTGATGGCCAACCCCGAGCAGAGCAGCAGCGAGCTGCGCGCCTGCCGCGCGCTGGGCGTGTCGATCGCGATCGACGATTTCGGCACCGGCTATTCATCGCTGGCCTACCTGAAGCGCCTGCCGCTGACCACGCTGAAGATCGATCAGGAATTCGTGCGCGACATCGACCATGATATCGAGGACGAAGCCATCACCAGCGCCATCATCGCCATGGCACGTTCGCTGTCGCTGAACGTGGTGGCCGAGGGCGTGGAGACCGTCGCGCAGATGGCCTTCCTGCAGCAACGCGGCTGCGACGAGATCCAGGGCCACTACGTCTCGCGTGCGCTGGAACCCAACCAGTGCCTGGATTTCATCCGCGCTTACTACCCCCGTTCCGACCTGTTCGCCAGCATCTGAACAACACCCGCGCGCGGCCGCTCCCGCGCGCTTGACCGGCCGCCACGCGCGTGCCTATCGTGCCGCCCATGGACCCTTCCGATGCGATCGAACAGCTCCGCGCCCTGGCCTCACGCCTGCAGGAGCTGGGCGACCGCTGCCAGCGTCTGACTGACGAGAACCGCAGCCTGCGCGCACAACAGGAGCAACTGGCTGGCGAGCGTTCGCAACTGCTGGCCAAGAACGAACTGGCCCGGTCGCGCGTGGAGGCCATGATCACGCGCCTGCGGTCACTGGAGCAGCACACGTGAGCAGCAACGAAGCGGTCAACGTCCACATCCTGGATCGTGAATACACCATCGGTGTCGAACCCGGCGAACGCGGCAGCCTGATGGCTGCAGCCAGGCTGCTGGATACGCGCATGCGTGAAGTCCGCGGCGCGCACCGCCTGGCCTCGGCCGACCGCATCGCGGTCCTGGCCGCGCTGAATCTCGCCCATGAACTGCAGCAACTGCGTGACCAGCAGGCCGCGCAGGACAACGAGCTGACACGCACGCTGGGCGACCTGCACCGCCGCCTGGATGGCTGGCTCGAACCACGCTGACGCCAGCTTCGTCCTGAACCGTGCCGACAAACGGACTAGGCAGGAAACGATGCGCCGCTATACTGGCCGCACATCCTCTGCTGTGAGCGACAGCGTCAAAACATTCGCCTTGTCCCTTAATGACGACAACGGGGCATCGACGGAAGCCGGGAGCGCAAGTCCGCCTTAGTAGCGGGAAGCCCGATGGCCCCCAAGGTGTCCCACTTGAACCCCGGGTTCAAGGTCGTTTCGAAGCATCGCCATTGGCGGAGGATGTCTTGAATCTTCTAGAATGCCGCGCCCTGCACCAGGACGCGGCATTCTTTTTTCCATGAGCGAAAACGACGCCCGCACCCTCCTGCGGCGCAGCCTGCGCCAACGACGCCGGGACCTGCCCGCCGCCCAGCGCATCGCTGGCGCCGAAGCACTGGCCAGGCAGCTGTTCGCATTGCCATTTCTGCCCGACAGAGGTTACGTCGCCGGCTATTGGGCGATGGACGGAGAAATCGGCCTGCATGCCTTCCAGCTGAAACTGCCCGCCGGCCTGGTGTATTGCCTACCGGTGCTGCATGGCGAAGAGCTACGCTTTGCGCCCTGGCGCGCCGGCGATGGCCTGGTGACCAACCGCTTCGGTATTCCCGAACCGGACGTATCGCCCTCCTCTGCACTGGAGCCCGAACAGATGGCGCTGGTGGTGATGCCGTTGGTGGGCTTCGACGACCAAGGCCACCGGCTGGGCATGGGCGGCGGCTGGTACGACCGCAGCTTCGCGTTCCGCCATGCCGCCGCCGCGCCGCCATGGCTGGTCGGCGCCGGTTTCGAGGCGCAGCGCACCGAACCCCTGGACGTGCAGCCCTGGGACGTGCGACCCGACGCCATTTGCACCGAATCCAACACCTTGATGGCCCAACGATGAGCACGCGCACCCGCTACTGGCTGATGAAGTCCGAACCCGAGGACTTCTCCATCGACGATCTTGCGCGCGTGGGCACCGAGCCGTGGACCGGCGTGCGCAACTACCAGGCGCGCAACTTCATGAAGGACGGTATGCAGGTCGGCGACGGCGTGCTGTTCTACCACTCCAATACCGAGGTGCCGGGCATCTACGGCATCGCCCGCGTGGCCAGCACGCCGTACCCAGACCCGACCCAGTTCCAGAAGAAATCCAAATACTTCGACGAGAAGGCCACGCCTGAACAGCCACGCTGGTTCCTGGTGGACGTGGCCTTCGAGCGCAAGCTCAATGCAGGCATTTCGCTGAACGCCATCCGCGAACATGCCGAGGCGCTGGGCGAGGACTTCGCCCTGATCCGCAAGGGCACGCGCCTGTCGGTGCTGCCGGTGAGCACGGCGCAGTGGAAGCTGCTGCTGGCACTCGAATCCAAATAATCGCCCCCACTTTCCATCCCACTTCCAATCGAGCATCCCATGTCCGAAGCCAAGCGCCTGGCCGCCGAAAAAGCCATCGAGTTCGTTGAAGACGGCATGACCGTCGGCGTGGGCACCGGCTCGACCGTGGCCTATTTCATCGATGCGCTGGGCCGCGACCCGGGCCGGATCAAGGCGGCGGTGTCCAGCTCCGAGCAGAGCACCGCGCGCCTGCGCGCGCACGGCATCGAAGTGATGGACCTCAACCACAGCGGCAACCTGTCGCTGTATGTGGATGGCGCCGACGAGTGCGACCCGAACAAGTACCTGATCAAGGGCGGCGGCGCGGCGCTCACGCGCGAGAAGATCATCGCCCAGGCCAGCGCCAAGTTCGTCTGCATCGTCGATCCGAGCAAGCAGGTGCCGGTGCTGGGCAGGTTCCCGCTGCCGGTGGAAGTGATCCCGATGGCGCGCAGCCTGGTCGCGCGTGAAATCCTGGCCATGACCGGCGGCCAGCCGGTGTGGCGCGATGGCGTGACCACCGACAATGGCAACGTGATCCTGGACGTGCACAACCTGGCAATCACCGACCCGGTGGCGATGGAAACCGCGCTCAACCAGATTCCCGGCGTGGTCGCGGTCGGCCTGTTCGCGCGTCGCCCGGCCGATGTGCTGATCATCGGCGGCGACACCGCACAGGTGCTTTGAGCCAGGCCCAAACACCGTCTGCCGTTCCTCCGTCACGCCCGCAGGAGTCCCCATGTCCGTACGCTTCGCTGCCCTCGTCACCCTGCTGCTGATCGGCCTCACGGCCTGCGCGCGCACGCCGTGGGTGGAACTGGACGGACACCGTTATTCGATCGAGATCGCCGACGACGAAACCGAACGCGCGCGCGGCCTGATGTTCCGCGACCAGATGGCGGCCGGTCACGGCATGTTGTTCATCCACGACGACGAGGAACCCATCGCCTACTGGATGAAGAACACCCACATCCCGCTGGACATCCTGTATTTCGACCACGACCTCAAGCTGGTCGGCGAGCAGCGTGACGTGCCGCCGTGCACTGCTGGCAACGCCTGCCCGTCGTATCCCAGCAACGCCCCGGCGATCTATGTGCTGGAACTCAATGCCGGCCAGGCCGCCCGGATCGGCCTGAAGAAGGGCGACACACTGAAGGTCGATTCCAGGGTGACGCTGAAGGCCAAGTCGAACTAAGCAGAGCGATCATGGTGTCGTTCGCCGTTCCCACGAACCAACCGCCAGGACACGCCCCCGCTCGACCGCGCCCAGCGCACCTCCGGGGCTTGATCGCCCGCGCGAATCGCTGCAGTCTTGGGCCATGGACGATCGACTGATACTGCCAGAATGGAGTTCGTTGGCCAGCCAGGCCGGTGACGACACCCTGCCGCTGCTGGGGACCGCGCTGCTGATTGCGCGCGACGAATATCCAGACCTGGATGCGGATCTGTATGACACGCTGGTCCAGAGCCACGCCGAACACCTGCGCCACGAGACCGACATGATCGAGTCCTGGCCGCTGAAGATGGCGGCCATCAACCGGCACCTGTTCGAGGAGCTGGGCTACGCCGGGGACCACGACGAGTATTACGACCCGCGCAACAGTTACATCAACGAGGTCTTCGAACGCCGGCTCGGCAATCCGATCTCGCTGGCCATGGTCCAGATCGAGGTTGCGCGCCGGTTGGGCGTGCCGCTGGACGGGGTGTCCTTCCCGGGGCATTTCCTGGTCCGCCTGCCGGTGGACGACGGCATCCTGGTGATGGACCCGTTCAACGGCGGCCGCCCGCTGGGTGCCGATGAACTGCGCGAACGCGCCAAGCCACACCTGGGCGGCGATGTGCCCGACGACAACGCGCTGCTGCAGATCCTGGACCCGGCGCCACACCGCGCCATCCTGGTGCGCGTGCTGCGCAACCTGCACGGCGTCTACGCCGAACGCGGGGAGTGGGACCGCGCGGCGCGCAGTGCCGACCGCGTGCTCAAACTGATCCCCGACCAGCCCGACGCACTGCGCGACCGGGGGCTTGCTTACCTGAAGATGGATCATCGCAAAGGCGCGCTGACCGATCTGGGCAGGTACCTGCACCTGGCGCCGTCCGCGGCGGATGTCGAAGCGATACGCGACCAGTTGGTCGGATTGAGCACCAGGCCAATGCGCATGCATTGAGGCACGGCTGCCCTCCGGGGCATGCAATCGACCGGACAGGGCTTATAGTCCCCAGGCGCAGGATGGTCGCCGCCGCCATCCATCCTGCGTGGTCGTCCATGGCCCTGGCCACGCGCGATGCTTCAGGAACCTGTGGCGGTCGCTCCAACGTGCGCCGCCGGAGGCCTACGTGTTCAAGCGTCTGTTACTGATCCTGATCGGCCTGGTCGTCGTGGGATTCGCAGGACTGCTGATCCTGGCCTATCGGCCGGCCATCGCGCCGATTGCGCCGCCGTCTGCCTCCAGCTTCCCCACCGAGCGCATCGCCCGCGGCAAGATCCTGGCCGGACTAGGCGACTGCGCCGTCTGCCACACCCGCAAGGATGGCCAGACCTATGCCGGCGGCTATCCGATGGAGACCGGCTTCGGCACGATCTATTCGAGCAACCTCACGCCAGACCCGGACACCGGCATCGGCCACTGGTCCGAGGCCGCCTTTGCCCGGGCCATGCGCCAGGGCGTCGCGCGCGATGGCTCGCACCTGTTCCCGGCCTTCCCCTATGACCATTTCAGCCTGGTCAATGATGAGGACATCGGGGACCTCTATGCGTATTTCATGAGCCTGGCACCGGTGAAGGCCGCCACCCCGCCCGTGGACATGCCCTTCCCGCTGAGCTGGCGGACGCTGCAAGCCGGATGGAAACTGCTGTTCTTCCATCCCAAGGCCTACGGTCCGCTGACCGCACCGGGCAAGAGCCCCGAGTGGGAGCGCGGCGCCTATCTGGCCGAGGGACTGGGACATTGCTCGGCCTGCCATAGCCCGCGCAATGCGCTGGGCGGTGAAAAAACCGGCGATGCACGCTATTCCGGCGCGCAGATCGACCGCTGGTATGCGCCGCCCCTGGCCGCGACCAATCCCACTCCGATCCCATGGACCGAGGACGAGTTGTACGGTTACCTGAGGACCGGGGCCACCGCATTGCACGGCTCCTCGGCCGGGCCGATGGCACCGGTGATCTACGAAGGCCTGCGCGAAGCGCCGGACAGCGACATCCGCGCGCTCGCGGTGTACTTCGCAGACCGGTTCGGGACAACGGGGCAGCAGTACACCCCGGATGCGCGCCTGTCCAAAGTCATGGACAGCAACAAGCTGGGCAGCGCCCATCAACCGCGGCAGGGCGCCAATCTGTTCAACGCGGCCTGCGCGTCATGCCATTACAACAGTGCGGCCGTGCCGACGCTGGTGCGGCCGGAACTGGGGCTCAGCAGCGCGCTGAACGCATCCGATCCCTCCTCCCTGATCCAGATCATCCTGCACGGCATCAACATCAAGGAAGGCGTGCCCGACACGATGATGCCCGGCTTCTCGCGGACCCTGGACGATGCACAGGTGGCCGAACTCGCCAGCTGGCTGCGCAGCACCCGCACCAGCCAGCCGCCATGGCAGGACCTGGAAGCCCAGGTCGCCAAGCTCCGCACCCTGCCCGCCTCCGCCGAAAGCCAGAAGTCATCCCAATGACCACCTTCCAACTCAATGGCAAGACCGTCACCGTCGATGCCGATGAAGACACCCCGCTGCTGTGGGCCATCCGCGACGATCTGGGCCTGACCGGGACCAAGTTCGGCTGCGGCATCGGCATGTGTGGCGCCTGTACGGTGCACGTCAACGGCCGTGCGATCCGCTCCTGCATCACCCCGGTCGATGCGGTCGACGGACAACAGGTCACCACCATCGAAGGCCTGTCGCCCACCGGTGAACACGCCTTGCAGCTCGCATGGATCCAGGCCCAGGTGCCGCAATGCGGCTACTGCCAGTCCGGCCAGATCATGCAGGCCGCGACCCTGCTGCACGACTATCCGGCACCAACCGATGCCGAGATCGACGCGGTCATGGCCGGCAGCCTGTGCCGGTGCATGGCGTATGTCCGCATCCGCAAGGCGATCAAGCTGGCCGCCACCGCACTCCAGTCATCCCCACAGGACACCGCCACCCATGAATGACTTCCGTCGTCTGCGTGCGGGTGCCGGTGGATTGCAGGGCACGCTGTCGCGCCGCAGCTTCCTGATCGGCGCCGCCGGCACCGGTTTCGTGATGGCCTTCGCCAAGGCTTCGCTGCTGGTCCCTGCGCCCGGTGCGGCCGACCAGGTCGTCGCCGCCCGGACGTTCGATCCCAACCTGTGGTTCCGGATCGACGCCGATGGCCAGATCACGGTCAACATCATCCGCGCCGAGATGGGCCAGCACGTGGGCACCGCGCTGGCCCGCATCCTGGCCGACGAGCTGGAAGCGGACTGGGCCAAGGTGCGCTTCGAACACGTGGACAGCGACCCGAAGTGGGGATTCATGGTCACCGGTGGCAGCTGGTCGGTGTGGCAGAGCTTCGAAGTCCTGAGCCAGGCCGGTGCAGCCGGGCGGACCGCGTTGATCGAAGAAGGCGCCAAGCTGCTGGGCGTCCCGGCCACGGCCTGCACCGCACGCAACAGCGCCGTGCATGCCGGCGCACGTTCCATCGACTACGCGCAGATCGTCCAGCGCGGCAATCTCAGCCGCAGCTGGAGCGCCGAGGAACTCAAGCAAATGCCGGTCCGGCCCGCGTCCGAACGTCGCCTGGTCGGGGTGGACACCCAGGCGCTGGACATCCCGGCCAAGACCAACGGCACCGCCATCTATGGCCTCGATGCACGCGTGGACGGCATGGTCCATGCCAGCCCGCGGATGCCGCCGACACGCAACGGGTCGCGCGTGACATCGGTCGACGATTCGCTGGCCAAGCAGGTCAAGGGCTACCAGGGCTACACCATCCTCAAGGACCCGTCCGAGAGCGTTCCGGGCTGGGTCGTCGCCTATGCCGACACCACCCACCGCGCCATGAAGGCCGCCGCGGCCTTGAAGGTCGAATGGAGTAGCGATGACACGGCCAGGACCTCGGAAAAGGACATCCAGGACCACGCCCGTACCCTGATCTCCGACCCCAAGGCCGGCGTGCGCGTGGTCGACATAGCCGGCGTGGAAGCTGCCATGGCGGCCGCCGCCTCCACCCTGGAAGCGGAATACACCACCGCCAGCGTGCTGCACTTCCAGCTGGAGCCGGTGAATGCGCTGGCCTTCCAGAAGGACGGCATCTGGGAACTGCATGCAGGCACCCAATGGCAGAGCCTGTCGCTGCCGCCCCTGGCCAAGGCACTGGGCGTGGCCGAGGACAAGGTGGTCCTGCGCAGCTACTTCCTCGGCGGCGGATTTGGCCGCCGGCTCAACGGTGACTACCTGATTCCCGCGGCACTGGCATCGCAGGCCATCGGCAAGCCGGTCAAGCTGACCCTGACCCGAGCGGATGACGTGAACTTCGACTCCTTCCGCTCACCTTCGGTGCAGCGCCTGAAGCTTGGCTTCAGCGCGGATGGAACGCCGGTGGCCATGCAGCACGATGCCTCCGCCGGCTGGCCCACCCAGGTGATGGCCGCGGCCTTCCTGGCCAAGGCGCCCGATGGCGGCGCCTATGATCCGTTCGCGATTGCCGGCGCGGACCACTGGTACACCGTGGGCAAGCACCGGGTGCGCGCCATTTCCAATGACCTGGCCAACCGGGCCTTCCGCCCGGGCTGGCTGCGCTCGGTGGGCCCAGGCTGGACCAACTGGGCGCTGGAGAGCTTCATGGACGAAGCCGCGCACAAGCTGGGCAAGGATCCGCTGCAATTCCGCCTGGACCTGCTGGACGGCAGCGGCGACAACGCGGGCAGTGCGCCGAATGCAGTCGGCGGCGCGCATCGCCAGGCGGCGGTGCTGCGGCGCGTGGCCGAGATCTCCGGGTGGGGCCAGCAGCAGCCGGCCGACACCGGCCTGGGCATCGCCACGACGTTCGGCCAGGAGCGTGGCATGCCCACCTGGGTGGCCTGCGTGGCGCGCGTGAAGGTCGAGCGCAGCAGCGGCCGGGTTGCACTGGAAAAACTCTGGGCAGTGGTCGATGCCGGCACCGTCGTCCATCCCGACGGCGCCCTGGCCCAGACCGAAGGCGGCATGCTCTGGGGCGCCAGCATGGCACTGCTGGAAGGCACGCAGTTCGAGAACGGCCGGCCACGCGACCTCAACCTCAACACCTACACGCCCCTGCGCATCGCCGACGTGCCGGAACTGCAGATCGAATTCCTGCCCAGCACCGAAACCTCGGTGGGCCTGGGCGAACCGGGGACCACCGTGGTCGCGCCGGCGATCGGCAATGCGATCTTTGCCGCGGTGGGCGCGCGCGTCCGCCACCTGCCCATCCGGGCCGACGACCTGCTTGAGGTGCTTGCAAAGCCGACCACCTGAAGCAGGTCCGTTACCGGCAGTGGTGGCGCTGCAGGCGCCCCATCAAGGTGGGGATGCCAGAACCCAGGCGGCGCGGATCAGCCGCCTGGGGCCGTCGCTAGGCCACCGGCGCCAGGTCGGGGCGGATCATCGCCATGGTCAGGCCCAGCGCGCCACGCCCGCGTTCAACCAGGAGCCGGCCTTCGGTGGCCATGTGCTGGCGGCGCGGCGCATCGGCCAGCAGCGATTCGAGCAGCTCGCCGACCTCTTCGGCGCTCTTGCCGATCTCGAGCGCGCCGGCTTCCTGCAGGCGACGCGAGATTTCGACGAAGTTATGCAGGTGCGGGCCGGTGACCATCGCCGTGCCCACCGCCGCCGGTTCCAGCAGGTTGTGCCCGCCGATCGCCTGCAGGCTGCCGCCGACGAAAGCTACGTCGGCACAGGCGTAGAACGCCATCAGCTCGCCCAGCGTATCCAGCACGAAGACCTGATCGCCTTCGCGCGGCCAGCCTGCGACGCTACGCCGACCCACCTGCCAGCCCGCGCCCTGGGCCAGCTCGGCGGCACGAGCGAAGCGCTCGGGATGGCGCGGCGCCCACAGCATCAACAAGTCGGGAAAACGCGCCAGCAGCTTGCGGTGGATTGCCACCACAGCGGCTTCTTCATCCGGATGGGTGCTGGCCGCGATCCACACCGGCCGCGCACCAACCTGGCCGCGGAACTGCGCGACCAATGCATCCAGGCCGGTCGGCGCAGCGATGTCGAACTTCAGGTTGCCGGTCTCGACGATGGCCTCCGGTGCCGCGCCCAGGTGCACGAAGCGTTGGCCATCGGCCACCGACTGCGCACCAATGCGATGCACGCTGGCGACCACACGCCGGATCAACGGCGCCAGCACCCGGTAGCCACGCAGCGAGCGCGCCGACAGCCGCGCGTTGAGGATATAGGTGCGGATGCCGCGCGCCCGGCAACCCAGCAGCAGGTTGGGCCACAGCTCGGTTTCCATCACCAGCGCCACGCCAGGGCGGAAATGCTTGAGGAAGCGCCCGACCGCGCCCGGCAGGTCGTACGGCGCGTAGACATGCAACACGCCATCGCCCCACAGCGCGCGCACGCGGTCCGAACCGGTCGGGGTGATGGTGGTGATGAGTAGCTTCAAGTGCGGATGGTCGCGGCGCAGCGCATCGACCACCGGCGCGGCGGCATTGACCTCGCCCACCGACACCGCGTGCACCCACACATCCACGTCGTGCGGCAGCCCGCTCCAGGCCGCGTAGCGCTCGCCCCAGCGCTGGAAATAGCCCGGAACGCGGAAGCCGCGCCAGATCAGGTGGTAGACCGTGGCCGGCGTCAGCACGTAGAGCACGGCCGAATACAGGGCACGCAACCAAATTTCAGTCAGGTCACGACGCATTGGTCGGCAAGGATACGAAAAAGGCAGCCGGCTACAATGGCCGCATGACTGATCGCCCTGCCGAAGCCGCGCCGCGCCAGGCCACCCCGTTCGATCCCGGCCCGCCACCGATGCAGCCTTCGACCTGGCTGACCTGGCTTGGGGTGGGCTTTTCCGCGCTGATCGCACGCCTGCCCTGGCCACTGCAGCGCGCGCTGGGCCGGCCGCTGGGCGCCTTGCTGAAAATCGCGCTGGGCTCACGTCGCAAGGTCGCCGCGCGCAACCTGGAGCTGTGCTTCCCGGACATGGCGCCTGCCGAACGCGCGCGCCTGCTGGACCATGCCTTCACCGCGCTGGGCACGGCGATGTTCGAGTTCTCGCGCGCCTGGTGGGGCGACGTGGCGCCGATGCGCAAGGACCTGCGCGTGGAAGGCCTGGAGCACCTGAAGGCCGCGCAGGCCGGCGGGCGCGGGGTGATCGTGATTTCCGGCCACTTCACCACACTGGAACTGTCCGCCCGGTTGATGTGCGACTACGCGCCGCTGGCCGGCATGTACCGCCCGCACGCGACCGGCGCGATGGAATGGGCGGTCAAGCGTGGCCGGCTGCGCTACGCCACCGCGATGTTCGGCCGCGAGGAACTGCGACCGGCGCTCAAGCACCTCAAGCAAGGCGGCCTGTTGTGGTTCGCACCAGACCAGGACACGCGCCGCGGCGACAGCGTGTTCGTGCCGTTCTTCGGCCGGCCGGCCTACAGCCTGACTTCCACCCACCAGCTGGCGCGACTGTCCGGCGCGGCGGTGATCGCCTTCGCCCATGTGCGTAGGCCCGATGGCGGCTACACGCTGCGGCTGTCGCCGCCGTTCGAAGATTTCCCATCCAAGGATGCGACCGCCGATACGGCGCGGGTGATGGCGGCGATCGAAGCAATGATCCGCGCAGTGCCCGAGCAGTACCTGTGGATCCATCGGCGCTTCAAGCGCCAGCCCGACGGCCGCGGCGCGCTGTACCGGTAAATCATCGGGGGCGCCCGATTGCAGGAGCGGCCCATGGCCGCGATGACGCTCTCCCGGTAAAGCCAATCGCGGCCATGGGCCGCTCCTACAGGTAAGGCGAAACTTCACCTTCCGGACGGGTCTTGAAGCGCCGGTGCCACCATAGGTACTGTGCCGGATGCTGGCGAATGACCGCTTCCAACTCGCGCATGTAGCGCGCGGCAAAGGCAACGGGATCGGTGCCGCTGGCCTCATCCCAGGGCGCATCGAACCGCACCCGGTAGCGACCATCCTCCAGCCGCTGGCACCAATGCGGCACGATCGCCACGCCCGCGCGGTGCGCCAGCTCCAGCGTGGTGGTCAGGGTCGCCGCCTGCACGCCGAAGAACGGCACGAAGGCGCTGTTGTAGGTGAAGTTCTGATCGGCCAGATAGACCACCATGCCGCCGCGCGACAAGACGCGCAGCAGGCCGCGTACATCCTTCTTGCCGATGACGGTGGCAAAGGCCGCGCGCCGGCCCTCCTGCATCATCCGTTCGCCGCAGTTGCCGCCCAGGCGCCGGACCATCCCATTCAGCGGTTCACCCAGCACCTCGCCCAGCAATCGCGCACCCAGGTCCAGGTGCGGGAAATGGGCCGTCAGCAGCAGCACACCGCGACCGTGTTCGCGCGCGGCCTGCAGGTGTTCCAGCCCTTCCACGTCGGCCATGCCGCGCAAGGCGGACGCAGGCGCGTACCAGGCCCGCGCCATTTCCAGCAAACCGGTGACGCTGTCGCGGGTGTTGGCGCGGACCAGCGCTTCGCGCGCCGCAGGGTCGAGCTCGGGAAAACACAGCGCCAAGTTGATCCGCGCGATGCGCCGACGCCCGGCCAGCAATGGCGTCAGCAGCCACGCCAGCACCGCCCCCAGCTGCAACAGGCGCGGTTGCGGCAACCGCGCGATGCCGCGGCAGGCCCAGCGCAGCGGTGCGGCCAACCAGCAGCTTGGCTCAGGGCGCGTCGGCATCGTGGCGGGCCAGCAGGCTGCCCGAGTACAGGGCAGCCAGCAGCAGCGACAACCCACCCCAGAAGGTGGAATAGAACGCCAGGTGCGTGTTGAACGGGAACACCGTCACCGCCAGCGCCAGCATCGCCGGACGCGCGCGGTCACGCGCCTCCATCGACGCATAGCGCCACGCGCGCCAGGCCAGCGCCGCGCCGGCCAGCCACAACAGCAAGCCGATCACGCCGGTTTCGGCCAGGATTTCCAGCACGATCTGGTGCGCATGCAGCGCCGGCCCATGGCCCCAGGCCGGTGCGACCGTCGGCGTTGGATCGCAGGCCGGGAAGACATCGCGGAAGTTGCGCACGCCCACGCCGTTGATGGGGTGTTCGGAAATCATGCAGCCCGCCGCCTGCCAGATGCGCGCGCGACCGGACAACGCGACGTCGACGCCGGTTTCGTCGGCGGCCATCGCCGCGGTGGTCAGCTGTACCCGGTGCGCCAGCTGCGGTGACACCAGTGCCATGCCGACCAGCAACACCGTGGCTGCGATGAACACGCCCAGCAGCTTCTTCCAGCCCAGCAAGCGCCAGCCGGAGAACAGCAGCACCAGCGCATAGGTGATCCAGGCCGCGCGCGCGCCCGCCAGAAGCACCACGATGCCCATCGCGGCGGCGGCGACCAGCCACCCAGCCAGGCCAAACTTCCGCCCTGCCGCGAACAACCCGAACGGCGACAGGCTGGCCAGCACCAGGCCCAGCTTGAGGTTGCACGGCCCGAGGAAACCACTGAGCCGGTCGACCGCGACGGTTGCCTCCACCGAGCACATCGGATGGCCACTGATGACCTGCTTGAGCGCATCGATGCCGAAGAACAGCGGGCTGGTGCCGGACACGACCTGCGCCAGTGCATCGAGCGTCCACACCGCCACGATGATCGCCAACCCACCGAAGGTGATGCGGCGGCCGCGCTCGTTGGCCACGGCCGAGGCCACCAGCCACAGGAACGGCAGATAGCGCAGGTCGGTGGCGGTATCGCCCCAGGCGCGGCCCCGGTCGACCGCATCGAAGGCCGAGATCAGTTCCGGCGCCCAATAGGCGAAGAACATCACGCTGGTCAGCGCCCAGGCTTGGTTGCTGAGCAGGCGGTCGCCGCCGCGGAAGCGACGCAGCACCAGCTGGAACAGCGCCGCCAGCGCACCCAGCACCAGCACGCCTTCGGCATAAGCCGGCGCCGGCCATAGCGCCACGAACAGCAGAATCCACGCCGGCGCCCAGCGCCAGCCATCGGCGCGCGGTGCAAGGCGGAGTTCGGCGGCGGGCGTGGTCATGGGGCGACGAGTTCCTGATAGAGCGACAACGTGGCGTCCTGCATCGCGGACAACGTATAGGGCATGGTAGCCGGCAACGATGGTGGTGATCCCAACAGTAGCCGCGCCGACGCTGCCAACGCATCGGCATCGAACGGCGGCACCGCGCCGGAAGGCTGCAGTTCGGCCAGCAGTTCGCCCACGCCGCCATGGGCCCAACCCAGCACCGGGCGACCGACCGACAGCGCTTCGATCACGGTCCGGCCGAACGATTCGGGCTTGCGCGAGAGCTGCAGCACCAGGTCGCTGGCCGCATACGCCTGCGCGATCTGCGCGGTGGGCGGGGTGAAGGCGACCGCACCGGTGATGCCCAGGCGCTCGGCCAGCTGTTCAAGCTCGCCGATGTAGGCCTCACGCCCCGCCTCACGTGCGCCGGGCAGCCATAGGCGTGCATCCAACCCTTCAGCGCGCAGCGTTGCGAGCAGCTGCAGGCCATCGGCATGGCCTTTCAGGCGGGTGCCACGCCCGGGCAGCAACAGCAGTGGACCAGCACCTGCGAGTTCCGGGAATTGTTCAACCACCTGCGCACGCATGCCGACATCAGGCCATGCCGCACGTGGGAATTGCGTGGGATCCAGTCCGCGCGGAATCACCCGCAGCCGCGCCGAATCGGTCTGCGGATAGTGCTGGAGCACGTAGCGACGCACGGTGTCGGAGACGCAGATCACCCGCTCGCCGCGGGTCATGATCGCGCTGTAGCGACCGGGCGAATTGAGCCCGTGCACGGTGGTGACGAAATGCGGCCGCGCCTCCACCGGCATACCGCGCAGCGCGCCCCAGCCGAGCCAGGCCGGCAATCGCGAACGGGCATGGACGATGTCGGGGCGCTCGCGTTCGAACAAGCGCCGCAGCGGCAGGATCCGGCCCAGGGTGCGCAGCGATTTGCGGCCGATGTCCAGGGTGACGTGTTGCGCGCCGGAGGCTTCCAGCATCGGCACCAGTCGTCCGCCCGCGGACACGACAATGGCGCGCTGACCGGCAGCGACCAGCGCGTTGGCGATTTCCAGGGTGGAACGCTCGACGCCACCGGACTGCAACGCCGGCAGCAGTTGCACCACCGTCAGACGGCGGCGCGCCAAAGTGCTGCGCTCAGTCGGCAAGGACGAAATGCGAACCGCAGTACGGGCAGTCCGCTTCGCCGTTGGGCGCGTCTTCGATCGGCAGGTAGACGCGCGGATGCGAGTTCCACAGCGCCATCGACGGCAGCGGGCAGCTCAGCGGCAGATCGGCACGGGAAACGGTGTAGCGCTTTTCGGCGTTGGCCGGTGCAGTGGCGGTTTGGCTCATGGCGATGGGGTTCTGACGCGGACCGTGAAGACTGCAGATTCTAGCAGCCAGGCCGCGGCGAGACCGCTCGAAAACCTGCGGTGGCCCACTGTCTCCTCAAATCCCCTCGCGCCCTCCCTGTAGAGCGGAGCTTGCTCCGCTGCTCTTGCGTTGGGTTCGTGAGAAAAGCTCCAGCGGAGCGAGCTCCGCTCTACAGGTGGGAGCCGCTTCAGTGGCGATGGGGCTACCCGAAAGACTTCATCGCCGACCACGGTGGTCCCACACAAGCCGGGCCCGCCTGCCAGCCGGCTCAGCGCGCCCCAAGCCAGGCGCGCAACGCCTGCTCCAGGCGCGCAATGCCTTCGGCCAGCTCCTCGCCGGTGATGTTCAACGCCGGCACGAAGCGCAGCACGTCCGGTCCGGCCTGCAGCAACAGCAAGCCATGGGCCGCGCACTGGTCGAGGATCGCGGCGGCTTGGCCGGCGTATTCCGGGCGCAGCACCGCGCCGACCATTAGGCCGCGGCCACGCACCTCGGAGAACAGGCCCAGCTCGGCGTCCAGCTTGGCCAGCGCGGCACGCAGGGCGACAGCCTGGTGTTCGACATTCTCGGCGATCGCGTCCGAGCCCAGCTTGGCCAGGGCCACGCGGGCCACGGCACTGGCCAGCGGATTGCCGCCGAAGGTGGTGCCGTGCGCACCGAACTGCATGGTCTCGGCCACGCGTGGACCGGCCAGCATCGCGCCGATCGGCATGCCGCCGCCGAGCGACTTGGCCAGGGTCACGATGTCCGGCGTGACGTCGTCCTGCCAGAAGGCGAACAACGTTCCGGTACGGCCCATGCCGGTCTGGATCTCGTCCAGCACCAGCAGTGCATCGTGCTGGCGACACAGCGCCTCGACGGCTTTCAGGTAGCCCGGCGCGGCCGGCACCACGCCACCTTCGCCCTGGATGGGCTCGAGCATCACCGCGGCGACATCGCCAGCCGCCATCGCCTGTTCCAGCGCGGGCAGATCGTTGAAATCGACGTAGCGGAAACCACCGGGCAGCGGCTCGTAGCCTTCCTGGTACTTGGGCTGCGCGGTCGCGGTGACCGTCGCCAGCGTGCGACCGTGGAAACTGCCGCGGAACGTGACGATGACGCGCTTGTCCGGGCTGCGCCCCTGGTCGGTGGCCCACTTGCGCACCAGCTTGATCGCGGCCTCGTTGGCCTCGGCGCCGGAGTTGCACAGGAACGCGCGGGTGGCGAAGCGCGAGGCTTCGACCAGTTCCTGCGACAGGCGCAGCGGCGGCTCGGTGTAGAAGATGTTGCTGGTGTGCCACAGCTTGCCGGCCTGTTCGACCAGCGCCGCCACCAGATCCGGATCGTTGTGACCCAGACCGCACACGGCGATGCCCGCCGACAGGTCCACGTACTCGCGGCCTTCGCTGTCCCAGACGCGCACGCCCTGGCCTCGCTCCAGCACCAGCTCGCGCTGGCGATAGACCGGCAGCGTGTAGCGTTTGGCAGAGGCGATGAGGTCGGAAGCGGCGGTCATGGCGGCGAACCTTGTGTGGGCGGGAAGCCGCGCATTGTCGCGCATCGCCGCCCTATGCGGTATCTGCCCCGCAGCTACTTGCCCAGTCGCTCAAGCGCGACATTCCCGTCGTAGTCCTCCGGCACCGTACCGCTGCATTCCCCGGGCCTTCGGTAGACGCAATACTCCTTGCTGGTGCAGCCCAGCAATGCATATTCGGGAGAAAGTGCACCCACGCCGGGAAGCGACAACACCGTATCGAATGCCCCGCGATAACGCATGGCTGCCCCACGATCTTCCGGCGTATTGAATAGGTAGATCGGAGTGTCGCGATGGTAATACACGTAATTGGCAGTCAATGGGTAAGGCGGCTGGTACAGCGCCAACCCGCAGGCTTTTGGATCCGCCCCTGCAAGCTGCATGGCTTCGATCAACGGACGGCCACTTTTCCAGAAGCGTTTCAGCGGACTGTGATATGCCAGCAGCCACGATGCCAGACACCAGAACGCAATCCCAATCAGCACATTTCTGCGTAGTTTTTGCTGATCACCATGCGCCCAGCGGAGCATCAGGTCGGCGCTTCCGATGGCAGCCAGCAGTACCAGCAACACCGCGCTCAACAGAATGAAGCGGTATTCCTTGTGGGGAATCAGCGAATGCGCCAGCACGTTCACCAACGCCACCGCGAGCAGCACCGGATATCGCCGGGCACCCAGGAAAATCAGCGGCACCAGCACAAGCGATGTGTACTTCCACAACCCGCCGATCTGCTGCAGATACCAGTACCAGGGCTCGGTCCCGAAGCTGGCGCTCTTCTTTTCGACCAGATTGATCCGGAAATTCTCGTAGATCCAGCGTAGCGGGGGATGCCCACCCACCAGTGCATCGACCACGGCATCCAATCCAAGCCCCAGCAACGCCCCGGCCACCAACCATGACCATGCACGCCAGCGAGCGCCACACGCCCACAGCGCCAGCACGGCAAGGGCCGGAGCAAGTTGAAAGCGGACGGAAAAACACAGTCCAAGCAGGATGCCAGCGGCCAGGTAGCTCATCCGCGAGCGTCGTTCCCTTTCACCAGTCAGCAGCAACGCGGCAGGCAGGAACAGTGCTACTGAAACCGGTTCGGACATGGCCCGCGAACTGAAGTACAGCAGCTCTGCCCAGGTCGCCATGACCAGACCCGCCATCGCCGCGTGAAGCCGCGAGAGTCGCAATCCCATCATTGTGGCGCTCACCACGATTGACAGTGACAACAACACGAGCAACAAACGCGGGAGCGTCAGGTACAACTGGCTACCTGGGTCGATGAGGTTGCCTAGCCACATCGGTCCGGCCAGCATCGCCGGAATCAACCAGGTGCGGATGCCATCGCGATATTCCCACGCCACGACCCAATGCCCGAACGCCAGGTGATAGGCCGGCTCCAAATACTGCCATACCTCATCGGGATGATGGAAATTGACCGGCAGCATCGCAAGCAATCGCAGTGCGAGCGCAAGCAACAACACCGCCACGGTCAAGCGGACTGGCGTGCACCATGCAAATTTCGAGTAATTAGGAACAGGCATCAACGATTACATCCATGCAATAAGAAAGTCGGGCCAATGACCCGGCCGGCGACTTAATCCACCGACTTACCTGTATCCCGGGCGGAGCATTCCCCTCCCAGAGGGTCCGGGCGAACATCATTACCCGCGTGCGTGGGCACATCGCAATTGACCGGCGGCGCAGCCTCGATCGCCACCTGGGCGCGCCCGCCTCCACCAGGGTAACGCTGCATCAGGAAGGTAGCAGCCGTCGGGCGTTGCGCGCCTTCCTGCGCATTCCCCGTTTCCAGCAGGCTCACGACGTGGCGATCACCCAGTACACCCGGTCGCATCTGGACCAGCGCGCCCGGATCAGTCGGCGCGGCACCACTGGCTGACGGTGGCAATGCATAGAACACGAAACCGTCGGGAATCATCCGCCATTTCAGCGAGCCGCGCCGCGCGCGCAGGAAGGTCTGCACCGCTACACGTCGTGGCGCGACACCAGGCACACGCACCAGACCCTGTGCCAGGACTAGCGCACTTTCACGGGTCAGGTCGTGCACGCCCCAGACCAGCAATGCGCAGCCCGCCGTACCGGCATGCCCTGCATTGCGGGCCAACTGTTGCGACAGCACTGGAACCGGATCACGTCCAACCAGCTCCAACGGCATCCATGCATGGATTGGCGTTCCTGGTGCCGCGTAATGCCCGTAGAAGTCCCGCGCCGCCAGCTCCCGGTAGGCAGGCGTGTCGGGGCCGAACTTGTAGGGTTGCATCACCGCAACCTCCTGCCCCGAACAGCCGGGCATCCCGGCAACGAACTGCGCCGAGTTGCGCCAGGTTTCGTTGCGTTCGATGAAGCGCCCGGACAGCAATGACAGATTCGCCGCCACCAGCAAAACCAGCAACGCCGCCATCGCCTGGCTGGTCCGCGTCAGCAGGCGGGGGCCTGCCGCGTCGTACAGCCACGCCAGCAGCACCCATGCAAATGGCGAGGCCGTCAGCAGGTTGCGCGCCGAATACGAAGGCGCGATCAGGTAGCTGATGACGATGCCACTGACGATCACCCCGAGCAGCACGAACACCGACAGCTGCGCAGCATCACGACCGCCACCGGGCACCCGCGATGCCAATGCCTTGCGACCACCTCGCCGTAGACGCCAAAGCGCAGCCAGCAGCAACAGGTTCACAGCCATCCCGGCAGCGGCAACGGCCAGATCGCGCTTGGCCATCCGGGTCTGGCCCCAGAAGAATTTCGCGCCCGTGTCGAACCATAGCCCGCCATGCACGTCCTGCGTGGTGGCGTGCAGCAGCACCCACACATAGGCCGCGTTGGCCGCCAGGATCAGCAGGCCAGCGACGACCACGGTGGCGCGCACGCGCAGGTCCGGGATCACCCACAGCAGCCAGGCCAGCACCATGCCGGCGCCGAGCAGCAAATAGGAATGGGTCAGCCCACCGACCAGGCCCAGCACGAACACCAGCAACAGGTGCCACACGGGGAAACGACGATCCGCATGCCAGCGATCCCGCAACGCCAGCGCGCTGGACAGCAGGCCCGCCGAAATCAGCATCGACAGCGTGTAGCTGCGCGCGTTCTGCGATTGTTCGAACCAGAACATCGACACCGACGGGGCCGCCAGCGCAAAACCGATCGCCGCCGGGCTGAAACGCCGCCACAGCGCCCGCGCGGTGACCGCCAGCGCCAGCACCGCGAACACCGCACTGGGCAGGCGCAGCCACCACTCGCCCGTGCCACCCAGCTTGCTCCAGCCATACAGGCCGAAGTAGTACAGCGGCGGATGGGTGTCGGTCAGTGCACGGCGCCAGACTTCCGCCAGGCCGCCGTCATGGCCGATCACGTGCAGCGTGAACAGCTCATCGGTCCAGAAGTTGCTGCGGTCCAGGCCGACGAAGGCGAACACGCAGGCGATCACGGCAACCAGCGCATAGGCGAGCGCGGGCCACCGCGTGGCTGGCGCGTCGTGTAAAGCAGGCTGCATAGGGTCGGATCAGTGCTCTTGGGTCGCCGATGCGGCGGCGGGTTCGGTGATCGACGGCGCCATCGTGACCTCGACCTCCGTCCCCCAGGCCGCCCGCTTGGCCAGATGATAGTTCCACACACCGGCGATCAACGCCCCGCCGATGCCGGCCACGAACCACGGCGCGCCGATCCACGCCGCGCCCACGCCCAGCGCTTCGCTCAGGATCGCGCCACTCAGGCAGGCCGCGTAGAACACCAGCAGGCCACGCAGCGCCGCCACGCCATGCAGGCGTCGGTCGCGGAAGGTCAGCAGGTTGTTGAGCGCGAAGTTCCAACTCATTGCCAGCCAGATCGCCACCAGCTGGGCCAGCCAGAACGGACGTCCCGTCCAGGTCGCCAGCGACAGCGTTGCCAGGTGCACGCCCAAGCCGCTGATGCCCACGCCAAAGAACAGCGCCATGCGCGCCGGCACCATTCCGCGTGTGGCTTTCTCGAACAGCTGCGCGCCCAGTTCCAGCACCACGCGCAGGTCCAGCTTCGAGGTGCCGCCGTTGCGCTCGCGCAACTGGGTCGGCACCTGCGAGACCTGCGGCCGGCGCGCACCCGAGGCCAGCACGTCGATCAGAATCTTGAACCCCAGTGCCGTCAGCTGCGGACGGACCTGCTGGTACCAGTTGCGGGTCATCAGGAAGCAGCCGCTCATGGGATCGGCCACCTTCAGGCCGAGCAGGAGGCGCGAGATGCCAGTGGTGATGCGACTGCCCACATGGCGCACCAGCCCAAGTCCCGACGCGGAGGATTCAAGGTAGCGGCTGGCGATCACCACCTCGCTACCCAAGGCCGCGGTATCGTCCAGCATCCGCGCGATCAGCTGCGGATCGTGCTGGCCATCACCGTCCATCAACGCCAAGGTGCGTCCGCGCGCCGCGTCCCAGCCAGCGACCGCTGCCGATGCCAACCCGCGACCGCCCTGCCGACGCAGCAACCGCACCCACGGGTGGGTCTGCGCATAGCCCTGCACCACCTGCGCGGTGCGATCATCGGTCGAATCATCCACCACGATGACTTCGTGCTGGCAATGCGCCAGCGCGCCATCCAGCTCGCGCAGGACACCGCCAATGGCTTCATGTTCGTTGAGGGTACAGATGACAACGGAGACTTCGGGAGCCGCCTCACGCCGGGGGATGCGCTGATCGAACGTCATGCAGATTCCAGAAAACTAGGCAAAAGGCACTCCAACGCCCGGCATCAAACCGCCGAACCTGTCATGCACCTGTGTCACGTGCACGGGTGTCGCTCTGGACAGCTCGTGCACATCGAAAGGACCGGATGCCAGCCTGGCTTTCCGGGAGCCGTGACTTTCGTCATGACCGCAGCGCAAGCTAAACCGTCCGGCGGCCCTGCGCTTGAATTGACTATAAATGCCTGTTCTGGAAGCCTTTTCCGTCAATGCGTGGCGGATTTTATCCGCGAAACGACACTATCTGCCACGGCCCGGCACCAAATCGTAGTTAAGTGTCGACTCTTCCGCTCACCACACGCCGGTGTTGGCCATCGAGGCCCACGGCTCGGCCGGTGGCAGCGCGCCGCCCTTCTGCAGCAGTTCGATGGAGATCAGGTCCGGGCTGCGGACGAAGGCCATGTGGCCGTCGCGCGGCGGCCGGTTGATGGTGATGCCCATCGCCTGCAGGTGCGCACAAGTAGCGTAGATATCGTCCACCTCGAAGGCCAGGTGGCCGAAGTTGCGGGCACTGCCGTAGTCCTCGACGCTACCGTCCTCGCCCGGCCAGTTGTAGGTCAGTTCGACCTCGGCTTCCGGGTTCTCCGGCGCGCCGAAATACACCAGGGTGTACCGACCCGCCTCGCTGTCCTTGCGCTGGGTCTGCTTCAAGCCCAGCCCTTCGGTGAAGAAGCGGGTGGTCGCGTCCAGGTCACGGACGCGGATCATGGTGTGCAGGTACTTCATCGTGGCAACAGGCTCCGATAAGGGAAGGATTCAGTCCAGGAACAAATCCGGCAGCAGCGGCTGGCTGGGATCGATGGCATAGCCGGACAGGTCGGTGACGCCGGCCGCGGCCAGCACTTCGTCGTCGATCAGGAACTGACCACTAAAGCCGGCCGCCGGCCGCACCAGCATCGCGTGCGCGGCATCGGCCATCACTTCGGGCGAGCGGCCATTGGCGGTACTCACGCCCGGGATCATGTTCAGCGCATCGGTGCCGATCAGGGTGCGCGGCCACAGCGCGTTGACCGCCACGCCCTGCGGGCCGAACTCGGCGGCCAGGCCCAGGGTGACCAGGCTCATGCCCATCTTGGCCAGGGTGTAGCCGGTGTGCGGACCCCACCACTTCGGGTCCAGCGACGGTGGCGGGCACAGGGTCAGGATGTGCGGATTGGGCGCGTTCAACAGGTGCGGCAGGCAGGCCTGCGCGCACAGGAAACTGCCGCGGCTGTTGACCTGCTGCATCAGGTCGAAGCGCTTCATCGGCGTGTCCAGCGCACCGCGCAGCCAGATCGCGCTGGCGTTGTTGACCAGGATGTCGATGCCGCCAAAGGTGTCGACCGTGGCGGATACCGCGGCGCGCACCTGGTCTTCCTCGCGGATGTCGCACTGCAGGGCCAGGCCCTTGCCGCCGGCATCGTTCACCGCCTGCGCGGCGGTGTGGATGGTGCCGGGCAACTTGGGATTGGGCACCGACGACTTGGCGGCGATGGCCACGTTGGCCCCGTCGCGCGCCGCGCGCAGGGCGATGGCCAGGCCGATGCCGCGCGAGGCACCGGTAATGAAGAGGGTCTTGCCTGACAATGTGGTCATGGACAGTGGTCCTGTGCGCGGAGGCACACGCGCCGGTCCGCTGGAGCGGCAAGTCTAACGGGCCGGACAGCCAGAGCTTCCTATAATGCGGCCGATGGATTCCTGGTTCGATGGACTGCTCGACTGGATCACCGCACATCCGGTCGCAGCCGGCGCGGTGGTGTTTCTCATTGCCCTGTCCGATTCACTGATCATCGTGGGCGCGATCGTGCCTGCGCTGCCACTGCTGATCGGCGTCGGCGTGCTGATCGGCTTGGGCGAACTCTCCGGGCCGTATGCGGTGCTCTGCGCGGCGCTGGGGGCGTTCGTCGGTGACGGCATCAGCTTCTGGGTGGGCCGGCGCTGGGGCACGCAGCTGCGCGGGCATTGGCCCTTCAGCAAATATCCGCAGTTCCTGGAACGCGGCGAACGCCTGTTCCGGCGCAACAGCCTCAAGGCGATCTTCGTGGCCCGCTATGTCGGGCCGATCCGCCCATTCGTCCCAGCCGTGGCCGGCATGGCGCACATGCCGCTGCGGCGCTACCTGCCGGCCAGCGCGGCCGCTGGACTGTCGTGGGGTCTCCTGTTCCTGCTGCCGGGCTGGGCGCTGGGCCATGCCTACGATGCCGTGGCCGCGGTCGCTGGACGCCTGGCGGTGGTGGTGGCGCTGTTGCTGGTGGTGCTCGCGCTGATCTGGGCGGTGGTGCTCTACACCTATCGCTGGTTCGCCGCCCATGCCGATGCGCTGCTGGCACGCGGATTGACCTGGTCGCGCGCGCACCCGGTGCTGGGGCGCTATTCGGTGGCGGTGTTCGACCCGAACCGGCGCGAAACCGTGTCACTGGCGGTCCTGGCGGTGGCACTGATGGTGGTGGCCTGGGTGCTGTTCGGCTTCCTGGCGCTGGTCGTGGGCCACGGCAAGCCACTGGCGCTGGACCTGTGGCTGTTCGAACTGATGCACAGCTTGCGCAATCCCTTGGCCGACCGTCCGCTGGCGGCGTTTGCCGCGCTGGGCGATGCCGACGTGCTCGCGCCCACCAGCCTGGCGGTGCTGGGCTACCTGGCCTGGCGCAAGCGTTGGCTAGCCGCGGGCCACTGGATCGCCGCTATCGCCTTCGGCCTGGCGTTGACCGCCTGGCTGGGCGTGATGATCGACATCCCCAAGCCACCGACGGTGGCCAGCGGCTTCGGCTTCCCCTCGATCGCCGTGACGATGACCACGATCATCTTCGGCTTCTTCGCGGTACTGATCGCCCGCGAACTGCCGGGGCGTGACCGGATCTGGCCATACCTGGTGGCCGGTGTGGTGGTCGCCACCATCGGCTTCGCGCGCGTGTACCTGGGCGCGCACTGGCTGAGTGATGTGGTCGGCGGCACCCTGCTCGGCGTGGTCTGGCTGCTGATCCTGGGCGTGGCCTATCGCCGCCGCACGAGCCGGTCGATGTGGATCAAGCCGCTGGCATGGATCTTCTACGGCGTGTTCGCCGCGGCGGCGCTGTGGCACGGGCCGCGCGCGGTGGATCGGATGCTGTCGCAGTTCGAAGCGCCGGTCACCAATGTCGCCCGACCGTTGGCTGACTGGTGGAGCGATGCCTGGCGCGCCCTGCCCGCCACCCGCAATGAATTCGACGACGAACAGCGCTGGCCGCTGGACGTGCAGGTCGCCGGCCCGCTGCAACCACTGGTACATCGCCTGGAGGCCGATGGCTGGCGCCTGCAGCCGCAGGCCGGCTGGGAACGCGCCCTGCAGCTGCTCAACAGCAACGTCCCGCCGCAGGAACATCCGGTGCTGCCGGCAACCCTGGACACCCACGCCGAAAGCCTGCTGATGCTCAAGCCTGGCCCGGCCCCGGACCAGCAGTACGCGCTGCGCCTGTGGGCCACGCCCATGCTATTGCAGCCCGATCAGACACCGCTGTGGATCGGTGGCGCGCAGACCCTGCGCCACCAGACCCTGTTCGGGCTGATTGCCCTGTGGCGGCCATTGCCCGATGCCGATGCCTCGCTGGATGTCCTGACCCATGCGGTGAAGGACCTGCCGCAGGCGACCTCGCCACATCCGGCCACCGGTTTGCCGGTGCTGCGCATGCGCACCGATCACCTTGGCCCCGGCCCAAGGACTCCGTTGCCTGCGCAGCCGTAGGGCGGGTCGCAACCCACCTTCCTTGGATTCAAAGGCCGCTGCAATGGCGGGTCAAGACCCGCCCTACGCCATCAAGGCCAGCAGGCGATCCAGCCGTGCGTGCGGATCGTCTTCCTGCAGCACCGCCAGGCGCTGGGCATCGGTCAACGGCAGCAGTTCGGCCAATCGCCAGCCCACCCATGCGGCGCTGTCCAAGTCGCTGGCGCGCATGTTCGGCGGGGTCGCGCCGGCCTTCTCGAAGATCTTTTCCAGCACCGTGGCCAGCAGGCCGTGCTCGGGACGCAGCTCGTCATCACCCTCGGGCAGACACCAGTCGATTTCGCCCATCACCACGCCGTTGTCACGCACGCGGGTGCGCTGCACGTGGAAGCGCCGGCCGCCGCGCAACCGCAGATTCAACAGGCCATCTTCCCCCGTGGAGAAATCCTCGATGGTCGCCTCGGTGCCGTAGGCGGCGGGCGTGGCCGGCTTGCCGGCTTCCTCGCCTTCCAGGATCAGACACACGCCGAATCCGCGACCACTGCGCCCGCATTCGCGGATCAGGTCCAGGTAGCGGCGTTCAAACACACGTAGCCCCAGCCCGGCACCGGGCAACAGCACGGTATGCAGCGGGAACAGCGGCAGGGATTCGGAAGACGGCATGGCTTCAGTGTAAACACGGCGCGGCAGGCAGGCCTGCACATCGCCTGGACGGAAAGGTCAGGCCCGCAGCGTGGCCAGGAAACGGCGCGGCGCGCCATCGAACCCGCCATTGGACATGAAGACCACCTGGTCGCCCGCCCGCACCAGGCCACGCAGCGCTTCGATCAGCGCATCGGTGTCGGGCACGGCGCGCGCATCACCACGCACCTGCGCAATCACCTTGCCCGCATCCCACGCCAGCTCCGGGCGATGCAGGAACACCACCGCGTCCGCGCCATCGAGTGACGGCGCCAATGCGTCGGCGTGCGCACCCAGACGCATCGAATTGCTGCGCGGCTCCATCGCCACCACGATCCGCGCATCGCCAACCTTCGCGCGCAGCCCCTCGAGCGTGGTCGCAATGGCGGTGGGGTGATGGGCGAAGTCGTCGTACACGGTGATGCCGTCATGCGTGCCGATCACTTCCAGTCGGCGCTTGACGCTGCGGAACTGCGCCAGCGCCGGCAGCACGGTGGCGATGTCCACGCCCACCGCATTGGCCGCGGCCAGCGCTGCAAGTCCGTTCAGCACGTTGTGCCTGCCCAACAGCGGCCAGTGCACTTCGCCGATCTCCACGCCGCTTTTCAGTACGGCAAACGCGCTGCCATCGGCGGCGATCAGGCGCGCACTCCAGTCCAGTGACGCATCGAAACCGAAGCGCTCCACCGGCGTCCAGCAGCCCATCGCCAGCACTTGTTCCAGGCGCGGATCGGCGCCATTGACGATCAACCGGCCATTACCCGGCACGGTGCGGACCAGATGATGGAACTGGCGCTGGATCGCGGCCACGTCCGGGAAGATGTCGGCGTGGTCGTACTCAAGATTGTTAAGGATCGCCACCGTCGGGCGGTAGTGCACGAACTTGCTGCGCTTGTCGAAGAACGCCGTGTCGTATTCATCGGCCTCGACCACGAACTCGGCACCCCGGCCTAACCGGGCGGAAACCCCGAAATCCTCGGCCACGCCGCCGATCAAAAAGCCTGGCGTGCGCCCGGCCGCTTCCAGCAGATAGGTCAGGATGGTCGTGGTGGTGGTCTTGCCGTGGGTGCCGGCCACGGCCAGCGTGGTGCGCCCCGGTAGCACCGCTTCGCTCAACCACTGCGCACCCGATGTGTAGTGGCGACCGTCGTTGAGTACCGCCTCCACCGCCGGATTGCCGCGCGACAACGCGTTGCCCACCACCACGGTGTCGCAGTCGGCCGAGATGTTCTGCGGCAGGTAGCCCTGCGCCAGGTCGATGCCCAGCTGCTCAAGCTGGGTGGACATGGGCGGGTAGATGGCCTGGTCGCTGCCTTCGACAGTGTGGCCCAGCTCGCGGGCCAGGGCCGCCACGCCACCCATGAAGGTGCCGGCGATGCCCAGGATATGCAGTTTGCTCATGGCGCGATTGTCGCCGATCACGCCGACCGGCACGACCTTCGCCCATGAAAGAACGGCAGGACGGCCGTTTCCCACGACACAGCCGCCCGAAGGGTGGCGCACAGGGAGGCATGCATGAAAAAGGCGCCTTGCGGGCGCCTTTTTCTTCATCGCGGAACAGGCATTCAGGCCTTGGCAGGCGCCAGGGCGTCGGTCAGGCGCTGGGTGACCTCGTCCAGCTCGCCCACGCCGTCGACCACGGTCAGGCGACCCTGTTCCTTGTAGAAGCCGATCACCGGCGCGGTGCTGTCGGTGTAGACCTGCAGGCGCTTGCGAACCGATTCCGGGTTGTCGTCGGCGCGGCCTTCGGCCTGGGCGCGGCCGGCGATGCGCTCGACCAGCAGTTCAGTCGGCACTTCCAGCTGCACGGCGGCGTCAAAGGGCTGGCCGATACGCGCCAGCAGCTGGCCCAGCGCGTCGGCCTGGGCCAGGTTGCGCGGGTAACCATCCAGGATGAAGCCGTTGGCCACGTCGGCCTGGGCCAGGCGCGATTCCAGCATGCCCAGCAGGATGTCGTCGGACACCAGGTTGCCGGCATCCATCACCGCCTTGGCCTGCTTGCCAAGCTCGGTGCCGGCGGCCACTTCGGCACGCAGCAGGTCACCGGTGGAAATGTGCGGGACTTTCAGGAAGTCCTTCAAGCGGGTGGCCTGCGTGCCCTTGCCCGAGCCGGGCGGTCCCAGAAGTACCAGTCGCATCGTGTCGCTCCAAAACATTCAATGAGGAAATCGGGGGAGCGAGACCGGGCTGCCAGCCTGCGGGCGGCGCCAACACGGTCCTCGCATCGATATGGGAAGCTTACCCCATCCGGTTCAGACCCCAAGGCGAGACGATGGTGGAATCCACTCTTCTATATGCCCAGTCCGGCGGCGTCACCGCCGTCATCAACGCCACCGCCTCGGGCGTGATCACCGAAGCCCGGCGCCGCAGGATCAAGGTCCTGGCGGCTCGCAACGGCATCCTGGGCGCCCTGCGCGAGGAGCTGATCGACACCTCCAGGGAATCCGCCGCCGCGATTGCGGCCCTGGCCCATACCCCAGGCGGGGCCTTCGGTTCATGCCGGGTCAAGCTGAAATCGCTGGATGCCGACCGCGCCCGCTATGCGCGCCTGCTCGACGTCCTGAAAGCGCACAACGTGCGCTGGTTCCTCTACAACGGCGGCAACGATTCGGCCGACACGGCCTGGAAGGTCTCGCAGCTTGCGCAGGCCTTCGGCTATCCGCTGACCTGCGTGGGCGTGCCCAAGACCATCGACAACGACCTGGCGGTGACCGACACCTGCCCGGGCTTCGGCTCGGCTGCCAAGTACACCGCCGTGTCGGTGCGCGAAGCCGCGCTGGACGTGGCCGCGATGGCCGAGACTTCGACCAAGGTGTTCGTCTACGAGGCCATGGGCCGCCATGCCGGCTGGCTGGCCGCGGCGGCAGGGCTGGCAGGCGCTACGCCTGACGATGCACCGCACATCATCCTGTTCCCCGAGCGCCCCTACGACGAAGCCAGCTTCCTGGCCCAGGTCGACAAGGTTGTGAAAAAGGTCGGCTACTGCGTGGTGGTGGCCAGCGAAGGCATCCGTACCGCCGATGGCAGCTTCGTCGCCGATGCCGGCGGCGCCAAGGATGCCTTCGGCCATGCACAGCTGGGCGGCGTGGCCTCGTATCTGGCCGGCCAGGTCAAGGGCACACTGGGCCACAAGGTCCACTGGGCGCTGCCCGATTACCTGCAGCGTTCGGCCCGGCACATCGCCTCGAAGAACGACTGGCTGCAGGCGCAGGCCGTGGGCAAGGCTGCCGTGCAATACGCATTGAAAGGCATGAACGCGGTGATGCCGGTGATCGTGCGCACGTCCAATGCACCGTATCGCTGGAAGATCGAACCGGCGCCGCTGTCCAAGGTCGCCAACCACGAGAAGACCATGCCCGCCAGCTTCATCCGCAAGGACGGCTTCGGCATCACCGCCAATGCACGCAAATACCTGGCCCCGCTGATCAAGGGCGAAGCACCTCTGCCCTACGGCAACGACGGCCTGCCCAAATACGTGACGCTGAAGAACGTGGCAGTCAAGAAGCAGCTGCCGGCCTGGGAAGACTGAGTCCGCGACCTGGATGGCGGATGTGGCACACGCCGCCATCCATCAACCCGCTCAGCGGCAGGCCTTGCCTTCCACTTCCAGTACCGCGGCGTAGGCCGGCAATGCAGCCAGCTTGCCGGCCGCGGCCTGCTGCTTGGCGTCTTCCAGGTAGATGCGGGCGCGGTCCTGGCCGTCCAGCTTGAGCGCCTGTCCGGCCGGCTTGCGCCAGACATGGACTACAGCCTGCTGGCCGCTGCAGCTGGCCGAGGGCACCTTGATGATGTCGTTGAGCTTCCAGCCCCTGGCGGCACTGGGCTGGACCTTGGCGTAATCCATGAACACCGCGCGCGCCTGGCAGTTTGGACTGGTGCGCATCACGGTCATATCGTAGGGCTTGGCCGGATCGCCGGTGAACTTACCCTCCATCCGGGCGCAGGCTTCGGGAATCTGCCGCAGCGTGTGCAGCGCGCCATCGGCCTGGGCGGTCCCGACCGGGCGCTGGATCTCGGGCGTTTCCTGGGCCGCGGCCGCCAGCGGCGACAGCGCGAGCGACAGGATGGCCAGGCGGAAATGGATGGATGGCATGAGCGGCTCCACAACTGGAAAGTTCGCCGGAGGCTGCCATGGCGTCCCTGAACGCGCGGTCGGGCGCTGCTCTTCGGCGCATGCCCCATCGCGGGCTCAACCAGCGGGCGTGACCGGCATCCCATGCCGGCTGCGTTCCTAGGAAAAAGCCGACGTCCTGCAGCTCCCCGCGCGAGGAGCGCGACCCATCGGCATCCCCCAGGCTTTTCCAGGAATGCGCCCCATGAAGATCGTCATGCTGACCGTGCACGAGGCCACCTCGGCCCGCAAGGTGGATTTTCACTTCTGGACCGACGTGCTCGCACGCCGCGGGGACAGGGTCGATTTCGTCACCGTCGGCATAAGCCCGCTGACCATGCTCAAGCGCCAGGGACGCCAGTTCCAGGGGCCGTTCAATGTGTGGCGAGACGTGGCGCCGCAGGTCCGCAAGCACCTATGGCGCCCGCTGTTCCACCCGATGTCACTGGGCAAGTCCGTGCTGAACACGTTGAGCAAGCCACTGTTCGCGCTGTATCCCATGCTGCTGTCGCGCAAGCTGTTGGACGGGATCGCCGATGCCGACGTCTTCATCGTGGAAAACGGCGCAGGCCTGTGCCTGGTGCCGACGCTGGCGCGCAAGTTTCCCCGGGCACGCTTCATCTACAGCGTGTGCGACCGCATCGCCACGTTGAACTACCACCCGATCATCCTGGAAGCCGAGCGCACCGCCCTGCCCTACTTCGATCTGGTGCGCGTGCCTGCCGAGGTGATGGTGGCCGACTACCCCACCGCCCGCAACGTGCGCTACATCCCGCACGGCCTGGACAAGGCCCTGTTCGACGAACACACCGCGTCGCCCTATCCGGTCGGCACCTGCAACGTGGTCAACGTGGGCGACATGCTGTTCGACGCCGATGCAATCACAACCATGGCCAAGGCCGAGCCGTCGGTGACCTTCCACCTGTTCGGCAAGAAAGCGTGCATCGATGAGGTACTGCCCAACGTGGTCACCCATGGCGAAGTGCCGTTTGCCACGATCGTGCCCTACATCCAGCATGCCGACGCGGGCGTGGCCCCATACCGGCCCGCCATCAATGCCGACTATCTGAGTCAGTCGAGCATGAAGATGACCCAGTACACCTACTGCCGGCTGCCGATCGTGGCACCTGACTTCGCCGCGCGCAGCACGCACATGTCGGCTTACGTCCCGGGCATGCCGGACTCCATCGTGGCTGCCCTGCGACGTGCGCTGACCTACGACCGGAGCAGTATCGACAACAACCAGGTGCTGGATTGGGATGACGTGACACAATTGATGCTGGCCCACGGCAACGCATCACAGACGGTGTTGAGCGACACCGCAGGGGCATCATCTACGGCGACGTTGGCGACATCCGTACTTGCAGCCGACATGGGCATGCCCGCCGGCGCCTGACCCCCTGCGTCTCGTGCGGAATGCGCCCTGGAAACCTCATCCCCTGGCGCGTCCCGCAAGCGTTGCCTGCTGCGCGTCCGCGGCACTGCGTCATGACCCCCGACTGGACCGGCCTACACTCAAGGCCGGCACGCAGCGCGCACCGCGCGGCCAATGCCAAACGCGCCACCGCCGCTTCCGGCTGGTGGTTGCAGTCCATCAGCCTTGGGAGGGGTCATGCTGGAACACTACGGTCTTGAGCTGGCATTGGTGTGCGCGGCGGTTGCGATCGCGTACGGCATCGTTTCATCGCGGTGGGTATTGTCACGCCCGGCCGGCAACGCGCGCATGCAGGAAATCGCAGCCGCCATCCAGGAAGGCGCACGCGCTTACCTCAACCGTCAGTATCTGACGATCGGCATCGTGGGCATAGTGCTGTTCGTGCTGGTCGGGGTGTTCCTCAACTGGCCCACGGCGATCGGCTTCGCATTGGGCGCCGTGTTGTCGGGTGCAGCCGGATACATCGGCATGAATGTCTCGGTGCGCGCCAACGTGCGCACCGCAGAAGCCGCACGCCACGGCATCAGCGCGGCAATGGATGTCGCATTCCGCGGTGGCGCCATCACCGGCATGCTGGTGGTCGGCCTGGGCCTGCTGGGCGTGGCCGGTTACTGGGCCGTGCTGACCCACCACATGGGGTTGAGTGGCGAAGCGGCATTGCATGCCCTGGTCGGGCTGGCGTTTGGCTCGTCGCTGATCTCGATCTTCGCGCGGCTGGGTGGTGGCATCTTCACCAAGGGTGCAGACGTCGGTGCGGACCTGGTGGGCAAGGTCGAAGCCGGCATTCCCGAAGACGACCCGCGCAACCCGGCCGTGATCGCCGATAACGTCGGCGACAACGTTGGCGACTGCGCAGGCATGGCCGCCGACCTGTTCGAAACCTATGCGGTCACCGTGATCGCCACCATGCTGCTCGGCGGCCTGATGGCTGCAGAAGCAGGACCGAACGCCGTCCTCTACCCGCTGGTGCTGGGCGGGGTGTCGATCATCGCCTCGATCATCGGCGCACTGTTCGTGCGGGTGAAACCCGGCGGCTCGATCATGGGTGCACTCTACAAGGGCGTGATCGTCTCGGCCGTGCTGGCGGCCATCGCCTTCTATCCGGTCACCACCTCACTCATGCGCGATGCGGCCGTCGGTGCGATGCCGCTGTACGGCTGCGCACTGATCGGGCTGGTGCTCACCGGGGTGATCGTGTGGATCACCGAGTACTACACCGGCACTCAATACAAGCCGGTGCAGCATGTCGCATCCGCATCGACTACCGGCCACGGCACCAACATCATCGCGGGCCTGGGCGTGTCGATGAAATCCACCGCGATGCCGGTGATCGCGGTCTGCGCCGCGATCTGGGGGGCACATGCACTCGGCGGGCTATACGGCATCGCGATCGCCGCCACCGCGATGCTGTCGATGGCCGGCATGATCGTCGCGCTGGATGCTTACGGCCCGATCACTGACAACGCCGGCGGCATCGCCGAGATGGCCGAACTGCCGTCGGACGTGCGCGCGGTGACCGATCCACTGGATGCCGTCGGCAATACCACCAAGGCCGTCACCAAGGGCTATGCCATCGGCTCGGCCGCGCTGGCTGCGCTGGTGCTGTTCGCCGACTACACCCACAACCTGGCGACCGCGCACCCCGGCTCGATCTACACCTTCGACCTGTCCGACCACCGGGTCATCATCGGCCTGCTGATCGGCGGCCTGATTCCCTACCTGTTCGGCGCGATGGCGATGGAAGCGGTCGGGCGCGCGGCGGGCGCGGTCGTTGAAGAAGTCCGTCGCCAGTTCCACGAGATCACCGGAATCATGGATGGCAGCGGCAAACCGCAGTACCACACCGCCGTGGACCTGCTGACCCGCGCCGCCATCCGCGAAATGATCGTACCCTCGCTGCTGCCCGTGGCCGTCCCGGTCGTGGTCGGCCTGCTGCTGGGCGCACAGGCGTTGGGCGGGCTGCTGATCGGCACGATCGTGACCGGGCTGTTCGTGGCCATCTCCATGACCACCGGCGGCGGTGCCTGGGACAACGCCAAGAAGTACATCGAGGACGGCCACTTCGGCGGCAAGGGCAGCGAGGCGCACAAGGCTGCGGTGACCGGCGATACGGTCGGCGATCCCTACAAGGACACCGCGGGCCCAGCCATCAACCCACTGATCAAGATCATCAATATCGTGGCGCTGCTGCTGGTGCCGCTGCTGCCGGCGGCAGGCGTTGGCTGAACGGGAACACAGGCCGGAACCGCCTACCGGGCGGCTTCCGGCCCACCGTCACTGCTGCGTTGCAACAGCCCTGCGCTAGAATGCCGCCCACTATCGACCAAACCTCACACTGGAGCAGTACATGGGCCTTGGCAGCGTCCCCACCGGCAAGAATCCGCCGGATGAGATCAACGTCATCATCGAAATCCCCAAGGATTCCGAGCCGGTGAAGTACGAAGTGGACAAGGAATCCGGCGCGATCTTCGTCGACCGCATCCTCTCCACGCCCATGCGCTACCCCTGCAACTACGGCTACGTGCCGCACACGCTGTGCGGTGACGGCGACCCGGCCGACGTGCTGGTCGTACTGCCGCTGCCGCTGGTGCCCGGTTCGGTCATCCGTTGCCGCCCGGTCGGTGTGCTGCGCATGAGCGACGAAGCCGGCAGTGACGAGAAGCTGCTGGCCGTGCCGGTGGACAAGGTGTTCAGCGGCTACTCGCACATCAATGACATCGCCCAGGTCAGTGGCCACTGGCTGGAGCGTATCGGCCACTTCTTCGAGCACTACAAAGACCTGGAAAAGGGCAAGTGGGTCAAGCTCGATGGGTGGGGCGGCGCCGAAGAGGCCAAGAAGATCCTGCTGGAAGCCATCGAGCGCGATGCGCAGCAGGGCCACAAGTAAGTCTTCGCTTCATGCTTGATGAAAAAGGCGCCTCACGGCGCCTTTTTCTATTGATCAGGCCGCATCCAGGATCGGCCTCCCGTGCTCCGCCCGGCCAGAACCGCCGGATGTCATGCGGCACAAGCGGGGCGCATCAGGCGCAGGACAAAGCAGCCGCCCGCCTCCCGCACGGATGCAGCGTGCAGGGAAAACGCTGATTCACTCCTTCGGCCGCTGCGCGCGCAGGATGGTCAGTCCGATCAGACGCGACACCACCAGCGCGATGTACATCACCCCGGCAAACTGCTCCAGCATCACCAGCGCGCGCGCCGGCGGCTGCACCGGCACGATATCGCTCAGACCCACTGCCGACAGCACGCTGAAACTCAGATAGAGCAGTTCCATCCAACTGCGCGGCGCAGCAGCTTCGCCGCTGGCACCGAAGCTGCCCGGATACCACTGCTGGCAGACCGAAAACGCGAACGCAAATGCCCACGCCAGCAACGTGAAGGTTGCACCGGCGGCAAACAGCTCGTCACTTGTGACCCGATGGTCTTCCAGCATGTAGGCCGTCAGGCTGGCCGCCGTGTAGAAGTACAGCAGGCACTCCAGCGCCTGGGCGAAGATCACCAGTCCGCCAATGTGCTGCACCGTTCCGGCCAGTGAGCACACCACCGACGGCACCGCGAGCAGCCAGGCAATCCAGTTCGCCGACGGACCGCGGTTGACCACCCACAAGGCAAGCGAGAGCACCACGATCCCGAACGCCCCCAGCAGCGCACGGCCGGTTGCCGTGTCCTCCACCAAGGGATACAGCACCACGCCCAGCAACTGGACCACCAGCAGCATGGCAGAAGGGTGGCGACGGAGCAGTTTCAGCGAGGGCGTCATGGTTGCGACTGGAGGGCGACAAGCGGCGATGGTACGGCCGAGCACTGCATGCCAACCGTCTGCGCCCCACCCCGGCATTGGCAAGCCGGATTTCGAGTGCCGATCAATGCCGCCTCATGACGGAAATTGCGCGAATGCGTCAATACGGCACGACATGAATGGCACCAGACCCCATTTCATGCCATGACTTATGGGGCATTGCGCCAACAACTTTCATGTGATTTTTTTCAAAAAATTTCCATTAATTGATTTTTGTCACATTTTTAACTGAAATTTGTTTCATAAAAATTCATTTATGTCTTTTGATGGCAAATATGTTTCACGACATCATTTTTTGCAAATTTACGGCAGGAATGTGTCGTTAATTTCTCGTTCGCTCGCTGTTTCGCATGCGTTACGCGGGCCGCTTCTATTGCAGAACCTGCGGTCCTTCGGCGCACGTTTCGTGCGTCGTTGACTTATTTGCCTCAATCGGGAATACACACATGAGCCACCGCCACACCTCGCGTCCCCTGCGACGCACCGCTCTGGCCCTCGTGCTGGGCGCAGCCCTCGCGCACGGCAGCGCCTTCGCACAGAGCACCTCCGGCGACATCACCGGTACAGCACCGGTCGCGCAGGGCGAGACGATTCAAGTGACCAGCATCAGTTCAGGCGTCACACGTCAGGTGACCGTCGATGCATCAGGGCGCTTTCGTGCCGCGTCACTGCCAACTGGCGCGTACACGCTGACACTCACGAATGCCAGCGGCGAAAAGTCGACGCGTAATGTCACCGTCATTGCCGGCCAGACAAGCACCGCCAGCTTCGGCGATGCCGATGCGACCAGCCTAGACCGCGTCGTGGTAACTGGCACCAACCTCAATGCGATCGACCTGTCCAGCGTCGAGTCACGCACTACCTTCACTGCTGACCAGCTCAACAGCCTGCCGGTCGGACGTGACATCACCAGCGTCTCGCTGCTGACACCCGGAACCGTGGCAGCCAGCGGCTACTTCGGCCCGGCGTCCTTCGGTGGCGCGTCGGCTGCTGAAAACAGCTACTACGTCAGCGGTTTCAACATCACCAACCTCTACGACAGCCTGTCGTTCTCGGAAGTGCCGTTCCAGGCCATCGACCAGCTGGACGTGCAAACCGGCGGCTATGGCGCCCAGTACGGCTTCTCGACCGGTGGCGTGACCAGCGTCAACGTCAAGCACGGCACCAACGAGTGGAAGGGCGGCGTTAGCTGGACCGGTGCGCCCGATTCACTGCGCGAGAATATTCCGGACACGACCCGTGGCGATGGGCAGACTGCCCGCTCTTACGAGAACAACTACAGCTCCTCGAACGTGACCACGGCATGGATTGGTGGTCCGCTGATCAAGGACAAGCTGTTCATCTACGCGCTAGGCCAGTTCAGTCAGTCGAACTCCACCAGCTATGCCGCTCGCAGCGGAACCAGCAAGACCTCGGTCTCCACCACGGCACAGGACTACGAGTCCAAGACGCCTTACTGGCTCGTCAAGCTGGACTGGTATCTGAACGACTGGAACCACTTCGAATACACCGGTTTCGACAATAGCCGCCGCTACACCTACGACTACTACAACGGCGCCTACGACGGCGTTGCCGCGGGTTCGGAAGCGCACAAGACCAAGTACCTGGGCCAGCTCGTCGGCAAGAGCGGCGGCCAGACCGACGTCTTCAAATGGACCAGCAACCTGACCGACAACCTGACTGCATCCCTGCAGTACGGCCAGATGCGGAATCAGAGCTCCGAGTTCCTGGTTTCGCCGGATGGCACCCAGAGCTATTACAGCGGTGACATCAATGGCCCGATCGGCGACTGCCCGGTCGTCTACTCCTACGATGTCGGCGGCTATCTGGGCTGCGCCGTCAGCCAGTCCTCCATCAACATGAAGGGTGGTTCGAACGAGCGTAAGGCAACCCGTCTGGATTTCGACTGGCAGCTGGGTGATCACAAGGTCGGCTTTGGCTACAGCGATGAGCGCTGGAAATCCAAAGCAGGTAGCGCGTATTCGAGTGGTGGCTACTACACGTATGACACCGATGACGATGGTGTGCCGTACGTCGACCTGTACACGTACCGCACCGGCGGCAAGGTCGAAATCGACCAGAAGTCCTGGTACATCGACGATCACTGGCAGATCACCGACAACTTCATGTTGTACGGCGGCATCCGCAACGACTCGTTCGACAACAAGAACACCGATGGCGTGAGCTTCGTCAAGCAGGACAACATCTGGCAGCCGCGCCTGGGCTTTGCCTGGGACATCCTGGGTAACGGCCGCGACAAACTCTACGGCTCGCTGGGCCGTTACTCCCTGCCGATCGCCGCCAACGTTGCGCTGCGTGCCGCCAGTGCGTCCTACTACACGGACACCTTCTACACCTACGACAGTATCGACCCTGTTTCAGGCAAGCCAATCAATCCCGTCTCTTATTTGAATGGCTCCGCAGACACCATCTCGAACGGTGAAAACGGCACGACTCCTGATCCGAAAGCCGTCGCCTCCAGTGGCCTGAAGCCATACACGCAGGACGAAGCCATCCTTGGCTACCAGCATCAGTTCTCCTCGGACATCGCGTTCCTGGATAACTGGACCGTGGGCATCAAGGGGACCTATCGCCGCATCAACAACGTCATCGATGACACCTGCGATGCACGGGCCGTCTATAACGCGGCCACTGCTCAAGGGTTGACGCTGTCGAACTGGGACAGCGAATGGGAGGTTCCAGGCAATCTGCCCGGCTGCTACCTCTACAACCCGGGAGAAGATCTCAACATCACCATGGATGTGGATGGCAACGGCACGCTGGACAACATCCATGTCGACGGCAGCGACCTGGGGCCGAAGGCAAAGCGTTACTACAAGGCCATGACCCTGAGCGCCGACAAGGCAACAGACAAGTGGTACGTCAGCGCCAGCTACACCTGGGCCAAGCTCAACGGCAACTACGAAGGCCTGGTCAAGAGCACTAACGGTCAGGATGACACCGGCACGACGTCAGACTTTGATTTCAAGGAAATCATGTATGGCGCCGACGGCTACCTGTTCAATGATCATCGCCACAGCTTCAAGCTCTATGGCGGTTATAAATTCACCGATCAGTGGTCCGTGGGTGCAAACCTGCTCGTTCAATCTGGTGCACCGATTAGCTGCCTGGGTGGCGGTTATGGCAGCTTCGGGACCAAGTATGGTTATTCGGGCGTGTTCCACACGTGCAACGCAGGTACCGACGATATCGCTAATCTGGGCAGCGCAGGCCGCACACCTTGGACGGCGACTTTCAGCCCGAACCTGAACTACACGCCATCCTGGCTGCCGGGCCTGAGCGCACAGCTGTCGATCATCAACGCGTTTAATTCGGTCAAGCCCCTGCAGGTGTATGAAACCAAGTACACGCAGAACTCGGCCGGCACGGTCACCAACTACTACAACTACAAGGTTGGCAAGTACTTCACTGATCCGCGCTACGTCCGCCTGCAGGTGCAGTACGACTTCTAAGCGGTGACCTCAAAGGCGTCTGTTCGAGCCGGATGTAGAAGAAGAACCCCGCCAGCAATGGCGGGGTTCTTTGCCTTGTCGCTGGCGCCGGCACGTATTTCATCTTTCGGCATATTCACTGCAGGACATCTTTGCGCTATTTTTCGCTCGGGAATCGAACTGACATTTTCGACAGGGGAAAGACAATGCGTGCATGGAGGCGGGCCGTTCTGGCCGCGCTGATGGGCGGCGCCTGCCTGGGCGCCATGGCCGCCGAGCCGGTACCGGTCGAGGCGTTCGCGAAATTCAGCAAGATGGAATCGCCACGACTCTCGCCCGACGGCAAATACCTGTCGGTGTCGGTGGACATGGACGAGGGACGCTCTGCCCTGGCGGTCTATCGGATCGCCGACATGACCCAGACCGCGCTGCTCAAATTCCCACGTTTCGAGATGGCCTACCAGGTCGAATGGGTGAGCAACCAGCGCCTGGTAATCGCCAAGGGCCGCAGGATCGGCACGCTGGAAAAGCCGCGCCCGTCGGGCGAAGTCATCGCCAGCAACTTCGACGGCACCAACCAGAAATACGTCTATGGCTACGAACAGCGCGCGGCCATGTCCACGCTCGACCGCGGCTTTGGCTACATCGAAGGCGTGCCGGAAGTGCCGAACGGCCACTTCTACCTGCGCCAGCTTTCGCTGGAGACACGCCGTTCGATGGTCTACGACGTGGATAGCGTGAAGCTCTCCTTCCATCTGGTCGCGGACATCGACAAGCCGGACCTGGACTTCGTGCTGGATCACACCGGCAAGGCCCGCTTTGCGGTCGGCACCGATGTCGACGACAACCCGCTGATCTATCGCTCGAACAACAACACCTGGCAGCCGATGTCCGCCACCAGCGAAGAACTGTGGCAGCCGTTCGCTTTCTCGCCCGACGATACCCAGGTCTATGGCTGGCTCACGCATCACAATGGCCCGACCCAGCTGGTGCGCAGCGACCTGCAGGGCGGCAATCGCCAGGTGCTGGCCAAGGATGACTTCGCCAGCGTCGGCGATCTGCAATGGACCCATACGCCGGGCGTGCCGTTCGCGGCCCGGACCGGGCGCGGGCCAGTGAAGTTCACGTACTTCGACACCAGTTCGGCCGATGCCCAGTTGCATCAGCAATTGACCCAGGCACTGCCCGGCAAGCACGTGGAATTCATCAACCAGAGCCAGGACGGCCAGGTGATCCTGATCGCCATCACCAGTGACAAGGATCCGGGCGCCTGGTACCTGCTCACACGCAGCGACAACAAACTGAATCGCTTGCTGACCCAACGCGAGGGCATCGATCCGGCCCGGATGGGCGAGCGCCGCTCGCAACGCTTCACGACTAGCGACGGCAAGGTGCTGGAAGCCATCCTGACCTTGCCCGCCGGCGTCTCTGACCCGAAGAATCTACCGATGGTGCTGCTGCCGCACGGTGGACCGCACGGTGTCGAGGACGACTGGGATTTCGATACCGACGCCCAGTTCCTGGCCAGCCGTGGCTATCTGGTGCTGCAGGTCAACTATCGCGGCAGCAGCGGACGCGGCTATGCCTTCCAGGAAGCCGGCTACCTCAAGTGGGGAACGCGCATCCAGGATGACCTGCTCGACGGGGTCCGCTGGACGATCGACCAGGGCATGAGCGATCCGAAGCGGATCTGCGTGTATGGCGGCAGCTTCGGCGGCTATTCGGCGATGATGACCGCGGCACGCGCGCCGGGCATGTTCCAGTGCGCCGTGGGCCTGGCCGGCATCTACGACCTGGACATGATGTACAACAAGGGCGACATCCGGACGACCGAATCCGGCCGCCACTACCTGCAGCGCGTGATCGGACGCGACCAGGCCGCGCTGGATGCCAACTCGCCGGTCAGCCTGGCCTCCAGGATCAAGATCCCCGTCCTGCTGGCACACGGCGAGGACGACCAACGCGCGCCGTTCGCCCAGGCCAAGGCCATGCGCGCGGCGCTGACGGCGGCAGGCAATCCGCCGCAGTGGCTATCCGTGCCCAAGGAAGGCCATGGGTTCTACAGTGAAGCCAACAACGTCACCTGGTTCAAAACGCTGGAAGCCTTCCTGGACGCGCACATCGGCACGGCCAGCCCCTGAGGCAGGAACGCCGGCACAGCCTGCACCGGCGCCCTCCTTCTTCGGCCGCGGTACCAGCCTTGACCACGCGCCGCAGGTAGATGCTGCGTGTTAATGCGCTGGCACAGCACCATGGTTGCCAAAGAAACAAAAATCAGCGCTTGACAGCCCCTGCAAGCCCATGTTTTTCTGCCGTCCTCATGAAGAACAGCCGTCACCCGCACCAGATCCTGCAGACCGCGCCCGCCGCGGCCTCGCTCCTCGTGCTCGTACTTATTCCCTCGCCCACCGGTGCGGAACGTACGGACGTGTAAGCAAGAATCACACGAAATCCTACGAAACCCCGCACTGCGAAGTGCGGGGTTTCGTGCTTTCAGCCCCCAAGAAAAGTTTCACCACCAACCTTCGACCGACCCACAGGACTGCCTCAATGACCGCTTCGACCTCCAATCTTCCCCAGCCCACCATCGCCATCGTCGGTTACGGCAGCCAGGGCCGCGCCCATGCGATGAACCTGCGTGAGTCGGGCTTCGATGTGACGGTCGGCCTGCGTCCAGGCGGCCCGACCGAAGCCAAGGCCAAGGCCGACGGCTTCCTGGTCAAGACCCCGGCCGAAGCGGTGAAGGACGCCGACCTGGTCGCCGTGCTGACCCCGGACATGGTCCAGAAGACCCTGTACTACGACGTGCTGGCCCCGAACATGAAGCAGGGCGCGGTATTGCTGTTCGCCCACGGCCTGAACGTGCATTTCGGCATGGTCGAGCCGCGCGCAGACCTGGACGTGGTCCTGGTCGCGCCGAAGGGCCCGGGCGCGCTGGTCCGCCGCGAATATGAAATCGGCCGCGGCGTGCCGTGCATCTACGCCGTCTACCAGGACAAGTCCGGCCAGGCCGAGCAGTTCGCCCTGTCCTACGCCGCCGGCCTGGGCGGTGCGCGCGCCAACATCATCAAGACCACGTTCAAGGAAGAGACCGAGACCGACCTGTTCGGCGAGCAGGCCGTGCTGTGCGGCGGCGCCTCGTCGCTGGTCCAGGCCGGTTTCGAAACGCTGGTCGAAGCTGGCTACCAGCCGGAAATCGCCTATTACGAAGTGCTGCACGAACTGAAGCTGATCGTGGACCTGTTCTACGAAGGCGGCATCACCCGCATGCTGGAGTTCATCTCCGAAACCGCGCAGTACGGCGACTACGTCAGCGGCCCGCGTGTGATCGACGCCGACACCAAGGCGCGCATGAAGGACATCCTGACCGACATCCAGGACGGCACGTTCACCAAGAACTGGGTCGCCGAGTACGAAGCCGGCCTGCCGAACTACAACAAATTCAAGCAGGCCGACATGGAGCATCCGATCGAAGTGGTCGGCAAGCAGCTGCGCGCCAAGATGGTGTGGCTGGCTGACAACGCACCGAAGGCAACAAACCAGGCCGCAGCCGCATGAACGCGACTGTCGCCACTGCCCCACGCAATGGCGCCCGCTGGATCGCTCACGCCCTGGAAACCGAGGGCGTGGAAACGATCTTCGGCTACCCGGGCGGCACCATCATGCCGTTCTACGACGCGCTGGTGGATTCAAAGCTGAAGCACATCCTGGTCCGCCACGAGCAGGGTGCGGCACTGGCCGCCAACGGTTTCGCGCGCGCCTCCGGCAAGGTCGGCGTGTGCGTGGCCACCTCCGGCCCGGGCGCGTCGAACCTGGTCACCGGCATCGCCGATGCGATGCTGGATTCGGTGCCGATGGTGTGTCTGACCGGCCAGGTCGCCACGCCCCTGATCGGCACCGATGCCTTCCAGGAGCTGGACGTGTTCGGCATGACCATGCCGATCGTCAAGCACAGCTTCCTGGTGCGCAGCGTCGATGAACTGCCGCATGTGTTCGCCGAAGCCTTCCGCATTGCGCGCGAGGGCCGTCCCGGGCCGGTCCTGATCGACCTGCCCAAGGACGTGCAGATCACCGATGCCTCGCATCTGCCTGACCACGTGCCTGCTGCGGTCGAACCGCCACCGGCACCGGCGGCCGATGCGATCGCCGATGCACTGGCCGCGATTGCCAGTGCGGAAAAGCCGGTGATCTACGGCGGCGGCGGGATCGCCCTGGGCAATGCGGTCGAGGCCTTCCGCCAGTTCGTCGAAGCCAGCGGCATCCCGACCGTGCTGACCCTGCGCGGCCTGGGCGCCCTGCCCGCCAACCATCCCAACTACCTGGGCATGCTGGGCATGCACGGCACCCGCGCGGCCAACATGGCCGTGCAGGAAAGCGACCTGCTGATCGTGGTCGGTGCGCGCTTCGACGACCGCGCCACCGGCAAGCTGGCCGAGTTCGCTCCGTTCGCCCGCGTCATCCACCTGGATGCCGATGCCTACGAGATCTCCAAGCTGCGCACGGCCAACGTTGCCATTCCCGGCGACGTGGCCACCGGCCTGCAGGCGCTGGGCAGCGCACGCAGCACCTGTTTCGCCTGGAAGGCACGCTGCGCCAGCAACCGCGAACGCTTCGGCTTCCGTTACGACGCGCCGGGCACCGACATCTACGCACCGGCCCTGTTGAAGCGACTGAGTGAAGTGGCACCTTCGGACGCGATCATCACTTCCGATGTCGGCCAGCATCAGATGTGGGTGGCCCAGCACTGCAAGTTCAACCACCCGCGCAACCACCTGACCAGCGGCGCGCTGGGCACGATGGGCTTCGGCCTGCCGGCAGCGATGGGCGCGCAGTTCGCCGAACCGAATCGCACGGTCGTGCTGGTCAATGGCGATGGCGGTTTCATGATGAACGTGCAGGAGCTGACCACCATCGCCCGCTGCAAGCTGCCGGTGAAGATCGTGCTGCTGGACAATTCCGCGCTGGGCATGGTCCGCCAGTGGCAGGAGCTGTTCTTCGCCGAGCGCTACAGCGAGATCGACCTGTCCGACAACCCGGACTTCGCCGCGCTGGCCAAGGTGTTCGGCATTCCAGCCCGTCGCATCGAAGTGCGCGATCAGGTCGACGACGCCCTGGCCGAACTGCTGGCCACGCCCGGTCCAGCCCTGCTGCATGTGGTCATCGACATCAAGGCCAACGTCTGGCCGCTGGTGCCGCCCAACCACGCCAACAGCTCGATGCTGGAATCCAACCCCGCAAAGGCCGCCACGGAGCCTACGTCCCATGCAATACCGGCTTGATCTGATCGTGAAACCGGCCGAAGGCGCCCTGGTGCGCGTGATCGGCATGGTGGAACGCCGCGGCTTCGTCCTGCGCGACGTGCATGCCACGCCACATGCCGATGGACGCTGGCGCCTGCAGATGCAGGTGGACAGCACGCGCCCGGCCGAAACCCTGCGCCACCAGCTGGAAAAGGTGTACGACTGCGAGTCGGTCACCGTCGGGGTGGCCGCTGCGGCCATGGTACAGACCGGAGTAGCGGCATGAAGATGTCCGCTGTTCCCTCGGAACCCGCTGTACGGAGGGGTCTTCTCGCACTCCACCGCGTTACGTGCCGCAATGCCTGACAACGGCCGCACCGGCAACATCCCCCATCGCGCTGGTGACCGTCAGGTTGCCGGCGCCGATGCGCTGGCCGCACGCCTGGGTGACACGCGGCCATGGTCGCGAAGTCAACGTGGCCTCCACACCCGCAATCGCCCAGAAGACCCACCGCTCCCCCCTCCTCCCGACGCCACCCCGCTGCAAACAACACGCCGCCCCATCGCCGTCAGGACGGCCGAAGCCGTAGAGGAATCCATCGCATGAATACCAATATCCAGACCGACAACGTACGCATTTTCGACACCACCCTGCGCGACGGCGAGCAGTCCCCCGGTTGCAGCATGTCGCCGCAGCAGAAGCTGGTCATGGCCCGCGGCCTGGCCGAGCTGGGCGTGGACGTCATCGAGACCGGCTTCCCGGCCAGCTCGCAGTCCGACCGCGAAGCCATGACGCTGATCGCACGCGAAATCCGCACGCCAACCCTGGCGGTGCTGTCGCGCTGCCTGCCCGGCGACATCGAGACCTCGCTGCGCTCGCTGGAGGCTGCCGCCAAGCCGCGCCTGCACCTGTTCCTGTCCACCAGCCCGCTGCACCGCGAGCACAAGCTGCGCATCACCAAGGAGCAGGTGCTGGCATCGATCGACACGCACGTGCGCCTGGCGCGCGCCGGCGTGGACGATGTCGAGTTCTCGGCCGAGGACGCGACCCGCACCGAAGAGGACTTCCTGATCGAAGTGGTCAAGACCGCGATTGCCGCCGGTGCCACCACGATCAACCTGCCCGACACCGTTGGCTTCACCACGCCGGAAGAAATCCGCGGCATGTTCTCGCGGATCATCGCCACGGTGCCCGGCGCCCGCGACGTAATCTTCAGCACCCACTGCCACAACGACCTGGGCCTGGCCGTGGCCAACTCGCTGGCCGCCATCGAAGGTGGCGCGCGCCAGGTGGAAGGCTCGATCAACGGCATCGGCGAACGCGCCGGCAACTGTTCGATCGAGGAAATCGTGATGGCGCTGAAGGTACGCAACGCCTTCTACAACCTGGACACCGGTGTGGACACGCGCCGCATCGTGCCCACTTCGCAGCTGCTGCAGCGCCTGGTCGGCATGCCGGTCCAGCGCAACAAGGCCATCGTCGGCGCCAATGCGTTCGCGCACGAGTCGGGCATCCACCAGCACGGCATGCTGCGCCATCGCGGCACCTACGAAATCATGCTGCCGCAGGACGTGGGCTGGCCGGACACGCAGATGGTGCTGGGTCGCCACAGCGGCCGCGCCGCGGTCGAAGCGCGCCTGCGTGCGCTGGGCTACCTGCTGGAAGAGGACGAACTGAAACTGGTGTTCGAACAGTTCAAGGCCCTATGCGAGAAGCAGCGCGTGGTCAACGACGCCGACCTGCAGACCCTGATGCAGGACGCCAGCGTCAGCGAAGGCTACCGGCTGTCGTCGATGACGATTTCCGATGTCGGCAACCGCGCCAACGCACTGGTCGAACTGTCCGACCCGGACGGCAACCGCGTGGCCGAAACCGCGCAGGGGAACGGCCCGGTCGATGCCTTGTTCGGCGCGCTGTCCGCGGCCACCGGCGTGCAGCTGACCCTGGACAGCTACCAGGTGCACAGCGTCGGCATCGGCACCGATGCGCGCGGCGAAGCCAGCCTGTCGGTACGCCATGAAGGCGTGGAGTACGAAGGCACCGGCACCAGCAAGGACATCATCGAAGCCAGCGCCCTGGCCTGGCTCGACGTGGCCAACCGTCTGTTGCGCGCGCGCCAGACCAGTCCCGCCACGCCCTCCGAAGCCGCGGCTGCCTGATCCCGTCCCTGCCATGACCACCAACACCACATCGCCCACGGCCGCCGCCGGCCAGACCTGGAACGCAACCCGCTACGCGCACGACGCCGGCTTCGTGCCGACGCTCGGCGCACCGGTCGCGGAACTGCTTGCGGCCCAGCCGGGCGAACGCATCCTGGACCTGGGCTGCGGCGACGGCGTGCTGACCGCGCAGCTGGCGGCCAGCGGCGCACGCGTCATCGGCGTCGACGCCTCGCCCGAGCTGATCGCCGCGGCGGTGGAGCGCGGTGTCGACGCGCACGTGATGGACGGCCACGCGCTGGCTTTCGACAACCGCTTCGATGCGGTCTTCAGCAATGCGGCCCTGCACTGGATGCGCGAACCCAACGCCGTGCTGACCGGCGTGCAGCGCGCGTTGAAGCCCGGCGGCCGTTTCGTCGGTGAATTCGGTGGCCACGGCAATGTCGCCGCCATCGTCACCGCGATGCGTGCCGCGCTGTGCGCCAACGATGCGGGCGAGCCGACCTTCGCCTGGTTCTTCCCGACCGCCGACGAATACACCGCGCTGCTGCAGGAACACGGTTTCGAGGTCGAGCAGATCGCGCTGATCCCGCGCCCGACGCCACTGCCCACCGGCATCGCCGGCTGGCTGCGGACCTTCGCCGATCCGTTCCTGGCTGATGTCGATGCCCAGGTGCGCCAACGCGTGCTGGAAGACACCGAAACCCTGCTGCGCCCGGCCCTGTGCGACACGCACGGCCGCTGGCACGCCGATTACGTGCGCCTGCGCTTCGTCGCGCATGCCACCACCTCCGATTTCAAGCAAGGCAATCCACAATGAGCCCAGCCCCCCGCACCCTGTTCGAAAAACTGTGGGACGCGCACGTCGTGATCCCGGAGAGCGACACCGCGCCTGCGGTCCTCTACATCGACCTGCACCTGATCCACGAAGTGACCTCGCCGCAGGCCTTCACCGAACTGCGCGCGCGCGGCATCGCGCCACATCGCCCGGACCGCACCAAGGCGACGATGGACCATTCCACGCCGACCTTGCCCCGCAATGCAGACGGCAAGCTGCCCTACTACACCGCCGCCGCGGAGAAGCAGGTCGAGACGCTGGAAGCCAACTGCGCCCAGTACGGCATCGAGCTGTTCGACATGGGCTCGGACAACCGCGGCATCGTCCATGTGATCGCGCCGGAACAGGGCTTCACCCAGCCGGGCATGACGATCGTCTGCGGCGACAGCCACACCTCCACCCATGGCGCGTTCGGCTCGCTGGCCTTCGGCATCGGCACCAGTGAAGTCGGCCACGTACTGGCCACCCAGTGCCTGCTGCAGCGCAAGCCCAGGACCATGTCGATCACGGTCAACGGTCCGCTGGCGCCGGGCGTGGGCGCCAAGGATGTGGTCCTGCACATCATCGGCGTGATCGGCGTCAACGGCGGCACCGGCTACGTACTGGAATATCGCGGCTCCACCATCGAGGCGATGGACATGGAGCAGCGCATGACCCTATGCAACATGTCGATCGAAGCCGGCGCTCGTGCCGGCATGGTCGCCCCGGACCAGGTCACCTTCGACTACGTCGCAGCCACCCCGCGTGGGCCGAAGGGCGCCGACTTCGATGCCGCCGTCGACTACTGGAAGACCCTGCGCAGCGATGAGGGCGCGACCTTCGACGCCAGCGTGGTGATCGACGCGGCCGACATCCGCCCGACCATGACCTGGGGCACCCATCCAGGCACGGCGATCGCCATCGACGCGCCGATCCCAGCCACCAACGATGCCGCCGCGCAGAAATCGCTGGCCTACATGGGCTTCGAGGCCGGTCATGCCGTGGCCGGCGCCAAGGTCGACGTGGTGTTCGTCGGTTCTTGCACCAACGGCCGCCTGAGCGACATGCGCGACGTGGCCCGCGTGCTGGCCGGGCGCAAGGTCGCCGATGGCGTGCGCATGCTGGTGGTGCCGGGTTCGGAGATCGTCAAGCGCCAGGCCGAAGCCGAAGGCATCGACGTCATCGTCCGCGCCGCTGGCGCGCAGTGGCGCGAGTCGGGCTGCTCAATGTGTATCGCCATGAATGGCGACCTGGTCGCCCCGGGCGAGCTGGCCGTGTCCACCAGCAACCGTAATTTCGAAGGCCGCCAGGGCCCCGGCTCGCGCACGTTGCTGGCCTCACCGCTGGGCGCGGCGTGGTCGGCGGTGCAGGGCCGCGTGGCCGATGTGCGCGAGATGTTCGAAGCAAATCCACAGAAGGAAGTGGCGTGATGTCCAGCCCCGAAACCACCCAGGCCGCCAGCGTGGCCTTTTCCGCTACCGTGGCCAGCGCACTGGCCCGCAGCATCCGCGACACGCCGCTGCGACCGCAGGCCGAAGCCCTGGCCGCCAGCGCCGCCGAGATCGTGGTCACGCCGCCCGTCGAAGACGCGCAGGAGGCCGTGTAATGGCCGGCCTGCAGACCGTTACCTCGCAAGCCGTGGTGCTGCGTTCGAGCAACATCGACACCGACCAGATCATCCCGGCACGCTTCCTGTCCACCACCGAACGCGCCGGCCTGGGCCGGTTCGCGTTCAACGACTGGCGCTGGAAGAGTGAAGGCGTGCCGAATCCGGAATTCGCCTTCAACCAGCCTGAAAACGCCGGCCGACAGATCCTGCTGGCCGGACGCAACTTCGGCTGCGGCTCCTCGCGCGAACACGCGCCGTGGGCACTGACCGACCTGGGCCTGAAGGCGGTGGTGTCCAGCGAGATCGCCGACATCTTCCGCAACAACAGCCTGAAGAACGGACTGATCCCGATCGTGCTGGCCGAAGCCGACGTGCAGGCGCTGATGGAGCGTCCGGATGACGAACTGACCATCGACGTGGCCGCGCGCGAACTGCGCACGCCCGATGGCCGCTGCTACACCTTCCCGCTGGACGGGTTCTCCCAGACCTGCCTGCTGCAGGGCGTGGACGAACTGGGCTACCTGCTGGCCCGCGCACCCGATATCGCACGTTACGAGGCTTCCCATGCACGCTGACATCGTCGTCCTGCCCGGTGACGGCATTGGTCCGGAAGTGGCCGCTGCCGCGGTCACCGTCCTGAAGGCCGTCGCCAAGCGCCACGGTCACGACTTCACCTTCGCCGAGCACGACATCGGTGGCATCGCCATCGACCGCCATGGCGTGCCATTGCCGGAATCCACCACCATCGCCTGCCAGAAGGCCGATGCGGTGCTGCTCGGCGCGGTCGGCGGGCCGAAGTGGTCCGACCCCAATGCCAAGGTGCGTCCGGAGCAGGGCCTGCTGGCGATCCGCCGCGCGCTTGGCCTGTTCGCCAACCTCCGCCCGGTGCGTCCGCACCCAGCCGCGCTGGATGCCTCACCGATCAAGCCACACCTGCTGACCGGCGTGGACATCATGGTGGTGCGCGAACTCACCGGCGGCATTTACTTCGGCGAGAAGACCCGCACCGCCGATGCCGCCAGCGACCTGTGCAGCTATTCGGTGGCCGAGATCGAGCGCGTCCTGCGCAGCGCCTTCCAGCTGGCCAAGGCCCGCCGCGGCAAGGTCACCTCGGTGGACAAGGCCAATGTGCTGGAGACCTCGCGCCTGTGGCGTGACGTGGCCACGCGCATCGGCCGCGAAGAGTTCCCGGACGTCGAGCTGGAGCACCAGCTGGTCGACTCGATGGCGATGCACCTGCTGGCCAAGCCGCGCGAGTACGACGTGATCGTCACCGAGAACATGTTCGGCGACATCCTCACCGATGAAGCGTCGATGCTGGCCGGTTCGTTGGGCCTGCTGCCGTCGGCCTCGCTGGGCCAGGAAGGCAAGGTCGGGATCTATGAACCGATCCACGGTTCGGCCCCCGACATCGCCGGCAAGGGCATCGCCAACCCCTACGCGACGATCCTGTCGGCAGCCATGCTGTTGCGGCATTCACTGGGCCTGGAAGACGAAGCCCAGTGCATCGAACGCGCCGTCAGCGCCGCCCTGGACACCCGCGCCTTCACTGCCGACCTGGCCAGCCCGGACATCGCCCTGTCCACCCTGCAGGCGACCGACGCCGTGATGGAGCAGCTGGACATCCACTGCTTCGTCGCCGACCTGCGCGACTGACCCGGCCCGCGGGCGTCCCGGTAACGCCCGCGGAAGCTGACGAAACAATGACGGGCATGCCAGTTCCGGCTGCCCGAGACTGTAAATATCGAACCGCCTAGTCTAGTATTAGCGGATGGCCCCGCAAGCTCCCAGCCCTTCATCCCCCGACCACGAACGCACCGCCCGTGCGCCGTCCGGCCCTGGCCGTCCCAAGGACCTGGCCAAGCGCGCCGCGATCCTGGATGCCGCCAAGGCCCTGTTCGCCCGTGAAGGCTTCGCCGGAGTCAGCATGGACCGCATCGCGGCCGAAGCCGGCGTCTCCAAGCTCACCGTCTACAGCCATTTCGGCGACAAGGAATCGCTGTTTTCCGAGTCGATCCGCACCCTGTGCGAAGAAATGCTGCCGGATGATTTCTTCAAGGTGCAGGCCGATGGCAGCCTGCGCGGCCAGCTGCGCCAGATCGCCGACGGCCTTTTCAAGCTGATGGTCAGCGACGGGGCCATCAGTACCCACCGGATCATGCTGACCCCCGGCCAGGCCGACCAGGGCCTGCGCCAGATCTTCTGGGAAGCAGGCCCGCAGCGCACCCACGATGCCTTTGCCGCATTCCTGCGCACGGCGATGGAGGACGGGCTGGTGGAGATCCCCGACGTCGATACCGCAGCCAAGCAGTTCTTCACCCTGCTCAAGGGCGAGCTGTACGCGCGGATGATGTGCGGCGTCTGCGGCCCGGTGGAAAACGAGGTCGAACGCCACCTGGACGCGACCGTGGACATGTTCCTGCGTGCCTACGCCGTGCGTTGAGCAACCCCATGCCCACAGTCCCGATGACTTCCGGCACTGCGTCGCGGCTGCCCTGCGCGGCCATCCTGATCATGCCGGACGTGCCCTGCACCGCTAGAATGCTAGGCCCCGCGCCCTAGAACACCCCCTACAAAGCACGCCCATGACGATCAATTACGCCCAAGCCCGCGAGAACATGGTGGAACAGCAGATTCGTCCCTGGGACGTGCTGGACAACCGCGTCCTCGAAACCCTGGCCACACTGCCGCGCGAAACCTTCGTGCCACCGGCGTACAGCGCCCTGGCCTATGCCGACATCGAACTGCCGCTGAGCCATGACCAGCGCATGATGAAACCGGTCATCGAAGGCCGCACGCTGCAGGCGCTGGATGTGCAGGAAGGCGAGGACGTGCTGGAAATCGGCACTGGCAGTGGCTTCATGACCGCCTGCCTGGCCACGCTGGGCCGCGAAGTGGTCAGCCTGGAACTGCACCCGGACCTGGCCGCCACCGCGCAGGCCAACCTGGACACCGCCGGCCTTGGCAGCAACGTGCGGATCGAAACTGCCGACGCCCTGACCTGGACCAGCGACCGCCAGTTCGACGTGGTCTGCGTCACCGCCGCGGTCGACACGCTGCCGGCATCATTCCTGCGCTGGCTGCGTCCGGGCGGCCGCCTGTTCGTGGTGCGCGGCCGCTCGCCGGTGATGGAAGCGGTGCTGATCCACAACGAAACTACCGGCCCGCGCGTCGAGTCGCTGTTCGAAACCGACCTGCCTTACCTGACCGGGGCCTCCCCGGTTGCGACATTCGTTTTTTGAGCGCCACAAACCTTCAAGGACTCCCGATGAGCCGTCTTCCCCTCGTTCTCGCACTCGCGTTGGCGCTGCCGTCCGCTGCTTCGGCCGCAGACCTGATGCAGACCTACGAAATGGCCCGCAACGGCGACCCGACGCTGGCCCAGGCTGAAGCCAGCCGGCTGTCGCAGAAGGAAGGCGTCGTCCAGGCACGCGCAACACTGCTGCCGCAGGTCAATGGCACGGCCTCGCTTGGCCGCTCCAGCGCCAAGGTCACCCACGGTGGCGACTGGGTGGAGAGCCCCCGCTCGCGCGACTACGCGGTCAACCTGAGCCAGAAGCTGGTGGATTTCAGCTCCTACGCCACGGTCAGGGCCCAGAACGCGCTGAGCCAGTCGGCTGACTTCGACCTGGATTCGGCCAACGACTCGCTGATCACCCGCACCTCCGCCGCCTACTTCAACGTGCTGATCGCCATCGAGACCCTGGCCTCGGCCGAGGCGGCCGAGGCGGCTTACCAGAAGCAGTTCGACTACGCGCAGAAGCGCCTGGACGTGGGCCTGGCCCCGATCACCGACGTACATGAAGCCCGCGCGTCCTACGACAGCGCGCGCGCCACGGTCATCAGCCAGCGCAACACGCTCAAGGACAGCTACGAGGCGCTGACCGAGATCACCGGCCAGCCGGTCAACAACCTGCGCGGCCTGCCGGACGACTTCAAGCCGCAGCTGCCGACCGAATACAGCGCTGAAGGCTGGGTCGACACCGCCATCGCCCAGAATCCAGCGCTGAAGTCGCTGCAGCTGCAGGTTCAGTCCGCTGAAGCCGGCGTTGCCGGCGCGCGTGCCGGCCATCTGCCGACCCTGAGCCTGAGCGGCGCCTACACCCGCAGCGCAGCCTGGGGTGGCGACAACACCGCCAGCAACATCAGCAGCCGTGGCCAAGCCGATGGTCGTTCGGTCGGCGTGACCCTGGACATCCCGATCTTCTCCGGCGGGGCGATCCAGTCGCAGGTGCGCCAGTCGATCGCCGAGCGTGACTCAGCCCAGGACGCCTATGAACTGCAGCGTCGCTCGGTCGTGCGCAATACCCGCAGCGCCTACCAGGTGCTGGAAGCGGGCATCAGCGAGATCGAAGCCCGCCGCTCGGCCGTGGTTTCGGCCCGCAGCGCCTATGACGCATCGCAGGTCGGCCTGGAAGTCGGCACCCGCACCGTGCTGGACGTGCTGACCAACCAGAACAACCTGGTCACTGCACAGCAGGAGTACTCGCTGGCCAAGTACAACTTCCTGCAGAACCGCCTGTTGCTGGAAGCTGCAGCCGGCACCCTGGACGCGGCCGACCTGCAGGACGTCAACGCCCTGCTCAGCGCCGATGCCAATGCGCGCCTGAACGGCGATGACCAGAAGATCATGGGCGCGCCGAGCAAGCTGTAACTCCCGGCCTTTGCAACACCGACAACAACAGCCGCGTACGCGGCTGTTGTTGTTTATGCGCCAGTCCCGCCCAGTGCACGCCCCCGCGAAACCACGGCACTCAGGCCTGCAAGTCATCCACCGGTTCGACCTCGGATAGCGACGATGCGCCCTGCCCCAGTCCCGCATGCGCGCGCGGGAACCACAACGTCATCACCGTCCCCACGCCCACGGCGCTGTCGACATCGATGAAGCCGCCTGCCTGGCGCATCAACGCGTACACCTGGGCCAGACCCAGGCCCGTACCCCGGCCCTCAGGCTTGGTCGTGAAGTAGGGTTCGAACAGCCGCGACATGGCTTCCTGACTCAGGCCGCTGCCGGTGTCGGACACCGACAGGGTCACGTAATCACCAGCGGCTCGGGCATGGGTTGCCCAGGCCTCGCCCACGTTGCCTTCGTCGCAACGCAGCGTGATCTGGCCAGCGCCATCGCAGGCATCCCGCGCATTGATGCACAGGTTCATCACCGCCTGGCCGAGGCTGTGGCGATCGGCGACCACCGGAAACGCCTGCGCTCGCTGCTCCACCAGCAGCTGCACGTCCGGTGGCAGGCTCTGCTGCATCAGCTCGGCCATCTCGATGGCCACATCCTGCACATCCATCGGCTCGGCCCGCACCGGGTGCTGGCGGGCAAAGCCCAGCAGGCGCTTGGCCACCGTGGTGGCATGGGCCAGCGCATCGCTGCCACGTCCCAGCAGTTTGCGCTGCAGGGGCGTCAGGGCTTCGGGATCATCGGTCACCACGCTGATGGCCGCCACCGCGGTCTGCAGCATGTTGTTGAAGTCATGGGCGATGCCGGCGACCAGCTGACCGATGGCCTCGCCCTTCTGCGCCTGCATGGCGGTGTGCTCGGCCATGGCGCGGGCCGCTTCGGCGATATCGCGCTGCTCCAGCGCCTGCAGTTCGTGGTGGCGAAGGCGCTCGCTGATCGCCTGGGTGCGGGTCAGCGTGGCCTCCAGGTATTCGTTGTACTCGCTAGTGGCGATCGCGCGGCTTTCCGCGCCCTGGAGCTGGGAAGACAGGCTCGCATTGAGCGTACGCAGGGCCTGCTCGACGCGGTGGATCTCGGTGATGTCGCGTCCGACCACCACCAGCGATTCGACCTGGCCGGCCGCATCGCTCAGCGGCCCCATCGACACCGACCACTGGCGCTCGATCCCGCCCAGGGTCGTCAGGGTGCCGGTGTACTCGCTCTGTTGCCCATCCAGGCCACGGCGCACCGCCTCGCCGACCACCGTGTGCATCTTTGCGGGCCAGAAATCCTGCCAGGCCCGGTGCACGACATCGTCGCGCCCCGAGGCGTGCAGCATCTCCAGTCCATGGCGGTTGATCGAGGCGATACGCCCGTCCGCGTCCAGCTCCAGGATGCAATCCTCGGAGAGCTCGACGATCTGGCGGTAGCGGTCGCCCGGCGGCATCGGCGCCCATTCTAGAGAGTCGCGGCACCGCGGATGAAGGGGTCACTCCGACTTCACATGGACCGAGGCAGGCTCCGAGCGTCTTTTGCCCCGGAAATCCCATGTCCACTGCCAGAACGCCGCTGATCCTCATCGTCGAGGACGACCAGGGCGCCCGGGAGATCGCAACGATGATCCTGGAAGCAGAGGGCTACCGGGTGATGGCGGCCAGTGGCGGCATGCAGGCGCTGGATGCGCTGGCCCGGGCACAGGACGTCGACCTGATCTTCAGTGACATCAACATGCCCGGCGGCATGGATGGCCTCCAGCTCGCACGCCGGGTGGCGGATCTCAATGGACACCTGCCGGTGATCCTGACTTCGGGACACGCCCTGCACAACTTCCGCGACTTCCCGAGCAATGCAGCCTTCCTGGCCAAGCCCTATAACCGCCAGGCGCTGCTCGGCGCCATGCGCAAGCACCTGGCCTCCTGACCAGCGCATCGACGACGCCCAGGGCAGGTCGTCACCCTGGCGACGGCATCACTTTTCCTTGTGCCTCGTCGCGCGGCGGAGTCCATCCGGAATGCATCCGCGCGCCCTGCAGGACGCCACTAACGTTCGCTGTAAGGCACGCCGCCCTTGGACTTCGAATCGCGCGGCGCTTCGACGATCTGCACGACCACGCCGGCCGGATCGACGGTGAAGTGTTCGGCCACCGCATCGGTGATGGCCTTCATCAGGTTCTTCTTCTGCTGCGCGGTACGGCCTTCGACCGCGAACACGACGACTTCTGGCATGACGTTGGTTCCTGCGTATTTTTAGAGGATGTGTCGTGGTCGTCAGCGGCGGGCAGCGGCGGCTTCGCCACGCATCACCGATTCGACTTCCGCCAGTGAGGCCATGGCGTTGTCGCCCGGCGTGGTCATGGCCAACACGCCGTGCGCAGCGCCCAGTTCCACCGCCTGCTGCAGGTCCGTGCCTGACAACACGCCATGCAGTAGACCAGAGACGAAGGCATCGCCGCCACCGACACGATCCAGGATGTCGACCGCGTACTGCGCCGAAAGATAGGTCTTGTCGCGCGTGCACAGCACACCGGCCCACCCGTTGCGCGAGGCATTGCTGGCATCGCGCAAGGTGAAGGCCACCGCCTTGAGTCGCGGGAACTGCTGTAGCGCGCGACGCGCCGCAGCCTGCGCCGGCACCAGATCCATTGGCGTGCTGCGCTTGCCCAGATCAGCGACCTCCATGCCCAGGCAGGCGGCGAAGGAATACTCGTCGCCGACCAGCAGGTCGCATTCGGCGGCGACCGCGCAGTTGATGCGCTGGGCGGCATCCGGATCTGGATGGCTGTTCCACAGGCTGGCGCGGTAATTGAGGTCGTAGGACATACCCACACCATGCGCACGCGCGGCGCGTACGGCGGCGACCGCCGTGCGCGCCGTGCTTTCCGACAAGGCAGCAAAGATGCCACCGGTATGCAGCCAGCGCGTGCCCTGCGCGCCGAACAGTGCTTCCCAGTCGAAGTCCTCCGGCGTGATCTGCGAAGCCGCTGAGTACGCACGATCGGACACACCCAGCGCTGCACGCAGGCCGAAGCCGCGCTCGGTGAAGTTCAGCCCCATACGCGTGTTGCGGCCAATCCCGTCGTAGTCGCGCCACAGGATCTGCGCGGTATCGGTGCCACTGGCGGCGATCATCGATTCGGCCAGGACGCCCAGCTCGCTGCGCGGCAACGCGGTCAGCGCCGCGGTGCGATGGCCGAAGGTACTGCGCAGGCCGCGGGCGACGTTGTATTCGCCGCCGCCTTCCCACACCCGGAAACTGCGCGCACTGCGAATGCGGTCTTCACCCGGATCGAAGCGCAGCATCACCTCGCCCAGTGCCACGCAGTCCCAGCGCTGCTGCTGCGCGGGCCGCAACGGGAACAGGGCTTCAGCACCACTCATTTTGCGCGACAGCCGAACAGCGACAGGTCGATGGCATTGGCCAGGCGCACGTAGCCTTCGTCATTGGGATGCAGGTGATCGCGGGTGATGTTGTCCGGCAGCGATTCGGGTCTGGTCGGATCGCGCAGGGTCTTGTCGAAGTCGAGCAGCGCATCGAAACCGCTGTCCTTTCCGCGCATCCAGGTGTTGAGAGTGGTGCGGGTCTTGGCCGACACCGGCTCATAGCGCTCCGAGCCACCGAACGGCGTCATCGTCGCCGCATACGCCTTGATGCCATGCTGGTGCAGGCGCTGCGCGATCTGCCGGTAGGCCAGGATCATGTCGTCGGCATTGCGGCCCGGAACCATCTCCGGCGCACCGCCGTGGCGGATGTCATTGATGCCTTCGAACAGGATCACCTGGTCAGCCTGCGACACCGCGATCACATCGCGATCCAGGCGTGCCAGCGCGCTGTGGCTGCGGCCCGGATCCATCACCTTGTTGCCGCTGATGCCCTGGTTGAGCACGACGAACTGGTCCGGGCACACCTGCTGCAGGCGCGTGCCCAGCAGCTCAGGCCACTGTCCGTGGCTGCCACGCGTCGCGGTGGCGCCTTCGGTGATCGAATCGCCCAGCGCCACGACAATCGTCGGCTTGGTCGCGCGTTCGGCATACACCGCCGAAACCACGTTCTGCAGGTAGGACAGCTTCACCGTGTCGGCCACCGCGGCGACCTTGCCTTCGGCCACGCGCAGTGGCGTGCGGCGCACGACGGCAATCGTCGGTTCGGGAAAGTAGACCGTCAATGCGACTTCAGCCATCGCTGGCACGGACAGCGGCACCGGGTCACTGAGCAACGCCGCGCCGATCGGCACCACGATGTCGTTGCGCCCGTCGAAGGTCACCGGCAGCGGCTTGCCCTTGCCGCCTGCCAGTTGCGCCGACAACGCACTCACCTTCAACGGCGCCACGCCCAGCTCGTTGCTGATCCGGAAACGCAGCGCCTTGGCCGAAGTGCCCAGGCGCATGTCCTGGCGCACGGTCTGGTTGGCGAACTGCACCGGCTTGTCCGGGGTGCCGTCCTTGCGGTCGGGCGCGGGCGATGCGGTCCACGCCGGGACCCACACCTGCGCACGTGCCGGCAGGGCCGCGATGCACGCGGCCATCAGAAACGGTATTGCGATGCTCCAGCGCATGACAGCCCTCCCAGGCGCGATCAGGAAAAGTAGGTGCCGCCGTTGACGTCCAGGTTTGCCCCCTGGATGAAGCTGGAGGCCGGCGATGCCAGGTAGACCGCGACATCGGCCGCCTCGGCCGCATCGCCCTGGCGACGCAGCGGCGTGGCGCCTGCGACGGCGGTGCGCACTTCCGGCTTGGTGAATTCGTCATGGAAGCGCGTGGCGATCATGCCGCAGCACAACGCGTTGACGCGGATGCCCTTGGGTCCGAGTTCCTTGGCCATGGCGCGGGTGAAGGTCATCACGCCGGCCTTGGAGGTTGCATAGATCGCTGCGCCCGGACCACCGCCATCGCGCCCGGCTTGCGAAGCGAAGTTCACGATGGATGCCCCCTCGCCCATGTGCGGAACCACTGCGCGGATGGTCAGGTAGGTCGAGGTCAGGTTGAGGTCCATGACCTTGTGGAAGAAGGCCTCGTCGATGTCGGCCAGCGGACGACGTTCGACCATGCCGCCGGCCACGTTCACCAGCACGTCGATCTTCTGCCCGAACGCAGCCTGCGTGGCCGCGACCAGGCCATCGACGGCCTTGGCATCGCTGACGTCGGCACGATGCACGATGGCCGTGCCGCCCGCGGCGGCGATCTGGTCGGCTGTCGCCTGTGCGCTGGCCTCGTCGTTGGCGTAATTGACGACGACCTTGGCGCCGGCGGCTGCCAGCTTGATCGAAACTTCGCGGCCGATGTCGCGGCCACCGCCGGTGACGATGGCGACTTTGTCTTTGAATTGCATGGGATGTCCTTGAAGTGGGGAAACGAAAGGCATTGCAGGTCAGCCGCGTCGTGCGGGACCGTCGAGCTTCCTGATCGGGCCGGTGATCCACCACGTCGCGATCAACGACAGCGGCACCAGGGCGGCAACCAGGATGAAAATCGGGGCATAGGATTTGGCCGTCATCACCGGCACCAGCCAGGTGGTGATCAGCGTTCCGGCGACCGCGGCCATGCCGCCGATGCCAGCCATCGAGCCGACGGACTTGCCGTTGAACAGGTCACCCGGCAGCGTCTGGATGTTGCCGATGGCCACCTGGAAGCCGAACAGCACCGCCGCAATCGTGATCACCGCCCACAGTGGATCGGTGGCGAGCACCGCGCCCAGCAGCGCCGGCGCCATCACCACGCAGCCCAGGGTGATGGACCATTTGCGCGCGCGATCCACGCTCCAGCCCGCCGCGATCAACCGGCCCGAGAGCCAGCCACCGCCCAGGCTGCCCAATGCAGCGCCGACGTAGGGCACCCAGGCGAAGATACCGATCTGCTTGATGTCGAAGCCGAAGGTCTCGGCCAGGTAGATCGGCAACCACGACACGAACAGCCACCAGATCGGGTCCAGGAAGAACCGTGCGATCACGATGCCCCAGCTCTGCCGGTGCGACATCAGCTGGCGCACGGTCGGCAGGTATTCCGGCACGGGATTGGCTTCGGACTGCGCCGGTTTGTCCAGGATCAGCACGCGTTCGGCTTCGCTCACCCACGGATGCTTGTCCGGGCCGGCGCGATAGATCACCAGCCACGGCAGCAGCCAGACAAAGCCCAGCGCACCGACCAGGATGAAGGTGCCGCGCCAGCCCAGCCACAGGAACAGCAGCGCGATCAGCGGTGCGGAGATGATCGCGCCCACCGAGGCGCCTGCGTTGAAGATGCCCTGCGCCAGTGCGCGCTCGCGCGCAGGGAACCACTCGGCATTGGCCTTGACCGCGCCAGGCCAGGCGCCGGCCTCGCTGATGCCGAGCATCGCCCGCACCAGGCTGAAGGACAGGATGGAATGAGTCACCGAGTGCAGCGCGATCGAGATCGACCACACGCCAATCGACAACGCAAACCCCATGCGCGTACCGATGATGTCGAACAGGCGGCCAAACACGAACTGGCCGGCCGCATAGAACAGCATGAACACCGTCACCAGCAGCGCGTAGTCCTCCTTGGTCGCGCCGACGTCCCTGGCGATCTCCGGCCACATCACGGCCAGTGCATTGCGGTCGATGTAATTGATCACCGTGGCCACGGCGATCAGGGCCACGATCAGCCAGCGCACGGACGAACGCGCGCGACTCACGGCCTGGCCTCCGGCGGCGGGGTCTGCGCGGTGCCGGACTTCTCTTCGAAGCGCGCCCAGCCGCCGCGCCAGCGGTAGTCGTATCCATTGCCGCTGACGTGGTGCTCACTCGCCGCATTGGACGGATCGTTGGCCACGCCCAGCGCCAGGGTCTTGCCACCGGCCAGGGTCAGCACGATCACATCGGCATCGCTGCCGGTGACACGCTCGATCCTGTCGATGTGGCTGTTGGCGCCGCGCACGTATTCGGCGGTGCCGTTGTATTCGCCATGTGGCTCCAGCACGCCGAAGAAGGTCGCGTCCTTCTGCCCGTCCATGCGCTGGATCAGCACCGGCTCGCGGCGCAGGTTGAAGTCCGGATCGTTCGCGCCGCTCTCGGCCAGGATCGCGCGGGTCGGCGCACTGCTGTCGAAGCGATAAGTGTAGAAGCGCCCGTCAAGCAGCCATTCCAGTGTGCGCTGCGCCGCGGCCGGCTGCGAGGTCGCATCCACCCACAGGTGCTGGTAGCCGTTGTCCTTGCCCAGCACCGGGCGCTGAGCGACGGCGTGTTCGGCCTTGAAACCCACCTGCATGATGTGGCCGTTGAAGTGCAGCGGCAGGTCGTAGCGGGCCGGCGTGTTGCCGTTGACACGCAGCAGGTCGATCACCACCGGCTCGCCCAGCTCTGGATGCGACAGCAGCGCCATCGTCCGGGTGAAGCGCACGCCGTCGTAGGCCCCTTCCATGCGCGCCGAGGTGATCTGCATGTCGCCGGTCACCTGGAACAGCAGCGGTGTCGGCGGCCGGGTCTCGCCCACCTTCCAGTCGCTGTCGAAGTGGCTGGTCTCGTTCACCACCAGCGTGTTGTGGGCTACGGTCTGCTTGGCCCAGCTCTTGTTCTCCGGCAGGTAGGTGCCGCCCTGCTTGGCCTCGACGTTGAGGAAGCGGGCCGCGCCGTAGTCGGTCACCACGCTCTGGCCGTTGTCGTAGAACAGCCAGTTGAGCTTGTCGAAGTGGCCGTGGCCCATGCCCTGGGTGGTGTTCTTCATCACCAGCGCCTGGCCGTCCTCGCCATTCATGCGCAGGATCGACATCGCGCCCTGCCTGCCATCGCCACCATCGCGCAGCAGCGCCGGACGGAAGTCGAACGGCTTGGCCTTGCCGGCCTTCAGCGCACTGGCAACCTGCAGGCCCTCGGGCGACAGCAGCACGCGCTGCTGGCGCTGTGCGATGGACAGCAACTTGGCATCGCCGGTCTGCGCGTAGGCGATGTCGATACCCGCCACCAGTTCCTCGGTGTCCAGGCCCTTGTCCAGGATCGCGTCGTTGAGCGGGAAGAAGTAACCGCCATAGCTGCTCTGCACCAGCGTATCGACTGCCTTGAGCAGCACGCCGTCGCGATACTGGAAGATCACGCGCCTGGGCTCGTTGCGCTCGATCGCATCGGCAAACAGGATGAACGGCGCCAACGCATAACGCTGGTAGTACGGTCCTTCCTCGTAATAGCCATCAGGCGAGAACAACTGGTCAATCTGCTTGAGGAAGCCGGCGCTGCCGTCTTCCCTGGTGCCCTTCAGCGCCTTGCTCACCAGCTGCGGATCGCGCAGCACGTAGCCGGTCATGCCGACCGCGGCCACCGCCCAGGTGGCGTGGTTGTGGATCTTGTTGAAGTTGTCCGCCGACTGGTCGGACATGAAGCGCGCCATCGCGCGAAAGACGTTGTCGTCGATGTTCTGGCGATCCGCGGGCGAGAGCGTGTCACGGATCGCGTCGTAACCGGCGATGGCATGCACCACCCACACCGAATCATTGAGCATCTGCCAGAACAGCCGGCCCGGCACTTCGTTGCGCCCGGCCGGATGCGGGCCGAGCGTGGGATACAGCCTGGCGTACTGCAGCAGCACGTCGCGCGCATACGTTGCGTAGCGCTTGTCGCCAGTCAGCCGATATAGCGTGCCTGCCGCTTCGATGGCCTGGTAATTGCGCTTGTGCTGTTCGTGGGTGTAGCCACCGCCCGGATCCTTCGGCACCGGCACATCGATGCCACGCTTGATCATCGCGTCCAGCTGTTTGGTCGTGCGCTGTTGCTCGCGCGCGAACATCGGTGCACTGCCGCCCTGCGCGGCCATCGCCTTCCACTCGGCCGGCGTCACCAGCACCGGCGACGCATCACCGGTCTGTTGCTGCGTGGCAGCCGACGCGGCCGGCGCCAGCACCGGCGCCGAAGCGAGTACCAGCGCGGAGGCCAGCAACAGGGACAGGGAGGTGGGTCGAATCATTGCTTTGCCTCAACCGGAAGATCGGACTGGAGCGCGGGCGTGCCGTCGAACTGGTTGCCCGCGGCAAGCAGTGTCGGTGTGCCCACCGCATGGGTGAAGCGCACGGCGGCGCTGTCACGGAAGGTATTGCCTGTCAGCCGGGCATGCTGCACGCCGTGCAGGCGCAACGACGCGTCCGTTTTGCGACCGACCTGGATGAACTGCGAATCGCGCACGTCCAGCGCCGGGCCGAAGGTGCTCTCGTCGGTGCCGCCGCGAGACAGGTCCAGCACCGGCCCGCCGATGCGGGTGAAGGTGGATCGTGCGATCTCCACGCGCTCGGCGTTGTAGGTACCGCCGTTGTCGGCGTCGGCCGCAGCGGCGATGACCCGGCCGCTGATGTCGCTGGCCTGCACGTTCCGCAGCGCGATCAGGTCGGCCATCGTGCCCTTGCCAGCGGCGATCACGTCGAAGCCGCGATTGCCATCCATGTGCTGCAGCTGGCTGTCTTCGATGATCAGCGTGTAGTTGGCGGTGTTGCCACCATCGGCAATCCGCACGACCGCGTTGCCGGCTTCGTCCGGCGTCTGCACGCCGTCGATGCTGATGCGCGCCAACCGCAGGTCGCTGCCCGGATGCAGGTCGAACAGGGTTGGCCGGCTGAAGAACAGCTGCGCCCTGCCCGATGCCGGCCCCTGCAGGCTCAACGGCCGCGACAGCGCCAGCACTTCATTGACGGTGTAGCGGCCAGCCGCCAGTTGCAGGCGGTCACCGGGCCGGGCGGCTTTCACCGCGGCGGTCAGGGTGTCTTCGCCTGGTGCGACTTTGCGGATCGCACCACTGTCCAGCGTCGCGCGCACGACGTCCTTGGGATACCAGTCCACGCCGACCGCGTCGCGCGCGATCGGCGCCAGGTCGCGCGGCGCGCCGATGTCGTCCAGCGCCTTGGCCGGCACCTGTAGGCCCGTCATCGCGCGCGTCATCGTCACGGCCTGCGCCGTGACGCCGTTCGGAAAGCCCGTCGATGCGGCCAGGCTCTGCACGTTGCCTTCGAACGTAATGCCGCCGATGTCACCCTGCACCGCCAGCGGATCGTCCTTGCCGTTGACGATCAGGTTGTTGGCGAAGCGGCTGTCTTTCGGCGCGGCGTTGCGCTCGTCGTCCTTGCCGGTGCCCAGCAGCAGCTGGCGCACGTCGACCCAGGTGTTGCGCTCGATCACGGCATGATCAACCTGGGCGTAACGGTTCTTCGGCGCATCGACCGCGCCGTACATCACGCTCAGCGCAGCGGCGAAGTTCTCACCGGCCAGGCCTTCGAAGTAATTGTCACGGATGGTCTGGTGGCCGTTGATCACGCGCACGCCGCCGGTGTGGGCCTTGCCGCCGCCCAGGAACACGTTGCGCTCGACCAGGTTGCCGCTGCCATGGCGCAGCACCATCGAGCCACGCGAATGGAAGAACACGTTGCCACGATAGATATTGCCGCCGGACTTGTTGGAGACGATCTCCACCTCGCCATCGCATCCCTCGAACCAGTTGTCCTCCACCACCGTATGCGAATCGCTCAGCGAATCGTGGCTGGTGCCGACGCGGATGGTCTCGCCGCCGTTGGACCCAAGGTTGGGCCGCGGCCCGAACCAGTTGTGGTCGATGCGGTGGCGGTTGTCCAGGCCCTGTTCGTCATCGCGTACCACCACCAGCGTGGTGCCGCGGTTGGTCTTGCCCAGCAGCTGGTTGTGGTCGAAGCGGTTGTCGTGGCCGTACAGGGCGACCCAGTGGTCGGACTCATTGCGGTCGGGCTTGCTGTAGCCGTCGATCACCATGCCGGTCACGCGACTGTGGTCGGCGCGCTCGCTACGCGAGAGACGGAACGACACCGCCTCGCCCCCCGGCGCCCAACCATCACGGAACACCAGGTTCGACACTTCCAGGTATTCGCCGGCCAGGCGCAGATCGGACTGACCACTGAGGATCACCTTGCCCGGCGTCTGCGCGGTGAGCCTGATCGGCTGGCCGTCGCGCCCCTTGGCCTTGAAGACCAGGCGCGCGTCGCGCCAGGTGCCATCGGCGAGCGTCACCGTGTCGCCCGGCTGGAGCGCGGCGACGGCGCGCTGGTACTGCGCCATGTCGTGAACCAGCAGCGTGCGTGGCTTGGGCGCCGATGCCGCCGATGCTTCTGTGGCGCCCAGCATAAGCAGCAAGGCCAACACGCCGGACGCTTGAAAACGCATGCCACTCCTCCGTTGGGCCGCCCCTCCCAGGGCCACCAGCGGGAGGGATGGTAGCAGAGCAACCCAACCCGTCAACCAATTTGCCAGTCCAACTTTTGTCTAACTGGAAAACAATATTGGCGCATTTATATGCTGCAAGTGCACATATTTATGTCGATTTATTGCCAGACCAATAGACCTTAGTAGAGTTTCAGACCAATTGGTTGACATACGAAGAAAGTCGGTGAAACCTGCCGCCGGCCCGATCCACGTCGGCATTACTCTGGGAGGAGATCACCATGCGGCACCACTTCGGAGGCCCGATCCACGGGCGTATCCGCCCCAACGCGCTTTGCAGCGCCCTGATGTACGCCCTGCTCGCCTCGACCAGTGGCGCAGCCATGGCCCAGACCAGCTCGCCGGCCAATCCGTCGACCAGCCCGGCGGCCAGCCCGGCGGCCAACACCCCGGCCGTGGCAACGACACCGGCGCAAGACAGCACCCAGGCCGCAGCCGACCCGACCACACTGGACCAGGTCCAGGTCACCGGGGTGCGCGCCTCCATCCAGTCGTCCATCGACAAGAAGCGCGATGACACGGTGATCTCCGACGTGCTGTCGGCGCAGGACATCGGCGACCTGCCGGCGCCCTCGCTGGCCGACGCCATCGAGACCCTGACCGGCGCCGCCTCCACCCGCGACAAGACCGGCGCATCGGAAATTTCGATCCGCGGCCTCGGCGCGTTCCTGAGCAGCACCAACTTCAACGGCCGCGAGATCACCAACGGCAGCGGCGACCGCTCGGTCAACTTCAACATGTTCCCCGCCGAGCTGATCAACACGGTGGCCATCTACAAGACCCAGCGCGCCGACCTGATCGAAGGCGGCGTCGCCGGCACCATCGGCCTGGAGACCGTCAAGCCACTGGACTACGGCAAGCGCGCGGTCCAGCTGGACGCCAAGGGCACCTGGGCCGAATACGACAACAAGTTCCGCGACAAGGACGGCATCGGCTGGCGCGGCACCGGCAGCTACATCGACCAGTTCGAATTCGCCAACGGCGGCAAGCTGGGCGTGTCGCTGGGCATCCAGGCGCTGGACGGCAGCGACCCGGAAGAGAGCATGACCAGCGGCTCCACCTGGTATGCCTGCGACGGCACCCAGGTGAACTACACCGGCAACTGCAGCGAGGTCGATGGCAACCAGGTTGCCGCCGGTGCGCCGTATTACCTGGCGCCAAGCAGCCGCATCTATCGCCTCAAGCAGGAGCGCAACGACCGCCAGAGCGAATTCGCCTCGGTGCAGTGGCGACCCAACGACGTGGTCGAGCTCAACGTCGATTACGAACACACCGACCGCAACTGGCACGAGAACCGCTCGGACCTGAGCCTGTCCAATACGCGTCGTTCGATCAACGACCGCGTGGTCGATGAAAACGGCGTGCTGCAGAGTTTCTCCGGCAGCACCTCGATCGATTCGACCTCGACCAAGTACGACCGCAACGAGGAATACACCGGCGGCGGCGTGAACCTGATCCTGCGCCCGTCCGCAGCCTGGGAGATCTCCACCGACCTGTCCTATTCGCACACGCTGCGCCAGGACACCCAGCGCATCACCCGCCTGCGGGCCAACCGCAACGGCATCGACGGTGTCACCCCGGGCATCAGCAGCGGCACCACCGGCTATGTCAATTACGACTGGGTCAACGATGGCGATATCCCGGGCATCACCCTGGACCCTGCGTTCGACCCCAACAACGCCGATGCCTATACCGGTGCGGCGCAGGTCAGCTCGCGCGAAACCGACAACGAGCACACCATCCGCGCCGGCCGGTTCGACGTGAGCTACATGCCCGAAGACGGCTTCCTGACGAAGATCAAGGCGGGGCTGCGTGCGGCCGAGGCCGATTACACCTACTTCGACAACACCGTCACCACGGCCATCAGCTCCACCACCGCCGCCGGTCGCGCGCAGATCATCGCGGCCAACCAGGCGTGTCGTACCGCGTTCCCGCAGAGCGATTTCCTCGAAGACGGCGGCAGCGGCAACACGATCAGCAGCTGGGCCTACTTCGATCCGAGCTGCCTGTACGAGACCCTGACCGGCAGCAGCGATCTCAACATCGACACCAACCTGGTCGATCCGAGCAACGTCGATGTAACCGAGAAGACCAAATCGCTGTACCTGATGGGCGAGTTCCGCAGCGAGCTGTTTGGCATTCCCTACTCCGGTAACGCCGGCGTGCGCTGGGTCAAGACCGACGTGCGTTCGGCCGGTGCCCGCACCGATCTGGTCATCACCGACAACGGCGACGGCACCATCCAGCTCGATTCCACCGGCAACTACCAGACCAGCGTGTTCAAGGCCGGCAACGACAAGCTGCTGCCCAGCATCAACGCTGCGTTCGAACTGCACCCGGACCTGCTGCTGCGCGTGGCGGCCTATCGCGCGATGTCGCGCCCGGACATCGCCGCCCTGGGCGCCGGCCGCACCATCACCGTCACCAATGGCGAGAGCTACGCCAACCTGGCCGACGCGCTGGATGGCATCACCGCCGCCGGCAACCCGGCTGCCGAACCGCTGATGTCATGGAATGGCGATGTGTCGCTGGAGTGGTACCCGAACGCCGACACCATCCTGGCCGGCGCGTTGTACTGGAAGCAGTTCAACGGCGGCACCCAGACCGCGCTGGTCAACGAGGCCTACAACATCAACGGCCAGAGCGTGATCGTGCCGGTGCGACAGGAAGTCACCACCGATGAAAAGAGCACGCTGACCGGTTTCGAGCTGAGTGCCTCGCACCGGTTCTCGTACCTGCCCAAGCCCTTCGATGGCCTGGGCTTCAAGGTCAGCTACAACTACGCCGATGCCAACTACGAAACCCAGGACCCGCGCCTGGGCGAGCAGCTCGACACGGCCACTGGCCTGGTCACTCCGGCCATCGTCGCGCCGGCAGGCCTGAGCGGCTATTCGCGCCATGTGCTGTCCGGTTCGCTGTACTGGGACATCGGCAAGTTCAGCATGCAGGCGATCGGCAAGTTCCGCTCGCACTACTACCAGGACTTCACCGGCAACGCGGCCCAGCAGAACCGCTATTACGGCGACAACACTGCGGTGGATTTCCGCGCCAGCTACCGGTTCGACAAACACCTGTCCATGTCGCTGGAATTGATGAACCTGACCAACGAAGCACGCGTGGCGTACCAGCCCGAATATGGCAACTTCCGCGAATACGTCACCTACGGGCGACGTGCATATCTCGGTGTACGATATCGTTTCTGAAGATAGCGGCGCGGCCCCCGGGCTGCGCCGTTTTTTTGAGCCGCGGCCCCAGGATTGGGCACACTGCCCAGCATCGGAACCGGAAGCCAACACACAGGTCTTGCAAGCATGTCGGAGAATCGTCTCTACCAGTCCATCGCCGCGGAAATCCTCAAGCTGATCGAAGCGGGGGAATTTCCACCGGGCTCGCGCCTGCCGGGCGAGCGTGACCTGGCCGAACGCTTCGGTGTCAGCCGCGTCACCATCCGCGAGGCGGAAATCGCGCTGGAAGCGCAGGGCTGGATCGCCATCAAGACCGGTTCGGGCGTGTATGTGCGTGCGCGCCCATCCACGGCCACCGGATCGCTGCCCGATGTCAGCGCGTTCGACCTGACCGCCGCCCGCATCATGATCGAAGCCGAAGCTGCGGCCCTGGCTGCCAGCCGCATCACCGACACCGAAGTGATCGAACTGGAAGGCCTGCTGGCCGCGATGATCGACCCGGCCGCCAGCGAGGCCGAGCACAACGAGCACGACCGCAAGTTCCACCTGGCCATCGCCCGCATCTGCGGCAATCCGGTGGTCGAATACTGCATCCAGCAGATCTGGCGCATGCGGACCGAGCTGCCGCGGGTCAAGCAGGTCTATGCGCGGGTCTGCCACGACGATGGCAACGCCAAGACCGATGAGCACACCGCGATCCTGGATGGCCTGAAGGCGCGCGATCCGGCCGCGGCGCGCAATGCGATGCGCGGGCATTTCCAGCGCCTGTTCGAATCGATGCTGGAAGCGACCGAAAGCGAGGCGCTGGCCGAGATCCGCCGTCGCACCCAGGAAGACCGCGAGCGCTTCCTGGCGACCACGCGGATCTGAGGCCGCCACCCATGCGACCTTCGCCGACTGGCACCACCACGCCACGGCGCTAGACTTCTGCGCACCCGGCACGGAAGACTGCTTGATCCATGACGTTCACCGATGCCCCCCTGCACGGCCTGGTCCTGGCCGGCGGCTACAGCACCCGCATGGGGCGCGACAAAGCCCAGCTCAGCTATGGCAGGCAGCCACAGCTGCAGGCCGCGTTCGCGGTACTGCAAACGGTGGTGGCGCATTGCCATGTCTCAGTGCGTGCCGACCAGCGCGATGAGCCCTTGCGCGCGCGTTTTCCGCAGATCGTCGATGCGCGCACCGACATCGGCCCGGCCGCCGGCCTGCTGGCCGCACACGCCGCCGCGCCCGAGGCCGCGTGGCTGGCCGTGGCCTGCGATCTTCCACTGCTGGATGCCGACACGCTGGAACAGCTGATCGCCGCCCGCGAACCCGGCTTCGCCGCCATCGCGTTCCGCAGCGCCCACGACGGGCTGGCCGAACCGCTGTGCGCGATCTGGGAACCGCTCGCCCTGCAGCGACTGCAACGGCAGGTCGACGACGGGCGTTACGGGCTGCGCAGCGTGCTGGCCGGCGATGACGTCCGCCTGTTGCCGCTACCGACGCCGCATGTGCTCGACAATGCAAACACCCCGGACGACCGCGCGGCGCTGCTTCGCCGCAGCGTGCTTGACCATGGCTGATCCGTGCGCGACCAACACCGGCCTGCTGCGCCATGCCCAGGCCCTGGCACGGCTGCTCCAGCACGCAGCCGTGTTGCCCGCTGAAGCCTGCGCCGCACAGGACGCCGGCGGACGCGTGCTGGCGCAGGACGTCCTTGCGATCAGCGCCCTGCCCGCGTTCGACAACGCGGCCATGGATGGTTTCGCCCTGCATGGCGAAGGACAGACATTGTCTGCCGGCAGCGTGCTGGCCATCGCCGGCACCGTCGCCGCCGGTGACGCACCACCCGCACAGATCGCCCAGGCCTGGGAAATCATGACCGGTGCACCGCTACCGCCCGGCACCGACACCATCGTCCCGGTCGAGCGCACCGAGCGCGTCGACGCACGGCATGTGCGGCTGCTGGACGACGTCCGCAGCGGCCAGCACCTGCGCCGCCAGGGCAGCGACATGCAACCGGGCGAACATCTGGCCCAGGCCGGCCAGCGCGTGGATGCCACCGTGCAGATGCTGCTGGCCGCGCAGGGCATCACCGAGGTGCAGGTGCGCGCGCGCCCACGCGTGGCGATCCTGAGCACGGGCAAGGAGCTGGTCGATGACCCGGCGGTCGCACTGCAGCCGGGCCAGATCCGCGCATCCAACGGCCCGTATCTGGCCGCCGCACTGGAAGAAGCCGGTGCGTGCGTCATCGCCCATCACACGCTCGGCGACGACCCCGCAGACTTCGCTGCACGGCTTGCACGGCTCGCCCCCGACGTCGACCTGATCCTGACCACCGGCGCGGTGTCCGCCGGCATCCACGACTTCATCCCCGCCGCGCTGCAGGCGGCCGGGGCGACCCGGCTCTTCCACAAGACCGCAATCCGTCCGGGCAAGCCCTTGCTGGCCGCGCAGTTTCCGTCCGGCGCGCTGGTGCTGGGATTGCCAGGCAACCCGGTCGCCACCGCGGTCTGTTTCCGTTTCTTTGCGGTGCCGTTGCTGCGTGCCTGGCAGGGCCTGGCCGAAGAACGTCCGCTACGCGCGCGCCTGGCTGCCGACTGCCAGGGACGCACCGGCTTCCGCCAGTTCCTCAAGGCCCGCGTGGATCACGATGCGCAGGGCCAGTTGCAGGTGCAGGTGCTGACCGGGCAGGAGTCGTTCCGCATCGGCGCCCTGCTGCACGCCAACGCCTGGGCGGTGATCGACGAGGAGGCCGGCCTGCTGCCGGCCGGCACACCGATCGAAGTGCTGCCGCGCGACGCAGGCGGCCGCTGGCACTTCGACTAGGCCGCCGCGCGCACCTGCACCGGCACCGATTTGTAGGTGGGTGTGCCGGACTGCGGATCGTGGCTGTCCAGCGGCACCAGGCAGTTGCCTTCCGGGTAGTACATCGCCGCACAGCCGCGCGGAATGTCGTAGGCCACGGCGGTGAAGCCACGCACCGTATGCCCCTCATCGGCGATGCCCGGCATGTGCGAGGCGACATCGATCGCGTCGCCATGTTCCAGGCCCATCGCAGCCAGGTCTTCGGCATTGAGGAACACCACGTCGCGCCGGCCGCGCACGCCGCGGTAGCGGTCGTCCAGGCCGTAGATGGTGGTGTTGTACTGGTCGTGCGCACGCAACGTGGTCATGGTCAGCAGGCCGGGCGGCGTGGGGCCGTCTTCGGCCAGCCCGGGCGCGACCAGGAAATGCGCCTTCGCGCCCGGCCCGCCCCAGTCGCGCTCCGACGCACCCACCGGCAGGCGGAAGCCACCCGGCGTGCGGATGCGCAGGTTGTAGTCCTTGAAGATCGGGAACACGCCCTCGATGCCATCGCGGATGCGTGCGTAATCGTCGATCAGGTGCTGCCAGTCCACCTTGGTCTCCGGCAGCAGCGCCATGGCCATGCGCGCGACGATGGCAGGTTCGGACAACAGGTGTTCCGAAGCCGGCGTCAGCCCGCCCTGCGAGGCGTGCACCATCGACATCGAATCCTCCACCGTCACCGACTGCAGGCCCGATGCCTGCACGTCACGCTCGGTACGGCCCAGGCACGGCAGCAGCAGGACTTGCTTGGCCTGGATCAGGTGCGAGCGGTTGGGCTTGGTCGCGATGTGCACGGCCAGGTCCAGCGTACGCATCGCGGCGAAGCAGGCGTGCGGATCGGGCATCGCCACGGCCAGGTTGCCGCCGAGCGCGATCAAGGCTTTCGAGCGGCCATCGCGGATCGCGCGCAACGCCTCGACCGCGTCGTGGCCGTGGGTCAGCGGGAATTCGAACCCGTAGGTCTCGCGGATGCCATCCAGCAGCGCCTGGTTCGGCTTCTCGGTGATGCCGACCGTGCGGTCGCCCTGCACGTTGGAATGCCCGCGGATCGGCGCGATGCCGGCACCGGGCTTGCCCATGTTCCCGCGCAGCAGCAACAGGTTGGCCATCAGGTGGACGTTGGAGGTGCCGGCACGGTGCTGGGTCATGCCCATGCCGTAACAGATGATGACGCGCTCGGCCTTGGCGTAGACCTGTGCGGCGGCTTCGATATCGCTGCGCGACAGGCCGGACGCACGCACGATGTCATCCCATTGCGTGGCTTCGATGTCGGCACGCAGTGCATCCAGGCCATCGGTGTGCTGCGCGATGAAGGCGCGATCCAGCAAGCCCGCGCCACCGGCCGCGATGTCCGCCGCATCGGCCTGGAACAGCCACTTCATCATGCCCTTGAGCATGGCCGCATCGCCGCCGACCTTGACCTGGTAATAGGTCTGGGCGATCTGGGTGGGGCTGTTGGTCAGCATCTCGGCCGGATGCTGCGGCGAAACGAAACGCTCCAGGCCGCGCTCCTTCAGTGGATTGACCGCCACGATCGGCACGCCGCGCTTGGCGATGGCACGCAACGTGGTGAGCATGCGCGGATGGTTGGTGCCGGGGTTGTGGCCGAAACTGAAGAGCGCGTCGCAGTGGTCGAAATCCTCCAGCGTCACCGTGCCCTTGCCCACGCCGATCGACTGCGGCAGGCCGACGCTGGTGGCCTCATGGCACATGTTGGAGCAGTCGGGGAAATTGTTGGTGCCGTACTCGCGCACCATCAGCTGATACAGGAACGCCGCCTCGTTCGACGCACGGCCAGAGGTATAGAACTCGGCCATGTCCGGGTTCGGCAGCGCCCGCAGCGCCGCGCCGATGCGGGCGAAGGCCTCGTCCCAGGTGATCGGCAGGTAGCGGTCGCTGGCGTGGTCGTAAGCCATCGGATGGGTCAGCCGGCCCACGTCTTCCAGCTTGTGGTCGGTCCACTCCCACAGTTCGGACACGGTGTGCTGCGCGAAGAACGCCGGCGTGGCGCGCTTGGTGGTGGCCTCCCAGCTCACCGCCTTGGCGCCGTTCTCGCAGAATTCGAACGATGAGGTGTCGGCCGGGTCCGGCCAGGCACAGCCCGGGCAATCGAAGCCGGCCGGCTGGTTCACCCGACGCAGCGCCCCGGCTTCGCGCCCCACGCCCATCTGGTCCTTCAGCGCCTTGGCGACCGCGCGCAACGCCCCCCAACCGCCGGCCGGACCTTCGTAGTCCTCGATCCCGGGGACGTAGCGCTCTTCGTTCTTCATGGGGTGGCCTGCGCGTTGCGTGGGGAACCAGATGCTGCCACAGGCAGGTGCCAGCGTCTGTGGAGCTCCCCGAGTCAGCTCACATGCGGACCGGTGGCGCGACGCAGTAGCGATCAATGAACTGCTGGTGGGTCGGCATCGCGCCGACACAGTGGTCCAGCACCCGCGCCACCTTGTCCACGAAGTCCCGGACCTGGTCTTCGGGGAGCGCCTCCAGCAGCGGATGTTCGCGCTGCGGCACGATGCCCTGACCGACCAGGACCTGCACCCAACTGCTGACGGCGAAAAACTCCTCGCCATTGCGGTGGTAGCGACCGCTGCCGGCGAACAGATCCATCACCTGCTGCAGCGAATCGGGGATCTCCATCGCCGCGCAATGTCGCCAGAACGCACTGTCGTCACGCGTGGTGGCCTTGTAGTGCAGGATCAGGAAATCGCGGATGCGCTCCCACTCGAACACGGTGGCCTCGTTGTACCGCCGGATCAGGGCCGGATCGAACCGGCGATCCGGAAACACGTCCAGCAACCGCAGCAGGGCGTTGTGCACCAACAGGATGCTGGTCGATTCCAGTGGCTCCATGAAGCCACTGGCCAGGCCCATGGCCACCACGTTGCGCTCCCAGAACCGCTCGCGCCGACCGGTGGCAAAACGCAGCAGGCGCGGATCAGCCCGCGGCGCGCCTTCCAGGTTCCGCATCAGCGTGTCGGTCGCCTGCGCATCCTCCATGAAGGCACTGCTGTAGACATGCCCGTTGCCGACGCGGTGCTGCAGCGGGATATGCCACTGCCAGCCAGCCGTGCGTGCCGTGGAACGAGTGAACGGCTCGGGTGGCCCAGCCGGATCGCAGGGCACGGCCACCGCACGGTCGCACGGCAACCACCGGCTCCAGTCGACCCAGGGAACGTCCAGCGCCTTGCCCAGCAACAGGCTGGCAAAGCCGGAGCAGTCGATGAACAGGTCGCCCTCGATCCGGCGTCCGTCAGCCATCACCACGGCCTGTACGAACCCATCCTGCGGGCGCAGCTGGACATCGACCACGCGCCCCTCGTGTCGGACCACGCCCTGCTGCTCGGCGCGCGCGCGCAGGTAGCGCGCATACAGGCTGGCATCGAAATGGTAGGCATAGGCGATGTCGGCCAGCGGCGAACTGGCCGGCGCATCGCTCGGCGCAGACATGAAGCGCCCCTGCCCCGCCGCCAGGTTCTGCAGCACGTAGCGACCGATATCGGCATTGGCCCGGCCGGCATGTAGTTCGCGCAACCACAACTGGTGGAACGCCAATGGCCCCATGTCATAACCGACGGCGCCAAAGCCATGCATGTACGTGTCGCCCAGCCGACCCCAGTCACGGAACTGGATGCCGAGCTTGAAGGTCCCTTGCGTGTTGCGCAGGAAATCGGCCTCGTCCAGACCCAGCACGCGCGCGTTGAACGTCCGCACGCTGGGTACGGTCGCCTCGCCGACGCCGACGATGCCGATCTCGTCCGATTCGACCAGCTGCACGCGGCAATGCGGCAGGTGGCGGATCAATGCGACCGCCGCCGACCAGCCTGCCGATCCTCCACCAACCACCACGATGCTGGTGATGTTGTCCGGGTTCATGCGTTGCTCCTCTTCTGCCACTTCCGATAAGACAAGGCCCGCTTGCGCGGGCCCGTCCTTATGCCAAGGATGAAACCCAGGACATCACCAGATCACGCGTGCGCTCAAGAACACCGTGCGCGGCGGGCTGTAACTGGTCGAAGTATTGGTGTCGTTGTAAGCCACCGAGGGCGAGTACACGTTGTTGGTGCCGTAGGTGTAGTAGTAGCTGCTGTAGTTTTCCCAGTTGAACACGTTGATCACGTCGGCACGCACCTGCACGGTGACAGCCTCGGTGACATGCATGTCCTTGGACAGAGACAGATCCAGCTGGCGGGTTCCGAAGATCGGACCACCGATCAGGAAGCGCTGGCCAGGCAGGTGGGTGAGCGAGGCAGGTGTCGGCGTCTGGTCACTGGAATAGTTTGTATCGATGACCACGTTCAGCGGCTGTGGCGTGGCCAAAGTCAGCTTGCCCGACAGGCTGATATCCCAGGGCAGGTCGTAGGTGCCCGTCAGCACCAGGCGGTGCTTCGGCACCGAGGCCAGGTTGATGAGGGGATAGTCGTAGATGGTGCCTGCATCGAACGCATAGTGCTCGTCGCCACCACGGTTACCCTGGGCGCTGGAGAAGGTATAGGCCGCCGTGAATCCCCAACCGGAATCCTTGGTGTAAGGCTTATCGGCCGACAGCAGGACCTGCTTGGCCTTGGTCTCGATCCCGTTATCCCCCAGGATGATCGAGCCGAGGCCGGTCGCGTTATGACCCCACGGCTGACTGCCATCCTGCCAGAAGCTGCCATCAGCGTAGCGGCTACCCAGGGTGAAGGCCAAGCCATCCTTGCTGTGCACGTAGGCCAGCGTGGCCGAGGTGTTCCAGTCGCCCATCTGGTGACGCAGACCCAGCGAGAACTGGTCCGAATACGGCGTCTTGAGATTGTTGTTGAGCATGTCGACTTCGGTACCCGAGCGCGAAGTCGGATCCACGACCAGCGAAGACACTGCATTGATGCCTGACAGGTACGAGGGATCCCAATTGACGCAGGACTGGGCCACCAGCGTGTCGCAAGCACCAGACTCCAGGAAGCTGATGGTGTACTGCGACAACGCGCCCTTGACCTGCTCCAGGCCCAGGTAGTCGTACAGGTTGCGGTCGTAGCTACGGCCCGCGCCACCGAACATCACCCAGCGCTGGTCGGCGTTGAAGTCGTAGGAGAAGCCAAGGCGTGGGGCGATGTTGCCCTTGTCGGCCTTGCGGTTGCTGCCGGTGCTGATGTAATCGTTCATGTCGATGCCACCCAGCGCCATCGTCTGCGCGAAGGTCTGGCCGTCCGGCGCATTCGGATCCTGCGTGTTGAGCGCATCGATCACCGCCTGCGGCGTCTTGTAATCCAGGTACGAGGGCACCTTCTCGTAATCCCAGCGCACGCCCAGGTTCAGCTGCAGGTGATCGTTGACGTCCCAGTCGTCCTGGATATACAGGCCGATCTGCTTGTCCTTGGTGGTGACGCTTGGCGAGAAGCCCGCGTAGGGATAGCTAAACACCACCTGGTACGGAATGTCGGCAGTTCCGCCGCCATCGGTGACCGCATAGTAGAAGGACGGATTGACGGTCGAGTTCTCGCTCTGGGTCAGCTCCACGTCCTTGTACTTGACGCCCATCTTGATCACGTGGTCGCCATGCCAGCTGAAGCTGTTGAAGGTCAGGTCATCCTGGAAAGCAGGACCCTTTTGGCCCTTGTGCTGGATCGACAGGCCCGAGGTCGCGTCGTCATAGATCAGCACATTGTTCTGGTTCTGGCCGGCCGTGTAGACACTCTGGCTGCCGATGGTCTTGGCAGTCGGATTGAACAGCACATCCTCGTAGGTGATGCGCGCTTCATTGAAGTAGCTCTCGCCGTAGTGCTCCCACTTCAGGTCGTAGCGATCCTCGGAATTCTTGTTGATCTTGGCTGCTTCGGCGGTGGTGTTGCCACCGACGCTGTCGATGCTGTCCTCGCGGCGCACCTTGGCGGTCAGTTCCAGGCGGTCGTTATCGCCGATTTCCCAGTCGATCTTTCCGAAATACAGGTCCTCGTTGAACGGACGGGTGATCGGGCCGTACTTGGCCTGGACCGAGGCCGGAAGATCGTCTGCATAGTTCAGATAGCTCGTATTGACCACGGCCACCGGATCATCAGGGATGACGAAGCCCTTGCCTTCGTAAGAAACGAAGAAATGCATCTTGTCCTGGATGATCGGGCCGCCCAGGGCGAAACCGTATTCGTTCTGGTGGGTCTTCTGCTTGTCGCCGCCACCGGGTGCCGCCTCGGCCACGGTCTGGGCGCGCCAATCGGAATTGGTCATGCGACCGAACACTTCGCCATGGAATTCGTTGGTACCCGACTTGGTCGCCGCCACGATCGCCGCCGAACCAACCTGGTCGAACTCGGCCTTGTAGTTGGAGGTGATGACCTTGTACTCACCGATCGCCAACTGCGGGAAAGGATTACCCGCGCTCTGCTGCTGGCCCGACACGCCGCCGAACAGATAGCTCTTCTGGCCGACGCCATCAATGTAGACGTTGACCGCTGAGGTCTGCTGGGCACCGCCGCGGATATCGCTGTGGCCCGACGAATCGGTGGTGAACTGCATGCCCGGCACGGTGTCCGCGAACTCGAGGAAGTTGCGGGTCAGCTGCGGGACGTTGTTGATCTGCTGGAGCGAGATATTGGTGCCGACTTCGGAGGTCTTGACCTCCTGCAACGGCGGCGCCTTGACCTGCACCGTGTCCAGGTTGGTGGCGTCACCGGCCGGCGCCTCCGGCGCCTTGGTCAGGTCCAGGCTCACCGAGGTGGCCACCGACAAGGTCACGGTCTTGGTGTTGCCACCAGCCTGTACCGAATAGGTGCCAGGCGGCAGGCCCACCAGCGCATAGCTGCCGTCGGCACTAGCGACCACGCGACGGCTCAGGCCGGTGGCGGTATTGGTCGCAGTCACCTCAGCGCCATGCTCAGCCTTGCCGCGAAGGGTGGCATTGGCCGACTGTGCAAAGCCGGGCATGGACGCCGCCATGCAGCCAACCAGGGCAATGGCCAGCACGCTGCGGGACGGGGTACGACGGAATGAATGCTTGCTCTTCATGACTTTGCCCTCCTTAGGGCAGTCGGAACACTTGGCTTGGGACGTCTTTGCGGGAAATCGGAACAGCGGTAATGCAAGGACCGAAAGAAGGCGATGGTCAGCCCGTGCGTCGCGCCGGGACGGCGCTGGAATCACGCACGACGAGTTGTGGCACCAGGGCCGAGGCATCCCCGGGCACGGCGGCATCGCCGCCCAACGCGGGGTGCTGGAGAAGGAGTTGCAGCGCGCGGGCGCCCAGGCTGGCGATGTCCACGCGCATGGTGGTCAGGGCGGGATTGACGTAACGCGCCATCGGCACGTCGTCGAACCCGGCCACGGCGATGTCCTCGGGCACCTGCAGGCCGGCCTTGCGCAGGGCGAACAGGCAGCCCAGGGCCATCATGTCGTTGGCGGCAAACACCGCATCCGGACGCTCGCCGCTGGCGAAGCGCTCGCCTGCCGCGTAGCCCGATGCCTCGTCGAACGTACCTTCCATCGTCCACTCCGGCCCGGCATCGGCCTCGCTGGCCAGCGCGTCGCGATACCCACGTAGGCGCTCGCAGGCGTCGAAGTTGTCGGTCGGGCCGCAGATGAAGGCGATCCGGCGATGGCCCACGTCCAGCAGATGGCGGGTCATGGCATAGGCGCCGCCGTAGTTGTCCACGTTGAGTACGGTGGCGCGCGGGCTGCCGGCGCAGTTCATCAGGACCGCCGGCACGTCCGGTGCCAGGGCTTCGTCCAGCGATTCCTCGCTGCCCAGGAATGGCGACATCACCAGCACGCCATCCACCCGGCCTGGCGTGGCCCGCAGTGCATCGCGCTGCTCGGCCAGGCTGCCGTGGCAGCTGGACACAAGCAGGTGCAGGCCGCGTTCGCGGGCGGCATGGTCGATGCCACGCATCAGTTCGGAAAAGAATTCGCCGTACAGGTCCGGCAGGACCACGCCGATGGTGTGGGTGCGGCGGCTGCTCAGCGCACGGGCCGCATGGTGCGGGCTGTAACGCAGGTCGGCGGCGACCTTCAGGATGCGGGCACGCACCTCTTCGGCCACGTACTGGCGACCATTGAGTGCCCGCGACACGGTGGCCACGGAGACCTCGGCGACGCGGGCGACATCCTTGATGGTGATGTTCATGCGTGTCCGGCCGCGCAGGCCTGGCACAGGGACGACACCAGCCAGCGCTTCCGGGATCCGGAACAGCGCTGGGACACCCCCGGTGACAAGGATGAATTACATGTGTCTTCTGGCACTGGAAGCCCCCTTCCTGGACCGCTGCCCCTTTGGCGGGCGGCACCGTATCAGGAGTTGCAAGCGCTTACATGCTGCGCCGCAAGCTGCAATTTGACGGCATGTTCTGCTAGCCACCAGAAGTCATGGCAAGCCCTTCAAATAACGGTTTTTGAAGGTTTCACCCAGCGCTTGTGTGACAGCGCTTGCGCAATTCACGCACTTGACGCCAGGTCCTCGCTGCGATGCGCCATATTGAGTGCGCAATCGGCGCACTGGTCGGACACGTCATGTCCTGCCAGACACGCCGGCGGGACCCGGACCGGACAGCACGGAACAAGCACCGAGCGGAAATAGGGAAAGCAGCCTTGCCCCCGGGCATCGACAGGCACGCTTGCTCGCCCGACTACTCCGTGCCGGAAGCGACACACGGGCTTTCCGACATACGGTCGACATCGGACACATCCATGCAGCACAGCGGCGCTACGATCAGCGGCTGGTTGCCGGGGGGTGACCACGACACGTGGCTGGGGCCGATGTCCAGTATCCAAAGAGAACTCGTGCAGGAGCGCGTGTCCGGTGTGGCATTGCATCTGGCCTGCCATACCAGCGACAGCGAAGTCGACCGCACCACCTGGGCGGCCAGCCTGCTGCTGGCCGCGACCCGCGACCTGGGCCCACAAGAGCGCTCGGCCGTACGCCGGGGCGTATCCGACCTACTGCACATGCTCGGGTTCGTCAGCCTCCGCTAGGAGCGGCACCTGTCCAGCGACCCGGGCATTGCGCACCGGGTCCATTCTTGAAGCCGGTATCCGCCGAAGTGACAGCGCCTCAGCCGGATGCGACGGCGGGTTCTCAGCTGGCCGTGCCGGTTGATGCGTCTATGTATTCCCGACGCACGCGCTTGATCCCGCACAGCAGCGCATAGCCACTGGTGCCGCAGGTTTCTGCGATCTGCGAGGGCGTGGGCAACGGTTGATGGCCCCAGAGCACGACCTTGCTGCCCACGGTGGCCTGTGGCAGGTCGGTGATGTCCACCGTCAGCATGTCCATCGACACCCGGCCGACCAGGCGCGTGGCCACGCCATCGACCACGACCGGCGTGCCGTTGGGTGCCAGCTGCGGATAACCATCGGCATAACCCATCGCAACCACGCCGATCCGCATCGACACCGGCGCGGTAAAGCGCGCGCCGTAGCCCACCGCTTCACCCGCAGGCAGGTCGCGCACCGCGATCAACCTGGATTCCAGCTGCATCACCGGCCGCAGCACGTGTGGGATCTCCGCCGTCAACGGGAACGGATTGGCGCCATACAACATCAGGCCCGGGCGCACCCAGTCGCTGTGGATGCCGGGCCAGCCCAGCAATGCCGGCGAATTGTTGAAACTGGTCTTCCCGGTGAAGCCCTGCGTGGCCTGTTCGAACACCACGCGCTGGCGCTCGCTGAAATCGCTATCCAGCTCGTCGGCGCGGGCCAGGTGGCTCATCGCCACCACCGAGGCGATCTTCGGATCGTTGGACAGCTGCTGCAGCGCACGGGCGAAATCGTCCGGTGATAGGCCCAGCCGATGCATGCCGCTGTCCAGCTTCAACCAGACGTGCAGCGGCGCGCTCGGAGTGAAGTTCGCCAATGCTTGCAGCTGCCAGGGCGACGCCACGGCGGTCCAGAGTCGATGCTGATCGACCAGCGGCAGTTCGTCGGCGTCGAGAAAACCTTCCAGCAGCAGGATCGGCGTGGTGATGCCGGCCTCGCGCAGCTCGATGGCTTCTTCGATGCAGGCCACGCCGAAGGCGTCGGCGAGCGGCTCCAGCGCGCGCGCGCAACGCACCGCGCCATGGCCGTAGGCATCGGCCTTGATGATGGCCACGGCCTTGCCGCCACCGAGTCGACGCGCCAGCAGGTAGTTGTCCTGCAACGCGCCCAGATCGATCAGAGCGCGGGCTGGGCGCATCGTGCGGCCTCTTGTCCGGCGCGCGCGGCGCCACGGTAACGGAACATGTTCAAACCTTCGGTGTCGATGGCCGGTGCCTGGCCCGCCATCAGGTCGGCCAGGTAGCGGCCCGAGCCGCACGCCATGGTCCAGCCCAGCGTGCCGTGCCCGGTGTTGGTGTAGAGATTGGCTAGCGGCGTGGCGCCGACGATCGGCGTGCCGTCAGGCGTGGCCGGACGCAGGCCGGTCCAGAACTGTGCATTGTCCAGCGCGCCGCCCCTGGGATAAAGGTCATTGACCACCAGCTCCAGGGTCTTGCGCCGCTGTGGGTTGAGCGACAGGTCGAAGCCGGCCAGCTCGGCCATGCCGCCGACGCGGATGCGCTGGTCGAAGCGGGTGATGGCGACCTTGTAGCTTTCGTCGAGGATCGTGGACACCGGCGCCATCGCCGCGTCGGTGATCGGCAGGGTCAGCGAATAGCCCTTGAGCGGATACACCGGCAGGTCCAGGCCCAGCGGCGCGACCAGCTGCGGCGAATAGCTGCCCAGTGCCAGCACGTAGCGGTCGGCGGTTTCGACCTTGCCATCCAGGCGCACGCCGGTGACACGGCGGCCGTCACCTTCGATGGCGTCGATGCGGGTGTTGTAGCGGAACTCGACGCCAGCCTGGCGTGCCATCGCTTCCAGGCGCTGGGTGAACAGGTTGCAGTCGCCGGTCTGGTCGTTGGGCAGGCGCAATGCGCCCACCAGCGGTGCGCGGGCCTGGGCCAGCGCCGGTTCGTAGCGGGCGATACCGGCCGGGTCGAGCAGTTCGAACGGCACCCCGGAATCTTCCAGCACCGCGACATCCTTGGCCGCGCCGTCCAGCTGGGCCTGGGTGCGGAACAGCTGGATGGTGCCCAGGCGCCGGCCTTCGTAATCGATGCCAGTCTGGGCGACCAGGTCGTCCAGGCAGTCACGGCTGTATTCGGACAGGCGCACCATGCGCGCCTTGTTGCGGGCGTAATGCGCGCTGGTGCAGTTGCCCAGCATCTGCAGCATCCAGGTGTACTGGCGCACGTCCATGCCCGGCTTGATCGCCAGCGGCGCGTGCTTCTGGAACAGCCACTTGAAGGCTTTGAGCGGCACGCCCGGCGCGGCCCAAGGCGAGGCATAGCCCGGCGAGACCTGCCCGGCGTTGGCGAAGCTGGTCTCCTGTGCCGGCGCCGGCTGGCGGTCCACGACCGCCACCTCGAACCCGGCCTGGGCCAGGTACCACGCCGTGGTGGTGCCGATCACCCCACTTCCCATGACCAGAACGCGCACTGTTTCACCCATGTCCGAAGGCCACCGCGGCCGTCGAAAACCTTACTGCATCCGACCCGGCAGATTGGCGGCGTTTGCTGTCGGGCAGAGGCGAAAGCTTCAGGTATCGACCCAAAACGCAGCAGAGTCTGCCGCGCAACGGCCAGCGAAAACGTACCAAAACGTAGTAGGCGCAAGGGCTTCAGCGCCAATCACCGGCCGGCGCCGCGGACAGGGCGGCAGATTCTGCCAAGCCGGGGACCTGTACGCGCACGCGCCCCGGAACGGACCCCGGACGCAGGCCATGCGCGGGGCCTACGAGGCCGCCGGCGCGTCCTGCCAGCCGCCGCCCAGCGCGGCCATCAAGGCGCTGCTCGCCTGCAGTTGGCGGGTGAGCACCTGCTGCAGGGCCAGCTGGGCCACGCGCGCGTCGGTCTGGGCGGTGACCACGTCCAGATAGCTCGCCGCACCGGCGTCATAGCGATTGCGGGCGATCTGTTCGGCCGCGGTCGCGGCGGTCACCGCGTCCTGCAGATCAACCTGCTGCAGGGCCAGCTGGCGCAGCTCGGTGAGCTGGTCCTCGACCTGGCGGATCGCGTGCAGCACCACGCCACGGTATTGCGCGGCGGCGGCGTCGAACTCGGCCTGCGCGCCCTGCTTGAGTGCCTTGCGCTTGCCGCCATCGAAGATCGGCAGGGTCGCCACCGGCCCCAGCGCCCAGTAGCGGTTGCCGGCCGCCAGCAGGTTGCCGCTGCCGGCGGTCTGGCCGCCGAGCAGCGCACTCAGGCCCAGCTGCGGGAACCATGCCGCGCGCGCCACGCCGATGCCGGCATTGGCGGCAAACACCCGGCGCTCGGCCGCAGCGATGTCCGGACGACGCTGCAGCAACGCACTGGGCAGTTCCAGCGGCACCTGCGGCAATGTCGGCTTGCTGCCGGCCGCCAGGGTGAAGCCGCTGGCCGGCTGGCCGACCAGTTCGGCCAGCGCATGCAGGGCCAGTTCGCACTGGGCCAGGTTGTCGTCACGTTCGGCCTGGGCGCTGGCCAGCTGGTGACGCGCGCGGACCACATCCAGCTCCGGGGCGATATCGCCCTGGTAGCGGTGTTCGGTCAGGGCCAGCGCCTGGCGGTAGTCGTCCAGGCTGGCTTCCAGGATCTGGCCCTGGGCCTGCAGCCCGCGCAGTTGCAGGTAGAGCGCGGTCAACTGTTGCTGCAGGCTCAGGGTGGCCGCGGCCAGGTCGTCGCCACTGGCGCGCGCGCGGGCATGGCCGGCGGCGGCGAGATTGCGCAGTCGACCCCACAGGTCCAGGTCGAAGGACAGCGACAGGGTCAGCGTGTTGCTGTCGTATTCGTCCGGCTGGGTGGTGCCGCGCAACGGACGGCGGTCGGACTGGCGCTGGCGCACGGGCGAACCGCTGGCATCGAGCTGCGGGAAGCGGGCGCTGGCGATTTCGCCGGCCGCGGCGCGGGCCGCATCGTAATGGGCCACGGCCGCGGCCAGGGTCGGGTTGGCCTGCAACAGCTGCTGCTGCAGCTGGTCCAGTTGCGGGTCCTGGTAGCGCTGCCACCAGCGGCTGTCCGGCGACGGGTTGGCCGCGGCCGGACCGGCGGACGCGTAGTGCGCCGGCAGCGCCTGCGGCGGCACCTTGTAGACCGGCGCCAGCGAGCAACCACCCAGCGCCAGGGCCAGCGTCGCCAGCAGCGGCCTAGGCAGCGGACGCATGGGCGGCTCCCTTGTCCGGGGCGGCGATGCGGACCGGGTCGCCTTCGCGCAGAGCATCGGGCGGGTTGTCGATGACGTGTTCGCCGGCCTTGAGGCCGTGGTCGATCTCCAGCGTGCTGCCCAGGTCCATGGCGATGTGGATGTCGCGCAGGTGGACGTGGTTCTGTTCGTCCAGCACCGCCACCTGGGTGCCGTTGGCGCGGAAGATCAACGCGCTGGCCGGAATCCGCATGCGTCCGTCGGCGGCCGGCAGCGGCAGTTGCACCTGCGCGTAGGCGCCGGGCAACAGCGCGCCGTCAGCGTTGTCCACGACGAACTGCGCCAGCAGGCTGCCGGAACTGCGGTCGACCGCGGCCGAGTCGCCCTGCAGCACCGCGTCGAAATACCGGCCTGGCTGGTCCGGGACCTGCAGGCGCGCGTGCAGGCCATGGGTGATGGCGCCGGCGTAGCTTTGCGGGATCGGCACCATCAGCCGCAGCTTGCGGGTGTCGGCGATGTCGAACAGTTCGCGACCACTGTCATCGGCCCGGACCAGCTGGCCGACATCGGTCAGGCGCGCGGTCAAGGTGCCTGCGAACGGCGCGCGCAGGGTGCGGTAGCTGCCCAGGTCGGTCAGGCGTTGGTAGTCGGCCTGCGCCGCTTCGACGCTGGCGTCGGCAGCCAGGGCTTCGGCATGCTTTTCGTCCGACTCCTGGCGCGACACCGAGTGGGTGCCCAGCATCTGCAGCCAGCGCGTGGCGCTGGTGCGGGCCAGGCTCGCGTTGGCCTTGGCGTGCAGCAGCGCGGCGTGGGCCTGGGCGATCTGCTGGTCCAGCTCGGGGCTGTCGATCTCGGCCAGCAGCTGGCCGGCGACCACCCTGGTGCCGATATCGGCATGCCAGGCTTTCAGGTAACCGCCTACGCGGGCGTGGATCGGTGCCTGGGTCCAGGCCTCCAGGTGCGCCGGCAGGTCCAGGTGGCTGTCGCCACCGTGCCCGCTCACCGCGGCCCAGCGGACCACCGGCAGGGCCTGGTCGGCAGTCCATTGGGCGACGTCATGCGCGCGATGGGCGCGCAGGCCCAGGCCCGCACCCACCAGGACCAGGGCGATGAGCAGGCCGGCGACCAGCGGCCGGCGCGCGGAGGTCCGCGGCTTCAAGGTGTCAGACATGGAGGGGCTCTTCCGAAGTGGCGGGACGGGAACGACGCGCGTGCACCAGTGAAAACACGACCGGCACGAACAGCAGGGTGGCGCAGGTGGCCAGCAACAGCCCGCCGATCACCGCGCGGCCCAGCGGCGCGTTCTGCTCGGTCGACAGGGCGGTGGGCAACATGCCCAGGATCATCGCCAGCGCGGTCATGCAGACCGGGCGGAACCGGGTGAAGCCGGCTTCCATCGCGGCCTTGAGTGCATCGCCGTGCACGGCCAGGCGTTCGCGGCAGAAGCTCACCACCAGGATCGAGTTGGCCGTGGCCACACCCATGCACAGGATCGCGCCGGTCAGGGCGGGCACCGACAGCGTGGTGCTGCTGAGGAACAGCATCCAGACGATGCCGGCCAGGCCCGCCGGCAGCGCGGTGATGATCACGAACGGATCGGTCCAGGACTGGAAATTGACCACCAGCAGCAGGTAGATCAGGCCGATCGCGCCGATCAGGCCGAAGCCCAGGCCGCCGAAGGCTTCGTGCAGCGCATCGATCTGGCCATGCAGGCCGACGCTGGTGCCCTTGGGCCGCAGGCTGCTGGTGTTGTCGAGCACCTTCTGGATATCGCTGGCCACCGCGCCCAGGTCGCGACCCTGGATGTTGGCGTACAGGTCCAGCGATGGCGCGATGTTGTAGTGGCTGACCACCGCCGGCGTAGTGGTGCGATGGATCTGCGCCAGTCCCCCCAGGATCTGCGCACTGCCGCCACCGCTGCCGGTGATCGGCATAGCCTGCAGCGCCGGCAGGCTGTCCAGCAGGTATTGCGGGGTGGCCGCGACCACGTTGTAGGACACGCCGTTCTTGGGGCTCAGCCAGAACGCCGGTGCGACCTGGCCGCTGCCGGCCAGCGAGGACACCATGCTGCTGGTGACGTCGCGCTCGGTGATGCCCAGGCCGTCGGCGCGCAGGCGGTCGACATCGACCTTCAGGCTCGGATAGCCGTCGGCCTGCTGCAGGCGCAGGTCGGCAATGCCCGGCACCTGGCGCAGTCGCCGCAGCAGTTCTTCGGCATACACGCGGTTGCCCTGCGCGTTGGTGCCGGAGATGCGCACGTCCAGCGGCGCTGGCGCACCGAAGTTGAGGATCTGGCTGCTGGTGTCGGCCGGAAGGAACGCAAAGGTGGCGCCTGGGAACGCAGCCGGCAGCACCTCGCGCAGGCGCTTGACGTAGCCAGCGACATCGCCGTGCCTGGGCTTGAGCGAGAGCTGGATATCGCCATCCTGCGGACCGACCGTGCCCGAGCTGCTGTAGGCGATGTTGATGCCGGTGAACGGCAGGCCCAGGTTGTCCACGACCGTGTCGGTCTCGGCCGGCGGCACCACCTGGCGGATCTTGTCCTCGATCCGGTCGAACGCCGCGGCGGTCTCTTCGATCCGGGTGCCCAGTGGCAACCGCACATGCAGCGAGATCGCGCTGGCCTCGGTCGCGGGGAAGAAATCCTCGCCCAGCGCCGGCACCAGGGCGAAGGACACCAGCACGCAGGCCAGGAAACCGATCACGAACGCCTTGCGCTGGCCCAGCACGCCTTCCAGCAGCGCCAGGTAACGGTCACGGACGGCGGAAAACCCCTGTTCGAAGCGCTGCTGCAGGGCCACCAGCCTGACCTTCCAGTCGCGCCTGGGCGCGGGCTGGTCGCCTTCGTGGTGGTTGAGGAACGGCGCCTCGGGATGATGGCCCGGGCCAGCTTCCGGCCGATGCGGCTTGAGCAGGAACAGCGCCATGGTCGGGATCAGCGTGCGCGACAGGAAGAACGAGCTGACCAGGGCGAAGATCACCGCCAGCGCCATCGGCCGGAACAGATAGCCGGCGATGCCCTGCAGCATGAACATCGGCACGAACACGATGCAGATGCACAGCAGCGACACCAGCGCCGGGCCGACGATCTGCGCGGCACCGTCCAGGATCGCCTCGCGCACGCCCTTGCCCTGTTCCAGGTGCCAGTTGACGTTCTCGATGGTGACGGTGGCATCGTCCACCAGGATGCCGACCGCCAGCGCCAGGCCACCCAGCGTCATCACGTTGAGCGTCTGCCCGGCCACCGACAACAACGCCAGGGCCGACAGCACCGCCAGCGGGATCGAGGTGGCGATGATCAGGGTGGAACGCCAGCTGCCCAGGAACACCAGGATCATCACGCTGGTCAGCAGCGCGGCGATGATGCCTTCGCGGGCGACGCTGCCGATGGCGTCGCGCACGAAGGTCGAGGCATCGCCCAGCAGCGAGATCTTCAGCGACGGCGGCAGGGTTTCCTGCAGCTGCGGCAGCATCTTGCGGATATTGCTGACCAGCGCCAGCGTGGACGCATCGCCGTTCTTCAACACCGACATCAACACCGAGTGGCCGCCATCCACGCGCACGATGTTGGTCTGCGGCGGCGAGCCGTCGCGCACGTGGGCCACCTGCCCCACCGTGACCACCGCGCCATTGACGGTACGGATGGGCAGCTCGTTCAAGGCCTCGATCGCATCGGGGCTGTTGTTGAGCAGCACCGTGAATTCCTTGGTGCCCAGCTTGATCGTGCCGACCGGCGTGATCTGGTTCTGCGCGGCCAGCGCGTTGCCCACGTCCTGCGCCGACAGGCCCTTGGCCGCCAGCGCCTGCGGGTCCAGGTCGAGCATGATCTGGCGCTGCTTGCCGCCATAGGGCGCCGGAATGGCCAGCCCGGCGATGGAGGTCAACGGCGGGCGGACGCTGTTCTGGGCCAGGTCGCGGATCTGCGATTCGCCCAGGGTCGGGCTGGAGAACGCCATCTGCAGGATCGGCACCGTCGAGGCGCTGTAGTTGAGGATCAGTGGCGGGGTGATGCCCGCCGGCATCTGCTTGACCACGGTCTGCGAGATCGCGGTGATCTGCGCGTTGGCCATGCGGATGTCCACGCCGGGCTGGAAGAATACCTTGGTCACGCCCACGCCGGGCAGCGATTGCGACTCGATGTGTTCGATGTCGTTGACCGTGGTGCTGAGCGCGCGTTCGTACGGGGTGATCACGCGGCCGGCCATGTCGCCCGGCGACAGGCCCGTGTACTGCCAGACCACGGCCACCACCGGGATGTCGACGCTGGGGAATACGTCGGTGGGCGTCCGCATCGCCGCCAGCGGCCCCACGATGCAGATCAGCAGGGCCAGCACCACGAAGGTGTAAGGCTTGTTGAGTGCGGTTCTGACCAACCCGAGCATCTAGACGACTCCGTCACCGGTGCACCACTGGAGCAGTGGCGATGGCAGGGAGTGTGGATAGGTGCGATTAACAGCGATGTTTGGCCTGGATGAAACTTATTTCATGTTGGCCGGCGCGGTGCCTACAGCAGCACCTGTCCGCTGCCGCAGTGCAGGCGCACGCGCGCGCCGCCCAGCGGGCTACTGTCCAGCGCGACTTCAAACCCGTGCAGCCCGGTGATGGCCGCCACGATCGACAGGCCCAGGCCGAAGCCGGCACGCGTTTCGCCCGCTTCACTGCGGTAGAAGCGCTGGAACACCGCGGCGCGCTCGGCTTCCGGCACGCCTGGCCCGGAATCCTGCACCTGGACCAGCGCGCCGTCCGCGCTGGGCTGGGCCGACAGCAGGATCCGTCCCCGCTCCGGGGTGAACTTGATCGCGTTGCTGAGCAGGTTGCCCAGCGCCTCGAACATCAAGCCACGGTCACCCGGCACCGGCACCAACCCGTCGTGCAGCAGCAGCTGCAAATGCTGCTGCTTCTGTTCGGCCAGCGGCACGTAGAAGGCATGCACTTCCTGCAGCAGCGCGGCCAGGTCCAGCGCGACGAAGCCGGAGCGACGCTGGTGGTCTTCCAGTTCGGAGATGCGCAGCAGCGCGCGGAAGCGCGCCATCAGCAGGTCGGTTTCGTCCAGCACGTGCTCCAGCTGCAGCGCCTGGGCACTGTCATCCTCAGCCTGGCTGCGCATGCGGTACAGCTGCGCGCGCAAGCGGGTCAGCGGCGTGCGCAGGTCGTGGGCGATGTTGTCGCAGACGCCTTTGACTTCGTGCATCAAGCGTTCGATCCGCTCCAGCATCGCGTTGACGATGCTGGCCAGCATGTCCAGCTCGTCGCGCTGGACCGACAGCGGCAGGCGCTGGCCCAGGTCACCGGCAACGATGCGCTCCACGCTGTCCTGGATCGTGCGGATCCGGCGCAGCGGCCGCCGTCGCAACAGGTGCCAGCCGATCAGGCCCGGGATCACGGTCAGCAGCACGCCCCACACCAGTGCGTCCAGGATGATGCGGGTCACCGCCATCAGCGAGCCGTTGTCGCGCACCAGCACCAGCAGGCGATCATCGCTGGTGCGCATGGCCAGCGCCTCGCTGCTGCCATACGACCGCCCGTTGGCGCCGGTGCGCTTGCCCAGGTGATGGATCCGCCCGTCCAGGGTCAGCCCGGCGGGGATCGAGTGCATCTGGCCGTACTGCGGCGTGCCATCGAGCGCGAACAGGCCGTACGCGTCGATGCCATGCACGTCATAGCGTTTGTTGCCCACCAGCGCCTGTTCCAGCGCCTGCCCGCTGAGCTGTTCGAACAGGTGCGCCCGCTGCAGCAGGCCCTGCTGGGCCAGGCCGTCCAGGTAATCGGAGACCTTCCAGTACATCACCCCCATCAGCAGGCAGCACCAGGTCGCGAACAACAGCGAATACAGCGCCAGCAGCCGGCTGGTGGACGAACGCCAGCCTTCAGACAGGTTCGGAAAGGACATAGCCAGTACCGCGCACGGTGCGGATCAGGGCGACGCTGCCGGGCGGGTCGAGCTTCTTGCGCAGGCGGCCGATATGGACGTCGATCAGGTTGGTGCCGGGATCGAAGTGGTAACCCCAGACTTCCTCGAAGATCATCATCCGGGTCAACACCTGGCCTGGGTTGCGCAGCAGGAATTCCAGCAGTTTCAGCTCGGTCGGCAGCAGGTTCAGCGCGCGGCCGCCGCGCGTGGCGGTGTGGGCCAGCAGGTTCAACTCCAGGTCGGCCAGCCGCAGCACCGCCTCGCTCGTGGCCACCATGGCCTGCTGGCCGCGCCGCAGCAGCACTTCGACCCGCGCGGCCATCTCATCGGAGGCGAAAGGCTTGGTCAGGTAATCGTCGCCGCCGGCACGCAGTCCCAGCACGCGTTGGTCGACATCGGACAACGCGCTGATCATCAGCACCGGCGTGTCGATGCCCAGCGTGCGCAGCGTGGTGACGATGGCCAGCCCATCCACGCCGGGCAGCATGCGATCCAGGGTGATGGCGTCGTAGTTGCCTGACATCGCCTTGACCAGGCCTTCGCGGCCGTCGGCGACCAGGTCGACATCGAGGCCACGGCCACGCAGTTCGGCGGCGATTTCCTGGCCGGTGACCGAATCGTCTTCGATGGACAGGACGCGGGGCATGGACGGACGTGGGTTGCGGAACGAAGGAGGCGGCCACCCAGGACGCGCGTGGATCGGCGCCTTCATAGTGCCATGCCGATGCCAGGCGACATCGACGCATGGCCGCTGCGGTTCAGGCTGTCGTGCCGAGATCTCGTCGAAACACCACCAGCACACCACCCGCATCCCGCTGCCGCAAGGCCATTGCCCGCGGGATGCGCAGCGGAACCTGCCAGCCACACTGGAACAACACGGCGCGGCGCGCCTAGACCAGCGATTTCATCGAGACATCCACCTTGACGATGGGCGACTTGATGACGATGTACGAAAAATACTTGCTGATGCCGATGTCGCGGTCGAGCAGCTGCTCGATCAGGCCCTGGTAATGCGCCACGTCGCGCACCACGAACTTGAGCAGGTAGTCGAAGCCCCCGCTGACCAGGTGGCATTCGTTGAGCTCATCGACGCTGCGCAGGCCAAGCTCGAACTTGTCGAAGTCCTCACGCCGGTGGTTGACCAGCGTGACCGAGGTATAGACCACCTGCACCCGGAACAGCTTGGCCAGGTTGATGCGCGCACCGTAGCCGGTGATGTAGCCCGCGCGTTCCAGCCGCTTGACCCGGGCCAGGCACGGGCTGGCGGACAACCCGACGCGATCGGCCAGGTCGGCGTTGGTGACCCGGCCGTTGCGTTGCAGCTCCGCAAAGGATGTTGATGTCGATGCGGTCGAGCTTGGGCAGTTTGTCCATCATCGTGGCGGGATCACGCCGCTCCGCTGCATCTGGTCGGGGACGCTGGAGCCGCGGGGTTCGATGTGGGGGAGGATCACGAGCTTGTCGTACTTCTTCAGGGACTGGAGCGCGCCGGGGGACTCCGGGAACGTCGGCCAGCTGCGCACCGACCGGCCGTAGTTTTCGCATTCATCCACCGAAACCGCAACGTCCCTTTCCCTGGCCGGGCGCTTGCGCACCACCCACGACGCCCGCCCATGGCCTGGCATGCCGCCCTGCCCCGGCGGCCGGATCAGGGCCAATCGGCCATTGACCAGGGCATGACCATCGCGTCATAGGTATCGCGGGGCCGTCCACAAGGATGCAAGACTGGACCGGCCCCGACAAACCCCTGTAAACCGATCGCGTAGCATGCCGCGACCTGCCCGCCCCCCACCACCAGAAATCCCTGCCTCGCCATGCGCCATTCCGCTGTGTTGTCGTACCGCCACGTTTTGATGGAAAGCAGGTCCGGGACAGGCACAGCGCCGCTGGCCGCGCTGCTGCTCGGCATCGCACTGTTGCTGGGCGGTTGCCAGGGCAAAGGCGAAGCGCCAACCGCCAAGGCCAAACAGGTCGAAGTCCTGGTCCTGAAACCCGAAGCAGTCGCGCTGGATGCCGAACTCGCCGGGCGCACCGTGGCTTCGGAAGAATCCGAGGTGCGGCCGCAGGTCAGCGGGGTGCTGCTCAAGCGCCTGTTCACCCAGGGCGACACGGTCAAGGCCGGGCAGCCGCTGTTCCAGATCGAACCCACGCTGTACCAGGCCGCGGCCAACGAAGCCCAAGCCAACCTGGCCACCAGCCAGGCCGCGCTGGTCACCGCCAGACTGCAGGCACAGCGCTACGAAGCGCTGGGCAAGCAGCAGATGATTTCCCGGCAGGACGTGGATGATGCGGTGGCCACTTACAAGCAGGCGGCCGCCAGTGCCGATGCCAGTCGCGCCGCGTTGGATACCGCACGTACCAACCTGCGTTTCGCCACGGTCACCGCACCGATCAGTGGCCGCATCGGCCGCGCCGCGGTGACCCCGGGCGCGCTGGTCACCGCCAGCCAGACCGATGCCATCGCCAAGATCCAGCAGCTGGACCCGATGAACGTGGACATCACCCAGTCCGGCAACCAGTTCCTGGCGCTGCGCCGGGCCATCGCCAATGGCGGCGTGCAGGCCTCCACGGCCCCGGTGACGCTCAAGCTGTCCGATGGCAGCGACTATCCGGTGGCCGGCACGCTGGAATTCGCCGACATCGACGTCGATGAAACCACCGGCAGCATCACCTTGCGCGCGCAGTTCCCCAATCCTGACGGCCAGCTGCTGCCGGGCATGTACGTGCGTGCGATGGTCGGCCAGGGCGTGCGCCAACAGGCGCTGCTGGTACCACAGACCGCCGTGGATCGCACTCCGCGCGGCGACGCGCAGGCCTGGGTGGTGGGCAGTGACGACGTGGTCCACCTGCGCGAGTTCAGGACGGTGCGCGCGGTCGGCAACCGCTGGCTGGTGGCCGATGGCCTGCAGGCCGGCGACCGGATCGTGGTCAGCGGTTCGCAGGGATTGAGCGATGGCGCCAAGGTGACCGTGACCACCCAACCGGCCACCGCTGCCGCCACCCAACAGGGCTGACCGATCCATGCTGCCGCGCTTCTTCATCCACCGGCCAATCTTCGCGTGGGTGCTCGCGATCGTCATCATGGCCATGGGCGCCATCGCGATCCGCACCCTGGCCGTGGAGCAGTACCCGGACATCGCCCCGCCGCAGGTCAATGTCACCGCCACCTACAACGGCGCTTCGGCGCAGACGGTGGAAGACAGCGTCACCCAGGTGATCGAGCAGCAGATCAAGGGCATCGACCACCTGCTGTATTTCTCATCGACCAGCTCCTCGTCGGGGCAGGCGCGCATCAGCATCACCTTCGACCAGTCCGCCAATCCGGACATCGCCCAGGTCCAGGTGCAGAACGCGGTCAACCAGGCCCTGAACCGGCTGCCGCAGGAGGTGCAGGAACAAGGCGTCACCGTGGCCAAGTCGCAGGGCGACAGCCTGATGGTGGTGGCCCTGTACGACACCACCCGCAAGATGTCGCGCGTGGACGTAGCCGATTTCCTGGTCAGCAACCTGCAGGACCCGATCAGCCGCATCAGCGGCGTGGGCGAGATCAACGTGTTCGGCGCGCAGTACGCCATGCGCGTATGGCTGGACCCGCACAAGCTCAACGCCTACCAGCTGATGCCCAGCGATGTGCGCAGCGCGATCGAGGACCAGAACACCCAGGTCACCGCTGGCGAGATCGGCGCGCTGCCGACCGGCCCGGACCAGGCGCTCAACGCCACGGTCACCGCGCAGTCGCGCCTGCAGACGCCAGAGCAGTTCCGCAACATCATCCTGACCACCCTGCCCAGCGGTGCAAGCGTGCGCCTGGGTGATGTGGCCCGTGTCGAGATCGGCGCGGAGAACTACCAGACCAGCAGCTTCCTCAACGGCTATCCGGCCTCGGGTTTCTCGGTGTCGCTGTCCTCGGGCGCCAATGCGCTGGCCACTGCCGATGCGGTGCGTGCGGAAGTCCAACGCCTGTCGCCCACCTTCCCACCCGGCATCAGGATCGCCTACCCGCGCGACAGCACGCCGTTCGTGCGGGTGTCGGTGGAAGGCGTGGTCCACACGCTGATCGAGGCCATCATCCTGGTGGTGGTGGTGATGTACCTGTTCCTGCAGAACGCCCGCGCCACGCTGATCCCGGCGATCACGGTGCCGGTAGTGCTGCTGGGCACGTTCGGCGTGCTGGCGCTGGCCGGTTTCACCATCAACACGCTGACCCTGTTCGCGATGGTGCTGGCGATCGGCCTGCTGGTCGATGACGCCATCGTGGTGGTGGAAAACGTCGAACGGATCATGCACGAGGAGCACCTGCCCCCGCGCGAAGCCACCGAAAAATCGATGGGCGAGATCACCGGCGCGCTGGTCGGCATCACCGTCGTGCTGGGCGCGGTCTTCCTGCCGATGGCGCTGTTCGGCGGCTCGACCGGCATCATCTATCGCCAGTTCTCGATCACGATTGCCTCGGCCATGGCGCTGTCGGCGTTGATCGCACTGACCCTGACCCCGGCGCTGTGCGCGACCCTGCTCAAGCCGGTGGAAAAGGAACGCAAGCCGGGCCGGTTCTTCCGCTGGTTCAACCGTGGCGTGGAACGCACCCAGGGCGCCTACCGGCGCCGGCTGGGCACCGTGCTCGGCCAGCCCAGGCGCTGGATGGCGCTGTACCTGGTGATCGCGGCGGTGATGGTGGCGCTGTACCTGCGCATGCCGACCGGCTTTTTACCGGTGGAGGACCAAGGCCAGGTGATGGTCCAGTTCACCACGCCCGAAGGCACGCCGATGGCGCAGACCGAAGCGTTGGCCGAGCAGATCAGCCACTACTTCCTGGCCGAAGAGAAAGCCAACGTGGATGCGGTGTTCCTGGTGGTCGGGCGCAACAACGCCGGCACCGGCCAGAACGCAGGCCAGGGCTTCCTGGCGCTCAAGCCCTGGGGCACGCGCAACCGCGACAACACCGCCGCGGCGATCATCGACCGCGCCAACAAGCACTTCGCCCAGCTGGGCAATGCCAAGGTCAGCGTGCTGTCGCCGCCGGCGGTGCGCGGCCTGGGCCAGTCCAGCGGCTTCGAGCTGTGGATGCGCGATACCGATGGCGCCGGCCGGACCGCGCTCAACATCGCGCAGGAAAAAGTCCTGCAGCAGGCCAGCAACGATCCACAGCTGACCGCCGTGCGCCTCAACGGACTAGGCGACAAGGCCCAGCTGCAGGTGGACATCGACCACGCCCAGGCCAGCGCGCTGGGCCTGGCGCAGAGCGACATCAATGCCACCCTGGCCACTGCCTGGGGCGGCAGCTACGTCAACGATTTCATCGACCGTGGCCGGGTCAAGCGCGTGTACGTGCAGGGCGATGCGCCGTATCGCGCCCTGCCCGAGGACATCGACCAGTGGTATGTGCGCGGCAGCAGCGGCCAGATGGCGCCGTTCGACAGCTTCGCCAGCATCCACTGGACCCGTGGCCCGCAGCTGCAGCAGCGCTTCAACGGCCTGCCCGCGGTGCAGCTGCAGGGCAGCGCGGCGGCCGGCGAAAGTTCCGGCGCGGCGATGCAGAAGATGCAGGACATCGTCGCCACGCAGCAGGGTTTCGACCTGCAGTGGAGTGGCCTGTCCTACCAGGAACAGCTGTCCAGCAACCAGACGCTATGGCTGTACGGCGCCTCGATTGCCTTCATCTTCCTGTGCCTGGCCGCGCTCTATGAAAGCTGGTCGATCCCGATCGCGGTGCTGATGGTGATCCCGCTGGGCGTGCTGGGCACGGTCGTGGCGACCACGCTGGCCGGCTTCGTCAACGACATCTATTTCCAGGTGGGCCTGCTCACCACGATTGGCTTGTCGGCAAAGAACGCGATCCTGATCGTGGAGTTCGCCGAAGCCGAAGAGAAAGCCGGCCGCTCGCCGATCGCCGCCGCGCTGGAAGGCGCACGCCTGCGCCTGCGCCCGATCGTGATGACTTCGCTGGCGTTCGTTGCCGGCGTGATCCCGCTGGCGCTGTCCACCGGCGCCGGCGCGGCCAGCCGCCGCGAGATCGGCATCAGCGTGATCGGCGGCATGTTCACCGGCACGCTGCTGGCGGTGATGCTGGTGCCGCTGTTCTTCGTGCTGGTGCGCAGGGCGCGGCCGGGGCAGGCCCAGGACGGCCACGCGACCTGAGCGGGCAGCTGATCAATCAAGCCGGCCGGCCACGGGCGACGCCAGGCTTCCACCCTGCGCGGCCACGGCGAACAGCGTCTCGCGCAGCCACCGGTGCGCGGCATCGTCCGCGTGCCGGGGATGCCAGGCCGCACTCAGGCTGAAGGCGTCCACCTCCAACGGCACCGGCAGCAGGTCCAGCCGGTCGGCGAAGCGCGCCAGGAATCGCCGGGGCAGCACGCACACGCAATCGCTGGCCTCCAGCACCAGCGGCGCCAGGTGGTATTGCTGCACCGACACCGCCACCCGGCGCTGGTACCCCTGGCGCTTGAGCAGGTCATCCATGAATCCATGGAAATGGCCGCCATCCCCGGACACGATCACATGCAGTAGCGCGCTGTACTCGGCCAGGTCCGGCGGCGCCAGGCCGCGCGGATGGCCCTTGCGCTGGGCCATCACGTAGGACTCGCGCAACAGCGGGCGCGCCTGCAGGCCCGCGGGAATGGAAAAATCGGCAGCGATCACCAGGTCGGCCTGGCCGCTGTCCAGCCGCGCGCCCAGCTGCGCCGACGCCACCGACTGGAAGCCCAGCTGCACCTTCGGCGCGCACGCGGTGATGTGGCGGATCAGGTCGATGCCCACCATCACCATGCCGTTGTCGCTGGCCACCAGCTGGAAGCGCCGCGCGTCCTGGCCGGGATCGAAGCCCACACCCTGCCCCATCGCCGCCTGCACGCCTTGCAGCGCCGCTCGCAGGCTGGGGCGGATGGCCAGCGCGCGGGCGGTCAGGATCATGCCGCGACCGTGGGTGGCGGGCACCAGCAGGCGATCACCGGTGAGTTGGCGCAGTCGTGCCAGTTGCGCCGACAGCGCCGGCTGGCTCAGGTGCAGACGTGCCGCGGCCCGGGTGACGTTGGCCTCCTCCAGCAGTACGTCCAAGGCACCCAGCAGCGCCAGGTCGGCCCCTCGCCAGGCCGAGAACATATCCACCATATTGATATCTTCCATACTGACAATCGATTTCAAAGATACCAAGCATGTCCCCAGACTGGCGCCCCGCTCACTGCAGGCGCGCCGGGCACGGCCCGCCACCGAAGCCCGCCATGCCCCAACCCGAACCCGAACGCCGCGCCCTGCGCCCCCTGGCCAGCGCCAATTTCGCCGTTGGCGGCATGTCCTATGGCGTGGTCGGCGCGCTACCCGGCTTGGCCGAGGCCTGGCGCATCTCGCCGGGCCGCGCCGCCCTGCTGATGGCCGGCTTCTCGATCAGTTTCGCCGTGGGCGCGCCGGCGCTGCAGATGCTGCTGGGCCACCTGCGCCGACGCACGCTGCTGCTGGGCGGCCTGTGGATCATGACGGCAGCCACGCTGGCAGCGGCCTGCGTACGCGATTTCCACTGGCTGCTGGCCACGCGCGTGGTGGCCGGGCTGGCGGCCGGGGCGGTCAGTCCGGTCGCCAACGCCATCGGTGCTGGGTTGGCGCCGGAAGCACGTCGCGGCAAGGCGCTGGCGGTGGTGTTCGCCGGGGTCACCCTGGCCAGCGTGGCCGCCGCGCCCCTGGCCGCGGTCCTGGCCCACGCGCTGGGGTGGCGCGCGGTGCTTGTCGCCCTCGCGGCGATGAGCGCGGGCAGCGCAACGTGGATCTGGCGCTCGGTGCAGGACCACGCGCGCGGCACCCGGCCGCGCCCGGCCGACCTGCTGGGCCTGCTGCGACGCCCGGCGCTGGCGACCGGCCTGGCGGTGATGGTGCTGCAGACCGCGGCCTTCTTCACCACCTATACCTTGATCCTGCCGCTGCTGGCCGAACGTTTCGGCGTCGGAGCGGCGCACGGCGGGCTGGCCCTGCTGGTCTTTGGCCTCACCGGCGTGGCCGGCAACCTGCTGGCCCAGCGCGTCTCGCTGCGGCATTCGGCTGATGCGCTGTTGCGCCTGGTGATGGCCGTCGCCGCGCCGGTATTCGTCGCCATCGCCCTGCTGGCGGCCCTGCACGGCGAGGACGGCCTGCGCCAGGGCGCGCTGCTGGTGCTGCTGGTGGCCTGGGCGCTGGCCCAGGACCTGTTCTATCCCTCGCAACTGCGTCGGGTGGTGTCACTGGAGCCGCTGCACACCGGCATGGCGATCGCACTGAATTCGTCCTGCATCTTCCTGGGCATCGCCCTGGGCTCGGGCCTGGGCGGCCGCCTGTCCGACCATGTCGGCCTGGTGGCGCTGGCACCGGCGTCGGCCGTGCTGACCGGGCTGGCGTTCGTCGCACTGGCCGCATCGCGGCGCCTGGCGGCCGACAAGCCTCACGCCGGAATGCCCGCGGCGTGTCCAGCCAATCCCAGGCATTGATGCCAGCAAGCGCGCCGTGATGCGCCCGGCCTTGCGCCGGACGCTGCAGCGCCGCCCTTTTACCCGCAGGCAGCAGGCATGCGCGATCCCGGGATGGGGCATCATCGAAAGCCTGCGCATGACGCGCCGCACTTCTCAAGGACCCATGATGACCTTGTCCCGCATTGCATTGCCATTCCTGTTGCTGCTGGCCAGCGCTGGCCCGATCGCACAGGCCGCCACGCCCACGGCCATCACCACCATCGAGACCGGCGAACTACGCGGCAGCACCGCGGGCGGCGTCACCGCGTTCAAGGGCATTCCATTCGCGGCACCGCCGATTGGAGAGCTGCGCTGGCGTGCGCCGCAGCCCGCAGCGAAATGGAGCGGCGTGCGCGATGCCACGCGCTACGCGGCCGATTGCATGCAGAAGCCCTTCCCCAGCGATGCCGCGCCACTGGGCACCACCCCTGCCGAGGACTGCCTGTACGCCAATGTGTGGAAGCCGACCCAGGCCAGCGGCAAGCTGCCGGTGATGGTGTGGATCTATGGTGGCGGCTTCGTCAATGGCGGCGCCTCGCCGCCCACCTATGCCGGCGCCGCGCTGGCGGCGCAGGGCATCGTGGTGGTCAGCTTCAATTACCGGGTCGGTCGCTTCGGCACGTTCGCCCATCCACAGCTGAGCGCGCAGGACCCCGATCACGGCCTGCTGGGCAACTACGGCTTCATGGACCAGCTGGCGGCGCTGCAGTGGGTCCAGCGCAACATCGCGGCCTTCGGCGGCGATCCATCGCAGGTCACGATCATCGGCGAGAGCGCAGGCGGCATGTCGGTGCACACGTTGGTGACCTCGCCGCTGGCGCGCGGGCTGTTCCAGCGCGCGGTGGTGCAGTCCGGTGGTGATGCCGGCGCGTCCAAGGGCACGCTGGATTCGGCCGAACAGGTTGGCGTGCGTTTCGCCCAGGCCAACGGGATTGCCCCGGATGACCCACAGGCGCTGGCCAGGCTGCGTGCCTTGAGCGCCGAACAGGTCACCGGCGATCTCAACCTGTCCGCGTTGTTCATGCCCAGCAGCACGCCGCCGATCTTCAGCAGCCCGGTCACCGACGGCAAGCTGGCCATCGACCCGGCGGCCGCCTACACCGCCGGCGCGTTCAGCAAGGTGCCGATGATGATCGGCGCGACCAGCGACGACATCGGCGGCAAGGACGGTTTCATGGTTGCCGGCGCGCGCAAGGCCGCCAGCCTGGTCGTGGGCCAGGGCGTCCCGACCTGGTACTACCGGTTCTCGTACGTGGCGCAGCCGGCGCGCACGCCGCAGACCCAGGGCGCGGGGCACGCCAGCGAGATCCCGTTCTTCTTCGACACCGTCGACGCCAAATACGGCAAGGCCGCCACGGCGCAGGACCGCGCGGTGGGCAGGCTGGCCAGCGGCTACCTGGTCAATTTCGTCAAGACCGGCAACCCCAATGGCGCCGGCCTGCCCGCCTGGGCACCGTACAGCGACCGGACCCACGCCATGCTGGACCTGACCGCGACCGGCAAGGCGGTGCCCGCGCCGGACCCCTGGGCGCCCTGAATCCGGCCGCAGGCGGGCGTCCGCTCGCCGTGCCAGGGCGGCGACCCCGCCCGCCCTGTCACGGCGGTGTAAACTGCCGCTCTTTTAGCTAGTCCGCAGCATGGCGAAGGCCCCTGAACGGGCATCTGTCCTGGGCCCGGCGTTCATTCGCCAACTGACGCGCCTGACCGATGTCGACGTTCCCCACACCACTCGCGTCCCCACGCTCACCGAGCGGTTGAGCCAATGGTTCGACTGGAACCGGGCCGTGGCGCTGTCCAGGGCGCTGGACGGGCAGCCGTCCGTGGCCGCCGGCGAGCCGATCCCCGCCGCAGATGCACAACGCCAGGACTGCACGCGCGTGCGCGGCGCCCTGAGCGAAGCCATCCGCGCCGACCGGGAGTTCGCCGCCCCTGCAGCGGTACAGGACCTGCCCGCGCCTCCCGACAGCATCGCCATGCCGGCCGAAGCCGACTTCAGCCGGCTGCGCCGCCGCTACCTGGACCACCAACGCGCGATGCAGGCCGCCACCGGCCGGCTGCGCGGCCAGCTGCGCGACATGCTCGCGCGGCAATCGGAACAGCAGGCCCGCCTGGCCGAGGTCGATGCGGTCATGGAGCTAACCCTGAGCGCGCGCGAGCAGACCCTGCTGGCCACGGTGCCGAACCTGTTGAACGCGCATTTCGAACGCCTGCGCGACGCCGCGCAGCAGGCTTTCACCGCTTCCGACGAAACCCCTGACGTCCCTGCCGCAGCCTCTGGCGCCTGGCTGGCCGTCGTCCGCAACGACATGCAGCGCCTCTTGCTGGCCGAACTGGATGTGCGTTTCCAACCCATCGAAGCGCTGCTGGCAGCGCTTCGCCCCCAATCCCCGGGATCCCATGTCTAGAAACATCCTCAATGCCGCCGTGTTCCTGGCCGGCCTGCTCGCCGTGTGCTGGATCGGCGTGGGCTACATCGGCTCCAATCCGCTGGGCGCGGTAGTCGCGCTGGTGATCGGCGCCTGCTACGTGGCCGGCGCGCTGGAACTGCACCGCTACTGCCAGGCCACCGCCACGCTGGTCGCCGCGGTCGCCGATGCCGATGCCGCCAAGACCAGCCTGGGCACCTGGCTCGACCGCCTGCACCCGGGCCTGCGCAACGCCGTGCGCCTGCGCGTGGAAGGCCAGCGCGTGGCCCTGCCGGCACCGTCGATGACACCGTATCTGGTCGGCCTGCTGGTGCTGCTGGGCATGCTGGGCACCCTGCTCGGCATGATGGCCACCCTGCGCGGCACCGGCCTGGCGCTGGAAAGCGCGACCGACCTGCAGGCCATCCGCGGTTCGCTGGCCGCACCGGTCAAGGGACTCGCATTCGCCTTCGGCACCTCGATTGCCGGTGTCGCAACCTCGGCGATGCTGGGCCTGCTGTCGGCGCTGTGCCGACGCGAACGGCTGCAGGCCGTGCAGCAGCTGGATGCACGCATTTCGACCACGCTGCACAGCTACTCGCACGCCTACCAGCGCGAGGAAGCCTTCAAGCTGCAGCAGCGCCAGGCCGAACTGATGCCCGCCCTGGTCGACCGCCTGCAGGCCATGGTCGCCACCCTGGAACAGCAGAACCTGGCCGCCAACGAACGCCTGCAGGCCAGCCAGGCCGAATTCCACACCCGCACCGAAACGGTTTACACGCGCCTGGCGTCGTCGGTCGAGCAGTCGATGAAAGCCGGTGTGGCCGAAAGCGCCGCCGCCATCTACACCGCGCTGCAGCCGGTCATGGACAGCACGCTGGCCGGCCTGGCGCGCGAAACCGCCGCGATGCACCAGACCGTGACCCACGCGGTCGACCAGCAGCTCGCGGGCCTGTCGACCGGCTTCGTCGCAGCGACCGCCGCAGCCAGCGAAAGCTGGCAGACGGCACTGGCCACGCAACAGCACGCCAACGAAACGATGGCCGGCGATCTGCGCGGCGCGCTGGACGCCTTCGGCGGCAGCTTCGAGCAGCGCTCGGCCACGCTGGTGGACCACGTCGCCACGCGCCTGGATGCCACCGCCGAACGCTGGAGCAGCGCGCAGGCCGGTCAGCAGCAGGCCAACGAAGCCCTGGCAACCGATCTGCGCGACACGCTCGCCGCCTTCACTGGCGCGTTCGAACAACGCTCGACCGCGCTGGTGGATGGCGTCGCAACCCGCATGGATGCCACCCACGCACGCTGGAGCGAAGCCCAGGCCGACCACCAGCGCGTCAACGCGGCGCAGGCATCCGACCTGCGCGAAGCGCTGGTCGCGTTCGGCCAGACATTCGAACAGCGTTCGGCCGCGCTGGTGGACAGCGTCGCCACGCGCCTGGACGCCAACGCGGACACCACCGCCAACGCTTGGAACGATGCACTGTCACGGCAGCAAGCGGGCAACGACGCACTCGCCGCGCGCAACCAGCAGGCGCTGGACGCCGCCGCGGCCACGTTCGAAACCCACGCCGCTGCGCTGGTCGGCAAGATGCAGCAGTCGCATGAGGCCCTGCAAGCCGCGCTGGAAGCGCGCGACGTGCAGCGCCTGCAGGCCTGGACCCTTTCGCTGGAAAGCATGACCGGCACCCTGCGCGACCACTGGGAAGCCAGCGGTGCGCGCGTGGCCCAGCGCCAGCAGGACATCTGCGACACGCTCGCCACCACCGCCGGCGAAATCACCACGCGGGCCCAGGCCCACGCCCGCGACACCATCGCCGAGATCTCGCGCCTGGTGCAGGTCGCTTCCGAAGCACCCAAGGCCGCGGCCGATGTCGTGGCCGAGCTGCGCCAGAAGCTCTCCGACAGCATGGTCCGCGACACCGCCATGCTCGACGAACGCAGCCGCCTGCTGGCGACGCTGGAAACGCTGCTGGACGCGGTCAACCACGCCTCCACCGAGCAACGCACTGCGGTCGATGCGCTGGTCACCACCTCGGCCGATCTGCTCGACCGCGTCGGCACGCGCTTCACCGAACACCTGCAGGCCGAGACCGGCAAGCTGGGCGCGGTCGCCGACCAGGTCACCGGCAGCGCGGTCGAAGTGGCCAGCCTGGGCGATGCCTTCGGCGCGGCCGTGCAGTCGTTCGGCGAAGCCAACACCAGCCTGGTCGAACGCCTGCAGGGCATCGAAGGCGCGCTCGACAAGTCGCTGGCGCGCAGCGACGAACAGCTGGCGTACTACGTCGCCCAGGCGCGTGAAGTCATCGACCTGAGCATGCTCTCGCAGAAGCAGATCATCGAGGAACTGCAACTGCTGGCAGGCCGCCAGGCCGCCGCCGGGGCCGCTGCGGCATGACCGACGAGATCGAGCTGGAGACCGACGCGGCCGCACCGGTCTGGGCGGTGTTCGGCGACCTGATGTCGGTGTTGCTGGGCGCGTTCGTGCTGATCCTGGTCGGCGTGATCGGCGTGCAGCTGCAGCTGTCCCACAAGCTGGACGAAGCGGTCAGGCAACAGCAGTTGGAAGCGCAGCGCCGAAAGACCCTTGAGCAGGCGCTGGCCGGTCCACTGGCCGCCGGACGGGTGACCCTGGTCGATGGCCGCATCGGCATCAACGGCAGCGTGCTGTTCGCGCTCAACTCCGACCAGCTGCAACCCGAGGGTCGCGAGGTACTCAAGAGCCTGGCCGGCCCGCTGGCCGCGTACCTGAAATCGCGCGACGAAATGCTGATGGTCAGCGGCTTCACCGACGACCGCCAGGTAAGCACCGGCAACCGCCAGTTCGCCGACAACTGGGAACTGTCTGCGCAGCGCGCGTTGACCGTGACCCGCGGCCTGATCGCCGAAGGCGTGCCGGTCGACGCGGTGTTCGCCGCCGCGTTCGGCGCCGGCCAGCCGGTCAGCGCCAACCGTGATGAAGCCGGGCGCGCGAAGAACCGTCGCGTGGAAATGTCGCCGGTGCCCAAGCGCGCCGAGCCCACTGCCGATGCGCGCTGACGCCTGCACCGCACGCACGACGCTGGAGGCCTGGCGCGTACAAGGCGCCGACCGCCTGGACCCGCTGCGGTTTCATTTCATGGATGCGCTGGAACGTCGTGCCGCCGGCCACGCTGGCGACGTGCGACGCCAGCTGGATGACAGACTGTCCGGGCTGCTGCAGGCCTATGCCGACGATCTGGCCAGCGCGCCGGGCCACGCCACGGATATCGCCGATGCCGCCACGCGGGAATTCCCTGCGCGCGGCCCCCTGGCCGAGCTGCTGGATCGCCTTTCCGGCGATGCGGCGATGCTGGGCAACGCCGTGACCTCGATCAGCGCCACACCGCAGCCGGCCGCGTTTCCGGAACTGCCGGCGCTGGAATCCTTCCGCAGCACCTGGAGCAAGATCCGCAGCGACAGCCAGCTGCGGCAATCACTGCAGCAGCTGCCCGAGGACGCCGGCCCGCTCAATTCCGGCGTACTGGTCCACCGCGCCATCGCGCTGATGCGCGATGTGGCGCCGGGCTACCTGCAGCATTTCCTGTCCTATGTCGACAGCCTGTCCGGCCTGGAGCAGCTGCAACAACTCGGCGCACTACCCGTGCAGGAAGCGCCGATGACCGAAGCGGCCGCCAAGCGTGCGCGCAGGAAACCCCGCAAGCCGCGCGGATGACGGGCCTGCACCCGCCCTACGGCCGCCAGTTCGCGTTGCGCTCCCAGAACGCCACGCTGCGCCGGTAAGCCTCGCGATCCAGCGATACGCCGGAGCCGCCCTCCTCCACACCCAGGGCATTACGCAGCATGGTGATCGGCGCGCCATCGGCACCTCGTCCGGCTCGGCGGTGTAGATGCAGCCGACGATGCCCCAGTCGGCCTCGATCGGCGAACCTTCCCGGGCCAGCTGCTCGCGGCTGTAGAGGATCACCACGAAGTACGCCGCCACCGGCGGCTCCACGCCTTCGAACCAGCGCACCAGCACGGGCAGCTCGGCCGCGTTGCGCGCCTCGTAGCCCGAGCGCAGCTGGTGCCGGTTGTCATCAGTGACCGGCACGGTCAGGCAGCGGGTCGAGGTCCAGTTGCGGTGCACGTGCAGCTTGCAGAACGGCGCGTAGCCATCCAGCACTTTCAGCGGCGCTTCTGCGTTGAGGCGATCCTGGAACTGCTGCGGGGTGCAGTCCTGGATGGCGTTGCCGCGCCCGCCACGGGGAAACAGGCGGGGGCGGGCGAATTCGGTCAGGACGATGGACATGGGATGCGGCGGCAGAACGGCGGCATAGCCTAACGGGCCGCGGGACCCGAATCCATGCATTCATCGCGATGAAGCGATATTATTCACCACCCTTCACCGACGCGACCCGCGATGATCCCCGTCAGCTTTGAGTTCTACCCGCCCAAGACCGACGACCAGCGCGCCCAGCTGGACCGCACCGCCGACAGGCTGAAGAAATACGCGCCGGATTATGTGTCGTGCACTTTCGGCGCGGGTGGCTCGACCCTGAGCTACACCTCCGAGACAGTGCGCCACCTCAAGCAGCACCATCGCTTCGACGCCGCGCCGCACCTGTCCTGCGTGGGCGGCAACCGCGAGGAAATCCGCGAGCTGCTCAAGCTGTACCGCGCGATCGGCTGCAAGCGCATCGTCGCGCTGCGCGGCGACCTGCCCTCGGGCATGGGCCACGCCGGCGACTTGCGCTACGCCTCGGACCTGATCGCCTTCATCCGCGCCGAACATGGCGATGCCTTCCACCTGGAAGTCGGCGCATATCCAGAAACCCATCCGCAGGCCAACGACGCGCTGGCCGACCTGAGGCACTTCAAGACCAAGGTCGATGCCGGCGCCGACGCGGCCATCACCCAGTACTTCTACAACGCCGATGCGTATTTCAGCTTCGTCGACGCGGTGCGCAAGCTGGGCGTGGAGATCCCGATCATTCCCGGGATCATGCCGATCTCCAATTTCAGCCAGCTGCGCCGGTTTTCCGAGCAGTGCGGCGCGGAAATCCCGCGCTGGATCGGCAAGCGCATGGCCGCCTATGGCGATGATGCCGAATCGGTGCGCGACTTCGGCGCCGACGTGGTTGCCGAGCTCTGCGAGCGCCTGATCGCCAGCGGCGTGCCGGGCCTGCACTTCTACACGCTCAACCTGGCCAAGCCGAGCCAGCTGGTGCTCAAGCGCCTGGGCCGCGGCTGACGCAAGTCCCGACACGGGCGATCGGCCACATTCGGTTAGGCTGCGCGCTGCGATGCGCGCGCCTGCCCTGTTCCCCCTGCTGATGATCACCATGACGGCCGCGCTGGCTGCGTCGGCGTGGCTGCAGCCGGCGACGGCGCAGACCGTGCAGCGCTGCACCGATGCATCCGGTGCCAGCGTCTTCACCGATCGTCGCTGCGAAGACGTCGGTGCAGCCAGCCGCGTGATCCGCCCCCCGGTCAGCGCCTCCGGCCAGCCGGTTGCGCCACGCAACCTGGGCTGCCCGCGCCGGCTCAGCGACCTGGTCCAGCAGATCACCGGCGCGATCGACGCGCATGACGCCAACCGGCTCGCCTCGCTGTACCAGTGGGGCGGGATTTCCGACGCTTCGGCCAATCGCCTGCTGGACAAGATGGAAACCATCGTGCGCAGGCCGCTGGTGGACATCGCGCCGATCTTCCCGGCCGTCGAGCCCACGCCCGTCGTCGATGCCGAAGGCAATGTCGTCGATGCCAATGCCGACGGCTACTACCCGCAGCTCGCACCACAGCAGAAGCGCCGACCGGTTGGCCTGCGCCTGCAGCAGGGCCTGGCCAACACCAGCACGCCATCGAGCACCGTGCTGGGCATCCGCCGCAGCGACGACTGCTTCTGGATCACGCTGTAAAGATCACTGCGATATCAGTCGGCCGGGCGGAACCGCAGCGTCGCAATCACACCGCGTTCGACACCCGGACGCACGTTGACCTGCCAGCCATACAGATCGCACAGGCGGCTGACGATGGACAGGCCGATGCCGCCGCCCTGCGAATGCCCGGCATGGGTGCCGCGATAGCCACGGTTGAACAGCTTGGCCGCGTCTTCCTCGCTCAGGCCGGGGCCGGAGTCGATTACTTCCACCGCGTCGCCGAGCACCCGCACGACCACGGTGCCTTCCTGGGTGTACTTGACCGCATTGCCGACCAGGTTGCCCAGCGCCACCGACAGCGCTGCGTCGGGCGCGTCGATCACCAGGTCCTGGTTGCCTTCCTGGATCAGTTCCAGTGACTTGCCACCGATCTGTGCACGGTGCGAATCCAGCAGCTGGTCGGCGACCCGGGCCACGTTGCTGCTGCCCTGCCCGCGCTCGTTGCGCGAGAGCAGCAGCAGCGAACCGATCAGGTCGGTGCAGGCGGCCTCGGCGCGCTGGATGCGCAGCAGCCGTGCCTGGACTTTCGGCTCCAGGTTCGGCCGGCCCAGCAGCAGTTCGGTCGCACCACGGATCACTGCCAGCGGCGTGCGCAGCTCGTGGCTGACGTCGGCGTTGAACTCGCGGTCGCGCTGGACCACCTCGGTCAGGCGGTTGGAATAATCGTCCAGCGCACGCGCCAGTTCGCCCACTTCGTCTTCCGGGAACAATGGCCCCAGCTGGGTCGGATTGCTGCTGCCGCGATACGCGCGCAGGCGCGTGGCCAGTTCCGACACCGGACTCATCACCCGCGAGGCCGACCACCAGCCGACGATCAACGACAGCAGGGTGAACAGCGCCACCGTGCCCCACAGCGTGCGCTTGAACTGCACTTCGCCCAGCGCGACCTGGCCCATGTCGTAGGTCAGGTAGAACCAGGCGGTGGGGGTCTTGCGCACACCGATGCGGAACGAGAACGGATCACCGTTCTCGTCCGTGCCGGAGATGGTGTGGATGCCGTCCTTGAGCTGGTACCAATCCGGCTTTTCCTGGGCCAGCCGCGGCAGCTTGTCCGCCGGGTACAGATAGCCCTTCATCTGCTGCACCGGTGCCGAGGTATTGGTGCCCCCGCTGACCACGAACCGCCGCCAGGATTCCTCCAGGTTGCGGTTCATCACGTCTTCGACCAGCTGGTTTTCCACGCGCTGGCGCGCCAGCACCGCCGCATAGGCGAACAGCACCGTCAGGCAGAAGCCCAACAGCACGAACGACCAGACGATGCGGGTGCGAAGGCGGCGGCGGAATTTTCGGGCACGCGCGGCACCGGGCCGCGCGGCCGTGCCGGGATCAGGCTTCGGGGGCGGCGATGCGGTAGCCGATGCCATGGCGGGTCTGGATGTACAAGGTCTCGAAAGGCTTGTCGACCACGGCGCGCAGGCCATGGATGTGGACGCGCAGCGAATCGGAATCGGGCAGCTCTTCGCCCCACACGCGGGTTTCCAGTTCCTGGCGGGTGACCACCGCCGGCGAAGCTTCCATCAGCGACTGCAGGATCTTCAGCGCGGTCGGGTTGAGCTGCAGCAGCTTGCCGCCGCGGCGCACTTCCAGCGTATCCAGGTTGTATTCCAGGTCGCCGACATCCAGCACGCGGGTCTGCACGCCCTTGCCGCGACGCGACAGTGCGTTGAGGCGCACTTCCACTTCCTGCAGGGCGAAGGGCTTGATCAGGTAGTCGTCGGCGCCCGAATCGAAGCCGGCCAGCTTGTTGTCCAGGCTGTCGCGGGCGGTGAGCATCAGCACCGGGGTCTGCTTGCGCGCTTCGTTGCGCAGCTTGCGGCAGACTTCCAGGCCGTCCATGCCGGGAAGGTTGAGGTCGAGCACGATGGCGTCGAAATCGTGGACCACGGCCAGGTGCAGGCCGGTCACGCCGTCGGCGGCGAAATCCACGGTGTGGCCGCGGTCTTCCAGGTAATCACCCAGGTTGGCGGCGATGTCGCTGTTGTCTTCAATGACGAGAATGCGCATGTCAGCAGGCCTCCTGGGAACGGATGGCCAGAAGCGGGAAGCCGCGGCGCATCGGGGAAATGAGGGTCATGGGATACCTTGGTTTGTCTTCGCAGAGCGAGTGGCGGCGGCGCTTGGGGAACAGGGCTGGCCGCGTTCAGGTGGCCGATTCTGTCACACCGCCGGTAAGCTTCCCTGCATGCCCGTTCACGTTGGACGCAGGGCTGCAGGCCCGGCCTTGCGGCCTCTGGGTCTCTGTCTGACCGCGGCGGAGGCCACCAGTTCCATAACCGCCCCGGCGATGTCCACGCCGGACACCTGCTCGATGCCTTCCAGGCCCGGCGTGGAATTCACTTCCAGCACCAGCGGGCCGCGCGCCGAACGGATCAGGTCCACGCCGGCCACGCCCAGGCCCAGCGTGGCCGCAGCCCGGACCGCCACCGCAGCCTCTTCATCCGTCGCCGTCGCAGCAGCCGCTTCACCGCCACGATGCAGGTTGGAGCGGAAATCGCCCTCCGGCGCCTGCCTGCGCATGGCCGCCACCACCCGGTCGCCAACCACGAAACAGCGCAGGTCCGCGCCCTTGGCCTCTTCCACGAATTCCTGCACCACGAAACTGGCATACAGGCCACGCAAGGTCTCGACCACGGACTTGGAGGCCGACAGTTTCTCGGTCAGCATCACGCCGGCGCCCTGGGTGCCTTCGTTGAGCTTGATCACATGCGGCGGTTCGCCCAGCAGGGCCAGCAGGTCGGTGGTGTCGTCGGGGTTGTCGCCGAACACGGTCGCCGGCAGGTCGATGCCACTGGCCGCCAGCAGCTGGTGGGCACGCAGCTTGTCGCGCGCGCGCAGGATCGCATCGGAAGGATTCGGCGTATGACAGCCCATCAGCTCGAACTGGCGCAGCACCGCCGTGCCATAGCGCGTCACCGACGCACCGATGCGCGGAATCACCGCATCGAATCCGGACAGCGTCTTGCCCTTGTAACGCAGGTCGAAGCGCCCGGCATCGATGCGCATGTAACAACGCAACGGGTCCAGCACCCGCACCACGTGACCACGCTGGCGTGCGGCCTCCACCAGGCGCTTGGTCGAATAGAGCTTGGTGTTGCGCGAGAGGATCGCCAGTTTCATGCAGCCGGTTCGGCAAAAGAAAACGGCGCCTAGCATGACATGCAGGCAACGCCGCCCAATGCGACGCCGCGCGACGATTCATCGGAACGTGGACCCGGAATGCACGCATGCAACGAGCCCGGCACCATGCGTGCAGCGCATGGCACGCACCCACGGCTGAAGGTGATGTCTGGTGTCGCCAGTTGCTGTCCTGGCAGGCAAGCGGGGCTAGGCGCCAGCCTGAGTGCCTTGCTCCAGCGCACCTGCGAACTGGCGCATCAGGCGCACCAGGTCAGTGATGTCTTCGGCGGCCCAGTCCTGAAGGATGTCTCGTGCCAGGCGCTCGCGCGCCTGGTCGATCCGGTCGGTGACCGCCTTGCCCTGCGGAGAAACCACCGCCTCGCGCATCCGGCGGTCTTCCGAATTCTCATGCCGGATCACCAGCGCCATGCGCTCGAGCCTGGACACCTGGCGGCTGATGGTCGTGTAGTCCCTGCCCAGGCGACCTGCCAGATCCACCACGCCAATCGGTCCCACCCGCTCGATCACCACCAGCAGGCGGAAGAGCGCCTGGTCCAGGTGCACGCCGGCTTCGGCGATCAGTCGTTCGTCGTTCCGCGGCCGGTTCATCACGCTCACGATCGAGATCAGGGACCGGTGGAGATCCTTCAGCTGCGCTGAGATATGTGTATCTTGCACTTTATTTTTCGCGGCCATAGCCTGCCCTCCTGATATGTGCATGTTACACATGCTTAGGAGAAACGAGATGCGTGAACCCATTGATGTCCTGATCTGTGGCGCCGGCGCCGCCGGCCTGACCCTGGCAATCGACCTGGCCCGGCGCGGGGTGCGCTTTGCCCTCATCGAGAAACGCCCCACCCCGTTCCCCGGCTCGCGCGGCAAAGGCATTCAACCGCGCACCCAGGAGGTCTTCGAAGACCTCGGCATCCTGGACCGGGCCGTGGCCGCAGGTGGCCTCTATCCGACCGTCCGCAAATACGCGCCCGACGGCAGCCATGTGGATCAGGAAGCAGCAGACGTTGCCGAGCCCACGCCTGCCGAGCCCTATCGCCTCGCGCTGATGATTCCCCAGTTCAAGACCGAAGCTGTCCTGCGGGAACGCTTGCTCGAACTGGGGCATGCACCGGTATTTGGTGTCGAGCTGACCAGGATGGTGATCGACCGCGACGGGGTTGAAGCCACCCTCACAACCCCGGATGGCACGCAGACCCTTCATGCCCGCTACCTGGTGGGGGCCGATGGTGGCCGCAGCATCGTGCGCAATACCTTGGGGATTGGTTTTCCGGGCAAGACCCTCGGCGTGCGGGCAATCGTGGCGGACGTCGTGCTGGAAGGACTGTCGCGCGATGCATGGCACAGGTTCGATAGCGGGAACGCAGGCCCCCTGGCGATCTGTCCGCTGGCAGGTACCGACCTGTTCCAGATCCAGGCACCGGTTCCCCTGGAAGGCGACATCGATCTCTCCGCGGCTGCGCTGACCGAACGCGTTGCACTGCACACCGGGCGCACGGACATCACGGTCCATTCGGTTGCCTGGTCCTCGACCTACGGCATGAATGCCAGGCTTGCCGATCACTACCGGGATGGCCCGGTGTTCCTGGTCGGCGATGCAGCGCATGTCCATCCACCCACCGGCGGGCAAGGCCTCAACACCAGCGTCCAGGATGCCTACAACCTGGGCTGGAAGCTGGCCGCGGTGCTGGCCGGTGCACCCGAGGCGCTGCTGGACACTTACGAAGCCGAGCGCCGACCGGTGGCGGCGGACGTGCTCGGCCTGTCCACGCGCCTGCTTGCAGGCATGAAGACCGGGGACAACCGGCGAACCCGTGAAGTCCAGCAACTGGATATCGGCTATCCAGACTCCGGGCTATCGCTGCCCTCGCAAGCAGCCGGCAGCAACCTGGCACCGGGCAACCGCGCGCCCGATGCCAACGTGCGAGGCGCAGGCGGCAGTCCAACCCGGCTGTTCAACCTGTTCAAGGGCACGCATTGGACCTTGCTGGTCAATGGCCCGTCGAACTTCGCGCCAGGCGCTGGCCTGCACATCCACAGCATCGGACCCGGCCTGGAGATCGAAGACCCGTTGGGCCAGTTCGCCCGGTCCTACGGCCTTGATGAAGGCACGGCCGTGCTGGTCAGGCCCGATGGCTATCTGGCGGGATGCTTCAGCGCAGACCAGGCAACGGCATTGAAGGAGTATTGGCGCCAGTGGCACGGCCCATGGCACTGAAGCGCATCGTTGCCCGGCCGCGGATGCCCCCGCTGTTCACGACGCGGGGGCGGCCGTTGATGCGCGCAGCATCAAGCGGAAATCCAGCGTCTGTTGATGCGGCACTTCAACCGCTTCTATGAGGGCGAGCACCAGATTGACGGCGCGGATGCCGATGTCCCGCATCGGTTGGCCGATGGTGGTCAGCGGCGGCGTCAGATAGCGGGACGAGGCGAGATCGTCGAATCCGACAACCGAGAACGCCTCAGGCACGCGCACCCCCAGTTCCCTGCAAGCGGCCAGAACGCCCAGCGCCATCTGGTCACTGAAGCAGAATGCAGCCGTGGGCGCAGGGGATTGGCTGAGCAGCCTGGCCGCGGCGGCATGCCCGGATTCAACCGAAAAATCGCCTGGGACGACGGTCAGCAGGCGCAGGCGGCCGCGCGCCCTGGCAGCGGCCCTGGCGCCTTCCAGCCGCTGCTGGTGCAGGGGATTTTCGGCGGGGCCGCCGACCACGGCGATCCGCTCGTGGCCCAATCCGTACAGATGCTCCATGGCGGTACGCGCGGCGGCGGCGTTGTCGATGTGCACGCTGGGAATGCCCAATGACGGATCGAATTCGCATCCATTGACGACCGGTGCATTGGCGCCAAGCTGCTTGACGATTTCGCGCGCCGTGGGCGGCAGCCGGTGCCCCAGCACGATCAGGCCATCGGCCTCGTTGCGGCGAAGCATCTGCGCGTAGCGTTCCTCGCGCTCGGGCTGGTGCTGGGTGTCGCCAAGCAGGACCGCATAACCGGCTGCCTGTGCGGCTTCTTCGGCACCCTGGAGGATCTGGGCGAAGAATGGGTTGGCGATGTCCGGCACGGTGACCAGGATCTTGCCGGTGCGCTGGGTCTTGAGCGTCCTGGCCGCGGCATTGGGGACATAGCCCAACGCGGCGACGGCCTGCTCGATGCGTGCGCGTGTGGCGGGCAGCACTTTCTCCGGCCGCGAGAGCGCACGGGAGACCGTCCCTGCCGAGACGCCAGCGTGCTTTGCGATGTCATAGATCGTGGGCATGGATCAATCCGTCAGCCTCCGATGCAATGCACAACGGAGGTGCCTACTGTCGCATGCTAGGATCGTGCAATCGATTGCATCCGGGTTGTGTGGCATGAAAACGCTCAAGGGTCCGGCGCTGTTCCTGGCGCAGTTCATCGGTGACAAGCCTCCGTTCGACCGATTGGACAGCCTGGCCCAATGGGCCTCCGAGCTGGGTTATGTCGGCATCCAGCTGCCGACCAGCGCGCCGCGACTTTTCGATCTCGCCCAGGCCGCGCAGAGCCAGGCGTATTGCGACGACATCGCCGGCATGCTGGCCCGGCACGGCATCCAGATCACCGAGCTGTCCACGCACCTGCAAGGGCAGCTGGTCGCCGTCCATCCGGCCTACGACACCCTGTTCGACGGCTTCGCGCCGCAGGACAAGCGCGGCAATCCAGCTGCACGGCAGGCCTGGGCGGTCGAACAGGTCACCCTGGCGGCCAAGGCCAGCCAGCGTCTGGGACTCAAGGCCCACGCCACGTTCTCCGGCGCGCTGGCCTGGCCGTACTTCTATCCCTGGCCACAGCGGCCACACGGACTGGTGGACGAAGCCTTCGCCGAACTCGGCCGCCGCTGGCGCCCGATCCTGGATGCGTTCGACGCCTGCGGTGTGGACCTGTGCTACGAGATCCATCCGGGCGAAGACCTGCACGATGGCGCGACCTTCGAGCGCTTCCTCGACGTGGTCGATCACCATCCGCGCGCCAAGATCCTCTACGACCCCAGCCACCTGCTGCTGCAGCAGATGGACTACCTGGGCTTCATCGATCGCTACCACACGCGCATCGGCATCTTCCACGTCAAGGATGCCGAGTACCGCCCCAGTGCGCGCAGCGGCGTGTATGGCGGCTACGAGAACTGGATCGATCGCCCGGGCAGGTTCCGTTCGCTGGGCGATGGCCAGGTGGACTTCAAGGCGATCTTCTCCAAGTTCGCGCAGTACGACTTCCCCGGTTGGGCGGTGCTGGAATGGGAGTGCTGCCTGAAACATCCCGAGGATGGCGCGCGCGAGGGTGCAGCCTTCATCCGCGACCACATCATCCGCGTCACCGAACACGCCTTCGACAATTTCGCCGACAGCGGCGCCAGCCCGGAAGCGCTGCGCGGCCTGCTGGGGCTTTGAAGCACACTTGGCCTGATCACATACCTGACCTGGGAGGGGAAGTCATGACGTCCACCATGTCGCGCCTTGGCGCGATGATGTTTCTGCAGTTCTTCATCTGGGGCGCGTGGTTCGTCACCCTGGGCACGTACCTGGTGCAGGGGCCGTTGCAGGCCAGCGCGGGCCAGGTGGCCACAGCGTTCCTCAGCCAGTCCATCGGCGCCATCGTCGCGCCGTTCCTGGTCGGCCTGATCGCCGACCGCTATTTCGCCGCGCAGCGCATCCTGGCGGTGCTGCACCTGGCCGGCGCGGTGTTGATGTGGGGCGCGTCGGTGGCGACCAACTTCGATACGTTCGCCGCCTGCGTCATGGGCTACATGCTGCTGTTCATGCCGACCCTGGCGCTGGCCAACAGCGTCGCGATGCGCCACATGCGGGTGCCGGAGAAGCAGTTCCCGCCGGTGCGCGTGGCCGGCAGCGTCGGCTGGATCATCGCCGGCGTGCTGATCGGCTGGCTGGGCTGGGAACAGGCGCACCGGCTTGAACTGACCTTCCGGATGGCGGCGGGCGCATCGCTGGTCCTGGGCCTGTATGCCTTCACGCTGCCGCATACGCCGCCGCTGGAGCAGCAGCGCAATGCAGGACTGGGACAGATCCTGGGACTGGACGCGCTGCGCCTGCTGAAGTCGCGCTCGTACCTGGTGTTCTTCCTGGCCTCGATCGCCATCTGCATTCCGCTATCGTTCTATTACAACTTCACCAACCCGTATCTCAACGACCTGGGCGTGCGCGGCGCGGCCGGACTGCAGTCGCTGGGCCAGGTGTCCGAAGTGCTGCTGATGCTGGCCATGCCGTTCCTGTTCGCGCGCCTGGGGGTCAAGGCGATGCTGGCCTTCGGCATGGCCGCGTGGGTGCTGCGCTATGTCCTGTTCGCGTATGGCGATGCGGGTTCGGGCTTCGCGCTGCTGGTCACCGGCATCGTGCTGCACGGCATCTGCTACGACTTCTTCTTCGTCACCGGGCAGATCTACACCGATGCGCACGCCGGCCCGAAGTTCCGCAGCAGCGCGCAGGGCTTCATCACGTTGGCCACTTACGGCGTGGGCATGTTGATCGGCACGTTCCTGTCCGGCGCCGTCGTGGAGCACTACACCACTGCGGCCGGTCGCGACTGGCAGCAGATCTGGCTGTTCCCGGCCGGCGTGGCCTTCGTGGTGCTGGTGGCCTTCCTGTTCCTGTTCCGTGACAAGCCCGCAGTGGCGGCTCCTTCGGCAACGCCTTGAGGAATGAAAAGATGAGCAAGCTCGGGATCGCCATCGTCGGCACCGGCATGATCGGCGCGGTCCATCGCCGCGCCGCGCTGCTGGCCGGCGCCGAGGTCCGTGGCGTGAGCGCCTCCAGCGCCGCGCGTGCGCAAGAGGCCGCGCAGGCCTGGAACATCGCCCACGCCTACCGCGATTTCGATGAAGTGCTGGCCGATCCGCAGGTCCAGGTCGTGCATGTGTGCACACCCAACCACCTGCATCGGCCGATGGCCCAGGCCGCGCTGGAAGCCGGCAAGCACGTAGTCTGCGAAAAGCCGCTGGCCACCACCCTGGACGATGCCAGGGCGCTCGCGTCGCTGGCCGCATCCACCGGACTGGTCGCCACGGTGCCCTTCGTCTACCGCTATCACCCGGTGGTACGCGAAGCACGTGCGCGCATCGCACAGGGCGAACTTGGTCCGCTGCGCCTGATCCACGGCAGCTACCTGCAGGATTGGCTGCTGGACCCGGCCAGCAACAACTGGCGCGTCGATCCCGCACTGGGCGGGCAATCGCGCGTGTTTGCCGATATCGGCTCGCACTGGTGCGACCTGGTGGAATGGGTCAGCGGCGAGCGCTTTGCCGAAGTCAGCGCTGCGTTCGAGACGGTCATTGCCGAGCGCGCCGTGGCGACCGGCAAGAGCTTCACCACGCCGGCCGCGGGCGGGCAAACGCAATCCGTCGCCAGCGAAGACGTGGCCGCGGCGATGTTCAAGACCGGCGTCGGCACGTTGGCTACGCTCACGGTGAGCCAGGTCTCGGCTGGGCGTCGCAACCGCTTGTGGTTCGAGATCGACGGCGCCAAGGCCGCGGTGGCCTTCGACCAGGAAGACAGCGAACGCCTGTGGATCGGCCACCAGGATCAGCGCGAAGAGCTGTTCTACCGCGGCCCCGGCGCAGGCAGCGCGGAACAGCGCCGGCTCGCCACGCTGCCCGCGGGCCACGCACAGGGCTACGCACAGTGCTTCGAGGCTTTCGTCGCCGACACCTATCGCGCCATCGACGCCGAACGGCCCGAGGGCCTGCCGACCTTCGACGATGGCCTGCGCTCGGCGTTGATCGTCGATCGTGTCATCGCCTCGGCTAAGTCGCGCGCCTGGACATCCATCGGCTAACGCGTTTTTCGCATCATCCATCGTCATCTGAGATCCGGGAGGACACCATGACGCTCACCCTGCCCCGCCGCGTCGCGGCCACGGCGTTGCTGCTCTGTGCAGCCCTGCCTGCATTCGCCAAAGAAACCACCGCGGCCAAGCTGCCCATCGCCGTGCAGATGTACACGCTGCGCAATATTCCCTCGCTGGAAGACCGGCTGAAGCTGGTGCACGACACCGGCATTACCGCCGTCGAGACCGTCGGCACGCAGGACGTCACCGCACCGCAACTCAAGACGCTGCTCGACAAGTACAGCATCCAGGCGATCTCGACCCATGTGCAACTCGCCGACCTGCGCAAGGATCTGGATGGCGTGGTGGCGTTCAACCGATCGATCGGCAACACCACCCTGGTTATCCCGTACCTGCAGGAAGCCGAGCGTCCCAAGGATGCTGCGGGGTGGGCTGCGCTGGGCAAGGAACTGGGCCAGCTCGCCGCGCAGGCCAAGGCCGATGGCATGACGCTGGCCTATCACAACCATGATTTCGAGTTCGTCGACTTCAACGGCAAGACCGGGCTTGAGTCCATGTTCGAAGCAGCGGGCCCCGACCTGAAGTCCGAACTCGACCTGGCCTGGGTCGCACGTGCTGGGCTACGACCCCGCCGCCTTCCTCGGCAAGCTCAAGGGCCGCGTGATCGCCGTGCACGCCAAGGACAACGCGCCGAAAGGCGAAGCACTCGAAGAACACGGCTTCGCCGCCGTGGGCAAGGGCGTGCTGGACTGGAAAAAGATCCTGCCGGCCGCCGACCATGCGGGCGTCAAGTGGTACATCATCGAGCACGACTATCCGCTGGATCCCGCCGCGGTCATCAAGACCGGCGCGGCGTACCTGGTCGAACACCTGCCAGCGGACGTGAAGCGCTAAGACACTGCATGCTCAGGCCTGAGCTCACATCACCGGTCCCTTCTGCCCTTCCTGCTGCTGGTTGCGCTGCTGATCAAGGGCAAGTTGCTCGTCGCGTTGCTGGTTGAAAGCCAGCACCTGCTGGGCGGTCTCCTGCAACGGCGGGGCCGGTTGCGAGACATCACTCATCACCCGCTGGCCTTCCTGCGTACCACGGATGCTCAGGTTGTCGCCCGCCATGGTCATGTTGCCGATCTTGCTGGGGTCGGTGATGCCAACGTCCTTGGCACCCAGCATCGCCTGGGCGACGTGGTCGTCACTGATATGGCCGGGCGTTCCACGGCGCAGGTGAGCGAACAGGATCTGATCGTTCATCGACATGGCCGCAATGCCCTGCTTCTGCTCCGAGGTGCGCTCGACCGTCGGCGCATGGCTGACCAGATGCGATGACAGCGTGGCTTCCATCTTTTCCGCGTACTGCTGCATGGAGAGCCCCTGCGCCTGTTTGGGATCGATTCTCACGCTCTGGGGCTCCACGAATGCGTTGAATTGCTGGATCCCCTCCACCTGACCATCAGCCCCCATCTTGACCCTGTGGGGATAGAGTCCTTTGGCCACACCTTCAATCAGCAGGGCGGCGGCGATCTTCTCGCTGTGTGGGCCAGGCTCGATGCCTTGCCCCACCTCCATCCGGTGGACTTCGTTCAGCAGCGTTTTGTAGCGCTGGTGGCCGGCATGGTCCGGATTGAGGAAGCTGACCTGTGGGTTGGGCGGGTTCGCGGTTGTCCGTTCGGGTTGCTGGGCTTTTTGGCGTTCTGACTCACGCTCCTGCAATAACGCGTGCGCGTGGTCGTGCTGGACCTCCGGTGTTATCGGCGCGCCGGCTTGTGAAGCATGCGCCTGCCGCTGTGCGTGATCGTCCTGCGCCAGCGCGGGGTCTTGTTCCTTTGCAGGCTGGTCCAGCTTCGGGGCGGTGACTTTCACCGTGGCCAGGGTCGGGGTGGAGACTTCGACGTGCGCCTGCCGCACTTCGGCCCTGGCCTGACGTAGCTCCTCGGAGGTGGTCACTGCGACCTGGTGGGCAACGCCATCGGCACCGGTCTGGTAATGGACGATGGGGGTATCAAAGCCGTATTGCCCGGTTTCGCTGCGCTGGAGCTGCTGCATCGTCTGCCCGGTAATGCCAGCCGCATCCCTCGTGCGCTGGGTCGCCAATGCGATGGCCTGCAGGTTGCTTTCCTGGGCGTTGAGATCGACGCCCACGTTACGGTAGCGCTGCAAGAGATCGTTGTGTTCAAGCTGCTCAGGCGTGGGCGCGGACCGCGCCTCAAGGGCCGCCAGGGTCTGCTGGGCGCGCTCAAGCGATGGCTGGCGGATCTGGTTGGTCAGTTCCAACTCCATGGCCAGGTTGCCAGTCGCCGGGCCGTTCTTGCTCGACCATTGTCCTTCCGGGCTGCGTTGGTAGGTCAGGCCGTCGTGGCCCTGCACCTGGTCAGGCTTGGCCTTGGCGAATTCAACCGCAGCCGAAATCCCAACATCGTAGTCCTGGCCGCGCTGGGCGGCGCGGCTTTCCAGATAAGTCTGCGCGAGTGCTTCGCGGCCGTTGGCGATGTTGGATTCGATGCGACCCAGGGCCTCCTGATTGAGGCGCCGGGTCTGTTCGGGGCTGGCGGTTTGCGGCGCGTACGTTCCCGAGTCATTGGGTCCGGTCACACCGGTCTTGACCAAGCGCTCCCAGCCTTCGGTTTCCGGATTGCGATGCCAGCTCTGGTTATCCAGCCCGATCTGGTCGTCAGGACTGGCCGGAAGGTTGAAGGGATCCTGCGGCGGCGGTGCTTTGCCCAGTGCCAGCTTCACGGCTACGGCATTGGCCATGGCGCCAAGTTCCCGGGACTTCACGTAACTGGCGCCCACCGCTTCCTGGGCCGGATTGTTGTGCCCGTCGGTCGTCCGATCGAACGCGGCCTGGCGCTCCCAGTCCCGGCCGTTGAACTGCCACGCCACGCCGGCCTTGTCGACCTGGTGGAAGATCTCGCGGTTCTCCTTGAGGTCCACCACCTTGTCGAAGGCCTTGCTCATCAGCAACGCATCGCCTACCACGATTGCCGCCGGCACGAAGCCGGAGGCACCCACTGCGCTGGCGGCATAAGTAGCGGTGACCCCGCCGATCCAGCCACCTGCATTGCGGGCCGCCGCATGGTTGATTTCCGACTGGGCGGCCGCGGTGTTGCCTTGTTCCATCAGCTCCGAGGCGCGGCGCGCAGTTTGCACACCCTCATACACAGTCGCGCCAACGCCCAGCGCGCCGCCTGCGAACCGGTGGGCCAGATTCGCCAGCTTTTGCTCGCCACTCAGTGGGCCGATCCCCGCGGCCTCGGCGGCGGCGATCCGCTCGATGTTGCCAGTAGGCGACGAGCCGGGCTGCTCGGGAATTGGGCCGATGCGCACAGGCGTCGAAGGACCACGAACGATCTGGTCATCGAAATGTTTGGGGCCATGCGGCAAGGCATTCTGCTGGGCGACCTGTCCAGCGGTCACCGGCGATTCCGGCGCCAACCGTGTGTTGACACCCTCCGGCGTGGCGCGGTCGACCTTTCGATCCAGCTGGTAGATCGCCATGCCCTCGTGCGAGTTGTGCACCCGGTTCAAGCGCGGATCGTGGGACTCATGCACCTTCTGGAACATCGGCGCATCCGGCCGCTGGGCGTTGAGGTAATCGCTCATCAGGTTGAGGCTGCGGGTCGACAAGCCATCACGCAGATAGCCTCCACCGATATTCGAGTGCGCCCCAGCCGTGGTCACATTGAGGAAGCGCCCATCTTCCGACAGTCCTAGCGGCATGATCCGGTCGGAAACGAATTTCACCCGCCGCTCGTCCAGCGCAGTGATCTGGAAGCCGGACACCACCGACGGCGCCAGACGGCGGTCGGCCAGTTCCTGCACGCCGGTGGAGACCGGATCGAACAGGCCCACGGCCTGCGGTGTCTTACCGGGGGCGGCGATGTGGCGGGTGTAGCGGGATCGCCCCTCCGCGTCGATGACTTCGCTCGTGGGGTCGAGAATGCCGCGTTGATCCAGTAGATTGGTGAAGATGGCGCACTGGGTGGCACCGCGACTAAAGCCGACCGAGCAGACGCGGACCTGGACATTGGGATCAGCACGTGACCAGGCTTCTGCCTTGTCAGCGAGATTCCAGTACATCTCCTCCATACGGGCTTCGTAGGTATGCCCCAAAGCGCCATCGAGCGCCTGCGTCAGTTTCTGGTCTTGGGTACCAACACCGGCGACGTAGTGTGACGAAATCTGCTTGTCAGTCGCCTGCAACGATTCGATCTGCTTCCTGAGCCAGTCCACATTGGTGGCATGCAATGGATCCTTGTCCGCATTGTTGCCCGTTCCATCGAAAAACGCGTAGAAAATCTTCTCGTGCGGATTTCCCACACCCACCAACCGTGGCACCTGGAAATGCGATAGTTGTTCGCTCGCGTCCTTGAAGGTCTGCAAGCGTGCCTCATCGACGACGAACGAGGTAACGTCATCGTCCAATGGGACGACAGGTAAGTGGTCTTTATCAGCCATCTCGGCGCTCCTTGCCGGTTCAGTAGGTGTGGGTCCAGACTTCGATCAGGTCGCGCCTCCCCATGCTGCGGGGGTTACCAGGAATTTGAGGCTCCTTGGTGGCGACAAGGGCTCGCGTGTAGACCGTGATGGTCCGGTCGTTGATTTCCATCAGCACGTCGATCGGGACCGGGTTGACCGCCTTCGCCGCCAGCCAGCCTTCGGGGATGTCGTCCTTGGGCACGTTGTGGCGCACCAGCCGATCTTTGATCAGCTTGGCGATATCCACTTCAGCGTCCAGCGGGGTTCCGTCAGCCGAGATCCAACTGACCTGAGCCGCGGGAGGGAAGCCGGTTCCCACGCCATATCCTGCGTTCCAGTTGCTTCTCCAGTCACTGCTTTCAGGCGGCCCAACGGGTTGTTCACGAATGCCGTGTTCATGCCTGTCATAGATGACGGTGCAACGTTGCACGTTATAAGCACGCGCACCAAAGCTGTGTGTCCCAAACTTGAGGGGCCACGGGTCTTTTGAGCCAAGGTTCAAACCAAACATTCGGGTCTCCTTCCCTGAGTAAACGCGGCTGATGCTAAGCCCGTGCGATGCATCGTGTCACTGGACTCGCATCCTGTGTGAGGCGAGCTGAAGTGTCGCCGCAAAACGCCGACTTCATTCCGAACATGGGCTGCACGCCTCCTGATTCCCTGGAAAGCGCTGAAACAGCTCCTACATTGCCGTTCCCGTCAAAGGCCGCGACGAACAGCTTCTCATGCGGGCCAGCCACATCCGCCAACCGCGGCATCCAGGGAAGGTCTGAATACCCCTGCTTTTGCCGGGTATGACGGCAATTGTTCAGGCCCTGGAAACGCGACAGCTGTTCGCTCGCGTCCTTGAAGGTCCGCAAGCGCGCTTCATCCGCGACAAATGAGGTGAAACCATCGTCTATTGGCACGATGGGCGAGTGGTCTTTATCAACCATGTCGGCGCTCCTTGCCTGCTCAGTAGATGTGGGTCCAGACTTCGATCAGGTCGGTGCGATGGCAGCTGCGCGGATTGCCCTGAATTTGGGGCTCCTTGGTGGTGACATGCGCCCGTGTGTAGACCGTGATGGTCCGGTCGTTGACTTCCATCAGCACGTCGATCGAGACCGGGTCGATCGCATTGGCCGCCAGCCAGCCTTCGGGGATGTCGTCCTTGGGCACGTTGTGGCGAACCAGGCGGTCCTTGAACAGTGCGCCGATGTCGATCTGCGCGTGGTGCTCGGTGCCGTCCAGGGAGACCCAGTCCACCTGGGCAGGCGGCGGAAAGCAACGGTCGACCCCGGTTCCAGCGGTCCATCTTTGTTTCCAGTCATTCGCCGGCGGCGGACCAGAGGGCTCGAACTCATAGAGCCGCGTAAACTGATCCCGGTCGTAGATCACGCTACAGCGCAGCGTATTGAAGCAATACGCCCCAAAGCTATGCCGCGTGAACTTCAGCGGCCACGGATCTTTCGAGCCGAAATTCAAACCAAACATCCGGGTCTCCTTCCTGGAGGAAATAGGCCTGATCCTAGGCGTTCGGTGCCGGCCGTGCCACGTATGGCAGCAGCCGAAAGAAGGCAGGCCAAACTTCGATCGCAGGCAGCATTACGCTGTTGGCATGCAACGGATCCTTATCGGCATCGTTGCCGCTCCCGCCGGAAAAGGCATAGAAGACCCCCTCGTGGGGATTGGCTGCATCAACCAGGCGCAGCACCTCGAGTCGCGAAAGCTGGCCGCGCGGCTGGCCTACAGCTCGCGTACCCAGATGTTGCGGAAGCTGACCTTGGCGTTGTGGTCCTGCAAGCCAATCGGCGCGCAGCCGTGCGGGAAATATGAAGGCGCACCGATGTATTCGGTCTTGCCCGACAGCACGGTGTCATCCTGCACCAGCACGCCGTTGTGCAGCACGGTGATCCGCGCGGGTGATTCGAGCCCGCCGCCCTTGGAGAAACGCGGCGCTTTCCAGATCACGTCGTAAACCTGCCATTCGCCTGGCGGACGCGAGGCATTCACCAGCGGGATCGCCTGCTTGTAGATCGAGCCCGCCTGACCGTTGGCATACGTCGCGCTGTTGTAGCTGTCGAGCACCTGCAGTTCGTACAGGCCCTGCAGGAAGATCCCGCTGTTGCCACGGTTCTGCCCTTCGAACCCCTTGGTCTCGGCGGGGCTGCGCCACTCGACGTGCAGCTGGATGTCGCAGAAGCTGCGCGTGGTCTTGATGCCCTTGCCGCCCGGCACCACGGTGACGGCGCCACCAGCCACGGACCATTGCGGCTTGCCGCCCTCCTCGCCCTCCCAGGCCGACAGATCCTTGCCGTCGAACAGCACCACCGCGTCAGAAGGCGCGGCGCCCTGCGGCGTGGCCACGGCCGCCGGCACGGGCGCCCAGACCTCGGTCTTGGCCGGGTCGCCCTTGCTATCGCTCTGCGCCAGCGCAAGGGCGGGAATCAGGGCGATGAGGCAGCCCGTCATGACGATCGGTTTCATGGTGTTCCTCCGGGGATTCGATGCGTGCACGTCGTTGGGGGCTCAGTTCGTCGCCCAGGCGGGCGTGCCCGGCGCGTAATGCAGGTCGCCGTCATAGCGCCCCGGTACCGCTTCGTAGCGCAGGACCTGGGTCGCGCCCACGGTCGAGGTGAAGAAGCCGAAGATCACCAGCTGCTTGATCATCGTGAAGTAGTGCGGCTGCCGGACTTCCGGCGTGCCGCCCTCAGGGACAACCTGGTCCCCCAAAGCCTGCGCTTTGGCTTCGTTGTCCAGCGCGTGCAGCAGTTCGGTCCGTGCTTTCGGCCTCATCGCCAGGAAGCGGCCACCGGCGCGCTTGTCGATGTCGGCCAGGCCCGCGCGGAACACTGCCTGCTGTTCGGGCGTGTAGCAGTCGCTCACGAATTGGGCCATGAACAGACCCACGCCAGCCTCCTTGGCGCCGGGTGTCTCGGTCCTGGGCAGGATGGTTTCGGCGATCTCGTCCAGCTTCGCCACCTCTGTATCGGAGAAGACGTTGTTGGCCGCGGACACGGGCAGCTGGGCCTGGCCGTACACCAGCGGCGAACGGCCGATCATCGCCATGCCGGTGGCGACCGCGATCATCTTCAACAGCGCGCGACGTTCCATCACAGGTTCCCCGCCTTGAGTTCGCGCACCGCATGGTCGGCGGCACGCGCGGTCAGTGCCATGTAGGTCAGCGATGGATTCACGCAGGCGCTGGAGGTCATGCAGGCGCCGTCGGTCACGTAGACGTTGGGCGCGTCCCAGACCTGGTTGTGCATGTTCAACACCGAGGTCTTCGCGTCACGCCCCATCCGTGCCGTGCCCATCTCGTGGATGCCCATGCCCGGCGCATAGTCGCTCTCATGGATCTTCACGTCCTTGACGCCCGCCGCCTCCAGCATTTCGGCGGCATCGGCGCCCATGTCCTTGCGCATCGCGAACTCGTTCTCGCGCATCGACACATCCATCGCCAGCACGGGCAGGCCCCACTTGTCCTTGCGGCTGCGGTCCAGGCTGATGTTGTTGTCGTGGTACGGCAGCATCTCACCGAATGCGGTCATGCCGATGCTCCAGTCGCCCGGCGTGCTCAGCGCCTCCTTCAAGCCGGCGCCGATATTGAGTTCAGCGATGTCGCGCGACCAGCCGCTGCGGCTGGCCGAGCCCTGGTAGCCGAAGCCGCGCAGGTAGTCGCGCTTCTCGCCGGCGAGGTTGCGGAAACGCGGCACATAGAAGCCGCAGGGACGCCGGCCGAAGTAGTACTTGTCCTCATAGCCTTCGACCGAACCGGACGCACCAACGCGGAAGTGGTGGTCCATGACGTTATGCCCCAGCTCGCCCGAGGACGAACCAAGCCCCCCTTCCCAGACGTCGGTGGCCGAGTTCATCAACACCCAGGCCGAGTTGAACGCCGATGCATTGATGAAGACGATGTTGGCCGTGTACTCATAGGTCTGGCCGGTTTCGGCATCGATGATCTCGACGCCACGCGCGCGCTTGCGGTCCTTGTCGTACAGCACTTCCTTGACGATCGAAAACGGCCGCAGGGTCAGGTTGCCGGTCTTCATCGCCGCCGGCAGCGTCGCCGACTGGGTCGAGAAGTACGCACCGAACGGACAGCCCAGGATGCACTTGTTGCGATACTGGCAATTGACGCGGCCCTGCTCGATCTTGGGCTCGGTGATGTTCGCCGTGCGCGAGTGGATCATGTGGCGCGTTCCGCCGAAGGCCTTCTTGATGCGCGCGGCCACATCCTTCTCGACGATGTTCAGCGGGATCGGCGGCAGGAACTGGCCATCGGGCAATACATCCAGGCCTTCATTGGTGCCGGAAATGCCCGCGAACCGCTCGGCATGGTCGTACCAGGGTGCGATGTCGGCATACCGGATCGGCCAATCGGTGGCGATCCCTTCCCTGGCATTCGCCCCGAAGTCGATGTCCGACAGCCGGTAGCTCTGCCGCCCCCACATCAGCGAACGACCGCCCACGTGATAACCGCGGTACCAGTCGAAGCGCTTGGTTTCGGTGTACGGGGAGTCCTTCTCGTTGGCCCACATGCCGAAGGTGCTTTCCGCCAGGCCGTAGTCGCGCCGCAGGACCGGATAGTCCGCCTTCATCGCCTGGGTGGCGCTATCGTGGTGCGGGTAGTCCCACGGCTCCTTCATCGCATTGACGTAGTCCTTCACGTGCTCGATGTTGCGCCCGCGTTCGAGCATCAGGACCTTGAGTCCTTTCTCGGTCAATTCCTTCGCGGCCCAGCCGCCGCTGATGCCGGATCCGACGACGATCGCGTCGTAGTGCATGTCTGCCATGGGTGTTGTGTTCCCTCGGTGGATATTTTTTTACACGTCGCAGAGGCGGACCGCCTCGCGCAGCGATGCAACGGGGTCCGCCGCGAGCGGTGTGAATTCCTGCGCCAGGTAGCCCGTGAAGCCCGTTTCGAGAATCGCGCGGCAGATGGCCGGATAGTTGAGCTCCTGGTCGTCGCCGATCTCGTGCCGCCCGGGGACGCCCGCGGTGTGGTAGTGCGCGAAATACTGGTGGTGCTTGCGAATGGTGGCGATGATGTCGCCTTCCATGATCTGCATGTGATAGATGTCGTAGAGCAGGCCGAAGTGCTGCGAACCAAGCCGCTTGCACAGCTCGACGCCCCAGGCGGAGTTGTCGCAGAGGTAGTCGGGGTGGTCCACCTTGGAATTCAACAACTCCATCACCAGCATCACGCCACGCCGCTCGGCATGACCGAGGATCCGCTTCAGGCCCGCCTCGGCATTCTTCAATCCCTGGCCGGGGTCCATGCCGTTGCGGTTGCCGGAAAAACAGATGAGGTTGCGGTAGCCGGCGTCAGCAACCAGGTCGATATGGCGGGTATAGCGCTCGACCAGCTGGTCGTGGAATTCAACGCCGGCGAAGCCATCCTTCAGGTTGATCTCGGCCCCGTTGCACATCGAACTGACCACGCCGTGCGCTTTCAGGACGGGCCAGTCTTCCGGCCCGACCAGATCGATGGCGGCAAAGCCGAGGCCCTTCACCGTCAGGCAGAGCTGGTCCACGGACTGTTGTCCAAACGTCCAGCGGGCAACCGCCTGCTTGAGATTGCCCTTCAGTGGCGTCGTTGCGCCTGCTGCACGCGCCGGGAGCAGCCCAGCCGTAGCCAGTCCAACCCCGCCGAGCATCGCAGCGCGCAATGCGTCGCGCCTTGTCGTTCCGGGGATCACGGGCTCACCTCGCCACACTCGCGACATCGCCTGTATCAGGGCTGGATGCGCCTTTGGAAATAGCATGGGACGGCTGCCAGCGGATGTCGCGCGGCCCGTGATCTTCCACCTGCCCCAGGGTCGGACGCGGGCTTGCTGAGTGATCCGATAAGGTCATTTCCCCGGCCTCCCAACCGGACACTGACATGCACAAGCCGCCCTCATGCAATCGATTGCACGATAGCAGCGAAGGGCCGGATTGCAAGGTGCTGTGCGCAAAAATCCGTGCTGCAGGGCACAACCCGCAGATTGGCTAGCGTGCTGGCATGCATGCGCTGCCGGTCATGCCCGGCCAGGCATCCGCCGTGCACGGCCTGCAGCCGACGGTGGGCCGTTCGAAGCTGCAGCTGGATACGAAGGACGCACCCGTGATGCGCGACGGCCAGACCGGAGATTCCGGCCTGGCACGAATGAAAGCGCAAATCAGCGAATCGGCAGTTCGAACGGGCCGGCCGGCAGCGCCGCTGAATCGTAGAGGTTGACGAGCGGATTGTCGGCCCACGCATAGCGCACGCGGGTCGCCTCGCTGGCGCGTTCGCCCTGCAGGCGCACCTGGTCGCCCTCGACGACGGCATGCGCATAGCGGCAACTGGCCTGAACCTCGCCGCAGAGCTCGAAGCCCAGGACATCCGGTCCACCTTGCGCGACCAGGGCGCCGTCGATCCCGCCGAAGCGCACGAGCACGTCTGGCCCCGCGTGCCAGGCACGCAGGGCAACCGGACCGCTGGATGACGAAGCCACCCCATACACTTCCGCGCGCGCCGCACGGGCCAGTCGTCGCCCGACTTCCTGCTTGTTGGCAGGATGGATGTCGCCGACTTCCCCCAGATCTACGGTGACCGCCAACGCGGCATGTGGATCGGCTGCGACCACCTGCCGCTGGGCCTCGCGAAGTTCGGCCCAGTTGCTGGTTGCCGGCGCGCTGGCCAATGCCCCGTAACCTGCCAGCTGCACCACCAGCAGCGGAAGCGCTGGTCCGAACTGCGCACGAAGATCGTCGCGCCAGGTCGTCAACCGGCGCGCATAGCGTGCGGGTTCGTGCGCATTCGATTCGCCCTGGTACCACACCGCGCCGCGCAGGCCATAGCCACCCAGCGGTGCCATCATGCCGTTATGCAGCGTGCCAAAGCCGAATGCAGGCATCCACGGCGCTGCCGGTGGCATGCCGGCATCAGGATCCTCCGCGCGCACCTGCCAGTCTGCATCCAGGCCGATTCGCGTGCCGTCGGCCAGTACCAGTGCGCGGCCCGCCGCGGGGCCGGTGATGCCGCCTTGCCGATAGGTATTCAGGACATTCAGGACAATCGCGTTGGAACCGGCTTGCAAGCTGCCGGTGGCGATTGCATAGCGGCGCTCCACGCCGGACCCGTACGTGGTCCCGACACCAGCGCCGTTGACCCACGCGGTGTCAACTTCATCCACGCGGCCCAGTTCCAGGGTGGCCGATTGCTTCGCCTGCGCCGCGGTGAGGTCAACCGTCGTCCGGTACCAGCTCAGTCCGACATGGTCCACCAGCGCAGGTGCGACCCATTGGGAAGACGGCCGCGCCGACACCCAGTGCCCGGTGTCCCGCGATCGCCATGGAAGGTCGCCAGGCTGCTGCCGTGGCCGTCCGCGCCACCAGGCCTCCCACATCGATATCCATGGTTGAACCGCCGCATCGGGATCACGCGCGTGCAGGTCGAGCAGATCCAGCCCGGCATCGGCGCCACCTGCCGCGCGCAGTGCGGACGGACTGGTCCACGCCTCGATCCTCGAGCCATTCCATGAAGCGTTGATCAGGCCCAGCGGCACGGCCATGTCGCGATGCAGTTCACGGGCGAAATACCAGCACACCGCCGAGAACGACCGTACGCTTTCCGGCGTGGCCGAGGCCCAGACGGCAGGCACGTCGAAGGTGCTGCGTGGCGTCTCGCTGCTGCCCTTCGGCACGCGCATCAAGCGAATCAACGGGTCGGCGGCGGCCGCGATCTCGGCGTTAGCGTCGAGCGCGCGTTCCACCGGAAATTCCATGTTCGATTGCCCACCGCACAGCCAGACATCGCCGACGAGCACGTCGTCGAGGTGAAGCTGGTCCTGCCCTGCCGAAACATCCAGCGTGAATGGTCCGCCGGCAGGCTGCGATGGCAACGCTGCACGCCAGTCGCCATTGGACGCGGCATGCACGCGAGTCACCTGCTCGGCAAAGCGCACGGTGACCTGCGCCCCCGGCGTTGCCGTTCCCCAGATCGGAATCGGTTGGTCGCGCTGGAAGACCGCATGCTCGGTAAATGGCGCGCCGAGCAGGATCCCGGCCCATGCCGCCTGCACCACACTCGACAACACCAGGACCAGCAAAAGGGCCTGCGCTCGCCTCGCACGCATCACGGTGCGATGACGAACAGGCCACCTGATCCCGGCGCGCGCTCAAGCGCCTGCGGTGATAGCCGCGCCCTGGCGGTGGTGACAAACAGGCGTCCGTCTTCGCCAAAACACAGGCTGCCGACGTGATGGGCCGGCACCGCCACCGAGCGCAGTACCGCGCCGTTCTCGGCCAGTTCCACCACCGCATCACCGCCCCACATCGCCACCCACAGCCGCCCATCCGGCGCGCGCGCCATGCCATCGGGCTTTCCGGGCACACCAAGGAAATCGGTAACCACGCGCGGTTCTTCCAGCCTGCCGTGCTCGATGTCCACCGCATAGGCCAGCAGCGTCCGCGCCAGCGTGTCGATCACGTATAGCGTGCCGCCATCGGCCGAGAACGCCATGCCATTGGCCACGCCGAGTCCTTCGGCCACCTTCCGGGCCGGCTGGTCGACGGATGGCGCATAGAAGAGCGCGCCCTTCCCGGCCAGCAGTCCGCGGTGCATCGAACCACCCCACAAGCCGTTACGCGGGTCGATCACCAGATCGTTGAGGCGACAGCCCGGGCCGACTTCGATCCGCGGCCCGGCCTGTACCTGGCCAGCGGCATCCAGCCGGACGAAATGCTCCTCGCCATTGCCGACCAACTGGCCGTCCACCAGGCCCAGTGCCCACACCGGCTCGGGCAATGCAGTCCGCGTGCAGGCCTGGCCATCCCAGCGCAACAGGCTCGGCCGGGTCGGATCGACCCACAACACCTGATCGTCCATCACCAGCGGCGACTCGCCGACCAGCGCCTGTGGATTGCAGAGCAATGTCGCGGGCGATGCCGTGCGTCGCTGCAGGGCCTGGGTCCAGGCCCTTGCACGCGCGCCGACCTCCGTGGCATCGCGGCCGGGCCGGTACACATCCGAGCCAACCCCGACCCCACGCACGCCGGCTTGCCACAGGCCGTCCAGTTCCTCGTGCGCGACGCCGCCAACAGCCAGCAGCGTCACGTCTGCTGGCAGCACCACCGATAGCGCCGCCAGCCGCTCGCGGGCCTGGTGCGCGGGGAACGCCTTCAGGTGCCGCGCCCCGGCAGCGATGGCGGCGAACGCTTCGCTGGGAGACGAGAAACCCGGCACCGGCACCATGCCGTGCGCCAACGTCGCGGAGATGACGGCGGCGTCGGTATTGGGCGAGACGATGAACGCACATCCCCCTTCGGCCAGGCGCGCGACATCGGTGGCGGCGACCACGGTCCCCGCGCCAATCAGCATGCGCCCTTCGAAGTGCCGGGCCAGCCGCGTGATCGTGTCGAACGGCGCCGGGGAATTGAGCGGCACTTCGGCCAGTCGCACGCCGGCATCGAACAGGGCTTCGACCACGGCGATGGCATCGTCACCGGGCAGGCCGCGAAGAATCGCAATCAGCGGAACCTCCGCCAGCCATGCTTCGAATTGCGTAAGGCGCGCGTTGCTCATGACGCCAGCACCGCGCGATGGAGCGCCATGAATCCGCGCGTCACCGCATCGTGCGATGCCAACGGCAAGCCTTGCCCACCCAGCACCGCCAGCGCCCGCGCGTACAGCGCGCAGACCGGAGCCGCGCCCACCAGTGGCACCGGCCGATCCAAGGCATCCGGCCACAGTCGCTGCACGTCCGCCAGCTCGGCACCGATCAACAGGCCACGCAACCACGACGCACCGTCATGACGCGACAGGTCACCACGGATCACCCGGGCACGCGCGCCAAACAGCAATGTCCCCAAGCCAGGCCCCGCATGAGCGGCGCGCAATCCAGCGTCGAACACCTCGCCTTCCACGGCCGGCCCGTCGACCACTGACGCAAGCAGGCCGGCGGAGGTCAGCCGGTCGAAGATCTCACCGGACATGGCGGTGAGAAATTCCACCACGGCCCCACCCTGCAATCGCACCCATTTGCTGTGGGTGCCCGGCAGGACCACCAGGCCATCGGGCGGCACCGCGCCAGCGGCCATCAACCCGAGCAGTTCGGTCTCCTCCCCGCGCATGATGTCCGGTGCGTCGTCGGCGGTCCGGCGGCAGGCCAGGCCCGGCACGATGGCGACCGCAACCTCGCCGACCTCGACGCGATGCAGGCGCTGCGCCAGCGCCGCCGGCGTTGCCGGGCAGTCCAGATAGCCAGCATCGCTCCAGCCGATGTTCGAACCGACCATGCCGCAGGCATAGCGATGCGTCGCATCAGGCCAGCGCGCCGCGAGTCCGGCCACCATCGACTGCATCTGTGAACGGTCGAGCCCTGCGATTCCGCGCGGCTGTTCGACCTGGTCCATCACCTGTCCCTCGGAGTCGATCAGGAACGCGCGGAAGTTCGTGCTCCCCCAGTTGATCCCCACGATGGGTGCCTGTGCCCCGGCCGTCATCGACGCGTCACTCCAGCACCACCATCGAGCGGAAACACCGCGCCTGTTATCCAGCCACTGCGCGACGATGCCAGGAACAGCGCCAGCTCGGCCGCATCGTCCGGCGTCCCCAGCCGCCCCAGGGGATGTCGTTGCACATTGCGATCCCGTGCCGCTTGCGGATCGTCGCTCCGTTCAAACGAGGCCTGGAGCATCGGCGTATCCACCGATGCCGGCGCGATGCAGTTGACCCGGATCCCATCGGGCGCGAACTCCAGCGCGCACGTCCGCGCTACTTCCTCCAACGCCGCCTTGGATGCCGCATAGGCCGCCAAGGTCGGTGTCGCGAAACGTGCATTGATCGAAGACACCAGCACGATGCTCCCACCGGCCTGGCACATGCCGGGCACGACCGCGCGCATCACCCGGACCGCACCGAGCACGTTGACCGAAAAGGTGTCCATCCAGAGCGCGTCGTCATTGTCCAAGGTCCCGCCCGAAGGGCAGACCCCGGCGCAGTGCACGACGGCATCGAAGGCACCGAGCGCATCGACCAGCCGACCGATGCCGGCGGCCACCGCCCCGGCATCGCCGACATCGGCGCGGGCAAATGCATCCGCGCCATGGACCACGCTCCGATCCAGCGCCGCGACCCTGGCGCCATCGGCCCGCAATCGCGACAGGACTGCCGCACCGATGCCGCTGGCGGCTCCGGTGACCAGCGCAATCTTTCCATGCATCGAGCCTTCGCTCATCTTTCCTGCATCCTTCATGCGGTCCGTGCTCAGAACCGGTAGGTCAGCAAGGCTTTGTAGGAGCGGCCAAAGACGACATTGGTCCGCAACCCCTCCTCATAGCCGTCATAGGTCCGCTGCTCGCTGTCGAGCAGGTTGTTGGCCTCCAGCTTCAACGACAGCGCATCACTGAAATCGTAGCTGAAGCTGGCCGAGAGATCCTTGTAGGTGTCGTTGTAGATGCCGGTGGCCGCCGCCGACAGGCCCACCAGGTATTCGTCGCGCCAGTTGTAGGCCACGCGTGCACCAAACGGGCCGTTCTCGTAGTAGCCAATCAGGTTCACGTTGTTCTTCGACAACCCAGGGAAGGTCAGCGCATTGCCATTGACGTCACGGATCGGCGTTTCCGAATCAATCCAGGTGTAGGTGGCGACCATGCCAAATCCTTCGAACATGCCGCTGAAGGGCACCTGCGCCAGGAACTCGGCACCACGCACGCTGGCGCTGTCGCCGTTGACCTTGCGCAGCACCAGGTAGTTGGTGCCGTTGTAGGTCTCGGCCGTCTGCTGCTGCACGATGAAGGTCGACACGTCCTTGTAGAACAGGCCCGCCGACAACATGCCCTGGCCGCCGTAGTACCACTCCAGCGACAGGTCGTACTGGGTCGCCTTGAACGGATCCAGGTCTGGCGCGCCACCGGTACCCGTGCCAAGCGATATCTGGGTGCCGTTGGTATCGAACACGGCGTTGTTGTTGAGGGTCACGCCGTTGTTGAGGTCTTCGGTGTTCGGGAACGCCACCACCTTGGCTGCGCCGCCGCGCAGCACCAGCGTGTCGCTGAGCTGCAGCCTGGCCACGCCGGAGGGCAGGAACTCGCGGTCGTTGCGACGGAACACCGACGGCTGCGCCACGCCTGCCGCATCGAGCAGGTTGCCGCGTGATTCCAGGTCGCGATCGACCATCCGCACGCCGACGTTGCCGGAGAACCCCATGCTCCCGAGGGTGGCATCCCAGTTGAGCTTGGCGTAGGCCTCCAGGAAATCCTCATCCACGCCGAAGGTGGCGGCATAGGCCAGGGCGTTGTTGCGCGGGTCCAGGCACTGCGCATTCTGCGAGATCGCCGGGATCGTGGTGAAGGTGTCGCAACCGCCGAACTGCGCCCTGTACGCCCCCAGGTAGGCGCGCGGCAGCCCTGCGAATTCACCCGTCAGGAAGTTGCCATTGCTGTAGACCCGGAGATAGTCGGCCAGCTCGGTGGCCGGAATCCCGCCGACGGGACGGATGTCGGCACGCAACGGATTCTGTTCGCTCTCCATGCGGTTGAAGCGGGCGCCGAAGTCCAGGGAGGTGAAGGCCCCCTGGTCGAACAACAGGCTCCAGTCGGTACGCAGCGCCTTGCTGTCCGTTTCGGCGCGCCAGTCATTGTCGAACATGATGGTCATGCGCCACTGGGCCGGATCGGTCACGTCGATGCCGCTGACGTTGAAGCTGCCGAAGCTGCCGCTGCGCAGGTCGAAGTCCGTCACCGAGGTCAGCCCGGCCGCCGGCGCCAGGCGCATGTAGCGCTGGTGGTAGCTCGCCGTGGACCTGGCCCAGTTGGCCTCGACACTGCCGTCCAGGCGATCGCCCACCCGGAACTTGGCGCGCAACGCCGAAGACCAGGTATCCGAATCCACGTCCGCCACTTCGGTATTGAGCAGCACCGTGCCGGTGGAGCGCCCGGCCAGCAGGATGTCGTGGTCCGAATAGACGGCATTGGTCAGGCCCGCCGCCGGATTGAAGGCGACCCAGTAGCGATCGCGTTCGGCCTGCTGGCGCGCGTAGAAGGTATCGGCGGTGATTTCCACGCCGTCTGCCGGCCGCCACTGCAGCACCGCGCTGACGCCGGTCTTTTCGCGATCATCGTCGATGTTCTGCGCGCGCATGTCGGTGCTGCCGAAGCGGGTATTGCCGTCGGCATCGGTGTAGCGGGCGTAGCCGGAGAACGTGTCCAGGCCCTGCTGCACCACCTCGCGCTTGCCGTAGGTGGCCGAGATCAGCGCGCCGAAGGTGCGGTCGGCATTGCGCATGCTGAGCAGACCGAATGCATTGCTGCCAACGTCTTTGGACAGCTCGTCGTAGGTGCCAGCCAGGCTGACCACGTTCTGGGTGACATCGCCATCCAGCGGCATGCGCGTATTGATGTCGATGATGCCGCCCAGGCCACCGGCGATCTGGTCGGCACCAGCCAGCTTTGTCACCGACAGGCGCGAGATCAACTCCGAAGGGACCAGTGAGAGCAGGCCATAGGTCGAAGTTGCCAGCTGGTCCAGGCCGTTCCCGCCGCGACCGGTGGCGTCCACGATCTGGCGGCCGTTGTACAGGATCACGTTCTCTTTCATGCCTCGGACCAGGATGTCGCTACCCTCGCCCATGCCGCGTTCCAGCTGCACGCCGGCCACGCGCGCCAGCGATTCGGCCACGTTGGTATCGGGCAGCTTGCCGATGTCATCGGCCACCACCGCATCGACGATCTGCGCCGAATCGCGCTTGATGTCGCGCGCGGCCTCCAGGCTGCCACGGATGCCGACCACGCTGACCGAATCCAGCGTTTTTGCTTCGCCCTGCTGCGGCGCGGCCTGCTCCGGAACGGATGGCTCCGCGACCACCGCCTCTGCGGGCGCGGTCTGCGCGGCGGCCATCACCGGTGCCAACAGGCACGCCCCCACGGCCATGAACAAGGTTGAACGTCGAACGTTACGCATGAGTTGGGCCCTCCCCCAAGTGTGGGACCCGGAACCAGCTCGCCTGTGATGGCCAACCCGCCCCGGGTCCAGCGCTATCCGTTAGTTGCTGCTGCGCTGCGGCTTGGCAGCGTGTCGCTAATATAGCAATATAATTTTGCCGCACACGCTGCACTGCAGCGACAACTCAAGCACTGGAAGCAAAGCCTCTCGTTTTCCGCGAAAGCTTCGTTGCTTCCATCGGTACACAAAATTCGACGAGACCACGCGCATGTCCGAGCTGCAAGGCGTTTTCCCCATCCTTCCGACCATCTTCCATGCCGACGGCAGCGTCGATGAAACCGGCACCTCCAACGTCTTCGAATACCTGCTGGGCGCCGGCGCCGCCGGCGTGGTGTTCCCAGGCCTGGCCAGCGAATACGACATGCTGACGCCGGAAGAGCGCCTCCACCTGACGGCCTGCATTGGCCGCTGGAACGAGGGCCGCGTCCCGGTGATCGTCGGCGCTAGCGCCGGATCGCTGGACCAGGCGGTGGCCTACGCCCGCGCCGGGGCCGACATCGGCGCGGCCGCGGCGATGGTGCTGACGCCCCACGCACACGCCGGCGACCCGACGGCGATGGCCGCGTTCTTCAACGACCTGCATGCACGCAGCGGCGTGGCGATCATGTTGCAGAACGCACCGGCCCCGATGGGCATTGGGTTGGGCGTGGACGAGGTCGTTTCGCTGGCCGCGCGCGTGCCGGGCATCGCGTACGTCAAGGAAGAAACCATGCCGTCCGGCCACCGCATCACGGCCCTGGGCCAGCGCACGGCCGGCTCGGTCCGCGCCGTGTTCGGCGGCGCCGGCGCCCGCTATGTCCTGGACGAACTGGCGCGTGGCGCGGTGGGCACCATGCCCGCCTGCGAGATCACCGAAGTGCACGTCGCGATGCTGGCAGCCTGGGCTGCGGGTGATCGCGAGTCTGCGCGCACGCTTTTCGAGCGCACCCTGCCGCTGCTGAGCATGCAGGCCATCTTTCGTTGGCGCCTGACCAAGGCCGTACTCAAGCGCCGCGGCCTTATCGCCAGCGACCACGTCCGCGCACCGGGCCCGGCGCTGGACAGGGAGGATCAACGCGAGCTGGATATCCTGCTCAACCGCATCGCCGACCTGGTTCCGATGGACTCGGCACCGGGCAGGACCAGGAAGCCATCCGCATGAGCCAGATCGCAAAGGTCGAGACCTTCATCCTCAGCATCCCGCGCACCACGCCCTATCTCGGCCCACTGGGCCCGGGCGAGCGGGTGAACAGCCGCGGCTACCTGGTCCGCAAGGGCAACGGCACGCTCTACCCGACCGTCGACCGCTCGGTCGTCGTCAGGCTCACCACGGAAGACGGCGCGGTCGGCTGGGGCGAGACCTACGGCATCTGCGCGCCCCGCGCGGTGTGCGAGATCATCCACGACCTGCTGGCCCCGGAACTGATCGGACGCGAACCGGAGGACGTGGAACAGGTCTGGGACGACCTGTATGGATTGATGCGGGTGCGTGGCTGCTTCGGCGGATTCCACGTCGACACCATTGCCGCGCTGGACATCGCGCTGTGGGATCTGCGTGCGCGTGCGCGCAATGTTCCGCTCTGGACCCTGCTCGGCGAACGCCAGCACGACGCCATTCCCGGCTACCTGTCCGGCCTGCCGGCGGCGACGCTGGAAGCAAAGCTGGCCATGGCGCGCGACTTCGCGGCCCTGGGCCATACCGCGTTCAAGGTGCATGCCGTGGTCAGCCACGACGGCATCGTCGAAGAGATGGCCGCACTGCGCCAGGCGCTCGGCCCCGATGCGGAGTTGATGGTCGACCTGCACTGGAAGTTCACCTGCGAGCAGGCGCTGGATCTTGCCCGGCAGCTGGCACCGCACGACATGAAGTTCATCGAGGCGCCGCTCAAGCCGGAAGATGTCCAGGGACTGATCGCACTGGGAAGTCGCAGCCCAATCCCCATCGCCGCCGGCGAGGAATGGCATACCGAATACGAAGCGCGCCTACGCCTGGCCGGCAACACCCTGTCCTACATCCAACCCGAGATGGGCCATACCGGCATCACCCAGTTCCTGCGCATCACCAGGCTGGCCAACGCGCATGGCGTGCAGATCGCGCCACACGCCACCATCGGCGGCGGATTGTTCATGGCGGCCAGCCTGCACGCGACAGCCGTCACCCCCGGGTTATGGCGCCACGAATGGCAACACTCGATCTTCTCGCGCTCGCTGGAGATGCTCGATACCGACATGGCGTATCGCGATGGGCATTACCACCTGCCCACCGGCAACGGCCTGGGCGCGGTGCCGGGTCCTGCGTTCTGGGATCACGCCGAATGGGTCGGCTGAGCCGGCCCGTCGTAAACCAGCGACAAGGGCGAGCGCCGCGCCAGACGCAGCGCCGTCCACGCCAGCAGCACGGCAATCGGATGCAGGAAGGCCATCAGCACGAAGGTGCGATCAAAGGCATGGTCTGACACCAGCATGCCAACCACCTGCGCCGAGAGCATGCCGCCCAGCGCACTGCCGCAGCCAATCAGGCCCGCGACCGATGCGATGTAGCGCGAGGGGAAGATATCCACGACCAGCGATGTCAGGTTGATCTGATAGACCAGGTGGGCAAAGGTCACCAGGCAGGCCAGGGCGAACAACACCGGGATTGAAGGATGCAGGGTGATGAAGATCCCGACCGGTGCCAGCACCGCCGCGCCGGTCATGGTGACCAGGCGCGCACGCACCGGCGTGCGGCCGCGGCGCACCAGTGCGCCGGAGATCGCGCCACCGCCCACGCTGCCGATGTCTGCGGTCACATACACGATCCAGGCCAGCGACGCGATCGTCGCCAGGCTCATGCCGCGCGCATCTCCCAGGTATTTTGGAAACCAGAACAGGTAGAAATACCAGACCGGATCGGCCACGGCCCGCGATGCCACCAGGGCCCACACCGCTGGCGTGCGCGCCAGCTTGCCCCAGACGCCTTTCATGGACGGCTTGGGTTGCGCCGCTGCCTGCGGTGACGGCTTGGGATAGGCGAACCACCAGGCCACGATCCACAGCAACCCGACGACACCGGTAATCCAGAACGCACTGCGCCAACCGTAGACCAGCGCGATGCCACCAATCAGCGGTGGCGCCACGGTGGCGCCAATCATGGCGCCCGCGGTGTACAGGCCAAGGGCCAGCCCGCGCTCACTCGCCGGAAACTGTTCGGACACCACCTTGGTGCCGACGGTGTAGTTCCCCGGCTCGCCCAGTCCAAGCGCGAACCGTGCCGCGCCCAACTCCACCGAACTGCGCACCATCCCCGTGGCGATGTTGGCCAGTGACCACCAGCCAATGAAGAGCACCAGTGCAACCTTCGAGCCCAGCCAGTCGGTCACGCGCCCCGCAAGCACGTAGGCAAACGCATACGCCAGCAGGAACACCTGGACGACCCGCGCGTACTCCAGATCGGACATATCCAGGTCGGCCTGGATGGTGGTGGCCAGGATCGACAGTGCCTGGCGATCCAGATAGTTGATGACCGTCGAAAGGAACAACAGGCCCAGCAGGACCCAACGCACCTTGCCTGTCCTGCCCGCATCGACACCCACGACCATTCGCCTTCCTCCCCACAACGAGGATCGAACGTATTGCTATTTTAGCAACATGTCAAACCGCAGTGCGGCAGAGTCTTCAGCCGATTTCCTTCGCCGCTTCGCGCAGGGCTGCAACCAGTTCCGCCGTGGCCGCTTCCGGAATCCAGCCGGACATGGCGATGCCTGCATGCACGGGATCACCCATGGCGATGGCGACGATGTGGTGGTCACGTTCGTCCGCGACATGGACCCGTGCATACCCCTGCCCGCGCGTGGCCGCAAGCGTTGCCAGCAGCTGCTCGATGCCCTGCGGGAACATCGGAATCTCGCGGTCCTGGTAGATGTCGCGCACTTCCTCGTCAGCAAGCTGGGACAGCAGGACGATGCCGATGCCGCTGGTGGTCGCCGGCAGCAGCCCGATGCGCCCCAGGCCGCGCGCGGCCTCGATCCCGGGCGGCGCATGGAACAGATAGCTGACGCTGTCATTCCAGAGCACGCCCAGGGCCACGGTATGGCCGAAGCGGCGCAGATGCTCCAGCACCGGAAGCGCCCGCCGGATCAGGCCGGAGGCGAACAGGCTCTGGGCCGCCAGCACATGCATGCCCGGACCGGGCGTGTATTTGCGGTCCGAAGTCTGGCGCGCGATGCCCAGGTACGCCAGCGTCTTCAGCAGGCGATTCACCCGGGTTGGATTCGCATCCAGCTGCCGTGCCAGCTCACGGCAACCTATGGGCTCGGCGGAAGACGCCAGCGCCTGCAGGGTCGCGATTCCGTCAATCAGACTCTGGTTCGGCTGTGCATTGGGCTTGGTACGCATCCCGGAAGCCTACTGGTCTGCCCATCGCAATACCATCTATAGCAACAGAACCCGCCTTTCCGGCGCTCAACCCATCAAGCGCCCAGGCGCGCTGGACGCCATCGAGGCCTGCTCGATACGCGCGAGATCGGTTGAATCCCGCGGCTGGACCTGCGCCTGACCGTCACTCGCCCCCGGTAACAACAAGCACCGGTGCATGCGTCGTGCGGACGATGGAGAGACGGTTCTGCCGAGCGCGCTGAGATACGTGCACTTTCCACCGGTCACGCCTCATCGAGCCGCCCCGAGACACGCTCCAGTTCGTCTACGCCTCCCGGAGCCAGATCCCGCAGCAAGTCCGCAAAGTTCATTCCGACCAACCGCCGCGCCCGCTTGAGCACCAACGGAACCGGACTGGATGGCTCGCTCCGGGCGTAGTACTCGCAGATCTCGTCGATTCGACGCAGCACGTCGGCCGCCCCGTTGATCCTGCCCGGCACAACGACCTGGACCGCCGTACCGACCGCCGAATCCGATGACGCGAACTCCCCCGCTTCGCCCTCTCCAGATGCGCCGCTTTGCCCGGTACGCGCGCCCCACTGACGGGCCACGAACGCTTCGAGATCACGCAGGTCAGACAGCAGCAATTTCAGATCCGGACCAAGCGTCCCGATCCTGTCCAGGAAGATCTGGTCGATGCCCGCAACATCCTGTCGTGCAGCCCGCAATGCCTGCAACGTCTGCTCCAACGCAACCAGGTCGCAATCCATGCAGCAGGCTTCGATCTCGGTCAAGGCTGGCACCGCACTTCCGGCAGCGGCATTGAGGACACCGGTCGCCAGGCGCAAGTCGCGCAGGCTGAATCGCCCCATCCGCGGGGATTGCACGAACGGCGCGGTCCTCAACAAGCCCAGCTGCCCCAGCGGATCCGCCAATCCGATCACCGCATTGACGCGAGCAGTAGGGTCGTCGTCATCCTCGGCATCGAGCTGCGGATGCACTGTCTCCCAGTACCGATCCAGCAATCCGTGGATCAAGGCCATTCCGTCTGCCCAACCGGCAATGCCGCGCAGGCGCGTCCAAGCCGCGGCCACGCGCATGGCCACGCGCAGGTCCCGCGAACGGGACAGCACGGCCAAACCGTGCGTTTCCACTGAAACCCAGTCCGGCTCCTCGGCCTCAATCACGCTTTCGCCCACCACTTGCTCGGCACGCACGGTGGCCTTGCGCTCCAGCGCGAGGAACTCGTTGTCATATTCCAGATCCGGGCCGCAGGGCACATCCGTGGCGAGCGGCTCAAGCAGGCTTTCCAGGTCAACGATGCTCATGGGTGTTCAACTGTTTGAAGTTAGGGTGTGTGCCTGCCGGTGCAGGTTTCTTCTACTGGTGGCAGCCTGCGTCAGGGTCGCCCGTGTCACATTGGACTTGCTGGTCGATCGGCAGGCGCAAACCTGGCTCGACGACGCCATAGCCGCGATAGTCTGCGCCGACGGCCGCCAGGTCCACGTAATGGACTTCCTGTTGACTGGTCCCTTGCACGCGCCCGGCGTAGACCGTAGTCGGTACGTTGACGCTGGCGACACCACTGATCGCAAGCAGGTTGCCGTTCCGGTCCAGACCGTAGAAGTAAGCCGGCGGCGAACCGATGGCGGCCACGTATTGCGTGGTGTCGCCGATGACGTAGATCGGCGCGGTCTTCTGGCCGATGCTGCCGCTCGCAGAGAACGTCCCGTTCCCGTCGTAGAGCCATGTGGTCCCGGCCTGGAGGATGTCCCCGCCGCGGGCCTCCAGGTAGAGATCGGCGTGACCGGCGTCGACGGTGTACGCACTGCCATCGACCGATGCCAGGGTCACGGTTTGCCCATTGGTCAGGCTGAAGCCTCCGGGCGAACTGAAATTCCCCAGGACCGATATCCGGTTGTCATTGAACTGATTGGCACTTCCGAGCGTGACCATCCCGGCGACGCTTCCGCTCAGGGTGAGTGCGGTCAAGCTTGCGCCAACACCTTCGTCGACATTGCCACTGCTCTGGAGCCAGACATTGTTGCCGGCCAGGGTGCCATTGAGGTGCAGGTCGCCATCGACATCCAGCGCGATGTCGCCACTGCTGGCCACGTTGCCAGCGATGGTCAGCGATTGCGCATTGTTCAACTTCACGGACGCGGCCTGGACGTCGCCCAACGCATCGATGTGGTTGCCGCTGCCAAGCAGGCTGAGGCTGCCACCCGCCTGGGCAGCGAATGTGCCAGCAGTCAAACCACCTGCGCCTTGCTGGATGTCATTGCCAGCGACGACGCGTAGAACACCGCCCACCTGCACAGCGTCAGTCAACGTTACGTTGCTTCCCGCATCGAGCACCGCATCGCCCGTCACCGCAGTGTCGCCTAGGGCCAGCACATCGCCTGCGCTTGCCGTCAGCGTGCTCGCTGCCACTGTGCCCAGGGTCAGGGTATTGGCATCGGCCAGCGTCACTGCGTTGCCGCTGGCATTCACCGCACCTGTGAAGTCGTTGCCGCTGTTGTCCAGGATGATGTCGCCTGTCGCACTCAGCGTGGTGGTTCCGCCTACTTTCAAGGCGCCGCTCTGGGTGATATTTCCACCACTGGTGGCCAGCAGCACGCGACTGGTGCGGCGGCTGCCCGAAGTCAGCACCGTGCCGGCTTCAAGCACCGCATCGCCGGTCACTGTCGTGGTACCCAGGGCCAGCGCATCGCCTGCGCTTGCCGTCAGCGTGCTCGCTGCCACTGTGCCCAGGGTCAGGGTATTGGTATCGGTCAGCGTTACCGCATCGCCACTGGCGTTCACCGTACCGGTGAAGTCGTTGCCGCTGTTGTCCAGGGTGATGTCGCCTGTCGCACTCAGCGTGGTATTTCCGCCTACTTCCAAGGCGCTGCTCTGGGTGATGTTTCCACCACTGGTCGCCAGCAACGCTCCGTCGATGCGGCTGCTACCCAGGTCCAGCACCGTGCCCGCTCCAAGCGTGGCATCACCGGTCACCGTCGTGGTACCCAGGTCCAGCGCATCGCCTGCGTTCGCCGTCAGCGTGCCCGCTGTCACCGTGCCCAGGGTCAGATCATTCGCGTCGGTCAACGTCACCACATCGCCACTGGCGTTCACCGCCCCAGTGAAGTCGTTGCTGCTGTTGTCCAGGATGATGTCGCCTGTCGCACTCAGCGTGGTGGTTCCGTCTACTTCCAAGGCGCCACGCTGGGTAATGCTCCCACCGCTGCTGGTCCCGGCCAGTACGCCACCAACGTTGGTGGTGCCCAGGCTCAATGTTCCGGCGGACTGGAAGCTGGCATCGCCCGTCGTTGTGGTAACTCCGGCGTCCAGCGTGCCACCTGCCACGGCGGCCAGGCTGCCTGCCGTCACCGTGCCCAGGGTCAGAGCATTGGCATCGATCAGCGTCACCGCACCGCCGCTGGCATTTACCGTGCCGGTGAAGTCGTTGCCGCTGTTGCCCAGGGTGATATCACCCACTGCACTCAGCGTGGTAGTTCCGCCCATTTGCAAGGCACCGCCCTGGGTGATGCTTCCACCACTGGTCGCCAGCAACGCTCCATCGATGCGACTGCTACCCAGGTCCAGCGCCGTGCCCGCTTCAAGCGTGGCATCGCCCGTCACCGTCGTGGCACCCAGGGCCAGCGCACCGCCTGCGCTCGCCGTCAGCGTGCTCGCTGCCACCGTGCCCAGGGTCAGGGTATTGGCATCGGTCAGCGTTACCGCACCGCCCTTGGCCGAAACCGCACTGCCGAAGTCGTTGCCGATGCCCGCCAGCTTGATCGCGCCAGTACCGGCACCGAGCGTCGTGGTGCCAGCGGCAGTCACCGTACCCGCCGTCTGGGCGATGGCCGCATTGGTGGTGGTCATCGACAGCGTGCCGCTGGCGTTCACATCACCGGACAGCGAGATCCCGTCGCGCCCGGTCAGGGCGACATCGCCACCCTGCAAAGTGCCCGTCGACGACAGTGCGCCGCCCAGCGAAGACAGCGTCAGCGCACCGGTCCCGGTGTTGATGCCAAGCGAGGACAGGGTCAGCGTCCCGCCGGCCACCAATGACACCGCGTTGTTTCCCGAGCTGGTGATGCTGGCGATGCTCAAATCGCTGGCGTCATACAGCGAAACGCCAGCGCCACTGGCGTTCACCGTACCGGTAAAGTCGTTGCCGCTGTTGTCCAGGGTGATGTCACCCGCTGCACTCAGCGTGGTGGTTCCACCTACTTGCAAGGCACCGCTCTGGGCGATGCTTCCACCGCTGCTGGTCCCGGCCAGTGCACCGCCAATGGTGGTGTTGCCCAGGCTCAATGTTCCGGCAGACTGGAAGCTGGCTTCGCCCGTCGTTGTGATAACTCCGGTGTCCAGCGTGCCGCCTGCCACGGCAGTCAGGCTGCCCGCCGTCACCGTGCCCAGGGTTAGAGTATTGGCATCGGTCAGCGTCACCGCATCGCCACTGGCGTTCACCGTACCGGCGAAGTCGTTGCTGCTGTTGTCCAGAGCGATGTCGCCTGTCGCACTCAGCGTGGTGGTTCCGTCTACTTCCAAGGCGCCACGCTGGGTAATGCTCCCACCGCTGCTGGTCCCGGCCAGTACGCCACCAACGTTGGTAGTGCCCAGGCTCAATGCTCCGGCAGACTGGAAGCTGGCATCGCCCGTCGTTGTGGTAACTCCGGTGTCCAGCGTGCCGCCTGCCACAGCGGTCAGACTGCCCGCCGCCACCGTGCCCAGGATCAGGGTATTGGTGTCGGCCAGCGTCACCGCACCGCCGCTGGCATTCACCGTGCCAGTGAAGTCGTTGCCGCTGTTGTCCAGGGTGATGTCACCCGCTGCACTCAGCGTGGTGGTTCCGCCCATTTGCAAGGCACCGCTCTGGGTGATGTTTCCACCACTGGTCGCCAGCAACGCTCCGTCGATGCGGCTGCTACCCAGGTCCAGCGCCGTGCCGGCTTCAAGCACTGCATCGCCCGTCACCGTCGTGGCGCCAAGGACCAGCGCATCGCCTGCGCTTGCCGCCAGCGTGCTCGCTGCCACCGTGCCCAGGGTCAGAGCATTGGCATCGGTCAGCGTCACCGCACCGCCGCTGGCATTCACCGGACCGGTGAAGTCGTTGCCGCTGTTGTCCAGGGTGATGTCGCCTGTCGCACTCAGCGTGGTATTTCCGCCTACTTCCAAGGCGCTGCTCTGGGTGATGTTTCCACCACTGGTCGCCAGCAACGCTCCATCGATGCGACTGCTACCCAGGTCCAGCGCCGTGCCCGCTTCAAGCGTGGCATCGCCCGTCACCGTCGTGGCACCCAGGGCCAGCGCACCGCCTGCGCTCGCCGTCAGCGTGCGCGCTGCCACCGTGCCCAGGGCCAGGTCATTGGCATCGGTCAGCGTTACCGCACCGCCCGTGGCCGAGACCGCACTGCCGAAGTCGTTGCCGACGCCCGCCAGTGTGATCGCGCCGGTACCGGCACCGAGCGTCGTGGTGCCAGCGGCAGTCACCGTACCCGCCGTCTGGGCGATGGCCGCATTGGTGGTGGTCATCGACAGCGTGCCACTGGCGTTCACATCACCAGACAGCGAGATCCCGTCGCGCCCGGTCAGGGCGACGTTGCCCCCTTGCAAGGTTCCGGTCGACGACAGCGTGCCACCCAACGAAGACAGCATCAGAGCGCCGGTCCCGGCGTCGATGCCACCGGCCGGCAGGGTCAGCGTTCCACCGGCGCTCAAAATCACCGCCCCGCTCCACGAGCTGGTGATGCCACCAATGGTCAGATCGTTGATATCGCTCAGAAGAACGCCAGCACCACTGGCAGTGACGGCACCACCGAAATCATTGTTTCCGCCGTCCAGCGCGACCCACTCGCCAGCAGTCAAGGTGCTGGTGCCATCGACTCTCAGCGCAGCACTCTGGGTGAGTCCACCACCAGCGTTGACGGCCAGTGTGCCAGCCGTCACCACGCCCAGGACCAGGTCATTGGCATCGGTCAGCGTTACCGCACCGCCCGTGGCCGAGACCGCACTGCCGAAGTCGTTGCCGACGCCCGCCAGCGTGATCGCGCCAGTACCGGCACCGAGCGTCGTGGTGCCGGCGGCGGTCACCGTGCCTGCCGTCTGGCTGATGGCGGCATTGCTGGTACGCATCGACAGCGTGCCACTGGCATTCACGTCGCCTAACAACGTGATCCCGTCGCGCCCGGCCAGGGCGACGTTGCCCCCTTGCAGGATGCCCGTTGACGACAGCGTGCCGCCCAGCGAAGACAGCGTCAGCGCACCGGTCCCGGTGTCGATGCCAAGCGAGGACAGCTTCAGCGTCCCGCCGGCCACCAATGACACCGCGTTGTTTCCCCAACTAGTGATGCTGGCGATGCTCAAATCGCCAGTGTCATACAGCGAAACGCCAGCGCCACTGGCGGTGACAGTACCTCCGAAATCATTGCCACTGTTGTTCAGTGCGATCCCGCCGCCAGCGGAAAGATTGCTGGCCCCATTGACCGTCAGTGCGCCACTCTGGGTCAGCGCACCACCGGCGGTCGCCGTCAGCATGCTTGCCGTTACCGTGCCCAGGACCAGGTCATTGGCATCGGCCAGGCTCACCGCGCCGCCACTGGCGGTGACAGCACCCCCGAAATCATTGCCGCTGTTGTTCAGCGTGATCCCGCCGCCAGCGGAAAAGTTGCTGGTCCCGCCGACTGTCAATGCGCCACTCTGGGTCAGCGCACCGCCGGCGGTTGTCGTCAGCGTGCTTGCCGCTACCGGGCCAAGAACCAGGTCATTGGCATCGGCCAGGCTCACCGCGCCGCTGCTGGCGGTGACAGCACCTACGAAGTCATTGCCGCTGTTGTTCAGCGTGATCCCGCCGCCAGCGGAAAAGTTGCTGGTCCCACTGACTGTCAATGCGCCACTCTGGGTCAGCGCACCACCGGCGGTGGCCATCAGCGTGCTAGCCGCTACCGTGCCCAGGACCAGCGCATTGGCATCGGTCAGGCTCACCGCGCCGCCGCTGGCGGTGACTGCACCTCCGAAATCATTGCCACTGTTGTTCAGTGCGATCCCGCCGGCGGCGGTCAAGGTGCTGGTGCCGGCCACCGAGACGGCGCCGCTCTGGATGATGCTTCCATTGCTGCTGGTCCCAGCGAGTGCGCCGCCAACGATGGTGGTGCCCAGGCTCAGCGTGTTACCTGCCGTGGCGGTCAGACTGCCTGCCGTCACCGTGCCCAGGGTCAGGGTATTGGCATCGGTCAGCGTGACCGCACCGCCCTTGGCCGAAACCGCACTGCCGAAGTCGTTGCCGATGCCCGTCAGCGTGATCGCACCGGTGCCAGCATCAAGCGAAGTCGTACCGGCTACGAGCATCGTACCTGCCACCTGGCTAATGGCAGCATTGGTGGTGCTCATCGAAAGCGTGCCACTGGCGTTCACGTCGCCTAACAGCGTGATCCCATCGCGCCCGGTCAGTGCGACGTTGCCGCCCTGCAAGGTGCCCGTCGACGACAGCGTGCCGCCCAGCGAAGACAGCGTCAGCGCACCGGTCCCGGTGTTGATGCCAGCCGAGGACAGGGTCAGCGTCCCGCCGGCCACCAACGACACTGCGTTGTTTCCCGAGCTGGCGATGCTGCCGATGCTCAAATCGCTACTGTCATACAGCGAAACGCCAGCGCCGCTGGCGCTGACGGCACCGGTGAAGTTGTTGCTGGTGCTTTCCAGCGTGATCCCACCGCCGGCCGCGACTGTCGTGTCGCCCATGATGGCGAGCGAGCCACCGCTTTGCTCCACGGCGCCACTGCTGCTGATGTCCAGGGTGGACGCAGCAAGATCTCCCGACAGCGAGACCGCACCGCCGGTGGCATCCACGGTGATGCCGGTGGCCGCAACCGTGCCACCCACATTGATGGCATTACTGGCAGCACCGTCCAAGGCTGCGACAAGGTCCACGTTGCCCGCTGTCAGGCTACCGCTGGTCGTCACCCCCGTCCCGGAACTGGCCAGCGCAGCCGCATTGCTGGTGTCCACCGACAGCGTCATGCCGCCATTGCCATCGAAGCCGAGCGTGCCGGCATTGATCGCCCCGAGCACGATATTGCCCGTCCCGGCATTCAATGTGCTCCCGGCGGCAACATCCACCTGATTGGCCAGCAGCCCAATGCCGCTGCCACCTGTTGCTTTCAGCGACGCACCATCGCTGACAGTCACCGTGACGCCGGTGTTGCTGCCAGCAAGCTTGTAGCTGCCACTGATGAAATCGCCATTGGTCATGCTGAGTGTGCTGGCGACCAGGCCACCGACATTGACCTGTGCACCTGATCCGAAGACCACGCCGTTGGGATTGAGTAGAAACACCAGGCCGGTGGAGTTCAGCGCACCATCGATCTGGCTCACCCCGCCCGCGGCCGCCACGCGATTGAGCGTCACGATATCGCTGCCACCTGTGATGGCGACCTGGGCTGTACTGCCGATGCTGAATGTCTGCCAGTCGAGGATGGCCTTGGTGCTGGACTGGGCGATGGTCATCGCTCCGTCAGCGGAACTGATCGCGGCCGAACCGCTGGTGATGGTGCCCCCGGTCGGCAAGGTTTGTGCCCGGGCCGGCGAGGCCAATGCCCAGGCCAACGGCAGGATCGCCAGCGACACGGTCAGCCGACGGCACGTGGCGCGCCCCCCGGCCGCATGGCTGCCAACCAGTTCCGAGGCGATCTGGACCAGGCCGAGCTGGCAGTTGAACACCAAACGATAGATACGATTCATGGCCGGCTCTCCTCAGAACGTCATGCCGAAGCGCGCGTAGACACGCACGCCGTCCTTGCCGTCACTGGCATCGGTACTGGTGGTGGGGACCGAAGCGGTCAGGTCGAGCTGCAGGTTGTGGGTCTGCGGCAAACGGAAGCTCGCCCCCACGCCGACACCGCCAAAGCGCACGGACGGATGTGCACTGGTGTCGTTGGCACCCACCGGATCAGCCTGTCCGTGGTCGGCAAACACGCTGAATTCCAGCAGGTCCCGCCATGGCCGGCCGTTGAAGGGCGAGGTGCGATCGGCAAAGCCAGGGGCATCGACGTGATACTCCAGCGAGCCGGCCCAGGCACGATCTCCCAACGCATCGGCCAACGGATACGCACGTACGTTGTCCGGCCCTCCCAGTGCGAACTGCTCCATCGGCGTCAGTGCGTCGCGGGTGTACTGGCCGGAAACGCGCAGCACCAGTCGCTGGGTCGGCGCCAGGTATTGCAGGCGGCTGTAGGACGCACGCATGACCAGAAAACGACTGTCGTGATCCGGATACAGGTCATCGGGCCTGCGCGACTGGTCATCCACGGCCTGGCGCACGCTGAGCGTCAGCAAGTCGACCCCTCGCCAGCGCACATCGGTACGGCGCATCGCAAACCCAAGCTCGGCCGCATCGAACTGCAGGTCCGACAAGACCTCACCCAAGGCACTGAGTTGTGATCGTTCGCGCAGGTAGCGGAACGAGCCCTGCATCTGCAGCGTGGAGGTATTGACGAACTTCCAGTCGGCACCGACGTACGTGTTGCTGCTTGGCCCCTGGATGCCCAGCACGGAGAACAGACCCGTGTTGACCTGCAGCTCGCTGCGCGAGTAACCGGCCAGGAACGACAGGCCCGGTACCGGCGAGATGGGAACGCTGTAGGACAAGGCGCCCTGGCGCGTGGATTCCGGCTCGAACGCGTAGGCGAAGCTGGCAGCCAGCCGATCGCCACGCCCGATCGGGTTGTCCCAGGTCACACCGGCCAGCGCGCGGTATTTCCCGGTCAGTTCCGTGCCGTAGTTGTTGACGCCAAGGTCGAAGCTGACCGGGTGCTTCTCTTCCTGTGCGGTCAGCACCAGATCAGTTTCACCATCGTTCTGGCCTGGCTGCAGGATCGATGACACCGACACGCCAGGGAGGTCATGGGCGTAGAGCATCGCCGAAGACACCTCCTGGGCCCGCAGCGCCCGCCCCTGCAGCCGGTTGAGCGCAGCCGCGATGACATCGGGATCGTAATGCGTGGTGCCCTGCACGATCACCTTGCCGATCCTGCCTTCGATGACCTGCAATCGAACGATGCGATCGGCACCGATGGTCTGCACGGGGATGATGGCGGTGGCCACCACATACCCCGCCTTGCGATAGGCCGCGGTCACCGCATTGGCTACTGCCTGCAATTGATCGAAGCGCAGCCGTGCTTCGGAATGGCCTTCAGCCAGCGCTTCGAACTTGGCATCGGCGATCTTCTGCACGCCGGCCTGGGTGATGTCACCGCCAGAGTGCGGGCCGACACCTTCGACGGCAAACCCGCGGACCGCCAACAGCGTGGCCGGCGCCTGGTCGCGCTGGGCCAGGGCTGGAACCTGATCGGTCCCGGGCTGGCCTTGGGGCGGTTCCTGCGCTGCAGCGGCGCTGCTCAAGGCAAGCACCGCCATGACGCCGGCGGCGATCAATGCAAGGCGCGTCGGCGCTTGTGCTGCCAGAACGCGCTTCGACCGCACCAGCCCCACGCAAACGCCGCCAGCAGCCTTCCGGCAACCGTACTCAAACATCAAAGACTCCCCCTAACAAAAGGCCGACAAGCGTCAGCACGAGCACCACACCGATCACGAGCAAGCCCAGGCGCCAGCGCCCTGCTCCGGTCTGCAATGCCTGGTTCGACGATGGCTCCGCACGGCGCGGCGATACCCCGTTGCGATGGGTAATGGCCGCACTGTCGGCGAGGCCATCCAGTAACTGGCGGCGACGCTGGCGATACTCCCCCTGCTGCAACCGCCCTTCCTGATAGGCGCGAGAAAGGCCGTGCAGGGTTTCATTCGCACGTTGCAGATCCATCACTTCAACTCCCTCAGCACGCGGAAGCCGACATCCGGCTGGGTATTGCCGCCATCCTGCCTCACGCTGGCCACGCTGCAGTCGCTCCAGAAGCTGGCGAAGCTGCCGCCGCGCACCTTGGTCTTGTTCCCATCGACGGTCCACTCCCACACGTTGCCGCTCATGTTCACCAACCCCCAGGGATTGGGCTGACGTCCGCGAATGGAAACCGGGGCATCACTGCCCGTGCTGGCGGTCGGCGGAACGCAGTTGCTGTCTGGCGCCTGTTTCCAGTCCTGTGCGGCCTGGGCGGCGTACAGCCATTCGGCATCGGTCGGCAGGCGATAACGCCAACCGTCGGTGGTACGGATCAGCCACCGTGCATAGGCACGCGCCTGTCCCAGGCTGACGTTGGTTACGGGCAAGCGTCCCAGCGATGGATCAGCCAGCGAGCGCACGTTGCATCTTCCGCTGGCCTTGCAATAGGCATTGAAGTCATCGACGGTGATTTCGCCACGCGAAAGTGCGTAGCGCTTGCCACCACCCATCCCGGGGACGACCACGAGCATGGGGCCGCGCTGGCCATCACCGAGCTGATCGAAACAGGCCTTGGCCGAGCCCGCCAATCCGGCCTGCCCACAGGGGTCTGGGCCATCAGGCACCGGCGGCAGCGGCAGGTCGTCCTCGTTGACGGTCGCGGTGGCGGCGGTGCCCGCGGCGGTGGAGGCCGTCGCGCCTGCGCTTCCACGCTCCGGGCGTTTGCCCGCCGGGGTCCTGGCCGCAGGCCTGCCCGACGCAGCATCGGGAGCGACCTGATCACGCGATTCAGCGCTCCCGGCCTGCGCCTGCAGGAGCGCCTCCAGACTGCCTTGCGGCAATTGGCCGCCTGCCTTCATCTGGGATTCGAGCGCCCCCATGCCGCGGGCATCGTCGCGCCATGCCACCTGCAGGCGCGTCAGCAGTTGCTGCCGGCGCTGTTCGGCCGGTGCCCGGGCATTGGCCAGGATGTCAGCCACCAGCGTGTCGCGTTCCTGCGCGGCAACCAATGCCTTGCGCCCCGGTAGCAGGCTGATCGCGTCGCGCATGATCGCCGCAGCCCCGGCGTAGTCGCCGCTGGCGGCCTTCCCGTCCGCAGCAGCGACATGCGCCTGGGCCAACAGGTCGGCCCCCGCGCCTTTCACGAATTCGCCGTCAGGCTGGAGCGCGACCAGACGTGCGTATGCCTGACGCGCTTTCTCCAGATCACCTGCCGCCGCGGCGCGGCGCAGGGACTCGGTCCGCGCGGCAATCTCAGCACTTGCACGGTCACGGGCCAGCAGCTGATCCAGCGACTGCCCTGCCTGCTGCAGCCGTTGTTGCTGCGCCTGCAGCGCCGCATCGGCAGGCACCTCGGCCAGGCCGAAGGCGGCCAATGCCTGCGCGCGGGCCAGATCAGCAGGCGCAGTACGGCTGGAGATCAAGCCCACGATGCCGCTGGCGAGCGCTTGCAGTTCCGCCGGATCGACCGGTTGCCCGGACGCCTTGAGCGCGTCCAGTGCGCTGGCCACTTGTTGCTGCCATTGCACCGTGAAGTCCGGCTTGTCAAGCAACTGCTGCAACTGGGTGCGTGCGGCACGCGCGTCCTGGGCCGGTGCGCGCGCGGTGACCGCTTCCGCCAATGCGCGTTGTTCGACCAACTGCGATTGCCGTAGCTGCAGCGGCAGCGAGTCCGGGAAACGCTGCTGCGCGACGCTCAACTGCTGCGTGGCGGCACCCAGATTCCCGGCCTGCAGGCTGGACTGGACCGCCGCGTCATAAGCCGCTTCCAACTGCGGGTTATGCAACAGCGCGCTGTCCGGATCGATCTCGCCCACGATCCGCAGACTGTCGAGCACGTTGTCGTGCTGATCGGGGAACAAAGCACCCGCGGCGATGCGCTGTTCGACCTGGCTATCCAGCCGGTTCAGTTCCCGATCGCGCTCCTGCTCGACGCGCAGCTTGCGCGCGTCCAGTTCCGGCGAATACAGGCGCAACCTGTCACGCAACGCAAAAACATCCTGCGCACGCCGATATTCGAAATGCCCTTGCGCCGGATTCCACAACGCATCCAGCCGTGCCATGAGGAAACCAATCACAGTCTGGGCATGATCGGCCAGCACGTCGCGACGGTCGCTGCTGGACAGGCCGTCCAGTGCATCCTGCGCCGCGGCCTCGTCCCGATAGTGCTTCGGGTCCGATGGATCGAAGGCCGCGATCATCGCCGCCAGATTCCGCTGGTGAAACCAGCCCATCCCTGCCCAGACGGCGCCGCCGATCACCAGCAACGCACCACCGCCGGCCGCCGCCAGTGGCATCGCGCGCTCGCGCAGCGGCACCTGGCGCATCCCATCGAGCAGGGACTGCACGTCAGCCAGGCGACCCTTTGCCTCGAATGCCACCGACTGGGCCAGCGTGCGTTGCTGCCGTCGCGTCAGCCCGGGAACCAGCGGTGGCGTCCGCCCCTCACGCAGGGCCACTTCCGCGCTGACCTTGCCAAAGGGATGCTTGCCGGTCAGCAGTTCGTAGCACACGCATCCCAACGCATAGATGTCATCGCGCGGCCCGGGCTGCTCGCCACGAATCATCTCCAGGCTCGCATATGCAGGCGTCAATGCGCCCAGCGTGGAGGCATCGAACACGGTCTGCTCGCCCTCGGCATCACCTGCATGCTTGCCGGCCCGGGCGATGCCGAAGTCGAACACCTTGGGCACACCGTCGCGGGTGACCATGACGTTGCCCGGCTTGAAATCCGAATGGACGATGCCCGCCGCGTGGGCGCGCGCGAGCGCCCGGGAAACGCCTTCGATCAGCGGCCATGCCTTGGCCAGGGACAGGCCATTGAAGGCCTGTTCGCGGATCAATGTCTTGAGGTCGCTGCCATCGACGTACTCCATCGTCATGTAGACGATGGCGCCGTCCTTGTCGAAGTCATAGACCCGCACGATGTTGTCATGCGCCAGTTGCTGCGAACGGCGCGCCTCGCGCTGCAGGGCCACCAGCGAATCCGGGTGACGGCGGAATTCGTCCGAAAGCACTTTCACCGCGACGAAAGGATCGCGATCGCGGGCTTCGATCTTGCGCTCGTCCCGCGCTAGCCAGACGACCCCCATGCCGCCGCGCCCAAGCTCGCGCTCCAGCTGGAAGCGCCCCTTGAGCAGGTCGCCCGCGCCGACGCTGCGGACCACCGCGACCTTGGCCACCGCCTTCCATTCGCTGACGCCTTCGGTCCCCGTGCCACTCCCGGTGCCGGTGGAAGCGCGCGGGTCGCCGGCAGCGGTCATCGCCGGCGCCACGCGGGTGACATCGTCTTCCTGATCGGCCGGCATCGACGGCGCGCTGGCCCCGCGCACGGAAGGCGCCACGACCGTGGCGTCGTCATCCACCGGTTCCACCGGCTCATACGAAGCAGCCCGCAGGCGATCGAGTAGCGTGGTCACCGAAATCTCGTCGAGCATCTGTTCTTCCCGCAAGCGCCACACCGTTTGCATGCCTTCATCGATCTCGCGACGCGGAAGCATGCCGCGTGCAGTCAACGCTGCAAGCACGTGCTGCAGATCCATGTGCCCATGCCCAAGGGCGTTCACCAGGTCGGCAACGCTGATCGGTTCTTCGCTCACGTCTTCAATCCTCCACACTCACCACCACGGCCGAGACGTTGTCCCGGCCCTTTCGCCCCAAGGCGAGCTGGAACAAGCGATCCACGGCCGCGGCCGGGTCGCGTATTCGTCCGAACTCGAACGCCAGCTCCTCGTCGTCGATTTCCTTGTTGATCCCGTCCGAGCACAGCAGGTATCGCGCACCCGGATCGGCCGGAACCAGCACCCAGTCGACGTACAACGCTTCCTGCGCGCCGACGGCGCGCGTCAGCGCACCCGGCGGGCCTTGTTCCGGCGTGCCGGAAAACTGGGTCTGGTCATCGCGCGCACCGGTGACGTGGTCGCGCGTGATCTGGCGCAACGGGCCACCAGCGCTTCCATAGGCACGGCTGTCACCGGCCCAACCACAAGCCATGACGTCCCTGTCCCAGACCAGCACCACCACGGTGGAGCCGATGATGTCGACCTGCCGATGGCGCGCGATCTGCAGCAGTTCGGCGTTGATCTGTACAAGCGCGTCCTCGATCGCATCGATGAAGTCGCTGAGCTGGCCACGGCGCGGCAGCGCCGCCAGCCGATCGACGATCATGCCGCTGGCCAGGTCACCCGCTGCATGCCCACCGAGCCCATCGGCGACCACCCACAGGCCGGCGTCCTCGCGCACGAGGATGGCGTCTTCATTGTGGCGCCGGACCTTGCCGGTCTCGCTCTGTCCCGCAGAACGACAGTGATGACTCATGCGATGCGCTCCGTGATGTCATCGTGACCAACTGCAGGTGCAGCCACGGCCTTGTGCCAATCGAGATAGATCGGGAGGGAGGGCAGGCCCTCCAGCAGGAACTGCGGGCCCCGTTCTGCCGCAGGCAGGACAGGCCACCACAAGCCCCCGGACACCGGCAGCGGATGCCGCGGCTGCCCCAGGGCGAGCACGCGCCTGTCGAAGCCGTCCAGGTCCAGCGCTGGATTGGCCAGCGCCTCGGTCAGCAGCAGGGCCGCACCGGTAAACCAGCCCGCATCGGCGTGGCCCTGCGCAGGCACGGCGGCCACCGTCATGGGAAACATGCGCCCGACGCGATCGGTCGCCGGCGCCGTCACGCCAGCCCAGCCCGCCGCGCCGCAGACGCCTGGCGCGAGCACGAAGGCAAGCAATGGCCCAATCGCATATGCCTGCGTCCAGGACGGCCCGTGACATTCCTTTGCCCCTGCCAGCAGGCCGGACAGATGCCCATCCCAAGGCTCGACGAAGCTCGGGGGCAAGCGGCGCTGCAGGAAGTCGCCCGCGCACGGCAGCTTGCCGAAAAAGCCCGCGCCATGCTGGCTCATGACGCGCACTTGAAACGGCGCACCGAGCCGTTGCCGAATGGATTACGCAAGCTGCCTGCCTGCAGCGGGAGCTGCACGCGGCTGCCGGAAAACTCGTAGCTCGCGGTGAAGCCCAGATCCGACTGCCGCTGCAGACGCCCAGCATCCAATGCCCGGAACAATGCCCAATCGCCCTGGAACTGCAGCGGCTGTCCCACCGGCGCACCGGAAGCATCAAAGGCACTGATCACCACCCGCCCCGGGACCGGGCCGGGCCAGCGCATCGGCATGCTTGGTGCTCCGCCGGCGGCGTACTCGTAGGTCTGCCCGTCGATCTCGACTTTCAGCCGGGCAACCTGCCCAGACAGCAGCGGGGCCTGCAGGCTGAAAGACACGTCAGGCGCCGCGCCGCCACGGAAGTATTCCTGTCCGATCCGTTGGGCCAACTGCAGCTGGGCCGGCAGGCCGGCGGGGCCGGCGGCGACCACACCCGGCCCCTGCTTCCAGCTCCAGTTCGATCCGCTGGCATCGATCATCGGCTGCATCTGCTGCCGTAACTGGTCGAACCGCCCATTGGCGCCGAAGAGTTCGGCGAAGTTCTGCAGCGGGATGGCACCACTGCTGTCGGTGAAGGGGTAACGGCCACGGGTGAACTCGCCGCACACATCCCCCACGGCCTGTTTGGCCTGGTCACCCATGGCCTGGCGCGTACCAGTCGCAACCAACGCCGCGCTGTCACCCGCCAATGCCCCGATCCAGCCGGAGACCGGAGGCGGCAAGGACTGGGCCTGTTGCCGGGCCAGCAGGACCGCCGGGCTGGGCTGGCTCGCCACGGCACTGAAGTCGCCCATGGTCAACAGCACCTTGGACAACTGATCCAGGATCGACAGCACCGCATCCAATGGCATAGCCCCGTCGCCGCCCTCGGTCAACGCATTGAGCGGAGCGAAATGCTCGGCCACCGCCTGCCCCGGTTCGAGCTGTGCCTGAGCCGGCCCGCCTTGATCGACCCCCATCGCCCTGGCCAGTGCGGCATTGCTGTGCGCCGCCACCTGGTCCTTCAGCGCGCTGGCCGGGTCCTTGGCGTCCTTGCCATCCGACGGCGGCGGCAGCAGCGCCTGCGTATTCTGCCGCACGACCTTGAGCAACAGCCGCAACGGCGAGCTGGGCCCGGCCAACCTGGCAGCGATGGCACTCGCATCTGCAACGTCAGCCGGTGCACGCAACTTGATCTCGGCCAGCAACGCGTCCCACCAGGCGACGTAGTCTTTCTCGTAGGCTGCCTGGACCTCTTCCACCAGATGCGCGCGGGCCGTCACGTCCAGATCGCGCTGGCCCAGCACCCACCCATCCTTGACGAAGCGATCCACGGCTTGGCCAATACCGGAGCGGCTGAGTTCGGCAAACACGGGCTGCGTGTAAAGCGCAGGTACCGGCGTCGAGATCGGCGTACCACCTGAACGGGTGAACACGTCCCCCAGCAGCCCCATCGCCTTGTCCAGTCGCAACGTCCCCGCGTTGCCCTGCTCCAAGCGAATGGCGCTGTAGACCAGCGTCGACAGGTCCGCGGAGCGCAGGCTCGCACGCGCCTGCTCGACCAGTTCGGGGTCCGGCGAGATGGCACGAAGCCGCATGTGCGGCTCCAGCAGCGCCTGGAAGTGGCGGGCCAGTGCCTGCTGCAGCACGCGGTCATCGGCAAACAGCGTGCGCCATTCGATCGCACCGAGGGTTTCCAGTTGCGCCGGATCCGCGTGCGCCGGCTCGGCCAGCATCAGATAGCCTTTCAAGGTGTAGTACAGCGCCTGCGGGTCCCCCGCATGCGCGCGCAAGCCCTGGCGCAGGCGCGTGGCGAGGCCCGGAACCAGCAGGGCGTTCAACTGGCGCGCATAGGCATCGTCCAACGCTTCGCTGACGCCGCCCCCCTGGTACAGGCCCCAACGCATCGACAACGGCACATGCTCTTGATGCTGGCGGGCGACGTCCAGCACGCTACTGGTTCCTTCGAGCTGTTGCAGCGCCATGGCGAAGTACTGGCTGGCATTGCCCGCGTTCGATGGATCCGCAGCGGCGGGCCTGGCATCCAGGGCTGCATGAACCTGGGCCAGATAGTCGCGATTGCGCAGATAGCTGTTGACCATTGCGCCGACCAGCACCAGCGCCAGCACGACCGCTGCGGCACACCCGCTGACCCAGACCAGGTGATGGCGCCGCTCGGTCCTCGGATCCACCCCGGCAAGTCCGGCTTCCGGAAGCACGACCCCGTGCAACAGTCGCTGGACGAAAAAGGTGCGCGTGGCCGCACCGGGCAACTGCACCTGCGCTGGTGCCAGCCCGAACGTGCGTGCAACCGCGCCCATCATGCGATCGATCGGCGTGCCTTCCTGCGTCCCGGAGGTCAGGTAGACGCCGCGCAGCAGCGGCGGGGCGCCATACGCGTGTCCACCGAATACGCCTTCGACAAACTGACGCGCGACCTCGCCCAGCGAGGCGACCTGTTGCGGGAATGCCAGGATCTGCGCGCGCCGGCGCTGGTCGCGCTCACCATGCAGGCGCGCGAGCATGCGCGCGTTGAGCCGGTCCAGCAGGACCGCGAATTCGTCTGCGAAGGCGCGCGCCGCCGAACCATCGAGCGTGCGCTCGAGCGGGAAACTCGCGCCCCAGACCTGGGCACGCTGCTCTGGATTCAGGTCATCGAAGAATGCATCGAAGCCGCCGACCAGGTCGCACTTGGTAAACACCAGGTACACCGGCAGACGGACGCCCAACTGCTCGGCCAGCTCGTCCACGCGACCGCGAACGGCCTGCACATGGGCATCGCGCTGGGCATCGTCGAGCACCAGCAGATCGGACAGGCTCATGGTGACCAGCACGCCATTGAGTGGCCGCCGCCGTCGATAGCGGCGCAGCAGGCGCAGGAAGTCGGCCCAGGCCCCGGCATCGGCCTTCTGGTCCGAATCCTGCAGCGTGTAACGACCCGCGGTATCCAGGAACACCGCTTCATCGGCAAACCACCAGTCGCAGTTCCGGGTCCCACCCACACCGCGAACGCCGCCGCTGCCCATCCTTCCGGCCAGCGGGAAATTCAACCCGGAATTCTGCAGAAGCGTCGTCTTGCCGGAACCGGGCGGACCGATCACGACATACCAGGGCAGGGCCTGCAGGCGCTTGCCGCCCCCGCGCTTGCGCAGCAGCCGCATGGCCTCGGCAAACCGCCCTTCCAGCTGCGTGCGCTCGGCCGCATTGCGCTCGTCAGCCTGCTCGCCGGCCGCAGCACCTTCCACCAGGCGCTGTGCATGGCGCGATGCGCGAAGCTGCGCCCACTGCCAGGCCAGGACCCAGCCCAGCAGCAGGACGATCACCACCACGATGCGCGCGGCGACGCTCGCCAGGGGCTGGCGCCCGCCTACCGCGATCCACGGCCCTAGCCACCAGGCCAGCGCTGACAGCAGCAGGACCCCGATGAAAGACAGCACCCAGGGAGATTTGAACAGCGCGAGAACACGGGTGGCCATCTTTTCAGTCCCCGGGCTGATAGAGGATGTCCACGCGGCGATTGCGCGCGCGGTTCTCGGGCAGGTCTGCCGGCGTGGCCAGCGGCTGGGAGGCACCGACGCCCGTCGATTCGATGCGTTCTGGCTGCGACATGGACTTGCCCAGCAGCTCGGCAACGGCACGCGCACGCGCTGCGGACAAGGCGAAGTTGTCCTGGAAGCGCAAGGACCGCACCGGTTGATCATCGGTATGGCCAATCACCATCACCCGCCCCGGCAGGCGTTCCAGCGCCGCGGCAATCTGGCCGAGTAGCGCCTGTTGCGGTGACGCGATGTCCACGCCTCCGGAGTTGAACATGGTGGCCGCATTCAGGCGTACCCGCTCGTCACCATTGGGCAATGCATCAACCGAAAGCAGGCCGCCGGCTTCCTGGGCAGCGAGCAGTTGCTTGAGCCGCAGTGGCGAACGCGTCCGCGCCGTGGCGTCGGGAAAATGCGCGTTCTCCACGCCCAGCTGCGCGGCAGCCGCACTGATCGGCGCCGACAGCGCGCTCAAGCGCGCATGCAGCCAGACCAGGACACCCAGTACCAGGCACGCCAGCACCAGCAGCAAGACCCAGCTGGGCACGCCGCGCCCCTGCCCCGGCCGGCGCTGCACGCCGCGCCAGTGCGGCGCCAGTTCGGCGACCGCTGCGCCGCGATGTTCGCGGATCTGACGGTAGAGCGTGTCCTGGATTTCGGTCAGCTGGCCGCGCCCACCGGCTTCGATCTGATAGCGGCCACTGAAGCCCAGGGCCAGGCACAGGTACAGCAACTCGAGCAGGTCGATGTGCCGCGCGGCATCGTTCTGCAGACGCTCCAGGATCTGGAAGAACTTGGCACCGCCGTAAGACTCGTTGTGGAAGCTCATCAGCAAGGTCTGTTGCGCCCAGCCGGTGCGCTCCCCCCACGGTGCACTGAGAACCGCCTCATCGAGCATGGTGCACAACACGTAACGTGCAGCGGTCACACTCTGCACGGGAAGACCGGCTTCGGTCGCCCGCGTTTCGAAACGTTTGACCTGTGCCACGGCCTGCTCGCGCAGGCGCGCCGGATCCGGTGCCTGCGCCGCATGGCGCAACTGCACCGCCAGCAACAGCAGCGGCGTAGCCGCCTGCACCAGCGGATTGACGCTGCGCCCGAGGAAATCACTGATGTCCGCGTCGCTTTCCTGGCGCGGCAGCGACACGTCGCGGAATGGACGTGGCGGCGCAGGTTGGCCGCGCATGATGGTGGCGTCATCGGGCAAGGAGGTCATGGCATCAATTCCTGATTGCCCACAACTGCATGTCCAACCCCGGCACTTCGCTGCCCATGTGCATGGCCAGGCCCCCGGAGGTCTTCAGCTCACGCCACAGCGGCGCGGTCCGGTCGAACTCGAAATACACCGCGCCGGCGTGGTACGGGATCTGGCGCGGTGCGACCGGCATCGGTAACAGGGGGATGCCTGGTAGTTGCAGATTGACCAGGTCCCGGATCTTCTCCACTGGACCGACCTTGGCCTGCGCCGGCAACCGCCGCCGCAGCTCTTCGCCAGGAAAATCCGCGCGCACCGCAAGCACCAACGCGGCGGTATCGACCAGGCCCGGATCCGGCAGCATGGCGACCCAGACGCCGTACTTGCGCGCCTGCACCGGGATTGCCAGCGCCGTTTGCTCCAGGACCGTGCTCAATGCCCCACGCAGCGCAGCGATCAATGGCTCGAAGCTTTCGGTCAATGCTTCGTGGCGATAGCCCGGCAACGCCGAGGGACGCTTCCCCGGTGCGGTGAACGTGGACAGCTCACCCGCCAGCCCGGACAGTTCACGAAACAGCACCTCGGGATGCGGCCCGCCCGAAGCACTCCAATGCGCCACGACCGGCTGCCATCGATTGATGACCTGCAACAGCAGGAAATCGGCAATTTCCGCCGCACCACCGCGATCACTCAGCGCCACCCGCGCGGCCAGGGCCTCCGCACGTTGATGCAGCAAGCCGAGCAGCTCGGTGAGAAAGCCCCCCAGGCGCACGGCCGCATGACTGCGGGTCACCGTCGGCAGATAGCCTTCATCGAGCAACACGCGCCGATCGGCACGCGACTCGACGATCCGAGCCAAGGGGATACAGGCCAGCCCTTCCAGCGGCTGCGACTGCACCTGCAGGCGACAGGCGATTCCACCGACCTCCATCAACACCGAGCCGCCGACGCTACCCGTGGCATCGGCCACCTCCGCCTCGCGCACGCGATAGCGGAACAGCTGGTCTTTCGGCGATTCGGCGCGCCCGATCTCCGGCTGGGAGGGAACCCGCAGCGGCAGGGTCAGGTAGACCGTCTGGTCGCGCCAGCTCGCGTCCACTTCCAGCGGGACCGGCAACGGGTCGTCGCCCGGCATCGAGAACGCGGTTCCGTCAGGAAAGACCCCTTGTGCCCGACGCAGCCCAAGCTTGCCGATGGCCAACAGGTCTTCGTCGAGTTCCAACTCGTCCAGTCCCCAGCCGTGCGCGTGCAGACGGCCCGTGCGCAGCTCGATATGGCGCTCCAGATACCGCTCCTGCTGCTGCAGGTGCTGAGGGCGCAAGAACAGCCCTTCGCTCCAGATCACCTTATTGTTCTGCGTCATGCGCACGTGCCGGTTGGTCATGCCGGCACGCAGTGCTTACCGGCATGAAAACGAGGGGCGGGCGATAGCGCGATTGGACGCACGATCCCCCATCTGGCCCGGTCCGGCGCAGTGGTTTAAGCAAGGCGCGTGCATGCCGGCGCTGCGGATCCCGGGCTGGCATCGAGTGTCCGGGGCGAGGCTTGCCATCGCCCGGCATTCCGTCTCAAGCGCATCCGGCGTGCTATCGCTGCGCGCGACGGGCCGACTTCAAGCGAGCCAGCTGGGCTTCATAGGCACGGGCGAACTCATCCCCGAACAGACGCCTGAAGCATTCGTCCGGATCCTTTGCCAGCACGTCGAAGTTCTCGCGATAACGCTCCCAGTAGCGCCCCTTTCCACTGAACGCATTTCTACGGCCACCATCGACCTCCTGTTCCAGGCGCCCGGGACTGAAGTGGAAAAGCGTGGCCTCGAACGCCGCCCGCATTCCGGCGAGCATGGCCATCTGGTGGCAGCGGATATCGTCGAACGCATCCTCGAACGCCGCCTCGCCAGAAAGGAACGCCCCGCCATCGCTTGCCATCAACTTCTGCAAGGCCTCGCCCGGCGTGGCGGCAAACTTCAGCGGATTGTTCTCCGAACGCTGGATCACCGTCACCGGCAGGCGGAACGTGTTCTTGATCTCGGCACGGGCCCGCAGCACATCCATCACCCCATCCACCACGATCGAGAGGATGGCGTTGATCCGGGGATCGCCAGGGAAGGCAACCTGCTCCTCCGGAGCCCCCGCAGGGGCCGCCCGTTGTGGAGGCATCGCCGCGGGCGGGCTGGCGACACGGGCAGGCTGGCCAGCGAAGTCGCCGGTGGTCATGTCCCAGTTCTCGGGTAATGCCAGGTCCTGCCCAGCCGTGCGCGGGGGATGGAAATGGTCGCTACTGGCCGGGCTGTGGTTCCAGCCGTGATCGATGGCGGCAGGTACGGGGCCAGGCGAAGCAGGATCCAGCAGCCGCAACGGGTCCAGTTCGCCAGCTCCAAGCAGGTCATCGAAATCCAGCGAAGCGGCAGGCTGCACCGATCCAATGCCACCCTGCACCGGCACCAGCCCGAACACGTCGTCCAGCCCAGGATCTGCCAGCCCAAGCGGTGGCGGCACGGGCGGCGAAGCCACCTGCGGGGGAGTAGCCGCCGGCGGTGCGGCAAACAACGTGGCATCGGGTCCGTACGACGCTTCGGCAGGAAAACTTGCGGCCGCCGCAGCCGGCGGCGCAGCGGCCTGCAACGCCACGCCAATCTCCATGTTGTCCAGGCGCAGGCGATCCCCGTCGCCCAGGGCAGCGGGTTCACTCCGCGCCAATGGCACCCCGTTGAGCAGCAGGCCGTTGGTGCTGGCGTCCTCGATGAAATACATGCCGTTGAGGAATCGCACTTGTGCATGGGTGCGCGACACCCCGGGACCGGTGAGGATCCACGCGCTCTGCTCAGACCGGCCAATGCTCCCCCCGCGCCCGTCAAACTCCACACGCGTCCGGTGGATGCCGGGCACCGCGCCACTCAACAGCGAAAGAACCAGCTTCGGGTGCGTGGCCATGATGATCTCCTGCAGGGAACTGCGGTACGTGGAAGGAATTTGGCTCAGGCGCCATGGCTACCGACGAGCAACTCCAGCGCATGCGCGGCAAATCCCCGCCGGCGCGCATCGAAGCGCTGCGGATCGACCGCCGCGAGCAGATTGACTGCCGCGACCGCCGCACGCGCGGTCAGGTCTGGGCCTGGCGTGGCCGGCACAGCCTGGTCTGCCGGCGCCAGGCTTCCGCCCGACCATCCCACCGCCGCGGCCAGCCAGGCCCCGGGCGAGGCGTAACCGCCTGCGCTCGCGAATGCGTAGGCGGCACGTCGATTGGACTCACTCGGATCGCGCAACCATCTTTCCGCCAACGCGGCGCCGGCCTTGTCCTCGGGCGGCAATGGCTGCTCGCGCGCGCACTGGCACAGCCAGGCCACCGCGTAGCGGCGCGGCAACAGACGCGCCAGCAACTTGAGTGCATCCTGGGTCAGGCCACCGGCGAGCAGCGCACGCACGGCGGCCTGCGGTGCCATGCCGGGATGAAGCAGCGCGCATCCTTCGGTACTGACTTCCATCTCACGGCACGCGGAGCTGATGGGATCTTCGGCCATGGCGGCATTCATCCGATCGTGATCAACGCAGCCGAGATCTGCGTAATGGCATCGCCCTTGACCGTGGTTACGGGCGACTTGAGCGTGCTGGTGGCTCCACCTTCCAGACTGAGCAGCGCGTCCGAATGCACCTTCAGGCTGGCGCCTGCGCCCACGTCCATGGTTGCCCCGGCCTGGATGTTCACCTGTACGCCGCCTTCGGCCTTGATGGCCTGGTCACCGTTGATGGTGATGTTGATGCCCTTGATCTGGATTTCGCCGGAGCTCTTCATCACGATGCTCGACGCGCCGGTGACCAGCTCGATCTCGCTGCCGGCATCCAGCTTGAATTTCTGCCCGACCGTGGTGGTCGCGTTGTTAGTGACATCCAGGGTGTCGTCGTGCTTGATGGTGGTCTTACGGTCGTTGTCCACCGTCTCGGTGCGGTCATGCTTGACCGTCAAGGTCTGGTCGTTATTGACCGTGGTGGCCTGGTCGTGGTCGATCTGCATGACGTGGTCGTTCTCGACCTCCTCGTGCATGTCCTTCTGGGCATGGACGAACAGATCCTCTTCGCCCCGCTTGTCTTCGAAGCGGATCTCGTTGAAGTCGTCCCCCGTCCCCTTTAGGCTGCGGCTTCGGATGCCACTCTGCGTGCGGTTGTCCGGCAGCGTATAGGGCAACGGGTTGTCGCCGTTGTAGACACTGCCGATGACCAGCGGCCGGTCTGGATCCCCATCCAGAAAGCTGACCACCACTTCCTGCCCCACGCGCGGGATGCTCTGCACGCCCCACCCCTTCCCGGCCCATGACGAGGCCACCCGCACCGGACAGGAGCGGTCGTCCTGCTCCGTGGTACTGCCATGAATCCAGTGGAACGCCACCTGGATGCGTCCCTGGCTGTCGACCTCGATGTCCTCGTCGCTCTTGCCCACCACTTTCGCGGTCTGCAGGCCGGCGATCAGCGGACGGGGCGTCCGGGCCGGGCTGCGATAACTCAGATTTCCATCCAGCGCAGTGAAATCACAGCGGACCGGCGGGCCGTCGTCTGCACTGCCCCCGGATGCACGCCCGGTCTGCTTCAACGCGATGCGCGTCGAGGTGATCAGGTACTCGCCATTGCGATCGCCCTGCATGAAGCCCTTCAGCCGGAACAACGCGCCCGTGGCGAGCTGCAAGCTGTTTGCCTGACCTTGCTGGCGCGCGTTGATGGCGTGACGCGCTTCCGCAACCACCTGGGCATAGCGACTCCCCTCGGAAACGCTCTGATGCCCCCCCGGCCAACTGAAGGACTCCAGCTCGCCGGCCTCATGGCGAAGCTGGGTCGCACCATCAGCCATCAGATCCAGGCGAGGTTTCTGCGGGTCGTAATCGGTGGACCTGTGCAGCCGGGAATGGACGCGTCGCGCATGCCCGAAGCTGGTCACCACGCCAGCACCGCCACCTCGAAGATGGCTCTCCGGCTGATAGGACTGCTCATAGGGCTCGGTGCGCTTGTGCGCGCCCAGGCCATCGGCCAGCACCATCACGTGGCGTCCATCGTGATGGACGAAGTAATAGTAAATGCCCTCCTGCTCCATCAGTCGGCTGACGAAGAAGAAATCATCTTCGTTGTACTGCACGCAGTACTCACGCTTTGGGTACGTGCCCGAGAGATGCTTTTCGATATCGGTGTAACCCACTTCGGCCAGCACGCCGGACACGATCTCCGGCACGCTCCTGCCGCTGAAGATGCGACAGTTGACACGATGGGTGCTCAACCAGGGCCGCGGCACCAGCGTGACCTGGTAGGCCACATGGCGCGACTGATCCACGCCACCATCGCCATCCTGGGAAATTTCCGCCACGATGCCGTTGAACCAACGCACCACCCGCCCATCATCCGCGCAGCCCACGGTCATGGAAGAACCCAGCAGGGATTCCAGGTCGACATCGAAGTCGTCATGCAGGCAGGTCAACCGCAACTCGAACAGCCGCCCCAGCTCCTCGCTTGCTTCCAGCGAGGAGAAGCTCAGGCCATCACCCAGATTGCTCTTGAGATTGAATGCGTAGTTGGCCATCTGATCCGCGTTGCTGAAAGCCGGTGCTCCGTGGGGCCAGGCCCCGGAGGGCATGGACGCGTGGCAGTGCGACGCCCTCCCCTGGCAGGGCCGCATGGAACGCTCGGATCCTGACACCTGCATGCGGGCAGCAAGCGTCATTCCGTCTCATCCGTCCCGCCTTGGCATGCAGATGATCGTGCTGCAATCCGATGCTGCGGCGCGACGAACGACGAGGCGGCGACTCCCGGATATCGAGCAGTTCGGTGGCTCACGCACGCCAAGCTTCAGGGGCCCGCCGGCAAATGCACTGCGCTTCCAACACCGGTCCGGGAACGTTCAACCAATCAGCACGGTGAAGCAGCCCAGCACGATCACGCCACCATGGGCGGTGCTGTCGCCAAGGCGCGCTGCGGGAAGTCCTTTGATGAAAACCTTGGTCGAGCCGGCCACGATGCTGTCCGGAGGCCCCACGCAGGTACAAAGGTCGGTGGCCCGCGCAGCAGGGAGCCCACCGATCAGGACGGTGGGCGCCCCCGGTGCGACGATAGGACCACCCACGTGCGGAACCACGCCAGTCACCATCGGACAGGCATGCATGTCAGTGAGTCGTGCAGCCGGCTGCATCACGCGCACTCATGGGAAGGCGACACGATCCTGGAGACCTTCGACCTCGATCACCCGGCAAGACATCTCAATCCATCGTCACTTCGCGCGCGGCATCGCATCCTGGCCGGCCAGTCATTCGAATCCCCCAATACAACGACAGCCCTGGCCGGGCATACAACGGACCGCCTGCATCGGATCCCGTAGCCGAAGCACAGCGCCTTATACCGGCATGGTGAAAGCGAGCCTTCCCCACCACTACCCTTTGATTCCTAGCTAAATTCGACGCTATCCACCGTCGCGGATGTGGCATTCATCGCCATCGTGCTGACGATGGCTTTCCAGCCCGTCGGACTGCGTACGATCACGCCATTTCCCGAGACGTCCCCGGCTGAATAGTCGGGCCCGAGGCTGGCGACAACCTTGCCAGCGTAGTCGATGTCTTTACCTTTCTCCGTCGGCTCGTGATAGGCGCGAAGAATTCCTCAGTCGCGCGTGATCACGAAGCGGCAGCCGGTGAATGGTGCGGTGAAAATATAGTCGGCGGTGCAGCTTGATAGATCGATACTTCCAAAAGTGGAAGGACCGGAAGAAGCGGTCTGCCCGTTCCAGTGCAGGAAATGCCCGACGATCGGGCTGCCACGGCGCCACGTCTTCGCATAAGTCCCCTCATTACCGAGGATCGTCAGTTCGACAAAGCGCCCCTTTGGCACCAGGTCGAATTCCATCTTCCCGTGTCCTTGAATGCCATTGAACGCACCGACCTTGGAATTCCTGATCATCGAAGAGCACAAGATTCCCGAGTTCTCCAGGAACAGCTCAGGATTGGCTTTGAACTTTGCATTATTTCCGTTCACAGAAAGATCACCCAAAAAACAGATTCGATTGATGCAGCTCGGACTCAGATCGCTGTCAGTTCAGTGACGGCAGCAATGGCCTGAGATCAAGCCCCCTTCTATCTACCCGGGGAGCAATCCGAATAAATCGCGATATTTATTATTTTCAACGGCGACCAGGTTGCTAACTAAAAATTTAACGAACTCCCCGCTACTGACAACGCCTAACCCCCCGAGACATTGAAAGTGCACTCTGACCCTCTGTTTCTGCGGGCAGGCACGGCCATCAATCCGCGAACACCCCGATGTGCACGGGCGGTCCATTGGAGACGTGCCTGTAGCTCGGCGAGCCGACCATTTCCCCGCCGGAAATGGCCCGCGTGACGACCACAGCCGTCTGGTAGATGTTCCAGAGGTCACCCTTCTTCACGCAGATGATGGTGTGCTCGAAATTCGTCCCAATAACACCGTCAATGGTGTCCATCGCGCTCGGCAGGTCGCTGAACTTGCCTGCAGCCTTGGCCCCCGGCCCTTCGTACGTGTCCGCTTCGATGCGGCACTTGGCGTGGCGGTCACCCGTCATGCTGTTGCCATCGGCGTCGTGGAAGAACCTGTTGACGCGCCCCTTCGCCTGCACTTCGAGCGCGCAGCCGTTCATGGGAAAGGTCACCACCAGGGTACCGTCGGGCGCTCCCCTCGGCACGTCGCAGTAACGTGCCGCCCCGTGGCCGTAGGGAATGAAGAAGTCCATGCCGCCACCGCGGGCGACCTCGATCCGGTAGGCGCCATCTTCCATTTCGCAATTCAGTCGACAGGAGCCCCCGACAGCCTCCTGCAGCGAGCCGTCGGCCGCGCGGCAAATGAAGGCCCTAGATGCGCATACGTTCTTCGGCATCGTCCGCAGCAGTTTCAACACGGACGACCCCGAATCGGTGCCGGCCACCCTGATCTTGTTGAAAAGTCCCATCACTACCCCGCCTGTTGCCGAAACCGGCTCATGTCCGCATGCCGCAGCCACCGGCCCTGCATCGCCATCGATCGGGGAAACCCCCGGCTGGCCATGTCCTCATCGCTTCTTCTCGATCAATGCATCCAGCACGTAGTTCATGGCGACACCATCCTTGTCACGCTCCCTGCCGACCGTGACGAACAGCCCGCGTTCGCCCCCTGGTCTTCAGCGGGGTAACCTCACTGTCGACCCTCCATGCCAACTGGCACCCTCCCTGATGCCCTGTGGAATACACCTCCAGCCAGATCGGAACACCAGCGGCACTGCCCGTGGACAATCGCGCCGCGCGGATATCCAAAACGTGCACGAGCCCGTCGTAATCGATTTGGCGGGCGCGATGGCGCCATACCGAGTCGCTGCCGCGCACTGTCTTGAGAAGGCGCGCGGCGTCCACCTTGTCGTACGCCAATGTAGACCGAAGAGATCACCTTTCCGCCCAGCAATCCCTTGAGCCTGCCCAGCGTACTTCCGTCGCCCGACTTGCTGCCAGTGAAGTGGCCGCCGAAAAGCGTCCCGTCCGAGGCTCGACAGACCACCGCCTGACAGGAATTCAGGCCGGGGAAACCCAGCACCGCCGAGTCCATGCCTGTCTGTTCTTCCGCCAGATAGACCGCCACTTTCGCCCCCCGCCCGACCAGAGGATGCCGGGCATTGTCATGTCGTCGCGTGCCTCGTGCTTCCCCCCCTTCCGTGGAGACGCTACAGCGTCGCTGGCACCCCTTGTCCGTACCCGTGCATCTTCTCTGCCCGGGCTGCCGCCGATCCGGCCTCCCCTACCAGGTGGGGGGCTCCGGAATGTCCTTGTCTCCGTGGCTGATCTGCCAAATGGTCAGCGATAACTTGTGTGCCATCACACCCACCAGACACGATCCGTAATTGTTTCCCGACGCATTCCGACCCTGCATGAAATGCATCATCTCGACCCGGTGCAGGTCGTTGATTTCATCCAGATCGTTGGCCCGTTGCAGATTGGAGACCAGCCCATCGCGCGAATGAGCGTTGAGTGGAACCCTTCGCCTGTCGAGGCTGTAGTTGACACTCCTGGTCACCGACGCATATCCGAACTTGTCATTGATATCCCGAGCATGCCTGTCGAGATCCATCCTTTCCTTCGAATTGAAGCTGTAGTTCGGTGGCGGCTCGGGCTGACTGACCACGCCTTCGAGCAATCCGGACCAGGACCGCTTGAATCCTTCCCAATTGGACATTTCCTCGCTTGGAACTGACATCGGACTGCCTCTTTTTTTGTATTGAAGGGGAATCAGCTTCACTACCGCCTGTCGACTTCACGCAAACCCATACGAAAACTCCCCGTCCTTGCTCCCCACCTGCACGCCAGTCATTGGCGCACCGGCGATCATCCGGTTGAGGAACTCGCGCGAGATGTCGGGCAGCATAGTGTTGGTGAGGATGGCGTCGATCATGCGGCCGCCCGATTCACTTTCGGTGCAGCGCTCGACCACCAGCTTCACCACGTCCTCGTCGTACTCGAACGGGATGCGGTAGCGGGCCTCGATGCGCTTCTTGATGCGGTTCAGCTGCAGCTTGACGATCCTGCCCAGCATTTCCGGGTTAAGTGGGTAGTACGGGATCGCCACCAATCGCCCCAGCAGCGCTGGCGGAAAGACTTTCAGCAGCGGCTCGCGCAAAGCCTTGGCCATGCCTTCCGAATCTGGCATCAGCTCCGGGTCGGCGCAGAGGCTGGCGATCAGGTCAGTGCCGGCGTTGCTGGTGAGGATGATCAAGGTGTTGCGAAAGTCGATCCTGCGGCCCTCGCCGTCTTCCATCCAGCCCTTATCGAACACTTGGAAGAACAGTTCGTGCACGTCCGGATGGGCTTTTTCCACCTCGTCCAGCAGCACCACCGAATACGGTTTGCGGCGGACGGCTTCGGTGAGCACGCCGCCTTCGCCATAGCCGACATAGCCGGGCGGCGCGCCCTTCAGCGAGGACACCGTATGCGCCTCCTGGTACTCGCTCATGTTGATGGTGATCAGGTTCTGTTCGCCGCCGTACAGCGCCTCGGCCAGGGCCAGCGCGGTCTCGGTCTTGCCCACGCCAGAGGTGCCGGCCAGCATGAAGACACCAATGGGCTTGTCCGGGTTGTCCAGGCCGGCGCGGCTGGTCTGGATGCGCTTGGCGATCATCTCCATGGCGTGGTCCTGGCCGATCACGCGCTTGCCCAGCAGTTCGGGCAGACGCAGGACGGTGTCGATCTCGTTGCGTGCCATGCGCCCGACCGGAATGCCGGTCCAGTCGGCGACCACCGCCGCGACGGCTTGATAGTCCACCGTGGGAAGGATCAGCGGGCTCTCGCCCTGCAGCTGGGCCAGTTCGGCCTGGACCTGACGCAGGCGTGCCAGCAGACCGTCGCGATCCGGTGCAGGTTCGGCTTCGGCGCGCTGTTCCAGCTGGGCCACGGCCTGGCTGTCGACCTCGGCTTCCAACACAGTGCCTGTGCCCTCGACTGGTGCATGGTTGCCGCGTAGCTGGGCGCGCAGGGCAAGTAGTTCGTCGACCAGCGTCTTCTCGGACTGCCATCGCGCTTCAAGCATGGCCAGGCGTTCGCGCTCGACGGCCAAGGCGGTCTCCACGGTACCGGCACGCTCGGCGGTCTCCACGCCTACGGCCGCCTCGCGGGTGATGATGCCCTGCTCGGTCTCCAGCGCCTCGATGCGACGGCGGCTGTCGTCCACTTCGGCCGGGACGGCGTGCAGGCTGACGGCGACGCGGGCGCAGGCGGTGTCGAGCAGGCTCACCGACTTGTCCGGCAGCTGGCGCGCGGGGATGTAGCGGTGGCTCAGCTTGACCGCCGCTTCCAGCGCCTCGTCCAGGATCTGCACCTGGTGGTGTTTTTCCATGGTGCTGGCCACGCCGCGCATCATCAGCACGCCCTTGGCCTCGTCCGGCTCATCGACCTGGATGGACTGGAAGCGGCGGGTCAGCGCTGGGTCCTTCTCGATGTGCTTCTTGTATTCGGCGAAGGTGGTCGCGCCGACCGTGCGCAGCGTGCCGCGCGCCAGCGCCGGCTTGAGCAGGTTGGCCGCGTCGCCAGTGCCGGCGGCGCCGCCAGCGCCAACCAGCGTGTGGGTCTCGTCAACGAACAGGATGATTGGTTTGGGGCTGGACTGGACTTCCTCGATCACCGCGCGCAGGCGCTGTTCGAACTCGCCCTTCATGCTCGCGCCGGCCTGCAAAAGGCCCACATCCAGGGTGCGCAGCTCCACGTCTTTCAACGCCGGCGGCACGTCACCGCGCACGATGCGCTGGGCGAAGCCTTCCACCACGGCGGTCTTGCCCACGCCGGCCTCGCCGATGAGGATCGGGTTGTTCTGGCGGCGACGCATCAGGATGTCCACCACCTGGCGGATCTCGTCATCGCGGCCAACGATGGGGTCCAGCTTGCCGCTGCGCGCCTGCTCGGTGAGGTCGGTGGTGAACTTGCGCAGCGCTTCCTGCTTGCCCATCTGCGCCGGGGCCATGGCAGCACTGGCCTCACCCGGTGCGGCAACCCCGAAGCGCGAACCATCGTTGGCGACCTGGCCGTCTTCCGGCGACCCGGCCACGATCTCCTCCAGGCCATCAGCCAGCGCTTCGGCCTTGACCTTCGCAAATTCCGCCGAGATCCCGTTGAGCGCGCTGCGCAGATGCGGCGTACGCACGATGCCGACCAACAGCGTCCCGGTACGCACCTGGGTGTCGCCATACATCAAGGTGGCGAATACCCAACCCCGCTCCACCGCCTCCTCCACCGTCGATGAAAGATCGGAGATGGCGGTCGCGCCCCGGGGCAGTCGATCCAGTGCATCGGTGAGATCGCGTACCAGATTGGATGGGTTGAGCTGGAAGTGCTTCACGATGCGGTGCAGATCCGAGTCCTGCAGCTGCAGGATCTGGTGGATCCAATGGATCAGCTCTACATAGGGATTACCACGTAGCTTGCAGAACACCGTGGCACTTTCGATGGCGCGGTAAGCGGTCTTGTCGAGCTTGCCGAACAAGGCGGTACGACTGATCTCGGCCATGGGAAAAGGGAGCTCCGTGAAGGGTGTGATGAATCGAAAGAACGTCAGGCCGCCGGGTGGAGGATGACCTCGTCGGCATCGGCCAGGTCGTAACTGCGCTGGCCCAGCCAGCTGTCCAACCCAAGGCGGCCGCCAATGCCCAAGCGGGTTCGCGGCACGTGATCCGAGCGCAGGACAAGTTGCACGTCCCACCCTGTCGCATCGCCCAGATAGCTGCGCACGGCGGCGGTCAGTGTCTTCATCGCCTGCGCCCCTGGCAGCATCTGCTGGAACTGGTCGCGCGTCAGCGGCCCCAGGCGCAGGCGCACGCGCTGCTGGGCGCCACGGACCCGCGCGCCCAACACGCTGCTCTGCCCCAGGCTGGCCACCGCCTCACCGCCGCCCAGTCGCAGATGCGCATCGGCTGGAAGCGACATCCACTCGGCAACGAATTCCACGACCTCGGCGATCGCACCGGTCACCGCCTGCACCAACGCGCGCAGACCCTCAGCGTTGCAGGCAACACCCAGCAAGCGGCCGGAGAAGTGACGCCGCGCCGCGTCGGGGAACGCATCACGCCCATCGGTGGCCGGTGTTCCGGTGCCGACCAGGGCACCCGTCCACGCAGCGAAGCGGTCCGCTTCCGGTCGGTCGGCGTGAACCACCGGCTGTGCATCGGCCCAGGCGCGATAGAACAGGCACAGCATCCGGTGATGGAACAGGTCGGCAAAGGCAGTGAAGGTGTCGTCGCGCGCGTGGCTGGCCCGGCCAATGGCGTATTCGGTCAGATGCAACGGCAATGCCCCAAAGGGGCCAAACAATCCGGGTGCCAATCCATAGAGGTGGGACGGCGTGCCTTCGGCGCCTGCCACGAAGCAGTCGACCTGCGAAGCCGCGAAGGCCAGCGAAGGCGTCTGGTGCAAGCGGACCGGCTCGTCCGCCGGGCGCGCTGCATGGCCAAGCCGGGGTTGATCCGGATGTGCCCGCTCCACGAGCCGCATGGCCGCAAAGAGCTCGTAGCGTTCTGCATCAAGTTGCAGCTGCTGCAGTTTCACAGTGTCTGCCTCAGGCCGGGACGTGCCTTCCAGCGGGCCACCTCATTGCGTTCGAGCGTGCGCAGCACGGTTTCCGTAAAGGAATTGACCGACACATAGCGCGCGAAGAAACGCTGCATCACCGTCCCCAGCAGATAGGCACCAGTGCCTTCCAGCGCGGCGTCTTCGCAGGTCAGGGTGATCTCCAGGCCCCGCCCGAAGGTGATCGGCCCCGGCACCGGAATGCGTCGCACGATCGGACGGCTGGCGACCGACTTGATGCCTTCGACCAGGCGCTGCGCGGAGGCATCGAATGGATCGCAGTACAGCGTCAGCATTTCGCGCAGCGCAGATGCCCCCGCGCCCGCATCGTCATCCAGCAGGGAGAGATAGTTGAGCTGGAGATGGCTCAGCAGACGCCAGGCCGTCTCGTCGCCGCCCTGCGCCGTGCGCGGACGCGAAGGCCCGGCCACGCATCGTACCGACTGGACTGGCGCAACACCCTCGAGATTGAAGTCCGTTTTTCCCTTGCCCACCGGCATCTGCAAAGGCAGGTCGCGATTGGTGCACAGCATCTGCATGCCCAGCTGACGCAACGATGTAGGCAACGGCTTGTCGGTATCATCGACCAGACTGATGAACATCTCATTGCCGATGTAGCTGGACCGTGCCCCGTCCCGGCGTTGGCGCGTGGTCAGCAGCCGCGGCTCGCGACGCGTGGTGAAATAGGCGCGCTGCTGGCTGTGCCAACGTTGCAGACCTCCGCCATAGAACGGCTCGAAACGCTGTTCCGGCTCCTGACGATCCCCGTAGCCATCCACAGCCTGCAGGCTGTGCACTTCCAGATCCAGCGGACGCGTCCTGTCCGGCACCACGTGATACTCGCTGCAACCGGGCTCCAGGTGAATCCGATCGCCGCGGTGCGGGAAGAGGTTGATCGCTGGGGTGCAGAACAGACGGAAGTTCTCGACGCTGATGGCGTTGTGGAGTGCCGGATTCCCCTGCTCCAGCAGCACCACGATCTCGAAGGTGCTGCCTTCGGCACGGCGCAGCAACGGTTGCAGGCCATCGAAATTGGCAAACAGGAAGCGCTGCGGCAACGCGAAATATTCCTGCAGCAGGCGATAGCCACTGAAAGATCGATCACCGTAGGGAATCAGCGACTCGGCATCCTCAAAGCCGGTCCCAGCCACCGCAGACGGCGGGCGATACAGACTAACCGGTCCGTTCGCCCCCACTGCACGCACCACAAAGCCCGCGTTACGCCCGAGGATGCTTTCGTACAACCGGCGCGGCTGTTCGTCCGCACCCGCCAGGAAGATGGGCAGCGCATCAAGCGCCAGCATGGCCACGTGCACGCCGGCCAGCGTTTCCATGCGCAGGCGAATTCCCGCACGCACGGCACGACCGCCAGGCAACTCGATGCCTGCCGCAGCCAGCGCCGCGGGCGTATCGAGATAGCGGGCCTCACGCAATGCCAGCGGCCATAAGGTGACATCGTGCGCGGTGCGGAACTCGCATGCCGTTCGCTCACCCGGCGCAAGCTGGCTGCGCAGGACGCTTTGGCGCGGCACCCGGTGCCCGCTCGCCAAGGCGGCCTCACCGGCATCAGGCTGCAGCTGCACGACCGCCATCGATGGAATCGGAGCAAGGTAGTGCGGGTACAGCATTTCCAGCAGATGCTGGGTGAACACCGGGTACTGCGCATCAAGCTTGAGCTGGACACGCGCGGCGAGAAAGGCGAAGCCCTCGAGCAAGCGCTCCACGTACGGGTCCGCGCATTCGAAGCCTTCCAACCCAAGCCGACCGGCGATCTTGGGATAGGCATGGGCGAATTCGCCGCCCATTTCACGGACGTGCTGGAGTTCGCGGTTGTAGTAGGAGAGCAGGCGCGGATCGATCATCGGGCGCGCCTCAACCGTAGCTTTCCGTCAGGTCGACGCGGCCGTTCTCCAAATCCACCCTTGTCTTGAGGTACAACCGCATCGGAATCGGCTGCGCCCACATTTCCGATCGAATATCGAAAGACAGACTCGTCTGATCCATCCGATCTTCATCCATGTGCACGTCCACCTGCAGGGTGGCCGGCGTCAGCCTTGGCTCGAATGCGAGGATTGCATCGCGGATGCGCCGCTTCAGCGCCTCCACGTCCGCGCCGCGCAGGCTTGTCCCGCATAAATCCGGGATCCCGTAATTCAGCACCGAATCTGCGACCTGCGGATAGGCGCCAAGATCGGCGCTGGCTGAAAGCTGCACCGTATTGAGAAGCCAACCCAGGTCACGCATCACGCACTCGCGCAGGCGTGCGGCGTTGATCACCCGACGCTCGCGACTCTCGTCCTTCTGCTCCGGCGCATCGTCGGTGAGGCGATCGAGCAGGGAAGGTTGCAGTCGCTCTGTGGTGGTGAGTTCAGCCATGCTGGCTTACACCGTGCCGAAGTCGATGCGACGCACGTCCAGAAGCGCATATTCATCGGCATCGGTGGCCAGCAGCCGCTGTCCTTGGCCAGCGAAGTGGCCCTCTGCCAACTGGCGCCAATCCGTCCGCCGTGACAACCGGAGCGCATCATCCTCATCGCCGTCACTTCCCGGATAGCGCACCGGGACAACACCCATCGATTGGCCTCCGTGCGTCCAGGTCACCTTGACCTGGGCCCAAAGCAGGTCGCACAACGAAGCAGGCGCACTGAACTCCAACGCCGACACGCGTGCAAACGGCACCCAGGCGTATCCCCCGTGCACGATCATCTCCAGGCACGGGCCGAAGCGACTATCGGCATCGGCAATCCACTCGAATGGCACGCCATCGATGCTTCCCGCGGTGGCGGGCGCCTGTACCAGCGCCTCCGCACGCATCGTCGCCGCCGCCTCAGCGCGCCCGGAGGCATCAAGCTGCTGCGCCTGCAACAGCAATGCGATCCACGGCTCCGGCTCGCCGATCACCGTGGGCAGGTATTGGCCCGCGAACACGGCTGCGCGAACCCGCTCGCCATCCAGTGCCAGCTTGTACGCTGCGGCCATCGGCAGTTGTGATGCATCCAGCTGTGCCGCCGTCTCCAGTTGGCGAGCGGCACGTTCCCATTGACCGCTCGCTGCCAGGAGCTGAAACAGGAACACGCGTGCCGAAGCGTTTGATGCCTCGGCGCGAACCTGCGCCATCAACGCATCAAGCGCGGCCTGCAACCTGCCCTCGCGCAGCAGGGCTTCCGCCTGCGTGGGCGCCAGCTTTCCGATGGTGGAGACGTTGGCGCCCATGTCCCGGACTCAGACCTTGTTGACGCCCTGGATGTCGTAGGTAAACGGCTTGGCTGCGCCATCGGGCTTGCCGTCCGCCTTCTGCGGCTGGAACTTGTAGGCGAACTTGCCGAAATGCAGGGTGATGTTCTCGGTCAAGCGGTCCTCGCCGCCCGAACCACCGGTGGACACCGAGGTGACCATCACGCCGTTGCTCAACTCCAGGGTCAGGTAGTCGGTCTGCTCACCGGTGGCGTTGGTGATGAACAGAGTGGCCGTCTCCAGACGGGCGCCGGTGGCGCAGGCCTGCAGCAGCGCGTGCGAGCTGGCATCCACGTACTTGGTGACCGAGATGTCCTGCACGTGCGCCTTGCCACCCGAACCGGTGGCGCTGTTGTGCAGATCGGCGCTGTTGCTCACGCCCCAGGACCAGGCCAGGACCGGCACTTCGCCCTTGTGCTTGTTGTGACTGGACGAGCCCTCGATCTTAACCGAGCCGCCATCGAACTTCAGATGCATGTCAAACGCCATGATGCGTTACTCCTGTGATGGAACACATTGAAAGTGGGGAGAGGCCGCCTCCAGCGGCCCCTGTATGCCGACGAACGCCGTGGAATCAGGCCTTCTCGGACGGCAGCCTGGACACCAGGCGCAGCGAGACGGTCAGGCCTTCCAACTGGTAGTGCGGCTTGAGGAAGAACTTGGAGCTGTAATAGCCCGGCGCGCCCTCCACCTCCTCCACTACAACCTCGGCGGCCGCCAGCGGGTGGCTGGCCTTGTACTCCTCGCTGGAGTTGGCCGGATCGCCATCGACGTAGTTGAGGATCCAGCGCTGCAGCCAGCTCTCCACCTGCTCACGGCTGGAGAACGAGCCGATCTTGTCGCGCACGATGCACTTGAGGTAATGCGCGAAACGGCTGCAAGCGAACATATACGGCAGGCGCGCGGCCAGCGCTGCGTTGGCAGTGGCGTCCGGATCATCGAACTCCGCCGGTAGATTGAGCGACTGTGCACTGATGAAGGCGGCCATGTCCGAGTTCTTGCGATGGACCAGTGGCATCAGGCCCATCTTGTCCAGCTCGGCCGAACGGCGATCGGTGATGGCCACCTCGGTCGGGCACTTCATGTCCACGCCGCCGTCATCGGTCGGGAAGGTATGCGTCGGCAGCCCTTCGACCGCACCGCCGGACTCCACGCCGCGGATGCGCGAGCACCATCCATAGGTTTTGAACGAACGGTTGATGTTCACCGCCATCGCATACGCCGCGTTCTGCCAGCTGTACTTGGATGAGTCGGCGCCCGTGGTGTCCTCCTCGAAATCGAACTCCTCCACCGGCTCGGTCTTCGCACCGTACGGCAACCGCGCCAGCGTGCGCGGCATGGCCAGCGCCAGGTATTTGGAATCATCCGAGCTGCGCAGCGAACGCCATGACGCGTAGTCGGGCGTGGAAAAAATCTTGGCCAGGTCACGCGGATTGGCCAGTTCGTTCCAGCTATCCATGCCGATCAAGGTCGGTGCCGCTGCCGCGATGAAGGGCGCGTGCGCGGCGGACGCGACCTGCGCGATGCCATTCAGCAGTTCGACGTCCTGCGGACTGTGATCAAAATAGTAGTCGCCCACCAGGCAGCCATAAGGCTCGCCGCCCAACTGACCATATTCTTCTTCGTACATCTTCTTGAAGATCGGGCTCTGGTCCCAGGCCGTTCCCTTGTAACGCTTGAGCGTCTTGCCAAGCTCCTTCTTGGAGATGTTCAACACCCGGACCTTCAACTGGGTGTCGGTTTCGGTGTTGTTGACCAGGTAATGCAGGCCGCGCCAGGCACTTTCCAGCTTCTGGAAATCCTCGTTGTGCATCACCAGGTTGAGCTGCTCTGTGATCTTGCGATCAATCTCGGCGATATATGCCTTGATGGTCTGGGAAACATCCTCGCCGATGACATCGGCGCGACTCAGCACCTGCTCTGCCAGCGTGCGCACCGCCGACTCGACCTCCTCCTTGGCACGCTCGCTCTTGGGTTTGAATTCCTTGGTCAGCAGTGAGGAAAAGTCACCAGCTTCGAGGGTCTGTGTGGCGACCTGTTCGGCCGCGATCTGGGTCGACATGCGCTTATTCCTTGTCTTCTGGCTTGGCTGCGGACACCAGCGACTGCAGCAGTGCCGGATCACGGATGGCCTGTGCGATGAGGTTCTCCGCGCCGGCTTTTCCGTCCATGTAGGTATCGAGGTTCGCCAGTTGCGTGCGTGCCTCGAGCAACTTGGCCAGCGGCTCGACCTTCCTGGCCACGGCCGCCGGAGAGAAGTCATCCATGCTTTCGAACGTGATGTCGACCGCCAGACTCCCCTCGCCCGTCAAGGTATTGGGAACCGCAAAGGCCGCGCGGGGCTTCATCGACTGCAGGCGACTATCGAAGTTGTCGACGTCGATCTCGAGCGCCTTGCGCTCTTCCAGCGAGGGCAGCTCGCCGGCATTGGCGCCGGAGAGGTCCGACATGACCCCCATCACGAAGGGCACCTGCACTTTCTTCTGCGCGCCGTAGACCTCGACGTCGTATTCGATCTGCACACGCGGCGCCCGGTTGCGGGCGATGAACTTCTGACTGTTTGCCATGGCGGTTGGCTCCTGGAGGAAGAGTTCTGACCAGGAGCGAGGCCTGTCGGAAGGACGCCATCGCATCGATGCAGCGCGATGACCCCGACAGACCCCTCGTCCGCATGCCGGAGTCGCCTTCCATGCAAAAGCAGGAGAAGTCTCCGACCCCGCGCTGCCTGGGTCCCTACGCTGCCCACCTCGATGGCTGGGCGCATGCGCCCGTCCGCGGACGTGTCAGGCAGCGTGTGGGGCAACTCTAGGCAGCGCCCCATGGATCCACCCGTCAATCCGTCTCAGTCCCTCCAGCGCAACTGCATGAAGATCCCGTGATGGGTTCTCGACGCTTTTCCCGATTAAGGAGTCAGTCCCTCGATAACCGGGGGCCTGAAACAGGGGGAGCACACGATGGGCCAGATGGCATGCAGCCTGGGAGTTGCGGCAACGCAAGCAGCCGCGATCACGGGTGAAGACAAGGACTGGCGGCGGACGACGCTGACCAAACGGATCATTTCCCACATCGACAACCACTTGTTCGACGCGGAACTGTCCGGCGACACACTGCAGAGAACCTTCCATCTGTCACGCGCCACGCTTTACCGCCTCTTCCAGAACATTGGCGGGGTTGCACACCATATTCGTGCCCGCCGCCTCTCCTGGGCCCACGCCTACCTGCGCGATCACCCGGATTGCAGCATCACCTGGGTGCTTTACGAGGCCGGCTTCAATTCCGAACGCCAGTTTCAACGAGCCTTTCAGGCGTATTTCGGCATGGCGCCGGCCTGCTGGCGCAAGCGCTGCCAGGACTCGCATCCGCAGCATGCTGATGAGGCGCGGACGGCAAGCAAGGAACACCTGGACAGGGGCGCCTTTCGTAACTCATCGGACGCCATCCCCCATAGCAATGACCGGGGCGTTTACGAGCAGCTACGGGCAATACACGGCTGAGTTCCGGCCTGACGCAGTGATGCAGGCGGTCGCCCACGCCCTCCGTCAAGCAGGCACATCGAAATACGCGATAGATCCTCTCGGGATTCCAGTCCGGCCGCGTCCTGCGCAGCTGATCGCAGCGTTTCCAGAAGCCGGATAGCGGCGCTTCCAGGAAGCGCCGCGATTCAAGCGATCAATCCGGCATCGCGCATTTTTCAGTCCAATGACTGCGCGTATCACGCCGTTTTCGATGGGCCGACACAAATACATGACCTACACGGCAACACCAAATGATTAATCTACAAAAATATCCAGTTGGCGCCGATGATTTCAGGGGCCGTATACAAGCTCACCGCGCTCTACACCACCCAATGCACAAGACCCTGCCCATATACCCGGCGAGATCCGCGTCAGCCTTTTCCTTGCCAACCCATAAATCTTGTGCACCCACTCCCTACTCTCATCCAACTCCTTAGAGCTCAGGTCCGGATCCGCTTTCAAGTTCGAATACCATAGCCGCCCCCTCTTCAATGTCCTGCCATCCACCCAGGGGCGACCAAATTCAATAAATCCTGCGCCCGGATAAACCGTGGAATTTAGTTTTGCAAAACCTTCCTTATTGGAAATCAGCCCAACCCTCGCCAAGTAGCTGGCCCGCCAATCACCATCGATGTACCCAAGATGGCGGGAGATATGGTATCCCCGCACTCCGTTGCGAACCAACAAAACCATACAAACGGTAGACCGAATTTCCTCCAAGAGAGAAACCTGGTCTTCATCAGTAAGATAAAAATTGATCTGAATTCCCATTATTAATCGCAAGGATAATCATGCATGGGAACGCCGCCCAACTGGATTTGACCACATCATCGCGCGAGCGAGGTATCCACACATATTGTGCAGGCACACCCATGAGCCTGATGCCCATCTAGATTGCGGCCCGACTGGCCCCTTGGCAGATAGAACCAACCGATTCGCCGCATAGCACGGCGGGAACACTCAGCACCAGAAAGCCAAACTTTGTGCTATCCACTTCATGCCTTGGCCAAACCTGCCAATCTGTGGTTTGGCGCACAAGCAGCCTGTGTTCCTGAAGGCATAAGTTGGCCGCCAATTAAAAGCGTAAGTTGGCGGGATAGGCCAAGATAGAAGTTCGGCCCCCATCGGCTCGATCCAATCAGGTCGATGAGCGGCTATGCTTCGAGCAGGCTCACTTGCTTGAACACAGTGCAAGACATCACAGAAAAGGCCCTGGCCGACCAGATACGCCGATTCATAGGCGTCGTAGTCTCATATGTGATCCCTCTGATCGCGATCGTCGTTCCGACGCTCTATTTTGTAGGCCGCTTGCACCGCGAGGCCTACTGGCGCTCGTTCGGTGTGTCTGCAAGCATCATGAAATATCCGTCAGAGGACTACGTCTATTTCGGCTTTAGCCTTGTCATCAAGTCTGTTCTAAAGGCCTTCTCTTGGACTCCATTCGGCGCACTGGGAGTTTGGGCTGCTGCAATGCTCTCGGCGCTGCTAATCCTGATACTTGTAAGAGCGCTACAGCTGGCCTTCGAGAGATGGCTTAGGAAGAAGGCGCTAACCATCCGGCGTGCGCGGCGTCGATCACCAGGATCACGAAAGAGTCCTGCGTGGCGATATCTGGCGACTCTGTGGCCGTTACAGTGGATAAACACTGGTTTCCTTGGCTTTTTGATCGTCTTGATGGCGATTTTTGGATCAGTTCTACTGGCCGATCACGTAGGGAAGGACGACGCGAAGCAAGACCGAGCGTACTTCACAGGATCGGGCACGGTTGGAAATTATGAAACAAGACTGCTTGCTCACATCAAAGGTGAGGACGAAGCCCAGAGCGGAGTTGTAATTGGTTGCTCAGAGGCGTGGTGTGCTCTAGCTCGCCGTGGCGACGTTGTCGCAGTCGCCATTTCAGACATCGAGCGATTCGACCATTGCGCCAAATCAATCAAGCTCAAGAACGAAAATTGGGTGTGTGATCCCATGGGAAATGTCACGCCCTGATTTCTGGCCTTCTCTGATCAATGAGCGAAATGCGCGCAATGAAATTCTAGCGAATTTCGTACCAGGCGAGTCCGTGGTAGCCCTGCGGGTGGGAAACCGTCGTGTAAATCTGTTGGCCGCTAATCTCAAACCAAGCAAGTCCGTGATATCCATCGGGATGGCATACGGTTGTATAGATCTGGTTGCCTCTGATCTCAAACCATGCGAGCCCGCTGTATCCATCGGGATGGCTGACGGTTGTATAGATTTGATTGCCTCTGATCTCAAACCACGCGAGCCCGTGGTATCCATCGGGATGACTAGTTGTCGTGTAGATGCCTGCCATCTAGATGCCTCGACTGTAACCATTGGGAAGATTGCCGGTCCAAAGTGCCATTTCGCATCCGCTTTGATCCATAACTTTCATCGCGCGAAGTTCCGGGTGCATGTCGAGCAGTTGGGACAGCTCAAGCAGAACGTCCTCCGGAATCGCACACTGACCAAGCCAAGAGACATCTGACCCTCTGCGTAAGCGGTCCAAGCCCTCCAGTTGGCTTACTCGCGAAACTTGGTAACCAGTGCCTGAAGACCTCAAGCTGAATTCGAGAATCTGAGCGCTATGGTCTTCGGCCGGATAGTCAGTGTCTGCCATTTTTATCAGTTCCTTTGCAGTGGGAAGCTCATCTACTAGGCGACATGCATCTGTGGCAGTCACAGATCATTCGGGAGTCGAAGTGCGATATAAATATATCAATCAAATCAATGACTTGCATTGTACGGCATTGTGCGGTATTTGTTCGTACTGGCAGCTCTTATACGGATAGAACGGGACTAACAGTGGCCAGTTCAGACGAGATAGCAATGCCGCGCCCAGAAGCCGCTCAGTGGAGCGCGTTGCCGTCTGGAGTAATTATCCCGAACAGCCCGATTCTTTCGGCGGCGGACACCGCACGCCTGATGGGTTTTCCGTCACGCGAGGCGTTGGCCAAGGCGCGTCGAACGGGGCGTCTCGAGGTTGAGATGTTCCAGCTGTCGGGCCGTCGTGGCTGGTTCGCCCGAAGAGAAGAGATCTGCGCCTGGCTACAGCAATCGCTGAACAATAAGGAGGTGGCCTCATGAGCTAGTTAGCCACGGGGCCCTCAAAAGCAAAGGCCGCACATTTGCAGTGTGCGGCCTTTGGTCTAGCGTACGGATTCTCGCCCGTCGCTAGATATTGCGAGCAGCCCTCCAGGTAAGTCAAGCCCCGCGGCCACTGCCGCGTGCCTTCTCTTTTCTCCGCCGCGGGCCACCGCGGTGCAGGAGGTCGTATGCCTATCACTGCTGCCGAATTCAGGAACTATGCGAGACGTCTGGGATTGTCAGAGCTCGCGATCGACTATGTGAGCCAAGCTAGGTCTAGCGCACCCGCCCGTAGAGTTGAGTCGAATGAGGTAAACAACACCGTCTGGCGCTATCCGAGCGCCAAGATGGGGACCACCGTGGCATTGGAAAGCTCCGAAGAGTTCACGCTCGCCATCCAGTTGGAATATGACGAGGAGGTCCTCGAATACTGGGAGCAGCCGCCCAGCGTTGCTCTTGCTGTTAGCGATAAGAGAGGTCGTCTTAGCCGCCGTCACTACGTTCCGGACTTCCTGGTGATTAGGCGAAGTGAAGTCCAGGTCGTCCAAGTCAAACCCGCCGATCAATGCGAGCGACTGTCTCATGAGTACCCGCATCGCTGGAGCTGGAGCAAAGGGGTAGCTGACGACACCGCTGCTTCTGAACGCTTCAAAGAATTGGGCTTGCCTCATCTAGTCTATTCAAGCGGTCAGGCACACAAAATCCGCGCGGATAATTACCGTTTGTTGCTTCATGTTCGAGGTGCGGGCGTCGAACTGGAGGTCGCGAGGCGCCTATGTAAGGCCGTAGCTGCGCTCTCTGTCGATGCAGTGATCAGTATGGGGCAGCTCATGCTCTCTTCTGGCATTACGACAGCCACGCCGGTAGTGCGACTCGTGGAGCTCGGCGAACTCTTCACTGACCTAGACCGTTGGAGACTGTCCGCGCCAGACGAGTGCTTCATTTCGCGATCCAAAAATGCAATAGGAGCACACGTTTCCGCACAGATAGCACTAGCAGGCGCCGGTGGCATGGTGAGCCAGCTGTCGAGCGCGGAGCTACAGGAGGCCCATCATCGACTTCTCACCATACGTGGAGAAATTCAGACCCACAGGTCCCGCAGAAGTATCAGCCGGTGGAGGAAGAGGCTGCAAGCATCAGGAGGAGACGTCCTCGGTCTCAGGCCACACCATCGCAGCAAGGGAAACCGGACTCCGCGCCTCTCTGATGGCGAGGAGGGCTTACTCACATCATCTTTGCGGGAGCACTACCTTAGCCACCTCTGCACTTCACGCTTTGCGGCTTACGGCCAATACCTAGTCGACCATCAAGAGGCTGTTGCAAGAAAGGCGCTGCCTAAGTCCTCAGTACCAGTCGCATATCCAACGTATGTGGCCCGAATCAAGCGTATTCCTAAAGAACAGTTGGCGGCCGAACGCAGCGGTAAGCGCGCCGCCGCCGCTGCAGCGCAACCTGTTGCTCCGATCTTTAAGCGCCTTTCTTCCATCAGAGCCTTCGAACGTGCGCATGTTGATCATTACCTCTGCGACATCCATGTAGTGATCGCGGAAGGGGAAAAGAGATACACGCGACGCCCTCAACTTACAGCGATGCGCGACGAAGCGACTGGCGCTGTGCTCGCTGTATCACTAAGTTTCATGCCTCCAAGTCGTCGGAGTTGCCTTTCTGTCATCCGAGACTGTGTTAGACGACATGGGCGGCTACCAGAGACGATCGTGGTCGACAACGGAGCGGAGTTCCATTCCGAGTACTTCGAAGTCGTACTTGCTCGGCTAGGCGTGGCAATTCAGCGTCGACCACCAGGGCGTCCCAGGTACGGAAGCACGATCGAAGCATGGTTTCACTCCTTAAAGGCGTTCTTGAGCGCACAACATGGCAACACCAACAATGACGCTAGGGGTCGTTCTGCAGTCGCAAGTCACAAAGGAAGAGCACATGCAGCTTGGACGCTCTTTGAGGCTTATAGCGCAATCGATCGGTTCGCGTTTGAGCTCTTCAATTCGAGTGCGGCACGCAGCGACGTCGATAGTCGATCCACCAAGTCAGAAAACGCCCTAGCGCTCTTTCCTGAGAGTGGTGTGTCGGTCGCATTCGACTCCGAATTCTTGGCGCTTACTGCGGTGCCGCTCAAGAGACCGCTTAAGGTGGATTTCGCGCGCGGAATTCGTCACCTCGGCCGTTGGTTCAGTCACTCAAAGCTATTCGAGTCAAAAAATTATGACACGAGACTCAGGGTCTTCGAAGAGCCTTGGGATATGAATACCTTGTATGCAGACGTAAACGGCGTGCTGGTCCCGTGTCGTTACGCTTCTCTGTCGACAGTTGACCTCACGAAGGACTTCGCTCCTGCTCTCGAGTCCATCAGAAATCTAGAGTGCTCGGATGTGCGCGGCTTGCTTTTGAAGGAGCAAACCGTTACATCGGCCAGGCTGACCAGGCTACTTGCTGAGGGAACCCCTGCGAAGACAGCTACGCCAGAGAAGGCCACGCGATCGACAACAAGAAAAAGGCCGAAGAAACGCCATATTGCGGCCGCGGCGCTCAAGACGGAGTACTGGTCATGAAGCCCCTTCGCGACAGCATCGCCAATGCCAAGGTGAGACACCTACACTTCGACCAGACCATTAAAGCTACCGTTTCGCAAATAACATTTGCCGTACCAGGCACCGTTCTGGCGCTCGTGGGTCCAACTCGGGTGGGAAAAAGTACGGCCATCCGTGCGGCGGCGAAGCAGGTCTATCCGAGGACGAAGGATGGATACATCCCCTACGTGATCGTCGACTGTAGTCGGACCGATGCTGGCTTTATGTCGATGCGATATCTGACGCTTGACCTACTTGGTCAGTTGGAGCATCCGTTCTACGGTGCATCGAGCGGCAAGTCCCGCGTATCTCAGACCGAAACGAACGCAAGGCTGGCACTCCGCAGAGCGGTCAAGTACAGAGAGACCAAGCTGATCATCGTTGACGAAGCGCATCATCTGCTGAGGATCAAGAATAGCGGCGGGAGGGAGGCCGCGCTTGAATCGCTGAAGTGCTTAGGCAACGAGACTGGCGCGGTGATCGTGCTGGTTGGGAGCTACGAGTTACTGAAGGGTTGCTTCTGTTCCGCGCACTTCAATGGCAGGCTCACGCTAATTGAGTTTCCTCGCTATGGCACAAGCGATCTTCAAATGAAGCAGTTTGAGTCGATCCTGGCGACCTTCGATCAGCTTCTTCCATGGGCAAAGGACAATTCGCTCCTTTCAATGAGCGACCTTGTCTACGACGGCACTCTAGGCTCGTGTGGCCTTGTCACTAGCTGGGTTCTCGCGGCACTTGGGAAGATGGATGCCTCAGGTGCTACGCGCCTAAGGAAGGAGCACTTTCGGAACGTACGCTATCTGCAGCAGATCGATGCCATAGCCAGTGAGATCAACTATGGAGAGAATGTTCTGAGGCCTGTCGAGAAGGAAGGCCATGGAAAAGATGCGAGCAGCACATCTTCAACAGATGAGAGGGGAGTGGGCCGGAAATTTCGACGCCTGAAGCCAGGCAGGCGAAACCCGGCGCGTGACTCCATCAGTAGGCCTAAGGTGGTGCCATGACGCGATACTTCTCGTTGCGGCCTGTCGCGCTCGGGGCGCTTGAGGTGGAGTGCCTTTCATCTGTATTGCAACGTCTGGCTGTGGCGCATGGCGTCACTCGACACCAATTTGTAACAAACGTCCGCGATTGGTGGGAGGTCGAGCGAAGCAGATATCTTCCCCGCTGTGAGGAATTGCGTTGGGATGGATATAGTCCCAATGTGACGCTGGCGATTGAGGCCCTGCGCGACGCGCTTGGTGTTGATCTCACAGGGTGCACCTTGCTGCCGCTCAGGAATCTATGTGCGGCGAACTGCATCGGCTCGATCGCTCACTCGCGGTCTTGGTGCCCGGGTTGCTTCAATGATGACATCGCATCTGGCGAGCCAACCTATGATCGCTTACTGTGGCGGGTACAAGGCTACATGCGCTGCAGTTTGCATAAGCTCCGCCTGCGCTTGAGCTGCCCACATTGCGGCGGGTGTCAGACCAGCGACAGAAGCCGGGAGGAGCTCCATGTCTGCGTATTCTGTAGGCAGAGTCTCGCGGCGAAAGTCACGAGGGCGGAGTACGCGCCCCGGCCCGAATTTGGCGAGGACAGGGTCGAAGCGCTTGTTCGCGGCATCTCCTCAATAGGCGCGGCAAAGCAGCAGCCGATCCGAACGTTCCTCCAGGATATAGATGATGCTGACAAATACGTCGCCAAACATTTGGGCGATATTATTCATAACCGGAGGCTTCCCGCCAAACCGCAACTGACCACGCTGATCGCTGTGGCGACACACTTCGGCGTCGATGTCATCCAGCTCATCACGGACCCCGCAGAAGCGGCACGTCAGGCGACCCTGAACATCAAGCGGCCGCCCAAGACGCGAGCTACTAGGCCATCCTCACATCTACGGCATAAGCGAACCGCTTGGTTTAAAACCAAGCTTGAGTTGGCGATTCAAAGCGGCCCGCCATTCCCATCCACGCAAGAGCTCTGCAGGAACAATGACTTCAGCCACTCGGCTGCTCTTGGCACCTTTCCTGACCTAACGGCTGAACTCGGCAGAAAATACATCGAGTGGAAGAAAAGCAAGGCCAGTCAGCTGAGAATAAAGGCGATCGTTGCGATCGCCGCGCGAGCAGATATGCGTGCGCAGTTGACCATCAAGGAATTCGTGGCCCAGGTCTGCGCGGCGTCTGGTGCGCCGGTGCACGTCGTCAGAGGGCTGGTCGATTGCAGCTCAGATAGCCCGTAACAGATCTTTGGCTCGCACCGGATTCTGACTTTTCTTTAGCTACTGGCGGCGCTAGAAAGCGGGCTATAGAGAGTAGTCTTCGCAAGCACGACCATAAATAGAGATAGCTCGCCACCCGCTCAGCAAACTTTGGCCTCTACGACGATTTCAGTTGATGCGTCAGAACGACCCTGCTCGCCGCGGTGCCGCGGGTCGAGGTGAAATTGATAAATGAGTCGTTCCTGGGCCTCGGCGGCATTCGTGATCGTCGAGCTTTAGCGCTGGATCTCCATCAGCGCGTCGGGCAATGGACTGGTATCCCCCAATGTTTCAGCGCCGCGGCTACCAAGACCCAGCGTCGCAGCACCCTGTGCCCCGTCGCAGCAGGGAAATTGCGATGTCCGATCCGAGTCGGATACTGCCATGGCCTCGGGATGACGGATACCTGTCAATAGCTGAAGCTATTCAGGCTAAGGATTAGAGTTCGTGAGACCTCCTCAATTGTCAGTGCGGAGGCAGTGCGCGTAACAATCCAGCCATGCGAGTTACCAGCTACAAGAGCAACGCCCCACATGCTAAATTCGAACAAGACTTTGAAAGAACTTTTCGATGGCCCATCCCGCTCAGCGTGTATTCGTCGACGCGAACACTTGGATCACTTGGGGATATGAGTTCGGCAAAGCCGAAGCATCCACGCTCCAAGATTTGGTCGAGCATGGTCTTGTGCGCGTGCTCGTTACCGACCTGACCATTACAGAAGTCGTCAAAAGATTCACAAAGATCGAATTTGACAAGGTGGAGCCGCTCACTAAAGCCGAGCTGCGCACTGCGGCGAAGCGACATTTGGAACTCGAAATTCCAGAGATCGATCGAGACAAATTGAGGCAGAAAATCTATAAGCAGCAGTTGGATGCAGTGACCGGTGCGTTGAAGGGTCGCTTCAAGGTAGATATCACAAGCGTCGATACAGTCAAACCATCTGCGGTGCTGGAGGATTACACCCATGGTAAGGGGTTGTTCGGGCCTTCAGCGAAAAAGGACCAGTTCCCGGATGCCTTCATTTTCGCTGCGATTTCAGCGACGACTTCGAAAGACTCTTCGCTGCTTGTTCTTTCACAAGACGGCGACTTCACTGACGCATGTGGCAAGCACAAACACATCGCGCGCGTGAGTACGATGCCCGGGTTGCTTGAGGCACTTGGCCTGCAGCCTGAAGACAAAGCGTTGATGGAAGTCATAGAGGCAGAACCTGTGCTTTTCGAAGAATCGATGACCGAAGCGCTTGCTGACCATACACTTGATGCGGACGACATCGAGGATGCCGAGATTGAGCTCCTTGAGCTTCTGCGCATTGATGATTTGGAGGTGCGCTCGCTCTACCGGATTATCGAGGGCGAGAAGACGTATATCGGATTCGGGAATTGCTCAGCCGAGTTGGAAGTTGGCTTCTCTCATCCAGACTGGGACAACGCGATTTGGGACAGCGAGGACAAGCGCCTGATCCCGTTCGAGAACGTGGATGGCAAGACCAACGCGTCGACCAGGGACTTTGCGTTTAGCTTCCTAGTCGACATGGAAGATGGAAAGCCAGTGAGCGTGTACGACTGCGAGGTCCGCGAACTCTGGAGCGTTTATCTCAGCCTTCAGCCTTACGACCAGTATCGGTAGCTTCAGCATCGCCTGCTGTCTTGCAAAGCTAGCATCAAGAGCTGCGTATGCGCGGAGCTGCTGGTCAACTAGCTGGAAATTGAGTGGTAGGCCAGACGCCCGTCTGAAACGGTCTCGTCGTAGCGCTCCACAAATTTGTTGAATTTATCCGGGCTTGCGCTGTAGGTCTGGAGCCACTTCGCCTGCGCCTGGGCGAATACATTGATCAGACCACGGAAGTCAAAATAGTAGGCGCTGCCTGTGTCCGGCAGCGCTGCTTGCGAGTTCCCGATACGGAAAGAAATCCGACGCACCCTGCTTTGCTTAACTGCAGACGAACTGATGTTGGTCATGTGCAGAAGCCCGTTCCGCAACTCCCACAGCTCCTCAGCAGTGATGCCTAGAGGATCTAGATCGGCATAAGCGTGCAGCCAACGCACGAAAGTTGGTGCACCTCGCTCGTCCCCAAACTCGATGTATGCGATGCTGTCGATGCAGCTCAGCAGCAACTTCATCGACGAGACGTACTGTTGGGCTTGGAACGTCAACTTGATGGCGGCGAAGTAGTCATCATGGATTAGCTGCGATAAATCGATGCCTCTGTCACTTGTGTACTTGACTAGCCAATCCACCATCTTTCCGTGCTCTCCGGCAGCTTCGCTGGCCTCACTTACATCAAAATCGCCATGTTGCGAAGTGTGGTTGAAGTGAGTTTTCCCATTCAATACCGGGGTGACTACCATCAACGGTGAGAGGCCAGCACCAGCATGCTGCAATACCTCGTCGTATAGCATCGTGGCTGTACCGAGCCGGCAGCGGGTGTTGTACTCGTGTATCGAAAAGGATGTGCGCAAATTCAGCTTGGTGGCACGCTGAAGGTCGGCCTTCACCATCTTAGTCAGTCGCTGTAGACCTTCCTCGTCACTTCCTGTGTGGGCATGCACAGCGTAACCGGCCCTGGCGCAGCGCCCCTTGGGGTCGAAGAACAGGTAGATGTTGTAGATATCCTCGACCACTCCGGCTTCCCTAGGAATGCCCTTCTCTCGGCCCGGCCCACTGCATGAAGCACAGCTCCGTCCCTACACCCAAGAGGTTAGCAGACAAGGTTCTGGAGTGATCCAACATGGCAGGATCGGACCGCGATTTGTGAAATCCAGCGATGAGACTAGCCTCTTAAGTCCTTAGCGAAACGCCGCGCCTCCTGCGTTCCCACAGCCGCGCGTTCTGGATACCGGGGTTGTAGGTATTTAGAATATTAGCCATCTGCAAAGCTCCGGCTACCAAACGGCAGCCTCAAATATGTTGCATCGGCCGTCTGAACCCACGGTTTGATGCTGCCACGGCAGAAGGAAGACGGCTACCGGCCGAAAGTAGGGCGTGGTGTTGGCATGCAGACGCTTCTGATCGTTATGTCAGGGTGTCCACCAAAGCGAAGGAACTACCGGCTAGGCTTGAACGAATTTTTAGATGTCAGGTGGATAACTACGTGAGCTTTTTCCAGCCTGAATCTGTCTTCGAAGAATAAGCTTGCCAATCCATGAGCGGCCTACGCTGCATTTCTCTACGCAAGAAGTTCATAACATGTAGATAGAAATGCAGAAACGTATCGATCTGTTCGCCGCCGTTTGTCTTAGCGGTTTTGCTTCCGGGTCGAATCATCCCGCTACTAAGAACATAGACGATGTCAATTAGATCGAGTGTTCCAGCTGCATCTCTCGATGCCGACTCAATTCGCTTGAACTCCTTCTCCATCCAGTCTTTCTTTCCAAGATCTGAGTCGTACGAAAAAACTGTGTAAAGGCATCTCAATCTCCCATCTTCTGCTCGCGCTCCATCAGTTCTAGCGCCTATAAACTGATGCTTGAACGGCCTGAGACGCCGCACTTTTGCCGCGGCCGCATAACAAGTGTTCAGCTCGCTCTGAGATACGATGCTCTTGACTTCGACGACGGCCAAGAGACTTTCGGCCGGCACCAAAACATTCTCTGATTGGACGGCGATTGGCGCAGCGATATCCGAGTCATACATGATCAAATCAAGTTGACCGCTTCTCCTGCCGTGGTGGTCAATTGCTTCACCTTTCGATACTGCGACATTGCTCGGGAGATGTTTTTTGAAAAAGTTTGCCAATGCGGCTGCTCTTTCATCACCCCGGATGCCCTTGTGCTCAAAGGCTGCCGCAGATTTTTTTGCCAAATGCAGCTCATCAGCCGCGGATTCAAGAATCGCCCGAAATGCTTCATTTGCTTTGCTTGACCCGCGTGACATGAGTCCCCCAATGACATCTAACGCTTGAATTAAGCCCAGCCACGAAGTGGCTTCGGCTTGCACGAATTGTTAGCACTCACCCCACGACCACTAGCTCGCATGAGAAGTACGTTCGTGCAAGATATGCAGCCGACTCTATCGGATTGCGTCTCTCAGCGATGGCTTGGGCATCCGCGGTCGGACCAGCCCCCAACCCTTCCACGCCGGAGCGCCTGCGTACTACATCAACCATTTTGCGGGTCAGGGCAGAAAGACCTTCCTCTCCTAAGTCTCGACCTCGATCTAGATTGCGCAGTGTCTCTAATGCAGACGTCAAGCTTGTTCGTTCAAGCTTCTTCGGTTCCTCCGAGCATCGATACCCGTATGTGCTGTCTTTCTCGAAGACGACATAGTGGTCATCTGGGTCTGGTAGAGACCCAATGGCTGAGGGAGCAAATGCCGCGGAGTTATTGACAACGGTGCGAGTCAAGTAGTGGCGATTCAGCTCTCTTGGGAGATGAAACTCTGGTGCAATGTAATAGACAGCCTCCCCCGTGGCCTCAAGGTCAAGAAGAAGTTGGTGTTGTTGAGAGTGCCTAAGTGGACGTAGGTGCATCCGGTAATAGGGGAGCTTCAGGGAAAGAGAAATATGCTCTTTGGCACTCTTGCGACTCAGGTAGTCACTGAGTTTGAATTGCAAGAATACTGGGGTTCCTTTAAAGGGGATCTTTACGTCGTATCCACCGCCCTTCTTTCCTTCTTCATACAGCGAAGGGAATGTGGGCGCACCAACAACTCGAGACTTATGCTTCGCAACGAGCTCCTCAGTAACGGCGTATCCGTAGGAGAACTCAGAAATATCGGGTTTCAACGGCGCATCCTGTGAGTGCCAACTACCTAATAGCCGGATCCCTGGGTCCGGTTATGCGACTTATCAACAGCGCACCGTATGGTGAGCTGTTCCCTTGATACGACTCGATCTTAGGTCGACTTGGCCCGGCTAACAAGCCGACGTATGACCGAATCAACGAGACCGGCACTAACTATGCCGAAGGTCCGCTTTGGGTCGGACGCTGCCATGCCGGCGTGACGCCCGCTACCGGCCGAGAGCCGACACCGATGGCGCGTGTGCTCCGCGAGTAACATAAGCCACATCAGCGTGGCTAGCGGGCATCAGAGCAGTGGCGCCTCAGAAGTCATGGACGCACTTTTTCTCAAGGGGTCGGCGTGTACATCTCGAAAATTGAGATTGAGAACTTTCGCCTGTTTGGCTCCGGGGCACAGGCCTTCACCTTGGCTCTCAATCCCGGCTTGACCGCGTTAGTTGGTGAGAATGATGCAGGCAAGACCTCCGTGATTGACGCGATACGATTGGTGCTGGGGACACGGGATCAGGAATTGCTTCGCATCGAAACTGCGGACTTTCACCAGCCCGCGGGCGGGCAGACCCGAGCAGACCAGATCCTTATACGGCTGCAATTCCGCGAGCTAACGCTTGCCGATCGAGGTGCATTCGCGGAGTACCTTACCTATGAGCAAATTGGTGAAAAAGCCGACACGACCCTGATCATCACGTGGGTAGTCAGACGCAACACCAAGGACAACAGCTCGCGACGTACTTTGCCGCCGGAGTGGCGGACGGGCGCGAATGGTGATGGTCCCATGCTCGACTCGGGCGCCCGATCGCTACTGATGGCGACATATCTACGACCGCTTCGTGACGCCGAGCGCGCCATGAGTGCGGGACGCGGTTCCCGGTTGTCTCAAATCCTTCAGCACTCCAAGGAAATCAAGTCGACCGGCGTCGGCTTCGACAGCAAGACCAGCCCCAGTCCCGATCCCAAGACGCTTAGCGTTCTGGGCTTGGGCGACTACGCGAGCTTTCTATTCGGCGAGAGTGAGGGAATCAAGAGCGCCCGCAAGCGCCTCAACGACGAGTATCTCGAACCCTTGTCGTTTGCGAACGACTTGCTTAAAGCCAGCATCGGCGTGAGTCGCGCCCTGGACGATGCTCTGCGCCTACGGCAGCTGCTGGAAAAGCTTGAGCTTGTGCTGGCAGGCGAGGCGGACCAGAACAGCGTCCACAGCCGCGGACTGGGCTCCAACAACCTTCTCTTTATGGCCTGTGAGCTGCTCCTACTGGCCACGGAAAGCGACGGCTTCCCGCTGCTGCTCATTGAAGAGCCCGAAGCGCATCTGCACCCGCAGCGGCAGGTGCGGCTAATGTCCTTCCTGCAGTCACAGGCCGCCCAGCGTCGGCCCGATGGCCAGCAGATCCAGATTATCGTGACCACGCACAGCCCGAATCTTGCGTCCGAGCTAAAGCTAGGTAATCTGGCACTCATCGAAGGCGCACGCGCGTTCCCGCTGGGCGAGGGCCATACTCAGCTCAGTAAGAACGACTACCGCTTCCTGGAGCGCTTTCTCGACGTCACCAAGGCCAACCTGTTCTTCGCCCGAGCGGTGCTCATAGTCGAGGGCGATGCGGAGAACATTCTGGTGCCAGTGATCGCCCAACTGCTAGGCCGGGACTTTCGACGTTACGGCGTGTCCGTTGTCAACGTCGGTGGCTTGGGTCTTGGGCGCTACGCGCGCATATTTCTGCGTAAAGATCCGGTGACGGATGGCGAGATCAACATTCCCGTCGCCTGCGTCACCGACTTGGACGTCATGCCGGACAACGCACCGTGGATTGTCGGGAAACTGGCAGCGGGCGAAGCAATTCCCACCCGGCCGCCGTCCAAGCGGCAATGGCGGGTCAAGCAGGACTTTCCAGGGGCTGCGTTCGATGAGCTGCGGCAGAGCAAGCGTGAAAAGGCGAGCGGACAGAAGGTGGAAACCTTTGTCGCCGACGAATGGACTTTGGAGTTCGACCTGGCTTACTTCGGATTGGACCAGCTGGTGTGGTGCGCCGCCACGCTAGCTTTAAATGAGGAAGCGATCCAGGACGATAAGAAGGCGAAAGCGGACGTCATCCACACCGCCTCCGAAGAATTCAAAGCGCTCGGAGCAAGGCAAATGGACCGAGCGACGCGTGCGGCCCACGTCTATGCGCGGTTCGCGTCGGAGGGCGCGTCGAAGGCAATCGGCGCGCAGTACCTCGCGGAACTACTTGAGACCGCGGTGGAAGCTGCGACGCTCAGTCCAGAGGAACTCCGCAAGAGCCTGCCGCCTTATCTGGTCGCGGCAATCGCCCATGTGACCGATCCTTTCCCGCCCGCACCCGCACCCGCACCCGCACCCGCGCCGGCAGGCGGAGAAGGCAGTGCCGAAGTGGCTGCGACGGCAGGATGAGCGAGTGGCTTGCCAGCCTTATTCATGAGAGCGATGTCCGTGTGGCCTCGCGTCTGATGGGACTGGGCCCTGATGGGTTCGCGCCGGTCGGCGACGACGATAGTCGCCTGCAGGCGATGCTCACGCTTGACTCGGCCGATTTCGAAGCGTGCCCAGGGAGTGGCAAGACGACGCTTCTGGTGGCCAAGTTAGCGGTCCTCGCGATGCGATGGCCGCACCGCCAACAGGGCATCTGCGTGCTATCGCACACCAACGCAGCGCGCAACGAGATCGGAACTCGGCTCAGCAGTTCTGCCGCCGGCATCGCCCTACTGCGCTATCCTCACTTCGTCGGCACCATCCATTCGTTCGTGAACGAGTTCTTGGCCGTGCCGTGGCTTCGGTCCAAGGGCAATTCCGTACGGGTGATCGACACCCAGGTCGCGCTTCGTCAGCGCATGGGGTCCCTCGCGCCCAAGTGGCGATACGCGATTCAACAGAGGAATCTCAAGCCGTACTGCCTCATCTACGAGCGGCCCGACTACACAGGCGACAACAAGGGCGGCTTGGGGCCCGCCACGTCCACCTACCAGGCCCTGGTTGGCGTGGCCCGCCGCTCGAGCGAACAGGGCTTCTACTGCTTCGACGAGATGTTCGTGTGGGCCAATGAGTTGCTCGATGCGCGTCCTGATGTCGCGCAGACGCTACGTAGGCGCTTTCCTCTCATCTTCATTGATGAGGCCCAGGACAACAGCAAGGAGCAGGCCGCGCTGTTGCATCGGATTTTCACCGACGGAGATGCTCCGTCGCGTCGTCAGCGCTTCGGCGATTCGAACCAGGCGATCTATAGCCGACCCGAGCAGGTCGGCGCGCAGATCGACCAGTTCCCGTCGCCCCCCATACATACGCTCCCGCGCAGCTATCGCTTCGGCCAAGTGCTGGCGGACCAGGTCAAAGGCCTTGGGGTGCTACCGCATCCTCTGATCGGGGCTGGGCCTGCTAATGCACAGGGCCGCACTGAACCGCTGCCGTCCGTTCTATTTCTTTTCGATGATCAAAGCATCAACGAGGTCCTGCCCCGTTACGGCGCGCACCTGGTGACCAACTTCGACACCGCCGCGTTAAGCCGGGGGATCTATACGGCTGTCGCGGGCGTCCACAAGCTCGAAAAGGACGCCAATTTGCCGCGTGCCATCGGACACTATGCGCCGACCTACAACGCTGCCTATGCACGCAAGGAATCGGCGCCTGAGACCTTTCTGCAGTACTTCGCAAAGGCCAGAGTCAAGCTGGTCGAGAGCTTAAATACACATAGCATTGTGAATGCCCTGGCGTCAGCGCTCGTCGCAACCAGCAATCTTCTTGGTACGGCGCCCCCGCCCATGAGCCGCAAATCCGCTCACCGAAGAATGATTGAAACATTGGAAGGGGCATCGGCGGCGGCCGACTACGCGTGGCTCGTAGAGCATGTCATCGCCGTGCGGGGCGCGCTTCGAGAAGACGAATGGCAGGCCAGCATTCTGCCGCGGGTTTTTGCCATCGTCACAACCCTCAGCAATGCGCCCTACTTGACCCCGGAGGCAGAGCGCTTCCTGGCCTGGCCAGCCGATCACGCGGTTCATCACGAAGATGCCGCGTCGACAGCGCCGCAAGTGAACGTCTTTGCTTATCCGCCCGACGCACCCAAAGTGCACGTGCGGCTGGGGTCCATCCATTCGGTCAAGGGAGAGACGCACACAGCCACGCTTGTTCTGGAGAGCTTCTTCCACCAGCATCACCTGAGCGAACTCAAGCCGTGGCTTTTGGGCGAGCGCGAAGGCGGCTTCCGCCAAGGCGCGCGAGGTAAGACCATGCCCGAGGGAACACGGATGCTCGGCCGATTGAAGTTGCACTACGTGGCAATGACGCGACCGACTCACCTGCTCTGCTTGGCCATGCGCAAGGATGCGTTCAGTGACACTGAACTCAATCGGCTCACACAGCGGGGCTGGAAGATCGTGGATTGCTGCGCAAGTGAAGGGGGCTAGTATGCTTGGACCGCGCTTCCGCTATGCGGACGACCGCTTTGGGTCGGGCGCTGCCCTGCTGGAGCTGCGATTGCGGCCCGAGGCGGACTTGAGAAGCGCCCGCGAGAAGCCGATCTAGCGCTCGCCGTACTCCGTGCAGTCGAGCAAAGATCCATCGGTTTGCGGGTCGGCTTCTAGAACGCCAAGGATCGGATAGATCATCATTTTTGGTGGCCTAGGGCGTGTTAGACCCCGTATCCAAGGGCGTTGAAGCGATTGTTCAGGCCGGGGATGTCCAGCGTCAAGAGTTGCGATCAGGCGATGTCCGCAACGGGTCGCAACCTGCCTGCGGGCTATCAGTGCGCTATCCGAGATAACTTGCGCTTCAACCAAGATGAAGGAAAGAACGGTTGAATCAAGCTTCCGTTGCAGACTCGAAATTTGTCTCATTCACAAGACCGAGCCGGCGCAACTCGCCTAGGATGATGGGGCTTAGCGTAGTGTTGGCCGGATCCAAGTCAGTCAGCAATTTCCTTGCGCCAGCGGCGGTCAAGGTTTCACCATGTGGCGCAAGAGCCTCAAGTGCTGCGGCAGCGATTCTCGAAAGCCCCAGTTCTACGTAGGCGGTCCCAGCTTCAGTGGAAACTCCGAGTTCCAAAGCGAGTGCGAACGGATAGACGTTCGGAACAAGGGCTTCGTTCCCAGTATCGCGCAACGCAAGGAGCAAGACGTCTCGATAAGCTTTGCCTAGCTGCACAAACTGGAATCTAACGACATCCTCAATGAGCGAGAACGCCTCATAGATGTGTTGGTTGATAGTCTTCGGCTTCGGTGGCTTCTTTCCTTCGGCTTCGGCTGCGGCTGCCTTTTTTTCTTCCGTCCTCGTACGACGCGCAGCCCACAGTTTCAGCATCACAGGGTAGGGCATGCCCTTCATCCACCAGATGGCCAACGGCGCAGCGAGCAGCCCGAACTTCATCGACTTGTCCGTCGCCAGTTCGACCATGCGACCGAAAATCTTCTCGTAGTGCCCTTTGGGTGCGTCGGCCGGCGGGACGGGAATCAACTCGTGGACAGCGCCCTCGCCAATCTTGGTTACGAGGAAGTCGTAGAGTTTGCGCAACCCGAACGGGTCAATGGTCCAGTTCTCTACCAAGATGTCATCCGGTAGCCTAATGGTCGCGTAAGCGCTTTCCGCAGCGCCAACTAGGTCATCAACAATCGCGTCCTCCGACGACGGCATTACGCGGGCAAGATAGGTCTTGAGGTCCTTGCGCGCTGCATGTGCCACAAGGAGGCCGGCACACGCGCGAATGCGGAATGTCTCGGGCTTGCTGATTTGCTCTGATGGCATAACTCCGTCGCGCAACGCCTGAGCAACCGCTGCTCCATCGTTGACAAGAGTCTCAGCGAGGGCCGGCTTGACTTGGAACGGCACGAACTTATCCATTGGCTTCGTGCCCCACTCCTCATAGTTGAGAAGGAATACGTTGCCAACGATGTCGTGGTTGAGCCTGCCGGCACGGCCTGCGAAGTTCCATAGCAGTGCCGGATCCAGTAACTTTCCCGCACCCCGAGTGGGGGTGTCGATGAATACGTTGCGAGCCGGCAAGTTGACTCCCTGGGCAAGAGTCGTTGTGCAGACTAGGTACTTGACCCCGCCCTCGCTTTGCTTAAATGAGGTCTCTATAGCCTCGCGAAGCAGGCTAGGCATGCGACCGTAGTGGTAGGCGACGCCTTGCAGCACCATGGATGCCAGCTGGTACTCAGGGTGGACGTGCTCTTCGATGAATGAGGACAGCGCCTCCAGCGACGCGTCTTTGAGCTCTCTTCTCCTTGATTCCAGAAGGGTGTTGAGCTGCGCTGCAGTCTTTTCCGCCTCCCGGGCGCCGGTCTCGTAAATGAGTGACCCGTCATTGCCGCCCAATTCGATAGCGATGTTGGCAAGGCGGCTGGTCTTGCTTTGAAGGGACTGTTCGACCCTCACGTTGCCCATCGGCATTCGAACGCCTTCGCGCCCCATCAGGGCCATGTTTAGCTCGAAATGATTGCCTTTGACCTTGCTGAGAACAATGCGATTTTGTTGGACCGGCGACAGTTTGGTTGAGAGTTGCACCAAGTCAGTGACACCAAAAGACCGGGCCACCGCCGGCATCCCCTCCGCGCCAGGTGCTAGCAGAATGACCTTTGTTGCTGAGGATCGCTGGGCGATCCTTTCAAGACAGTCCTGAAGAATCATACCTCGCGCGTCGTCAGCGATGTTCTGAGCCTCGTCGACGACTACGATGTTGAAAGACAAGTTGTCCGGCGCCAATGAAAGAAGGCTGCTGAGTCGTTCCTGCGTGAGTACGTAGATTTGCTTCGGCCGATCAAGCTGATCAAGAGACGGGATCGCCGAAATTCTGACGTCAGTTTGCCCACTGAATCGAGCGTGCAGTTTGCTCTCGACCTCTGACAGCAAGGCACGCGTCGGCGTCAGGTACACAGCGGTGAAGTGCTCGCTGCTCTCGACTTGCCGGCAAAGGTGTTCGAGCACTAAGAAAGACTTGCCAGCCGACGTCGGCGCGGTGATGACTTGGGCGGCCGTTGTCGACAGGTTCTTCCAGACCATTCGCTGATACGCAGTGAGTACGAGAGTCTCTTTTCCAATCTGGAGACTGTTGGCCCGCTCTGATATTCGGCGGTTGACAAGCCCAAGCAGGGTGTCGTCGCCCTTGCCGATGTTCCGCTCAGCGAAATTCAGACTAGGAAAATTTCCCAGCTCACTCAGGAGGTCAAGCGCGCGCCCACGCGTCTGTCTGTCCTTGGCAATCAGCAGGGACTGGATGGCAATCTCTTGAGCCTGACGGTGCAGGGTTTCATCTTCGGTCTGAACGAATACCTCGGCACAGTACAAAAGCTTGGCAAGTTCGTCGGGGTCGACTTCCTTCGTCTCAGGGGCCTTCTCAAGCGTCGTGGAGACGCCTGCCGACTGCAGGCTGGCCAGCAGCCTCCAATACTTGTCGTTGGTTGTGAAACGCTGTGACAGTTCGAGGGCAAACGAGCTCATGATTGTATTTGTTTTGGTACATGGCCCATGGCGCCGTAAAACAGCTCGCGCACTTCATTCGTATCGGGGACGACAACGAAGTAGACGATGCACTTGTTGGGATCGGCACCGCGGTCGGTGAGGTGTTTCATGGCAGCATTCTGGTGATGTTCAAGTTCCTGCGAGTAGATAGCGGCAAGCTCCTTCTCATGAAAGCCAGGGTGCTGCTGGCTGTTCACCGGAGGGAGATCCTTGAACAACTTGTCGTCCGAATACAGCACCACTCCCACGTAGCGTTCGCGCTTGGGAACGTCGTCGGGGGACGCCATGACGTCGAAGTAGCGCAAGGCGATCTTGCGGCTCTCCTCGTCCAATGTGTCGAGATTTCCTAGGTCCCTGACGATAGAGTACTCACGACGGTATTGCTTTTTGTTGGAAGCGAAGTCCGCGACCGACTCCGCGAAGTCAGCGGCACCGCCGTTGGCGGTCTTGCTTAGCTTTGACTCCAAGAAATAGATCACTAGCCAGCCTCCCTCGACGGCGGCATGAATGCCGTCGAGGCCATGCACAGGCATGTTGCTATTCGTCTTCAATGACATCTTGGCGGCAAGCTGCGCCGCGCCCAGCTGCTCGATGGCTATGCAATAGGCAAGAACTTCGCCCACTTCGCTCGAGCGGTGGGGGTACCTCTCGTTGAATTCTAGAAAAGCATCGCGTGCCGCCTCCGCGATTGAGAGTGAAACGCTCATGTCGCCAGGTGGGAGGGCGGCCTGCTCAGCGGCGAACTCAAGCCTCCGCTTGCGAGATAGCGCGTAGTTTGCCGTTCTGCTCCAGAGATATCGGGCAAGACTTTGTACGTTCGCTATGTTCTCTTGGAGCCGTACGTGCATCAGACTGGTCGCCGGCTGCGACGGATCCGCAGAGGAGGTCGTCAGAGCGACGTAATTAGATAGCTGAACTTGGTCTCTGAGCGCGGCCAAGTCTGCCTCGAGCTTTTCCAGTCCATCTTTGGACTCCCCCATCCCGCGTTCCCTTTCCCTGTCACAAGGCCTTTTGCCGGACACCGATTATTACGCGAACTCTTCCCAAGCATTCGTCCCGCTTGGTACCCGGCGCCGGTGAGTATGGCAGCAGTCTGGCATGCTGTAATCCTGGGCTTCAGCGATGCTGCTAGGCGAGCAGTCGTGCATGCTGGCGGCTAACTAGATATAGGTTTGATGCAGTCACGCGCGAATTCATGCTGCTGCCGCAGCCGACTGCTACCGCTGCACAGCAGGCGTTGACCGGGGCGTTGCAAGCTACTGCAACGGGTCGGAGCGGTCATATGCGCATGGGATGCGCGCGACAGGCTTTGGCGCAAAAAAATTCAGGCCCTTTAGCTTGCATGCCGCCGTTACTCGCCTTAGCTTTTCTAGATGCTTTCTCGGCGCAAAGCGGAGGAAAGGTTGAAGAGTGTTGGCGCCGTATCGCTCGCTCTGGCGGAGCGCCGGCATGCCGTAGAGCAGTCAAAGGCACACTACCGAGTGCTGCGAAGTATCCAGCGTCAGATCGCTTTGGATCTTGCCGGGTTGCAGCAGGAACAAGCCACGAAGATCGTCAAACGGGCCTTACGCAACATCGTCGTATTGGAAAGCCGTGGAGTCTCCAGCCCTTACTGCGGTAAAGCTTGGCGGAGGATATTGGAAGATCCCGCCAAGCGGATCCCTAAGATGTTTCGCGGGCACATGGCAGATGCGCTGGCGCAGAACTCGCCGTTTGGCTTTCTATACCGCCAGCCATAATTCCGTAAGCAATTGTTCCGGATGTGATTTTTACGCGATTTTGCGGCACTTGTCTGACCTTGCGCCATCAGTGTCGCCGGTTGCAGCGGACAACATATGCCTACATTTACACAATAAGTTGTCCGATCCGGCCAATTTTTGCTTACAAGAACAGCCTGCGCGCCACCAGAAGGTGCTGGGCCCACCAGGACTCGAACCTGGAACCAAAGGATTATGAGTCCTCTGCTCTAACCATTGAGCTATAGGCCCGCGTGCGCTGCATTGTACCGGTCGCGGTCATGGTCGAAACCCCTGCACCGGGTGCATCGGGCTTGAGTTACGGTGCCGGCTGGGCGCTTGCTTCTGCCTCGGCTTCGATGCGCTGACGCAGGCGGCCGGCGCGCAGCAGGATCGGCGGTGGCACGGTTTCCTCGGGAATGCTGAGGATGCGCAGGCGACGCAGGAACACCCCAGGCACGCGCGATGAAGTCAACGCCACGATCGGGATCGAGAACACCAGGCCGACAATCACCGGCGACATCCAGGCCAGCAACGCCGGCGAGACGAAATACGCTGCCGCCCCCATCAGCACGCCGGACAACGACAGCCCGCCGTAGCGCTTGAACAGCGTGGACCACGGCATGCTGCCGTCGTCGCGGCGCTGCGCATCCCAACCCGAATCCTTGCCAGCCAGCACTTCGGCCACGCCACGCGACTGCACGTACATCACGATCGGCGCCATCAGCGCGGCCAGCACGCTCTCGATCACGATGCTGATGATCATGCGGAACCAACCACCACAGCCACGCCGCACCTTGGTATCGGCCAGCACCGCCAGATAGCCCATCACCTTGGGTGCGAACAGCGCGAACAACGTGGCGCCGAACACGTAGACGATGCGCTCGGGGTCGAGCGTGCGCCAATAGGACGCCGGCGAGAAATGCGTCAGCTCCTGCAGACTCACCAGTGCACCGGCCTGCTCCAGCGGAATGGCGATGCCGACCAGCATCATCAGCGCCCACATCGGCGCGGTCAGATAGTGGCCGATGCCGATCAGGAAATGGGTGCGGCTGATCCAGTGCATGCCGCGCGTCGGCAACACGCCCACGTGCTGCAGGTTGCCCTGGCACCAGCGGCGGTCGCGCACCAGCAGATCGGTCAGCGACGGCGGGCCTTCTTCGAAACTGCCGCCCAGGGCAGGCGTCATGTGGCAGGCCCAACCGCCCCGGCGGATCAGCGCAGCCTCGACGAAGTCGTGGCTCAACACATGGCCGTTGAATGGACGGATCCCGCCCAGCCTGGGCAGGCCGGCGTGATCGGCAAAGGCCTGGGTGCGGATGACCGCGTTGTGGCCCCAGTAATTGCTCTCGGTGCCGTGCCACCAGGCCACGCCATGGGCGATCACCGGCCCGTATACGCGGCCGGCAAACTGCTGCATGCGGGCGAACAGGGTGCTGCCGTTGACGATCAATGGCAGTGACTGGATCAGGCCCACGTCCGGGTGTGTTTCCAGACCCCAGGCCAGGCGCACGATGGTGTCGCCGGTCATCAGGCTGTCGGCATCCAGGATCAGCATCTGCGGGTAGGCGCCGCCGAAACGGCGCACCCACTCGGCGATGTTGCCGGCCTTGCGCTCGCTGTTGTCGGCGCGGTGCCGGTAATACAGGTTCGGCGCGCCGCCCAGGCGTTCGCGCAACCGGTGGAACTCGGCCACCTCGTCCATGCGGATCGGGCCACGCGTGGTGTCGCTGAGGATGAAGAAATCGAACTGCTCCAAGTGCCCGGTCTCGCGCACCGATTCGTAGATCGCCTGCAAGCCGGCCATCAGGCGCTGCGGCTCTTCGTTATAGGTCGGCATCAACAGCGCGGTGCGCTGCCTGGGCGTGGGCAGCGGATCTTCCGGACGCAGGCCCAGGCGCCGGCGGCGACGGGTGACGATCAACAGGAAGCCCGCCAGCGCGCTGACGAACGACAGCGACACCCACGCGAACAGCAGCGTGAAAATTCCCAGGAACACCACTTCCAGCACGCCCAGGCCATCGGTCGCCATCACCCGGAACATCTGGTACAGCCCGGCCAGGGTGATCGCAGCGGTGCCACCGAAGACATAGAACCGGCGCATGGCCATGTTCGGCGGGGCCGAGGGCATGGGCGGACTACGCAGCTTACCGGTGCGCAGTGACTGCACAGGCATGTCCATCGGCGCAGGCGCAGGCATCAGCTCGTAGGCCAGCGCCTCGTCGGTGAGCGGAATGTCCTGATGCGGGACGAGGATGGGTTCGACGGTCTTCATGCGGTCCAGCACGGCAAGCGGCGGCCCGCGACCGGGGCAGGCATCGCAGCCGGGTGTGGACCGGCCGACGTCGGCATCGGGGTCATGGTGTCGGGGGAAGCGGGAGCATGGCCACCAGAATACAGGCGCGGATAGGCAGGCTGTATGCCGCCGCCCTGCGGCGTCTTCCGATCTCCTTGAAGGCGACGGGACGCGGGAATTACCCGGCGCAATGCAGCGGTCTGTGCCGGCGCGTCATGGAAAGCTTGGCTGCGGCGCACGCAGTCTCCTGATGGGCAGTGGGGAACGCCCGCGGCATGGTAATCGACGATTCGTTAGCGCCAGGGCATGGCACGCCGGCGATACAACGCAACAGGCCCGCCAATGGCGGGCCTGTGCGTGGATCCTTCAATCGCCCGAAGGCGAGGGAGGGATGATCAATCGATGTCGAGGAAGCTGCGCAGCGTTTCCGAGCGCGACGGGTGACGCAGCTTGCGCAGCGCCTTGGCCTCGATCTGGCGGATGCGCTCGCGGGTGACGTCGAACTGCTTGCCGACTTCCTCGAGGGTGTGGTCGGTATTCATGTCGATGCCGAAGCGCATGCGCAGCACCTTGGCTTCCCTCGGGGTCAGGCCCGCGAGCACGTCGCGCACCGTTTCCATCAGGTTGATGTTGGTGGTGTTCTCCACCGGGGACTCCACATTGGTGTCCTCGATGAAATCGCCCAGGTGCGAATCCTCGTCGTCGCCGATCGGGGTTTCCATGGAGATCGGCTCCTTGGCGATCTTCATGACCTTGCGGATCTTGTCCTCGGGCATGTCCATTTCCTTGGCCAGCTCCTCCGGCGTGGCCTCGCGGCCGTACTGCTGGAGCATCTGGCGGGAAATGCGGTTCAACTTGTTGATCGTCTCGATCATGTGCACCGGGATACGGATAGTGCGCGCCTGGTCGGCGATCGAGCGGGTGATCGCCTGGCGGATCCACCAGGTGGCGTAGGTCGAGAACTTGTAGCCGCGACGGTATTCGAACTTGTCCACGGCCTTCATCAGGCCGATGTTGCCTTCCTGGATCAGGTCGAGGAACTGCAGGCCGCGGTTGGTGTACTTCTTGGCGATGGAGATCACCAGGCGCAGGTTGGCCTCGACCATTTCCTTCTTGGCCTTGCGCGCCTTGGCTTCGCCATAGGCCATCTGGCGACTGATGTCCTTCATGTCGGCCAGGGTCAGCATCAGGCCCTTCTCGACCTCGATGGTGGCTTCCTGCTCGGCGATGATCTGGTCCTTGACCTCACGCAGGCCCGAAGACCACTTCTGCTTGCGCTTGAGCGCTTCGTCGACCCATTCCAGGTTGGTCTGGTTGCCTTCCCACGAACGGATGAAGTCCTTGCGCGGCATGCGGGCGGTGACCGTGGACAGGTGCAGCACGCGGCGCTCCTGGTCCTTGATCTTCTGCAGCACGTCGCGGACGTTGCGCACCAGCGTGTCGGTCAGCGCCAGCGGCAGCTTCAACGTGACGAACATCTCGGCCATTTCCGTACGCAGCTTGGCGCCGGTCTTGAAGCTGGTGCCTTCCTTCGCGTAGCCCTTCTTGAACTTGGCCAGGGCCACCGACAGCACGTCCATGCGGCGCGCGACCTCTTCCGGGTCCGGACCGGTCGGGCCGGCTTCTTCCTCGGCGGCGTCATCATCATCGCCATCGTCGTCGCTGTCGTCATCGCTATCGCTGTCGGCCGCTTCGGTGGTGGCGGCAGCCGGCGGCTCCGGCTCTTCGACCTGGTCGTTGAAGCCCACGATCACTTCGGCCAGGCGCTTCTTGCCAGCCTTGTGCAGCTCGTAGTCTTCCAGCACCAGCTCGACGATGGACGGCAGCAGGCCGAGCGAAGCCTGGACCTGGCCCAGGCCTTCCTCGATGCGCTTGGCGATGGCGATTTCGCCTTCGCGGGTCAGCAGTTCGACCGTGCCCATCTCACGCATGTACATGCGGACCGGGTCGGTGGTGCGACCACCCTCGGTATCGAGCGAGGTCAGCGCGGCAGCGGCTTCTTCGGCCGCGGTTTCGTCGACTTCACGGTTGCCGGAGGCTTCGCCAGCCAACAGCAGGGTTTCGGCATCCGGTGCGACTTCATGGACAGCGATGCCCATGCCGTTGATCATGCCGATGATGTCTTCGATCTGCTCCGGATCGACCATGTCGTCGGGCAGATGATCGTTGACCTCGGCATAGGTCAGGTAACCTTGCTCGAGACCCTTGCTGATCAACAGCTTGATGTCGGATGCCTGGGCAGGACGTTCGTTGGCCATGGGTGCTTGCGCCGCCTAAAAAGAAAGGTCAGGAGAACCACGTATTATACCAGCCGGACCGTGTCCAGTCTGGCGCGTGGCGTTCAGGTTTCGGTTTTTCGCGCGGAAGTCAGCTCCGCAGCAGGAAGGTCACCGGGCCGTCGTTGACCAGGTCCACCACCATGTGGGCGCCGAAACCGGCCGGTTTCCACCCCCGGATGGCGTTGCCGGCAGATTTCCACCAGTTGATTGAACCCGCGTTCAGCCTGTTCCGGCGGCGCGGCGGTGGTGAAGCTGGGCCGCATCCCGGACTGCGTATCGGCCGCCAGGGTGAACTGGCTGACCAGCAGCAAGCCGCCGCCCGTGTCGGCCAGCGACAGGTTCATCTTGCCGGCGGCATCGCCGAACACCCGGTAGCCCAGCAGGCGTTCGGCCATGCGCGCGATCTGGGCCTGGCCATCGCCCGGCTCCAGTCCGACCAGGGCCAGCAGGCCTGGCCCGATGGCGCCAACGGCTTCGCCATCCACCACGACCGATGCGCGGGTTACGCGCTGGATCAACGACAGCATGCGGGTCTCCTACGGGCTTGGCCCGCCAAGGTGCGGACCGCGGCGGTGCTTTGCAATGCCAAGGCGGCGGGCCAGTCGATAGACTGGCTGGATGAAACCGACGACCTGGGCCGAGGCCGCGTATCGCGCCACAGCCGCCTTCACCTCCCTGCCCTGGCCCCTGCTGACCCGCCTGGGCAATGGACTGGCCTGGACCTGGGCCAAGCTGGACGCCCGCGAAAGCCGCGTCACCCGACGCAATCTGGAGCTGGCCTATCCGGAACTGCTGCCCAGCCAACGCGCGGACCTGCACCGCCGGATCCTGCGCGGCACCGCCCGCCAGGCACTGGAAACCCTGCGTTTCTGGACCCGGCCGCACGCCGAAAACCTGGACCGCCACCTGCGCCAGCGCCACGGCCAGGACCTGTACGACGCGGCGTTGAAGTCCGGTCGCGGCGTGATCGTGGCCGCACCGCACTTCGGCAACTGGGAGCTGCTGAACCAGTGGCTGGCTTCGCGCGGGGACATCGCCATCGTCTACAAGCCGCCGTCGTCCGGCGTGGGCGACGCCTTCCTGCAGCGCGTCCGCGGCGCCGAGAACATCCGCCAGGTCCGCGCTGAAGGCCCGGCCGTGCGCCAGCTGTTCAAGGTCCTGAAAGAAGGCGGCGCGGTCGGGATCCTGCCCGACCAGCAGCCCAAGGCCGGCGATGGCGTGTTTGCGCCATTTTTCGGCGTGGACGCGCTGACCATGACCCTGGTCAACCGCCTGGCCGAGCGCACCGGCGCGATCGTGCTGCTGGGCTGGTGCGAACGTGTCGGCGCCGGGCTGGACTTCGCCCTGCATGTGGAACCGACCCCGCCGGGGATCGACGACAAGGACGCGCAAGCCGGCACCGCCGTGTTGAATGCACAGATCGAACGCATCGCCCGGCGCGACCCGGCCCAGTACCAGTGGACCTACAAGCGCTACACGCTGCGTCCGCCGGGCAGCGGCGAAACCGATCCGTACTGGACCGCCAAACACCCGCACTGAGCTACAGATCACGGCGAAGGCGCATCACGGGGCCGCACCGTTCCGTGGGCGGCTTCACACCTCGCCGGTCGGGTGGGCGAAAATGACCGCACGTTCGCGCCGTTCGATGGCGTGGATGCTGCAGGCTGGAGATCGCCGCCGACCGCCTCCATCTGGTTGGCTGGCGCCTGGCCTGCAGGCACCTCCCGTCGCTGACGCTTTCTTCGTGCATGCCATGACCGCTTCCGATTCCGCCGCCCTGTTTGGACACCCCGACGCCGTCGCCTGCGAACGCGCCGTGGCCGAACTGCGCAGCGGTCGCCCGGTGGTGGTCCATGATGGGTCGGGCAGCCAGACCGCCGTGCTGGCCGTGGATGGCGCGACGCCGGCAACCTTCGCCGGTTTCAGCGCCGCCAGCGATGGCGACATCGCGCTGACGTTGACCCCGACCCGCGCCCGCCTGCTGGGATTGACCGCGCCACGCGGGGCCCGCCTGGACCTTGCCGACCACGCTTTTGAATCGCTGGCCAGGCTGAGCTATCTGCCGGTGGCGGCGCCGCATACGGCGAACTGGTCACGCGGCAGCGAGCGCGATGCCGGCGGCCTGGAAATCGCCAGGCTCGGCCTGCTGTTGCCTGCCCTGCTGGTGCACGACATCGCCGCCGGCGCCTCGCCCTTCGATAGCAGCACGCGGATTTCGCTGGAACAGATCGCCCAGGGCGCCGCGCAGGCCGGCCAGGGCTGGGAACTGGTTGCGCGCACCCATGTGCCGTTGCGCGACTTCGGCGATGCGCAGTTCGTCGTGTTCCGCGGCGGCGTGGCCCAGCGCGACCAGGTCGCCATCGTCATCGGCACCCCGGATTTCAGCCAGCCGGTACCGGTCCGCGTGCACTCCTCGTGCCTGACCGGCGACCTGTTCGGCTCGCTCAAGTGCGACTGCGGCGACCAGCTGCGCAACGGCCTGTACAAGCTGGCCGAACTCGGCGGCGGCGTGCTGCTGTACATGGACCAGGAAGGGCGCGGCACCGGCATCGCCGCCAAGATGCGCGCTTACGGCTACCAGCATGAAGGCCTGGACACCATCGACGCCGATGCGCTGCTGGGCTTCGGCCCGGATGAGCGCCGCTACGACGGCGCCGCGGCGATGCTGCGCGGCCTGGGCATTGCGCGCGCCCGACTGCTGAGCAACAACCCGGAAAAGGTCGATCGCCTGCGCACTGCCGGCATGGAAGTCACCGAGCGGATCCCGGTCACCGGCCGCATCACCAGCGACAACGAGGCCTACCTGCGGACCAAGGCCGCGCGTGCCGGCCATGCGCTGGATGTGGACGCGCTGATCGCTTCGCTGTCGTAGCGGGACTCTGAAGTCGGGAAAAGCGATCTCCTTTTACCCGTCATTCCCGCGCAGGCGGGAATGACGGGTAAAGCCGAGGGCGGCAAGCTTTTCGAGGTCCGAGGTCCTAGTCCCCGCAATGGTAGGCTCCAGTGCGATGACCGGGCTGGGAGGACCGGCCGGTGCGCTGCATCGGCCCTGCCTCGATGCGCCGGTGGTTTCCACACACCGTTCCCAGCAGGTCCACGCGTTGCAAAGCTCCCCCGCACCCGATGATCTTCCTTCGCCCGTTGACGATGCGGGCGCCGTCGCCTCGTCCGGCACGCCCAATGGCCTGCCTGACGGCTGGCAGCAATTGCCACCGCGTGGCGCCAAGATGGCCGCGGCCGGCGCGTTCCTCGGCACGCTCTGCGCATTGCTGGTGGCCGCGTTGGTGGCACGGCTGACCGCGCATGTCGCCCTGCCCTGGGCGTGGATCGCCCCGGCCGGCGTGGGGGCGGCCTTGCTGGGCGCGGTGATCGCCTATCGACGCCACCGCTACACCCGCTGGCGCCTGGACGAACAAGGCTTCGCCCTGATGCAGGGCCGGCTGTGGCAGAGCGAAACCCATATCCCGATTTCGCGCGTGCAACACCTGGACGTGCGCCGCGGCCCGCTGGAACGCGCCGCGCGCCTGTCCACGCTGGTGGTCCACACCGCCGGTACGCGCCTCAATGCGGTGTCGGTTTCCGGCCTGGACCAGCGTGACGCCGAGCGCCTGCGCGACCGCCTGGCTCATCAGCTCGACCACGACGACGACGCGTTGTGAGTGCCATGGCGGACGCCGCGCCTTCGCCACCGCGCGACCAGCTGCTGCATCCCTGGTCGTGGCTGTTCGTGCTGCTGCAACAGCTCAGGCAGTTCCTGCTGCCATTGATCGCACTGGTGGTCTTCGGCGGGCGCGACGGCGAACGCGACTACTACGACAACGTCGCCACACTGGTAGTGATGGCGATCCTGGTCGGCGTCTCGCTGATGCGCTACCTGACCTATCGCTACCGCATCGGCAGTGACGGATTGAGCATCCGCAGCGGCCTGTTCAACCGCAGCCGGCGCGAGATTCCCTTCGCCCGCATCCACAACGTGGTGGTCCATCAATCATTGCTGCACCGGCTGTTCGGCGTGGCCGAGCTGCGCCTGGAATCGGCCGGTGGCGCCAAGCCCGAAGCGCAGATGCGCGTGCTGCGGTTGGACCAGGCGCTGGCGCTGGAACAGCTGGTCCGCCACCGCGGCCAGGCCCCGGTCGAACAGGCCGGGCCGCCCGACAGCACCACGCTGCTGACCTTGCCCGCGGGCGAGATCGTGCGGCTTGGACTGATCTCCAACCGCGGCATGCTGGCGATGGCCGCCACCGCCGGCGCGGCGTACCAGCTGTTCCCGCAGAAGGTGGTCGCCAATGCCATCGAAGACTACGGCCGCCAGGTCTTCGGCTATGCCAGCCACCTGCACATGGGCTGGCTTGCCGGCCTGATCACCATCGCCAGCCTGCTGCTGTGGGCGATCGCGCTGCTGCGCCTGCTGTCGATCGCGCTGGCGGCGGTGCAATACCACGGGTTCCGGCTGAGCGAGACCGATCACCGCTTGACCGTCGAACGCGGCCTGCTGGCACGCGTGCGCACCAGCGCAGCGCGCCGGCGCATCCAGTCCTGGACCCTGCGCGAAGGCCTGCTGCACCGCTGCTTCAAGCGCCGCAGCCTGGGCATCGACACCGCCGTGGTCGAAGCGCATGGCGAACAGGGCCGCTCGATCCGCGAACTGGTGCCGCTGGCCACCGTGGACACCTGCGATGCGCTGGTCCGGCACGTGCTGCCCGGGGTGCAATGGCCCCCGCAACAGTGGCAGGCGGTGCCGGTGCGTTATTGGTGGCGACTGTGCCTGTGGCCGGCATTCTGGCTGGCCTGCCTGACCGCCGCGCTGTGGCCGCTGGCCGGAGCCTGGAGCCTGTTGTTGCTGCTGTGGTTGCCGTGGTCGGCGTTCAAAGCCTTCCGGCAGATGCAGCGCATGGGCTGGAGCGTGGACGCGCGACTGGTCACCGTCCGTGGCGGCTGGTGGACGCGCTGGTGGCGCTTCGCCGAAATCGACAAGCTGCAGGCGCTGCGCCTGAGTCGTTCGCCGCTGGACCGCCGTTGCGGCACGGCCTCGCTGCTGCTGGACACTGCGGGCGCGTTTGGCGACGGCCCCCGCTTGAAGTTGCGCTTGATCCCGCTGGAACAAGCCCGCGCGCTGCATGACCAGCTCAGTCGCACGCTGGCCCAACGCCGGTTGCGCTGGTGATGCGCGCGGAATGACTCAGCGCGCGCCGCGGCCCCAGTAACCCAGCTCCTTGCGGATCTGCAGCGCGCGGAACCGCGCACCGAACGGCTTGGGCTTCAACACGCCGAGTTCGCCAGACAGGAAATCCTCGGTCGCCGCGATCACGCGTTCGGACGAATGCCCATCGCGATCGGGATGGATCGAGCCGGCATAGCGCACGATCTCGGCCATCAATGCCTGCGTCGGCGCCAGCGCTTGCCGCAGCAGCTGCGGCAACCGATCGGCGTCGTCGAAATCGAGCATGTGCGGCTTCGGCGCTCGGTTGCGGAAAGTCACCACCGGTTTGTGCTGGACGATGAACTCCGAAACGATCGACGAGGTATCGGACACCAGCACATCGGCGGCGCGCTGCGCAGCCATGACCTGCTCGGGTTCGACGAAGGCTGCATTCGGCCCGGCCAGCGCGCGGTAGCTGGCGAACAACTCCGGCGGGCACTTGGGATGCAGGGTCAGCAGCCAGTAGCGCTCGCCCAGGGCGATGTCGGCGGCAATCTGCTCGATCAGCAACGGCGCGGCACTGAGCCGTTCGGTGAAGGTCGAGCCGAACAGGATCACCGGCCGCTCCCCGGCCGGCGTACGCAGTGCGGCACTGGCGCCGCCATCGTCGCGGAACAGCGGGTCCAGCTTCGGCCAGCCGGTCTGGGCCACGGCGAAGTGGCCTTCGCGCTGGGCCAGTTCGCGGAACGGCGCGGTGGTGGCCGGCCCCTGCGTGCAGTACAGATCGAACAAGCCACGCACGCGGAAATGCCCGCGCGTATCGGCGCGCTTCTCCACGTTGAACCCATGGAACAGCTGCACCTTGGCCCCGGACACGAATGGCGGCACCCAGTTGGCCGCGCTGAACACCGCGCGCGGCCGCAACGCGACGGCGGCCTTCAGATCAACCGGATGCACGAAAGGCGCGACCTGGGCCTCCAATCCACGCGCATTGCCCTCGAACCAGGCGCTGACCCGCTGGCCGGAGGCGTGCAGCGCCTGGGCCAGAGGCGCCAGAATAGGCAAGGCGTACCGTTCGGTCGCAAACAACAGGTAATCAGCCACACCATGTCCTCGTCACCACACGGCCAGCGGCCGCGCATTTCGGCCTGCATTATCGCGTTCAACGAAGCCGACCGCATCGGCGACTGCCTGGACTCGCTGGCGTTCTGCGATGAATGCGTGGTGGTGGACTCGGGATCGACCGATGCGACCGCCGCGATTGCACGGGAGAAGGGCGCGAAGGTGTTGCAGCGCAACTTCGATGGCTACCGCAGCCAGAAGGATTTCGCCGTGCAAAGTGCCGCCCACGACTGGGTGCTGTGCCTGGATGCCGATGAACGCGTGGACGCGACGTTGCGCGCATCGATCCTGGCCGCGCGCGACGGGGGATTTGCCGGGCCTGCGGGCTATCGCTTCAACCGGCTGTCCGATTACTTCGGCAGGTTCCTGCGCCATGGCAATGCGTATCCGGACCAGGTGCTGCGGCTGTTCGACCGCCGCCGCGGTGGCTGGCGTGGCCAGCGCGAAATCCACGAAGCGGCCAGCGTCGATGGCGCGATCCAGGCCCTGGCCGGCGACCTGGTGCACTTCCCCTATCGCTCGCTGGAACAGCAGCTGGCCAAGACCCAGCGCTATGCCTTGATGATGGCCCAGCACGAATTCGCGCGCGGCAAACGGGCGTCGTGGGCCAAGCTGGTGGTCTCGCCGGCGTGGCGCTTCTGGCGCGGCTACGTGTTCCGGCTGGGCTTCCTGGATGGCTGGCGCGGCCTGGTCTACGCCTACGTGCGTGCCAACTACGTGCGCCAGAAAGCCATCATGCTGTGGTTGCTGCAGCATGGGCAGCCGGTGGAAACCCCGCGCCGGGACTGAACCGGCTCAGAGCTTGGCGGGATCTTCGCGCAGGCTGAAACCCAGCAGCACGCCGACCAGCACCAGGAAACTGCCGCCGCTGAGCTGGTGCGCCCACATCGACTGGCTCAGGCCACACAGCACGAAGGTGGTCACCACGGCCAGTCCGGCCAGCGCCGCGCTGCGCGAACGCCGCGGGAAGGGCCGCACCAGCACCTGGCGGGCAAACAGCCAGGCCGGCACGCCGTACAGCGCCAGCAGCGCCAGCAGGCCGGGAATGCCCATGGTCGCGCCCCATTCGGGGAAATCACTATGCGCATGGCCCAGGCTGCACCACCTGTCGGGGTCCGGCACCTGGCATTGCGGGGCGGCGTGGACGACACGTTCGAATCTCCCAACGCCAGCGCCGGTCCAGGGGCGAGCCTGCATCTCACCGGTTGCCAGCGCGAACAACTCCAGGCGCGCGCCGGAGGACGAATCCGGGTCGCCGGCCGCATAGCGCAGCATGTCGACCTGCAGCGCCTCGACCCGCTGCTGCACCTGCGGCAGGACCACCGCGAACGCAGCCACGGCCAGCAGCACCAGCATCGCGGCTTCAACCCGATGCCCGCGCCCGCTGGTAATACGCACGAACAAGGCGATGATCACCACCAGCGCGGCCGCCGGCCACGCCCCGCGCGTCCCGCTCAAGCCGATGGCCACCAGTCCGGCGCAGGTGGCGGCCACGGTGATCAGGAATCGCCCTGACGGCCGCAGAAACACCACCAGCGCCAGCAGCAGCACGGCCATGTCGGCGAAGGTGATGGCATTGTTCCAGCCGTCTGCGCGCGGCAGGTGCTGCATCGTCTGCACGAGCGCCACGATGCACGCACCGAACAAGCCGAGCACCGCACCGCCCCACAGGGCCGCGCGCGGCGGCGCCAGGCCAAGCACCATCAACGCCGCCATCGGAATCATCAGGACCCGGCCACGGCTGCCGGCTTCCTGCCAGGTGTCGTGATGGACCAGCACCGAAAAGCTGACCACCGCCACCACGAACAACACGACCAGCAGCATCGCCAGCACCGGCCAGCCAGCGGCCTTGCGCGCACGCCATATCCGGTCCGGCGCCAGCAGCGCCGCGACCAGCGTGCAGCAGGCCGCAGGCGTCAGCCCCCACGGCGTGGCGATCAGGCAGGCCGGCAGCAGCACCAGCGCCAGCGCGTAGAACCCGCGTGCGACGCGCAGCCGCAATGCGTCGGGGAACGGTTGGTCCAGGAACACCCTGTCGACTTGCAGGCGCATCGATCCTATTTACTCCGCATATCCCGAACGCGACCTCACTCGTTCTGCGCTTCGATCTGCGCGGCCCGCGCCGCGTCGTCGAATGACACTTCCGGCGAGGCCGGGCAGTTCACCCGTGCGGCCATCGGCACCAGCCACCAGCCGCGCCGGTTGGAGTTGGCGACCTGTTCGGCAATCGTGCGGTCCACGCAGGCAGGCAACGCCACGTCCTGCACCAGCAGCCAGCGGTTCGCCGGCACCTGCGCCTGCCAGGCCAGGCCGTGCCGCAGCTGCTCCTTCCACGCCATCCGAAAACCGAAGGTGGTCGTCCGCGACTGGGTCATCAGCAGGTTCTGTTCCTTCCAGGCGACCAGGCCCAGTTCGGCATCGGGGCCGATGCGCCGGGCCACGTCGCGCATCACCCCACGGGCGGAACTGGAATCGTTGACCAGCGGCGACACGGTGATGCCGTACATCACCCACACCGCCGCCAGCACCGAGAACAGGGACTGCACCGGCCGGCCGCGGAACCACAGCAGACTGCCCACGCCCCAGGTGCCGATCGCCACCAGCACCCAGGCCAAGGTGCCGGTGGTCGCCAGGTCCATGCCGCGCTCCAGACGCAACTTGCGTTCGAAACCCGGCTCGCCGGTCAGCATCGCCACGCCCATGCCCAGCATCGCCACCACCAGCAGGCCGGCGAAGGCATACAGCAGCGCACGCGGCAGCTTCAACTTCACGATGCCCGGCAACAGCGGCGCCAGCGCCAGGCACAGCATCGGCAACGCCGGCATGATGTAGACGTCGCGCTTGCCGTGCGGGATCGAGAAGAACACCAGCACGATCAGCCACCACGCAATGGGCAGCAGGTAGCGCGGATCGTGGCGCAGGCGCAGGCGGCGGCTCCATGGCGCGATGGCCCAGGGCAGTGCCAGGATCGTCGGCGCCCACATCGCCAGCACGGTCAGGAAATACCAGACCGGCTGCGGGTGGTCCCAGGACCTGGCGTAACGCTTGGCGGTCTGCCGGATCAGGATGTCTCGCAGGTAGGCGCGGTGTTCCGGATCACCGGACAGCCAGACCGTCATCAGCATCGGTACCAGCCAGATCGAGACGGCCAGGAGGAACGCCAGCGGCCCCAGCCAGAACCGCTTGTCGCGTGCCCAGACCTTGACCCCCGGCCAGCCACGGACCGACGCCACGGCCGCCGGCAGGATGACCAGCAACGCCAGGAATCCCACGCCCTTGGTGATCGTGCCCAGGCCGGCGAAGAACCAGCCCAGCACCCACATCTTCCAGTCCGGCCCCTTGAGCAGGTGGCGGATCAGGCCGTAGTTGGCCACGGTGATCATGCCCAGCACCAGCGCGTCGATCTGCGCGCGCTTGGCCTGGAAGGTGAACTGGAACGCGAACAGCAGCGCCCAACCCGCATACAGGCCGACCTTGCGTGTCCACAGTCGCTGGCCCAGGTCCTTGACGCACCAGATCGCGACCATCGTGGCCACCAGCGAAGGCATCAGGAACGCCACCCGCCAGTTGCCGGTGAGCAGGTAGAACAAGCCCTGCAGCCACATCAGCATCGGCGGCTTGTCCGAGTACAGCTCCACGCCGCGATGCGGGAAGAGCCAGTCACCGCTGGTCACCATCTGCTGGGCCACCAGCGCAAAACGCGGCTCGTCGGCCGGCCAGGGATCGCGCAGGCCGATCCCGGCCCCGATCACCAGCAACGCGGCGATGAACAGCAGCCAGGCATCGAGGGAACGGGAGCGGGTGAAGGTCATTGGACGCATGGCGCGAAATGATAACGACGGGATGTCAGAGGACCGTTGTCGTCAGCCAGGCAATGTGCGGGATTCAATCCGCGGCCTTGCGCAGCCGGGCATAGAAGAATCCGTCCATGCCGCCCTCGCCGGTCAGCCGCTGCCGGCCCACGCCGCTGGCATGGCCGAACGCAGTGCCAGGGTCATCAGATTGCACATCGGCATGACGCGCCAGGAACGCATCGACCTGGCGCGCGTTCTCATCGGCCAGCAGCGAGCAGGTCGCGTACACCAGCGTGCCGCCCGGCTTGAGTACGGCCCAGGCCGCCTCCAGCAGGCGCGCCTGCAACGCGGTCAGCGCGGTGATGTCCTCCGGACGCCGGTGCAGCAGCACGTCCGGCTGGCGGCGGACGATGCCGGTGGCCGAACACGGCGCATCCAGCAGCACCGCGTCGAACGGCGTGCCGTCCCACCACGCATCCAGGCTGGACGCATCGGCCGCCTGCAACGTGGCCTGTACGCCCACCCGCTCCAGCGTCTGGGTGACCTGGCGCAGGCGGCGCGCATCCACATCCAGCGCGGTCAGCGCCAGCGCAGGTTCGCGTTCGAGCAGATGCGCGGACTTGCCACCCGGCGCGGCGCAGGCATCGAGTACCCGCGCGCCCGGCGCCAGGTCGAACAGGCCGGCGACCTGCTGGGCCGAGCCGTCCTGCACCGACACCGCGCCCTCGGCAAATCCGGGCAGCGAGGCCATCGGCACCGATTCGGCCAGGCACAGCGCGTCGGGCAGCCCCTCGAAGGCCTGCGCATCGATGCCGACGTCAGCCAGCTGCGCCAGGTATGCGTCGCGGCTGCCCAGACGACGGTTGACCCGCAGCCACAGCGGCGCGGCCTGCGCGGTGGCGGCGAAGATCTCCGTCGCCTGCGCCGGCCAGTCGCTGCGCACCTGCTGCTGCAGCCAGGCGGGCCAGGCATCCGCCGGATCGCCGTCCGCAACACCTTCGCGCTGGGCGCGGCGCAGCAACGCGTTGACCATGCCGGCCTGATGCGGGCGGCCGAGCGTGCGCGCGGCCTCGACCGTGGCCGACAGGGCCGCGTGCGGTGGCAGCTCCAACCCATCCAGCTGCGCAAGCCCAGCCAGCAGCAACGCGCGCAGGTCGCCATCGCGCGGGCCGAGCGGACGGGTCATCCAGCCCGCCAGCGCCGCGTTGTAGGCACCCCGCCGGCGCAGCGCAGTGAAGCAGATCGCCTCCAGCAGGGCGCGGTCGCGCACGTCGGCCAGCTGCGGCAACGCGGTGGCCAGTTCGCCCTTGAGCGAGCGGCCACGGTGCAGGACCGCATCCAGCACGCGGGCCGCCATCACCCGCACGACGACGCCAGCCTGGGTGGTGGTGTTCATGCGCCGGCCAGATCGCGGCGCGCGTTGAGGTAATCGGCCGCGGTGATCGCCTTGCCGCCTTCGCGCTGGATCACGCGCAGGCGCAGCGCACCCTCGCCGCAAGCGATGTCCAATCCTTGTCGCGTGGCCGCCAGCAGCGTGCCCGGCGCAGCCTGATGGCGCAGGTCCAACGCCACCGCGCCGTGGATGCGCAGGCGTTCACCGGCCACCGCGGCCTCGGCAATCGGCCACGGCACGAAGGCCCGGACCTTGCGCGCCAGCGCCTCGGCCGGCTGGCTCCAGTCCAGCCGCGCCTCGGCCTTGTCCAGCTTGTGGGCGTAGCTGACACCTTCAGCCGGCTGCGGCGTGGGGATCGGGCGCATGCCGGCACGCAGCAGGCCCAGGCCATCGGCCAGCACCTGCGCGCCCAGTTCGGCCAGGCGATCGTGCAGCTGGCCGCCGGTGTCGGTGTCGTTGATCGGCGTGGCCTGCTTCAGGATCACCGGGCCGGTGTCCAGGCCGGCTTCCATCTGCATCAGGCAGACGCCCGACTCGGTATCGCCCGCCTCGATGGCGCGCTGGATCGGTGCAGCGCCGCGCCAGCGCGGCAACAGCGAGGCATGCACGTTCCAGCAGCCATAACGCGGGATCTCCAGCACCGCCTTGGGCAGGATCAAGCCGTAGGCGACCACGATCATCACGTCCGGCGCCATCACCCGCAGCGCGGCCTGGGTTTCGGGATTGCGCAGGGTTTCCGGCTGCAGCACCGGAATGCCGCGCTGGACCGCTTCCAGCTTCACCGGCGAAGCCGACAACCCACGTCCGCGCCCGGCGGGCCGGTCCGGCTGGGTGTAGACGGCGACCACTTCGTTGTGGCGCACGGCCGCACGCAGCGACGGCACGGCGAAATCCGGCGTGCCGGCAAAGACGATCTTCATGGAGATGAAACCTGCGACTGCAGAAAGGAAAAGGCCGGGGGCGATGCCCACCGGCCTGCGAGGCGGCGCAACCCGGCGCCAGCCATGGCCATCAGGCCGCGTTGCGCTTGGCCTTGGCCAGCTTCTTCTTGACCATCTCGCGCTTGAGCGGCGAGAGGTAATCGACAAACAACTTGCCTTCCAGGTGGTCCATCTCATGCTGGATGCAGACCGCCAGCAGGCCATCGACCTGCAGTTCCTGCGCCGCACCGGTGCGGCCCAGGAACCTGACCGTGATCGCATCGGCGCGGGTCACGTCGGCGAAGATCCCGGGCACCGACAGGCAGCCTTCCTGATAGACCTGTTCGCCAGCCTTGGCGACGATTTCAGGGTTGATGAACACCTGCGGGGCGTTCTTCTCCTCGCTCACGTCGATCACCATGAAACGCTCATGGACATCGACTTGGCTGGCGGCCAGGCCAATGCCCGGCGCGTCATACATGGTCTGGAACATGTCATCGAGCAGGGTCTGGAAGCCGGAGTCGGCAATCCGTTCGGCGGTGACCGGCACGGCGCGGGTGCGCAGGCGCGGGTCGGGGAATTCGAGGATTGGGAGCAGTGCCATGGTGACGACCTAGATGGGGTGCCAGCGCGGGTCCGGCAAGTGCAGGGCCATTCTAGCGCAGCGCCGTATCTCAGGCTTGCGCTGGCCCGGGGTTTCTGGACTATAGTGCGGACCGCCTGTTGGGGAATCAGGTACATACCGCCATGTTCAAACACTTCCGTACAGCTGCGGCTGTTGCGTTCCTGACCCTTGCCACCTACGCCACCGCGCAGGAAATGGCCGGTGGCCACCCCGACACCTACGTGGTGAAACGGGGCGACACGCTGTGGGACATCTCCGCACGCTTCCTCAAGAAGCCGTGGCTGTGGCCGGAAATCTGGCAGGCCAACCCGCAGATCGCCAACCCGCACCTGATCTACCCCGGTGACGTCATCAGCCTGGCCTACCTGGACCGCGTCGCGGTGCAGCCTGGTCCGCGCGAGGAAGCCCCGATCACCGGCCTGCCGCTGTCGGACATCGAACCGTTCCTGCGCAACATGCGCATCGTCGACAGCTTCGAGGAGCTGCCGTACGTGGCCGGCCTGCAGGACGACCGCCTGCGCGCCTTCGGCGACCAGGACGTCTATGCCGTGGGCCTGGACGCGCCGCAGGTTGGCCAGCGCTATGCCGTGGTTCGCCCGACCAAGCTTTATGACGAGCCCAAGCCCAGCACCGACCTGAACGACAAGGGCCGGCGCACCCTGGGCGAAGGCAGCCTGTGGAAGCAGACCGAAGTCCCGAACGAGCACAGCGAGTTCCTGGGCTACGAACTCGAGCAGATGAGCATCGGCGCAGTGACCGCGGTCGATCCGGACGGCCATGCCACCACGCTGAAGCTGGAAGGCAACGGCCGCGAAGTCCGCGCTGGCGACCGCCTGATCCCCGTCGAGGCCCAGCCATACGACCTGCAGTTCTTCCCGCATCCGCCCAAGACCGCGCTGGAAGACGGCAAGGTGCGCATCATGTCGATTGCCGACACGATGAACTATGGCGGCGAGCATGACGTGGTCGCTATTTCCGGCGGCAGCCGTGAAGGCCTGGACAACGGCACCGTGCTGTCGATCTGGCGCCCGGGCAGCTACAAGCTGGACCCGTTCCATGGCCAGACCTCGCGCGTGGCCGAAACCAAAAAAGCCGGCCAGGGCCGCAACAAAATGCCGGACGAATACATCGCGCACGTGATGATCTTCAAGACCTACGAGAAGGTCAGCTACGGCCTGATCATGGAAGGCTCGGCACCCTCGCGCGTCGGCTACTTCCTGCGCGACCCGGATGCCGGCCAGGCCGGCATGGCGACCGCCAGCCTGAACTGAATCGGGGTTTTCCTACGCAATACCGCGACGGCGCCCGAGGGCGCCGTCGTCGTTTCCGAGCCATGCTGGACGACATGGACACGGACGCCCATGCGCTGCTCACCCTGATCCTGGCCGGCGGCAGCAGTGCTGCACGACGCCAGTTGCTGGACACCCATGGCGACGCCACCCGCGTACTGAAGGCAGGCCGCAGCTCGTGGCGTGCCGGCGGCCTGAGCGAGGACAGCTGCTCCCGGTTGCTCAAGCCTGACAGCGAGGCCTTGGGGCGTTGCATTGCCTGGCTGGAAGGACCTCATCGGCACCTGCTGCACTGGCAGCACCCTGACTACCCAGCCCTGCTGCGCCAGACCAGCAGTCCACCCCTGGCCCTGTTCGTCGAGGGTGACCCCGACCTGCTCTGGCATCCAGGCGTGGCCGTGGTCGGCAGCCGTTCGCCCAGCAGCGGCGGCCGGGACAACGCCCGCGACTTCTCCCGCACCCTGGCGCTGAGCGGACTGGCCATCTGCAGCGGCATGGCGGCCGGCATCGATGCGGCGGCTCACGAAGCCGCACTGGCAGTACCCGATGGCCACACCATCGCCGTGGTCGGCACCGGCCCAGACCTTGCCTACCCCAGGTCCCACGCCCGCCTACGCGACCGGATCGCAACAGCCGGGGCGCTGGTCAGCGAGTTCCCGCCCGGGACCGAGGCACGGCCGGGACACTTCCCCAGCCGCAACCGCCTGCTGGCGGGATTGAGCCTGGGCACGCTGGTGATCGAAGCAGCCGAACGCTCGGGTGCCCTGATCACCGCACGACTGACAAGCGAGGCCGGGCGCGAGGTCTTCGCCATCCCCGGCTCGATCCACAACCCGATGGCCCGCGGCTGCCACCGACTGATCCGCGACGGCGCGGTGCTGGTCGAGCGCCCGCAGGAGGTCGTCGACGGGCTCGGGCCGCAGGCCGAAGTACTGGCCCAGTCCCTGCGCCAACGACTTGCATCCACCCCGGACCGCCCCCATCCAGAGGCCTCGACCCAACCAGCGCCCCTGGACCCCGACTACCAGACCTTGTGGATGGCGCTCGGGCATGACCCTACCGGTATGGATGCGCTGGTCGCGCGAACCCGATTGACGACTGCCGAACTGTCCTCCATGCTGCTGGTCATGGAACTGGATGGGCAGGTAGCGGTCGAACACGGTCGCTACTCACGCAGATCGTAGTTTTCCCACCTCCACAGTGCTTTGGAAGCACAGGCCGAGGGCAATGAAAGAGAGCATCCTGGACGTCCTGCTTTACCTGTTTGAACACTACTTCACCGAAGACGCCGATCCGGTCCGCGACCGCGACTCCCTTCAGAACGGCCTGATCCAGGCCGGCTTCAGCCCCACCGAAATCAACAAGGCCTTCGACTGGCTCGATGCGCTGGCCGAACAGCGGCCTGCCGCCACCGAACCGCGCGTGGACGGCCCGATCCGCATCTTCCACGGCCCGGAGCTCGAAAAGCTGGACGTGGAAGGCCGTGGCTTCCTGATGTTCCTGGAACAACAGGGCATCCTGGATGCCGACCAGCGCGAACTGGTGCTGGACCGCGCCATGGCCCTGGACCAGGACGAACTGGACCTGGACGACCTGAAATGGGTCGTGCTGATGGTGCTGTTCAACCAGCCCGGCTCCGAAGCGGCCTATGCCTGGATGGAAACCCAGATGTTCGCCGACGAACCCGAGCCTGTTCACTGACGTTGCAGGCCTGATCGCCGGGCAACCCCGGCACCGCATGGATGCCGGGGAATGACGTGACACAGTGGTATTACAGCAATGGCGGCCCGCCGCAGGGCCCGTTGGCCGAACAGGCGCTGGCCGCCGAATTCCGCGCAGGCCGCCTGCAGTCACAGCATCTGGTCTGGCGTGAGGGGCTGCCCGAGTGGCAGACGCTGACCAGCTGCATGGCCGAGCTGGGCCTGGCCACGGCGATCCCGCCGCCACCGCCCGTGCTTCCTCCACCGCCGCCACTTCCACCCAGGACGAGTCCCGCCAGCCCTGCCGGCCCACTGCCACGGCGCGGACTCTCTGGCTGCGCGATCGCCGCACTGGTCGTCGCCGGTTGCGCGATCCCGGTGCTCGCCATCCTGGCCGCCATCGCGATACCGGCCTATCAGGGTTACGTGTCGCGCGCAGCCGTCGCCCAGGCGATGTCTTCGGCCTCCCCGGCCAAGCTGCAACTGCAGATGTCGATGATCGGACAGCCCGCCGGGCAATGCCCGGTCAACGGACAAGGGGCGCTGCGTGCGCCGGAGGATTACGCTGACCAGGGCCTGGCCAGCATCACCTTCGGCAAGTTCGAAAGCGGCGACTGCGGTCTGCAACTGGTGCTGCGCCAGCACCAGCATCGCCAGCTGGACGGCAAGCGGATCTGGCTAGAACTGGAACCCGGCCTGGCTGGCGGCTGGCGATGCCACTCCGAGCTCAAGGACAAGTACCTGCCAGCCAGCTGCCGCAGCGCGCAACACTAGGCCAGCCCGCGCGGCTGGGTTAACGTCGCGCCGTAAAATTCCAAGAACAGGTGGGGAAAGGATGTTGAACTGGTACTACGCAGACCGTGACCGCCAGCGTCACGGTCCCATGGATGGCGCGGCCTTGGCGCAGCACTTCCGCGATGGACGCATTGGCCTGGACGCGCTGGTCTGGCGCGACGGCATGGCCCAATGGCAGCCGCTGGGCGAACTGGCGGGAGAGCTGGGGTTGCTGGCAGATGCACCACCACTGCCTGGCCGGGCGGTTGATCCACCGACGTCCCTCGCGACCGAGGCCACCCCGGACGGCCGCGCCGTGTTCACCGCCAGCGAACCGGCCTACCAGGCACAACGCGATGCAGATGCTTTTGCAACCGCGACAGCCTCGGCAGACAACCGCTCGCCCTACTCCGCGCCCAGCGCTGCCCTGATCGGCCACGGTCATGTCGTCCTCGGCGGCGAAGTGGTCTATGCAGGCTTCTGGAAGCGAGTGGCGGCCTATGTGATCGACGCCTTCGTCGTAGGCCTCGTGGGCGGCATCATCGGCGCGATCATCGGCGGAATCATGGGCGCCGCCTTTGGTTTAGGTGGCGGAATGGAATCAGGCGGACTACTCGCCATCCAGATCGTGGTCCAACTGGTCTCCCAGGCCCTGACCGCCTGTTATTACGCTTATTTCCATTCTTCGAACAACCAGGCCACGCTGGGGAAAATGGCCGTCGGCATCAAGGTGGTGAACAACGTTGGCGAACCCATCTCCTTTGCCCGTGGCATTGGCCGTTACTTCGCCCTGATCCTGAGCAGCCTGACCCTGTGCATCGGCTTCATCATGGCCGGCTTCACCGAGCGCAAGCGGGCCCTGCACGACATGATCTGCGGCACCCTGGTCGTGGACCGCTGGGCCTTCACCGACCAGCCCGAGCTGCAGCGCCACGAGCTGGGCGGCGTGACCATCGCCATCCTCATCATCTTCGGCCTCCTGGCCCTGCTGGGCGTGGTCCTGGTGGCGGTCATGATCGCCGCCATCGGCTCTGGCCTCGGCCGCTAGCAGCGCCGGCCTGAACGCCGCGCTTGACAGCCGGGGCAGGCCCGTGATTCCACTATAAATAGAGAAAAGCTGAACGCCCGGCGCCGAAAGGCCCGGGCGTCGCCTTCTGTCCCCCTTCCATCTGGCGCACACTCGCCGCCCCGCGCGGCCCGACTCGAACTCCTTATCTAATGCCCAAGCACCTGCTCATCGTCGAATCGCCGGCCAAGGCCAAGACGATCAACAAATACCTCGGCAAGGACTTCACCGTCCTGGCCTCGTACGGGCATGTGCGCGACCTGGTGCCGAAAGAGGGCGCGGTCGACCCCGACAACAACTTCGCGATGCGTTACGACCTGATCGAGAAGAACGAGAAGCACGTCGAAGCCATCGCCAAGGCCGCCAAGGGCGCCGACGACATCTTCCTGGCGACCGACCCGGATCGCGAGGGTGAAGCCATCAGCTGGCACATCGCCGAGATCCTGAAAGAACGCAACCTGATCAAGGACAAGCCCATGCACCGGGTCGTGTTCACCGAGATCACCCCGCGCGCCATCAAGGAAGCCATGACCAAGCCGCGCGCCATCGCCGGCGACCTGGTCGATGCCCAGCAGGCGCGCCGCGCGCTGGATTACCTGGTGGGCTTCAACCTGTCGCCGGTGCTGTGGCGCAAGGTGCAGCGCGGGCTGTCGGCCGGCCGCGTGCAGAGCCCGGCGCTGCGCATGATCGTCGAGCGCGAGGAAGAAATCGAAGCCTTCATCGCCCGCGAATACTGGTCCATCGGCGCGGCCTGCGCGCATCCGTCGCAGCCCTTCGCCGCCAAACTGGTGAAGCTGGACGGGCAGAAGTTCGAACAGTTCACCGTGACCGATGGCGACACCGCCGAAGCCGCGCGCATGCGTATCCAGCAGGCCGCGCAAGGCATGCTGCATGTCACCGACGTGGCCAGCAAGGAGCGCAAGCGCCGCCCGGCCCCGCCGTTCACCACCTCCACGCTGCAGCAGGAAGCCTCGCGCAAGCTCGGCTTCACCACCCGCAAGACCATGCAGGTCGCGCAGAAGCTGTATGAAGGCATCGCACTGGGCGACGAAGGCGCGGTCGGCCTGATCAGCTACATGCGTACCGACTCGGTAAGCCTGTCGCAGGACGCGCTGGTCGAGATCCGCGATGTGATCGCGCGCGATTACGGCACCGCATCGCTGCCCGACCAGCCCAACACCTACCTGACCAAGTCCAAGAACGCGCAGGAAGCTCACGAAGCCGTGCGCCCGACCTCTGCGCTGCGCACGCCGGCACAGGTCGCCAAGTTCCTGTCCGACGACGAGCGCCGCCTGTACGAGCTGATCTGGAAGCGCGCGGTGGCCTGCCAGATGATTCCGGCCACGCTCAACACCGTCAACGTCGAGCTGGCCGCCGGCAGCGCGCACAGCTTCCGCGCCAGCGGTACCACCGTGGTCGTGCCCGGCTTCCTGGCCGTGTACGAAGAAGGCAAGGACAGCAAGGGCGCCGACGACGAGGACGAAGGCCGCAAGCTGCCGGCCATGAAGCCCGGCGACAGCGTGCCGCTGGACCGCGTCATCGCCGAACAGCATTTCACCCAGCCGCCGCCGCGTTTCACCGAAGCGGCGCTGGTCAAGACGCTCGAGGAATACGGCATCGGCCGTCCCTCGACCTACGCCTCGATCATCCAGACCCTGATCTTCCGCAAGTACGTGGAGATGGAAGGCCGCAGCTTCCGTCCGTCCGACGTGGGCCGCGCGGTCAGCAAGTTCCTGTCCGGCCACTTCACCCAGTACGTGGACTACGACTTCACCGCCAAGCTCGAAGACGAGCTCGACGCGGTCAGCCGCGGCGAAGAGGAATGGCTGCCGCTGATGGCACGCTTCTGGGGCCCGTTCAACCAGCTGGTGGAAGAGAAGAAGGAATCGGTCGACCGCGCCGAGGCCAGTGGCGCGCGCGAGCTGGGCACCGACCCCAAGACCGGCAAGCCGGTCAGCGTGCGGCTGGGCCGTTTCGGGCCGTACGCCGCCATCGGCAGCACCGCCGAGGACGCCGAGGACAAGCCCAAGTTCGCCTCGCTGCGCCCCGGCCAGTCGATGCACACCATCTCGCTGGAAGACGCGCTGGAGCTGTTCCTGATGCCACGCGCCCTGGGCGATGACAAGGGCGAGGCGGTCAGCGTCGGCATCGGTCGCTTCGGGCCGTTCGCCAAGCGCGGCAGCACCTACGCATCGCTGAAGAAGGAAGACGACCCGTACACGATCGACCTGGCCCGCGCGGTCTTCCTGATCGAAGAGAAGGAAGAGATCGCGCGCAACCGGATCATCAAGGAATTCCCGGACAGCGAGATCCAGGTGCTCAACGGCCGCTTCGGCCCGTACATCAGCGACGGCAAGCTCAACGGCAAGATTCCCAAGGATCGCGAGCCGGCCTCGCTGACCCGCGACGAAGTCATCAAGCTGCTGGAAGAAACCGGCAAGCCAGTGCGCAAGGGCTTTGGCGCCAAGAAGGCCGCGGCCAAGAAGACCACCAAGACCGCGCAAAAAGGGGCCAAAGCCGAGCCGGCCGAAAAGAAGCCTGCCGCCAAGAAAGCGGTGAAGAAGGCGGCCAAGAAGACGGCAAAGAAAGCCACCAAGAAGACCGCGGCAAAGAAAGCCGTGGCCAAGAAGGTGACCAGCAAGGAAGCCGCGCCGTTCTGATCGGCGTGGACTGATGGGCATCCGCACGCTGTCACTGGAAGCCGCTGCCGCGCTGCTGCACGAGGACGGCGTGGTCGCCTATCCCACCGAAGCGGTCTGGGGCCTGGGCTGCGACCCGATGTCGCGCGCGGCGGTGGAAAAACTGCTGGCGATCAAGCAACGCCCGGTCGACAAGGGCCTGATCCTGATCGCTGCCCGCGTCGATCAGCTCGACGATGTGCTGGACTGGTCGGCGTTGCCGGATGAACGCCGCGCTGCGGTGATCGACAGCTGGCCGGCGGCCAACACCTGGATCGTGCCGGCGTCGGCCAACGCGCCTGCCTGGGTCACCGGCGCGCACACCGGCATCGCGGTCCGGGTCAGCGCGCATCCGCAGGTGATCGCCCTGTGCGGGGCCTTCGGCGGGCCGCTGGTGTCCACCAGCGCCAACCTGACCGGCTTGCCTGCGGTGACCTCGCAGGATGCACTGGACCCGGCCCTGCTGGAACGCCTGGACGGCCTGCTGCCCGGCGCGACCGGCGGACTGGATCGCCCCAGCGTGATCCGCGATGCCCTGACCGGCCAGGTCCTGCGCGGCTGAATGACCGGGGCGCACGCCCTTCCCCGCCCGCACGAAGCCGTGCAAGATGCCGGCATGTCGCGGCTGCTGCCCCTGCTGTCGTTGTGTGTCCTGACCGGGCTGACCGTGTCCGGCGCAGTGCATGCCGGCGACGACCAGGTCACGGTCTATCGCTGCGAAGCCAGCAGCGGCAAGGTCACGCTGGGCGATGCGCCCTGTCCCACCGGCCAGCACCAGGAAGTGCGCGAGATGCTGCGCCCGCAGGATCCACCGCCCGCACCCACACCCGTCGTCGCACCCACACCGCCACCTGCCGCGCCGATCGTGCGTGACGTGGTGGTCTACCGGACACCGCCACGCCCCATGTACGAATGCACCACCGCCGATGACGGCAAGACCTATACCAGCGATAACGGCGACGGCAATCCGCGCCTAGTCCCGGTGTGGTCACTGGGCTACGTCGGCAATGGCTCGGTGGTGACCGGTAACACCTGGATCCACGACACCTGCCACCAGCTCCCGCAGGCCGACGTCTGCGACCGCCTGCGCGATCGCCGCTACGAGATCCAGCGCGCGTACCACAGCTCGCTACAAAGCGAGCGGCAGCTTCTGGACAAGGAACAGCGCGGCCTCGATGCCCGCCTGGGCAACGATTGCGAAGCAGGTTGATGTCGATGAAGGGATGGGCGTGCGTCGCCCTGTGCGTGGCCGGACTTGCTGCCGGCGACGCCGTGCGGGCACAGACCACGATCTACCGCTGTACCGACGCCAAGGGCGAAATGACGGTACAGAACGCGCCTTGTCCTGAAGGCAGCAAGCAGGACAAGCGCGAAGTGAAGGACGTGGCCACCCAGCCGCTGCCGGCATCGCTCAAGTCCGCACCGGCGCCGGTCCGTGCCACATCCGCATCGGAGGCACCGGCGGCAACCCTATCGTCAAGAACGAAAACGCCACCGCCGCTGCACCTGAGCGCCAAGCCGGAGACTCCGGTGGTAGCCGCACCGTCCGGCCCAGCCACCACCATCTACCGCTGCACCGATGCTGGCGGCGAGATGACCGTGCAGAACGCGCCGTGCCCGAAGGGCAGCAAGCAGGACAAGCGCGAGGTTCGGGAAGTGACCAGCATGCCGTTGCCGGGCAACGCCGCGGCCGTGCGGCAGGCCCCGCCGATGGCAGCATCCGCCGACGCGGCTACGCCATCGCTGCGCGCGGATGGCGCGCGTTCCAATGCGCTTGCCGTCCCACCATCCGACGAAGCACCGCAAACCCTGCAAACGATCAACGGCATGACCCTGATCGAGGACCCGACCCTGCACAAGGACGATGCCGCCGCCGATGCGCTGGCCGGTCGCAATAACAGCACGGCCGACACCGCCGATGCCAGCCGCGTCACCGGCAACGCGCCACCGATCCTGTTTCAGTGCACCACCTACGACAGCGGCAGCTATCTCACCGAGGATGCAGAACCGCAGTCACGCTGCGCGCCGCTGAAAACCGTCGGACTGGATGGCAATGCGTTCACCGGCTCAGGCAAGGCCTGCCAGGTGATCCACGACGTCTGCGCACGCGTGCCCGACCAGAAGCTGTGCAGCGCCTGGAAAAAGCGCCTGGGCGAAACCGAAGTGGCCGCCCACTACGCCAAGCCGGAAAACGAAGCGCGCAACCAGGCCGAGTACCAGCGCGTGCTGCGCATCGTCAACGACGCCGGTTGCGTCGCACGCTGAGGTCGCCGGGCCGAGGCAAGCGTTTTCCGCCCTCCCCTGTAGAGCGGAGCTTGCTCCGCTGGCGCTTTCCCAGCACCCTGGACGAGGAGCAGCGGAGCAAGCTCCGCTCTACAACAGCGCTACTGCGGGGAAGCGCCCGGCCAGCACATAGCCCGCGTAAGCGACAGCGCGTCACCACAAGAACAGGCAGACATCCCCTTTCTCTTGTCCGCCAGAAACACTGCCTCGAATCACCAGCAGCACGGGATGCCTGCAACCCGGGTGCGCTATCGCTTACCCGGGCTACGGCGCCGTAGGCGGATCGATCAGCCCGCCTTGTCGCTCACCAGCTGCACCACGCTTGAGAAATCCAGGCCGCCGCGGCCGGCCTGTTTGTTCATGGCGTAGAGATTCCGGGCCAGTTCGCCCAGCGGGATCGTCGCGCCAACGCCCATTGCCGCCTCCACGGCCAGGCCCAGGTCCTTGAGCATCAGGTCGTTGCCAAAGCCGCCGCTGTAGCCACGCGAGGCCGGGGCGTTTTCCAGCACGCCTGGCCACGGATTGCAGACCTCGGTGGCCCAGCTGCGGCCGGTGCTGACCGCCATCATCTGCGACAGCACTTTGGGGTCCAGGCCGTGCGCCACGCCCAGGCCAATGGCCTCGCCAGTCACGGCCATGATCACGCCCAACGCCATGTTGTTGCACAGCTTGGCGACCTGGCCAGCGCCACTGGCACCGACGTGGAAAATGTTCCTGCCCATGCCCTGCAGGATCGGGCGGGCGCGCTCGACCGTGGCTTCGTCGCCACCGACGATGAAGGTCAACGTGCCACCCTGCGCACCGGCCGTACCACCGGAGACCGGCGCATCCAGCATCGCCAGTCCGCGTGCGGCTGCCGCTTCGCCCACCTTGCGCGCGGTGGCCGGGGCGATCGTGCTGCTGTCGATCACCAGCGCGCCGGCCGGGATCTTTTCCAGAATGCCACCCTCGCCCAGGTACAGGCCTTCGACATGCCGGCTCGCCGGCAGCATCGAGATCACCACTTCAGCGCCTTCCAGCGTGTCGATGGCAGAGCTTGCGACCGTGGCCCCGGCCGCCTTCGCAGCCTCAAGCGCGGCCGGCACCAGATCGAACACGCGCAGCGTGTGGCCGGCCTTGACCAGGTTGGCGGCCATCGGGCCACCCATGTTGCCCAGACCGATGAATGCGATACGGCTCATGTGAGTGTTCTCCTGAGATGTAGAGGCGTAGGGCGGGTCTTGACCCGCCACCGCGGCCCACCGCAATGGGTGACCGATAACATCGCGGCGGCCATGGGAGGCGGATCGAGACCCGCCCTACGACAGGTCGGCCAGCGGATGCACGCCGTCCGGCCAGGGCGAAACGAAGAAAGTGTCGGCCCAGCGCGCGTCGGCCTGCGCCAGCGTCGTTGGGTTCCAGTGCGGCGTGCGGTCCTTGTCGATCAGCAGCGCGCGGATGCCTTCGGCAAAGTCGCCGTGCGCGGCCACGTGCAACGCGGCGATGCATTCCAGTCGAAACGTCTCAGCCAGCGTCAGGTCCGCAGCGCGGTGCTGCAGCTCCCACGACAACCGGGCCGAACCCGGCGCGCCTGCCGCCAGCGCGGCCTGCGCGGTCTGCAGCCACGGGTCATCGTCGCTCTGTGCAGCGGCAATGGTCGCCACGACCTGCTCCAGTGAGCCGGCTTTCACCCACTGCTCGATCGCTTCGGCATGCGCCTGCAGCGGACCGGCTGGCGGCTTCATCGCCATGCCGTTGAGCAAGGCCGTCAGTGCCGCACGATCCGCCGCAGCCTCGCCGGTCCAACGCTGCGTGCCCAGCGCATCGAGTACCGCATCGGCCTTGCTGCTCTCGATGCAGACATCGGCCAGCCCCGCACGCATCGCATCGCCGGCGTTGAGCGGCGCGCCGGTCAACGCCAGGAACAACCCGGCGCCATGCGGCACGCGCGCCAGTAGCCAGCTGCCGCCGACGTCCGGGAACAGGCCGATGGTGATCTCCGGCATCGCCAGCTTCGAGCGCTCGGTCACCACGCGATGGCTGGCGCCGGACATCAGACCGATGCCGCCGCCCATGACGATCCCGTGACCCCAGCACAGCAGCGGCTTGGGATAGGTGTGGATGCGGTGGTCGAGGCGATATTCCTCCTCGAAGAACGCCACCGCGTAGCTGTTGGTGGTGATGTCGTCGCTGCCGCTGGCACGGTAGTCGAGCATGCTGCGATACAGGCTGTGCAGGTCACCGCCGGCGCAGAAGGCTTTCTCGCCCGCGCCACGCAGCACCACGCAGGCGACGGTCGCATCGTCGGCCCATGCGATCAGCTGCGCATCCAGCAGGCGCGTCATCTCCAGCGACAGGCCGTTGAGCGTCCTGGGGGCATTGAGCGTGGCGATGCCGATGCGCTTTCCGTCAACGCCTTCCCGCGTTTCGAACAGTACCGGCGCTTCGATCAGGGTCTGCGCGAGATTCATGCGTTGGTCCACTGCGCGGCGCGCTTCTCGAGGAAGGCATTGACGCCCTCGGCCTGGTCGGCGGTGTCGAACAGATCGACAAAGGCCTCGCGTTCGGCGACCAGTGCGCTGGCGAAACTGCCACTGCGCGTGGACTGCACCAAGGCCTTGCACGCCGCGACGCTGGTGGGGCTCTGCTTGCCGCACTTGTGTGCCCATTCGATAGCACGCGCCTTGCCCTCACCCTTCGGAACGACCTCCTCGACCAGGCCGATGCGCTGCGCGGTGGCGGCATCGACACGCTCACCGAGCAGGATCATGCGCTTGGCCCAGCCCTCGCCGACCAGCCGTGGCAGCGCCTGTGTGCCTCCCGCACACGGCAGCAGGCCCACGGTCGCCTCCGGCAACGCCAGCTGTGCATGCTCTTCGGCGATGCGTAGGTCGCACGCCAGCGCGCACTCCAGTCCGCCACCCATCGCATAGCCGTTGATCGCGGCGATGGACACGCCACGAAAGGCCGACAGCGCTTCGAACGCCTCACCGAAGCGGCGCGCCGCTTCGCGCGCGTGCGCCTTGTCGCCCGACGCGAACTGCTTGAGGTCGGCACCGGCAGAAAAGAACTTCTCGCCTTCGCCGGTGATCACCAGCACATAGATCTCGCGGTCGGCATCCAGCGCCTTGATGAGATCACGCAGCGCAGCCAGGCTATGCACGGTCCAGGTGTTGGCCGGCGGGTTGGACAGCGTGACGATGGCGACGTGGCCATCGGCTTCGACCTTCAGCCCGGTATGTTCGGCGTTGCGCCAGGTCATCGCAGTGCCTCGTCGGTGGCCAGCAAGTGGCGCGAGATGATGACGCGCATGATCTCGTTGGTGCCTTCCAGGATCTGGTGCACGCGGCAGTCACGCAGCAGGCGCTCGACCGGGTATTCGCGGATATAGCCATAGCCGCCGTGCAGCTGCAGCGCATCGTTGCAGATCGAGAACCCCGCATCGGTGGCGAAGCGCTTGGCCATCGCGCACCACACGGTGGCATCGGCGGCTTTCGCATCCAGCTTGCGCGCGGCGGTGTGGACCATCTGCCGCGCCGCGACCAGTTCGGTGGCCATGTCCGCCAACTTGAACTGCAGCGCCTGGAACTCGCCCAGCTTCTTGCCGAACTGGGTGCGTTCGCCCATGTAGCGGCGCGCCGCATCCAGCGCGCCCTGCGCCGCGCCCAGCGAACAGGCCGCGATGTTGATGCGGCCGCCATCCAGCGCCTTCATCGCCAGCTTGAAGCCGTCGCCTTCGCTACCCAGCAGGTTGGCCGCCGGGATGCGCACGCCTTCGAAGGTGATGCCGCGGGTGGGCTGGCTGTTCCAGCCCATCTTTTCTTCCTTGCGGCCATAGGTGATGCCCTTCGCGTCGGCCGGCACCACGAACGCACTGATGCCACGCGCGCCGATGTCGCCGGTGCGCGCCATCACCACCAGCACGTCGGTCGCGCCGGCACCGGAGATGAAGGCTTTCGAACCATCGAGCACGTACGCGTCGCCATCGCGCACCGCGCGGGTCTTGAGCGAAGCCGCATCCGAACCTGCACCCGGTTCGGTCAGGCAATACGAGCCCAGCTTCTCGCCCGCCGCCAATGCCGGGCACCACGCATCGCGCACCGCCGTGGTGGCGTTGCTGGCGATCAACCAGGTGACCATGTTGTGGATGGTGATGAAGGCCGCCGTGGACGGATCGACCGTGGCGAGTTCTTCGAACACCACTGCCGCGTCCAGCCGCGTCATGCCCAGCCCGCCGGCGTTTTCGGGCGTGTACAGCCCGCAGAAACCCAGCTCGCCGGCCTTGGCAATCGTCTCGCGCGGGAAGATGCCTTCGGCGTCCCATTGCGCGGCGTAGGGCGCCAGCTCCTTGTCGGCGAAATCACGCGCAGCCTCGCGGAAGGCAAGCTGCTCTTCGTTGAGTTCGGCGGCGTCGTGCGGGAGTTTCATCACTGCATTCATCACAAGGTTCCGTCGGTTATTTCAGGCTGATCGTGGTGTTGACGCCGTGGCTGAGCGTGTCGTCGTCGAACCAGCGCGCGGTCACGGTCTTGGTCTGGGTGTAGAACATCACCACCTGCTTGCCGTAAGGGCCCAGGTCGCCCAGCTTGGAGGCGCGCGAACCGGTGAAGGAGAACAGCGGCACCGGCACCGGGATCGGTACGTTGATGCCCACCTGGCCCACGTCGATGTCTTCCTGGAACTTGCGGGCAGCCGCGCCGGACTGAGTAAACACGGCAGTGCCGTTGCCGTTGGGATTGGCGTTGACGAAGGCGATCGCTTCTTCCAGCGTGTCCACCTCCGCAATCACCAGCACCGGCCCGAAGATCTCTTCGTCGTAGATGCGCATGCCCGGCTTGACCCCGGAGAAGATGGTCGGCCCGACGAAATTGCCCTGCGTATGGCCTTCCACCTGCGGCTTGCGGCCATCCAGTTCCAGCGTGGCGCCTTCGCTGATGCCCGATTCGATCAGCGATTCCACCCGCGAACAGGCCGTGGTGGAAATCAGCGGGCCGACATCGACGCCCTTGGCGTCGCCCGGGCCGACCTTGAGCGTTTTCGCCTTGGCGACCAGGTCGGGAATCCACGACTTCGCCTCGCCCACCAGCACGAGCGTTGAAGCCGCCATGCAGCGCTGGCCGGCCGCGCCGAACGCCGCGCCCGCCATCGCATTGAGCGTCTGCTCCTTGTTGGCATCGGGCAGCACGACCGCGTGGTTCTTCGCACCCATCATGCATTGCACGCGCTTGCCGGCCAGCGAGGCACGGTTGTAAACGTGGGTGCCGACCTTGGTCGAACCAACGAACGACACCGCCTTGATGTCCGGGTGATCGCAGATGGCGTTGACCACTTCTTCGCCACCGTGGACGACGTTGAGCACGCCCTTGGGAATGCCGGCTTCCAGGGCCAGCTCGACCAGGCGCATGGTCACCATCGGGTCCTGTTCGGACGGCTTCAGGACGAAGGTGTTGCCCGTCGCAATGGCCATCGGGAACATCCACAGCGGGATCATCGCCGGGAAGTTGAACGGGGTGATGCCTGCGCACACGCCCAACGGCTGCAGCACGCTGTAGGTGTCCACGCCGGTGGCGACGTTGTTGGCCAGCTCGCCCAGCTGCAGGTTGCCGATGGCGGCGGCGTGCTCCACCACTTCCAGGCCGCGGAACACATCGCCCTCGGCGTCGGGCAGGGTCTTGCCCTGTTCGGCCGTGAGGATCGCCGCCAGCTCGGCCATGTTTTCGCGGATCAGCTGCTGGTACTTCAGGAAGATGCGTGCGCGGGTGCCGATCGGGGTCTTGCGCCAGGTCTTGAAGGCTTCCTTGGCCGCGGCCACGGCCTGGTCGACCTCGCCCACGGTGGCGAACGGCACCTTGGCCAGGACGTCCTGGGTGGCCGGATTGACGACGTCCTTCCAGGTGGTCGTGGTGGATTCGACGAAGGCGCCGTCGATCAGCAGGGACACGCGGGGACGTTCGGCATTCATGGGAATCAACGGCCTGATGGCAAGAGAGATTCACATTGTTTGCAAATATCACGCCGCGATCAGCCGATTTTTTGCTTAATCTGGCGAACGGAAGCGCACCATTCTGCGAAGATTGTGAATATGACCCGTCCCCATCGCCAGCTCGGCCTGCGCCTGCAGCGCCTGCGCCAGCAACACGGCCTGACCCAGGCCGAGCTGGCGCAGCAGCTTGGGCTCTCGCCCAGCTACCTCAACCAGATCGAGCGCAACAAGCGCCCGCTCACCCCGGCCGTGCAGCAGCGGCTTCGACAAACCCTGGGCGACACCGCCGGACTGTTCGACAGCGACGACCCGGCCGCCCTGATCGATCCGCTGGCCGACACGCTGCTGGCGCTGGGCCAGCCGGGCGTGACCACGGCCGAACTGCGTGCCCTGGCCGGCAACCTGCCGCAGGTGGCGCACGCGCTACTGGAGCTGCATCGCCAGCACCGCGCCCTGCGCGAACGCACCGCCGCGCTGGAACTGCAGGTCGGCACCGACCCGGCCGCGCCGACCCTGCTGCCGGCCGGCGACCAGGTGCGCGACTACTTCAACCGGCTGCGCAACCATTTCCCCGAGCTGGACGACCTGGCCGAAAACCTGTTCGCCGAACTCGGCCTGGTCGCCGGCCACACCGCGCCGCGCCTGCGCCAACTGCTGGCCGACCGCCACGGCGTGCTGGTGGAAGTCGGCGCCTCACCCGGACACGACAAGCGCGCCTTTGATCCCGACGCGCGCGTGCTGCACCTGCCCGATTACCTGCGCCCCGGCCAGCAGGCCTTCCAGATGGCCGTGCAGCTGGCACTGCTGGAACACACGCCGCTGATGGATGTCTTGATCGCACGCGCCGGTTTCCATGATGCCGAACGCATCGCGCAGGGGCGCATCGGCCTGTCCAACTATTTCGCCGGTGCCCTGGTGATGCCCTACGGCGAATTCCTGCGCTGCGCCGAGGAGAGTCGCTACGACATCGAGTGGCTGGCGCACCGCTTCGGCGTGGGCTTCGAGGCGGTCTGCCATCGCCTGTCCACGCTGCAGCGCGAAGGCGCGGCCGGGCTGCCGTTCTTCTTCATGCGCGTGGACCGCGCCGGCAACGTGTCCAAGCGCCATTCATCGACCGACTTCCACTTCTCGCAGGTCGGCGGCTCGTGCCCGCTATGGATCGTGTACGAAGCCTTCAACCAGCCCGGCCGCGTGCTGGCCCAGGTCGCGCGGATGCCCGATGGGCGCCGGCATTTCTGGATCGCCCGGCAGGTCAGCAGCGGACCGGTGGGTCATGGGCAACCGCGCAAGACCTTCGCCGTTACCCTGGGCTGCGACCTGCGCCACGCCGACCGCATGATCTACGCCCGCGGCATCGACACCCGCACCGACAACGCCGTCGCCATCGGTCCGGGTTGCCGGACGTGCGAATGGAATGACTGCCTGCAACGCGCGTTTCCGGCGCTGCCGCAATTGCGAGGCATCGGCCAGTAGCAGACCATTTCGCACCGCGCACGACGCACGGGCACGTCGCGCCACACACTTCAATCCTGCGGATACCCCTGCCTTTCGCCTCGTTGATGACGCATGCCATGAACACGCCTTCGATACCGAAATCACTGCGCAGTTCCGGAATGGGGCTGGAGCAGTACCTGCCCGGCCGCAAGGTGGCGCAAGGCAGCGGCCGTGCGTGGCGAGGGCTGGATGCGCAGATCTTTCTGCGCCCGGCCGTGGGGCGCGAAATGCTGGTCCCGTCGGTCATCGAACCCTTGATCGCCTTCATTCTTCAGGGCGATGCCACGCTGGAAGAACGCGAGCTTGATGGCCCATGGACCGCCACCCAAGCCTGTGCTGGCACGGTGTATCTGACCCATGCCGACCGCGCGTACCACCTGCGCTGGCGCGCACAGAACGACGCGCCGTTCGAAGTTCTGCAGCTGTATCTGGGCGCGTCCCTGCTCGATGCCGCAAGCAAGGCACTGGGACTGGACGCGGCGACGCTGAAAATCGCCGACGCCTGCGACAACGACGACAGCTTCGCCAAGGCCACGCTCACCGTACTGGCCCAGGAGCTGCGTCAGGGCGAGCGCGCCTGCCCGCTGTTCGTGCAATCGCTCGCCAACAGCCTGACCGTCCATCTGTTGCGTACACACGCGACCACCCGCGCGCAGCCTGCGCGTGCCGATGCAAGGCTTCCCAACTGGAAACTCCTGCGCGCCACTGACCACATGGACCGGAACATCGCCAAGGCCTTCGACCTGCAGGCGCTCGCCGATCTCTGCGGAATGAGCAGATCGCATTTCAGCCGCGCCTTCCACGGCTCTACCGGGCAACCGCCTTCAAGCTGGTTCATCGCCCGACGCATCGACATCGCAAAAACCCTGTTGGTGGAGACCACGGACAGCATCACCGACATCGCGCTGAGCGTGGGCTACGACAATCCCGGCCACTTCTCGCAAGTCTTCCGCAGGCGCACCGGCATGCGCCCCTCGGCATATCGGGACACCTGAAACGCACCGCAAAATCACCACAACGCCCGCAACAGCGCAAACGCGCCAGACAACTGGCGTCACTACTGTTCTCCCCATCAATTCCGCCCGCACGGGCAACAGATGGAGAACGTCATGTCACACCACAACACCGTTGCATTCATCACTGGCGCATCCAGCGGCATCGGCGCCGCCACTGCGCGCACCTTGGCCGCACAGGGCATCATCGTCGGACTGGCTGCGCGCCGCGCAGAACGCCTTGAAGCACTGGTTTCGCAGATCCAATCCGATGGCGGCCAAGCCATCGCGCTGCAGACCGATGTCACCGATCCGGCGTCTTGCCAACACGCGGCGCAAACACTGGTCAAAGCCCATGGCCGCATCGATGTGCTGGTCAACAATGCCGGGCTGATGCCGCTCTCGAACATCGATCAATTCAAGACCGATGAATGGAAGCGCATGATCGATGTCAACGTGATGGGCGTGCTCAACGCCTCGGCCGCCGTCCTGCCCCACATGATCCGCCAGCACTCCGGACATGTGTTCAATCTTTCCTCCATCGCGGGCCGGAAAGTCTTCGCCGGCCTGTCGGTGTACTGCGCCTCGAAATTCGCCGTCGCCGCCTTGTCCGAAGGCATGCGTCTGGAGCTGGCACCCAAGCACAACATCCGCGTCACCTGCATCCAGCCTGGCGCGGTGAAGTCCGAACTCTACGAGCAGATTTCCGACGCCAACTACCGCAAGCAAATGGATGATCTGGCAGCCAGCACGACCTATCTGGAAGGCGAAGACATCGCCAGCTCGATCCTCTTCGCCTTGAACGCCCCGGCACGCATGGATGTCTCGGAGATGTTCATCATGCCGACCGAGCAGGGCTGGTAACGGCGGCGACAAGACCTTCGCCGTCACCCTGGGCTGCAATCCGCACCACGCCGACCGCATGGTCTACGCCCGCGGCATCGACACCCGCACCGACAACGCCGTCGCCATCGGCCCGGGTTGCCGCACCTGCGAATGGAACGACTGCCTGCAACGCGCGTTCCCGGCGTTGCCGCAGTTGGGGGCGGTGGTGCGGTGACCGGGCGCGCTGTTCATGTAAGCCTACGGGCATCAATCAGATCACCATCGAAGAAGTGCACTCTGACCCCGATCTCCTGTTCAGTCCGTTTCCCGGCGCGCCTGGATCATCTTCCAGCCGTTCCCGGACGGATCGCGGAAGCCGGCATCCATGCTGCCGTAGCGCTCCACCGGCTCCTGCGTGAACTCCACGCCGAGCGCACGCATCCGCTCGTAGGCGGCGCGGCAGTCCTCCACGTCCAGCACTAGCGGCGGCATGGCGCCCTTGGCCACGATCTCGCGCAATGCCTGCGTGGTATCAGCATCGTGCACCGGCGGCCCAGGCACGAACAGCCCCAGCTGGAACGACAGCCGCTCCGGGTGTCGTACCGTCAGCCAACGGTAGTCGCCGTTGCGCACGTCGGCGTGGACGCGAAATCCCAGCTTGTCGACGTAGAACTGCAGCGCTTCGTCCTGGTCACGGACATACAGCCCGACCACTCCCACACCCTGGCTCATGTCGCCTCCCATCGTTTGGATGCTGGGATGCTAGCGCCCCAGCTCCCGCCGCCGCTTCTCCGAAACTGCGGTGATGAGGACCGGCCGGCCGGAAGCACTGGCGTAGCAGACCGGCACCCGGTCCAGCGTGTGCGGCGCGGCGCGTGCGCGATGCTCTCCCGGGCTTTCGCCGACGATGTCGCGGAAGGTGCGACCGAACGTGCCCAGGCTCTTCCAGCCGGCCTGGAACGCGATCTCGGTGATGGCAAGTTCCGTCTCGCGCAGCAGCGCCGTGGCCCGTTCGATCCGGCGCGTGAGCAGGTAGCGGTGCGGTGGTACGCCGAAGGCCTGTTTGAACGCGCGCGCGAAGTGCGCCTCGGACACGCCACTGACCTGCGCCAGCCGCCGGACCGGCCAGTCCTGGTGTGAGGCAGCGTCCATTCTGTCCCTCGCGCGCAGCAGGCGGCGCAACAGCCGTGGGTCCTGACCGGGCCGTGCGGATGGCCCTGCACTCGTGGGCGACCGACTGAGTGTTCTGCTCATAGCGCACCGTCTTGCATTGGGAACAGGGCCAGAGTGTAGTTTCTGAAGATTTTGCAATTAACTCTGCTGATGGACCTTGACCCGGCTTTTGATCTGGCAGGCCGTAAAGCGCGCCGAGCACCGCAGGCTGGTCGGGCCGAAGAGGTGCGGATGTCTGAGCGCAGCGAGTTCCCGCACCCTGCTGGGCAAGCGAGGCGTACAGCGCACCGATGCGCAGCATCGGCGCGTGTCCGGCGAGGACGGCTTTGGCTACTGTTCCCATGACAAAGGCAGCGCGCGCCCGAAGACGTGAAAGTTCTGCTGCCCTGAAAAACTCAACGCAACGCCCTTGGATCCCCGCTTTCGCGGGGATGACGAAATGCACGCAGCGTGTATCCCACGAAGAAAGCGCGCGTCTGGATGACCTGCCATCTGATGGATGAGGGCAAGTCCGGACTATCGAAGACGGCAGCATTCCTGATGCCGTGACGGCGGAATATTGCCGCGATGTAGCTGGGCTAAGCTTGCCGCCCGGCTTCGCCACGCTTCGCTGCACATGACCCACACTCTCCCGCGCCTGCTTGCCACCCTGCTCCTGTCGGCCATCGCCCTGCCCGCCTGGGCGGAAATCCCGATCTACAAGGTCAAGATCGTCAACACCTATCCGCACGACACCGCCGCGTTCACCGAGGGACTGTTCTATCTGGATGGGCATCTATACGAGAGCACCGGCGAGCAGGGCGAATCCTGGGTGCGCAAGGTCGAACTGACCACTGGGAAGGTGCTGCAGCAAGCCGATCTGCCTTCGCAGTATTTCGGCGAGGGCATCGTGGCTCACGACGGCAAGCTGATGCAGCTGACCTGGCGCAGCGGCGTGGGCGCGGTACGCGACCTGAAGACGTTCGAGATCACCGGCAGCTTCCGCTACTCCGGCGAGGGCTGGGCGCTGACTCGTGACGACCAGCACCTCTACATGAGCGATGGCACGCCGACCATCCGCGTGCTCGATCCGGTCAGCCTGATGCAGATGGACAGCATCAACGTCACCTCAGACGGCAAGCCGCTCCAGCGCATCAACGAGCTGGAATGGATCAAGGGCGAGCTGTGGGCCAACGTATGGATGACCGACCGCATCGCGCGGATCGACCCCAAGACCGGCAAGGTCATCGGCTGGGTCGACCTGAAAGGCATGTTCGATTACCACGCGCTGCCCAACCCCACCGACGACGTGCCCAACGGCATCGCCTACGACGCCGAACACGACCGCATCTTCGTCACCGGCAAGCGCTGGCCGAAGCTGTTCGAGATCAAGCTGACTGGGCCGCACTGATCGCTTTGCAGAACCGGGGTCAGAGTGCAATTTTTGACTGAGGAAATTGCACTCTGACCCCGGTTCCCCTGACCCCGGTTCCCGACGGATACAGATCCGACGCGATCTCACCAGAAACCGCTTTCATCAAGACCGCTTCGATGCTTTCAACGGAAACCGCCAACACCGGCGTTCCGTTGAGTGGGAATGCGCGTAAAACGGCGATTGTCCGCACCACGTCAACTCTGGTCTGATCGCGTGCCCCGGCAGGTCACGCACCTGCCACGCGCGCGTCGCAACACACTGCTGATCGCGCCGCTTCCCTCTTCTACGCAAAGTCCTGAATCCATGAGCGCACAACCGAAACCCGATACCGCCACCGACAACCGCCAGGCCGCCTTGGACTATCACCGCTGGCCGCAGCCGGGCAAGCTGGAAGTGGCGCCGACCAAGTCGGTCGGCACCCAGCAGGACCTGGCGCTGGCCTACTCGCCCGGCGTGGGCTATGCGTGCGAGGCCATCGTCGCCGACCCGGCGCAGGCGCACTTCATGACCAGCCGCGGCAACCTGGTCGGCGTGGTCACCAACGGCACCGCGGTGCTGGGCCTGGGCAACATCGGCCCGCTGGCCGGCAAGCCGGTGATGGAAGGCAAGAGCATCCTGTTCAAGCGCTTCGCCGGCGTGGATGCATTCGATATCGAACTGGACGCAAACGACCCAGAGAAATTGATCGAGATCGTCGCGGCGATGGAGCCGACCTTCGGCGGCATCAACCTGGAAGACATCAAGGCGCCGGAGTGCTTCGTCATCGAACGCACGTTGGCTGGCCGCATGAACATCCCGGTCTTCCACGACGACCAGCACGGCACTGCGATCGTCGTGGGCGCGGCGGTGACCAACGCGCTGCAGCTGGTCGGCAAGCGCATCGAGGACATCCGCCTGGTCGTGTGCGGCATGGGCGCGGCGGGCGTGGCCTGCGTGGACATGCTGGTGTCGCTGGGCCTGCAGCGCGCCAACATCCTGGCCGTGGACCGCAGCGGTGTGATCCACAGTGGCCGCGACAATCTGGACGTGAGCAAGGCGGCTTATGCACGCGACACCGACGCACGCACGCTGGCCGACGCCCTGCACGGCGCGGACCTGTTCCTGGGCCTGTCCGGCCCGGGCACGCTGACCGCGCAGATGCTGGCGACCATGGCCGCTGATCCCATCGTGCTGGCGCTGGCCAATCCGTATCCGGAAATCCTGCCGGCCGAGGCGCGCGCCGTGCGCAGCGACGTGATCGTCGGCACCGGCCGCTCGGACTTCCCCAACCAGATCAACAACGTGCTGTGCTTCCCCTACCTGTTCCGTGGTGCGCTGGACTGTGGCGCTTCGCGGATCGACACCGGCATGAAGGTCGCCTGCGTGCACGCACTGGCACAGTTGGCCCTGACCCAGACCGATGCGCAGGGCAACGCGCTGTTCGGCCGCGAACGACTGATCCCGCACCCGCTGGACCCGCGCCTGCTGGTGGAACTGCCGGCCGCGGTGGTCCAGGCCGCGATGGCCAGCGGCCTGGCAACGCGTCCGATCACCGACATCGACGGCTATCGCGTCCGCCTGGCGCAGCTGGCCAGGGACTTGAAGGCCCGCTGGGATGCACCGCAGGCCTGACCGCGCGGCCATTCCCAGAGACGAAAAGGGCGCCACAGGGCGCCCTTTTCGTACTGCACCGATCACGCCCTGCATCAGAAGCGGAACGTCACCCCAAGCGTCAGCCCGCGGCCGTAGCGGTAGTAGCTGTTGAGCAGCAGCGGGTTGCCGTTGATGCTGGTGGTCTGCGCGTCGTTCAACAGGTTCTGGCCTTCCAGCGAGACGGTGAACATGTCGTTGATGTTGTAGGTGATGTGCGCGGTCAACCAGGTGATCGGATCGGCCTCTTCGTTGTAGCCGGCACCCAGCACGTTGACGGCGGTGACGTAGCCATCGGTATGGTCGGCTGTCACGCCCAGGTCCCAGGGGCCCTTCTCGTACATCAGGCTCAGCGAATACACCGACGGGGCGATGCCTTCCAGCGGGCGCTTTTCGTTGCCCACCCAGCTCTCGGACCAGTTGCGTGTGTACTGCGCGCGGAAGCCCAGGCCGTTGTCCCAGAAGTGCTGCAGGCCGGCCTCGATGCCGTGGACCTTGGCGTAGTCGCCATTGATCGGGCGCATGACGTTGAACAGGGTCGGGCCGGTGGTGACTGCGTTGCCATCGGCATCCACGATCGGACCGACGCCGATGTCCTGGCCGGTTTCCCAGCTGGTGGTGATCTGGTTCTCGATGCGCTTGTAGAACACCGCCAGGTTGGCGATGGAGTGCTCGGTGAAATACCACTCCAGCGAGGCATCGCCCTGCTTGGCGGTGTACGGCTTCAGGTCGACGTTGCCGCTGTAGACCTTGGTGAACTCGCCCCAGGACACGCTCTCGGTGGTGCTGGTCGGCGCCAGCTGTTCCACCGACGGACGCGCCATGGTCTTGGCCGCGCCCAGGCGCAGCTGCAGGTTGTCGGACAGGTGCCACACGAAGTTGGCCGACGGCAGCACATAGGTGTAGTCGGCCTTCTGGCTGATCGCGGTGGGATCGGCGTAGGTCGCGGTGTAGTTGAACGCGCCGTTCTCGGTGATGCTGGTGATCTGCGCGTCCCAGGCCTGCGAGGTGGTGTCGGTCTTGACCACGCGCACACCGATGTTGCCGTCCCAGCGCTCACCGGACATGTCGGCCTGCACGTAGAACGCAGTGGTCTTTTCGGTGACACGGTAGCTCTGCAGCGGGTTCCACTCCGGTGCGGCGAAGCTGTAGTCATAGGCCGTGCCGTCGGGTCGCGTGCCGTTGTAGGCGGCCAGCGCAGCCTCGTAGGCCGGCACGTTGAACGCCAGCAGGCTGCGCGGGAAGCTGGAGTTCACCCCGCTCATGAAATTGGCCAGCGAATACACCGAGATCAGGTTGCCACCCAGGTCGCCCACGTTGATCGCGTTGTCGCCGGAGTAATAGTCGGCGCCGCCGCTGAGCGTGTTGTTGATCAGGTCGCGCGACTTGCGGCGGTCGGTCAGGTTGACGCCGAACTTCAGATGATCGACATGGCCGGCACCGATGAATAGATCGCCGCTGAGCGTGCCACCGTTGATCTTGTCATCAATGTTGTCGCCAGCCAGTTCGTTGTAGTGCGTATTGAAATCGCTGGCACCGAACTCGCCATTGGCCAGGCCCGTGGCCAGGTCGCGGCCGTCGTCCAGCGTGGTGGTCACGTTGGGAATGCCCGCACTGCTCAGGTCGATACGCGTGGTGTTGGGCTGGTTCATGCGCAGGACCACGTAGCTGTCCTGGCCGCCGGAATGACGCTTGGACGTGGAGCGATACACGTCGCCGGTCACGGTGAAATCGTCGGTGACCTTCCACTCGGCGTTGGCGCCGTACAGCGCGGTGTCGACCACGCGGTATTCGGTCTGGTTGAGCAGCTCCGGGTTCAGGCGCAGCTCGGGATCGGGATTGTCCAGGGTCAGGCCGGTGACGATGCCGTTCTGCACGGTGACATTCGACCAACGACCCGGCGAGAACAGCGGGTAGTACGAGAGCTGGTAGCCGACCTGCGGCGAATCGAGCTTGGTCTTCAGGCCATCGACGACCAGCTTGAAGGAATCATTGGGCCGCCACTCGAACTTGCCGGAAAACGCAGTGCGCTTTTTGTCTTCCAGGATCGAGCCGACCCGGAACTGGCCTGGCGCGATCAAGCCGTACTCGTCCGGGTCCAGTTCGCCATTGTTGTTGAGATCGATGTTGCCACCCCAGGCATTGCCGCCCCAGCTCGGATCGGACGGATCGGGGTTGCGGGTCCAGCCGCCGTCGTTGCCGGCGGTGTCGGTGCGGTCCTTGCGGCGCGCCGAGACCACGCCCAGGATCACGCCCATCGTGTCGTCGGCGAAGGTGTTGCTGTACACGCCGGAGAACTTGCGCCCATTGAGGTCGGACATCGTGTTGCGGTCACCTTCGACGCGCACCACGCCGTGCTGGCCTGGCTGATCGAACGGGCTGGCCGAGCGCAGGTTGACCAGGCCGCCGATGCCGCCTTCCAGGTTCGCCGCCTCGGCGCCCTTGATCACATCGGCGCCGCTGATCACATCCGCCGGCAACACGTCGTAGGCGAAGTCGCGTCCGGCGCCGTCGGTGGCCAGGATGCGGCCGTTGAACGTGGAGAGCGTGTACTCCGGGCCCAGGCCGCGCACGCTGACCTTCTGGCCTTCACCGCCGGCGGTACGGCTGATCGACACGCCGGTGATGTGGCTGAGCGAGTCGGCCACGTTGTTGTCCGGGAACTTGCCCAGCTCCAGGGCGGTGATCGAATCCTGCACCGTGGATGCATCGCGCTTGATGTCGTTGGAACGGCTCAGGCTGGCGCGGACGCCTTTGACCTGGATGCTTTCCAGGTCGATGGGTGTCTGGCCCTGGGCCTGGCCGGCATCGGCCGTGGAGGGATCAGCAGCGCCAGGTGTGGCGTCGGGTGGAGCAACCTGGGACCAGGCCGTGGCCGGCATCAACAGGGCAAGGGCAATTCCATGGCACAGACAGTGGCGATGCAGACGGACGGCGTTCACGGCGGTCTCCTGGAGCTAGGAAGGCGGTAGTGGGGGCCTGGGTGGGTTAAACAACGAAACCGAGCCTATATGAGGTTTCGTTTTGTATCAATAGCGAAATTTAACGAAATGTTCGTATACTTCTGACCGTTTGCCCAGGAGCCCCCATGTCCGCCACCCGCGACACCAGCCAGCGCCGCCTGCAGATCAGCGAACTCGTCCGCCAGCACGGCAGCGTGCAGGTGACGGCACTGGCGCGCCAGTTCGGCGTGAGCATGCAGACCGTGCGCAAGGACCTGCGCTACCTGTCCGAGCGCGGCGTCATGGCGCGCGCCTATGGCGGCGCGATCGACAGCAACGTGGTCGGCAACGGCCAGGCCGAGCCCCATTACGAAGCCAAGCGGACCTCGCACCTGGAAGAAAAGCGCCGCATCGGCGCGCGGGCGGCAGCCATGATCAAGCCCGGCGACACGGTGGCCATCGATTCGGGCACCACCTCGATCCAGCTGGCCGAAGCGCTGCCGGACATCGAGGTGACCGTGGTGACCAACGACTTCGGCGTGCTCACTGCACTGACGCCCAAGTCCAACATCAACATCGTCATGCTCGGCGGCGAACTGCGCCGCAAGAACATGGCCTTCTATGGCGGCCTGACGGTAGAAGCGCTAGACGACCTGCACGTGGACCTGCTGTTCCTGGGCGTAGACGGCTTCGACCTGGAGCGCGGCATCACCACGCACTACGAACCCGAAGCGATGCTCAACCGCAAGATGGTCGAGGCCGCGCGCTCGGTCGTGGCCATCACCGACAGTTCCAAGTTCGGCAAGGTCTGCCTGCACCGGATCATCCCCGTCTCCGACCTGAGCACGCTGATCACCGACACCGGCGCACCCGATGATGTCGTCCAGGCCTGCCAGGCGCTGGGCGTGGAGTTGATGCGCGCCTGATTGATCCTGCGGGCACCGATTCGTCGACGATTGGGCCGCCTCATGCGGTCGCCGCCACAGCGTCTCCTGTAGAGCCGAGCTTGTGGCAATCCCATCCTGGGGACTCGGCTGCCTTCCGGCCAGATCAGGAAAGCCCCAGCGGAGCAAGCTCCGCGCTACAGGGCTGCCGACTGGTCCTTCAGGCCGAATTCGCGCACCGCATTGCGGTAGTAGATCTTGTCGATCACTTCACGCGGCAATGCCAGGCCGGGCACGTCGGCTTTCAGCATCTCGATGCGCTGCGATTGGCCCGTGGCCAGGTAGCGCCAGTCCGATGACCAGTACGCATGCGCCTCGGCCTTGAACACCACCGGATCGGCATCCGGCGCCTGGGTCAGGTCGGTGCCGTACATCAACCGGTCCTGGTAGCGGATGAAAAAGTCGCGCACCTTCTCGCGGTTGCGGATCGACTGGTACTGCACCTGGCTCATGCGCGCAGCCAGGTCGACCGTGGCATTCGGGTAGCGATCCAGGAACGCGGCCAGCACGTCCACGTCGTATTCCAGGCTGGCCATGTGCGCGCCGACGAACTTGAGCTGCGGATGGGCAGCGACGAAGCGGTCGCGCGCAGCCATCAGGTCTTCATGCGACGGCATCTCCGGATGCAGGTACATGTAGTAGTCGGGATGCTTGGAGAAGTATTCGCGGTCGTTGTCGGTGGTCATCTTGTCCAGCGGCAGCCAGCAGTTGTACGGCTCGGCCTGGTGCGCGATCAGCGGCACACCGAGTGACTGGATGTGGTCGGCCACCGGCGACAGACCCGGATCGTCGAGCTTGATCAGTTGGCCTTTCGCGTCCTTCTCGACCATGCCGATGTTCTTCCACACCTTGACCGCACTGGCGCCTTCGGCCACTTCGTCGTCCAGGCGCTTGTTGGTACGAGCCAGCCAGTCCGGCGTACCGAAGCCTTTCATGGAGAAGGTCGCCGCCCAGTGGAAGCGCTGCGGATCGTCCTTGGCCAGCTGCAGCGCCGCCACATGCTGCAGTTCGATGCCGGGGAAATCCGGGTAATCGACATTGATCGACAGCAGCTCGAAATTGTCTGCGCGCGCCTGCTGCAGGAACATCGGATCGGCACCATTGGCGTGCACATGCGCGTCGAACTTGCGCACCTTGGCGAAGTCGGCCAGCGAATACGGCGCATCGCTGGCGACCGGCTTGGGCGCCGCTGCCGCTGCTGGTGCCGCGCCACCCACCTGAGGCGCCGGAGGCGAACAGGCCGCCAGAGCGAGAAACCCCATCGACGCACACATCGCCAGCATTCGCGGAACCAGATTCATCGCATCTCTCAGTGATAAAACGAAACTTAAAGAAACCATATCGCAACAAAACGCTTGCATCAACCGTCCCGCCTGACGCAGAATCCGGCCAACTCAACCGGATTGCCCTCATGCCACCGATTGGACGTCGTACCGCCCTGAAACTCGTGGCCGGCAGCATGGCCGGTGGCATGGCGTGGGCCACCCTGCCCTGGGCACAGGCTGCAGCCAAGCGCGGGAACGTGACCGTCCAGGATGCACGCCTGACGATCAGCTTCGACCGTCGCCTGCATAGCGCCCTTGCTTCAGGGGGCACGGTGCTGACACCGTACCAGCCCAGCGAAAGCCTGTTGCTGGCCAACGGTGCGATGGAAGATTTCGCCCTGACCGGGCAACACGAACTGGCCGTGGACGATGCCCGGCATGGCCCCGGCCACCAGCTGATCGTCACCGGGCGCTCCGAGCGCGGCATCGAAAAGCAGGTCGCCGTGACCTTCTTCGATGCGTTGCCCGGCATGGCCGTGCTGCAGACCCGCTACCTCAACCAGGGCCAGGCGCCACTGGACGTGGCCGGCTGGCGCAACGCCGCGCATGAACTGGGCGACGCGCCGGGCGGCTTCTGGAGTTTTTCCGGCGCCACCCACACCGACCGTCGCGACTGGGTCCAGCCGCTGACGGCCAACTTCGACCAGCGCAACACCTTGTCGATGGATTCCTCCGATTACGGCGGCGGCACGCCGGTGGCCAACCTGTGGCGCCGCGACATCGGCCTGGCCGTGGGTCATGTCGAGCCCGTCCCGCGCCTGATCGACCTGCCCGTCAGCAAGACGCCGAAGGGCGCCAGCCTGGCGGTCGAATCGTTGCAACCCAGCGTGCTGGCGCCGGGCCAGAGCCTGGTCACCGAGCGCACCCTGCTGGCCGTGCATACCGGCGATCACTTCGCGCCACTGCAGCAGTACCGGCAGTTCATGCAGGACGAAGGCATCGCCGGGCCGCAGGCGCCTGCTTCGGCGTTCGCGCCGATCTGGTGCGCCTGGGGCTACGGGCGCGACTTCAACGTCGAGCAGATCCTGGCGACGCTGCCCAAGGCCAGGGACCTGGGCTTCGAATGGGCCGTGCTGGATGACGGCTGGCAGACCAATGAAGGCGACTGGAAGATCGACACGCGCAAGTTCCCGCGCGGCGATGCCGACATGCGTGCGTTCACTGCCGAAGTCCGCAAGCACGGCATGCGTCCGCGCTTGTGGCTGGCGCCGCTGGCAGCCGACCCGGGCAGCGACGTGCTGCACGACCACGTGGACATGCTGCTGCTGGACAAGGACGGCGCCTTCCAGACCGTGACCTGGTGGAACGCGCTGACCCAATGCCCGGCCTACCAGCCAACCATCGATTTCTACGTCGCGCTGGTGAAGAAGGCGATCGGCGACTGGGGCTTCGAGGGCATCAAGCTCGATGGCCAGCATCTCAATGCGGTGGCGCCCTGCTACAACCCGGCGCACAAACACGCGCACCCGACCGACTCGGTCGAAGGCCTGGCCACGTTCTGGAAGGCGATCCATGCCGCCGCGCGCGAAGCCAATCCCGAGGCCGTGGTGGAACTGTGTCCATGTGGCACCGCGTTCGCCTTCCACAACCTGCCGGCGACCGACCAATTCCCGGCGTCCGATCCGCTCTCGTCCTGGCAGGTGCGCAGCAAGGGCAAGAGCGTCAAAGCACTCATGGGCCACACCAGCAGCTATGCCGGTGACCATGTGGAGCTGTCCGATGGCGGCGATGACTTCGCCTCCAGCGTCGGCATTGGCGCGGTGATCTCGTCCAAGTTCACCTGGCCCAGGGATACCGAGCACCCGTCCGAACCCCTTCCGCCCGGCGGCTTCGTGCTCAACCCCGAGCGCGAGGCGCTGTGGCGCAAATGGGTCGGCCTGTACAAGCAGCACATGCTGCCGCAGGGCGAGTACCTGGGCACGCTGTACGACATCGGCTTCGACAGGCCCGAAGCGCACGCCATCCGCAAGGATGCTGCGATGTACTACGCCTTCTACGCAACGCAGTGGAGTGGCGCGGTGCAGCTGCGCGGCCTGGGTGCCGGCCGTTACCAGGTGCGTGATCTGTTCAATGAGGTGGACCTGGGCCAGGTCGATGCGCAGGCCAATACCTTGAAGGTCGACTTCAAGCGCTTCGTGCTGCTGCAGGCCACGCCGCTCGGAGCCGACGCATGAGCACGCCCGCAATCAGCAGCGCGGTGACGCCGCGCCGCCGCCCGTGGCTCGCCTTCGCCCTGGCCACGGTCGCGCTATGGGGCGTGTGGGGCGCGCTGTCGAGCCTGTCGGCCGAACACGGCTTCCCCGACACGCTGGTCTACTGCGTGTGGGCACTGACCATGATCCCGCCGGCGCTGTACATCCTATGGCGCAGCGGCTGGTCGCTGGAACGCTCGCCGCGCGCGGTCGGCTACGGACTGACCATCGGCCTGCTCGGCGCGGGCGGCCAGATGCTGCTGTTCCACACGCTGACCATCGGGCCGGCGTACTTCGTGTTCCCGATCATCTCGCTCTCGCCGGTGGTGACCATCGCGCTGTCGTTCGTGTTCCTGCGCGAACGCACCGGCTGGCTGGGCACGCTGGGCATCGTGCTGGCGCTGGTCGCATTGCCGCTGCTGGACCTGTCGTTCGGTCGCGGCGCGGGCCAGGGCCTGGGCTGGTTCCTGCAGTCACTGCTGATCATGCTGGCCTGGGGCGTGCAGGCCTACTTCATGCGCCTGGCCAACAGTACGGTGCGCGCCGAAAGCCTCTTCTTCTACATGACGGTCGGCGCCCTGCTGCTGGCACCAGTGGCGTTGGCGATGACCGACTTCAGCCAGCCGATCAACACCGGCATCGACGGCCCGTGGATGACCGCGGCAATCCAGCTGCTCAACGCCATCGGTGCGCTGACCCTGGTCTACGCCTTCCGCTACGGCAAGGCGATCGTGGTGGCGCCGCTGACCAATGCCGGCGCGCCGCTGGTGACCGCAGTGCTGTCGCTGGTCTTCGCCAGCGTGGTGCCCGGCCCGCTGAAGATGGCCGGCCTTGCGCTGGCGCTGGTCGCCTCGCTGCTGCTGGTGCTCGAACCCGAGCGCGATCCCGACGCCCCCCTTTCCTGACTGGATGTTTCCCCCATGCAAGTGCTGCTTGACCTCATCGCGCGCCACAAACGGGGCGACGCCACCGGCGTGACCTCGGTCTGCTCGGCGCATCCCATCGTCATCGAAGCCAGCCTGCGCCATGCGCTGCGCAAGCAGCAGGCATTGGTGCTGTTCGAAGCCACCTGCAACCAGGTGAACCAGGACGGTGGCTATACCGGGATGACGCCGATGGACTTCGTCGCGTTCGTGCACGGCATCGCCGAGCGCGTCGACTTTCCGCGCGACCGCATCGCACTGGGCGGCGATCATCTCGGCCCCAATCCGTGGACCTCGCTGGACGCCGCCACTGCGATGGACAAGGCCGAAGTGATGGTGGCCGCCTACGTGGCCGCGGGTTTCCGCAAGATCCACCTGGACTGTTCGATGGCCTGCGCCGGCGATCCCGAACCGCTGCCCGAAGCGGAGATCGTGCGCCGCGCGGTGCGCCTGTGCAGCGCCGCCGAAGCCGCCTACGCGGCATCCTCCGGCGAAGCACCGGTGTATGTCATCGGCACCGAAGTGCCTGTCCCCGGCGGCGCCACCGAATCCATCGAAGGCCTGGCGTTGACCACGCCGGAGGCCGCGTTGGCAACCATCGAAGCGCACCGCGTCGCCTTCATCGAAGCCGGGCTCGAGCCCGCCTGGCAGCGGGTGATCGCATCGGTCGTGCAGCCCGGCGTCGAGTTCGACCACCACGCGGTAATCGACTACGACCCGGCCAAGGCCGTGGCCCTGAGCCAGGCCATCGAAGCCGTGCCCGGCATGGTGTTCGAAGCACACTCCACCGATTACCAGACCCGCGACGCACTGGCTGCACTCGTCCGCGACCACTTCGCCATCCTCAAGGTCGGGCCCGGCCTGACCTTCGCCCTGCGCGAGGCGCTGTGGGCGCTGGATGCCATCGAATCGGAATGGATCGAAGCCCCGCATCGCGCCGGCCTGCGCGATGTCGTGATCGAACGCATGCTCGCCCAACCCGGCCACTGGCAGCGCTATTACCACAGCCAGGGCCACGCGCTGGCAGTGGACATGCATTACAGCCTCAGCGACCGCATGCGCTATTACTGGCCCGATCCGGCCATCGAAACCGCGCGGCTACAGCTGTTCGACAACCTGCGCCGCAATCCACCGCCGATCTCACTGATCAGCCAGTTCCTGCCGCATGCCTTGCACGCACTGCGCAGCGGAAGTGCCACCCGCGATCCGCTGTCCCTGGCCATGGCCCATATCAGCGCCGAACTCGACGACTACCACCATGCATGCCACCCCCATGACCAACACTGAGCACCTGGGCATCACCGAGGCCGAGCTAATCGCCTCCGGCGCGATCTGGACCGCGCGCGAGATCGAACAGCAACCGCGCATGCTGAAACAGACCCACGAGCTGGTGGCTGCGCTGCATACCCGGCTCCAGGCCTTCGCCGGCCCGATCACGGGTAATCCTGCGGCACGCGTGATCCTCACCGGCGCCGGGACTTCAGCCTACATCGGCCAGTGCCTGGCACCGCTGCTGGACCGCAAGCTGGCCGCACGCGTGGATGCCGTGCCGACGACCGACATCGTCTGCGCGCCGCAGCTGTACCTGGACCCGGAGCAGCCGCTGCTGCTGGTGTCCTTCGGCCGCTCGGGCAATAGTCCGGAAAGCCTGGCTGCCGTGGAGCTGGCCGAGTCGCTGGTGCGCGAGGTGCGCCACCTGGTGATCACCTGCAATGCCGGGGGCGCGCTCAACAAGGTGCCGGTCGCCCATGCGCAGACCCTGCTGCTGCCGGAAGAAACCCACGACACCAGCTTCGCGATGACCTCGTCCTTCAGCTGCATGATGTATGCGGCGCTGGCGGCGCTGCTGCCGGCCGCTGCGATGGACACGCGCATCGGCGGCATCGTCCGTGCCACCGAGCGCGTGATCCACGAGACGCTGCCCGTGCTGCAGGCACTGGCCGAAGGCCGCCATGACCGCGTGGTCTACCTGGGCAGCGGCCTGCTGCAGGGCCTGGCGCGCGAAGCCACGCTCAAGCTTGGCGAACTGACCAACGGCGCGGTCGTCACCTGCTTCGATTCGCCCTTGGGTTTCCGCCACGGCCCCAAGACCTTCGTCACCGACCGAACGCTGGTGGTGGTGTTCGTCTCCAACGACGTCCTGACCCGTCGCTACGACCAGGACCTGCTGGACGAACTGCGCCGCGACGGCTGCGCTGCACGCGTGATCGAAGTCACCACCCAGCCACGCAGTGACGCGATCAATGACAGCATCGTGGTGCCCGGCATGGCCGGTGCCGACGACGTGGACCTGCTGTGGCCGTACATCGCCGTGGCCCAGCTTTATGCCTTCCTGACCTCGCGCGTGATGGGCGTGACGCCCGACAATCCGAATCCGGCCGGCATCGTCAATCGCGTCGTCCAGGGCGTGCGCCTCTACGCGTTGCCCGCATGAGTCAGGCGCTCTTCCTTGGCGTCGATGGTGGCGGCACCAAGACCCGCTTCGCCCTGGTCGATGGCGTCGGCACGCTGCTGGCCGAGGCCCAGTTGGGCACCACCTACCACCCGCAGGTGGGCCTGGACGGCGTGCGCCGCATCCTGGGCGAAGGCGTCGGCGATGTGCTGGCGCAGGTGCAGCGCAACACCGGCGATATCGTGCAGGCGTTCTTCGGCCTGCCAGCCTATGGCGAGGACAGCCGCGCCACCGCCACGCTGCAGGCGATCCCGGCGCAGGTGCTGGGCCACGACCGTTATGCCTGCGACAACGACATGGTGTGCGGCTGGGCCGGTTCGCTGGCCTGCGCGGACGGCATCAACATCATCGCCGGCACCGGCTCGATGGGCTACGGACGACGCGGCGTGGCCGCGGCCCGGGCCGGCGGCTGGGGCGAGGCATTTTCCGATGAAGGCTCGGCCTACTGGATCGCGATCCAGGGCCTGAGTGCCTTTTCGCGGATGAGCGATGGGCGCCTGCCGCGCGGCCCGCTGCATGCGCTGCTACGCGCGCATTTCAACCTGGACGACGACCTGGACATCTGCGCACACGTCTATGGCGAAGGCGTCGGCACGCGCGGCGACCTGGCCCGCCTGTCGGTGCAGGTCGCGCAGGCCGCGCGCGAAGGCGACGCGGTGGCCATCGCGATCTTCGAACGCGCAGGAGAGGAACTGGCCACCATCGCCGATGCCCTGCGGATCGCCCTGGGATTCGAAACTGGCGAGACCGTGCCGCTGTCGTATTCCGGTGGCGCGTTCAGCGCCGGCGAACTGCTGATGCAGCCGTTCCAGACGGCACTGGCCGCCACCCATGGCGGCTTCGAATTGCGCACGCCGCTGCACGCGCCGCACTACGGCGCCGCGCTGTACGCCTTGCGCCTGGCCGGGACGCGCGTTGAGATTCCCGACTCGCCCGATTACCTGTAGAGCCGAGCTTGCTCGGCTGGGGCATTACCGGGGAGAGCCCCAGCCGAGCAAGCTCGGCTCTACAAGGGCCCATCGCCCTTCGTATCCACGTCCGCCGCACAGGACACCCACGATGACACGATGGCTGCTGGCACTCCTGCTCTCCACCACGACGGCCATGGCCAGCGGCTCCGAGCGACACGACGCGCTCCAGCCCAGCGGCCGCTTCAGCGTTTACGGCCATGGCGCGGCCGCCACGCCGCCGATGGGCTTCAACCCCTGGAATGCCTTCCGCACCGAAGTGGACCAGGCGCGGATCGAAGCGGTGGTCGATGCGATCCAGCAGCGCGGCCTGCAGGCCGCCGGCTATCGCTACATCAACATCGACGACGGCTGGTGGCTCCGGCGCAAGGCAGACGGGCAGATCGAGATCCGCACCTCGATGTTCCCCATCGCCAAGACAGGTGATGGCGGCACCAGCTTCCGCGCCTGGACCGATGCACTGCACGCGCGCGGCTTCAAGGCCGGCCTGTATACCGATATCGGACGCAATGCGTGTTCGCAGGCGTTCGACCGGCACAGTCCCAACCTGCCCGTGGGCAGCGTGGCCGAACGCGAGATCGGGTTGCAGGGCTTCGAAGCCTCCGACCTGGAAGTGATGTTCCAGGACTGGGGCTTCGACTACCTGAAAGTGGACGCCTGCGGCCTGGCCGACTTCGGCGCCGGCAGCGAACCGGTCGTCGAAAGCGGCCATCGCGCCCTGCGCCCGCTGATCGTGCGCGACGATGTCGTGCGCACCGACCGCGACGCGGTGGAAACCCAGTACGCGCGCGTGGGCCGGCTGCTGGCCGACCTGAATCCCGACAACGACTACGTGCTGTCGATCTGTCCCTGGGGCCAGGCCGACGTGCGCCGCTGGGGCGGCGAGCACGGCAACCTGTGGCGTACCAGCCCGGACATCGAGCCGACCTGGGACAGCATGCTGCACAACTTCGATTCGGCTTCGCGGCGCGAGCTGTATGCCGGCCCCGGACGCTGGAACGATCCGGACATGCTGGCGGTGGGCCTGGGTGATTTCGATGCGAAACACCTGGCCCAGGCGCGTACGCATTTCTCGCTGTGGGCGATCCTGTCGGCGCCGCTGCTGTTGGGTTTCGACGTGCGCCACGCGCCGCAGCCCCTTGTCGAACTGCTGACCAATCCGGAAGTCATCGCGGTCGACCAGGACCCGGCCGGCAACCAGGCGAACCTGGTGGTGGATACCGATGGCATCCAGGTGCTGGTCAAGCCACTGGCGACGCGTGGCGAACGCGCCGTGGTGCTGTTCAACCGCGGCAACAGCAAAGCTGTTGCACAGGTCGACGCCGCGCAGTTGAAACTGCAACCGGACAGCTTGCTACACGCCCGCGACCTGTGGCGCCGCCAGGATCTCCCTGCACGCACTGGCCCGCTGCGCTTCGCTTTGGCACCGCGCGAAACGGTGATGCTCAAGGTCAGCGGTACGCCCGTCGTCTCGTCCGGCCAGCTGTTGAGCGAGATGACCGGGCGGATCCACGTCGCCGCAGATGGCCTGCCGGGCTACAGCCTCGATCTGGCCGCAGCGGCAGGCACGCCGCGCGCGGACTTCACCCCCGACGGACAACCGCTGCGCATCGCTGGCACGCCGTATCGCTACGGCATCGGCATCCATGCCGATTCACGGCTGGAAGTGCGTACCGACGGCGGGTTCTCGCGCTTCATCGCATCGGTGGGCCTGCAGGACGGAGAACCGGCACACGCCGGAAAAGTGATCTTCCGCGTCTACGGCGATGCAAGGCTGCTGTACGAAAGCGCGCCGCGCGCGGCCGGTGAGGCACCGCTGCCGATTGATCTGCCGATATCCGGCGTCGGCGTGCTTGAACTGGTCGCGGTCACTGGCGCCCGGGCGGGCACGCTTCCACCCGTGGTCGCCTGGGCCGATGCCCGCCTGCGCTGAGGGAGGCCTGAGTCACGCTCGTCATTGCCGCGGAAGCGGGAATCCATGGACTTTGATTTCGATGGGTTAACGTCCATGGGTCCCCGCTTTCGCGGGGATGACGAGCAAGAATCGAGCTGTCCGGCGTTCCCCCTGGCCACCTCGTGACGAGCGACGAATGCGTCCACCCAGCCACAAGTTCGGCGTTACGGAATCAAGGCCCGCCGGCCAAGCCCACTCTACTCAAAACCCGAAGCGCCCGAACCCGCCATCGACCGCGAGGCATTCGCCGGTGATGTAACTGGCCGCCGGCAGGCACAGGAAGGCAATCGCGCCGGCCACGTCTTCCGCCTCTCCGATGCGTTGCAACGGGGTGCGGGCCAGGACCTGTTCGTAGTGATCGGTATCGGCCAGCGCGGCCGCGGTGCGTGCGGTGCGGATCGCCCAGGGCGCCACCGCGTTGACCCGGATGCCGTCTTCGGCCCACTCCGCCGCCAGGCTACGGGTGAGCTGGTGCAGCGCGGCCTTGGCCATGCCGTCGACCGTGGCGCCACGCACCGATGACAGCCCGCTGACCGCACCGACGTTGACGATGCTGCTGGTCGGATGTTTCGCCAGCAGCGGCTGCGCGTAGCGGCATAGTTCGAAGGCGGAAAACAGGCTGGTTTCGAACACCGCACGCCAGCCGTCCTCGTCGATCTCCATCGCTTCGCCGCGCTGGGTCGCACCGACCGCGTTGACCAGGATGTGCAAGCCCTCGCCCTGGTCTTCCACCCAGTCCAGCAGCGCGCGGCGTTCGTCATCGTCGGACACGTCGGCGGCGAAGCCTTCGATCATCCGTTCGGGAAACTGGTCGGTGAGTTCGTCGCGCGCCGCTTCCAGCGCGTCGGCATCGCGCGCCACCATCAGCACGTCGCAGCCCAGCGACAGCAGTTCGCCTGCAGTGGCCAGGCCGATGCCGGCACTCGCGCCGGTGATCAAGGCGAGCTGTCCATCCAGGCGCCAGCGGGGTGTGGTCATCGTCATTCTCCGGTTGCGTTAACGCACCAGCGCCATGCCGACCGACGCCGGTGCGGTCAGCGCGAAGCCGTATTGCGCATACAGGCGATGCGCCTGGCCATCGGCGATCAGGCTGACGTAGGCACTGGGCGGCACATGGTCGCGCAGGTAGTCGCTGATCGCCGCCATGATCCGTTTGCCGAGTCCCTGCCCCTGGTGCGCCGACAGCACCGCGATATCGACCACCTGATAGAAGCAGCCGCCATCGCCGATCACGCGTCCCATGCCGACCGGTTCGCCATCGCACAACACCTGCACGGCGAAACAGGAGTTGGGCAGGCCGGCGGATGCGGCCGCTTCGGTCTTGGGGCTCAGTCCAGACGCCGCACGCAGGTGGCGGTAGGTCTGGACCGAAGGAATGGCGTTGGAGAGTTGATAGGCAGGCATGACGTGGAAGCGTAATGGGTCAGCGCGGGATGTTGTAGCGCGCGACACACGCCCGTAGAGTGGAGCTTGTGGCAATCCCCTTTTTTTGGGACTCCGCTGCATTTCGTCCAGGTCAAGGGGGAGAGCCCCTGCAGAGTCCCCAAGATGGGATTGCCACAAGCTCCGCTCTACAAGGGGCGGCACCGGCGTAGCATGGCAACGACATTCCATCGAAGGATCCGCCATGCGTCCATCCACGCTCCGCTTGACCCTGGCGATGTGTCTTGCCGCATGCGTCGGCCGCCGCCTGCAACCCACCGTCTGCGCCGCAGCCGGAGAAGCCGCCGGCGCCGCAGGCCACCGCGATGTCGCAGGCCATCCACGCGCCGCTGGACAAGGCCAAGGCCGTCGAAGGCCAGGTACAGGCCGCCAAGGACGCACAGGACAAGCAGATCGAAGCCGACACGCAGTGATGTCGCCTCACACCTGATTCGCCGTACTACTGATGTTGGTTCCAGCAGGCGCTACAAAGAAAAAGGCGGGCCAATGGCCCGCCTTTTTCGTCCCGGCGATGTCCTGAAACTCAGAGCCCGCAGAAGCAATACGCCAGTTCGGTCACCGGCTTGACGCCCGGCTTGCGCTCCAGCGCGGCCTGCACGAACTTCAGCTGCTGCGCGGTCTGCGGCATGGCCTTGAGCATCGCTGCCTGGGCGAAGTCCGAGCGACCCAGCAGCGCCTGGCCCATCGGGCTGCCGGCGGCGTTGGCCAGGAACTGCTCGAACGGCGACAGCGTCTTCTCCACGTAACGCACGCGGTACTTGCCGGCTTCGCCCAGCTTGGCGCGGGCAGCGGCATCGGCGATGGCGTCCTTCAAGCCGCCCAACTGGTCGACCAGGCCACGGTCCATGGCCTGCTGGCCGGTCCACACGCGACCACGCGCAATCTCATCGACCTGCTCGACGGTCTTGTGGCGGGCCGCGGCGACCCGGCCGGTGAAGTCGGCATAACCCTTGTTGATCACCGACTGGATCACGTTGCCCAGTTCCGGGTCCAGCGGCTTGGTCGGATCGAACGCACCGGCGATCCGGGTAGTGCCCACGCCGTCGGTATGCACGCCGATCTTGTCCAGCGCGCGCGCGAAATTGGGGATCAGGCCGAAGATGCCGATCGAACCGCTGATGGTCGAGGCATCGGCATAGATGCGGTCGGCATTCATGCTGATCCAGTAACCGCCGGACGCGGCCAGGTCGCCCATCGACACCACCACCGGCTTGCCCGCGGCCTGCAGGGCGACGACTTCGCGCCGGATCTGTTCGGAAGCGAACACTTCGCCACCGGGCGAATTCACGCGCAGAACGACGGCCTTGACCTTCTTGTCGTCGCGCGCTTCGCGCAGCAGTTCGGAGGTGCTAACGCCGCCGATCTTGCCGGCCGGCTGGTCGCCACCGGCGATCTCGCCCGCAGCCACGACCACCGCGACCTGGTCGCGCTCATCCAGCGGCGAAGCGCGCGAGGCCAGCTGGGCCAGGTAGGCATCGAAGTTGATGTGGCGGAAGCCCAGGTTGTCGTCGTCATCCTCGTCGGCGACGCCGCGCTTGGCCAGTTCCTTGTTCACTTCCTCGGCGGTCTTCAGGCCATCGACCAGCTTCTGCTGCAACGCCAGCTTGGCCAGGTCGCCACCGGCGGCAACCACGTCGACCGGCAGGTTGTCGATGGACGCACCCAGCGCCGATGGGGCCAGCTTGCGGGCCTTGCCCACGTCGGCCAGGTAGCGGTTCCAGACGTCGTTCATCCAGTACAGGTCGGCTTCCTTGGATGCCGGCGAGGCCGCATCCAGGATGTAGGGCTCGGCGGCGGACTTGAACTCGCCCACGCGGAACAGGTGCACGTCCACGCCCAGCTTGTCCTGCAGGCCTTCGCGGTAGTACTGGCGGTAGCGGCCCAGGCCTTCGATCACCACGCTGCCCATCGGGTCCAGGTAGACCTCGTTGGCCTGCGCGGCCAGCAGGTACTGGCCCTGGCTCATGTTCTCGCTGAAGGCCACGATCTGCTTGCCGGAGGCGCGCAGGTCGGCCAGTGCGCCGGCCACTTCACGCAACGAGGCGTAGCCACTGGCCTGCAGCTTGTCGAAATCGACCAGCACGCGGTTGATCTTCTTGTCGTCCTTGGCCGCTTCGATCACACGCAGCAGGTCGCGCAACTGCACTTCGCCGCCATCCTGGCCGAACGCCTTGGACAGCGCGCGGCTGGCCGGATCGGAGCTGTACTGCTCCACCAGTGCCGCATCCGGCGCGATCACCAAGGTGGTGTTGTCCACCAGCGGCTTGGGACCGGCGCTGCCCTTGGCCAGGCCGATGATCACCAGCACTGCAATCAGGAACAGCAGGCCGAAAAAGGCCAGGTTGAAGATCAGGCGGCGGGTGAAATTCATCACGTCCCACAGGCCGATGAAGAATCGGCTGACAGGGTCGCGGCGGACGGGCTGGTTCATGGGCGGCGAGCGCTCGTTACGGGAACTGGCCGCCAGCTTATCCGCTGTCCATCGAAACCGGCATGCCCCACACGTCATGACCTGCGTTCCGCAGCTTCCTGTAGAGCCGAGCTTGCTCGGCTGCTTTTCGTCCAGGTCAAGACGAAAGCTCCAGCGGAGCAAGCTCCGCTCTACACGGCTGCCTTCCGGCCAGATCCCGGGAAAGCCCCAGCGGAGTCCCCAAGATGGGATTGCCACAAGCTCCGCGTTACAGGAGCGCCCCGGCCAGCTTGCGGCTGCTGCGGCGCAGGCGCAGCCCCATCAGGATGGAAGCGGTGGTCAGGCCCACGGTCAGGCCGATCCACATCCCGCGCGGGCCGTAGCCCAGGCCCAGTCCCAGCCCGGCGCCCAGCGGCATGCCGATGCCCCAGTAGGAAATCGCCGCCAGCACCATCGGCACGCGGGTGTCCTTCAAGCCGCGCAGCGCACCGGCCGACATCACCTGGATGCCGTCGGGGAACTGGAACACCGCCGCCAGCACCAGCAGGCTGCCGGCCAGCCCGGCCACGGCCAGGTCGTTGGTGTAGATGCCGACGATCTGGTTGTGGAACAGGCTCAGCACCAGCGCCGAGCACAGCTGCGTGCCCAGCACGATGGCGTAGCCGGCGCGTACCGCGCGCAGCACGCCTGGCCCGTCGCGGCGGCCCAGCGCATGGCCCACGCGCACGGTGGTGGCTTCAGCCAGGCCCATCGGCACCATGAAGCAGATCGCCGAGAGGTTGATCGCGATCTGGTGCGCGGCGGCCGGCACCGCGCCCAGGCGGGCGATCAGCAGCGCGGTGGTGATGAACAGGCCGCCCTCCATCAGCACCGTCACCCCGATCGGCAGGCCCGTGCGCAGCAGCGGCACGATCTGCGACCAGCGCGGCGGCTCCAGGTGCGAGAACAGCGCCAGCGGCGCGAAGCGCTTCGAGCGCGCCAGGTAGGTGCCGAACAGCAGTGCCTGCACCCACATCATCACCGCCGAGGCGATGCCCAGCCCGCCCGCACCCAGTTCCGGCAGCCCCCACGCGCCGAATGCCAACGCATAACCCAACGGCGCCAGCAGGAACAGCCCGCCAAAGCCCAGGACCATGGTCGGGATCGTCCAATGCATGCCCTCGCTCAGGTTGCGCATGCACAGGAACAGCGCCATCGCCGGCAGGCCCCAGCGGATGCCGTGCAGGAAATCGCGCGCCCCCGGCACGATCTCCGCTGCGATCCCCATCGGCGCCAACGCGTACGGCGCCAGGCTCAGGAAGGTGAACATCACCAGGCCCAGCCCCGCCGCCAGCCACAGCGCCTGCCGGAACAGCGGGCCGATGCGGTCGTGCTCGCCGGCGCCGTCGTGGTGCGACACCGCCGCCGCCAGCGCCACCAGCGTGCCGATCGGCACCATCAGCGGCAGCCACATCAAGGCCGTGCCGGTAGTGACCGCGGCCAGCGTGGCGGTGCCGTGGTGGCCGGCGATGATGTTGTCGACAAAGCCAACCAGGCCGGCCGAGACATGGCCGATGACCAGCGGCAGCGCCAGGCGCCCGGTGGTGCGCACTTCCTGCGCAAGGCCCGGCGCGGGCGAGAGAGAGGAGGACATGGAAAACCAGACACATCGGCTGCGACCGCGCGCGGGATGGGCGCTGGCATCGGGCCGGAAAGGACGGCTATCTTACCGGCTGCCTTGGGGAAGGACGCTTGACGCATGAACACACTGGATGGCGATCACATCGCGGCTTCCGCCTGCGAGAACTGCGCCACGCCGTTGCAGGGGCATTACTGCCACCAGTGCGGCCAGCACGCGCACAACCCGCTCAACAGCTTCGTCCATGCGATAGAGGAAGTGTTCGAGTCGTTCTGGCACCTGGACGGACGCATCGTGCGCACCCTGCGCGACCTGCTGGTCCCAGGCCGGCTGGCCGCACGCTTCCTGGGCGGACACCGCGCGCCGTACATCCCGCCGCTGCGACTGTTCGTGATCCTGAGCGTGCTGACCTTCTTCGTGGCCCAGTTCGCGATCCACTTCAGCAGCCCCGATGGCGGGTTCGACCTGTCCAGGCCGGTCGCCCGCGGCGAAGTCGGTGAATACGCCGGCGATGCCAGCGTGGCCGCGGTCGAGCAACACCGCGACCGGCAACTGGCCGAACTGCAGCGGGCACTGGACCAGCAACCAGCCGTGCCCGGGGTTGGCAAGGCATTGCAGATCGGCATGGCCCGTACGCGCGCCCTGGCCCAGGCCCGCATCGCCCAGCTCGATCCGGGCCACGCAGCGCCGGCATCGGAGCAGGCCCCAGCGCAGGACGCCGTCACCGAGGCCACACCGGTCGAACAGATGACCGGCAACCTGTTCGACCACAACGGCAAGGCCTGGGACGAGCACACCAATCCGGTGACCTTCGACGCGCTGCCCGGCTTTGCCAACCGCTGGCTCAACCACAAGATCGCCCGCGCGCAGGGCAATGTGCACCGCTACAGCCAGGACCTGGAGGCCTTCAAGGAGGCGCTGATCGGCGCAGTGCCGACCGCACTGTTCCTGCTGGTGCCGGTGTTCGCGCTGCTGCTCAAGCTGTTCTATCTGGGCAGCGGCCGCGGCTATCTGGAGCACCTGGTGGTAGGCCTGTACAGCCACGCCTTCATGGTGCTGACGCTGCTGGCCATTTTCCTGCTGCGCATCTGCGGCGCGGCACTGGCCATGCATGCACCCTGGACCGGCGTGGTGACGGGCCTGGCCGAGGGCCTGCTATGGCTGTGGCTGCCGGTCTACCTGTGGTGGATGCAGTGGCGCGTCTACGGCAAAGCGTGGTGGCTGACCTCGATCAAGTATCTGGTGATCGGCAACCTGTACCTGGTGCTGGTCGCTTTCGCCGCGCTGCTGCCAGTGATCAGCAGCTTCATCCACTGATGGCGCGCGGCTTGCGCCGCATATTCATTCCGTAGCCGGATGCTGCCTCGCCCGCGCCGCAGGCAAGACAGGCTCAGGCCGCGCCCGGCAGCGGCCGCAGGCACAGCCAGATGGCGGCCCAGTGCGCCACTGCGCCACCCAGCACGTGGGCGTGCCACAGCGCGCGGTTGTAGACCATCGATTTGCGCACATAGAAGCCCACGCCCACCGTATAGATCAGTCCACCCGCGGCGATCAGCCACAGCACGGCACTGTCCAGGCCCGCCATCAGCGGTTTGATCGCGACCACTCCGGCCCAGCCCAGCAACAGGTAGATCGCCACCCAGAAGCCCTTGCCCACGCCGGGCAGGAACAGCTTGCCGAACACGCCGAACAGCGCCACGGCCCACACGCCCAGCGTCATCACCCACACCCACGTTCCCGATAGCCCCAGCACCAGGAACGGCGTGTACGAACCGGCGATCATCACGAAGATGCCGGCGTGGTCCAGCTTGCGCAGCACCGGTTGGCGTGCGGGCGCGGCGAAGTTGTACGCCGCCGAACAGGCGAACATCACCAACAGGCCGAGCGCGTACACGCAGGTCGCGGCCAGCAGCGCCTCGTTGGCCAGCGCACGCCAGATCAGCAGGCCACCACCGAAGATCGACAGGCACAGCCCGGCCACATGCACGACCAGGTCGGCGCGGCGGGCAGCACGGGTCTGGTAATGCGGCGCGATGGCCACAGGGGAAACGGACAAGGCAATCCTTCAGCGGCGTGGGGGACAGCAGGATACCGGGCGAACGTGGCAGCACCATCGCCCGGCGCTTCAAGCAAGCCGGTCCTACGACCGGAAGATCAACGCGCCGTACCGACAGACGACCCGGGTGCGGCCTTTGGCCTTACCCGGGCTGCACGCCGTGCTGGCTCGCACGCGGGATCACAAAAAGCGTGGATCGCTACGCCGCCATGCCGTTGTGTCGCAGCAGCGCATCGATGTTGGGCGCACGACCGCGGAAAGCAGTGAAGTTCTCCAGCGCGCCGCGGCTACCACCACGCGACAGGACTTCGGCGCGGAAGCGTGCGCCGGTTTCGGCCAGCTGGCCGGGTGCTTCCTCGAACGCTGCATAGGCATCGGCGCTGAGCACTTCTGCCCACTTGTAGCTGTAGTAACCCGCGCCGTAGCCACCGGCGAAGATGTGGCTGAAGCTGTGCGGGAAACGAGCCCACGCTGGCGCGCGGTTGACCGCCACCTCGTCGCGGATGCGCTCCAGCAGCGCCATCACGCTGTCCTGGGCCGGATCGAAGCTGGTGTGGAGGGTCATGTCGAACAGCGCGAACTCAAGCTGGCGTACGGTCTGCATGCCGCTCAGGAAATTCTTCGCCGCGATCATCTTGTCGAACAGCGCGCGCGACAACGGCGCACCGCTGGTCTCGTGGCGCGTCAGGCGCTGCAGCCATTCCCACTCCCAGCAGAAGTTCTCCATGAACTGGCTGGGCAGCTCGACCGCATCCCATTCCACGCCGTTGATGCCCGACACGCTCAGTTCGCCGACCGCGGTCAGCAACGCGTGCAGGCCGTGCCCCATTTCGTGGAACAGGGTGATCACGTCGTTGTGGGTGAACGTGGCCTGCTGTCCCTCCACGCCCTTGCCGAAATTGCACACCAGGTAGACCAGCGGCGTCTGCACGCCTGCGGCGCGCTCGCGGCGGTTGACTGCATCCTGCATCCACGCGCCGCCGCGCTTGCCCTCGCGCGCATACAGGTCCAGGTAGAACTGCCCCACCAGCGTGCCGTCTGCATTCTGCAGGCGATAGAAGCGCACGTCCGGGTGCCAGGTCGGCGCGGTGTCAGCCACCACCTCGACCCCGTACAGCGACTGGATCACGCCGAACAGGCCAGCCAGCACGGTGTCCTCGGTGAAGTACTGCTTCACTTCCTGGGCCGAGAAGCTGTAGCGCGCCTGCTTCAGCTTCTCGCTGACGTAGGCGACATCCCAGGGTTCGAGCGTGTCCAGGCCTAGTTCGTCACGCGCGAAAGCCTCCAGCTCGGCGCGGTCCTGCCTGGCATACGGCAGCGCGCGCGCGCCCAGGTCGCGCAGGAAGGCGAGCACCTCGGCCGGACTCTGCGCCATCTTGGTGGCCAGCGAATATTCGGCGTAGGAGGCAAAGCCCAGCAGTTGGGCCAGCTCGGCACGCAGCGCCAGGATGCGGTCGATCAGCGGCGAGTTGTCCAGCTTCTCGTCGCCGGTTTCCGAGGCGCGCACCGCGTAGGCCTGGTACAGCGTCTCGCGCAGCGGGCGGTCGTCGGCGTAGGTCTGCACCGGCAGGAAACACGGCATCTGCAGGGTGAACTTCCAGCCCGGCTCGCCCTCGGCCTTGGCCGCGGCGCGGCTGGCGGCGATCACGTCGGCCGGCAAGCCGGACAGGTGCTGCTTGTCCTTGATCCAGAACTCGTATTCGTCGGTGGCATCGAGCACGTTCTCCGAAAACCTGGCCGACAGGCTGGCCAGTTCCTCGCGCACCGCGGCAAAGCGCGCCTTCTGTTCGTCGGGAAGTTCGGCGCCCCCCAGGCGGAAGTCGCGCAGCGCGTTGTCCAGGGTCTTGGCCCGAGCCGGGTCCAGCGCAGCCAAGTCGGCCGCTTCAGCCAGCGCGCGGTACTGCGAGAACAGCGCCAGGTTCTGCCCTAGCGCGCTGCCGAAGCGCGTCACCTTGGGCAGGTTGTCGTTGTAGGCCTTGCGCAGCTCCGGCGAATTCAGCACGCCCTGCAGGTGGTTGACCTGGCCCCAGGCGCGCCAGAGCTTCTCGGTCGCATCGTCCAGCGGCACCACGAAGCCATCCCAGGTCACCGGGCTGACGGTCTCGGCCAGCTTGACCGCCGCTTCGGCCTCGGCCAGCAGCGTGTCGATGGCCGGTCCGACATGCTCCGGGCGGATGGCGTCGAAACGGGGCAGGCCGGAAAAGTCGAGCAGCGGATTCATGTGGGCTCCGAGTGGGGTGCGGACAGGCAATCTGGGGACGCAGGCGCGGCCGGGCAAGCCGGGCACGGTGCGGAATGGCCCGATTATGCGACCAGGCGTGTTGGCGATCCGTTTCTCATGGCGGCGCTGCTGGCCGGCGCGCCGGGCTCCGGGTCAGCCGGCCGCCGTGTCCAGCAGCGGCAGCGCGCCACCCTGCGTGGCGGCGGTGATTGCCGCGTCGCTGGCCGAGGTTTCGATCCCGCAGCGCGCGTACCAGCCCGGGTCGTAGTAGCTGTGCGCGTAGCGATCGCCGGCATCGCACAGGATGGTCACGATTGAGCCGCTGACGCCCGCCGCCTGCATCTGCTGCGCGGCGTGCAGCACGCCGACCAGGTTGGTGCCGGTCGAACCACCGACGCGCCGGCCCAGCGCCGCACTGGTCCAGCGCATCGCGGCCAGGCTCAGCGCATCGGGCACCTTGACCATGGCATCGATGCAGGCCGGCACGAAGCTTGGCTCCACCCGCGGGCGGCCGATGCCCTCAATGCGCGAACCGCAGTGGTGCAGGCGCGCGGTGTCGGCCTCGCCCTTCAGCGCATCGCGGTAGTAATCGAAGAACACCGAATGCTCCGGGTCCGCGCACAGGATCCGGGTCGGATGCCGGCGATAGCGCACGTAACGCCCCAGCGTGGCGCCGGTGCCACCGGTGCCGGGGCTGCACACGATCCATTCCGGGATCGGATGCGGCTCCTCGGCCATCTGCTTGAAGATGGATTCGGCGATGTTGTTGTTCGCCCGCCAGTCGGTGGCCCGCTCGGCGTAGGTGAACTGGTCCATGAAATGCCCGCCATGCGCACGCGCCAGCTGCACCGACTCGGCGTTGATCGCGCCCGGGTCGTCCACCAAGTGGCACTGGCCACCGTAGAAGGTGATCGCGGCGATCTTTTCCGGCGACGTGCTGGCCGGCATCACCGCGATGAACGGCAGGCCCAGCAGGCGCGCGAAATACGCTTCGGACACGGCCGTGGAGCCGCTGGAGGCCTCGATCACCGGCGCCCCTTCGCGCAGCCAGCCATTGGCCAGCGCATACAGGAACAGCGAACGCGCCAGCCGGTGCTTGAGGCTGCCGGTAGGGTGGCTGGATTCGTCCTTCAGGTAGACGTCGATGTCGGGATAGCCCGGCAGCGCCAGCGGAATCAGGTGGGTGTCGGCCGAACGGTTGAAGTCGGCTTCGATCTTGTGGATGGCGGCAGCCACCCAGTCGCGCTGCGACATGGGCCTGGTTCGATGAAGGGAAGAACTGCGAATTCTAGCGGCGCAGCGCGTCCGGCGCCTGTCGCCACGCCCCCAGCTTCGCCATCGCCCAGATGCCAAGCAGCGGCCCCGGCGCCAGCACCAGCAACGTCCACCGCCAGCTGCCCAGCCCGCGCGCCAGCAGCGGCAGGCCCCACAGCGTGGCCGCGGTCAGCACGTAGCCCAGGCCGACCTGCAGGGTCAACGCGGTGCCGACGAAGCGCGGATCGGCGTGTTCGGACACCAGGGCGGAAAACTGCGCCGAATCGGCGATCACGCTGATCCCCCAGAGCACCCCGACCGCGACGAACAACCACACCGGCCCGTCGAACACCCACGGCATGACCACGCAGCACGCAGCCGACACCACCATCGCCAGCGCCGCCGTCCGCGCGCGCCCGAACCGGTCGGCCACGCGCCCGGCCACCACGCAGCCCAGTGCACCCGAAGCGATCACCACGAAGGTCAGCCCGGCCGCATTCAAGCCACTGCCCTGCCGGGCCAACGCCGCACGCGCATAGGTCGCGAACCACGCCCACATCGCGTACAGCTCCCACATGTGGCCGAAATAACCGCACATCGCCAGCAGCACGCCACGGTTGCGCAGGGTCGCGGTGGCATCGACGATCCGGAACGGCGCCTTCGGGAATGGATACGGCCCTTCATGCACGCCGAACGCGATCAGCAGGGCACCGGCCAGCGTCGCCACACTGGTCGCCACGATCACCGCCTGCCACTGCGCGCCGCCCAGCGCACCGAGCAGATGCGGCGCCGCCGACCCGATCGTGATCGCGCCGATCAGGACACCCAGGGCTAGTCCACGACCACGCACGAACCAGGTCGCGACCAGCTTCATCGACGGCGGATACACCCCGGCCAGAAACACCCCCGTGGCCACGCGCAACAGCAGCCATTGCGCCGGACTGTGCGCAACCAGCAGCAGCGCGTTGCATGCAGCCACCGCCAGCGCCGAACCGATCACCAGCCTACGCAGCGGCACGCGATCCGCCAGTCCACTGGCCGCCGAACCCACCGCGCCCAGCACGAAGCCCAGCTGTACCGCGATGGTCAGCCACGCGCCCACGCTGTCGCCGAAGCCATATAACGCCCGCAACTGCGGCAGCACCGCCGTGGCCGAAAACCACGGGCTCATGGTCAGCACCAGGGCCAGCGCCAGCACGCCCAACGCACGCCAGCGACCGGCGGCTTCCAGCTGCGCGCCGGCAGGCGCGTTGGCCACCACCGCCTGGCTCATCCGGCGCTCAACGATGCAGCCAGAGGCGTGGTGTCGATACTGGCCTTGCCCTGCGGGCTGGCGATGGTAGTGGCATGCCGGCGCGGGTGCCGGCCCAACCATTGGACTGCGTCATGGGAGTCTCCTGTGCGCGCCGTATTGTCCAATGCCCCACCGACCCGCCACTACTCAACGAAGGGCTAAGTCGCGGCGTCTATGCTGTGCGCCTGCTCAACTTCCAGGTCCATCCCATGTCCGCCCTGCCCCCTCTGCCTGACACACCCATCGGCCTCTATCGCCATTACAAGGGGGGCGAATACGACGTGATCGGCGCGGCGCGCCACAGCGAGACGCTGGAGCCGCTCGTGCTGTATCGCGCCCTGTATGGCGAAGGCGGGCTGTGGGTGCGCCCCCATGCGATGTTCTTCTCCCAGATTGAAGTGGATGGCCGGCACATGGCCCGCTTCCAGCGCATCGACGACGCGCCGGCCGCGTGATCTGCAAGACGACGCCGACAGCGCCGGTCGCCATCCCGGCTTCCGCCCTCGGCTCCCTGCGCCACACGAACGTTTCACCGTGACGCAGTAAGATCGCCGGCCCAGCTCCCCGATGGATCGACCATGCTGCGACCGATGTCCCTGCTGCTGCCCGCCGTTCTGGCCCTCGGCGCCTGCACCGCCCAATCCCCCGCACCCACCTCCGCCGCGCAGGCCACGCCTGCCGCTCCCACGACAACCCAGGACGTCGCAACCATGCCTGATGCCAGCACCCCCACCGCTTCCACGCCCACTACCGAGGTCAAGCCGCCGGCCGCCGACAGCGTCCTGTACTTCATCAGCACCGTCGATGGCGATGGCGCACTGAACTACGAAACCGTCAACGGCAGCTGGATCAACTACTGGCTGAGCTTCCCGTTCGAACTGGGCGGCACGCGTTATTTCACCGGCTTTGCCTGGCAGACGCCCGACAAATACACGCAGGAACAGAAGGACGCACCGGCTGCGCCGGAGACCAAGGTCACCCTGTCCGACGCCACCTTCGTGATGGGTGACGCCAACAGCAAGACACCATGGAAACTGCAGGGCTCGGAGCCTTTCATCGGTGAGTTCGGCGGTTTCGAAAAGGCCGATGAGGTCGACCCCAAGCGCAAGCTGCAGACGTGGGTGACACCATCTGGCGACATGCTGCTGGCGGTGCCGACCTGGTACCTGGTGTCAGGCACCACCATGCGCACGATCCAGATCCTGCTGTTCAATCCACATAGCCTGGAAGGCACCGATGACAAGCGCTGGCGCTACCTGGCCACGCTGGAAGCCGGTTCCAGCAACGATGGCAGCTGCGGCCCCGACGAGCCCGGCAACATCGCCTGCGTGGACACGACCGGAACCCTGACCTTCACCAATGCGCCGGGCAGCGACCTGCCTGTACTGACCGTCAGCCTGGCCGGGACCGGGGCAGGCGCGGGTGACAGCACCACGGAATATCGCTACGATCCCGCCCACACAACCTATCGGTCGACCTCCCGGTAGCGAGTCCACGGATGTGACTCGGGTCGACCCAACGCGATAGCCATTCCGGCTGTCGCCCCAATCGCATGGAGAACGCGATGGCACGTGACTACACCCGGGGACAGGTCCTCGACATCATCGAACGCGAAGCAGGCGAACGCGGGATTCCGCGCGACGATTTCATGCGTTTTGCGTACATCGAAACCGGCGGGAAATTCGACGAACAGGCCAGCCGTGGGCCGAACAGCGCAAAGGGACTCTTCCAGTTCGTGCCCGGCACCGCCGACGCCTACGGGATTCGAGGGCGCGAGTTGGACGCCGTGGCCAACACCGACGCGGCGGCCCGGCTCTATCTCGACAATCGGAACACCCTCGTCAATCGCCATGACAGCAACGGGATGCCTTACCTGTCCGGCAAGCAGCAGCCCGATGGGCTGGACATGTACATGGCGCACCAGCAGGGCGCCGGTGGCTATCGCTCAATCCAGACCGCCATCGCCACAGGACATTTCGACCGCACCGACACCCGCGCGAAGATCCTCAACAACGTTGACGGGGATGACCTGCGGGCGATCACCGGCGTCTCGAAGAACACGTTTCGCAACATGTCCGACAGGGACATGGCGCAGACCTTCCGCGATTACTGGGACACCAAGTTCGACCGTATCCGCATCCCTGAAAAGGGCATCGAACCGGTGACCGAAGGCCGTGACCATGCACGGACGCAGGCAACTGCTGGCCACACGCCCACGCAAGCCCCCGCGCAGACCCAGGCGCCCGCACAGGCCAAGCCACACGAAGCAGCTAGCGGCATCGCACTGGAGTCCGGTTACGCGCTGACGATGAAGTACGACCACGTCAAGTACGCCATGAACGGCAAGTACGCCGGCGTGGACGGCAAGCATGTCGAGCAGGGTTATATCGACTGCTCCGGCTGGGCGGTGACGTTGCAGAACGCGACCATGCAGGAGATCAACACCAAGGCCGGGAAGGAGATCTTCAATAAGGGCGAGCTGTTCTCGTCCGGCATGGACAGCGCCTCGGAAATCGTCCGCAAGAGCCAGCAGCGCTCCGGCGTGATGATCGAGGGCAAGGCAGTCACCGCCGGCGTGCTCAAGGAAGGCATGATCATCGGCGAGGACAACGGGCCGAAGAGTTTCGACAAGGGCCGGTTCAAGGGCATCGACCACATCACGATGGTGGTGCGCGACCCGAAGTCCGGTGCGCTGATGATCAGCCAGTCGCGCGGTGGCGAAGGTGTGGAATTGACCACCGTCGACAAGTACCTGGATTACAAGCAGTCGCACGGCGTGAAGCTCTTCGCGACCGACCCGCTGGCCAAGGCACGCGACCTGCTGCAGGACCGCGAACAGACCCAGGCGCAGGCACGCGGCGAAGCGACCACCAAACCCGTCCAGGCCGATCAGCACGCCGGTGGCCCGCACGCGCTCAAGGACGGCGCCAAGGGCGAAGACGTGAAGCAGACGCAGGCGCTGCTCAACCGCTTCGGCTATCGCGATGGCGAGGGCAAGCCACTGCGCGAGGATGGCGACTTCGGCGCGCGCAGCACGGCTGCGGTGAAGGCCTTCCAGCAGGCGCACGGCCTGGAGGCCGATGGCGTGATTGGCAGCAAGACCCGGGACGCGCTGCAGGCGGCAGCCAAGGAACCGTTGCTGTCCGATGCGCGCCATGCCGACAACCCCATGTACAAGCAGGCCGTGGCGGGCCTGGAGAAGCTCGGCCCCGATGCGTTCAAGGATCGCCATGCATTGGAGAATGCCGCGTCGAAGATCGTGTTCGAGGCACGCGTCAGCGGCCTTCAGCACATCGACCACGTCGTGCAGAGTCCGGATGGCAAGGGCTTGTTCGCGGTGCAGGGCGAACTGAATTCCGCCGCGCACCAGCGCATCTACCTGGACAAGGCACAGGCCGCACAGCAACCGGCCGAACAGAGCGCGTTGCAGCTGCGCCAGGATGTCCCGGCCGCACCCGTGCAGGATGCTTCGCAGCACACGCAGGATCGGGAAAGCACCCGCGCGATGGCGTGAGCCCGGCGACAGCGTAACGGCGCTGTCGGACCTTGCCTTACAAGACGCCCGCCAACCTGGCGGGCGTCTGCGTTTCGAAGAACGCCGATGCGTCGGGCGACTGCATCAGGTCGCCGCGCGCAGGGCCTCGACCAGGACGGCCGGCAACGTGATGCCATCGCGCCGGTGGTGCGCCCGGATCTCATGGCGTCGGCTGCCCGGCAGGCGCACGCCGTCCTGCGCCAGCATCGCCGCGCAGATCGTTTCGACGCGATCCGTGAAGCCTTCGGCGAAACGCGCCGGATCGATCAGCAGGATCAGATGGGCGATGTCCGGTGGCGCGCCTTCGGCATCGAACAGTGAAGTCGCCTGAAAGGCGAAACTGCTGCCGGTCAGGCCTGCGCACAGCAGCTCGACCATCAACGCCAGGGCCGCGCCCTTGGCCTCGCCGGCCGGCAACATGCTGCCGCGCATGGCTGCGGTCGGGTCGGTGGTGGGCTGGCCATCGATGTCCAGCGCCCAGTCGCCGGGAATCCGTTTTCCGGCCTGCTGCGCCAGCATCACCTTGCCGCGCGCGACCTTCGACAGCGACAGGTCGATCACCAGCGGATCGCCCTGCGTACGCGGCGCAGCGAAGGCAATCGGGTTGGTGCCGAACAGCGGCGTGCGCCCGCCCCATGGCGCCATCGCTGCCGGCGCATTGCTGAAGGCCAGCGCGATCAAGCCTGCGCGTGCGGCCTGTTCGACCGGATGCCCGGCCACGCCGAAGTGGTGCGAATGGGCCAGCGTCAGCGCGGCGATCCCCAGCTCGCGCGCCAGCACCATGGCCTGCGGCAAACCGGCCTGCACCGCGGGGAAGGCGAAGCCATGGGCGACATCCACCTGCACGCTCGCGCCGGACACGCGCACCTGCGGCACGGCATCGGCGCGGATCTTGCCGCTGCGCAATTGGGCCAGGTAGAACGGCATACGCGCCAGCCCGTGCGAAGGCAGGCCGTCGGCATCGGCGGCCACCAGCGCTTCGGCGACGATCCTGGCGGCCTCGGCCGGCAGGCCAGTCCCACGCAGCGCCTGGTCGGCCAGTGCACTGGCGGCATCCAGGCTCAGGGTGACGCTGCCCTGGGCGGCGCCGGAAGACGAGTGATTCAAGGGTGTCCTTCGCAATGGCGCGGTCGTGGGGCCGCGCCCGTATTCGATCATCCACCGTCCACGCATGCCAGCGGCGAGCGCCGCAGACGAATCGCCATCGCCTCACCTCGACCGTGCCTGGCCCGCGGACCGGTTTGACGGAACCGCACCAAAAGAGAACAATTCTCATCAGCTACGCCTCGCAGTGCATCGCACTGCTGCTTCATGGAGCGCCGCGGCCAGCCATTGCACACCGTTCCAACGCCCCGGGCGTGGGCGGCCCGCTGACGTTCGCGAACAGGAAACCCATGCTGTCCTCCCACACCCCTCTTCTCCCGCCGTGCATCCGCGTTGCCCTGATGCACACGGGCCTCGTTGCAAAGCAGGGCGCCACGGCATGAACACACGGGCTTCAACCCCGCCGGTCGTGCGCTTCTGGCAACAGCCCTGGCTGGGCGTCCTGTCGCGCAGCCTGGCCGCGATCTTCGGCGGCTACGGGCTGGCGGCCAGCACCAGCGCATTGATGGCCCTCGCCCTGCCGATGGCGCGCAGCCAGGCCGTACTGACCGGCATGCTGACCGCAATCGTGGTCTGCGCCTGCGCGGCGCTGTGGGCGTTCGCGGTGCGCAGCGCGTTGAAGGCATGGGTCGGCATCGCCGCACCGGCCATCGTGATGGCATTGGCGACCTGGCTGCTGCGGGGTGCGCCATGAAGCAGGGCTTCCGCCAGTCGATGGCCTGGCTGCACACCTGGACCGGGCTGCTGGTCAGCTGGCTGCTGCTGCTGATCTTCATGGCCGGTACGGCCAGCTATTACCGCGAGGAAATCAGTCGCTGGATGCGCCCGGAGCTGCCCCGCACCGTGGTCGCGCCCGATGTGGCGGCCAGCAATGCCCTGCATTTCCTGAAAACCGAAGCGTCCAACGCCGAGTCCTGGAACGTCACCCTGCCCGACGCACGCAATCCTGCGTTGAGCCTGTTCTGGATGAATCCGGCCAAGGAGGGCGCAGGCGACGACCGCGCCACGCGTCGCGCGCGCTTCGGCCAGGCCACCATCGATGCGGCCACCGGCGAGAAATCCGACGTGCGCGAAACCCGCGGCGGTGATTTCTTCTATCGCCTGCACTTCGACCTGTACTACATCCCGGTGTACTGGGCGCGCTACCTGGTCGGCTTCTGCGCGATGTTCATGCTGGTGGCGATCATCACCGGCGTGATCACCCACAAGAAGATCTTCAAGGACTTCTTCACCTTCCGCCCGCGCAAGGGCCAGCGCTCGTGGCTGGACTTCCACAACATCAGCGCGGTGATGGCCCTGCCCTACCACCTGATGATCACCTACACCGGCATCGTCACGCTGATGGTGATGTACCTGCCCTTGAGCATCAGCGTGGCCTACCCCGATGGGCAGGAGCAGTTCTTCAAGGAATCCTTCAGCGACCTGCCTGAAGCGGGCCCGGCTGCGGGCCGACCGGGAACGTCCTTGCCGATCAATGCGCTGCTGGCCAAGGCGCGCGCCGAATGGCATGGCAAGGATGTGGCGAGCTTCCGCGTGGAGCACCCCGGTGATGCAAACGCGACGGTGAGCATCTACCAGCGCGATGGCCAGCGCCTGTCGCGCGAGACCCCGGGCATCCGCCTGGATGCCGCCACCGGAGAGGTACTCGCCCGCAGGGACAGCGCCGGTGGCGCCTCGCAGACGCGTGACGTGATGTACGGCCTGCACATCGCGCGCTTTGCCGACGCCGGGCTGCGCCTGCTGTTTTTCGTCTCGGGCCTGCTGGGCTGCCTGATGGTCGCCAGCGGCTCGGTGTTGTGGGCCATCAAGGAACGCACCAAGCACGCCAAGTCCGGCAAGGTCGGCTTCGGCCTGCGCCTGGTAGACGCGCTGAACATCGGCGCGGTCGCCGGCCTGCCGGTCGCATTCGCCAGCTACTTCTGGGCCAACCGGCTGCTGCCGCTGGACCTGGCCGAACGCCCGGGTGCGGAAGCCAACGCCTTCTTCGTCATGTGGGGCCTGTGCATCGTGGCCGGCTTCGTCTGGCCGCGCCGGCAGATGTGGGCCTGGCTGCTGTACCTGGCCTCGGCGTTGTTCGTGTTGATTCCCGTGCTCAACGCCTTCACCACCCATGTGCACCTGGGCGTGACCCTGCGCGATGGCGACTGGGCGCTGGCCGGCGTCGACCTGGTGACGTGTGCGATTGGCGTGGTGCTGGGCTATTGCGGCCGGCGCATGCAGCGCTGGCAGCCGCCGGTGTCGGCCGCCGAAAAGCGCCGCCGCCAGTTGCAGGCCACCCAGACGCCCGCCACCGATGCAGGCGCAGCATGAGCGCGCTCGCCATCGCGCTGGCCTTCAGCAGCTTCGTCGCGCTGTGCCTGTCCATGGAAAAGCATCAGATGGATCTGCATGGCGCCGATCGCGCCGGCCCGGCCGTGATGCGGCGCTTGCGCTGGGCCGGCTGGGCGCTGACCCTCGCTGCTTTCGCGGTGGCGGTCGCCGCACGCGGCTGGACCATCGGGCCACTGTGGTGGCTGGGCGCGATGACCGCCTCGGGTGCGGTCATCACCTTCGGCCTGCTGCCGTATCGCCCGCGTTGGGTGAAGCCGGCAGCCTTGGCCCTGCCGGTGATCGCGCTGGTCTCGATGCTGCTCACCGGCCTGGGCTGAGCCCGGCGTCTTCAGCGCGCGCGACGCGCAGGCCGGAGGTGTTCGGCCAGCGCGCCGGCTTCAGCCGAAATCTGGCCCGCATCGCGCAGGCACAACATCAAGGTGCGTCGGGTCCAGGCATCGGTGAGCGGCACGGCACGCACGCCATGGCGGCGGCCCAGGCGGCTGACCACCATCGCCGGCAACACGCCCAGGCCGACGCCCTCGCCGACCATGCGGCAGACGTCTTCCAGGCTACGCACCCGCAGGCGCCAGGTCAGCGGCGTGCCACCGGCGGCGAGATTGCGTTCGATCAGCACCTGTTGGGCGGCCTCTTCCATCAAGCCGATGAAAGGCTGCCGGGCAGCGCTGGCGATGGGTAGCGGCGCATGGCCTTCCAGCACATGTCCGGCCGGCACGGCGAGCACCAGCGCATCGGCACGCAGCGGATGGCATTGCAGGCCGCGCAGGTCGGCGGCATCGGAGACGATGCCCAGGTCGCAGGCGCCGCGCCGCACGGCATCGGCGATGAACTCGCTGAGGTGTTCTTCGGTTTCCACCTGCACGCCGGGATGCGCGCGCAGGAACGCCGGCAGGCGGCGCGGCAGCAGGTCGCTCAGGCCGGAGGTGTTGGCGTAGACCCGCACGCGCGGGGCACGCTCGGTACCGAATGCGGACAAGGCCGTATGCAGCGACGCGACCTCGGCCAGCACCTGGCGCGCGTGCCGCAGCAGCACTTCGCCCGCGTCGGTCAGGGCGACGCCGCGCGCCTGCCGTTGCAGCAGCGGCGCGCCGAGCCGGGCTTCCATGCCGCGGATGCGCTCGCTGGCCGAGGCCAAGGTGATGCAGGCGCGCCGCGCGCCGGCGGTGATGGAGCCGGCTTCGCTCACATGCACGAACAGGCCCAGGTCGGTGAGGTCGAAACGCATGCGGCGAGGCTATCAGCCTTCGGCCCTGCCTGAGCCTGGCTGCGGAATATCCCGATGGTGCATGCCGCCGGCATCGGCAACAGTGGCGGCCCGTTTTCCCACCCCACAGGAATCCCCATGCAGGCTGCGCTGGCGCCATGGCAATGGCTGGCCGTGATCGCGATCTTCGTCGTGGCCGGCTGCGTCAAGGGCGTGATCGGGCTGGGACTACCGACCATCTCGATGGCCCTGCTGGCGGTGTTCATGCTGCCCAGCCATGCCGCCGCGCTGCTGGTGGTGCCTTCGCTGCTGAGCAACCTGTGGCAGATGCGGCCGCTGCGCACGCTGGGCCCGTTGCTGCGCCGGACCGGGCTGCTGCAGCTGGGCACGATCATCGGCACGCTGTTGGCCGGACTGGTGTGGGGCGCGCCCGCAGGCGCGTGGGCATCGGTGATCCTGGGCGTGGTGCTGTGCCTATACGCCGCCAGCGGCCTGGCAGGCTGGCAATTGCCTGCGGGCCGGCCGCGGCGCGGGCTGTTCATGGGCCTGGCCACCGGCGTGGTGACCGCGGTCAGCGGCGTGTTCGTGATCCCGGCCGTGCCCTACCTGCAGTCGCTGAAACTGGAGCGTGACGGGCTGGTCCAGGCGATGGGCCTGTCGTTCACCGTGTCCACGCTGGCGCTGTCGGTGAACCTGGCCGCGGCCGGGGCCTTCCAGTTGGCCGACGTGGCGACTTCATGCGCGCTGGTGGTGCCGACCCTGGTCGGCATGTCGCTGGGCGGCGCGTTGCGCCAGCGGCTCTCGCCGCAGGCCTTCCGGCGCTGCTTCCTGATCGCGCTGCTGGTGCTGGGCGTGTATCTGGCGGCCGGCGTGCTGCTGGCGGGCGCGTCCCGCCACGGCTGAGCGGCCCGCTTCGGATCGCGACGGGGATCGGCTGGTCGATCTGCCGAAACCCTTCGTTCTTCTGCCGAATGCACCCAGCGATCTGCCTAAATGCGCACTGGGTTTTGCGGGCGCCGGCCGGGATAATCGACCGATTCAATCCGCTTCGGTGGCAGCTTCCGGCAACCGCCTGGGCTGCTGACCACCCCGCAAGGAGTCACCATGTCTGCTGACCTGCTCAAGGCCCTGGGCCTTGGCCCGACCAATTCCGGCACTTACCTCGGCCATGGCGAGTGGTCCAAGACCACCGATGCCGGCGTACTGGAATCGGTCAATCCGACCACCAACACCGTCATCGCCACGGTCCACGCCAGCAGCCAAGCCGATTACGACACCGTGATCGCGCGCGCCCAGGCCGCCTTCAAGGTCTGGCGCACCACGCCGGCCCCGCGCCGCGGCGAAGCGGTGCGCCTGTGCGGCGAAGCGCTGCGCGCCAACAAGGACCTGCTCGGCTCGCTGGTCGCATTGGAGATGGGCAAGTCCAAGCCGGAGGGCGACGGTGAAGTGCAGGAGATGATCGACATCGCCGACTTCGCCGTGGGCCAGAGCCGGATGCTTTACGGCTACACCATGCATTCGGAGCGCCCGGGCCACCGCATGTACGAGCAGTACCACCCGATCGGCCTGGTCGGCATCATCAGCGCGTTCAATTTCCCGGTCGCGGTGTGGTCGTGGAATGCGTTCCTGGCCACCATCTGCGGCGACATCTGCATCTGGAAGCCGTCCAACAAGACCCCGCTGACTGCCATCGCCACGCAGAAGATCTGCAACGACGCGCTCAAGGACGCCGGCTTCCCGGACCTGTTCTTCCTGATCAACGATGCCGGCATCGAACTGGCCCAGCAGTTCGTCGACGACAAGCGCGTGCCGCTGATCAGCTTCACCGGCTCGACCGAAGTCGGCCGCACCGTCGGCGAGCGCGTCGCGCGCCGCATGGGCCGCAGCCTGCTGGAGCTGGGCGGCAACAACGCGATCATCCTGGACGAAACCGCGGACCTGAAGCTGGCCGTGCCAGGCATCGTGTTCGGCGCCGTCGGCACCGCCGGCCAGCGCTGCACCACCACCCGCCGCCTGATCGTGCACGCCTCGATCTACGACACCGTGCTGGCCACCCTGGTCAAGGCGTACAAGCAGGTCGAAGGCAAGATCGGCGATCCGCTGGACGCAGCCAACCTGATGGGCCCGCTCAACAGCAAGTCGGCGGTCGCAGCCTTCCTCAAATCCATCGCGCAGGCCAAGGCCGCCGGCGGCGTGGTCGAAACCGGTGGCAGCGCCATCGAACGCGACGGCAATTTCGTCCTGCCCACGATCATCTCCGGCCTGAAGAATTCCGATGCGGTGGTCCAGCACGAGACCTTCGCGCCGATCCTGTACGTGATGAAGTACGAGACGCTGGACGAGGCCATCGACATGCAGAACGGCGTGCCGCAGGGCCTGTCCTCGTCGATCTTCACCAACAACCTGAAAGCCGCCGAGAAGTTCCTCTCGGCCGCCGGCAGCGACTGCGGCATCGCCAACGTCAACATCGGCACCAGCGGTGCGGAGATCGGCGGCGCGTTCGGCGGCGAGAAGGACACCGGTGGCGGGCGCGAGTCCGGTTCGGATGCGTGGAAGGCCTACATGCGCCGCCAGACCAACACGATCAACTACTCCGATTCGCTGCCGCTGGCCCAGGGCATCAAGTTCGACCTGTAAGCCAGCGATCTGACTACAGGCGGGCCGCCAGGCCAGGCATCCGGACATCCGGGGGCCTGGCTTTTTTCTTGCCTTGCAGCCCATCCGCATCCAGCGCAGGCAGTACTTTCGCTGGCGATCTGCGGCGCCTGGCGGTCATCGGCAAAGCAGGAGAAACGCTGCATACCGGCTGCGCCGGTGCGGTCCTGCGTCGCGTTTTGTACCCTTGCCCGCCCCACGCGCCTCGTGACACCCCATGTCCCCAGCCGGCAAGCGCTTCACCTATCGCCTGGCCTTCCGGCCGGTCGACGACCAGATGTCTTCCGCGGAACTGGCCCGCACGGTCCAGCACGCGCTGCTTTCACTGGCCGGCGCGCCGCACCACATTTCGATCGTCAGCATCCAGCGCCCGCCGCTGCAGGACACCACCGGCCTGTACGTGGCCGCGGCCGCGTCGGGAGCCGAACACTGGTACCGGGAACTTGACGATGACCTGCTCAGCCACGGCCTGCGGGGCGAACTGCACTTCTAGGAGCGGCCGGCAGCAACCGTCGTAGGAGCGGCCCATGGCCGCGAAAGGCTTTCCCGGTGATGCCCCATCGCGGCCATGGGCCGCTCCTACGACAGCGGAAAGCCGGATGGCCTGTGCCGGCCATGCTCCCGGTCAGTTGCGCAATCAGCGGGCCAGCTGCTCGCGCAACCACTGCGCGCGCGATGCGCTGGTGGTGGCGATCAGGGCCTGGCGCAGGGTGTCGCGGTCCTGCGGCGGCGTGCGCTGGGCCAGCACGGCCAGGTCGGCACGCTGCGGGGCGCTCATCTGCTGCAGCACCGCGCGCATCGGCTGGCGTTCGGCCTCCGGCATGAAGGCCAGCAGCGGGAACAGCTTGTTGTAATCGGCACCGATCTCCGGCCCCATCCGCCAGCCGGCCTGTTCGGCCGAATCCAGCATCGCGAACCGCGCGGCCAACGCCTGTTGCTGTGCGGGCGGCAGCGTGGCCAGCGTCGCGGCCGCCTGCTGCAGGCGGGTACGCGTGGCGGGGTCCAGCGCGCGCCAGTCGGCGTACTCGCCGCGCTGCTGCAGGCGCTGCAAGGGCGGCAGCGCATCCCAGGCCGCCAGGCGCCGGGCAAAGGCGGCGCGGCCGTTTTCGTCCAGCGCCGCCAGGCGACTGGCGCGGCGCGCCTGCACCGCAGGGGTCACTGAATCTTCTTCGGAAGTCTGCGCCACCAGGGTGGCGCTCAGGACAAGCAGCAGCGCCGGCACGGCCAGCAGCCACCACCGCTTACTGGACGACATCCATCGCCTCCTGCGGCGGGGCGGCCAGCGCCTGCGCGGCGTCACGCTGGCGGTCCTGCGGGGCGGCGGCATACCAGGCAAGCAGGCCAGCACGCTGCGACAGTGCCTGGCCCTGTGGGTCCATCAGCAGGTCGAAATCCGGGTGGGTCAGCACGCCCTGGGCCGCGTCGAAACGCGCTGCGGCGTCATTGTCGCTGGACAACGCTTCGACCTTGACCTGGGCTTCGTCGGCCAGGCCCTGCGCACCGGGTGCGCCATCGGCCTGGACCGTCGCCGGTGCGGACAACCGCGATTGCTGCCCGTGCCACCACCAGGCGCCGACTGCCGCCAGCGCACACAGCACCACCAGCGCGACCACGGCCAGCGTCCACGGGAACGGCTTGGCAGGCTTGCGCGGCCCGACGGGCGCGCGGGTGTTGGCAGGTGCGTCCACCGCAGGTGCCGTGGACGGGGTGCTCGATGGGGCACGCACGGCATCGCCGGCTTCGGGTTCCGGCACCACCGCGCGCCGGTCGGTGCCGAGCACCAGCGTTTCGCGCAGCCGCGACAGGTGCGCCAGCCGCTCGGGCGACAACGCACGCAGATGCTGCTGCACGGCTTCGGCCAGATCGCGCCAACCCTGCGGATCCGGCTGGCCTGCGTCGTCGCGTGGGCAGGCACGGGTCAGGGCGGCGCGGTACGCGGCCTGGTCCACGTCCATGGCCGCGGCTGCGTCGTCTTCGTCCAGCCCGGCCGCCAGGCGCAGCAGCAGGGCCATGCGGTCGGCATCGGACAGGTCGGCCAGCCAGTCCAGGTCCTGGGGCCAGCGGGCTTCGGGATGGGCCTGGCGCAGCGGCGGGGCGGCGGCCAGCAGCGACCAGAAGCCGCGCGGCCACTGCGCCATGGGCTGATCGCTGGCGTACTGGCGGAAGGCGCGCAGCGAGGCGGCCAAGGCAATCTCGCCGGTCTCGCGGCGGCCGCACTGCAGCTCGGCCAGGACCACGCCGCGGCGTTCGACACCGCGCAGGAATGCGGAGAGCGCCACGGGGACGTCGGCAGGTGAGTTCAAGAGGGAGTCGGTCTGCTGGGTGGAAATGTGGCGGTCATGATAGGCGCCGATGCGCTTGTTGGGATCGCCTGTGCCAGCCTTGACATTGGCCGAACATTCAAATTTCCCGGGATATCCGCGCATTCCTCGCCACGACGGTTGTGCACAGCAATCACTTTTCGTTCATCGCGCCACGCCGGCCGCCAAGATGACAACCATGCGTCGGCCTGTTCCACGGGTAAGTTATTGAAATAGATATAAAATATCTTCATGGCGTTTTTTTCACCAATGTGACGCCGACCCACAGCACACCGGATTTTTCGCGTGGAGCAGGCGCGCCATGCACAGGCTTATCCACAGGCGGTGTGGATAAGGGAGTTTTCCCAATGGAGACCGGCAGTTGCGCGCCTTTCGTTAACCGGCGGACAGGTTCCTGACGCAAACGCACATACGCCTGTCCGCACTGACCGGTGTCCTACACTTGTCGCCGATGTCACCCACCCTGGTTCTCCGTGTCGCCCTGCCGGTCCCGCTGCGGCAGGCATTCGACTACCTGCCGCCCGCCGGACGCCCGGCCAGGTCCGATGACCTTGGCCGGCGGGTCCGGGTGCCGTTCGGCAGCCGCGAACTGGTCGGCGTGGTCATTGCGGTCGCCGCACCCGATCCGGCCGCCAGCGAACTGCGCGCCGCCCTGGACATCCTGGATGAGGCCCCGCTACTGGCCGGCGAACTGCGCCGCTCGCTGCAGTGGCTGGCCGGCTACACCCATGCGCCGCTGGGCGAAGTGCTGGCCACCGCCCTGCCCGGCCCGCTGCGCCACGGCGAGCCGCTGCCGGTGCGCGAAGCCTGGCGCTGGCGCCTGACCGAGGCCGGTATGACCGGCCTGGACCGCCTGCGCGTCGGCAGCAAACCGCGCCTGCTGGCCGAGGCCCTGCGGGGCGACGGCCTGCCGGAATGGCAGCTCGACGATACCCAGCCCGGCTGGCGCACGGCCGCACGCAGCCTGGCGCAACGTGCGCTGGTCGAACGCGTGGCCGAACAGGTCGCGCCCAAGCGCCTGCCGATGCAGTCCGGACCGACCCTCAACCCCGAGCAGGTCGCCGCAGTCGCCGCGATTCCCGACCAGGGTTTCGCCCCGATCCTGCTGGAAGGCGTCACCGGCAGCGGCAAGACCGAGGTCTACCTGCAAACCATCGCCGCCTGCCTGGCACGCGGCAAGCAGGCACTGGTGCTGGTGCCGGAAATCGGCCTGACCCCGCAAACGCTAGCGCGCTTCCGTGCGCGTCTGGGCGTGGAGGTGCATGCACTGCATTCCGGGCTGGCCGATGGCGAGCGTGCGCTGACCTGGGCCGCCTGCCTGCGCGGCGAGGCACGGGTGATCGTCGGCACGCGCTCGGCGGTGTTCGTGCCACTGCCCGAGGCCGGGCTGATCGTCATCGACGAAGAGCACGACGGCAGCTACAAGCAGTTGGACGGAATCCGTTACCACGCGCGTGACTTCGCCCTGGTGCGCGGCAAGGCGCTGGACGTGCCGGTGATCCTGGGCAGCGCCACGCCGTCGCTGGAGACGCTCTACAACGCCCAGGCCGGCCGCTACGCGCACCTGCGCCTGGTCAAGCGTGCGGGCGATGCCAAGGCGCCGACGGTGCGCGTGGTGGATATCCGCAAGCGCCCGCTCGCCGCGGGCTTGTCGCCGGAAATCCTGGCCGCCATCGCCGCCCAGCTACAGGCCGGCGGCCAGGTGCTGGTGTTCAAGAACCGCCGCGGCTACGCGCCGGTGCTGCTGTGCCACGACTGCGGCTGGAGCGCGCACTGCAACCGCTGCGACGCACCGATGACCGTGCACGCGGCCGGACGCCGGCTGCAGTGCCACCACTGCGGCCATCGCAAGCCGGCGCCGCCGGCCTGCCCCGACTGCGGCGGCCTGGCACTGCAACCGCAGGGCGTGGGCACCGAACGGCTGGAAGAGCTGCTGGCCGACACCTTCCCGCAGGTACCGGTGCTGCGCATCGACCGCAGCACCACCCAGCGCAAGGGCGCGCTGGAACAGCACTTCGCCACCCTCGGCGATGGCCCCGGCATCCTGGTCGGCACCCAGATCCTGGCCAAGGGCCACGACCTGCCGCTGCTCACGCTGGTCGTGGTGGTGGGCGTGGATGAAGGCCTGTTCTCGGCCGACTTCCGCGCCGGCGAAAAACTCTCGCAGCTGCTGATCCAGGTGGCCGGCCGCGCCGGTCGCGCCGCACGCCCGGGCCAGGTCTGGCTGCAGACCCACCACCCTGGGCACCCGCTGCTGGAAACATTGCTCTCCGGCGGCTACCGCGCCTTTGCCGATGCCGAACTGATCCAGCGCCAGGCGGCCGGTTTCCCGCCGTTCGCGCACCTGGCCATGATCCGCGCCGAAGCCAAGCAGATCGAGCACGTCCAGGCCTTCCTGCGTGCCGCCCGTGCCGCGCTGGCCCACGCCGATGCCAGCCTGGAACTGCACGGCCCGCTCCCCGCGCCGATGCCGCGCCGCGCCGGTTTCCAGCGCATGCAACTGCTGCTGTCCTCGGCTCAGCGGCCGCGCCTGCACGCCGCATTGCAGGCCGCCCTGCCAACCATCGACACCCTGCCCGAGGCCCGCCGCGTGCGCTGGTCGCTGGATGTGGACCCGGTCGACCTGTACTGAATTCAGGCCGGCTCCGGCTGCGCCACGCGCCTACGCTGCGTCAACGCCGCCAATGCGCCCTTCAACGCTTCCGCATCACCCGCCGGCACCTCGTGCCAACGACCATCGACCGGCAGTCCACAGGCCGCCGTGGCGATCACCGGCCTGTCATTGGCCATGGCCAGCAGCAGACCACGCGGCTGGTGTTCGACCCATGCCGGAAGCACCACCACGTCCGCCTGTGCGATGCCAGCCTCAAGGCTTTCCACGTGCCGCACCTGGCAACCTGTCCAGAATCCGGGCGACTCCTGCGCACCGGGCGGCAACAGCAGGAGGCTGTCGCTGCCCTGCAATGCAGTCCGCAAGGCATGGATGCCCTTGCGTGCCAGCGGCGAAGCCGGCAGCAGTACCCACAGCCCTGGACCCGTCGGCCGCCGGAGCCTGGCCGGTAACAGCGCCGGCGTCGGCACCCGCCATGGCAGCGCGACGCCAGCCTTGCCCGCCAGGTGCAGGATCCCGTGATGCGGCGTGATCCAGGCATCGGCCCTGGCCAACGCGGCCGCCTCGTCGGCCAGCCAGGTCGCATCGACGCGGAAATCGACCAGCGTCCGGCTGTCCCCATGCCTGTCCGCGGCCTGGTCCAGCCGGGCCTGCAGGGCGGCTGCAGGCAGTGCGGTCATCGCCACCTCGAAACGCCGGCCCGCCAGCATGCCCACCCTCCACCAGGGCACCAGCAGCGCCTGCGGGATGACCAGCCTGCAATCGGTGAAGTGCAGTTGCCCGGCCAGCAGGCGCGCCTGGCGTTCAGCGTCTGCCAGACGACGCTGCGGCAGCGGCAGGCCGCGCTGGCGCCAGCGGCGCCACAGCCGCAACGGCAGCAATGCATGGTCATTGCCCAACGTCAGCACGCGATCGGCCGGAACGCACCGCGCCGCGCGATCGGCCGCGAACTCCGGCCATTCGTCCGTCGTCCGGATCCAGGTACGGTGCGCGTGCAACGGCTCAGCACGAGCGTGGCGCCAGCAGCCCACGCCATCGCAGGTGTGGCAGGCATTGGCCTTGGCCAGCGCGATCGGCGCTTCCGGGACGACGGCGGCCGGCCGCACTGCAGCAGGCTCCAGGCCACGGATCACGACCCGCAAGGTCTGCGCATCCATGTCCACTTCGATCCGCCAGGCCTGTGCGCCGCGCAGGCGCAGGTCCACGTAGTTCCAGAACACCGTCGCATCGCGGCCTTGCACCGACTGCGAACCCGGCACGATCCGCGAATGCGCGTGTCGTTCGACGACCTCCAGGCCAGCCAGCAACGCTGCGTCGTACAGGGCATTGGACAGCTGGCACAGGCCGCCACCGACCGATGGCACCAGGCAACCTTCCCGCAGTTCGCGCCCGACCACGAAGCCCCGGTCGCGGGTCGCGCGCCCCACCTGCTTCCAGAACCCCAGCACCTGCCCGGCCGGCACGACCACGCCATGCAGGCCATGAGCGGCCGCGCGCAGGTTCTGCACCTTGCCCGCGGTCAGCAGCGCATCGTCATCGTCCACGGTCCACAGTGCGGCGGTCGAAGCAGCCAGGATCGGGGCATCGGCCAGCGCAGGCGTGCGCACATGGCGCCGCGGCCCGTTGCGCAGGTCCCGGAAGGCACGCTGCAGGCGCAGCAGGCAGGCCTTGGTAGCAAACCACCCCGCATCCCATCTGGTGGGCAGATGACGGGGCACCCGTACTGGCGTGGTGCCCCCAACGCGCTCCATCACTCCGATTCCTCATCCTGCGTGCCGATGCCCTGATGCATCCGGCAATGAGGGTAAAGCATGCGGGAAGGCCTGAACCTTCCGCCAACCCGCGCGACCGCGGGGGCCCCTTCGTTGCGCGCGACGCCGGCAGGTTGAGCAGAACGCATCAAAAAGTCGAATTGACTTGACGGCAGCATTTGGGTTTGCGTGACAAAATCAGGCCATCGCGCGCGACAGGCTGCCTTGCGCCCGGCGCCGCCACGACTTTCTCACTGCCGTTGTCCCTTCCCATGTCTCTTGCCAAACACCATCTGGTCATCGTCGGCGGCGGTTTCGCCGGCCTGTGGGCCGCGCGTGCGCTGGACGATGCGCCCGTGCGCATCACCCTGATCGACCGCCACAACCACCACCTGTTCCAGCCGCTGCTCTACCAGGTGGCCACCGCCGGCCTGTCAGCGCCGGACATCGCCGCGCCGCTGCGCCACATCCTGCGCGACCAGCGCAACGTCGAAGTGCAGCTGGGCGAGGTCACCCAGCTGTTGCCCGAGGAACGCCAGGTCGAACTGGCCGACGGCACCCGCATCGGCTACGACAGCCTGCTGTTGGCCACCGGTGCCGGCCATGCCTACTTCGGCAACGACCAGTGGGCCCAGCACGCGCCGGGCCTGAAGACCCTGGACGACGCCCTGCGCCTGCGCCGCGAGATGCTGGTGGCGTTCGAGCGTGCCGAAGCCGAAACCGACCCGGCCAAGCGTGCGGCATGGCTGCACTTCGCCATCGTCGGCGGCGGCCCGACCGGCGTCGAATTGGCCGGCACCCTGGCCGAGATCGCGCGCCACACGCTGAAGGACGAGTTCCGCCACATCGACCCGCGCCAGGCCCGCGTGCGCCTGATCGAAGCCGGCCCGCGCGTGCTGCCATCCTTCCCCGAGGACCTGACCGACAAGGCCCGCAAGCAGCTGGAGAAGCTGGGCGTGGAAGTCAGCACCGGCAAGCCGGTCACCCACATCGACGAGCATGGCTACCAGCTGGGCGATGAAGCCTTCGCCGCGCGCACCGTGGTGTGGGCCGCAGGCGTGGCCGCCTCACCGCTGGCCCGCCAGCTCGGCGTGCCGTTGGACCGCGCCGGCCGCGTGCTGGTCGAGCAGGACCTGAGCGTGCCCGGCTATCCGGACATCTTCGTCGGCGGTGACCTGGCCGCGATCCAGCAGGCCGACGGCAAGCCGGTGCCCGGCGTGGCGCCGGCTGCCAAGCAGATGGGCAAGCACATCGCCAAGGTGCTGCGCGCACGCCTGGCCGGCAAGCCGGCGACGCCGTTCAAGTACAGCGACTTCGGCAACCTGGCCACCATCGGCCGCATGGCCGCGATCGTGCACCTGGGCAAGTTCAAGCTCTCCGGTCCGCTGGCCTGGTGGTTCTGGCTGGCGGCCCACGTGTACTTCCTGATCGGCTTCCGCAACCGCTTCGTGGTGCTGGTCAACTGGGGCATGGCGTACATGAGCTACCAGCGTGCCGCACGCATCATCTTTGGCGAAGCCTCGCGTGAAGTGGTGCCCGATGATGGTCTGCCGCAGTCGCTGCCGGAAGCGGACAAGTAGCGCGCTGCCGGCTGAAGCTACAACGCGATACCGCATCACACGAACGGCGTGGATTTCCACGCCGTTCGTGTTTTCAGCGTTAGGAACCCGCGGGCTTCGCCGCAATCGGGATCACCATCGGTGTGGCGGTCACCGGGTCGGGCACGATCATCGCGCGCATGCCGAAGACCGTGTCGATCAGCGCCTCGGTGATGACCTCGCGCGGCGGGCCGCTGGCGACAATCTCGCCGTCCTTCATCGCGATGATGTGGTCGGCGTAGCGCGCAGCCTGGTTGAGGTCGTGCAGCACTATCACCAGGGTCCGTCCGCGCGTGCGGTTGAGCGTGCGGCACAGCTCCAGCAGCTCGTACTGGTGGGCGATGTCCAGGTAGGTGGTGGGCTCATCCAGCAGCAGCAGCGACGTGTCCTGGGCGATGGCCATCGCCAGCCAGACGCGCTGGCGCTGGCCGCCCGAGAGCGCATCGACCGGCTGCTGGGCCAACGCTTCGACGCCGGTCTGGCGCATCGCCTGGCGCACGGCGTGTTCGTCCTCGCCGGACCATTGCCGCAGCAGCGTCTGGTGCGGGAAACGGCCGCGCGCGACCAGGTCGGCCACGCAGATACCTGGCGGCGCGACCGGCGACTGCGGCAGCAGGCCAAGCCTGCGTGCGACCTGCCGCGTGGGCTGGTCGCGGATGTCGCGTCCATCCAGCAGCACCCGCCCGGACTGCGGCTTGAGCAGCCGCGCCAGCGCGCGCAGCAGCGTCGACTTGCCGCAGGCATTGGGGCCGATGATCACCGTCACCTGGCCGGCGGGTATGCGTACGTCCAGGCCGCGCGTGACCTGGCGCGCGTCGTAGGCCAGGGTCAGCTGTTCGCCGGCCAGCGGCGAGGAATCGGCATCGTGTGGAGGCATCTTGGGCTTCATCGTGACGGGCGCTGGCGGGTCAGCAGCCACAGCAGGTAGGCGCCGCCAACCATCCCGGTCATGCGCCCGATCGGCAGGGTGATGGACCAGGGCATCAATTGCGCGACCAGGTCAGCGACCAGCAACAGGCACGCGGCCATCGCCGCCGAGGCCAGCACCGGGCGACGACCGCCGCTGCACAGGCGCATGGCCAGCTGCGGCGCAGCCAGGGCGACGAAGGCGATCGGCCCGGCCGCGCCAGTGGCCAGCGCCGCCAGCACCACGCCACAGGCGATGGCCAGCAGCCGCGTGCGTTCGACACCGATGCCGAGCTGGCAGGCCAGGTCATCGCCCATTTCGATCAGTTCCAGCCTGCGCGCCATCGCCTGCACCAGCGGCAGCAGCACGACCACGCCCAGCAGCACCGGCACGGCGTGATCCCAGGTGCGCGCATCCAGCGACCCGGCGCGCCACAGGTTGGCCATCACCGCGGTATCCAAGTCGCCCTTGACCAGCATCAGCCCGTTGAGCGCGTCCAGGATCGCACCGATGCCCACGCCGACCAGCACCAGGCGATAACCGCCGCTGACACCGGCACGCAGGGACAGCAGGTACACCAGCACCGCGGTCGCGCAGCCGCCCAGCACCGCGGCCAGTGCGACCTGCAGAGCGCCACCGCCGAACAGCACGATCTGCGCGATCGCACCGGTCGCCGCGCCCACGGTGAAGCCGATCACGTCCGGCGAACCCAGCGCATTGCGCGAGACCGACTGGAAGATCGCACCGGAGATGCCCAGCGCCGCCCCCGCGAACAGCGCGGTCAGCGCGCGCGGCAGGCGGATGTCCAGTACGACGCGCGCGACGATCCCACCATCGCCATGGCCGAGCAGCACCTGGAACACCTCCGCCGGCGACAGCGCCATGCGCCCGACCAGCAACTCGCAGATCGCCAGCAGCACCGCCAGCCCGCACAGCGCCGCCGCTACGTACACGCCACGCAGATGGACGCGCATTGAGACACCGGCCAGGCGCCACACGCGCTGCGCAGCAGGTCCAGTGTTCACAGGTGCGCGCTCCGGCGCTGGCGCGCCAGCGCAACGAAGCACGGCCCGCCGATCAAGGCCGCCATGATCCCCACCCCGATCTCGCTGGGCCAGGCGATGACCCGGCCGAGGATGTCGGCCGCAAGCAGCAGCAGCGCAGCGACCAGCATCGAGGCCGGGATCAGCACCCGATGCGCCGGCCCGACGATCCTGCGTGCCACGTGCGGCGCGGTCAGCCCGACGAAGGCCAGCGGCCCCGCCGCGGCGGTGGCCGCGCCCGCCAGCACGACCACCGCCAGCATCGCCAGGCCCCACGTCCGCAGCGGATGGGCGCCCAGGGCGTGACCCAGGTCTTCGCCCAGGACTACCGCATCGAGCGAACGGGCCAGCGCCAGCGCCAGCGCGCTGCCGATCAGCGTCGCCACCGCGACCGGCCACAGCACGCCCACACCGCGGCCCTGCAGCGAGCCGACCGACCAGTGCCGGAACTGGTCGTACACCGCGTCGTCACTGTTGAGCAGGATCACCTGCGTCAGCGCCTGCAACACCACCGTCAATGCAACGCCTGCCAGCACCAGGCGTACCGGGTCGATTCCGCGCCGCGCACCGCCCAGCAGATACACGCCCGCACCGGCCAGCGCCGCGCCGCCCATGCCACACCACAGGTAGCCGGTGACATCGGTGATGCCAAACCCCGCCACCGCCACGGTGATCGCCGTGGCCGCGCCGGCATTGATGCCAAGCAGCCCGGGATCGGCCAGCGGATTGCGCGTCAGCGCCTGCATCACCGCACCGGCTGCGCCCAGCGCGCAACCGACCACCACCGCGATCAGCGTGCGTGGAATGCGCAGCAGCCTCACCAGCAGGTGGTCGCTGTTGTTCGGATCGAAGGCGTGCACCGCCTGCCAGGTCGTGGTCAGCGAGAGCGTGCGCGTGCCCACGCAGCCACTGACCACCATCAGCGCCAGCAGCACGCCAACACCGGCCCACAAACCGAGGCGACGCAGGCGTGCGGAGGACAGCCAACCTTTCAAGACAGGCAACGCGTGATCAGCCGTGCGTGCATCGCATGATCAAAGGCCTCACTGGCCGAACTTGTGCACCAGATCGTCCACGATCTCGCTGGCGCTGTAGTAGTCGATGCGGAAGGAATTCTTGCCCAGCCCGTGGACCTGGTGCGCGCGCACCGACGGCAGCGTGGCCAGCACCGGATCGCTGGAGAATTTCTGCGTGCCGCTGTCGTCCACGCTCAGCAGGAAAGTGGTCTGTGCGGTCAGCTTGGAGAGATTTTCGTACGGCGCCCAGATGAAATCCTTGCGCTGGCCGGCGTTGGTCTGCCATGACGGATCAGGTTCTTCGATGTCGAAGCCCAGCGCGCCCAGCAGGCGGCCGTGCGCGCTTTCGCGCGTGGCGATGGGATTGCCCATGCCCGCGCCGTTGAAACTGATCAGGTTGGTCTTGCCGGCCGGCGCACGAATCTTTGCCCTGGCCTGCGCCACGTCCGCCTCGAAGGCTGCGATACGCGCCTCGGCCTGTGCCTCGTGCCCGGTGGCGCGGCCCAGCTTCAGGGCCAGGTCCTGCCAGGTCTGGTCGCCGTAATCGAGCACGATGGTCGGCGCGACCTTGCGCAGCTCGGCCAGCTGCGGCATCGCCGAATCATTGCCGCTCACCGCCACCACGATCAGGTCCGGCTTGACCGCATAGGCGGCTTCCAGATTGACGCCGCCGGCAGGCCAGACGTCCTCGACCTTGCGCGCCTGCGCGACCTGGGCCCACTGGGCGAAGAACTGGTGCTTGGCACTGGACGCACTGGCCACCACGGGCGCGTCGATCGCCAGCAGCGTGCCGGTGATCGCCACCGAGGTCGACAGGATGCGCACGGGCTGCGCGGGGATGTCGGTGGTGGTGCCATCGGCGTTGTTGAACGTGCGCCACACCGTGGCGGCCGGCTCGGTGACCGCGCCCGCCGTCTTGCCGGAAGGGCTGCCCCCGCCACAGGCCGCCAGCGAGACCGCCAGCAGCGCAGTGAACAGGCCGCTCCAGCCGCGTTTGAAACCCGATGCGACACGCATACCCGCAATTCCTTGTTGTTCGTCAAAACAATGCGACGGCCTGGACATGCCAGGCCGTCGCAAAGAGGGAAACGCTACACGGATTCCGCATCGCGCAGCGTCGAACCGCTTACCTGCGAGTCACGATGCGCGTGACCTGGTCGCCCTTGGGATCATCCTCGCCGCGCGACTTGTTGATCGCATACACCACGCCCTTGCCGTCGGCATGGACATGGTTGGGCAGCGTGCCGCCATCGAGGTTGGCCACGACCTTGCCGTCGCGATCGACCACGGCCAGCGTGCCCGAGGCGCGATTGCTGACATAGGCCAGGCCCGAGACCGGATCGACCGCCACGTTCAGCGGGCCCGCGCCGACCGGCACGTCGTGTTCGACCTTGCCCGTCGCCGGATCGACGATCAGCAGGTTGTCGCTGCCCTGCGCGACCACCAGCAGGCGCTTGGCGCCGGCGTCCCAGCCGACCCCGATTGCACTCGTCGCGTTGCCCAGTGCGATCACCTTGTCGACGGTGTCGGTCGCGGTATCGATCACCACCGCCTCGGGCGTGCCGATGCTGGCGGTGAACAGCTTGCCGCCTGCCGCGTCCAGCGCCAGGCTGGTGGGCGTGAACTTCTCGCCGCGCCGGGCACTGGCGATCTCGATGTCCTTGAGCTGCTCAAGCGTGTTGGTGTCGAACACCGCCACGTGGGTTTCGCCCGTGGCCGAGACATAGGCCTTGTGGCGCTGCGCATCGACGATGACATCGCGCGAATGCGGCACCGCTTCGGCCGGGAACTGCTTGACTAGCGACAGGTCGGACTGGCGGTACACCGCCACCGTGCCCTGGCGCGTGTTGGTCACCCACACATTGCCGTTGGCATCGTCCACGCCCACGCCATAGACCGCGTACAGGCTGGCCTCGCGGGCCGGCTGCCCTTCCGCCGCAGGTGGCGTCGGCGCCGCCTGCGGGGTGACCCGGGCGACGATCTTGAGCGTCTTGGGATCGACCTTGACCAGCTCGGACTGCTTGACCGGCGGGCGACCCACCGCCGAGGTCACGAACAGCGCGTTGCTCTTGGCGCTGTAGGCGGACTGGTACAGGCCGCGAGCCAGTGGCGCGCGCTGGAGCGACTGCTTCGGGGCGCTGGACAGCGCCAGCTTCGGCGACACCTTCAGCGAGAACACCTCGGCCGCGTCCGGCCCGGCCACGCGCACCAGCAGCGGATGCTGGCCCGGCACCGCATCGGCCGGCACCGGCAGCTGCGCGGTGAACTTGCCCTGCGCATCGGCCACGTACGGCTGCGCGTTGAGCACGGTGTCGCCGCGCGACAAGGTCACCTGCTGGCCGGGCTTGAAGCCCTCGCCGGCCAGTTCGACCGTTTCGCCGGCATAGGCCACCGGGCTCTTCAGGCTGAGCTTGCCGGCAAAGCTGGTATCAGGTGCGGTGAAGGCGCCCTGCTGGGCCAACGCCCACGGCGCGGCACCCAGTGCCAGGGCCAACAGCGAGACGCGTAGGACGCGGGAGGAACGCAAAACAAGGGAATGCGGGTACATGGACAAGCCTCTTGGTGGATCGACGCGCACGCGTCGTCGGGGTCATGCCTGGGAATGACGCGCCTGGGCTTTGGAGGGAACTCGCGAGCGCCGACCAACGGCGTCGCGCGATGTGGGGACAACAGGGCTCATGGCGCGATGCGGCCGCTGTGGTCGGCGATCCCGGCCACCGCATGCAGCGCATAGAGCAGCGAGGCCGGCAACGTCGGGCCGTGGCTCAGGCCTTCGAATTCGCGGTATTCGACCTGCAGGCCGGACACCTGCCGGAGTCGCTCGGACAGGTCGAACGCCGCACCCGGCGGCGCATCGGCCACGCGCATGAGGTGCGATGCCACGCGGGGATTGGCCATGTTGCGATTGCTGTTGTCCGGATGGCGCTCGGCGCCGCCCAGCATCAGCAGCACGCGCGCCGCGCGGCCTGCATTGCCTGCCACGAACTGCTGCTCCGGTGCGCCCAGCATCATCCCGTGGTCCCACCACAGCGACGGACTGGCCGGCGCGTAGGTCTGGAAGTTCGCCTGGCCGCTGTACAAGGCCTGCAGCACGAACAGGCCACCGAACGAATGCCCCCACAATGCCTGCCGTTGTGGATCGATGGGCGCGCGCCGGGCGACTTCCGGGCGGATCTGGTGTTCGATTGCCTGCAGGAAAGCCGCGGCACCGCCACCGACGCGCTCAAGCGCGTCGCCTTCGCCACGCGTCGTCGCCGAGGGCGTGTAGTCGCGCGTACGCGCCTCCGTATCGACGCGCTGCTGGTTGTCGTAGCCGACGAACACCAGCACCTGTGGCGTGGCGCTGGCCAGTTCGTCCAGCAGCGCATCGTCGAACACCTGCAGCGCCGCGTTGCCGTCGAGCATCCAGAACGCCGGGAAGCCGCCGGCTGGCGCCGGCCCTTCGGGAACGCCCAGGTTGATCCGCCAGGTGCGCGTGCCGTCCGGGCTGGACACGACAAACCGCTGGAACCGGTAATGGGCCGAGGTCCGTTCGGCCACGGTCTGGCCGATGTCCTGCTGGGCCCGGCCACGCTGCTGCGCGCCTGCCACCGGGATGGCCGCCATTACGGCCACGGCGAGCAGCGCGGGCGCCAGGGACCGTGGCAGGCGGCGGGGAGACGATGCAACGCGGGACATCAAACGCATCATCGTGCTCAGAAGCCGAACGTCAGGCTGGCCCAGTAGGCACGACCCGGCTCGTTGTAGGTGGCCGCACCCGCGCTGCTGGCGCGGCTGCCTTCGCGGAAGATCCGCTTGTCGGCCAGGTTGTTGACGCCGAAGCCGAAGCCGACCTTCTTGGTGATGCGGTAGCGCGCGCTGGCGCTGAACAGGTGATAGGCACCCAGGGTGTCGCAGGCCACCAGGCCATCGGCACCGCACACCGCTTCGTTGTTGCGGTCCAGCGAGGCCTGTTCCTGCTTGCCGTAGAAGGTCGCCATCAACGACAGCGAAAGTTTCTCGGTCGCGCGCCAGTCCAGCGTCGAATTGAGCGTGTACTCCGGGATCACCGACAGTGGCTGGCCGGTCGCCTTGTTCTTGTTGTCGATCATCCAGGTCACGTTGGTGTTCCAGCTCAATGTTTCACCTCGATCCCCCATCAGCGGGATCTTGACGTTGCCCTCCACGCCCTGGACCAGCGCCTTGGATGCGTTGATCCACTGGTAGACGTAACCGGTAGCGGAGGTTTCGTAATAATCACTGTAGCCGGCGACGATCTTGTTGTCGTAGTCGTTGTGGAAGTAGGTCACCGATGCCTGATAGCCGTTCTCCGGCAGCCACTCGATGCCGATTTCCTTGTTGATGCTGGTTTCCGGATCCAGGTCCGCATTGCCCTGGATGTAGCAACCGCCGCTGCCGGTGTAGTAGGCCGGGCAACCGTTGCCGCGGGTGTAGTACAGGTAGTTCGGGTTGGCCTGGTACAGGTTGGGTGCCTTGAACGCGCGCGCGATGCCACCCTTGATCAGCCACTCCGGGCTCAGCTTGTACTGCACGTTGAGGCTGGGGCTGAAGTTGTTGCCGAAATTGCTGTGGTGGTCGAAGCGCAGGCCCGGGGTCAGGGTCAGGCGTTCGGTCGCGTAGATGTTGTCTTCGATGAACACCGCGGTCACCTGCTCGTCGCTCTTGCCATCGCGGCTGGTGAGGTCGATGCCGTCCACGCCGGTGGCGGTCTGGGTCATCGAGTACGGATCATCCAGCTTGCTCTGGCGGTATTCGAAGCCAACCGTCCAGATGTTGTCCATGCCGCCGATCACCGAAGGAATGTTCACCTCGCCGTCGGCGCTGTAGTCCTTCAGGTTGGAATGGGTCCAGACCGGCGTGGTCGACAGCGAGCCTTCCGGGCCGCCGGCCAGGCCTTCGCTGATGCGGTCGTTGTCGGTGTCGCTGTAGGACAGGGTCAGGCGCGAGGTGCCGAAGTCCCAGTTGCCGCGATGGGTCACCGCCGCGGTGCGACGGATCATCACGTTGGTTTCGTCGCCGATCTTGCTGGTCACCGTCGTATTGGACGTATTGAGGTAGTCGCCGGCGAAGATGTTGCCCTGGCGGCTGAAGCCCGATTCGAACTCCAGCACCTGGTCGTCGCTCAGGTCCCAGCGCAGCAGGCCGTTGATGTCCTTTTTGCGCACGCCCTCGCGGCCAGCCGCCGCCACGCCGCTTGTCGAGTTGGCGCTGTTGATGTCGGCGTCGTCGGCATCGGTCTTGTTGAGGTTGCCATACAGGCGGAACGACAGGTCACGCGACAGTGGGCCGCTCAGGGTGAAGCCGGCGCGCTGGCTGCCGCCTTCATCGCTGTTCTCCGGCACCAGGCCGTACAGCGTCACGCTGCCGGTCAGGTCACCGGTCGGCTTCTTGGTGATGATGTTGACCACGCCGCCGGCAGCGCCCGAACCGTAACGCGCCGCGGCCGGGCCGCGCAGCACTTCGATGCGCTCCACCGCTTCGGCGGGCACCCAGTTGGTGTCGCCGCGGCTGTTGCGCTCGCCGGCCACGCCCATGCGCACCGAATCACGTGCGCTGACGCGGCGGCCGTCGACCAGGATCAAGGTGTTTTCCGGGCCCATACCGCGCAGGTCGATCTGGCGGTTGTTGCCATAGGCACCGGAGGAGCTGTTGCCGGTCAGGTTGACGCCCGGCATGGTCCGCAGCAGGTCGGACAGATCGTTGGCCGGCGGCCGGCGCTCGATGTCCTCCTGGGTGATGATCGAAGTGCCCAGCGCCTGCTTGGCGATCTGCTCGGCGGTGACGTGCAGGGTTTCCAGCGTCGACGCGGCGGTTTTCTCCGCGCGCGTCTCCTCTTCATCGTCGAATTCCTGCGCCTGCAGCGGTGCGGCGAAGGCCAGTGAGGTGAGAACCGCCAGGCTCAGCGGCTGGGAGACAGGCGAACGGAAGGCACGGCGTGCAGCACGGATCATGGGAACAGCCTCGTCAAGGAGAATGCCCTGGCGTACGGCTTGGGCGAATCGAAGGCGAAGCGGGACGGACGTCCATCGGCGATGCACAACCCGTGGGTCCACTTCGCAGGCCGCGCGCCGCAGGCGCGTGACCGGATTCGCAGAAGATTACCAAATGAGAATAATTCGCGAAAGCGGAATTACAGAATTGTCAGCCCATGGCCGCATGCCGCTGTCGTGCCACCAGCGATCCAACCCCAAAAGAAAACCCCGCCATCGCGGGGTTTCTCGATGAACAGCCTGTCGGTGACGCTTACGCGGCGAACAGCGCCTTCATCTTCTTCAGCGCGTTCGCCTCGATCTGGCGGATGCGCTCGGCCGACACACCGTACTCGTCGGCCAGTTCCTGCAGGGTGACCTTGTTGTCGGCGTCCAGCCAGCGACGGGCGACGATGTCACGCGAACGCTGGTCCAGGTTGGCCATGCCTTCGCGCAGCAGTTCCAGCTGGTTGTCCTCGCTGTCGGCACGCTCGTAGGCCTGCGAGGGATCTTCCTCGTTGGCACGCAGGTAGTGGGCCGGCGACGGCGGCGCCGAACGCTCTTCGTCCTCGTCCGCCGGGGCGTCGAAGCCGACGTCACGACCGGACAGGCGCGATTCCATCTCGACCACTTCGCGCTCGGAGACGTTGAGGTCCTTGGCCACGGCGCGCACTTCGGCCGCGTTCATCCAGCCCAGGCGGGTCTTGGACTTGCGCAGGTTGAAGAACAGCTTGCGCTGGGCCTTGGTCGTGGCGACCTTCACGATGCGCCAGTTCTTCAGGATGAACTCGTGCATCTCGGCACGGATCCAATGCACCGCGAAGGACACCAGGCGCACGCCCATATCCGGGTCGAAGCGCTTGACCGCCTTCATCAGGCCAATGTTGCCTTCCTGGACCAGGTCACCCAGCTGCAGGCCGTAGCCGCTGTAGCCGCGGGCCACGTGGACGACGAAACGCAGGTGCGAGTGCACCAGTTCGCGCGCGGCATCGAGGTCGTCCTCGTCGCGGAAGCGGTGTGCCAGGTCCTGCTCTTCATCCACGGTGAGCACCGGGATCTGGTGCACGGCGCCAATGTAGGCGTCCAGCGAGCCAAGCGGGCTGGGAATCGGGAGATTGTTGGCCACCATGGCGGTGGCTGCGGAGGTCTGGTTCATGGCAGCGATATTAGCAATGTGGGGGTTCGACTGCTAAGGCCTGGGATGGTTCCCATCGTTCCATTGATCGGACAATATCCAGGTGTTTTGTTGTATTGCATTCATTTCTGGAAATGGGCGCGCTCCGCGAAGCACTTCCCTTCCGATCAGTCACTTACCACATCGTCGGCGCGATCCAGCACGGCCTGTAGACGACATAGGTCCGCCCGGCGGCGGGTTCAAGGGCAGCCTGCACATGACGCACCGTGATACGCGCGGCCCTTGCCGCCAATCGAAGCGAGCAACGACCCGCGCGCATAAAATGGCGCGCTGCGCGGGGCATCCCGCGACCATTTCCAGGAGCACATCGTGAGCAAACAACCCATTGGCGTCGTCGGCATGGCCGTCATGGGCCGCAATCTGGCACTCAACATCGCCAGTCGCGGCCACAAGGTGTCCATCTTCAATCGCAGCCGCGAGAAGACCGACGAGGTCATGGCCGACAGTCCGGACGCAGGGCTGGTGCCCAGCTACACGCTGCAGGACTTCGTCGATTCGCTGGAAGTCCCGCGCCGGATCCTGCTGATGGTCAAGGCCGGTGCGGGCACCGATGCGGTGATCGAAGAACTCAAGCCACTGCTGTCCAAGGGCGATGTACTGATCGACGGCGGCAACACCTTTTTCCAGGACACGCGTCGCCGCAACAAGGAACTGGCCGATGCGGGCTTCCACTTCATCGGCACCGGCGTGTCCGGTGGCGAAGAGGGCGCGCTGAAAGGCCCGTCGATCATGCCGGGCGGCCCGAAGGACGCCTACGACCTGGTCGCACCGATCCTGACCGAGATCGCCGCCAGGGCGCCGGACGGCACGCCCTGCGTGACCTACATCGGCCCCGACGGCGCCGGCCACTACGTCAAGATGGTCCACAACGGCATCGAATACGGCGACATGCAGTTGATCGCCGAAAGTTACGCGGTGCTGAAAGACGTACTGGGCGTGTCCAACGCTGAACTGGCCGACATCTATACCCAGTGGAACGACGGCGAACTGGACAGCTACCTGATCGAGATCACCTCGAAGATCTTCCGCAAGCGCGACGACCAGGGTGATGCCGATCTGGTCGACGTGGTCCTGGACCGCGCCGCGCAGAAGGGCACCGGCAAGTGGACCAGCCAGAGCGCGCTGGACCTGGGCATCCCGCTGCACGCTGATCACCGAATCGGTGTTCGCGCGCATCGTGTCTTCGCTGAAGGAAGAGCGCGTGGCCGCCTCCACGGTACTGGCCGGACCCGCCGCGCCAACGTTCGACGGTGACAAGGCCGCCTTCATCGAGGCGGTGCGCAAGGCGCTGTACCTGAGCAAGATCGTGTCCTACGCGCAGGGCTTCGCACAGATGCGTGCGGCCTCGGACGAGTACCAGTGGGACCTGCACTACGGCGAGATCGCCCGGATCTTCCGCGCCGGCTGCATCATCCGTGCGCGCTTCCTGGAGAAGATCACCAACGCGTATGCGCAGGACGCCAAGCTGGCCAACCTGCTGCTGGACCCGTACTTCCAGAAGGTCGCCGCCGACTATCAGGGTGCGCTGCGCGAGGTCGTGTCCACCGCAGTGAAGCTGGGCATCCCGGTGCCGTGCTTCGCCTCGGCCATCGCCTACTACGACAGCTACCGCAGCGCGCGCCTGCCGGCCAACCTGATCCAGGCCCAGCGCGATTTCTTCGGTGCACACACGTTCGAACGCACTGATCGCCAAGGCAGTTTCCACGCCGACTGGAACTGACGATGGACACCGCGCCGGAATGACCACCGGCGCGGCTGGGGAGGCATGGCGGACACGGCGGTGCCGTCTTCCCCGGCACACGTTGCGTGATGTAAGCCTCAAATAACGTCGCGCCATCACGGTTCATCTGCGACCATCGCCGGGTTTTCAGGGCCCAGGATCAAGCGGACCATGTGCGCGTCCGCCCGCCCCCAGAAACCGCCATGTTCTTGTTCCGTGCCCCGCACCGCCGCTTCCGCCTGCTGCTCATCCTGATGGTGCTGCCCGTCGCAGCCGCGCTAGCCGACACCCCGACCCTGAAGGTCATGAGCTTCAATGTGCGCACGCCGGCCGATACCAACGACAACCGTTGGGAAAACCGCCGCGACCTGATGGCCCAGACCATCCGCACCCAGGACCCGGATGTCATCGGCACCCAGGAGCTGGTCAAGCAGCAGGCCGACGACCTGGTCGCACGCCTGCCGCAGTACGCCTGGTTCGGCGAAGGCCGCCGCGGTGGCGATGGCGACGAACACATGGGCGTGTTCTATCGGACCGACCGACTCAAGGTGCTGGAATCGGGCAATTTCTGGCTGTCCGACACCCCGGACGTGCCCGGCAGCATCACCTGGGGGAACCTGTATCCGCGACTGGTGACCTGGGCACGCTTCAGGCGCACCGCCGATGGCGCCACGTTCGTGCTGTACGACACCCATTTCCCGTATCGCGACCAGGACGACGCGGCGCGCCTGAAAAGCGCCCAGCTGATCATCAAGCGCATCGCCGGGCTGCCGAAGGACGAGCCGTTCGTGCTGACCGGCGACTTCAATACCACCGACCGCGATCCGGCCCACGCCGCGCTGACCGCCGTGTTGAAGGACGCCTGGCTGGCCGGTGCGCCGCGCAGCGGGCCGGAAGCGACCTTCCACGATTTCACCGGCACGCCGGACCGCCGCCTGGACTGGATCCTGTTCCGCGGCCTGGCCCTGCGCCGCGTGGACACGCTGACTGTCCACAACGGGCCGCGCTATCCGTCCGACCATTTCCCGGTGGTGGCGGTGTTCGACCTGCCCGCGCCGAAGACCGCCCCACACTGACGCGTCATCCTGGCCGGGCCAGCGTGTCGGCCAGTGCATCGGTTGCCCGGACCAGCGCATCGGTGATCGCCGGATCGAACGCACTGTGGCCGGCCAGCACCATCTCCAGCCTCGCCTCGGGCCAGGCCTGGGCAAGCTCGTACGCGGCCTTGGCCGGGCACAGCATGTCGTAGCGGCCCTGCACGATGGTGCCGGGCAGGTGGCGGATGCGGTCGATGTCGCGCAGCAGCTGGTTGGGCTGCAGGAACACGTCATGGCGGAAGTAATGCGCTTCGATCCGGGCCACCGCCAGCGTGGCCTGCACATCGTCTTCCGAAGGCGGCGGATTGGCGTCATGGACCAGGGTCGATGAACCGTCCTCCCACGCGGCCCAGGCCTCGGCTGCAGCCTGGCGCACGCCGGCATCCTCGTCGTCCAGGCGACGCCAGTAGGCTTCCACCATCTGCGCGCGTTCGGCTTCGGGGATATGCGCGACATAACGCGCCCAGCCTTCCGGGAACACCATCTGCGCGCCGCCATCGCATTCGTTGCACCAATGCAGCTCTTCGCGCCGGCCCAGGAAGATGCCGCGCAGCACCAGCCCCAGCACGCGGTCCGGATGCGCTTGCGCATAGGCCAGCGACAGGGTCGAGCCCCACGAGCCACCAAACACCGCCCAGCGCGCGATGCCCAGATGCGCGCGGATCGCCTCGATATCAGCCACCAGGTGCGCGGTGGTGTTGTCGCGCACTTCCGATTGCGGCGTGGACAGCCCGCAACCACGCTGGTCGAACAACACCACGCGCCAGCGCTGCGGATCGAAGAAGCGCCGGTGCTCCGGCACCACGCCACCGCCTGGGCCGCCGTGCAGGAACACCACCGGGATGCCGTCGGGGTTTCCGCATTCGTAGATCTGCAAGGTGTGCAGGCCATCCACGGCTAGCCGCTGTTCGGCATAGGGCGTGATTGGCGGATAGAGCGTGCGCATGGAGAACGGGCTTCGCGATAGGGGAACGGCGCCCACGGTCGCCGATGCAACACCCCGGAGGCAAGCGTGGTTGGCGCGAACTGACAGGACCCCTCGCGCCGTGCGCTTCGACCCTTGCCTGGGAGCTCGCAGGCCGTCGTGGCATTCGCATACCGGTGGCGGCAGCAGGTGGCCGCGCCTGCCCGCTGTGAGCAGACGCCAGGCCGGCACACCTGCGTCGGCTACTTCGCCGCCTGCACGCGGAACGGGAAGTTGGCGTAGGCCGCATGGCCGCGCCCGTCGCGCACTTCCACGAACAGGCGATACGCGCCGGGATTCCCGGGCGCGACGAAGCGCATCGCGCCGTTGGCGGTCTTGCTGATTGGTACATCCACCAGCGCCGGCACGTCCTCCGGGTCGCCGCCGGTGGTCCTGGCGGCACTCTCGGCGCGCATGCTCCACCGGTACTGCAATGGATCGCCTTCGGGATCTTCGGCCATGGCCTGGGCCTGATGAGTACTGCCCGGCAGCAAGGTCACGCTGGCCTGGGCGAACTGCCCGTCGATGCTGGGCACGGCGATGGACGGCGCGCGGTTGTCGGCGGGCTTGCCGGTCCACAGCAGCTGCATGGCATCGACGCTGGGCGTGGATTCACCGGTGGGCAGGAACAGGCCATACCAGGTCGGCGTGCGTTCCTGCTTGTTGCCCCACAGGAACACGTACGAACCCAGCCCCTGGCGCGTATCGCTGGCGATGTAGCGCTGGTAGCGCTCGGTCAGCAGCTGCGCCTTGCGGGTGCTGGTGTCTTCGATCGGCGCGCCCCAGGCGGTCAGCGGACTTTCCCAGTGACCGGTCGGACCCCACTCGGTGACGATGTACGGGCCGGTCCAGCCGCTGGTCCTGAGTTTCTCCGGCAGCGCGGAAATATCGCCGTACAGTTGCACGCCGATCAGGTCCAGTGACGGCGCGCGGGCCTTGATCGCATCGATCAGCGGCTTGTCGAAACCAGCCAGCGTGGTCATCACCGGATGGTTCGGGTCGATGCGGTGGATCATGTCGGCCAGCTGCCCCACCGCCGTCCACACGGCCGGATTGGTGGCTTCCAGGTTCAGCTCGTTACCGACCACCCACATCAGCACGGCCGGATGGTCCTTGTAGTCCAGCACTTCGCGGCGGATGCGCTGCAGCTGCTCGGCCACGGCCTGCGCGTCGTTGTAGTCGAAGCCATGCCGCTCGCGTGCGACCTCGATGCCCATGGCGACCATCAGGCCGTTGCGCCGGGCCTGGTCGAGCATGGCGATCACATCCTTGTGGTTCTCACCGCTATGCCAGGTGCGGAAGGAATTGCCGCCGCGTGCGACCAGTGCCTGCTGGTCGTTGCCGGACATGCCACCGCCCTTGACATAGAACGGCTTGCCGTCGACCTGCAGCTGGTAACGGCCATCGGCATGGACCACCCGCACCACGGCTGGACCGTCCTCGCCTGCCGGCACGCCGGGCGCGGCCTGCGCCATCGCCAGCATCGGCATGCACAACAGCCATCCGGCCAGGACCCGCAACGGTTTGCACCACATCCTCCACCTCCCGTCGGCAACGACAGTGTGCCCCGGAAAATTCCGGGGCGGCAGGGCATGGGGGGAATGCGGATCATGCCACGCGATGGAAAGGCGCTGGCTTCAATCCACGGTCAGCATCACCTTGCCGACATGCTGGCCCGCTTCCAGATAGGCATGCGCGGCGGCCGCCTGTTCCAGCGGGAAGGTCCGGTCCACCTGTGCGGTGACCTGCCCGCTGGCGATCCAGGGCCACACCGTGCGTTCGATCCGCTCGGCCAGGCGGGCTTTTTCGTCAGCCGCGCGTGGGCGCAGGGTGGAACCGGTCAGCACCGCCTGCCGGCGCATCAGCTCGAAGACCGGGACTTCCAGCGTGCCGCCGCCCTGCGCGGCGATGTAGACGATGCGGCCGCGCGGATTCAACACCTGCAGCGTGTCGGCAAAGACGCTGGCACCGACCATATCCAGCGACACATCCACACCGCCGGCTGCGCGCGCGGCATCGACGAATGAACCGGCCGATGTATCGACCGCGACATCCGCCCCCAGCGCCCTGGCCCGCGCGGCCTTCTGCGCGCCGCGCGCGGTGGCGATGACCTGGGCCCCGGCGGCCTTGGCCATCTGGATCGCCATCACCCCGATGCCGGAGGTCGCACCATGCACCAGCAGGCGCTCGCCGGCCTTGAGCTGGCCGTGTTCGAACACGTTGGCGAACACGGTGAAGACCGTTTCCGGTAACGCGGCGGCCTGGATGAAGTCGGCGCCATCGGGCAGCGGCAGCGCATGGCGGGCATCGACCACCGCGTACTGCGCGTAGCCACCACCGCCCAGCAGGGCGCAGACCTTGTCACCCGCCTTCCAGCGGCCGCTGCCCTGCACGACTTCGCCGGCGATCTCCAGGCCCAGCGTGTCCGGTGCACCGGGCGGCGGCGGGTAATTTCCCTGGCGCTGCAGCAGGTCGGGCCGGTTGACGCCGGCGGCGCGCACGCGCACCAGCAGCTCGTGCGCCCTGGGCACCGGGCGCGGCACCTGCACCGGATGCAGCGCGGCGGCATCGCCCTTGCCACCGTGGATGGCGATGGCGGTCATCGTGGAATCGGACATGGCGAACCTGCGGGATGTGGGGCGGCCATGTTAGGTCGTGCGGCAGTGAACCGGATGCACCACAGCGCGACGCAGTTCACGCCCGGACACCGACGCTGCACCCGCTTGCCGCCACGCCCTTGTGACGCCGCTGGACGCACGCGTATCGTCAAGGCTCATGCGGCGGGGAGGCTGTACGTGTCGTTTGGGTTGCCATTGCTCTACCTGCTCTGCCACGCGCTGGCGCTGGCGTTGTTCCCAGACAGGGCCGAGCTGCTGTCGTTCGTGTTCCTGGTCGGTGCGCCGTTGCTGGCTGCAGGCGTCTGCCTGTGGCGCTGCCGGCACAGCGACATGGCCCTGGCATGGCTCGCGCTGGGGCTGGGCCTGTTGCTGTGGGCCGGCGGCATGACGGCCAACATGATCGATTCGGTCTTCCTGGACAATGCCGCGACGACCCCGGGCCTGAGCCTGCTGCTGTACGTGCTGTATGGCGTGCCGTTGATCTTCGCCCTGGCCAGCCCGGCGCGCGAAACCTGGCAGGTGCGCGCGCTCGATGGCCTGGTGGCGGCCGTGCTGGGCGGCCTGTTCTTCGTGCACACCTTCTCCTTTGCCGGCGCGGACGGCGCCGACGCCGGTGGGGAGGGCAACCTGGTGATGATGTTCGACGTGGAGAACGGCTTCATCGCGCTGTTCTCGCTGGCCCGCTTCCTGGCCAGCCGGACGCCGGCCAGTCGCGGCTTCTACCGCGCGCAGTCCGTTTACGCCTTCGTCTATCTTGGCGTGGCGGGCTACATCAACCATGTCGAGCCACAGGATGCCGGATTCGGCAGCTACGTCGACCTGGTCATCGACGTGCCGTTCCTGCTGCTGGCCAGCCTGGCGGTGTATTTCCCGAAAGGAACCACCCACGTCCCGGTGGCGCGTGGCGTGGTGACGATGGTGCGGGCCGCCAGCCCGCTGATGCTGCCGATGAGTCTGCTGGTGGTCTCGGCGTTGATCACCGGCAGGCATCCACGGCTGGCCATCGCCGGCTTCGTCATCGCCACGCTGGGCTACGGCATGCGCAGCGTGGTGATCCAGCTGCGCACGATGGCCGAACGTGACCAGCTGGATGCGCTGGCCCGCGTGGACAAGGTGACCGGGCTGGCCAACCGGCGTGCGTTCGACGATGCACTGCAACGCGAGTGGAACCGCGCGCGGCGCTCGGGCGAACCGCTGTCGCTGCTGATGATCGACATCGACCATTTCAAGCAGCTCAACGATGCCTTCGGCCACCAGGCCGGCGATACGCGCCTGCGCGAGGTCGCCCGCGCCCTGGCCGACGCCACGACCCGGGCGCTGGACGTGGTGGCCCGTTACGGCGGCGAGGAATTCGCGGTGATCCTGCCCGCCACCCATGCGCGGGATGCGCAGCACCTGGCGGAAGCCACGCGCCAGGCCATCCAGGCACTGCAGCTGGCCGCGGCCGAAGGCCACGTCACGGTCAGCATCGGCGCCAGTGCCGTGGAACACATCGCCAGCGATGATCCCAGTGCGCTGCTGGCGGCTGCCGATGCGGCGCTGTACGACGCCAAGCGCGCCGGCCGCAACCGCGTGGCCTGGCGTGCCCCGGGCGAACCCTGAGCGCGGGCTTCGGCTTTACCGCGCCCCCGGCCGATACCGCCTGCTGCTGGCGCATTTAGGGCTGCCGGCAGCGCGTCGGCGGGCAGACAGGCACGGGGGGCTAAACTATGCGATTCCGGTCAATCGACCGGGTAGTCCTGATGGAACCCCATGATCACCAACGATGTCCTGCGCAGCATCCGCTACATGCTGGATCTGAGCGAGCCCAAGATCATCGAGATCGCGCAGCTGGCCGATGCCGGCTTCGCCATCGACCGCGCCGAGGTCCAGGCCGCGCTGAAGAAGGAGGACGAGGACGGCTTCGCACCCTGCTCCGACGCGCTGCTGGCGCACTTCCTGGATGGCCTGATCGTGCAGTGCCGCGGTCGTGACGAATCGGCGCCACTGCGCCCGGTGGAAAAGCGCGTGACCAACAACGTGGTGCTGAAGAAGCTGCGCGTGGCCTTCGAACTGAAGGACGTGGACATGCACGCGATCTTCGACGCGGCCGGTTTCCCGGTGTCCAAGCCGGAGCTGTCGGCGCTGTTCCGCCAGCCCGACCACAAGAATTACCGCCCCTGCGGCGACCAGCTGCTGCGCAATTTCCTCAAGGGCCTGACCCTGCGGATGCGCCCGGCCGCCTGAGCCGTCGTTCCATCCCGCGCGACCGCATCGCGCGGGATAGTCTTGCAGGCCCGCACGTCGTGATGCCTGCCATGCCCCGCGCTGTTGTCCTGTTCCGCTGGTCCATCCTGTCGCTGCTTGCGGCCTGGATGGGCGTTGCCCCACCTGCCCGCGCCGACCAGCCGGGCGCACCCGTGCAGGTGAAGGTCTTCGTCGCGGCGATGTTCGAGATCGGCCAGAACACCGGCGACCGCGCCGGCGAGTTCCAGCATTGGTACGAACGCTACTGGAAAGACGCCAGGCCGATCTCCGTGCCCGGTGCGCTGCAACCGGTGTACTGCAACGCCGATGGTGTCTGCGGGGCGGTACTGGGCATGGGCAAGGTGAATTCCTCCGCGTCGATGCAGGCGATCCTGCTCAGCCCGCAGTTCGATTTCTCGCACGCCTATTACGTGCTGTCCGGCGTGGGCGGCACGCCGCCGTCGCGCGGCACCATCGGCGAGGTCAACTGGGCCAGCTGGCTGGTGGACTACGACCTGGGCCATCGCTGGGCAGCGGAAGAAAACACCCCCGGCGCGCCGACCTTCATGCCGCGCAAGGGCTATGAGGCCTATCGCGCATTCAAGCTCAATCCGGCGCTGGTCGGCTGGGCGATGCAGCTCAGCGCCGACACGCCGCTGCTGGATTCCGATGCGGCGCGTGCGTATCGCCTGCGCTATCCCGACGCCGCCGCACGCCGTGCGCCGTTCGTGGGCAGCGGCACGCACATGACCGGCGACACGTTCTTCCACGGGCCAGGCCTGTCGAAACAGGCGCAGTACATCGCCAGGCTCTATGGCGCCGACGACTACGTGATCACCGAGATGGAAGCCGCCGCGCTGACCCTGGTGATCCAGCGCACGCATGGCACCGAGCGCATCCTGAGCCTGCGCGGCGCGGTCAATTTCGACCAGGGCAACCCGCACGAAACCACGCTGCAACACCTGGACCCGGCACCGGGCGAAACCGCGGGCGGTTTCCCGGAAACGGTCGCCAACATCGAACGCGTCGGCGCGCGCGTGGTCGACCACATCGTCGCGCACTGGCCGCAGTGGCGCGATGGCGTGCCGCCGCGCTGAACGGCGCTACGCGCCTTCGGGCTTCAGCGATCCCACCACCGTCGGCCACAGTTCGGACACGGTGGGATGGATCGGCACCGCCCACTGCAAGGTGTCGAACGGCGCATCGGCATTGATCAGGTCCAGCACGCCGTGGATGGCCTCATCGCCATTGATACCAAGGATCGCTGCACCCAGGATGCGCCGGGTCCGTGCATCGGCGACCAGTTTCATGAAGCCCTGGGTCTCGTCGTTCTCGGTGGCGCGGCCCACCCGGGTCATCGGCCGCTTGGCGAACAGCAAGGGCCGCCCGGTCGCACGCGCCTGCGCATCGGTCATGCCCACCCGGCCGAGCGGCGGATCGGTGTAGAGCGCGTAGCCCGGCACGCGCTGCGACAGCCGGCGCTGTGCGCCGTCGAGCAGGTTCGCCGCCAGGATTTCGTAATCGTTGTACGACGTATGCGTGAACGCGCCGCGCCCGTTGCAGTCACCCATCGCCCACACGCCCGGCACGTTGGTCGCCAACTGGTCGTCGACGGTGATGTTGCCGTGCGCATCGGTGGCGATGCCGGCCGCATCCAGCCCAAGATCATCGGTATTGGGCCGGCGCCCCAGCGCCAACAGCACGTGGCTGGCGATCACGTCCGGGCCGTTGTGCTTGCAGTCCACGCGGACCTGCACGCCCTGCGCATGCGCGGCGAAGCCGATGCAGTCCGCATCGAGCCGCACGCCGATGCCCTCGCCTTCCAGGATCCCGCGCAGGCCGGCTGAAACATCCTCGTCCTCGCGCGGGACCAGTCGAGGCTGGCGCTCGACGATGGTCACCTGCGCGCCCAGGCGCCGGAAGATCTGCGCGAACTCCAGCGCGATGTAACTACCACCGATCACCGCCAGATGCTGCGGCACCTGCGCCAGCTGCAGGATCGAACTGTTGTCGAGGAAGGCGATGTCCTCCACCCCAGGCAATGCCGGAACCTGTGCCCGCCCGCCAACATTGATGAAGATGCGCGGCGCGCTGAGCCGGCGTTCGCCCACGCACACGACGTGGGCGCTTTCAAACCTTGCCTGGCCCTGCAGCAGGGTCAGCCCGTGCATCTCCTGCAGCCACGCCGTCAGCCCCTGGCGCGCGTTGCGCGTGACCGCATGTGCGCGTTCCATCACCCGGGCCATGTCGATGCCGACCCCGCCCTGCAGCTGCACGCCGTAATCGGCCGCGCGCCGCGCCAGATGCGCCACGCGTGCGCTGGCGACCAGGGTCTTGGTCGGCATGCAGCCGGTGTTGACGCAGGTGCCGCCGATCAGGTGACGCTCGATCAGCGCCACCCTCATCCCCGCTGCAGTCAGGCGCCCGGCCAGCGGCGGACCGGCCTGGCCAGCGCCGATGATGATGGCGTCGAAGACTTCCGTCATCGGATCAGCGCCATGGCCAGCACGCCCAGCACGATGGCGACCACGTCTTCCAGCAGCGCGGCCGGCAGATCCTTGCCGAAGGCCTTCGCCAACGCGCCACGCGCGGCCGCGCCGCCATAGGTGCCGAGCACCGCGCCGACCAGGCCCGCCACCAGCCCGGTCCAGAACACCCCGCCATGCAGGCCCACTGCGGCCCCGCAGAACGCACCCACCAAGATCCGCGTGCCGAATTGCAACGGCACCTTGCGACTGGGCGTATCGGGCAGCTGATCGGTGATGAGTTCGCCCACCGCCAGCAACGAAATGATCCAGGGCGTGAAGCGCCATCCCAGCCACGCCAGCGGCGTGCCCGACAGGTGCAGCACACCGAGCGATGCCGCCCAACTGAGGATGGCCGGCGCGGTCAGCGCGCGCAGGCCGGTGACGATGCCGATCAACAACGCGGACAACAGCAGGATGCTCATGGACGGCGACTCCGACAGGTGACAGGGGACAACCCGGGATGGCCTTGCGATCAGAGCGCCCAGGCAGGCGCCGCAAGCCAGCGTGCGCCGAGCCGGCCGCGCGTTCAACTCCCTTTCCGGGTGAGCCGGGCCGTTCCACACCGAAGCCCGCCAACGTGGCGGCGCACGGTGTATCGCAGGGCGTCACGCAGCAGCGAGGTCGTCATCGAAATCGCGCATCGGCGACTTGGGAAAAGCGCCAGGGCCGAGTCCGCCACCCGCACAGCCCGAAAGTCACGGTGTCCAATGCGTCATGCGCGCGGCCTGGGAAAAACGGATAACGTCGGCAACCGCCGGGCCTTGTGCCCGGCCCTGCCACCGCCGTTTCAAGGGACTCCCATGCGCCTTCATCGTCTTGCCCCGACCCTGGGCCTGGCCGTCAGCCTGCTCTGCGTTTCGTGCGTGCAGGCGGCCGAGCCGGCCGCTGCCCATCGCCTGCTGCGCGTCACCCTGGACGGCGCCACCGACCAACCGACCTCCGGCCGCCTACTGGTGTTCGCCACCCTGGCCGAAACCGCCAAGGCCGCGGCAAAGGACGGCAAGGTGGAAGAGGTCGACATGAATCCCTTCCAGCCCACCTCGGTGGCACTGGCCGCGCAGGAAGTGACCGCACTCAGGCCCGGCGCCAGTGTCGAGATCGACCTGGACAACATCGCCTTCCCCAGCGGCTTCTCGGCGCTGCCGGCCGGCGATTACCTGGTGCAGGCCGTGCTGGACCCGGACCACAGCTACAACTACATCGGCCGCGATGGCGGTGACCTGCTCAGCGAGGTCACTCCGGTGTCGCTGGCCAAGGGCAAGGCGCTGCCCACGCTGAAACTCAGCAGGCAGCTGCCGGTGACCGACGATCCCTGGCAGCTGTCACCGCGCATACCGCAGGCGGCCCGCGATGCCCTGCCCGAAGCCAAGGCCCATACCACCGATGCATCGATGGTCAGCCCGGCGCTGAGTGCGTTCTGGGGACGGCCGGTGTCGATCCGCGCGCGGGTGCTGACGCCGCCGGGCTACGACGCCAAGGCCGCGACGCGCTACCCGACCGTGTATTTCACCCACGGCTACACCGGCAACTACAACCGCCTGGCCGGCAGCATCGTCTCGGTGTGGAGCGCCATGGCCGCCAAGCAGATGCCGCCGATGATCTGGGTGTTCCTGGACCAGGCCACGCCGACCGGCACCCATGAGTTCGCCGACTCGGTCAACAACGGGCCATGGGGCACGGCACTGACCGAAGAGCTGATCCCGGCGCTGGAACGGCAGTACCGCATGGACGGCAAGGCATCGGGGCGCTTCCTCAACGGCCATTCGTCCGGTGGCTGGGCCACGCTGTGGCTGCAGACGCGCTATCCGAAACTGTTCGGCGGCACCTGGTCGACCTCGCCCGATCCCAGCGACTTCCACGACTTCACCGGCGCCAACCTGTATGCGCCCGACGCCAACATGTACCGCCGCGCCGACGGCAGCCAGATCCCGCTGATCCGCGACCAGGGCAAGGAGATCGCGGACGTGGAAACCTTCGCCAAGATCGAGCGCGTGCTGGGTCCGTACGGCGGCCAGATGGCTTCGTTCGAATGGGTGTTCTCGCCACGCGGCGCCGATGGCCGCCCGGTGCCGATGTTCGACCGCGATACCGGCAAGGTCGATCCGGCCGTGGTCGCCTACTGGCACGCGCACTACGACATCGCCGCGCGCGTGGCCGCGCAGTGGCCCACGCTCAAGCCCGACCTGGACGGCAAGATCCACCTGATCGTGGGCACCGCCGACACGTTCTACCTGGATGGCTCGGCGCACAAGTTCCAGGCGGTGCTCGATGGCCTGCACGCCAGGAGCGACTTCCGCTACCTCGACGGCCGCACCCACTTCGACCTGTACAAGGATGGCGATGACAACAGCGCCCTGCTCAAGAAGATCGCCTGGGAGATGTACGGCGTGGCGCGCCCGGGTGCGAAGCCGGCCAGGTGAGCGATGCAGGGCTGGCCCCTCACCCCAGGACGGGCCAGCCCTGCGATCAGGTCACCAGCCGGCCTTCGCGCTCGGCCAGGCCAATCGTGGCGGTCATGCCGGCATTGAATTCGAGGAAATCCGATTCGATGCCGTCACTGAAGATCACCCCGTAACCGGACATCTGCGACACCAGCTGCAGCGGCGCGGCGCGGGTGACCGGACCGAAGATCATCCCGGTCTGCGTGGTGCGACTGGGGAACGGTTCGCGCACGGTGTACTGCAGGTGGTCGGCATCCCAGTCGAAACCGCGACCGCGCATGGCTTCCACCTCTTCGGCCAGCGCCTGGTCGGCAATGCCCGCCGCACCGGCCAACAGGCTCTGGAACCAGCCCGTCGAGCCCAGCCCGGTCGACACGATCACGCCGCTGGAAGAATGCTGTTCGCCCCGCTCGCCCTGGTGGATCTGATAGCGCGCCGACACATGGCTGCGTGGGCCAATGAACAGATCGTTGACCGCATGCAGCACCTGGCCATCGCTCAGCTCGGCACGCGCCATGGTGATGCGCTTCTGCGTGCGCTTGCCCGCCAGCGCTTCGGGCGTGACGCGCGCCAGGTCCTTCACCGCAAACGGCAGCAGCACGCCATCCCAGCGCGCGGGGTCGGGATTCACCCCGATCACCGGCTGCGATGACTGCAGGTACTTGAGCGTGTTGGCGACCAGCCCGTCCTGCCCCAGCACCACCACCAGCGCGTCGGGCGCGAACAGGTAATTGGCCAGGAAGCCACGATCCAGCCGCTGCACGCGACCGAACCGCGCCAGCGTGGCCTCCGCCTGCTGCACGGCCTGCTGATAGACCTGCTGCTCGGCCTCGTAATCGGCGAAGTCCGCACCCAGGTGCTCCACGTAGAAGCGCGCCTGTTCGACCGTGTTGAATCGCACCACCAGCTCTTCCAGCCGGGTTCGGCGCGTGACCAGCACGATGCGCCGGTTGAGCGCATCCATGGGTCAGGCCTTCGCCGGCCGCGAACGGTCCTTGGTCAACTGCTGCAACAGCTCGGGCGAGATGTTGAGCTCGCCGATGCGCGAAGCGTTCTCGGCCAGTCCCTGGAACGCCTGCGCGATCAAGGCACTCGGATCGGCCTGGCCGACCATCAGCGCCTGCAGCACTTTGGCATCCACGCCTTGCACGGCCTTCATCGTCGCGGCCACGCCATAGGCCTTGGCATCGGCCTCGGTCTGGGCATTGGTGGCGCGCAGTGCGGTCAGGCGCTTGTTCTTTTCCTCCAGCGCGATGCGGCCGGCCATTTCCTCGTCCTGGATCGCCTGGCGCTTGGCCAGCACCGAACGCTCGGCTTCCAACTGCGCCTCGCGGATCTGGCGCTTCTTGGCTTCCACCGCGATTTCGGTGTTGAGCTCGTTCTCCTTGACCGAGCGCTCCTGCTCGATCGCGGCGTTGCGGCGCAGATAGGTCGCGTCGTCGGCCTGCTTGAGGATCTGTTCGCGGACCTGGGCTTCCAGTGCGCGCGCGGTTTCAGGATTCGGCTTGATCGCCAGGATCGACAGGTTCACCAGCTCCAGTCCCAGCACCGCCAATCCATCTTCCTGCTGCAGGCCGTTGCGCACCACCTGCACAAGATGATCGGAATTGCGCAGGAGCTCCTCCAGCGACTGGCCTTGCAGGACCGAGCGCAACTGGACCTGCACCGTGTTGACCACGCGCTGCGGCAACTTGCCCGGGTCCTCGGAGGCGTGACTGCCATCGGGCTTGAGGGTGAAGTTCATCAGTCCGGCCAGCGTCTTGGGCGCGGTCACGCGGTAGGCGACCTGACCCTGCACGGTGACTTCCTGGAAGTCGCTGCTGACCTCGCGGAACATGAAGGGCACGTCCACGCTTTCCAGCGGGATCGACACCAGCGTGGTGCTGGGCGCGAAATACCAGAAGGTCAGTCCGGTGCCTTCGCGCACGGGCTTGCCGTTCTTGTACTGCAGCACATAGGTGCTGGGGCTGGCCTTGACGTAGCGATAGCCAAACATGCGGATGTCTCCATGACCTGATCGAGCGGGTTGACTGCACGCCCGCGTCGCAGGGGAACCGCCGATGGCCGCCATTCCCACACCGATCCCTGGCGTGCTCCAGCGCGATAGGAGGCCCGAACCGCGGCCTCAAAGCAAGGCCGGGTTGTCAGCGCGCGTCGTTGCCGGCCTTGGTCCAGCGGCCATTCGGCTGCGCATCCACTTCAAAGCGTGCCCATTGCCGGAAGGCTTCGCGCGAACACACGCCCTGCTGGCCGACACCATCGCCGGCGACGACGCGATAGGCGATCACGTCGGTGCGCGGCGCGGCTTCCGTATCACCCAGGACCTCGCGCACGCCCCACAACCGGCCCAGCCGGCCGTTGCTGTAACAGTGGCCAGCCACGATGCCCCGCGGATGCACCACGTCCTGTTCGGCGTGCTGCTTGGCCAGCTCCAGCAGGTCGGTCAACTGCTCGGCGCTGATGTCCACATAGGCGTTGAGTTGTTCCATCGCCGCATGGAAATCTTCCTGGGTCAGGTCGAAGCGGCGCTGCGCCGGCGGCGTCACCGCGGCTGCACGGGCAAGATGGTTCAGGTGCGCCGGATAGCGGCGCCAGCGGAACAACCCGTTGAACAGCACCGCGATGACCAGGATCACGACCACGTTGACCAGCACCGGCACCAGCAGATAGTGATAGCCCAGCGCATGCACGGCATCGCCGCCGATCACGGCCGACAGCGCGGTGGCGCCACCCGGTGGATGGATGCAGCGCGCAAACGCCATCACGCACACCGCCAATCCCACCGCCAGCGCAGCGGTGAGGTCGTGGCCAGGCAGCAGCTTCTGGCAGCTCACCCCGACGAACGCCGACAGCAGATGCCCGCCGATCAGCGCCCACGGCTGCGACAGCGCACCCTGCGGCACGGCAAACAGCAGCACCGCCGAGGCTCCCATCGAGGCGACCACCAGCCCACCCATCGCACCGCCTGCCGCCTGCGGTACCAGCCAGCGTGCCAGCGCGTAGACCGCCACGGTGCCGAGCAGGCCGCCCAGGCCGGAGAGCCATTTCTCGCTCGCGCGGGTGGTGTTGCGCTCGACGCCCAGCAGCAGGCGCAGCTCGTTCAATGCAGACATGGGTGTCGGGACCTCGAACCACTGACGGAAGGCGCGCAGTCGGTACGCGCGACGCGGCGCATGCTAACAGCGGCACGCCGCGCCTCACACCGCCACGGCCAGTGGCCCATGCCTGCATCGGCCCACCCGCCCCTGTCGCCCCGCCATCGCGGCATGCGACACCCGGCCGACACACCGATTTCATCCGAAGCACGCCCAAGGGGCAGTACGCTCGCCGTTCCCATCCAACAAGGAAACGCGATGAGCATCTTCTCCAGTATCGTCAGCAAGATCTTCGGGGGCAGTGCCCCGGCCGCGGCAGCGCCCGCCACCCCCAAGCCGCAGGTGATCATCGTGGACGGCAGCGAAGCCACCGCCGATATCGCCCCGCCCGCGCGCGACGCGGCACCGCCGGCCGAACCGGTGGACGTGGCCGCGGTCCTGACCGCCATCGCCGCGCAGAAGGGCGGCCCGAGCGACTGGAAGCATTCCATCGTCGACCTGCTGAAACTGCTCGACCTGGACTCCAGCCTGGCCGCACGCAAGGAACTGGCTGAAGAACTCAACGTCCATGCAGGCGATCACGGCAGCGCCGAACAGAACCTGGCCCTGCACAAGGCCGTGATGCAGAAGCTGGCCGACAACGGCGGCAAGGTGCCGGACGACCTGAAGCACTGAAGCACCACGCCACGCGATGCCCGGACCATCGGGCATCGCGCTGACGCCACCGCGCCCTGCCCGGCGCGCGGCCATCGCGCCGCCTAGCCCGGATCGACCCTAGAACTCCTGCCAGTCGGCGCTTTCTGCCATCGCGGCAAGCTTGGGCTTGGCGGGCGTACGCACGACCGACGCCGGGGATTTCCTGGTGGGCACGCGTGCAGCCACCACCGCCTGCACCGGCGCGAATGCCGGCCTGGGCAGCGCCACGACCTCAGCCACCTGCGCAACGCCAGCCAACCGGAACACGGCCACCGCACGGCCCAGATCCGATGCCTGGTCTTCCAGGCTCTTGGCCGCCGCCGTGGCTTCTTCCACCAGCGCCGCATTCTGCTGGGTGGTTTCGTCCAGCTGCATCACCGTCCTGCTGACCTGCTCGATTCCCGAACTCTGCTCGGCGCTGGCCGCTGAGATCTCGGCCATGATGTCGGTGACGCGCTGCACCGAGGTCACCACTTCGGCCATGGTGCTGCCGGCGCGCGCGACCAGGGCCGCACCCTGCTCCACTTCCTGCGCCGAATCGGAGATCAGCGTCTTGATCTCCTTGGCCGCTTCGGCCGAACGCTGCGCCAGGGACCGCACTTCCGAGGCGACTACCGCGAATCCACGTCCCTGCTCGCCGGCACGCGCCGCCTCCACCGCGGCATTCAGCGCCAGGATGTTGGTCTGGAAGGCGATGCCGTCGATCACGCCGGTGATGTCGGCGATCCGCTTCGATGCGGCGCTGATCGAGGCCATCGTGGTGACCACATCCTCCACCACCCGGCCACCCTCCTGCGCGACCGTGCCGGCGCCCAGCGCCAGCTGGTTGGCCTGGCGGGCACTGTCGGCGTTCTGCTTCACGGTGGAAGTCAGCTCCTCCATCGAGGCAGCGGTCTCTTCCAGGTTCGCTGCCTGCTGCTCGGTCCGCACCGACAGGTCGCTGTTGCCGGTCGCGATCTCGACCGCCGCGGTGTTGATCGATTCGACCGAGCGCTGGATGCCCTGCACGATGCCGGTCAACTGCGCGGCAGTGCGATTGGTCGCATCGGCCAGCTGGCCGAAAGCCCCCTCGTAACCTGCGTCCACGCGCTGGGACAGGTCGCCGCCGGCAATCGCGCCCATGACCCGGCCGACGTCGGCCAGGCCATCTTCGGCCTGGCGCATCAGGCGGTTCAGCGACTCGACCATGTCCTTGAACGCGAACTGGTAGCGCGTTGCTTCGCCACGCGCCGAGAAATCGCCGCGCGCGGCCGCATCGGCCAGGCGCGCAATGTCGCCGTTGACGGCCGACAGATTGGCCTTCACCGCGTCCAGGGCTTCATGCAGCGCGGCACGCTGGCCAGGCAGGCGCCGCATGTCGCGGCGCAGGTCGCCACGGCCGTACTCGGCCATCACCGCCATCCCTTCGACGATCGCGTCCAGATGCTCGAACAGCGCCGTATTGACGCCCCGGGCGAGCGTGCCGTAATCGCCGGGGAAGTCTTCGGGCATGCGATGTCCGATGTCCTCGCCCTGCTGCAGCTGGACCAGGGACTGCATCTCGCTGTTGAACCGCTGCAGCTGCCCCTGCATCTGCTGCATGCTGGCCATCAGCTGACCGGTTTCATCGCGTGATTCCACCTGGATATCGTTGTCGAAACGCCCCGCGGCGATCGCACCGGCGACCCGGGTCGCCGCCCGCAGCGGCGTGCCGATGGCGCTTGCGATCAGCCAGCACAGGCCCACCACCAGCGCCACCAGGGCGGCGCCAATCAGGGTCAGGATCTTGGTGAAACCAAGCGCCTCGGCCTGGATGTCCTCGGCATAGACGCCCATGACCACGACCCACTGCCACTGCGGGAACGTTTCAGCGAAGCTGATCTTGGGCAGCTGCTCGTTCTTCCCGGGCTTGGGGCCGCTGTAGTAGCTGAAGCCATCACCCGCGGTCACCGCCTTGCGGATGTCGCGGTACACGTATTCGCCCTGCTCGCTCCGGTAGTCGCTCATGTCGGTCCCGACCTTGCGCGTGGGATGCATGACGATGCGCATCTGCGGATCGACGATGAAGAAATAGTCCACGCCGCCGTTGGTCTTCATGTCCGCCAGCGCGGCCAGCGCCGCGGCCCTGGCCTGCGCCTCGGTCACCTGGCCGCGCCTGGCCTGGTCGGCGAAGTGCTGCAGCACGCTGACACCCATGTCCACCTGGGTCTTGACGCTCTGCTTGCGGGCCTGGACCAGGTCCAGGTATTGCAGGCGCGCAGCGGACACGGCCAGCAGGATCACGCCGACGGCGAGGATCGAACACAGCACGATGAATTTGCGCGTCAACGGCAGGTCGGCCACGCGACGGCGCAGGAAGGTCACAGGGTTCATGGCAATTCAAGGATCAATACGACGATAGGTCGCTCCTGTATCGGCTGCCGCTCCATGGAACTTGACCCCGCCCCTGCCACCGCGCCGACGAACGGGCCTGGCGCGGGCGGGACTCAAGCTCGCCAGCCCCTGGCCGATACCGGTGGGGTACCGCACTGCCAGAAGCACTCCTTTCTCCGCCAGAGCGTCATGCCCAGGTTCCCCAATGTCGTATCCACCTGAATCGTCATCTTCCAAGAAGGGTGGACTGCGCCGGTTGTTCTCCAGGCAGGAGCAGGACGACGGCCCGGCGCCTCCGGCGACCGACACGCCCATCCCGACGCAGCACCACGCGCTCGCGGACGAACAGGCACCCGCACCGCCACCGGATGCCGCAGCGGCGACCGCCGCCCTGATGCAGCTGTTCTCCCACGGCCATCAGCCCGAAGCGCTGCTCGGCGCCTTCGCCGACGGCATCTGCACCCTGCACGGCGAACTGCGCGACATGGGCCTGCGACTGCGCGCGGCCTTCGACCTGCAGGACTGGCCGGCCTATGCGCGGGCGTTGCGCCAGCTGATCGACAAGTACATCCGCACCATCGACATCGCCGATCCCGGCATTGACGGCCGCACCGAAGCCCAACGCCTGCGCGAGCTGCTGCGACAAGCCGTCGGCAATGCCCTGGCAACGCTGTTGCAGCGCAGCCCGGCACTGGCCGACGAAGCCCAGACGCTGGGCAGCACGCTGCACCACTGGCATGCCGGGCGGGACCTGGCACCACTGGAGGGCCGCCTGCGCGAGCTGGTCCACCAGGCCAGCCTGCACGCCGAAGACACCAGCAAGCAGCAACACCTGCTGCTGGAGTTGTTCGACCTGCTGCTGGACAACATCGGCGAGCTGACCGACGACCACAGTTGGCTGCAGGAACAGGTCGGCATGGTCCGCCAGCTGATTGCAGGCCCGCTGGACAGCCTCAGCATCGGCCAGGCACGGGAAACCCTGCGCGAGGTGATCTACCGGCAGGGCCAGCTCAAGCAGGGCATCGCCGAATCCCGGCAGGCCATGCGCGGGATGATGCTGTCCTTCGTCGAACAGCTCGGCGGCATGGCCAGCAGCACCGGCCAATACCACAGCCGGATCGCCGGCTACGCACAGTCCATCGGCCAGACCCGCAGCATGGTCGACCTGAACCGGCTGCTGCAGGAGGTGCTGCAGGACACCGCCGGGGTGCAGGCTGAGGCCGCCGCGTCACATGAAGTGCTCATCGATGCCCAGCGCCAGGTGGAACACGCGGAGCAGCGCATCGTGGCCCTCGAGCAGGAACTCAGGGATCTGGCCGAACTGGCCCGCGAGGATCAGCTGACGGGTGCGCTGAATCGACGCGGATTCGACGAGCTGTTCAACCGCGAGCGCGCGCGCACCGTCCGCAGTGGCCAGCCGCTGTGCCTGGCGATGCTGGACCTGGACGACTTCCGCAGGATCAACGAGGTCCACGGCCATGCCGGCGGTGACGCCGCGCTGCGGCACGTCGTCGAAGTGGCGCGCATCACCCTGCGCGGAACCGACGCGATCGCCCGGTTCGGCGGCGAGGAATTCGTGCTGCTGCTGCCCGATGCCACGATCTTCGAGGCCAAGGCGACCGTCCTCCGCCTGCAGCGAGGACTGGCGCAGCATTCCTTCGTGCATGAGGACATGCGCATCTTCGTCACCTTCAGCGCCGGCGTGGCGATGCAGCAGGCCAACGAAACCCAGGACGCGCTGCTGCGGCGCGCCGACCGCGCCATGTACAGGGCCAAGAAGGCCGGCAAGAGTCGCGTGATCGCCAGCGAGTGAGGCGGCCGGCCGGAGAAGCTGTTCGCGATCTTCAGGCCAGCCCTTGTAGAGCCGAGCTCGCTCGGCTGGGGACTTTCTCTGTAACGCCCTTGCCGAGCAAGCTCGGCGCTACATGATCGCGCCCGGGCCGATTGCCGTGTGCACCGCCATTCCCCTTTTCGCAGCCCGCGCGCGCCTCAGCCTGCGGCTTGATCTGGCGCCGAATAGACCAGGCTGCGATGCAGGGCGCGGGCGATTTCCACATCGGCTTCGTCGTCGAAGTACACCGCCAGCTGCACATGGCTGGTGTCGGCGAAGGCGTAGCCGTAATAGCCGGGCATGCGCTGGTCGTCTTCGTCGGCGTCTTCGTCCGTCTCCTCGGCCAGCCGGTAGGCGTAGAACAGCGTGGACCCGGCCTGTTCCTGCTCGATGGCCTCGGCGTCGGGCGACATGTGCTGCTTCAAGTCGTCCAGGCGCTCGGCGATGCTGGCGTTCTCATCGTTGTGCCAGATGGTCATCCACACCGTGATGCGCGGATTCCACAGCACCAGGTCGCCATCCTCGATGCGGCGATTGACCGGCTCGGGCAGCGTGATCGCCCACTCCGGCGTGAGCTGGTGGTCGCCTTCGACCACGGGGAAATCGGGATGCAGTGACATGGCGGGATCTGTTCCAACAAGACGAGCGAGTGGCATAGCGTAACCGCCCGCCACGGCACGCGCCCGCAGACGCAGCCCGCACCATCCAGCTACACCGGATTCGCCCGCTGGGAGCGCGCAGGCCGCGCGCGTTGAAAGCGCCGGTGACTTAACCCTGCAGCTTCGCCTTCAATCCCGCGACCGTGGCCTTCCAGGCCTCGACTTCGTCCACCTCTTCCCAGAGCTCCCGAAGCTCGGACTGCTCGCCGACGATCCGGTCGAGCGCCTGGATGGCCTGCTTGATCAGGTCCGGGCTCACCACCGGCTCGATCCGGGCCAACCACTCGGAGAGTTCTTCGTCCTCCTGGGCGGCGGCCGTCGGCCGACCAGCGGCCGCAGCGACCACCTCCGCCGCCACCAGCGCCTGACAGGCGTCCGGCGCTTCCAGATAATCATCCGCCGCAAGCACCGCGGCCAGCGCATCACGGACCAACCCCAGGTCCGTCACGTCAATCAGATCACTGATGAAATCCGCCGCATCGTCGTTCTCGAACGAGCCGTTTCCCCAAGCACCCATGCTTCCACCCTGCGTTTGTTTCGTTGATTGAAGATCAGGCCCCCGCCGACCCCGCAGGAACAGGGCGCAGCATGCACTTCGAAGCGTTCGAGGCGCTACTAAAGCCACCACCAAAGCTACCAAGCCACTGGACCCGGACGCACATCCTACGCAGGAAAGTGCACGCTGACCTCTGCCCTGGCAATCTCGGAAACAGGGGCAGCAAACGCTGCCCCTGTTTCGCTAAGCGCACACCGTGCGTATCTCAGTGCAGATAGAGCCCGCCGGGACCTACCGGTTTCACGCGGTTACCGCAACCAGTCGTGCGTAGCGTCTAGACCATGTATGCAGGTCGCGCCTCTTCAACGGCCAATCGGTGCACTCCCTTCTTCAGCGACTGTGCGTCGATCTCTTTCACGATCTCATCCACCTCAACGGCCCGGTCGAAGATCGTGTAGCCCAGCATCGACAAGCTGCCTTCCGCAAAGTCGGCCATGCCATCGGCAAACACCGCATCGCTGTATGCCTTGATGCACGAGATCAAGAGGTTGAGCTTGTCGATCTGATCCAGCGTGACACCAGAGACAAAGCGCTGATCTTCGGCTTCTCCGGCGTAGGCATCCTCAACGACGCCCGCTCCTTGGTCTGCCTCCTCATCGGCCATCGCCTCTGCCGCTTTCGGGGTGTCATGCGACCGCTTTGCCGGCTGCGGTTGTTTCAGCAACGACACGTCCTTCAGCACCAGATCCAGTTGCTCGGCCAACTGGTCCAGGCAGAACATCAATTCCGCCATCCCCACGGCTGGCGCCCACTCCTTCGTTTCGTCCGCAATGCGCGGCTGCGCCAGCCTCGCAAGGAAGTGGATGTGGTTCTTGATTTGCGTCAGCAAGAGCTGACTGTCCTCGGGCAGGAAATACCCCATATCCTTATCGTCGAACGTGTGCTCAGACATCGTCGTCTCCTTCTCACCATGAAGTGCCCGCCCGCGCTGATGCGACGGACGGGAAGTCGGGAGGCTAGAAACCGCGTACAGACGGCGGGCGTATTCCCCTTGCGAGTGTTGTATTAGCCGCCCTCCCGACGCGGAGCATTGCGTCGGCTTGTCCCTGCGGAATGCAGGCACAAAAAACCCACCGGTTTGACGGAGGTGGGTACCGCTGTACGAGGAGTTTCTAGGCTCCTTGGGAAGGAGATTGCTAGTACCTAGTGGCGTTGTCAACCACTGAAAGAGCCTTTGCGTAACGCGACCGATCAACGGCAGAGTGCTGTGGAGAAAGTGCACTCTGACCCTTGTTTCCATAACGCAAGAATTAAGCAGCGCCGCAGAGCGGCGTCGGCTTGAATGAATTGTTAGCCGCCACCCGGCTCTGGCCCGTCGTTGTCTGCCCAAGCGATTTCCGAGCGTTGTTGGTCGGAGAGCGACAGCACAGCGCCCTGAGCCAGGGTGAGGACTGCTCCGGACATGCGAGCGTCAGAGAAATCGCAACCGTCAAAAGACGACTGACGGAGATCCGCTCCACTCAAATTGGCCGAGTTAAATGAGGTATTAGAGAAAAGAGATGAACGTAGGTCGCTACGCACAAGAAGGGCAGACGAGAAATTGGTTCCAATGAAGTCGTTCCAGCACAAGTTGGACTCCGATAGGTCGGAATTGTGGAATGAAACGCTCGTAAACTCTGATCGACCAAAGAACGTCCGAGGGAGGGACAAGCCACTTAGATCGTCTCCGTCAAGCATCACGCGAAAGAAATTGACGCCTAATGGCTCTTCGTCATCGTATTGGGGCACGTGGTCCGGAAGCGGCGGAATACTTCCTGGCTCTAAGTAGTCCGGTTGCAACTTAAAACACGACGCTTCATAGCTCTGTCGAGTTTCCATAAAACTCCCTGTGGCGGCTAACGCTGGAATTAAGCGGCGGCGAAGCCGTCCGCCTTGAATGAGATGTTAGGCCTAGACCTGAGGCAGCGCCTCGGAAGGCGTTAGGTCTTTGCCATGAGCGTCGGCCAAGTGGAAAACGTCTTTGCAGGTGTTGCAGTAGTATCCGCGCTCGCCCCAACTGTACTCACCATACCGCAAGCCACCTTTATTGCATGATGGGCAATGGGGATTCTTGTGACGATCCCACAGGATACCGAACTTGAGCTTTAGGTCACTGGGTCGTGACAGGCGCCAAATGACAGCTACCAAAACTATGTTGAGGAGAACAGATAACAAAAAAATGGCTAGAACAACACGAAGTGAAGTTGCTGCCTCAAGCGCTGGCAGAAGAGCCGGGGCCAGTTTGTAAAACAGCCAACCAAGAAGAACCATTAGCGCGGATGCACACGCCGATCCGATATGAGACCAGAAGCCATCTTTGAATTTATCGAGCAGCGACATAGCTATTTTCTAGGCCTAACTACTGAAATAAGCCGACCTGCGAAAACGGGGTCAGAGTACGGTTTCTTTGGTCGCTCATGAAAAGTGCACTCTGACCCCTGTTTCGGAAGGCACCAGGACTTATCAGCCTTCAGATCGCTCCAGTCGATCACGATCAAAGGACGTGGCCCGCGTAACAACCAGCGCGCCATCGACGCATGCAGTGACAAGCACTCGGCATGCAGACGACGGTTGCTCAGCAAGCGGTCCAGCGCCTTGAGCGGTGCGCGTACCCGCACCGCGCCAGGCCAGCGCCGGGCCAGATCAATCAAGGTCAATCGCCAGCCGGCTGCCAGCGCTTCCACAGCCTTCAGCAGCACCCGCTCACGCAAGGCATGCATGGGCTCCAATGCATCGGCAAGACACCTCTGCAATACTTCGGTGGCGCGCATGGCCGTAGTCCTTCTTTGGCTTAGACACCTCGAAGACTGCGCCATGCGCGTACTCGTTTCCACCCGAAAAGCCTAGCAACTTGCTGATTCGGATCGGAAAAACGTGGGGATACTTCAGACTCTGACCCCTGTTTCGCAGACCCCTGTTTCGCAAGAGCAGGGAAGTGCACTCCGCCCCCTGCTTTTAGACCCCTGCTTCTATTAAATCAACTAAAATTACCCTATTGCTTACTAAATCGCCTTAACAACTGAATCAAGTGCAATCCTACAGTCCACAACCCTATTATTGTCTATGTCGACCTTTCGCCCATGCACGAAATGCTTACCCCCCACTAATGACGATACAGGAACGCCCTCGTGTGCTGCGACCACCCCTGCGGTATTAAAATCTCTCAGCGAAACCGAATATTTTGCGACGAAATCGTTCTCGCTAATGGGAGCCTGTGCACGCGGAGTAAACCTAGCAGGATTTCCCAGATACAAGCCGTAAAGCGATCCAGCGCTCGCTCTTGAAAGTGCCGCAAATGCAGCCGCGGCGCCTAGGTTTTGCGTCAGCCTGTTACCAATTACCTGATGAATTTTCGGAACGGAAACGCCATATGCTTGCGCGTTATGTGCAAATGTCCAAGCGCCGTAAATTGGGTGAGGCGGATTTTGACCATATAGGAGCGAGTGCATTGCACCAATCGCGGTCCTTGATGAATCGTCCGCGTTAACCGGCAGGAGAAGTCGTTCAACGGCGCAGATTGCCAATTCCGTGTAGCTTGAGAAGCTGGGATTTGTATCAATAAAGACTATCCACTCTCCGCCCATTTCCTGATCAACGGAAGCAATTAACCGCTTCACCACCTCATGAACCCAGACCCAAGGCTTGATGACTGGAAGGACCTGTTGCGCAGACCCAAGGTTAGATATATATGCTGAGATCAACTCTAAATTTGGATCGCCACATATTAAATTCAAATTCTTAGGAAGACTCGCATTTATGTTCGAAACTTTCGTAACGTATGTTGAAGCGTTCGGCGAGGCGGCCATGGGACCGCCGCCCAAGGCCTGCGTCAAATATCCGACAATGGTCGGAGCAACCGCACTCGTGCAAAGCTTATGAACTTCAGTCTCACCCTTCACTCCCCCGCCAAGAAGCATCATGCTCACGTTTGCCTGTGGGCACATATCTATAACAAGAACATTCTTTTCGGGATTGAGCTCCGCATATCGCGACGCCACGTTGAAGGTAATCGTACTTTTTCCAACTCCACCCTTATTGTTCCAAACCGCGTATGAATTAGTAATCACACCCACCCCCCTGGAAAAAAAAGACCACTACGGCAATCTCTTCACCCGCACTTCGAATACCCACAGTTCAAGCACGTCGCGCACCCATCCATGATCACCAGCGCCTTGGTATTGCACTTGTGGCACATGGTGGCACTGGGCGGGAACGAGGCCCCGTCGCCGGTCACAGCGATGTCCTCCTCATGATCGGCCGTGCTGTTGGGAACGATAGCGGCCGGCTCAGGGCTCACTTCAGTGTTTTTTTTTGCACGATCTTCGTACTGCTTGCGTTTCTCGGCCAGGATTGCCTTCTGATGGTCGCTCATGTCCGGGTCGTGCAGCAGGCCGATGGACTTCATGTGTTCTTCGACGATGGCGCCGAGTTCGGCGACCAGCGAGGGCATGTACACGCCGCCGGGCTTGAAATAGCCACCGCGCGGGTCGAACACGGCCTTCATCTCATCCACCACGAAGGTCACGTCGCCGCCCTTGCGGAACACCGCGGACATGATGCGGGTCAGCGCCACGATCCACTGGAAGTGCTCCATGGACTTGGAGTTGATGAAGATCTCGAACGGGCGGCGGTGTTCGTGCTCGGTGCCGGCGTTGAGCACGATGTCGTTGATGGTCACGTAGAAGGCGTGTTCCACCATGGGCGACTTGATCTTGTAGGTGCTGCCGATCAGCACATCCGGGCGCTCGATGCGCTCGTGCATCTGGATGACTTCGGCCACGGGCAGTTCGGCCTCGGCGCTGGCCTGGCTGACCGACGCAGCGGGCACCGGCGGCGCGGCGGCACGCGCCTTGTCTTCCGGGGTGAGCACGCTGTAGCCCTTGATTTTCTTGTCGATCTTGACGGCCATGGCCTGGGTTCCTGGATGCGGATGCTGTGACGATGTGGCTACCCGCCGCACGCGGTGCGCGTGCCGGCGTTGCACCCTTCCCAGGGATGCGGGAAGGGCGGTACCGCGGAATTACTTCACGGCTTTCTTGACGGCCTTCTTGGCAGCCGTAGCTTTCTTCGCCACGGTCTTGGCGACCTTCTTCACGGCTTTCTTTTCGGCGGCGATCTTTTTGGTGGCGGCTTTCTTGACGGCGGCCACTTTCTTGACGACTTTCTGCGCGCCCTTCTTCACCGCTTTCTTGTCGGCGGCAAGCTGCTTGGTGGCCGTCTTCTTGGCGGCGGCCAGGTCCTTGGAAACGGTCTTGGCGACCTTCTTCACCGCCTTCTTGTCGGCGGCGAGTTTCTTGCCGGCCTTGGCTTCCAGCTGCTTGACGGCTTTCTTCAGGGCGGCCTTCTTGCCGGCGCCCTTGGCCTTCAACGCGGCGGCCTCGACCTTGCCGTTGGTGCTGGCGGTGTTGAGCTTCTTCTTGGTGGAGTCCACGGTTTTCTTGACGGCCTTGGTGACCTTGCTGGTGCGCTTGGTCAGGGCCTTCTTGGCATCGGCCAGCTTGGTGCCGAGGGTCTTCTTGGCCTTGGCCGCGCGCTTGGCGACCTTGCCTGCCGTGACGCTGGCGGCATCGGCCACGACCGTGGCCAGTTCGCTGGTTTTCTCTTTCACGCTGTCCGCAGCATCAGACAGCGCCGCCGTGATATCCGTTCCTGTGCTCATGTGCCCTCCGAAGGGCGTTGGGGGTTGATGACGACGATGATGCTAATGCAGCCAGGGGTGAAGCCTTGCGCGTGTTGCGTGGCGCGTTGATGCGGCGTTCGGATTTTCCCGTCCGGCGCTGACGCCGGGGGACGAACAGGCAACATCAGAACTTGCCGTGACCCTTCTCAAAACTTGCCGTAATAACCCTCTTTCAGCGCATCGAACAGGTTGGCAGCGGTGTGCAGCTCGCCGTCGTATTCGATCTGCTCGTTGCCCTTGGCCTCGACGAAGGTGCCGTCTTCCAGCTCGAAGCGGTAGGTGGTGTTCTCCAGGTCGGCTTCCTTCACCAGTACGCCCTGGAAGGCAGCCGGGTTGAAGCGGAAGGTGGTGCAGCCCTTCAGGCCCTGCTGGTGGGCGTAGCGGTAGATGTCCTTGAACTGCTCGTACGGGTAGTCCGTGGGTACGTTCGCGGTCTTGGAGATGGAACTGTCCACCCACTTCTGCGCGGCGGCCTGCACGTCGACATGCTCCTTCGGATTGATGTCGTCGGCGGCGATGAAGTAATCGGGCAGTCGGGCGTCAGCGTCTTCCGAGAACGGCATGGCGTTGGCGTTGACCAGCTCGCGGTAGGCCAGCAACTCGAAGGAGAACACATCCACCTTTTCCTTGGACTTCTTGCCTTCGCGGATCACGTTGCGGCTGTAGTGGTGGGCGAACGAGGGTTCGATGCCGTTGGAGGCGTTGTTGGCCAGGCTCAGCGAGATGGTGCCGGTGGGTGCGATGGAGCTGTGGTGGGTGAAGCGGGCGCCGACTTCGGCCAGTTCTTCGACCAGTTCCGGGGCGACGGTGGCGATGCGCTGCATGTAGCGGCTGTACCGGGCGTGCAGCACCTTGCCTTCGATCTGCTGGCCGATGCGCCAGCCGTCTTTTTCCATCTCCGGGCGCTGGCGCAGCATGGCGGCGGTGACTTCAAAGCGTTCTTCCATGATCGGCGCGGCGCCTTTCTCCCTGGCCAGGGCCAGGCCGGTTTCCCAGCCGGCCACGGCCATGTCGCGGGCGATGGCTTCGGTGAACTCGCACGACTCGGCGCTGCCGTACTTCATGCGCAACATGGTCAGGGTGCTGCCCAGGCCCAGGAATCCCATGCCGTGGCGGCGCTTGCGCAGGATCTCGTTGCGCTGCTGCTCCAGCGGCAGGCCGTTCACTTCGACCACGTTGTCGAGCATGCGGGTGAACACGCGCACGACTTCCTTGTATTCGGCCCAGTCGAAACGCGCCTGCTCGGTGAACGGATCGCGCACGAAGTTGGTCAGGTTGACCGAGCCCAGCAGGCAGGCACCGTAGGGCGGCAATGGCTGTTCGCCACAAGGATTGGTCGCGCGGATGTTCTCGCACCACCAGTTGTTGTTCATCTCGTTGACGCGGTCGATCAGGATGAAGCCCGGTTCTGCGTAGTCGTAGGTGGACACCATGATCATGTCCCACAGGTGGCGGGCGCGGATCTGCCCGTACACCTTGCAGGCCACCAGGCCGTCGTCGCGGCGGATGTAGGTGTCGGACGTCGGCCATTCGCGCCACAGGATCTTGCTGGTGTCGGCCAGGTCGAAATCGGCTTCTTCCTTCTTGCCCAGCGGGAACACCAGCGGCCAGTCGGCGTCGTTGTCCACCGCCTGCATGAAGCCATCGGTGATCAGCAGTGACAAGTTGAACTGGCGCAGGCGGCCGTCCTCGCGCTTGGCGCGGATGAAATCCTTTGCATCCGGGTGGGACACATCGAAGGTGCCCATCTGCGCGCCGCGGCGGCCGCCGGCGCTGGAGACGGTGAAACACATCTTGTCGAAGATATCCATGAAGGACATCGGGCCGGAGGTGTAGGCACCTGCGCCGGCGACGAACGCGCCCCTGGGCCGCAGGGTGCTGAACTCGTAGCCGATGCCGCAGCCGGCCTTGAGGGTCAGGCCGGCTTCGTGGACTTTCTCCAGGATGCCGTCCATCGAGTCGGTGATGGTGCCCGACACGGTGCAGTTGATCGTGCTGGTGGCCGGCTTGTGTTCCAGCGCGCCGGCATTGGAGGTGATGCGGCCGGCGGGAATCGCGCCACGGCGCAGCGCCCACAGGAAACGCTCATACCAGAGGGCACGCTTTTCGGCCGTGGGCTCGGCATCGGCCAGGGCGCGGGCCACGCGCTGGTAGGTGCCGTCGATGTCGGCATCGATGGCCTCGCCGGCCTTGCTCTTCAGGCGGTACTTCTTGTCCCAGATGTCCTGGGACGCCGGCTGCATCGGAATGACCCGTGCCGCTTCTTCTTTCTTGACTGCCTCAAGGCGCACCGTGCTCATGGGTTGGAACTCTCCCTGGTGGAAAAGGCGCCGCCGCGCGAAGCGCGCGGGAGCGTGGTGATGTGGGGAACGTGCTGCTGGGCGACGGCAGGAAAGCCGCGCGCCGGGCCGTCCGGAAAGGGCCTGCGAAGGTGTTGTCGACTGGGCTGGCAGGACATCCATCCCGCGGTCACGACCTGTTGCATGCGCCGGCTCCCTGATGGCGCTGATATTCCCAAGACAAACCCTACTGCTTGGGGCCGTCACTGCCCCCGTTCGCTATATCTTGGGGCCGTAAGCCTTCGACGTTAATCCTGCGTTTGGGCAGTGTCAATCGCTGAAAAGCAGTTCTGCGTGGAACCTTGCCTGATGGCCTGCCATGGAACCGCACGGGCTTTTCCGACATCGGTTTCATTGCGGGTTTAAGCGCTGGACAGCACACTCGTTCAGGTTTCTGGCCGGGATGCGCTACCGTCAGCCTGATGACGGCGCGGCCCACCTGGCGCCCCTTTCCCACGTAGATCCCGACGCCACCATGCGCCCACTGCCGACCCTGCTCGCCCTGACTGCTGCCGCCGCCTTCGGGGGCTTTGCCGCCCTTGGCCTGTACCAGATGCTGGACCGCCCGGCTGAGGCGCGCGAAGACACAGCCTCCACCGCGATCCTGCCAACCACCGCTGCGTCCCTGCCGGCCGCGGTCGAAGGCCAGCCGATTCCGTCGCTGGCTCCGATGCTCAAGCGGGTGACGCCGGCGGTGGTCAGCGTGTACAGCCGGCAGACGGTGCGCGTGGCCAGCCCGCTGGGACCGTTCGCCAACGATCCGATGTTCCGTCGCCTGTTCGGCATTCCCGACATGCCACGCGAGCGCGTGCAGCGCGCACTGGGATCGGGCGTGATCATCGATGCACAGCGCGGGTTGATCCTGGACCAACCACCACGTGGTGGAAAACGCCGATGGCGTGTCGGTGACCCTGGGCGATGGGCGTACGGTCGAAGCCGAATTCCTCGGTTCGGACCCGGACACCGACGTGGCCCTGATCCGCATCCCGGCCAAGGACCTGACCCAGATCCCGCTGGGCGACAGCGACCAGCTGCAGGTCGGCGATTTCGTGGTGGCGGTGGGCAATCCCTACGGGCTGGGCCAGACGGTGACCTCGGGCATCGTCTCGGCGGTGGGCCGCAGCGGGATCCCGGTGGCCGGCTACCAGAACTTCATCCAGACCGATGCCTCGATCAACCCCGGCAATTCCGGCGGCGCGCTGGTCAACCTGCAGGGCCAGCTGGTGGGCATCAACACCGCCAGCTTCAATCCGTCCGGCTCGATGGCCGGCAACATCGGACTGGGGTTCGCGATCCCGATCGACCTGGCCCGCAACATCGCCGAACAGCTGTACACGAACAAGGGCGTGGTCAGGCGCGGCACGCTGGGCGTGACCACCCAGGACGTGACCCAGCAGCTGGCCGATGGCCTGGGCCTGGAGGGCCCGGGCGGTGCGCTGATCACCGGTGTGTATCCCAATTCGGCCGGTGCCGCCGCTGGCCTGCAGACCGGCGACGTGGTGCTGCAGGCCAACGGCCAGCGCATCAGCGGCGGCGCGGCGCTGCACAACTTCGAAGGCCTGCAGGGCGTGGGCAGCAAGGTGACCCTGGACGTGCGCCGCGATGGCAAGCCGCTCAAGCTCAACGCCACGCTCAAGGAGCAGTTGCGCGAGGTCGACGGCGCCAGCCTGGATCCGCGCCTGACCGGGGCGACCTTCGATGAACTGGACGAAGCCACCCGCCAGACCCTGCGCGCCAATGGCGCCAATGGCGGCGTCCAGGTGGGCGATGTCAAACAGGCCAGCCGCGCCTGGAACAGCGGCCTGCGCAGCGGCGACATCGTGTTTGCCGGCAACAGCGGCAATTTTTCGGACCTGGCCAGTTTCCGCGCCAGCTTCAACAAGGCACCGGCACAGTTGGTGCTCAACGTGTGGCGCAACGGCCGCGGCGAAGGCCAGCTGTTGATGCGTTGAGGTGAAACCCGCGTGCGGGATCGCCTCGACGAACTAACAGGGTGTTCATGCCTGCCTGCGGTAGATTCACCCCCTCAATCGACCCCTTTCCCTGGAGACGCCCATGAGCATGCCCAACGCCACAGACAACCTGAAGAGCAACCTGGGCGAGGCTGGCGAACACCTGAAGTCCGCCGCCTCCGCCGCCAGCGATGCCCTGCGCGGCGCGGCCGGCGTTGCCACCGACGAACTGCGCCTGGGCAAGGCCCAGGTGAAGTCGGAATTGTCCGACAGCGCCCTGGCCGGCATCAGTGCCGCCGAGTTTGGTGGTGAAGCCGCACGCGAACAGATGGATGCGCTGGTGGACAAGGGCCGCGACCTGATCGACAGCGCTGCCGAACTGATCCGCGAGCGCCCGCTGGCCTCCTTCGGCGTGGCCCTGGCCGCTGGCTGGCTGATCGCCAAGCTGGGACGCAGCAGCGACTAAGCCGCTGACTGCGCCGGGGATCGCGTGAGCGAAGCAGACACCGACCGGGACACCAGGCCCGATCCACCGCCATCACTGGACCAGAGCCTGCGCGACGTGGGCAAGGCCGGCAAGGAAGGGCTGTCTTCCGCCGTTTCCACCGCCCGCGCCCTGCGCTCGCTGATGTTGGCCGACTTCGCCCTGGCCCGCGCTTCACTGGCGCGGGCGCTGGTGTGGATGGCGGTGGCCGGCGTGTTCGGCGTCTCCAGCTGGCTGCTGTTGATGGGCGCGTTGATCGCCCTGCTGCAGCGGCTGGGCCTGTCGTGGCTGGCGGCGCTGTCCGTTGCCGCAGCCATGAGCCTGGCGATCACGGTGCTGGGCGTGGTCCAGACACTGCGCTATTTCGAACACACCCGCATGGACGCCACCCGCCGCCAGCTCAAGCTGATGGGGATTGGCGACGACGAACCGGAAGTGCCTGGCGGCGGCGAAGCCACTGCCCCGCAGCCGGCACCGGAGGGCAGCCCGCCATGAAGTACGCCGTCCTCAGGCATCGCGTGGCCCGCGCCGAGGCGTTGGTGGAAGGTCGGCGCAAGCAGACGGTCGACCATGCCGACGCGCTGGTGAAACACTGGAACCGTGCCTGGACCCCGTGGCGGATCATCGCGGTCGGCCTGGGACTGGGTTTCCTGACTGGCCAGTCGCGTCCGACGCGGGCCATGGGCGCAGCCAGGTGGTTGAAGATGGCCGGGTCGCTGTCCGGCATGTTCACTTCACTGCAGACAGCCGTCGCCGCCTGGCAGGCCGAGCAGGCTGCGGGCGAGGCCGACGACGCAGCCGATAGCGCCCAGACTGCCTCCAGCACATCCCGGCCAGCGACCGCGCCAACGGAACAGGCGGCGCAGAAAGCCGACGATGCCGCACGGCATGCGGCCACCTTGCGCGCGGCTGGCATGGCCACCGCCGATGATGGCGGACATCACCCCGCACCACGCATGTCATCCTATGCACGCGCCTCGGAGGTGCGTGGCGAAACCGAACAATGGGCGGCGCATCCGCCACGCCCGGCTGAGGCAGCGACCGACGTCTCCGAACGCTGAGCCCGCCCATGGCCATTCCCGCTTCCGACCTGCCGCCTGACGAGGCGCTCGTCAGCCCCCTACCCACGCCTGTCGCACCACGCCCGCGCGGGCCGCTGTCACTGGTGATCCTGGCCCTGCTGGCCTGCGGCTATACGCTGTGGGCCGCGCAGGCGGTGGTGGTGCCGGTGCTGCTGTCGTGCTTCCTGGCGCTGATCGGCAATCCGATCATCCGTGGCCTGCAGAAGCTCTATGTCCCGCGCTTCCTGGGCGCGGTGTTCGTATTGGTGCTGGGCCTGGCCGGCACCGCCGCGCTGGCCTACCAGATGGTGCCGCCGGCGGCCGCCTGGGCCAAGGCCGCGCCGCGCGAACTGCGCCAGCTCGCGCCCAAGCTGCAGGCACTGGCCAAGCCGGTCTATGACGCCAACCAGGCAGCGGAAAGCTTCGCCCGGGCCGCGTCCGGCGATACCGGTCGCCGCCCGCAGGTGATGCGCACGGCCGACGATCCGTATCGCACCCTGACCACCACCCCGCGCATGGTCGCCTCGGTGCTGGCGGTGGTGCTGCTGACGTTCTTCTTCATGGTCTACGGCGCCACCCTGCAGCGGCACGCGATCGCGATGCTGCCGCGGCGACAGCAGCAGAAGCTCACGTTCGGCATCCTGCAGTCCATCGAGCGCTCGGTATCGCGCTACGTGCTGACCATCAGCATCATCAACCTGGTGGTCGGCCTGCTGTTCGCCGGTGCGCTGTATCTGATGGAACTGCCGGTGGCCGATGCCTTGCTGTGGGGCACGCTGGTGGCGGTGCTCAACTTCGCCCCGTACGTCGGCCCACTGATCGGCATGGTGATGATGCTGGTGGTCGGCCTGACCACCTTCGACGACGGCCTGCAATCGCTGCTGCCGGCGGCGATCTACCTGGGCCTGCACACACTGGAAGGCCAGCTGATCACCCCGATCGTGCTGGGCCGGCAGATGCGGCTCTCGCCGCTGATCCTGATCCTGGCGCTGATGGTGTTCGGCTCGCTGTGGGGGATCATCGGCCTGCTGCTGGCGGTGCCGATGCTGGTCTGCATCAAGCTGGTCCTGGCCCAGGTGCAGGGCATGGAGGGGTGGGCGCGGCTGATGGAGTGATCTGTCAGGCGTTCTGCCAATGCGGCCCATTGCTTGCTTTTGCTTTCGCCGTTGCTCGTGATCTTGATCCACCCAAGCCGTAGAGCGAGCCGAGCACCGCAGGAAGCCAGGGCCGCAGAGGCGCGGATGTTTGAGCGCAGCGAGTTCCGCGCCGTGCCCTGGCTTCCGAGAAGCGCAGGGGCCCGACGCGCAGCGTCGGATCGCGTCCGGCGAAGGCGGTTTTGCTTCCTTTTGCCGCGACAAAAGGAAGTCGCGCCTTCAGGCGCGAAAGCCCTTGATCCTGTTTGAATTTGTTGCTTTGCGCATCAGCTCAACCCTCAAGAGCCAAAGGCAGGGGCCAAACAAAGCTTTCACGCCCTCCGGGCGCGACTTCCTTTTGTCGCGGCAAAAGGAAGCAAAACCGCTTCTCGCCGGGACGCACGCCGATGCTCCGCATCGGTCCCCTGCGCTCCTCGCCTGATCGGGCACGGCGCCCAAACTCGCTACGCTCAGACAAGGGCGCCTCTTCGGCCCGACCAGGCTCCGGTGCTCGGCATGCTTTACGGCTCGGTCAGAGAAGCGAAAGCACAGGCAACGGCAAAACCCAGGCCAAAAGCCTGCCTGGCCTGGGCGCGCTAAAATACGCGGATGAATTTCGATATCCGCGCCGTCACCCTGGACCTGGACGACACCCTCTGGCCGTTCGCCCCGATCGGGGCCCGTATCGAGCAGGTGATGCACGCCTGGCTGGAGCAGCACAGCCCGGCCACCGCCGAGCAGTTCCCCATCACGGTGATGCGCACCCTGCGCGAACAGGTATTCGCCGACAACCCGCAGCTGATCCACGACCTGTCGGCGCTGCGCAAACTGACCCTGGAACACGCGCTGCGCCGCAGTGGCGCGGACATGGCGCTGCTGGACCCGGCCTTCGAGATCTTCTACGCCGAACGCAACAAGGTCGAATGCTATCCGGATGCGATCGACGCGCTGGCACGCATTGCCGCGCGCCTGCCGGTGGCGGCGCTGACCAACGGCAACGCCGACCTGGCGCGCTGCGGGCTGGACCAGCATTTCGTGTTCCAGCTGGGCTCGCGCGAACACGGCGCGGCCAAGCCCGAAGCCAGCATCTTCCACGCCGCCTGCGAGCAGCTCGGATTGCCACCGGCGCAGGTACTGCACGTCGGCGACCACGCGGTGATGGACGTGGCCGGTGCGGTCCGTGCGGGCCTGCGCGCCTGCTGGCTCAACCGTGAAGGCGCCACCTGGCCGCTGGACGAACTGCAGCCCGATCTTGAATTCACCACACTGACCGCACTGGCCGACTGGCTGGATACGCACCTGGACACCAAGGACATCGTCGCCGCATGAGCCTGCCTGCCTTCCTCGAAACCGCCGATGCGACCACGCTGCCGCTGCACGTGCTGCAGCGCGAGCAGTTCGCCGACTGGAGCGCACAACAGCCGGCCGCGCTGCGTGCCTGGCTGCAGGCGCAGGGCTTCAGCGCGGCGCCGGGTTCGCTGGCGCTGCTGCCGGGCGAAGACGGCATCGCCGGTGCGGTGATCGGCATCGGCGATGCCGTCGATCCACTGAGCTATGGCCACGCGCCGACCGGGTTGCCATCCGGCACCAGCTGGCGCGCCGAAGGCAGCCTCTCCGCAGAAGCACGCAGCGCGCTGCAGCTGGGCTGGGGCCTGGGTGCGTATCGCTTCGACCGCTATAAGACCCCGACGCGCGCGCCGGCCAGGCTGCTGCTGGAAGCGCCTGACCGGCAGGCCGCCGCGTTGCTGGCCGCATGCCTGCGCGTGCGCGACCTGGTCAACACGCCGACCGAACACATGGGCCCGGCCGAGCTGGAAGCCGTGGTGCGCCAGATCGGCCAGGCCCACGGCGCGCAGGTCGAGGTGTTCACCGGCGATGCGCTGCTTGAACACAACTTCCCCGCCATCCACGCGGTGGGCCGCGCCTCGCATCGCGCGCCGCGCCTGATCGCGCTGCGCTGGGGCGCAGACGATGCGCCCCGGGTGTCACTGGTCGGCAAGGGCGTGTGCTTCGACACCGGCGGCCTGGACATCAAGCCGGCCGACGGCATGCGCAACATGAAGAAGGACATGGGCGGCGCCGCGCATGCCATCGCGCTGGCCGAACTGATCATGCGCCAGCAGCTGCCGGTGCGCCTGACCCTGCTGGTGCCGGCGGTGGAAAACGCGATCGGCCCCGATGCGTTCCGACCGGGCGAAGTGATCGCCACCCGCACCGGCGTGAGCGTGGAGATCGACAACACCGATGCCGAGGGCCGGGTGATCCTGGGTGACGCGCTTGCCTACGCAGGCGAAGGCAAGCCGGAAGTGCTGCTGGACTTCGCCACCCTCACCGGCGCGGCACGGATCGCGCTGGGCCCGGAGCTGCCGGTGCTGTTCTCCAACGACGACACGCTGGCCAACGCCTGGCTGGAAGCGGGCGAACGCACCCGCGACCCGCTGTGGCGCCTGCCGCTGTGGCGTCCGTACCTGCGTTACCTGACCAGCACCGTGGCCGACCTGGCCAATGCCGGTTCGCGCATGGCCGGCGCGGTGACCGCGGCGCTGTACCTGGAGCGTTTCGTGCCCGCCGGTACGCCGTGGGCCCACCTGGACGTCTATGCCTGGAACGACAGCGACCGCCCGGGTCGTCCGGCCGGTGGCGAAGCGATGGCGCTGCGTGCGGCGTTCGCGATGCTCAAGGCGCGTTACGCGGCCTGAGCCGCGGACGCGCGCAGGCGGCCTGCACGCGTCCATCGCCCATCCGCCCGGGGATCAGTCCGGAACGCCGGCGCCCGCCAGCTGGGCCAGGTCACCGGCAACCACGCGGTTGCGGCCCTGCGCCTTGGCGCGGTAGAGCGCCTGGTCGGCCTTGCGGAGCAGTGCTTGCGGATCGGTACCGTCCTGCGGGAACAGCGCCAGGCCGATCGACACGGTCACGGCCGGCAGGTCCTGGCCCATGTGCTGGACGTGCATCGCTTCGACCGCCGCGCGGATCTTTTCGGCGCGCTCCAGCGCGGCCGGCAGGGCTACTTCCGGCAGGATCAGGGTGAACTCCTCGCCGCCGTAACGACAGGCGATGTCCTCTTCGCGCGCAAGGTCCAGCAGCAACTGGCCGAAGCCGGCCAGCAGCGCATCGCCACCCGGGTGGCCGTGGGTGTCGTTGAACCGCTTGAAGTGGTCCAGGTCCAGCATCATCAGCGCCAGCGGTAGCTGGCGACGTGCGCAACGCGACAGTTCGCGCGACAGGGATTCTTCCAGGTAACGGCGGTTGAACAGCCCGGTCAGCGGCTCGCGGATGGACTGGATACGCAGGCGCTCCTGCAGCTGCAGGTTGGACAAGGCCATGGCCAGCTGTTCGGCCGCGGTTTCGATCAGCTGCACGCGCGCCAGGAAGCCGTCATCGGCCGCCGACACATACAGGAAGCCCAGCTGGTTTCCCTGCGCATTCAACGGAATGCAGGAGGTGGCGCCGACTGTGGCGAGAATGTGGCTGCAGCGCACGGCATCGGAAGACCCATGCGCCAGCTGCGGCTGGCCACGGCGCAGCGCCCAGCACTGGTCTGGCGGCAGCATCTCGGCGCTGGGCGCCACCGGCACGCCCCAATGCGCCATTGCCTCGGCATAGTCGCGCGAGGCGCGGATGCCATAGATCGTGCCCCCGGTGCCCGGCAGCAAGCGCTCCATCAGCCGCACCGTCAGGTCCAGCGCCTCGTCGGTCTTCATGCAGCTCTGCAGCATGCTGGCGAAATGGCTGAGCTCACGCAGATCCACGCTGGTGAGTTCAAGCTCATCGACCGTGGCCATCAATCGCGCGTTGGCCGCGGCCGTGCCCGCCTCCGCCACGGCACGCGCGCGGATCTCGCGCAGCATCAACACGTAGACCATCGCGATCACGGCAATGCCGAAGGGAATACCCGCCACCGCCAGCCCTTTCACCAGCAGTGCGCTGCGGTCGCTGGAAGCCGCGCGCTGGACCAGCAGTGCGCGCTCGGATTCGATCATCAGGCGTGCCTGCCGGCGGATGGCATCGGAAGTGATCCGCACCTCCGTGCCCATGGCCTTCGGCACCGCGGCCAACCCTTGCTCCTGGTAGATGCGCACCGTTTCATCGGCCTGGCGCAGGCGGTGTTCGATCACGGTCCGCAGCTGCCGGGCGCCCTGCCGCTGCCCTTCGTTGTCGCGCACCAGCTGTTCCAGCGCGGCGAACAGTTCCGGCAACTGGTTCCGGCTGGCCTGATAGGACGCCAGGTAATCCACCTGGCCGGTGAGCAGGTAACCACGCTGCGCCGATTCGGCATCGCGCAGGCGCGCCTCGACTCCATCGATGCGTGCAATCACCTCATTGGTGTGGGACACCCAGCGCGCATCGGCGGCGAAGCGGTCGGTGCCCTGCAGGACACCGATACCGATGACCAGGAAGATCAAGGCGGCGAAGAGGGGGCCAAGCAGGTTGGCAATGCGGCGTGCGGAGAACATGCCCGTAATCAAGCAAGGGATATGCCAATGTTAGCGTCATCGGCGAAACTGACCGCGCGCCGGATTTGATCCTTGTCACTTTTCGCGACGCCGCTGCGAAATAAACAGGCGCAGTGCAGCCGGCATTCCGCAGCTACAGCCAGCCTTTCTGCCGCGCCAGGCGATGGGCCTCGATGCGGTTGCCAACCCCCAGTTTGCTGATCGCCTCGGACAGGTAGTTGCGCACCGTGCCGTGGGAAAGATGCAGCTGCCTGGCGATGTCGGCGGCCGTGGCGCCGTCGCCGGCCAGGCGCAGGACCTGGCGCTCGCGCTCGTTGAGCGGGTCCTGTTCGGACCAGGCTTCCAACGCCAACTCCGGGGCGATCGCGCGGCCGCCGCCGTGCACGGTGCGCAGCGCATCGGCCAGGTGCTCGGGCGGGGCGTCCTTGAGCAGGTAGCCGACCACGCCGGCATCCAGCGCCCGGCGCAGGAAGCCCGGCCGGGCGAAGGTGGTGACGATCACCACGCGCGTGGCCAGTTGGTGGCGCTGGACGCGCTGGGCCAGTTCCAGACCCGACAGGCCCGGCATTTCGATATCGGTGACCAGCACGTCCGGCAACAGCCGCTGCAGGTCACGCCAGGCCGATTCGCCATCGGCCGCAGCGCCCAGCACTTCGATATCCGATTCAAGGCCCAGCAGCGCAGCCAGCGCGCCGCGGACCATGGCCTGGTCCTCGGCCAGCAGCACGCGGATCACGGGGAAAAGGGAAAACAGGACATGGTGGGCATTCTAGTGGGATCGCCGGAGGGAACACCTGCAACCAGGCACAGGCACGGCCGTGGCGCCGCTGGACACACATCGAAGCCGGACGCGTGGCGCGCTTCGGCGGCGACGCGGCGCTAGCGGGAAAGCCCCGTCGCTACTGAAACAGCTTGCGCATCCGCCTGTACGTCCACCGGGACGGGCGCCGCGCGCGTCGGCGCCCGCGCCAGGACCGTGGTGCCACGGCCGCGCGCCGAATCCAGCTGCAAACTGCCGCCCACGCCCTGGACCCGCGCGCGCATGCCATCCAGGCCGTTGCCCGGGACCAGGTCGCCGCCGCGGCCGTTGTCGTGGATGGTCAACTGCAGGGTGTCGGCATTGGCAGTGACCTGGACCTGCACATGGCTGGCCCGCGCATGACGCTGGACGTTGGTGATGGCCTCGCGCAGGACCAGGGCGAAGGCGTTTTCCACGGCCGGTGGCAGCGGCACGTCATCGACGTGGTACTGCAGGCTGATGCTGCCCGACTCCAGCATCAGCTTGGCCGAAGCCAGCTCGACCGCCAGCCGGGCCGAACGGATGCCGCTGACCGCGCGCCGCACCTGCGCCAGGGCCTCGCGCGACACCGTACTGACGTCTTCCATCTCGCGCTTGGCCGTGGCCGGATCGCGTTCGACCAGACGCACCGCCAGGTCGGATTTCAGTGCTACCAGCGACAGCGTGTGGCCGAGCAGGTCGTGCAGGTCGCGGCCGATGCGTTCGCGTTCGGCCACCGCGGCCAGGCGACGCACTTCCTCGTGGCTCAGTCGCAACGCAGCATCTTTCTGCCGGTTGAGCTGCTGCACGCCGATCACGGTGCCACTGCCCAGCACCGTGACCGGCAGCCACACCATCATCTGCCACGGGTAGCCGATCACCCAGACCAGCGCGATGAACGCGACGTTGAGCAGCACCAGCCAGGTCAGATAGCGCCGCAACATGCCCGGCCCCTCGACGCACAGGGTCAGGCAACCGAACACGAAGTAGCTGATGCCCGCCGGATACACCTTCAGCAACAGCGCGCTCATCACCACCATCGCCAGCGCATAGCGATTGCTGTGCCGCCGCGGGCGCAGTTGGGTCAGCGCATAGAGCAGCAGGAAGGTGGGGTACGACAGCAGCGTCAGTACCGTCCAGCGGGTGTCGTAGCCATCGGAATCGAACAGCGGCACCACGAAGATCCACGCCGACCACAGCAGGTGCACCGCTTCGGTCCACGGCGACTTGCCCTGGTTCAGGCGTTCGGCGGCTTCGGAGTCTTCAGCCGGGGTGAACCAGGCACGCAGCAGGCGACGGATCATGGGGACAGGTTCGGACAGATGCGGCGATCTTGCCACCACCATGGCGATGACGTGCCGGCGCGATTCACGCGCGACGCAGCCGACGCTGGGCCAGGGCGAAGCACGCGGCCGTGATCGCAGCCAGGACCACGACATGCAGCCACACCGGATGCCCACCATCGTGACCCACCACCTTCAAGGCCAGCTGGCCCAGGTGCCAGGCCGGCCATAGCGGTGCGATCTGGCCGAAGAACGCCGGCAGCATCGACAGCGGCAGCCACAGGCCGGACAACAGGGAAAGCGGCAGGTAGACCATGTTGACCACCGCCGGTGCGCCACTGCCACCGACCAACGTGCCGATCAGCAGGCCCAGGGCGCAGAACGGCAGCACGCCCAGCACATCGACCAGCAGCAGCGTAGCCATCTGCGTCATCGACAGCTGCACGCCACCGAGCAGGCGGCCGGCCAGCATCAGCAACACGCCGATGCACACGGCGAACACCATCGCCATCAGCATCTTGGCCAGCAGTGGTGCGCCGGCCGGCACCGGCAGCGCGCGCTTGAGGGTCAGCAATCCGCGCTCGCGGTCCAGCGCCAGGCTCACGCCGAAGCCGAACAGCCCCGGCCCCATCACCCCGAACACGCTGTAGCTGGCCATCAGGTATTGGCTGGCACCGGGGTTGCCACGATTGAGCAGCACGCCGAACAGCAGGTAGAACATCAACGGGAAGATCAGCGTCGGCAGCGCGAACGACGGCGTCCGCAGCAGGCGGATGAACTCGTAGCGCGCCTCGCGCGCGTACACGCCGGGTATGGAAGGCGCGCGAGGCGCGGTGCCCGGGATCAAGCTGTTCATGCAGCCTCCTGCTGGTCGGTGATGGCGAGGAACGCATCGGCCAGGCCGGCGCGGCGGACCTCAAGGTCATGGAGGTGCGGATCGGCCTGCAACAGGCGCGCGACGATGGGTTCGGCCGGCTCGGCCTGGATCTCGATGGCCGCGCCATCGCGCCGTGCGCTGTGCACGCCCGGCCAGCACGCAATGGCATCGGCATCCAGATCAGTCTGCGCGCGGATGCAGCGCTGCAGCACGCTGGCGCGGATCTGGGAGACGCTGCCGCGGGCGACGATGCGCCCTGCCTGCAACACCGCGACGTCATCGGCCAGCGCTTCGGCTTCTTCCAGGTAGTGCGTGGTCAGCAGCACCGCGCAGCCGGCGGCGGCACGTTCGCCGATCGCCGCCCACAGCTGGCGACGCGCCTGGATATCCATGCCGGTGGTGGGTTCGTCCAGGAACAGCACCTGTGGCCGCCCGCAGATCGCCAGGGCGAACTGTACGCGGCGCTGCTGGCCACCGGACAGGGCTCCGTAGCGGCGGCGCAGCAGCCCATCCAGCCCGGCGATGGCCACGCAGTCGGCCACGCTCAAGGCCTCGGCGTAATAGCCGCGCGTCTGCGCCAGCAGTTCGCCAACGTGCAGGGTGTCCGGCAACGCCGCGCTCTGCAGCATCACGCCGACGCGGCGGCGCACGCCTATGTCCTGCGGCGACTGACCGAACAGCAAGGCCTGCCCGGCATCGGCACGCTGCAGGCCCAGCAGCAGCGACACCACGGTGCTCTTGCCGGCGCCGTTCGGCCCAAGCAGGGCCAGGACACGGCCGGGCTGCAGCGCCAGGTCCACGCCATCGAGCGCAGTCAACGCGCCATAACGCTTGTGGATGCCATGCAGGGAAGCGGGTGCGGCCGCGTGCTGCGGGTCCATACGTATCTGCCATTACCGGGGAGTGCAGTTAGCCTGCGCCTTGCGGGCGGGGCGCTGGCAGTGGCCGACATCAGGGATTGCAGGTGACACCTGTCACTGGCCTGGCGCCATGGGTGCCGCGCATGCTGCGCCCGGTGCCAGCCGTTCGACCGGAAGGTTGTGACTTCCGGCAGCTTGGTGCGAACCACCCGTCTGGTCACACTCGCGCTTCAACGACGTCATTGATGGATCCATGAACGCCTCTGCCGAACTCCTGAAGGAACTCCGCATCGACCGCAGCGCGCGCCCACCGCCGCCTTCGCGCCGTGGCCTCTGGATCGCGCTGGCCGTGGTCCTGGTGCTGTTGCTGCTGGCGGGCGGCGCCTGGTTCGCGCTGGGCCAGACCAAGCCGGTGGATGTGCGCACCGCGCCGGTGAAAGCGATGAGCAGCGATGGCGCCAGCGCCTCGGTACTCGATGCCACCGGCTACGTGGTCGCGCGCCGCATCGCCACCGTGTCGGCGCAGATCACCGGCCGCGTGGAAGAAGTGATGATCGAGGAAGGCCAGCGGGTCGAGGAAGGCCAGGTGCTGGCGCGCCTGGACCCGATCAACGCCGATGCCGAACGCAACCTGGCCCAGTCGCAACTGGCGTCTTCGCAGAGCCAGGTGGAGAACGTGCAAGCCCAGCTGACCCGCGCCGAGGCCGAAGCCAGGCGCCTGGATGCACTGGTCGCCGAACAGCTGGTGTCGCGTTCGCAGTACGACCAGCAGGTGGCCGACCGCGATGCCCTGCGCGCGCAACTGCAGACCGCGCGCCGCAACGTGCAGGTCGCACGCGACCAGCTGAAGATCTCCACCATCGGCAAGGACTACACGGTGGTGCGCGCGCCGTTCGCCGGCATCATCACCGCCAAGTCCGCGCAACCGGGCGAGATCGTGTCACCGCTGTCGGCCGGCGGTGGCTTCACCCGCACCGGCATCGGCACCATCGTCGACATGGACTCGCTGGAAGTGGAAGTGGACGTGGGCGAGGCCTACATCGGCCGCGTGCAACCCAAGATGCCGGTCGAAGCCACGCTCAATGCCTATCCGGACTGGAAGATCCCGGCCGACGTCATCGCCGTGATTCCCACCGCCGACCGCGGCAAGGCCACGGTCAAGGTGCGCATCGCGTTGAAGGTGAAAGACCCGCGCATCGTCCCTGAGATGGGCGTCAACGTCAGCTTCCTGGAAACCGAGTCGAAAGCGCAGGCCACGCAGCCGCAGGGCGTGCGTGTGCCGGTCGCCGCAATCACCGAACGCGACGGCGCGCAGGCGGCTTTCGTGGTCGTGGATGACAAGGTGCAGCAACGCACGCTCAAACCCGGCGCCACCCTGGCCAACGACCGCCAGATCCTGGGCGGCCTGCAGGCCGGCGAAACCGTGGTGCTGGACCCGCCGCCGACCCTGAAGGATGGCGATGCCGTCGCGCCTGCCGCGGGAACCTCGCCATAAGGAACCATGTGATGCAGGGCGAAGCCACCTATCTCGATATCACCCCGCAGGCCGGTCAGGCCTTCTTCTCCGCGCCACCGCCTGGCGAACTGGTGATGCTCAATCTGCTGCGCTTCCGGGCCGTGGCGGATTATTCGGCGACGCCCGCGCTCGCGCCGGCCACGCCGATCAGCGGCGAGGACGCGTATCGCCGCTACATCGCGCACACCGCGCCATTGCTGGAGCGCTCGGGCGGCCAGGTGATGTTCCTCGGGCGCGCCCATGTCCAGCTGATCGGTCCACCCGGTGAATATTGGGACGCGGCAATGTTGGTGCGTCAGCGCGATGCGCGGACCTTTCTTGCCTTCGCATCGGACCCGGAAAGCCAGGCCGGCATCGGCCACCGCACCGCAGCGCTGGCCGATTCACGCCTGTTGCCGTTGACCCAGGATTTCTGAAACCTGCGACGGGCACCTTCTCTGCCCGTCGTTCCATCGCTTCATCCATGAGGATCGCGCCATGACGTCCCTGGTTTCCATCCGCAACCTCACCAAAACCTACCAGCGTGGCCCGGAGCAGGTGCATGTGCTGCACGGGCTGGACCTGGACATCGCCGCTGGTGACTTCGTCGCCCTGATGGGGCCGTCCGGCTCGGGCAAGACCACCCTGCTCAACCTGATCGGCGGGCTGGACTCGGCCAGCGCCGGACAGATCGAGATCGCCGGCCAGCATCTTGAATCGATGTCGGCCGCGCAGCTGGCGCAGTGGCGCAGCGACCACGTCGGCTTCGTGTTCCAGTTCTACAACCTGATGCCGATGCTGACCGCGCAGAAGAACGTCGAACTGCCACTGCTGCTCACGCACCTGTCCGGCGCGCAGCGCAAGCGCAATGCCGAGATCGCGCTGACTCTGGTCGGCCTGGCCGACCGTCGTTCGCACAAGCCCAACGAACTGTCCGGCGGCCAGCAGCAGCGCGTGGCCATCGCCCGCGCCATCGTCTCCGACCCGACCTTGCTGATCTGCGACGAACCCACCGGCGACCTGGACCGCAACAGCGCCGAGGAAATCCTGGGCATGTTGCAGATGCTCAACCGCGAACACGGCAAGACCATCGTCATGGTCACCCATGACCCCAAGGCGGCCGAATACGCCAGCCACACCCTGCACCTGGACAAGGGCGTGCTGGTCGAACAGCCCGCGCACGCGTGAGGAGCCGGCCATGAAATACCTGCACCTGATCTGGGCGGCGCTGTTCCGGCGCAAGACCCGCACGTTCCTGACCCTGGTGTCGATCCTGGCGGCGTTCCTGCTGTTCGGCCTGCTCAACGGCGTGCGCGAAAGCTTCGCGCAGGCCGGCCAGAGCGCGCAGGGTGCCAAGCGCCTGCAGACCGGTTCGCGCCTGTCCTTCATCGACACCTTGCCACTGGCCCTCAACGACCGCATCACGCGCGTCGATGGCGTGACCAAGGTGACCTACGCCAACTGGTTCGGTGGCGCCTACCAGGAGCGCCGCGCAACCAGATCTTCAGCTTCGCCGTAGCCCCCAACTACCTGGACCTGTATCCGGAGATCGAGGTCGACCAGGCACAGCGCGAAGCCTTCGCCAACACACGCACCGGCATCCTGGTCGGCCAGGGGCTGATGAAGCGTTTCGGCTGGAAGGTCGGGCAGAAGATCCCGCTGCTGTCGACCATCTTCCCCAACAGCGATGGCAGCAAGAACTGGTCCTTCGACATCGTCGGCGTCCTGCGCAGCAACAACGAGGCCAGCGCCGGCTGGGACGACCAGATGATCCTGCTGCACTGGAAGTACTTCGACGAATCCTCGCCGTACAACCGCGGCTCGGTGGGCTGGTACGTGTCCGGCGTGGCCGATGCCAACCAGGCCGACCGCGTGGCCAAGGGCATCGATGCGCTGTCGGCCAACTCCGACCACGAGACGAAAACCCAGACCGAATCGGCGGCGATGGCCTCGTGGATGAAACAGACCGCCGACATCGGCCTGATCGTCGGCTCGATCATGGGCGCGGTGTTCTTCACCCTGCTGCTGCTCACCGGCAACACGATGGCGCTGGCCGTGCGCGAGCGCATCCCGGAACTGGCGGTGCTCAAGGTGATCGGCTTCCGCGATGGCGCAGTGCTGGGCCTGGTGCTGGCCGAATCGGTGCTGCAAGTGGTGCTGGGCGGCGTGCTGGGGTTGGGCATCGCTGCGCTGCTGGGACCGATCCTGACCACCGCCACCGGCGGGGCGATCACCATGCCGCCGGTGGGCCTGCGCAGCTGGTCGCTGGGCCTGGCGCTGATGGTGGGCATCGGCCTGCTGGTCGGCCTGCTGCCCGCGCTGCGCGCCGGGCGCCTGAACATCGTCGACGCCCTGGCCGGGCGCTAAGGAGACTTCCATGCGATTCCTGAAATCCTTCGGTCGCGGCCTGGGCCTGTTCGTGCTGGTGTTGCTGGGCGTGGCCGCCTGGCTGGTGCTGCCATGGTTCGTGTTGCTGGCCCTGGTGGTGGTGTTCGCGCTGTGGATGCTGCTGACCCGGCGCGGCCGCCAGGCCGGATCGGTGACCCAGGTCGGCCTGAGCACGCTGCGCCAGCGCATCGGTTCGTCGTCGGTGATCGTGATCGGCATCGCCGGCGTGGTCGCGGTGCTGGTGGCGCTGCTGGCGATGGCCGAGGGCTACCGCACCACGCTGCGCGCCAGCGGCAGCGAGGGCACCGCCATCGTGCTGCGCGGCGCGTCCTCGGCCGAGGTGATGTCGACCCTGTCGCACGACGCGGTCAACCAGATCGCACAGGCGCCGGGCGTGGCGCGTGACGCACAGAACCGCGCCCTGACCTCGCCCGAACTGGTGGTCGCCGCCAACCTGCCGGTGCGCAACGGTGGCCCGGACGAAGACGGCAGCGTACAGCTGCGCGGCGTGGGCGAAGCCGCCTGGGCCGTGCGCCCCAACGTCAAGGTCGTGCAGGGCGCCAAGTTCGCGCCCGGCAAGCGCGAGCTGATGGCCGGCGTCGGCGCGCAACGCCAGTTCAAGGGGCTGGAACCGGGCAAGCAGATCCGCCTGGGCAGCCAGCTGTGGACGGTCACCGGGATCTTCCAGGCCGGCGATGCGACCGATTCGGAGCTGTGGGCCGATGCCGAAGTGGTCGCCACCACCTACCGCCGCGGCAGCACCCGCACCTCGGTGACGGCCAAGCTGACCAGCCCGCAGGCCTTCGCCGGCTTCAAGGCCGCGCTGGCCACCAACCCGCAGCTGGACGTGGATGCCGACACCACGCTGTCCTACTTCAGCAAGCAGTCCGAAACGATGACCAAGATCATCCGCGCCATCGGCATGGTGGTCGGCGCGATCATGGGCATCGGCGCGGTGTTCGGCGCGCTCAACACCATGTTCGCCACGGTCGCCTCGCGTGCCCGCGAGATCGCCACGCTGCGCGCGATCGGTTTCCGCGGCCTGCCGGTGGTGGTGGCGGTGATGCTGGAAACCATGCTGCTGGCGCTACTGGGTGGCGTGCTGGGCGGCGTGATCGCCTGGGTGATCTTCAACGGCTTCACCGCCTCGACCCTGGCCGGCGGCATCGGCCAGATGACCTTTGCCTTTGACGTGTCCCCGGATGTGCTGTGGACCGGGATCAAGTGGGCGCTGGCGATTGGCTTCGTGGGCGGCCTGTTCCCCGCCCTGCGTGCCGCCCGCCTGCCGATCACCGTCGCCCTGCGCGAGGTGTAACCGGCTGCATCGAGGGGTGGATCGATGGGTGGCCTGGTCGGCCGCCCATCGGCGCAGATTGCAGATGTCACGACACTGTCATGCCGGTGCGATAGCGCCGTGGGAAACGGCCGCGCTACGCTGCGCGGCCGCCTGTTTTCGTCTCTTGCGCCGATGTCCCGCCTGCTCCTGCTGGTCTGCACGTGCTGCCTGTTGCTGGCCGCCTGCATTCCGCCCCACTCCACATCGCTGAGCAATCGCCTGGTCGCGCCCGGTGGCGTGTCGCCATTGCTGGACAGCGCGCATGTGGAATCGCTGATGGCACGCCTGCCCACGCGCAGCGGCCGGCTACCGGGCGAAGGCGGTGTGCCGATCTTCTGGCGTGCGCTGGACCCGGGCAATTACCAGCTGGATTACCGCTACACCGGCAATCCTGACGGCACGGCGATGCAGCAGGTGGCCTTCGACGTGGGCTTCGTGCGCCCGCAGGCGCAGCCGGCGCCACGCGGCACAGTGGTGCTGCTGCACGGCTGGATGATGGATGGTGATTCGCTGATGCCCTGGGCGCTGCAGCTTGCGCAGGCCGGCTATCGCACGATCAGCCTGGACCTGCGCAACCACGGGCGTTCGGGCAGCGGCCCATCCGGCTATGGCACGCGTGAAGGCGAAGACGTGGCCCAGGTCGTATCCGAACTGCGCGCGCGCGGCGAGATCGCCGGGCCGCTGTATCTGTTCGGCGTGTCCTATGGCGCGGCCACGGCAATCTTCGCCGCGCACGACCTGGGCGACCAGGTCGCCGGCGTGGTGGCGATGGAGTCGTTCGCCAACGCCGGGCGCGGCATCCGCGACATGGTCCCGCACATGCTCGACAGCCGGCCGGACACCTGGAAGAGCGCCGCGACCACGCTGATCGCGCAGGCCACTTATGGCCGCCAGAACCTGGATGCGGTGATTGCCGCGGCCGACGCGCAGCTCAAGCTCAACCTGGATGACGTGGACGTGGCCAGCGCGCTGCGTGACACCCCGGCCTGCGTGTTGATCATGCATGGCCGCAACGACCACCATATCCCGGTCGCGCATGGCCGCATGCTCGCCGCGGCCGCGCCGCGCGATGGCTATCTGGAAGTGCCCGGCGAAACCCACCTGAGCCTGCCGATGCGCCTGGACCGGCTGGCACCGACGGTGGACGACTGGTTCGCCGCCACCGCCTCGCGCCGCGCAAGCTGCCCGACGCCGCAGCCGCTGACCCCAGCCCACGACACAACGCTGGTCGCCAGCGCGCACTGAGGCATCGCTCAGCCCTGCTGTGAATCGATCCAGCCGCGACGCGCGGCTTCGGCAAGGTCTAGCGGCGTATCCAGATCGAACACCAGCTCCGGCGCACGCAGTTGCCCGATCTGGTCCGGCGGCAACGCATTGAGCACCTCGCGCAGGCCCGCATCACCCTGCGGCTGGGCCTGCAACAGACGCGCGACGGTGACCACGGCCGGAATGCCGATCCGCGCGCCATGCACGGTGCCGGCACATCCGGACGTCGCAGTGGCCGCGGCCTGCAGCAGCGCCTGCAGATGCCGCAGCTCCAGCGCCGGCTGATCACAGGCCAGCAGCAGACACTGCGTCGCGCCGGCTGCGTCATGTGCCAGCGCATCACGCGCCGCACGGACGCTGGAAGCAAGGCCTTCGCGCCAGTCAGCATTGCGCACCACTTGCACATCATCAGCGCGCGCAACAGCGGCGATCTGCATCGCACGCGCGCCCACCACCAGCAGAAGCCGGCGCGGCGCCGTAGCCCGGGCCAGGCGCAGGGCACGCTGCACCAGGGCCTCGCCATCGCGCTCGATCAGCTGCTTCGGGCGTCCGTCCAGACGACGACTGCCACCAGCTGCCAGCACGACCGCGACATGCCTGCTCACGCGGCGTGACCGTGATGCCTGGCCTGCAGCTGCGCGCCGGTGCGCGCACAGGCGAGTCCGGCAGCGCCGTGCAACTGCCCCGTCACCACGCGATGCGTCTCAGCCAGCTGCCGGTTGGAAGTGAGGTCGTCTTTCATGCGCGCCCCATCATGCCCGGCATCCCTTCAGCGGATCGTGATCCTGCGCTCAGCGGCGCAGCCGCGCGCGCAGCAACGTATCGCCGATGAACACCAGCAAGGCCACCCAGATCAGTGCGAAGCCGATCACGCGTTCCTGGCCGAAGGCTTCGTTGAACACCAGCACGCCCAGCAGCAGCTGCAGGGTCGGTGCGATGTACTGCAACAGGCCCACCAGCGACAGCGGCACGCGGCGCACGCCGTAGGCAAAGCCCACCAGCGGGATCGCGGTGACGGCGCCGGCCAGGATCAGCAGCAGGTCGGTGCCCAGGCCCCAGCCACCGGTGAACTGGCCACCGTGGCCGGCTTCGCCCCAGGCCACCAAGGCCAGCGCGGGCAGGAACAAGTACAGGCTTTCCAGCCCCAAGCCCGCAACCGCATCCACCTGCACCAGCTTGCGCAGCAGGCCGTAGGCACCGAAGGAGATGGCCAGCCCGATCGCGATCCATGGCGCCTGGCCGGCCTGCCAGGTCAGCCAGGCTACGCCGGCGGCAGCCATCGCCACGGCGATCCATTGCAGACGGGTCAGGCGTTCGCGCAGCACCAGCACGCCAAGCAACACATTGACCAGCGGGTTGATGAAGTAGCCCAGGCTGGCCTCGACGATATGACCGTTGTTGACCGCCCAGATGTACAGGCCCCAGTTGAGGCTGATCAGCACGCTGGTCAGCGCCAGGGTGGCCAGCGCGCGCGGCTGCGCGGCGATCGCACGCAGCCAGCCGAAACCGCTGCGCAGTAGCAGCCAGACGACCACCAGTACCGCGCTCCAGACCACGCGATGGGCGATGATCTGCAGCGCCGGCACGTGGTGCAGCATCCGCCAGTACAGCGGGAACAATCCCCAGATCACGAACGCGCCGACCGTGGCGGCAACGCCGCGGCGATCCAGCGCCGGTGCAGTAGCGCTCACTTGGCCCGGACCCGCGCCAGGTTGATCACCACCACGCCGGCCAGGATCACCGCCATCGCGCCCAGGTCATGCGCGGTGAAGTGTTCGTGCGCCAGCCATGCGCCCAGCGCGACCGCGATCACCGGGTTGATGTAGGCATAGCTGCCGGCCAGGGCCGGGCGCACGTTGTGCAGCAACCAGACGTAGGCGGTGAAGGCCACCACCGAGCCGAACAGCGCCAGGTAGCTCACCGCCAGCACGCCTTCCAGTGGCGGCCACGTCGTCATGCGCTCGCCGCGCAACGCGCCGGCCAGCATGATCATCACGCCGCCGCAGAGCATCTGCGCGGCAGCCGTCATGAAGGGCGATGGCAGGTCGCGTCCACGCGACCACACCGAGCCGAACGCCCAGGCCACCGGTGCGATCAACAGGCAGACCAACCCGGTCGGACTGGCCGTCAGCGTGCCGCCGGCGTTGAGCCAGATCACGCCGATGAAACCCAGCACGATGCCGATCCACTCGGCGCGCGTGGCGCGATGACCACGCAGCATGCCGAACAAACCCATCCACACCGGCATCGATGCGACCGCCACCGCGGCCAGACCCGACGACACCGTGGTTTCGGCCAGCACCACCAGGCCATTGCCCATGCCCAGCAACAGCGCAGCCATGACGAGCAGCGTCGGCCATTGCTTGCGGGTGGGGGCGGCCACGTCGCGCAGGCGCAGCACCGTGAACAGCAGCGAGCCGGCGACCACGAAACGCAGGCCCGAGGTGATCAGCAGCGGCGGCATGCCGTGATCCAGCGCGATGCGGATGCCCAGATAGGTCGATCCCCAGACCACGTACACCAGCAGCAACGCGGTCAGGACCGCCAGGCCGTGGGGCGGAGCGGCGGCCGGAGCGGGCGTGGGGGACGACATCGGCGGACAGGACCTGCGCAGGAGGCCGCACAGTCTAGGGGAGCGGCCTCCTGCGCAGGTGCACCCATGCCGTGCAATCGCACCGCTGCGGTGGAAACAGGTGTTGCAGCACCGGATCAACCCAACGATGCGGTGTGCTGAAGCGCTCAAGACAGAACGGGCGCCCTGGAGGCGCCCGTTCGTTCCAGCAGACCGCGCGTGAGCGGATCAGTCGGCCCAGCTGCTCGGCTTGGTCGACTCCGGCAGCACCTGCGCCGAGAGCTTCTTGTCCTGGCCCAGCACTTCGATCGCATCACCCAGGATCGCCGCCGACTCATGCAGCAGCGGGTCCGGGCGCTTGTCGGCCAGCTTGTCGCGCGCGGCATCCTTGACGATGTCGCGCTCGCTGGCACCCAGGCCGTCATCGGACAGATCGCCGGCCAGCGGGTCCAACGGCATGCCGAGCGCCTTGCGTTCCTCCTGGCGCGCCTTGCGCTGGGTTTCCTGCTTGTCACGCTCGCCGCGGCGCGTGGCCTCGTTGAGCGAGACATACTTCTTGGCAGCCTCGGCCCGGAACTGGGCCACGTCTTCGGACCACCACTGGTATTCCTTGTCCGACTTCACCCGCGCTTCGTGCATGGCTTCCAGCCTGGGCAGCAGTGGCGCGAAATTGCCGTACTGGGTGTGCTGGACCGCGGCGATCTTGGTCCACGGCAGGGCGTTGTCGTAGGTGTCCTCGCCGTATTCGGTGGCGTCCATGCTGGCCGGGAACGAGATGTCCGGCACCACGCCCTTGTGCTGGGTGCTGCCGCCGGCGACGCGGAAGAACTGGGCGATGGTCAGCTTGAGCTGGCCGAAACGCTGGCCGCCCTCATTGGCCGGCCAGCGGTCCAGGTCCACCAGGTTCTGCACGGTGCCCTTGCCGAAGCTGGTCTCGCCGATCACCAGGCCACGACCGTAGTCCTGGATGGCGCCGGCAAAGATCTCCGATGCCGAAGCCGAGCCGCGGTTGATCAGCACTGCCAGCGGCCCATCCCACGACACGCCGGGCATGGTGTCGCCACTGACCGACACGCGGCCACCGGATTCGCGCACCTGCACCACCGGCCCCTGGTCGATGAACAGGCCAGTCAGGTCGACCGCCTCGTCCAGCGAACCACCGCCGTTGAGGCGCAGGTCCATCACCACGCCGTCGATCTTCTGGGTCTTGAAGCCATCCAGCAGGCGGCGCACGTCGCGCGTGGCCGAGGTGTAGTCGTTCGGGTTGCGGCGACGGCCCTCGAAGTCCTGGTAGAACGCCGGCAGCTTGATCACGCCGATCCGGCGCTCCGGCTCGGTGCCGGTGGCCGGCAGGGTCATGATCTCGCTCTTGGCAGCCTGCTCGGCCAGCTTCACCTTGTCGCGGGTGATGGTGACCGTGGCATGGGTCCCGTCCGCGCCGGCTTCCGGCGGGATGAATTCCAGGCGCACCTGGGTGCCCTTCTTGCCGCGGATCAGATCGACCACGTCGTCGGTGCGCCAGCCGATCACGTCGGTGAAGGCACCATCGCTGCCCTGGGCCACGCCCACGATGCGCGAGCCCGGCTGCAGCTTCTTGGACAGATCGGCCGGGCCACCGGGCACGATCTCGCGGATCACCACCGTGTCGTCCTGGCGCTGCAGGACCGCGCCGATGCCTTCCAGCGACAGCGACATCTGCTGGTTGAAGGACTCGGCGGTCTTGGGGGTGAAGTAATCGGTGTGCGGATCAACCGCCGAGGTATAGGCGTTGAGGAAGGTCTGGAACACATCCTCGCTGTCCAGTTCATCCACGCTGCGCTGGATGTTGGCGTAACGCTTGTCCAGGGTCTGGGCGATGGCGTCGGGCTTCTTGCCGGCCAGCTTCAGGCGCAGCCAGTCGTTCATCACCGACTTGCGCCAGATCTCGTTGAGCTCGGCGGTGTCCTTGGCCCAGGGCGCATCCTTGCGGTTGTAATCCCAGCGCTGCTCGGAATCGAAGTCGAAGTCCGGCGTCTTCAGCAGGCTGCGGGCATAGGCCACCCGCTCGCCGACGCGCTTGCGATAGACCGAAAACATGTCGTACGCCGGGGTCAGCTGGCCGCTCTTGATCGCGTCATCCAGCTGCGTGGACAGCGGCATGAAGCCTTCGATGTCCTTGGCAGTGAAGAACTGCTTGCTGCCATCCAGCGAATCCAGGTAGTGCTTGTACACATCCTTGGACAGCGCATCGTCCAGCTGGCGTGGGCGGTAGGCATAACGGCTGTCGGACAGCAGCCCATAGACCAGTTTCGACGTGGTCGACTGGTCCGTCGTCGGCCCCATCGGCACCACGCTCGAGTCCTGACGCGCGGCGGGCCTGTCCCCATCAGGTCGCGCCAGCAGCGCGACGGGGGCCGTCAGGGCCAGGGCCAACAGGGAATAGGTGAGCTTGGCTTTCATTCGATGGACTCGCGGCCGACAGGCCGGTAGGGACGTGTGTGGGGAATAACTGGATGCATGGACAGCGTCACAGTGCCGAAAGTTGCGCGAGCTGTCACGTGCAATCCAGCCTAGTCGCGCACCAGTATCGAAATGTGAACGAAGCACCCGCCAACCGCCGCATACGAAGCCGCCGCCAGGCTTTCGCGAGGCGGCGGATGCGATCGGACCGGCAGCGGGAGCGTCGCTCAGCTGGCGACGCCGGCTTCCATCGCCTGGCGGTCGGCGTGGTACGAGGAACGCACCATCGGACCGGAAGCGACGTGACTGAACCCCAGCCCCAGGCCGTACTGCTCCAGTTCGGCGAACTCGTCCGGGGTCCAGTAGCGCAGCACCGGATGGTGGTGCGGCGTGGGCTGCAGGTACTGGCCGATGGTGACCATGTCGACGTCATGCGCCCGCAGGTCGCGCAGCGTGCCCTGCACCTGCTCCATCGTCTCGCCCAGGCCGAGCATGATCCCGGACTTGGTCGGCAGCGTCGGATGCTGGGCCTTGAATTTCTGCAGCAGGGTCAGCGACCACTGGTAGTCCGCACCTGGACGCACGTTGGTGTACAGGTCCGGCACGGTTTCGATGTTGTGGTTGAACACGTCCGGCGGACTGGTGGCCAGGATTTCCAGCGCACGGTCCATGCGGCCCTTGCCACGGAAGTCCGGGGTCAGGATTTCCACCCGCGTGTTCGGTGCGTGGCTGCGGATGGCGCTGATGCAGTCGGCGAAGTGCTGGGCACCGCCGTCGCGCAGGTCATCGCGGTCCACGCTGGTGACCACGACGTACTTCAGGCCCATGTCGGCCACGGTGGTGGCCAGGCTCAGCGGTTCGGAGGCATCGGGCGGCTTGGGCCGGCCGTGGGCCACGTCGCAGAATGAGCAGCGGCGGGTACAGACCTCGCCCAGGATCATGAAGGTCGCGGTGCCGTGGCCGAAGCATTCGTGGATGTTCGGGCAGCTGGCTTCTTCACAGACCGTGACCAGGCGGTTCTCGCGCAGCTTGGCCTTGAGGTTGGCCACCGCGTTGCCGGACGGAATCCGGACCCGGATCCAGGACGGCTTGCGCAGCACCGGCGCTTCGGCGAACTGGACCGGCGAGCGGCCGATCTTGTCGCCGCCCATCTGCTTGACCCCTGTTTCCAAGGGAGCGGCGGTGGGCGTCGCGGTTACGACCTGCAGCGGAATCTGGCGGGGGGCGGAGGTTTCCATGCCGTCATTCTATCGCCTGGGTTGCGATGGCGCCCTGGGCGATGTCCCGCCCCGCGGAACGCAGCAATGCAGGCGGGACAGGCTTGAAACGCCCGCAGCAGCGCGCCCTCCCGCCGAATCGCGGGCATTAAAAAGCCCGCAACAGCTTTCGCCAGTACGGGCCTGCTCCCTCCCCCACGTCGGGATGCGGGCCAATCCTGCGCGCCGTTCCGAAGCATTGCACGCTGCATTGCAAAAAATCGCCTGCCTGCAGCTGAACACGCTTACTTCAGGTAGGGCGATTGCCCGTCGTACCAGCGCCTGGCGCCGACGACATGAAACTGATGGTTTCCCCCGCGCAGTTCCACCGCGGTGCCCAGCACGCCCCAGCGCGCGTACAGATCGCCTTGCGGCTTGGCCCGATCCTTCAGCTGGAACCGGCCAAGCAGGTCGAAGCGGTCGTTGCTGGCATCGATCCCGTCCAGCACCAGGTCACGTTGCTGCCAGCGGACTTTCGCCCTGGCCTGCACATTGCCGGCGTCGACCAGCTTGACCATCCAGGCGGGGTAATCGCGGTCCTGCGAGAACAGGTCCAGCAGGAAGCCGACATCCTTCATCTTCGCCGTCACATCGCCCTGCACCGCCACGCGCTTGCCGGCGGCATCCAGCTGCGTACGCGGCAGCGCCACCTGCACCCACCAGCCGCTGCGGGCATTGCTTCCCCGCGTATAGCTCACGTTCCTCAATGCCACCGTGCTGCCATCGACGCGGAACTGCTGCCGGGCCAGGTCGGCGCGCTGAAGCTTCAGGTCCAGGTCCACATCGCTGCGCATGGCGATGCCGGCAGCCTGCACCGCGGCCCCGCGCCCGGCAATGCGCAGACGGCCATTGCCGGCGTTGCCCGCTGCATCCAGCGCAAGCGATCCGGACAAGGTGCCCGAGCCACCATCGAAACGCAGATGGTCATTGGGCAGGAAGCGGTTGTACGCACGCAGGTCAGGCACCCGCGCATTCTGGAAGCTCGCACTGCCCCGTAGCGATTCGCGGGCCTTGGCCAGATCCGGGTCGCTTTCGGTGTGCAGCTTCAAGTCGTTGCCGCGGATGTAGGGCCGCCCGAGGTCATCCAGCGCCGCGACACTGAACTCGGACATGGCCACGTCCACGATCGAACGAGCCTGACCACCCGTCGTCTTCTGCAACTGCGCATGCGCGCTGGCGGTGCCGGTCACGCGCTGGCCCAGCACATCGGCCCGGGCCTGCACGCGCGGGACATCGACGCGACTGCCCGGCGCCAGCACGCCATGATCCAGGGTGATATCGCCTTCCACCCGCCCCGCGCCTTCCAGCGACAGCCAGGGCGCGTTGACGAACAGGGCGGTGATCCACTTGAGCGAGGTGAACTGCCATTGCCCGGCCACGCGCCCGGAGGTACGCGGCAGTAGCGCGCGGAAATCGGTCAGCGGCACCTGCGTGCCATCGGCCTGCAGGTCGGCCTGCAGCGCCAGTACGCCATCAACCTGCGCCGGCATGTCCGCTTTCAGATGTAGGTCCTGGTCGGCCGACAACTGCGCGGCCAGGGTGCTGTCGTGCACCTGTCCACGCGTATCGGTGATGACCACCGGCATGCGCAGCGAAAGCACACCCCCGGGCTGCAGGGCAGCGCGCGCCAACGACAGCGAACCCTGTACATGGCCCTTGCCGGGCTGCAGGTGCAGCTCCAGCTTTCCGGCATCGTTCTGCCTGGCGGTCAGGCCCGGCGTATCCGCGTCGATCTTCAGGCCGATGTCGGCAAAGCGCAGCTTGTCGATGCCCACCGCCTGCGCCCGGGTGACCGGCGGCATGGCGAAGCGTGCGTCGAACAGCGCGTTCTCCAGCAACGCCACCTCGCCCTGATGCAGACGCGCGTGCTGGAAGCGCGCGGTCGAGGGCAGCAGTTCGGCCGGACCGCCACGCAGGCGCTTGGTGAAACCGATCCTGGCCTCGCCCTCGCCTTCCAGCGACAGCTTCCGGAAGCGACCGCCGTGGATGCTGTTACTGGTGATGGACGGGAAATTCAGCAGCCAACCGCCCGGTCGCGGCTCGGGCGCCGGCATGGCATCGCTGACTTGCTGCACATCGCCGGTGACATCGGTGACCTGCAGGTGCGGCACGTAGACCTGCTTGCCCAGCAGCGCAGTGATGGAAACATGGCCAGCGGCCTTGCCGGCCTGCAGCGTCCACACCGTGCGCCCGGTGTGGCCGCGCATCGAGACTTTCCACAACGCGACTTCACCCGGCCACCAGGTCAGCGCCCGGTCCCAGTGCATGGCGAACTTGTCGGGCTTGCGATTGATGCTCCACGGGCCCAGCGCGGTGTTGAGGTAGATATTCCCCAGCACCGCATACAGGCCGTAGCAGACCAGTAAGGTCCACAGCGTGCGGCGCAGCCAGCGATGGCGTGTGGGGCGATCCTTCGGGGTGGCGGGCTGCGAGGTGGCTCGCTGCGAATTGGCATGTTCCATCCGCGAAAGGATGCCCGAAATGTGGGACCGCAGCATGCGGCCGCATGGGGCCGCGGCAACGGCCCCGATGACACCCGACGCGGCTCAGGCCGCCTGCGACACCTTGCGTGCGCGACGCGCCTTCACTGCCGCTGCCAGGCGCTCAAGCACGGCGACCGAATCGTCCCAGCCAATGCAGCCATCGGTGATGCTCTGGCCATAGGTCAGCGACTGGCCTTCGACCAGGTCCTGACGGCCCGCGACCAGATGGCTTTCGACCATCACGCCGACGATGCGCGACTCGCCTGCTTCCAGCTGCGTGGCGATGTCCTCGATCACGGCCGGCTGGTTTTCCGGCTTCTTGCTGCTGTTGGCGTGGCTGGCATCGATCATCAGGCGTGCCTCCAGGCCGGACTTGCCCAGCACGTCGCTGGCGGCCTGCACGCTGGCGGCATCGAAGTTCGGTGTCTTGCCGCCGCGCAGGATCACGTGGCAATCCGGGTTGCCGGTGGTCGAGGCGATGGCCGACTGGCCATCCTTGGTGACGGCCAGGAAATGATGCGGATGCGAGGCCGCGCCAACCGCATCGACCGCGATCTTCACGTCACCGCTGGTGCCGTTCTTGAAGCCGACCGGGCACGACAGGCCGCTGGCCATTTCGCGATGGATCTGGCTTTCGGTGGTGCGCGCGCCGATCGCGCCCCAGGCGACCAGGTCGGAGATGTACTGCGGCGAGATCACATCCAGGTATTCGCAGCCGGCCGGCAGGCCCAGCGCATTGATGTCGCGCAACAGTGCCCGCGCCAGCGCCAGGCCCTCATTGATGCGGAAGCTGCCGTCCAGGTGCGGGTCGTTGATCAGGCCTTTCCAGCCGACCGTGGTACGCGGTTTTTCGAAGTACACGCGCATGATGATTTCTAGCTCGCCGCCCAGTGCATCACGCAGCGGGCGCAGGCGCTGGGCGTATTCCATCGCGGCCTTGGGGTCATGGATCGAGCAGGGACCGATCACCACCGCCAGGCGATCGTCACGGCCGTGCAGGATTTCATGTAGCGCCGCGCGCGTGGCGGAGACGGTGTCGGAAACCGCGTCATCGCAGGGGAATTCTTCGATCAGCTCGGCCGGCGTGGCGAGCGGTTCGATCTTGCGGATGCGCAGGTCTGAGGTCAGCGGGGCCATCTTGAGATTCTCTTTATCGTCGTGTCTTGAAGTGGGGGCCGAGCAGGCTGGCAATAAAAAAAGCCGCCAGTTTTGCTGGCGGCTTTCGGGATGCGTCTGAAGGGTTTCTTCAGGATGAACGCGCTCCTTCCTCCGCCGTGGGCTTCGGAAACCAAAAGTAATAGCTGGCGCGGTAGGCGTTCATTGGAAGGCATTGATAACACGACTTTTGCGGCCGCGCGAATGTTTCATATGCAACTCGCGACACGCGACGTCGGCACAAAAGAAAACCCCGCCTTGCGGCGGGGCTTTCGGTACAGCGTGCAGCGCAGGTCGCTGCGGATGGGATTAGAAACCCATGCCGCCCATGTCGCCCATGCCACCGCCGGTCGGCATCGCCGGCTCTTCCTTCTTCGGCGACTCTGCAACCATCGCTTCGGTGGTGATCATCAGGCCAGCAATCGACGCGGCGTTCTGCAGCGCGGTGCGGGTGACCTTGGTCGGATCCAGGATGCCGAACTCCACCATGTCGCCGAACTGGCCGTTGGCGGCGTTGTAGCCGAAGTTGCCCGAACCTTCCTTCACGGTGTTGACGATCACCGACGGCTCTTCGCCGGCGTTGGTGACGATCTCACGCAGCGGGGCTTCCATGGCGCGCAGGGCGATCTGGATGCCGTGGTTCTGGTCTTCGTTGATGCCGGTGATCTGGCCCAGGTTGGCCTTGGCGCGAATCAGCGCGACGCCGCCGCCCGGGACCACGCCTTCTTCCACTGCAGCGCGGGTGGCGTGCAGGGCGTCTTCGACGCGAGCCTTCTTTTCCTTCATCTCGATCTCGGTCGATGCACCGACCTTGATCACGGCCACGCCGCCGGCCAGCTTGGCCACGCGTTCCTGCAGCTTCTCGCGGTCGTAGTCCGAAGAGGTCTCTTCGATCTGCGCCTTGATCTGCTTGATGCGCGACTCGATGCCGCCGGTGTCGCCAGCGCCGTCGATGACGGTGGTGTTTTCCTTGGTGACCTGCACCTTCTTGGCGCGGCCCAGGTCCTTGATCGTGGCCTTCTCAAGCGACAGACCCACTTCTTCGGAGATCACGGTGCCGCCGGTCAGCACGGCCATGTCTTCCAGCATCGCCTTGCGACGGTCGCCGAAGCCCGGTGCCTTGACGGCCACGACCTTGACGATGCCACGGATGGTGTTGACCACCAGGGTTGCCAGCGCTTCGCCTTCGACTTCCTCGGCCACGATCAGCAGCGGCTTGCCAGCCTTGGCCACGCCTTCCAGCACGGGCAGCAGGTCACGGACGTTGGAGATCTTCTTGTCGTGCAGCAGGATGAACGGGTCATCCAGGTCGGCCGACTGGCTCTGCTGGTTGTTGATGAAGTACGGCGACAGGTAACCGCGGTCGAACTGCATGCCCTCGACGACGTCCAGCTCGTTTTCCAGACCCGAGCCTTCCTCGACAGTGATCACGCCTTCCTTGCCGACCTTCTTCATGGCTTCGGCAATGATGTTGCCGATCGACTCGTCCGAGTTGGCCGAGATCGTGCCGACCTGGGCGATGGCCTTGTCGTCAGCGGTGGGCTTGGAGATGTTCTTCAGCTCGGCGACGGCGGCGGTCACGGCCTTGTCGATGCCGCGCTTGAGGTCCATCGGGTTCATGCCGGCAGCGACGGCCTTCATGCCTTCGCGGATGAACGCCTGGGCCAGCACGGTGGCGGTGGTGGTGCCGTCACCGGCGTTGTCGGAGGTGCGCGAGGCAACTTCCTTCACCATCTGCGCACCCATGTTCTCGAACTTGTCAGCCAGTTCGATTTCCTTGGCGACGGAGACGCCGTCCTTGGTGATGGTCGGCGCGCCGTAGCTCTTTTCCAGCACGACGTTGCGGCCCTTCGGGCCCAGGGTGGCCTTGACGGCATTGGCGAGTACGTTGACGCCGCGCACCATGCGGGCGCGGGCGTCTTCACCGAAACGAATGTCCTTGGCAGCCATTGCGTATTACCTCAGTTGTTCTTGATATGTAGTAAGGAGGGAGTCAGACGAACCGCGCGCTCAGCCGAGCGTCGCGAAGATGTCGTCTTCCTTCACCACCAGGTAGTCGGTGCCGTCCAGCTTCACTTCCGTGCCGCTGTACTTGCCGAACAGGACCTTGTCGCCAACCTTGACCTGCGGCGCACGGACAGTGCCGTTGTCCAGGGTCTTGCCGGCGCCAACGGCGATGACTTCGCCCTTGATCGGCTTTTCGGTGGCCGAATCGGGGATCACGATGCCGCCAGCGGACAGCTTCTCTTCTTCCATACGCTTGATGACCACACGGTCGAACAGCGGCTTGATATTGCTCATGTCAATCCTCTTAAGTGATTGATTGGACTAGGAAAGGATCAGGAATGTTAGCACTCGCATATGACGAGTGCCAGCACCCTGGAAACGACAGACCCCGCCTCGCGGCGATGCATCGGGCTGACAGGGCAGATTGGGCGGCGCAGGTAGCCTTTCAAGGCCGGAACTGGAAATTCCCGCGAAGGGCCGCCGCATCACCTCGATCCACGGACCGGAAATGAAGAAGGGCACGCATGTGCGGCATGCGTGCCCTTCTAGGGAATGGTGGTGGAATCCGATTCCGTCAAGCCTTGACTTGCGCCAACTCCCCCCGCCGACGTCCTGTCCATGCCGACTTCCTTGCCGACGCCGCTAGAGATACCAACCAACAGCAAATGAAGCAAATCCTGAACGCTACCAAAACCCATGAAAGGTAGTGAACAGGCGGCGCTGAATTCACTGAAATCCGTTACTTGGAGGTCTCTTAATGCGCATCCAGTGACCATAAGCAGGCAACGTATGTCTATTTTTGGTCACTAGGTTAGTATCGCTGTCGTTTTCCATTCCGCTGCGTGGAACGTTTGGCTATGGTCAGGAAGGTTTCTGGATGGCGATCGCCACGGAGAGGTTTGATGGATGCACCCGAGCGAGTCCGCATGGCACGTCGCCTTGCGGGCCTTTCGCAAAGTCAGTTGGCAGAAGCGGTTGGAGTGCAGCGAAGCGCAGTCAGCCACTGGGAGTCGCCGAAGGGCAAGAGCCCGAGCGTGTCGCACCTGCGCGAGGTCGCCCTGGCAACCGGAACCCAGTTCGAATGGCTGGCCACCGGACGCGGCGCGATGACCCTGTCGCGCGACGTGGAACTGGATTCGATCGCCACCGCCGAGGCGATCCTGGTCGAGGATCCCCTGGAATTCCGCCTGGTGCGCGCATTCCGCGAAGCCCCGCTGAAGGCACGCCTGTCGCTGCTGGAAGTCATGGAGACGCTGGCATCGCAGCGCACCGGCCGCACGCGGCCGCGGGGCAACGGGCGGACTGCCGAATCGCGCAGCTGAGCCTTCCTGCCGCCCATTACGCAGCCATCGCAGGACGCGAACACGGCCGGCCAGGCACGATCAACGCCCCGCCGCTCCGCTAAGCTTCGCGACATGTCCCTGTTCCGTCGTCTGGCCACGCTGCTGGCCCTGTCCGCCCTCGCCCTGCCTGCCGCAGCGGTCGATGAATCCAGCCTGCTTCCCGTCGACCAGGCCTTCAGCCTGTCGGCGGAGGCCACCGACCAGGGCATCGCCCTGCACTGGAAAATCGCCGACGGCTACTACCTGTACCGGCACCGGACGGCAGTAACCGCCGAAGGCGCCGGCTTCCAGGCCGGCGCGCTGCAGATGCCCGATGGCAACAAGCACACCGACGAATACTTCGGCCCGGTGGAGACCTACCGCGGGCGCCTGGATGCACTGCTGCCTGGACAGAGTGCCAGCGCGGGCAACGTCACGCTGAAGGTGCGCTACCAGGGCTGCGCGGACGCCGGTGTCTGCTATCCGCCGCAAAGCCGGACCCTGCAGGTCGCGTTCAAGCCGGCCTCGACGAACACACCAGCTTCGGGTGCGGCCGCTGGCGGCCTTGGCCTTCCTGCCGCGACCGGCGGCCTGCCACTGTTCGGCAAGACGGCAGCCGGGGCGACCGACCAGGCGCCGCTGCCGCAGGAAGAAGCCTTCCGGTTCGAGGCGATCACCGACAATGGCAACCAGTTGCTGCTGCGCTTCACCCCGGCCAAGGGGTATTACCTGTATCGCGACCGGACCCATATGGCGCTGACCGGTGCAGATGGCCTATCGCTGGGTAATGCCAGGTGGCCGGACGGCAGCGCCCACCGCGACGAGCATTTCGGCGAGGTCACCGTGTATTTCGACCAGGTCGAGGTGCCGGTACCGGTCCTGCGCGATCGCGTCGATGCAGCCAAGGCCACGCTACAGGTGACCTTCCAGGGCTGCCAGACCGATGGCATCTGCTATCCGCCGATGACCCGCGAAGTCGCGCTGTCACTGCCAACCGGCACGGTCACGCCCGATGCCGAGCGCGCCACCGAAACAGCGCAGGCGGCCACGCCGGTCCCGCTCGAAGGCGATGCCGCCGCGCCAGCCACCGCACCAGCAGAGGTCCCGCGCTCGACGCCACCACCGGAGGTACTGGCACGCGTCCAGGGCAGCGGCGCTTCGACATGGCTGCTGGCCATGCTGGCGGCGTTGCTGGGCGGCCTGATCCTCAACGTGATGCCGTGCGTGCTGCCGGTGCTGTCGCTCAAAGCGCTGTCGCTGGCCGAAGGTGGCCGCGGCGCAGGACGCGCGCGCGCCAGTGCGTTGTCGTATGCAGCGGGCGTACTACTGAGTTTCCTGGTGATCGGCGGCATTGCACTGGGCCTGCGTGCGACCGGCCAGGCGCTGGGCTGGGGCTTCCAGTTGCAGCAGCCGCTGGTGATCGCCGTACTCGTGTACGTGATGTTCGCCGTGGGCCTGAGCCTGTCCGGCGTGTTCGCAGTTGGCTACGGCCTGGCCGGCGCCGGCCGTGGGCTGACCGAACGCAACGGACTGGGCGGCGACTTCTTCACCGGCGTGCTGGCGGTCGTGGTCGCCAGTCCGTGCACGGCGCCGTTCATGGGGACCGCACTGGCGTTCGCCTTCGCCGCGCCACTGCCGGTGGCGCTGGCGGTGTTCGCACTCCTGGGCATCGGCATGGCCCTGCCGTTCCTGCTGATCGGCTTCGTGCCGGCGCTGGCCTCGCGCCTGCCCCGCCCCGGCGCCTGGATGGAGACGCTGAAGCAGGGTCCTGGCCTTCCCGATGTACCTGACTGCGGTGTGGATGCTGTGGGTGCTGGGCAAGCAGCGCGGCATCGACGCGGTAGCGCTGGCCCTGGCCGGGCTGGTGGTCTTGGCGCTGGGACTGTGGGCCTTCCAGCGGGTGCGCTTCCAGACAGCACCGCTGCGCCGCACGCTTGCCGTGGCCGTGTTGCTGCTGTCGGTGTTGCCGCTGGTGCTGCTGCACCGCCTGCCGCCGCCAAGCGCGACCAGCAACACGGCATCCGCCGACGGCAGCGAACCCTATTCGCCACAACGCCTGGCGGAGCTCCGCAAACAGGGCCAGGTGGTGTTCGTGGACATGGGGGCCGACTGGTGCGTGTCGTGCAAGGCCAACGAACAGGCCGTGCTGGATCGCGACGAGTTCCGCACAGCCCTGCGCAACACCAACGCGATCCTGATGCGCGGCGACTGGACCAATGTCGATCCGACGATCACCGCCTTCCTGACCCAGTACAAGGCGGTCGGCGTGCCGTTGTATGTCGTGTTCCCCAGGAACGGCGGCGATGGCGAAGTGCTGCCAACGATCCTGACCCCACAGATCGTCAATGACGCCCTGCGGCGCGCCGCCGCCCAATGACATCCGGCGGCACCCGGCTGCTGTTGGTCGCCCTGGCGGCCGGCGTGCTGGGCGTCGGCGCCGGCCTCTGGTCGCAGGGCGGATGGCGCCGGACCAACACCGGCCAGCAGGCACTGCAGGCGGCCTTGAACGCCAGGGCGCCGAGTCCGCCGACCGGGGTGGCGCCCGCCAGGCCCGGCGACCCGATGCCGGTGATCCGGCTCCCCGATCTGGACGGCAACGTCGTCGATCTGGCAGCACTGGCCAAAGGCCGGCCGCTGCTGGTGAACATCTGGGCCAGCTGGTGCGGCCCCTGCATCCAGGAAATGCCGGAGCTGGATCGCTTCGCCGCCAACCAGGGCGACCATGGCGTACAGGTGGTCGGCTTGGCGCTGGATACGCGCGAAGGCGTACGCAGCTTCATCCAGCAGGTGCCGGTGCGTTATCCGCTGCTGCTGGAGACGCCCGGCCCGGCTGATGCCAGCGTCTGGCTGGGCAATCGCGCCGGCGTGCTGCCCTACAGCGTGCTGGTTGGCGCGGACGGCCGGGTGCTCAAGCAGCACGTTGGCCCGTTTGCACAAGGCGACATCGATCGCTGGGTCGCAACATCACCGACCGCACCCGGCAAAATTCAAACGAACGATTAAATCACGCTTAAGTTCGGCGAACTGGACAGCATTGCCTGCTTCCTCCAGACTGCCGCCTTCGTCGTGGAGCGCCCGATGGTCAACCTGCCGCACCGTTACCTCCACTTGATGCCCGTTCTGCCGCGCATGCGCCCCTTCGCAAGACCCATGCACCAAGGCTGACGTCGCACGACGCCGCTGTTCTGCGACATGGCCATTGCCGGGCCTGCCGCCACCTCCTCCTTCGTACCAACCGCATAACCACAGAGGCCTCCATGGACCTGCGCAAGATCAAGAAGCTCATCGACCTGCTGGAAGAATCCAATCTCGCCGAAATCGAGATCAAGGAAGGCGAGGAATCCGTCCGCCTGGCCCGCACGCCCAAGGGCAGCTACGCCCCGGCGCCGCTGGCCTATGCCCCGGCACCGGCCGCCGCACCGGCTGAAGCCCGCCCGATGCCGATGAGCTCGCCCACCGAAGCCTCCACTGGCGGCACCTCCAAGCCGGGCAACGCCCTGCCGGAAGGCCACGTGGTCCGCTCGCCAATGGTCGGCACGTTCTACGCCTCGCCCTCGCCGGACAAGCCGGTATTCGTCACCGTCGGCCAGCAGGTCAAGGCCGGCGAGACCCTGGCGATCATCGAAGCGATGAAGATGTTCAACCCGATCGAGGCCGATGCCTCCGGCACGGTGGTCGCGATCCTGGGCGAAACCGGCCAGCCGGTCGAATTCGACCAGCCGCTGTTCGTCATCGGCTAAGGCGCGCCCATGCTCGATAAAGTCGTCATCGCCAACCGGGGTGAAATCGCGCTGCGCATCCTGCGCGCGTGTCACACGCTCGGCATCCGCACGGTCGCGGTGCACTCCACCGTCGACCGCAACCTCAAGCACGTGGCCATGGCCGACGAGTCGGTTTGCATCGGCCCGGCGCCGTCCAGCGAGAGCTACCTCAACATCCCGGCGCTGATCGCCGCGGCCGAGGTCACCGACGCCCAGGCCATCCATCCCGGCTACGGCTTCCTGTCCGAGAACGCCGACTTCGCCGAGCGCGTGGAGGAGTCCGGCTTCATCTTCATCGGACCCAAGGCCGACACCATCCGCCTGATGGGCGACAAGGTCGAAGCCATCCGCGCGATGAAGTCCGCCGGCGTGCCGTGCGTGCCCGGCTCGGGCGGCCCGCTGGGCGATGACATCGTCGCCAACACCAAGATTGCCCGCGAAATCGGCTACCCCGTCATCATCAAGGCCTCCGGCGGCGGCGGCGGTCGTGGCATGCGCGTGGTGCACGCCGAAGGCGCGCTGAAGTCGTCCATCGAAACCACCAAGGCCGAGGCCAAAGCCGCCTTCGGCAATGGCGAGGTCTACATGGAGAAGTACCTGGAAAACCCACGCCACGTGGAAATCCAGGTGCTCGCCGACGGCCAGGGTGGCGCGATCCACCTGGGCGAACGCGATTGCTCCATGCAGCGCCGCCACCAGAAAGTGGTGGAAGAAGCGCCAGCACCGGGCATCACCGCCGAGCAGCGCAACGAGATCGGCAAGGTCTGCGTGGAAGCCTGCCTGCGCATCGGCTACCGCGGCGCGGGCACGTTCGAGTTCCTGTACGAGGACGGCCGCTTCTACTTCATCGAAATGAACACCCGCATCCAGGTGGAGCATCCGGTCACCGAGCTGGTGACCGGCATCGACCTGGTCTGCGAGCAGCTGAAGATCGCTGCTGGCCGGAAGCTGTCGATCAAGCAGAGCGACGTGGTGCTCAATGGCCACGCCATCGAATGCCGCATCAATGCCGAGGACCCAGAAACCTTCATGCCGCATCCGGGCCTGATCCAGCATTTCCATCCGCCGGGCGGCCCCGGCGTGCGCGTCGATACCCACATCTACGAGGGCTATCGCGTGCCGCCGAACTACGACTCGATGATCGGCAAGCTGATCGTGCACGGCCCGGACCGCGACACCGCGATCGCGCGCATGCAGGTGGCGTTGAACGAGACGGTGGTCGAAGGCATCAAGACCAACGTGCCGCTGCAGCAGCGGATCATGCGCGACAAGGGTTTCCAGGCCGGCGGCCAGAACATCCACTACCTGGAAAAGCGCCTGGCCGAACGCAAGACCAAGGCCATTTCGCTGACCTGACCAGCGGCAGGCGAAGGCGCAAAAAAAGGCGGGGGAGACCCCGCCTTTTTTATTGCCCGCGATTCGCGCTGGCGGACTACTTCGGAACGACCACCTGCGTGCCATGCACCGGCTGGATACCCACCGACGAGGTGGGGTCGACGATCTGCAGGGTTTCGGTCGAGCCATCGGGCCAGACGATCTGGAAGGTCGCACCGGCCGGCAGGGTCGAGAACGGCATGCCGCTGCGCGCGCGGTAGATCGCCGCCACTTCCGCGGCACCCGCCGTGCGCTTGCCTTCGCTGCTGGCGACCGTGGTCAGCTGGACCTTGGAGAGATTGCGCAGGTTGGCATCCCGCGCATCGACAATGACGATGCCCACGGCCAGGGCCGAATACGCGACAAACAGCAGCGCCCCAAGCCAGAACTTGGCACCCTGCATCCAGCGACGGTATTTCATGTACTTCCTCCCGAGCCGTTGACCAACGTGCTCACCATGTCATCGAGTGTTCCCGCACCCTGCCGCGGGACCGCGGCGTCGAGTACGAAGTTAGCGAAATCCTGCGAGCTGTCCTGAGAACAGATGCCCCCATTGGCGCAATAGCTCGTCATCAATGGGCTGCGTGCACCGCAGTCCAGGCCAAGCTTGCATGCGGCCAGCTGCCAGGCCAGCTGGCTGATCTGGGTACCCGCGACATAGCCGCGATATGCCTCGTCGCCACTGGCCACCGCCCCCATCGCCGCGGACAGCGCCAGATAGGCTTCCGGATCACGCGAGACCAGCACCCGCTGCACCAGCTCGCGGCGATAGTCCGGCGATTCGTCCAGCGGCTTGCCCTGTGCGAGCAACGCGGCCTCGGCTGCCAGGCTGCCCGCTTCAGCCGCACGCAGGCGCTGCAGCGTGACCGCCTGCGCGCCCAGTCCATCGGTGGAGGAAAACCCGGCACAGCGCTGGGCGACGCGGCCGCGCGCGGCAAGCATCGCCTGCACGCCGGCCGATGCACCCTGGGCGACCAGCCGGTCATCGGCCTGGTAACCGGCGGGGTCCACGGCATAGCCGGCGCAATAGTCATAGACACGGCTGAGTCGCCAGCTGGCCTGGGCGTCGCCGCCGTCAGCGGCCGATTTCAGCTGCAACGCGTAGCGGTAGAGATCCGGCTGCCCATCGAAGTCGTGATCCTGGCGCGAGGCCTGCAGCGGAACGATGGCCGCGGAACGCTCGCGTCTCTGTGCGACAACAGCCGCCGGCGCAGGAGCGCCCTGTCCGCCAAGCGCCCGTGGTTCGCCCGTCATGTGGACATCGCGCGCGGTCAGGCCAGCCCCATCGCGGACGCACCACGCCGCAGCCAACAGCAGGGCGGGCGCAAACAGCCAGAGATGTCGGGCGCGGAGCAGCGGCATGAAGACGTCGTCGGCAGAGGAGGTTCATGGCGGTCGATGACATCTGGCGCCACGCAACGACGCGAGTCTAATCCATCGCCACCGGGCCTGCTGCCAACGCCGGCCCAGGTTCGCCAACGGGAAGCGGGAGCCGGCCGGCGCGGACAGATACCGGCCCACATCCACCATGCGGGCCTCGGCCAATCAGGCACCGCGGTAGCGGCAGGGCAAGGCTTTGAGTAAGGTGGCGCGCCCCGATGCCCCGCGAATTTTCGCGGACTCCACCCCGAGCGCGCCATGCCTTTCCTTGAATTGTCCGTCCCCTGCAGTGAAGCCCAGCAGCCGCGTTACGAAAATGCGCTGGAAGACATCGGCGCGCTGGCGGTGACCCTGGTCGACGCCGATGCCGAAACCAGCAACGAGCGCGCCATCCTGGAACCGGGCGTCGGCGAAACGCCGCTCTGGCATGCGCTGGTGCTGACCGCGCTGTTTCCCGACGATGCCGACGCGCTGGTGCTGCTGGCCGCGCTGGAAGCGTTCGACGAAGGGCTGGACTGGACCCAGGCTTCGTTCCGCATGGTGGAAGACCAGGACTGGGAACGCGCCTGGATCGACCAGTTCACGCCGATGCAGTTCGGCGCCCGCACCTTCATCGTGCCCTGGAACCAAGAATTGCCAGCCGAGGCCCAATCCGCCGACGCGGCCGTGGTACGGCTGGACCCGGGCCTGGCGTTCGGTTCGGGTACCCATCCGACCACCGCACTGTGCCTAGCCTGGCTGGACACGCTGGCCAGCGATGGCCTGCTGGAAAGCCAGTCGGTGCTGGATTTCGGCTGCGGCTCCGGCATCCTGGCGCTGGCCGCGCTGAAGCTGGGCGCTGCCCAGGCGATCGGCGTGGACAACGATCCGCAGGCGCTCCTGGCCACCCACGACAACGCACAGCGCAATGGCGTGGAAGCGCGTCTGCAGGTGTTCCTGCCGGCCGACGAACCGGTGCAGACCTATCCGGTGGTCGTGGCCAACATCCTGGCTTCGGCCCTGGATGCGCTGGCCGATACCCTGGCCGCGCGCGTCGCGCCGGGTGGCCGGATTGCCCTGAGCGGCATCCTGCATGGCCAGGAAGGCGAACTGCTCGCGCGTTACGCCGCATGGTTCGACGACCTGGTAGCAACCCAGCAGGACGACTGGATGCGGATCGACGGCACCCGCCGCGCCTCCTGATCGATCCCCTGTTCCGGCATCGGGCGGCCATGCTTGAATAAGGCGATGCCCGATTGCCCGCGTTGCCTTCATCCGCTGTCGACCGACCCGGCCACCGGGTTACTGCCTGCGCGCTGCCCCCACTGCAGCGCACCGGTCAATGTCGAGACGTCGCGCGGCGCCAGCCTGGCCAGCTTCCTGCGTCCTGATCCGCCGACGCTGTCGCTCAACCCGGCGCCGGCATCCCGATCCCTCGACCTTCCTGCGGCTTCCCCCGGTCCGCTGGACACACCCACGACACCTGACGGGGCGCTTGTGCATCAACCTGCTTCCACACCCGATGTCCCCTCCGCCGAGCCAGAGCATCCGCTGCGGACATCGCAAGACATCACCGTGACCGATACGCCCGCCGTCCCGGTCGAAACAGGACATGACGCGCCGGACACGCCTACTTCTTCTGAGCCCGCGCCCGGTCAAGCGCATCCAGCAGACCTGGATGCTGATACTGATGCCAGCGAAGTCGTGTTCGCCGCGATCACGCCCGATGCCGGCCCCAGCTTCACCCGGACCAGACGTGCAACACGCATCGCATCGCGTGCCGGCATGGCAATGGGCGGCGCTGGCCGTCCTCACCGGAGCGCTGGGCATCCAGATGCTGATCGCCGACCGGGGACGGCTGGCGCAGGACGCATTGTGGCGCCCGGTGCTTGAACGCACCTGCGAGGTCCTGCGCTGCACCTTGCCAGCCTGGCACCAGCCGCAGGCTTATACGATGCTGGCCCGTGATGTGAAGCCGGTCCCAGGTGCGCCCGGCGTGCTGCAGGTCCGTGCCACCTTCCGCAACGATGCGCACTGGCCGCAGCGCTGGCCGGCCGTGGCGCTGTCGCTGTCCGATGCCGACGGACGCGTGGTCGGCGCGCGCGTGCTGCTGCCAGGCGACTACCTGGACCCGACACAGCTGCAGGCGACGCTGGCACCGGGACAGAGCGGACAGATGCGCGTGCAGGTCCGTGAACCCCAAGACGGCGTGGTGGCATTCGCTTTCGAGTTCCGCTGAACGCGACAGATCTGGATCTTGGAGGATGCGCGCGTGACGGTCACGCGCTAGACTCCCTCCCCCCGCCACGATCCGCCCCGCGCGTCGATCATCGGTCGGGCATTATTCGCCGCACCATTCCGGGGACGCCTTGAACGCAGCTTCGACCCGCCAGGACGCCAGTCGTGGCACACCCAAGTCGCCGCTGCGCGAACACGTCGCGCAGTCCGTGCGTCGTTATCTGCGCGACCTCAATGGCTGCGATGCCGATGACGTGTACGAGATCGTCCTGCGTGAAATGGAGATCCCGCTGTTCGTCGAGGTGTTGAACCACTGCGAAGGCAACCAGAGCCGCGCCGCGGCGCTGCTGGGCATCCATCGCGCCACCCTGCGCAAGAAGCTCAAGGACTACGGACTGGCCTGAGTCAGGCCTGTCGACGCCGCATCGCGCGGAATCCCGGCGGGTGGCGCCAGCGAACGCGCCGACGCGATACGTCATGCGTGCGTTGATGACTCCGCTTCGCGCAGGCCAAGGCGCACGCGATTAAACACGGTCAGCGCGCACAGCAACGCCATCAGCGCGACCACGCAATCGACCACGCCCGCACCAGCCCAGCCGCAGGCCAGCGCGATGCCGAGCACACCGACGACGAAGGCCCGGTCGCTCTTGCCCATCGGCCCGTCGTAGCGCCTGCTGGCGCCGACCATCAAGCCGAGCACGCCGGCGTATTCGGTCAGCGCCGCCAGCCAGGCCAGCGTCCACGGCAGCCACGCCTGCACGCCGGCCACCGACAGCAGGCTCAGGTACAGCGCCGCGTCGGCGATCACATCACTCAGTTCGTTGTAATACGCACCGGGCCTGGACTGCTGGCCAAACTCGCGCGCCAGCATCCCGTCGACCGCGTTCAGCGCCATCCGCAGCAGCATCCAGACCGGCAGCAGCACATACCAGCCAGGCGCCGCCGGCGCCTGCCAGAACACCCACCCCGCCACGACCAGCGACACCAGCGCCGCCGCCAACGTCACCATGTTGGCGGTCACCCCGATCCGGTACAGCCCTCGCACACCGGGCCGCAGCAAGTCCTGGAACCGGCCTTTCAGCGCGTAGATCGACATCCTTGTGCCCCCGTCAAGGCCCGTGTCCCGGGCGTGGGGCCCTACAATACCGCCCCGCGCCGCTTCCCAATCTGCCATCCCATGTCCTCCGATTTCCTGCCCGTCCGCCGGGCCTTGCTGTCCGTTTCCGACAAGACCGGTCTGATCGATCTGGCCCGTGCCCTGGACGCCCGCAACGTCGAACTGCTCTCCACCGGCGGCACCGCCAAGGCGATCCGCGACGCGGGCCTGCCGGTCAAGGACGTGTCCGAGCTCACCGGCTTTCCGGAAATGATGGATGGCCGGGTCAAGACCCTGCACCCGCTGGTGCACGGCGGCCTGCTCGGTCGCGCCGGCACCGACGATACGGTGATGGCCGAACACGGCATCGCCCCGATCGACCTGCTGGTGCTGAACCTGTATCCGTTCGAAGCGGTCACCGCCAAGGCCGATTGCACGCTGGAAGACGCGGTCGAGAACATCGACATCGGTGGCCCGGCGATGCTGCGCAGCGCGGCCAAGAACTTCGCCCGCGTCGCCGTCGCCACCTCGCCCGACCAGTACGCCGAGCTGCTGGCCGAACTCGACGCCCACGATGGCCAGCTCTCGGCTGCCAAGCGTTTCGCGCTGTCGGTGGCCGCGTTCAACCGCGTCGCCCAGTACGACGCAGCGATCAGCAATTACCTGTCGGCCGTGACCGACACCTCCAAGGCCGTGCCCGAGCGCAGTGCCTTCGCGGCGCAGGCCAACGGCAGCTTCGTCAAAGTGATGGACCTGCGCTACGGCGAGAACCCGCATCAGCAGGCCGCGTTCTATCGCGATCTGTATCCGGCGCCGGGCTCACTGGCGACCTTCGAGCAACTGCAAGGCAAGGAGCTGAGCTACAACAACATCGCCGATAGCGATGCGGCGTGGGAATGCGTGCGCCAGTTCGACGCGCCGGCCTGTGTCATCGTCAAACACGCCAATCCCTGCGGCGTGGCTGTCGGCGTGGCCTGCGGCGATGCGTATGAGCTGGCTTACGCGACCGACCCGACCAGCGCCTTTGGCGGCATCCTGGCGTTCAACCGCACGCTGGATGCGGCCACGGCCAAGGTCATCCTGGACCGCCAGTTCGTCGAAGTGCTGATCGCCCCGGACTACGAGCCGGGCGCGCTGGAATACGCGACCAAGAAGGCCAACGTGCGCGTGCTGCGCATTCCGCTGGCGCCGGTATCGAAGAACTTCATCGACACCAAGCGGATCGGATCGGGCCTGTTGATGCAGACCGCCGATGATCGCGTGGTCACCCGCGATGAACTGAAAGTCGTCACCAAGGTCGCGCCGACCGAGGCGCAGTTCGCCGACCTGCTGTTCGCCTGGAAGGTGGCCAAGTTCGTCAAGTCCAACGCGATCGTCTACGCCAAGGACAGCCGCACCATCGGTGTCGGCGCCGGCCAGATGAGCCGCGTGTATTCGGCGCGCATCGCCGGCATCAAGGCCACCGACGCTCACCTGCAGGTGCCGGGCTCGGTGATGGCCTCCGATGCGTTCTTCCCGTTCCGAGACGGCCTGGATGCCGCCGCCGAAGCCGGCATCACCGCGGTGATCCAGCCGGGTGGTTCGATGCGTGACAACGAGGTGATCGCCGCGGCCGATGAACATGGCATCGCGATGGTGTTCACCGGCGTGCGCCATTTCCGTCACTGAAGCTCGCTTCTTTCGCCGTCATTCCCGCGAACGCGGGAACCCAGCGACTTTGATCTTGTAGCAACTTCACCGCCGCGCTTCGTCCAACGACAGCAAAGGCACTGGATTCCCGCTTGCGCGGGAACGACGCATCTGGAGATGCCTTTCATGAAAATCCTCGTCATCGGTGCCGGCGGCCGCGAACACGCCCTGGCCTGGAAGCTCGCCCAGTCGCCTCGCGTGACCGAAGTGCTGGTTGCACCCGGCAACGCCGGCACCGCGACCGAGGCGAACTGCCGCAACGTGCCGGTCAAGGTCACCGACATCGCCGGGCTGCTGAAGCTGGCGCAGGACGAAGCCGTCGGCCTGACCGTGGTCGGGCCTGAAGTGCCGCTGGTGCTGGGCGTGGTCGATGCGTTCCGCGCCGCAGGCCTGCGCATCTTCGGGCCGACCGCCAAGGCCGCGCAGCTGGAAGGCAGCAAGGCTTTCGCCAAGGATTTCCTCGCGCGCCACGGCATCCCGACGGCTTTCTACGAAGTGCACACCGAGGTCGATGCCGCGCTGGCCTACATCCGCGACAAAGGCGCACCGATCGTGGTCAAGGCCGATGGCCTGGCCGCCGGCAAGGGCGTGATCGTGGCGATGACGCTGGACGAAGCCGAGGCCGCGGTGCGCGACATGCTTTCGGGTAATGCCTTCGGCGATGCCGGCGCGCGCGTGGTGATCGAGGAATTCCTCGATGGCGAGGAAGCCAGCTTCATCTCGATGGTCGACGGCGTGACCGCACTGCCGATGGCCACCAGCCAGGACCACAAGCGCGTGGGCGACGGCGACACCGGCCCCAACACTGGTGGCATGGGCGCGTATTCGCCCGCGCCGGTGGTCACGCCCGAGGTCCACGCCCGCGTGATGCGCGAAGTCGTCAACCCGACCGTGCAGGGCATGATCGCCGACGGCGTGCCGTTCACCGGCTTCCTTTATGCGGGCCTGATGATCGATGCCGACGGCGCGCCCAAGGTGATCGAATTCAACGTGCGCTTCGGCGATCCGGAAACCCAACCGGTGATGCTGCGCCTGCAGTCGGACCTGGTCGAGCTGGTCGAAGCGGCCATCGACGGCAAGCTCGATGTGACCGAGGCACAGTGGGACCCGCGTCCGTCGCTGGGCGTGGTGATCGCCGCGGCGCCGTATCCGGAAAACCCGATCACCGGCGAGGTGATCCGCGGCCTGGAGACGGTGCCCGACACGGCCAAGGTCTTCCACGCAGGCACCGCGCTGGACGAAGCCGGCCACGTGGTCAGTGCCGGCGGTCGCGTGCTGTGTGTGGCGGCGCTGGGCGACACCGTGTCCGCCGCGCAGCACGCAGCCTATGCCGGCGTCGATGCGATCAGCTGGGAGCACGCCTTCCATCGACGCGACATCGGCTGGCGTGCAATCGCGCGCGAACAAGGCCATTGAATCGCAACGACGCGCACGCGACCGCTGTGTAGAACAACGCGCCTTCGGGCGCGTTGTGTTTTTCGGCATGGAAAAACACGCCGGACGACACGCAGCCCCTCCCGCCCGTTGGCGCATCCACGCCGTCATTGCGTGCCCGGCGCACATGGAATTTGCGCGCTTCACGCTTTGCAGTGCAGCATTATCGCTACGCCGCGGCGCGTCAAAAATTTCAGGAAAACGCTGAAATAAAGGGTTTTCCCAATTACGGCCCAAGCCCGCCCCCATACTCCCCCCGACTATGTTGGCAACGCCGGTTTGATGGGTCTAGGCTCGCCCCCACGTCATCGCGACAATGCATGACGACAGCTGGTCCACATATCACCGGAGGGGTGTATGTCCACGCTTTCAAGCGCTTCCCGAATCGCCGCGCCGATCTTCCTCGCGGCACTCTCACTGACTCTTGGCGCCTGCAACAAGCAGGGTGCCGATTCCACTGCACAGGCACCTGCCGCCGCGCCCGCGGCCAGTCCGCCACCAGCGGCTGCGGTCGACACGGACGCAGAGTTCCTGGCCACCGCTGCCAAACCGGAAAACTGGGGCGGCATTGGCCGCGACTTCGCGCTGACCCGGCATAGTCCGTTGGCCGACATCAACAAGGACAACGTCAAGGGACTGAAGATGTCCTGGGAAATGAAGAGCGGCGCCACGCGCGGCCACGAAGGCCAGCCGCTGGTCGTGGATGGCGTGATGTACACCGTCAGCGCCTATCCCAACATCGTGCATGCGCTCGATGTCTCCCAGCCCGGCCAGCCCAAGGAACTGTGGACCTATACACCGCAGCAGGATGAGCGCTCGGTGGCCGTGGCCTGTTGCGACACAGTCAACCGCGGCGGCTCGTATGCCGACGGCAAGTTCGTGTTCAACAGCCTGTCCGGCGACGTGATCGCGCTGGATGCCAAGACCGGCAAGGAAGCGTGGAAATTCAAATCCGCCGATCCGGGCAAGGGCGAAACCATCACGATGGCGCCGATCATCGCCGACGGCAAAGTCATCTCCGGCATCTCGGGCAACGAGTTCGGCGTACGCGGCCGTGTCGAGGCGTTCAACCTGGCCGATGGCAAGCCGGTGTGGACCTGCCATGCGACCGGCTCGGACAAGGACATCTGCCTGGGCAAGGATTTCAACAAGGCGCATCCGGAATACGGCCAGCTCGGCGACCTGGGCATCAAGACCTTCCCGGACAACGAGTGGGAACGCGGTGGCGGCGCAGCCTGGGGCTGGTACAGCTATGACCCGAAGCTGCGACTGGTCTATATCGGCACCGGCAATCCGGGCCTGTGGAGCCCGAGCTATCGCTGCGGCGCCAAGCCGGTCACGCAGGAAGCGTGCAACAACGGCGACTGGGACAACAAATGGTCCATGACCATCTTCGCCCGCAACATCGATACCGGCGAAGCGGTGTGGGGCTACCAGATGACCCCGTTCGACCAGTGGGATTACGACGGCATCAACGAGCCGATCCTGGTGGACATGGATATCGACGGCAAGCAGGTCCCCTCACTGGTCACCTTCAACCGCAACGGCCATGCCTACGTATTGGACCGTCGCGATGGCACGCTGCTGCGCGCGCATACCTATGGTCCGGTGGACTGGGCCGAACGCATCGACATGAAGACCGGTCGCCCGGTCAAGGTCGCCGCGCACTCGCCGCTTGAAGTCGGCAAGATGGTCTCGGCGTCGCCCTCGGCGATGGGCACCAAGGACCAGCAGCCATGCTCGGTCGATCCCAAGCAGCCGAACATCTTCTTCTGCGGCACCAACAACTGGTACATGGAGCTGACCCCGCAGGAACGCGGCCGCACCATGCAGGGCATGCCGTACGTGTTCGCCAATGTAGCGATGAAGCCGCACAAGCCGGGCGCGCTGGGCATCATCAAGGCCTTCGATGTGCTGTCGGGCAAGGAGAAGTGGCGCATCGAGGAGAAGTTCCCGACCTGGAGCGGCACCCTGGTGACCGATGGCGGGCTGGTGTTCTACGGCACGCTCGATGGCTGGTTCCGCGCCGTTGACGAGGAAACCGGCAAGAAGCTGTGGGAGGTCAAGCTGCCGTCCGGCATCATCGGCAACCCGATCACCTACAAGATCGGCAGCGAACAGTACGTGGGCGTGTACTCGGGCATCGGCGGCTGGATCGGCCTGCCCATCGCAGGTGGCCTGGACCCCAGCGATCCGTTCGGCGCACTGGGCGCGGCGGGCCTGGCCTTCTCCAACGGCTTCGACAAGATCCCGCTCGGCGGCATGGTCCACGTGTTCCACCTGGGCGCGGACGGCGTGCCTGCGCAGGCACCGTCGAAGGCGACGGCCTCCGCGACACAGACCAGGCACGCCACCCCGGCGTCCTGACACGCACCGTGGCACCCCTGGAGCGGCGACCGGATGTCGCCGCTCCCTCCCACCGCTTCAGGCTTTGCATCACATGCGTACTTCCCTGTTGATTCTGGCTGCCGGCGCACTCGCACTGGGTGGCTGTTCGCAACAACCTTCATCTTCCGCCAGCGCTACCGCCGGACCCGCACCGGCCGCCCCGCCAGCGACACTCCCCGCAACCGTCGCGCCAGCCGATCCAGGCGCCCCGGCGCTTCGCATCTGCGCGGACCCGGGCAACATGCCGCTGTCCAACCAGGCCGGCGAGGGCTACCAGAACAAGATCGCCCAGCTCCTGGGCAAATCCATGGGCCTGCCGGTGCAGTACTACTGGCGCACCTACTACGAACGCGGCCTGGCGCGCGGCACCGTCAACAGCGGCAAATGCGACGTATTGATGGACATGCCATCCGATTACGAAATGGGGCTGACCACCAAACCCTATTTCCGTTCCACCTATGTCCTAGTCAGCAGTGGCGAGCATCCGCTCAAGCCAAGCTCGCTGGATGATCCGGCGTTGAAGCAGGCCAGGATTGGCGTGTTCCAGAGTTCACCCGCACGCGGCGCGCTGTACGACCACGGCGTCAAGGGCGAGGTGCAATACCTGTTCTACGATTCGGCGCGCAACCCGGAAGAACACCCCGCGCGCCTGGTCGAACAGGTCGCCAAGGGCGCGCTCGACGCGGTCGAATCCTGGGGCCCGGTGGCCGGCTATTACGTCAAGCGCAACAAGCTGACCATGGTGCCGATCAATCGCATGAGCGATGTGGTCCTGGAATATTCCATGTCGCTTGCAGTAAGCAAGGACAACACGGATCTGCGCGACCGCTTGGACACGGCCCTGGCCGACAACCGCGATGCCATCCGCGCGATCCTGCAGGACTACGACGTGCCCCTGGTGGCCTGCAGCGATTGCGTGGTGTCAGGCGATCTTCCCTCGCACGGCCCCTACCCCGCACCTCCGCCATATCGCGACGAGCCCGTGTCCGATCCGCAGGTGCTGGCGCAGATGCAGGCACGCGTGCAGGCCGGTGCCTCGCCCGATGCGGAACTCGGTTCCGCGGTCGCCGCCAACGATCCAGCACGCGTGAGCTGGTTGCTGGCCCATGGCGCCAACGGCGACGCACTGGACGACCAGGGACGGCTTCCGCTGCAGCACGCCATCCGCCTGCGCGAACTGGCCGTCGGTGACGCCCTGCTCAAGGGAGGCGCAGGCCTGGAAGCACGCGACGGCGATGGCTGGACGCCGCTGATGACCGCGCTGTGGACCGGCGATGCCGACACCATCGACTGGCTGCTGCGCAAGCAGCCCAGGCTCGACGTGGTGTCCACCGATGGCTGGACGCCGCTGTCGGTGGCCATCCACAACGGCGATGAAGCACTGGTGGCCAAGGTGCTCGACGCCGGCGCACCGCCGGCCCAGGTCAACCCGGCCGGCTTCACCCCGCTGATGTTCGCCGCGGTGGAGAACCAGACGGGCACCGTCCAGCGCCTGCTCAAGGCCAGGGTTCCAGTCGACCACGCCAACAAGGCCGGCATCACCGCGCTGATGCTGGCGGTGGCCGCGCATCGCCAGGAACTGGTGCGCGCGCTGATCGATGCCGGTGCCGATCCCAAGCACCGCGATGCGAAGGGCGAGAGCGCCATCAGCCTGGCCCAGCAGTCCGGCGACGCCGCCCTGCTGGCCCTGGTTTCGGGGCAGGCCGCCCACTGAGGCCCTGCCATTACCCAGATTCTGCGCACGCGACCAAGAAGGAGCGCTCATGCCCAATGCAACACGCATCCCGTTCAAGTCTTTGCTGATGGTGCCCCTGATGGCCCTGGCCCTGTCGGGCTGTGGCGAAAAAGCAGGCTCGGCCTCCGCGGCCTCCGCGGCCGCACCGGCTGCGGCCGCGCCTGCGGTGTCCGCTGCCACGCCGGCCACGGGATCAACCCCGCCTGACGCATCGGCGACCGCCGCCAACGGCACGCCGGTGGCAGCGACCGCGCCGCCAGCTGCCCCCATCCCGATCCCGCACATCGATCCGATCGAAGTCACGCCCGCGCTGGTGGCCGAAGGCAAGAAGCTGTTCTTCACTGCCGGCTGCAATGCCTGCCACGGCGGCACCGGCGGCGGCGGCATGTGCCCGCCGTTGACCAACAAGATCTGGGTCTATGGCAGCGACGACAGCACCCTGCATGCGCTGATCAAGGACGGCTCGCAGGCCATGCAGACCACCCATGGCCTCAAGCGCGTGGGTCACGAGAATGTGGTGGGCATCATGCCGGCCTTCTCGCCGATCCTGACCGATGAAGAGATCAACAAGATCATGGCCTTCATCCACTCGATCAATCCGGATGCAGGCAAGGGCGAAACCCCGACCGCCGCAAGCGAAGCTGCACCCACAACCGGCAGCGGCACATGAGCGCAGCCCTGCATCGGCCGGCCTGCCTGCTTGCCGTCGCGGCATCGCTTGCGCTGCTGGCTGGCTGCCAGCGGCAGGCGCCAGCGGTGGATGCATCTGTTGGCGCATCCACGCCATCGCCAGCCGGGCTGGCCACCCATGCTGCGTCGGCAGTACCCGCCTACGTTCCCAACCAGAAGAGCGGTTCGATCTCGGTCATCGATACCGGCACCGACCGGGTCGTGCGGACCTTGTCGGCAGGCGGCGAACTCGGCCAGCGCCTGCAGCAGATTGCGCTGGGTCCGGAGGGCAAGACGCTCTACGTCGTCGATGCCGAGCATCACCGCTTACTGCTGGTGGACATCGCCGCTGACAAGGTCACACGCGCGCTGGATATCGGCGAAGGCGCCGAAGGCGTCGGCCTGTCACCAGATGGGAGCCAGGTGGCGGTGTGTGTGGAACTGCAGAACCAGGTGATGTTCGTCGACACCGCCAGCTTCACCGTCACCGGTCGCGTGGATGTGCAGGGCAAGGCGCCCGAGCATTGCGCGTGGACGCTGGACGGCACCCAGGTCATCACCAGCAACGAGGCCTCCGACAGCCTGGACGTGATCGACGTGGCGGCCGGCAAGTCGGTCGCGAGCATCGCCACCAGCGGGCATCCGCGCGACATCGCCTTCGCGGCCGATGGCCGCAGTGCCTACGTGGCGCAGGAGTCGGCCAACGTCGTGGATGTGATCGACCTGGCGGCACGTCGCAAGACGCGCAGCGTGAGCGCGGGCCTGCGCACGGCCGGGGTCACGGTTTCGGCCGATGGTAGCCGGGTCTACGCATCCAATGGCGGCGGCGCCAGCGTCACCGTCAGCGACGGCGCTACCGGCAAGCTGCTGGCCGAAATCCCCGTGGGCCAGCGCCCGTGGAATCCATCGCTCACTCCGGATGGACGCAAGCTCTATGTCGCCAACGGCCGCTCCAACACCGTCAGCGTGATCGACACCGCCACGATGAAGGAAGTCGGGCAGATCGCAGTGGGTGAAATGCCCTGGGGCGTGGTGATGGGGCGGTGACCCGTTCGCCCGCGTGGAGGCATCCACCCGGGGACACGCCTTCCACCAGCGCCACACCGACCCGCTTCGCGAACCGCGCCGGTGAACCGCAACGGCAGCCGCTCCATCGCTGATTCACGCGTCGCGGCTTCGGGCGCGCTGTCGCCTACCGGCAGCAATGCGACGTCGCACGACACTGCGCATCGCAATCGTTGCAGATGAAATCCCGACACTTCATTGACGTGACAGTGGTGACAGGGAACAATTCTCCCTAGCCACGTTCGCACTGCGCGCTTCTCGCGCAACCGCCGCCCGGTCCCTGGGCAGCTGCAACCAGCAAACCACCCTTCCTTCCGCAAGCTTTCATCGCGGGTGGCTTTGCGCTATCCGCGAACAGGAACCCCATGTCCATTCATGCCACCTCCCCTGGTACGCGCGTTGCCGTGCGCACGCAGATGCTGCGCCGCTGCCTGCTGGCCGCCGCGATCCTCACCAGCTTCCATGCCTACGCCGCCGACGACGAGGCGGATGGCAAGAAGAAAGCCACCGAACTGGACGGCGTCACCGTCACCGGCGTGGCCATCGAGAACGGCACCGGTGCACTGGGCGACCGCAGCGTGCATGACACGCCCTACGCCATCAGCGTGGTCGGCAAGGAGGACATCGAGAAGCGCCAGGCGGTGTCGCTAGGCGACGTGTTCTTCAACGATCCTTCGGTGGTCACCCAGGTCAACAGCTACGCAAGTGGCTGGAGCTCGCCGATCATCAATCGCGGCCTGGGCCTGAGCTATGACAGCTATCGCGTCAACGGGCTGCAGGTGTCGTCATGGGGCGGCGAATGGCCACTGGAAGTGATGGAGGAAGTGCAACTGCTCAAGGGTCCAGGCGGCTTCCTATATGGCTTCGGCGCACCTGGCGGCATCGCCAACTACATCACCAAGAAGCCCACCGACGACACCACGCTGTCGGTCAGCGCCGGCTGGCGCACCAGCGGCATCGCCAGCGGCCAGATCGACGCCGGCGGCCGCTTCGGCAATGAGGACATGTTCGGCTACCGGCTCAATGCCTATCGCGAGAAGGGCGAGACCTACAACGGCGGCGAGGTGGATCGCCAAGCCGTGTCGCTATCGCTGGACGCACGCCTGAGCGATGCGCTGACCTGGACCGCGGACGTGATTCACCAATCGCGCGATCTCAGCGATGAAGCGCCAGCGTTCTATTTCAACGGCGCCACCAAGGTGCCGCGCGCGATCTCCGGCGATGCCAACCGCTCGGTGCCAGGCTCGTACTACAACGTCGACATGAACCTGCTGTCCACTGGCCTGGCCTGGCGGATCAACGACAACTGGACCGCCAACTTCAGCTACGGCGTCACCCGCCATGCCAACGACGTCAACAAGATCTTCGACTACATCACCGACAACGACGGCAACTACACGGTCAACGCCTACGAGCTAGGCGGCAAGAGCGAGTCGCGCCAGGGCCAGGCCTTGTTGCAGGGCAAGTTCGCCACCGGGCCGCTGCAGCACCAGTTGGTCATCGGCGCATCCTGGCAACGTGACCTGGGCTGGGACCGCTCTTACAACTGGAACACCATCGGCACAGGCAACCTGTATGACTGGCAGCCGATCAGCCACTACAGCACCGTCCCCAAGAACGTGACCCGCGGCAGCGCCACGTTCCAGAAGGCCGTCTTCCTCAGCGATACGGTGCAGTTCGCACCCGGCTGGTCGCTGCTGGCCGGCTGGCGCTACAACGACTACGAACAGGTGGGCAGCTATCACACCTACCCGGTCACGCCGACCTATGCACTGCTGTACAACCCGGTCGATCACGTCACGCTCTACGCCAGCTACATCGAATCGCTCGAAGCTGGCGGCCGGGTGAGTGAATCGGCGGGGTACGCCAATGCCGGGCAGGTGCTGGACCCAACCATCAGCAAGCAGTACGAAGTCGGCGCCAAGCTCGACTTCGCCGGGTGGAATCTCAACACCGCCGCTTTCCGCCTGGAACAGGGCGCCAAGATCGACCGCTACACCGATGCCGGCAAGTACCTGGTGCAGAACGGCATCACCCGCTATGACGGCGTGGAGCTGAGCACCAATGTGCAGCTGACCGCCGGCCTGCGCGTGGGCGGCGGCGTCACCTGGCTGGATACCGAATACGACAAGCTGGATCCAGCGAACGCGGCCAACAAGGGCAATCGTGTCGCGGGGGCATCCCGCTTTTCCAGTGTCATCCACGCCGACTACGACGTGGCCACGGTCGAAGGTTTGAGCTTCTACGCGGGCGCACGCTACTACGGCGACATCTGGTACGACGCGGCCAACACGCTGAAGATCCCGGGCTACACCCTGGTCAACGCCGGCGCGGGGTATCGCACCGCCTTCAATGGCCATGCGGTGACCTTCCGCCTGAGCATCGACAACCTGACCGACAAGGCCTACTGGTCCAACGCCGGCCTTGGGGTGCCACGCACCTACGCGGCCAGCGTCAAGTTCGACCTCTGACCCATCGCGCCGCATGACCTGGTGGCCGCCCCTCCCATGGCGGCCGTCAGGTCGTGCGCGTCGTCCTGCCCCCTCCCCTTAGTTCGAGCCGCCCCCATGCGCCTTCGCTTCGCTCCCCGCCCTTCCCGTTTCCACCCGCAGCATGCGCTCGTCCTGGCACTGGCCGCCTGTCTCTGCAGTCCATTGCTTCACGCAGCGGAAGCCGATGCCGCCCCCGACGGTGCCCAAGCCACGGACCTGGATGCCGTGAAAGTCCAAGGCGCGCGGCGTACCAAGGCCACGGCCGGTGCACTGGGCCAACGCGCCGAGCTGGACACGCCCTTCTCGATCACCTCGGTCAGCAGCGATGATCTGGAACGGCGCCAGGTCACCACTGTGGCCAGCGCGTTCTTTGGCGATGCCTCGGTCACCCCGCTGTCCAACGACGATGCGTCGGTCTGGTCGTCCAACGCCGTCAGCGTGCGAGGACTCTCGCTCAGCACCACCGACAGTTCCAAGCTCGATGGCCTGCCGCTGGTCAACAGTTTCGGCGAGTGGCCGGTGGAAACCGTCGAGCGGGTGGAACTGCTCAAGGGGCCTGCAGGCTTCATGTATGGCTTCGGCGCGCCGGCCGGCATCATCAACTACGTCAGCAAGCAGCCTACCGATGATCCACTGCTGCGGGCCACCGTGGGTTTCAGGTCTGGCAGCATCGGCACTGCACACGTGGATGCGGGCGGCCGCTTCGGCCAGGACGATCGCTTCGGCTACCGCTTCAACGTGGTCCGCGAAAAGGGCGAGACCTACAACGGCTCGGAGATGGATCGCAAAGTCGTTTCGCTGGCGCTGGACTGGCGCGTGAGCGACAGCGTGACGTGGGATGCCAGCTGGGTCTGGCAGGAACGCATGCTCGACAACGCCAATCCGTATTTTTATCTATCCGGCGTCACGCAGGCACCGGCCACGGTGGATGGCGGCAAGGACCTGTCGGTCGACGGCGCCTACATCGGGGTCAAGACCTGGGCCGCGCGTACCAGCGTGAACTGGCAGATCGCGCCGGACTGGAACGCCAGCGTCGTGTTGGGCCGCAGCCACTACATCCAGGACATTTCCTTCCCCTACGCCGTGGTCCAGAACAACGCCGGTGACTACAAGCTCACCGGCTACGAGATGCACAACCTGGTCAACACCAACTTCGCCCAGGCAATGATCGACGGCAAACTGCAGACCGGCGTATTGCAGCACCAGTTGGTCGCGGGGCTGTACTGGATGGACAGCAAGCAGGATGTCGGCCGCCTGAGCGGTACCAGCGGCTGCGCCGGCACCGTGGTCTGCACCGGCAACCTGTACAGCGGCGGCATCGATTTCGATTACGTCCGCCAAAGCGACCTGGATGGACACTACCGCAGCAGCGATACCGACCAGCGCGCGGTCTTCGCCAGTGACACCCTGAGCTGGAACAACTGGTCGCTGATCGCCGGCTGGCGCTACAACGACTACGACAAGCTGTCCTACAGCGCCGCCGGCGTGCAGACCTCGCACTACACCAAGAAGCCGGTCACCCCCAGCTACGCGCTGCTGTACAAGCCGCGCGCATGGATGACCGTCTACGGCAGCTACGTCGAGGCGCTGGAACAGGGCAGCACCGTGGGCACCGGCTACCTCAACCAAGGCGAGGTGCTCGAGGCCATGGTCAGCAAACAGTGGGAAGCCGGCTTCAAGCTGGAACATGCCCGCTGGGGGCTGGATGCGGCGGCCTTCCGCATCGACCGCGGCGCCAACATCGACAGGGTCACCGACCTTGGCAAGTACCTGGTCCAGGACGGCATCACCCGCTATGACGGGCTGGAGCTGTCGGCGGCCTATCAGGCCAACGCTGCGCTGCGCTTGAATGGCGGCGTGACCTGGCTGGATGCGACCTACGACAAGCTGTCCCCGTCCAATGCGGCCAACCTCGGCAACCAGGCTTCGGGCGTCTCGCGCCAGCAGGCCGTGCTGCAGGCCTCGTATACGCCAACCGCCTTGCCGGCCCTGGAACTGCATGCCGGCGTGCGCCGCTATGGCAGTTATTACAACGATGCGGCCAACACCTTGAAGTTGCCGGCCTACGTGCTGGCCAATGCCGGCGTGGGCTATCGCACCGCATGGGGCGTGCACGGGCTGACCCTGCGGGGCGAGGTCAACAACCTGACCGACAAGCGGTACTGGTCGGCGGTGGGCATCGGCGCGCCACGCACCTTCTCGGTCAACGCCACGTTCGACTTCTGAGCCATCCCTATGCGCGTGGCAGTACCGCGGCCTTTGTCGCCGATACCGCGCGCGTCCTTCCTCTCCCCCCGAGCCGAGCATGCGCCTCCACCATCCTCATTCCCTGCCCCGATTGAGCTTTCTGGCCGCCGCCCTGCTTGCCTGCCATGTGGCATGGGCCGACGAAGACCCCGTCCAGCCGCGCGCCAAGGAGCTGGACACCGTCCAGGTCAAGGCCCAGCAGGTCACGCAGTCCAGCAGCGCACTGGGCGACCGCGCCGTGATCGACACCCCGTTCGCCATCACCACCGTGGACAGCGAACAGTTGCAGACGCGGCAGGTCAACGCGCTGGGCAAGGTATTTGCCGCCGATGCCTCGGTCACCCCAGGCGGCAACACCTATGGCATGTGGTCCTCGCTGCTGTACGTGCGCGGGCTGGCACTGGACTACAGCAACAGCTACAAGATCAACGGCATGCCCTTCTATTCCTTCGGCGTGGAGCTGCCGACGGAGATGTTCGAGCAGGTACAACTACTGAAGGGCGCAACCGGCTTCATGTACGGCTTCGGTGCGCCGGGCGGCATCGTCAATTACGTCACCAAGAAACCCACCGACACGCCGCTGCTCAGCGTCGACGTGGGCTACCGCTCCGATGCGTTGTTCAGCGAGCACGTCGACGTTGGCGGCCGCGCTGGCAGCGAGGGGCGCTTCGGCTATCGGATCAATGTCAGCAACGAATACGGCAATACCTACAACGGCTCACGCCTGAGCCGACAGGCGCTGGGCGCGGCGTTCGAGCTGCGCCTCAGCGACACCCTCAGCTGGACCACCGACCTGCTGTACCAGCGCCGCAAGGTCGACAACCCGATGCCGTATGTGGCGATGAACAACTACACCAGCAGCCGCTTCCTTGGCAGCATCGATGGCAGCCGCAACCTGGCCAGCGATGCAGCCTTCGGTGACACCCGCTCCAGCTACGGCGCCACCACCTTGCACTGGCAATTCGCACCCGACTGGACGGCCGAGCTGAGCTACAGCGCGCTGCGCACCGACCAGCGTTTCGACCAGGAATACCTGTACCTCACCAACGCCGCCGGCGACTACGTCAACAACACCTTCGTCGGCCATAACACCCCGACCTTCTCGGTCGCGCAGGCTCAGGTCCAAGGCCGCTTCAATACCGGCCCGCTGGATCATCAGGTCGTGGCTGGCGCGACCGAACAGGTCCAGCAGATGTACGTCAGCCGCAATGGCCAGTATGGCCCGAGCGGCACCGGCAATCTGTACGATTTCGTCGCGCTGGACTGGCATCCCAACGAATCGGACACCACCTACCATTCGGCCAGCTATCGTCAGCACGCGCTGTTCGTCAGCGATACCGTCGCACTGGGCAAGCACTGGTCGCTCCTGGCAGGCATGCGCCACACCGACTACCGGCAACTGGGCTACACCACGACCGGCGCGCGCACCTCGGTGTATGAGAAGTCGCCCAATACCCCGACCGTGGCCCTGCTCTACCAACCCGATGCCCACACCACCTACTACGCCAGCTACGTCGAGTCGCTGGAGGCTGGCAGCACGGTTGGCTCCTCCTACGCCAATGCTGGCGAAATACTGCCGCCCATGGTCAGCAAGCAGACCGAGCTCGGCTTCAAGGCCGAACATGGCATCTGGTCGGCCAACGCGGCGCTGTTCCGGATCCTGCGCGGCGCCACCTATGTCAACGCGTCCAACTATTACGTGCAGGATGGGCAGATCCGCTACCAGGGCCTGGAACTGCAGGGGCGGGTGCGAACGGCGCAGGACTGGAGCCTGGGCGCCAGCCTGCTGTTGCTCGACGCCGATTACCAACGCAGCTCCACCGCGCTGACCGACAAACGTCCAGGCGGGGTGGCCCGCCGCATCGGCAGCGTGCAACTGGAGCACACCTTCAGTTCGCTGCCCGCGCTGAACATGCATCTGGATGCGCGTTACACCGGGCCGATGTATCTGGTGCCCGGCAAGCCGATCCGGACCCCAGGCTACACGCTGCTCAACCTCGGCGCCGGCTATCGCACGCAATGGCGCGAACATCCGCTGACCCTGCGTGCGGAGGTCCAGAACCTGCTGGACAAGGATTACTGGCAAGGCGGCAGCTACCTGATCCAGCCCGGTGCGCCGCGTACATTGGCATTGAACGCCAAACTGGATTTCTGATCGTCGCGGGCAAAGCACGCATGTTTCACCCCAGGCCAGAGGCAGGACGGCAATAATGACGCCGTCCCCTGCCCCGCACTTGCACATGCCCACGCTTGAAAGTCGCCTCAACCAGCTCTGGGCCCATGAAAAGGCCAGCTATGGCCTGCGCGTCCTCATCGCCCTGGCGACGGTCATGGGCCTGTGCTGGTACCACGATGCGCTGCATGCCATCCCGACGCTGTTCCTGGGGATCATCGCCAGCGCACTGGCCGAAACCGATGACAACTGGTGGGGCCGCAGCAAGTCGGTCCTGCTCTCGCTGCTGTGCTTCGGCCTCGGCGCTGGCGCAGTGGTGGTGCTGTTCTCCTATCCATGGCCGTTCGTCACCGCACTGGCGGTGGCCACCTTCGCGCTGACGCTGCTCGGCGCACTGGGCGAACGGTATGCCTCCATCACCCAGGCCACGGTCGCCATTTCCATCTATTGCATGATCGGGCTCGACGCCAGCGGCGGCCATGCCACCGGGCAGGGTGCATGGCGCGGCGTGGGCCTGTTGATGGCCGGCGCGACCTGGTATGGCGTGCTGTCGATCGCGTGGGCGGCCCTGTTTGCCAATCGGCCGGTGCGCGAGCGCCTGGCGCGGCTGTTGTTCGAAGTCGGCCAGTTCCTGCGCCTGAAGGCCAGCCTGTTCGAACCCGTGCGCGAGAACGACCGGCAGCGCCAGCGGCTGGCCCTGGCCGAACAGAACGCCAAGGTGGTGGCCGCGCTCAATGCGGCCAAGACCGCGATCCTGAGCCGCTTCGGCCGCTCCGGCCGGCCGGGGGTGCAATCGGGACTGTACTTCCGCCTGTACTACATGGCGCAGGATTTCCACGAGCGTGCCAGCTCGTCGCACTATCCCTACGACGCACTGACCAATGCGTTCTTCCACAGCGATGTGCTGTATCGCTGCCAGCGGCTGCTCGCGCTGCAGGGCGTGGCCTGCCGCCGGCTGGGCGAGGCCCTGCGCCTGCGCCAGCCGTTCGTCTATGGCGAAGCCACCCATCAGGCCATGACCGACCTGGACCAGTCGCTGGATTTCCTGCGCGGGCACAGCACGCCCGAGCAGCTACGCCTGCTGGGCTCGCTGGACCTGTTGGGCAACAACCTGCAGAACATCGAGCGCCAGCTCTCCGAAGCGGCACGCTCGGACAGCACCCTGGACGGGATCGACACCCGCCTACGCGATTCCAACCCGCATACGTTGAAGGAAATGGCCCAGCGCGTGCGCCAGCAGCTCACGCCCAAGTCGCTGCTGTTCCGGCACGGCTTGCGCATGGCCATCGCGCTGGCCGCCAGTTACGGCGTCATGAAGTTGCTGCACGCCCACAGCGGCTACTGGATCCTGCTGACCACCGCGTTCGTGTGTCGCCCCAACTACGGCGCCACGCGCCTGCGGCTGGTCCAGCGCATTGCCGGCACCCTGATCGGCCTGGGCTTCACCTGGGCCTTCATGCAGCTGTTCCCCGTGCGTGAACTGCAGCTGCTGCTGGCCCTGCTGGGGGCGCTGGTGTTCTTCATCACCCGCACCGATCGCTATGTCATGGCCACCGCGGCCATCACGGTGATGGCGCTGCTGTGCTTCAACCTGATCGGCGATGGCTTCCTGCTGCTGTGGCCGCGCCTGATCGACACGGTCGTCGGTTGCGTCATCGCCGCCGCGGCCGCATTCCTGATCCTGCCGGACTGGCAGACCAACCGCATCCACCTGATCATCGCCAGCATCGTCGATGCCTGCAGGCGCTATCTGGACGAGGTGATGAACCACTACCTCGGCAAGGGCGGCGACGACCTGAGTTACCGCATCGCACGCCGCGACATGCACAACGCCGATGCAGCGCTGTCGGCCTCGCTGTCGGGCATGCTGCGCGACCCGCGCTACATGCGCCGCAACCTGGATGCGGGGTTCCGCTTCCTGGCGCTCTCCAACACCTTGCTGAGCTATCTATCGGCACTGGGCGCGCACCGTGCCACCTTGCCGCAACACCAGGACGATGCCCTGCTGGAGCAGGCACGCGACCATCTGGACCAGGCGCTGACCGGCATCCACGCCGCCTTGCTGCAACGCGACCAGGTCAGCGAGGACGGCGCGGCCGATGACGAGGCCATGGGCAAGACCCTGGAGCAGATGCCCGAGGACATCAACGGCAAGCTGCGGCTGGTCCGCACCCAGCTAGCACTGGTGACCTACATGCTGCCGCAGCTGCGCGCAGCCACCAATGCCATCGCGCTGGCCGAACCCTCGACATCGCCCGGCGACGACGCGCCCCGGCACGCAGACGCCGCCACGGCGTAACGGTCTGTCTTGCCTGGCGTCCCTTTCCACCGCAACCACGCGCGTATGCTCGGGCGGGTCGCAACATCCCGATTGGGAAAACCTCCATGAAGCACTGCATTGGCAAAACCCTGGCGGTTGCCGCCCTGATCGTCGCCGGCAGCGGCGCCGCGCTGGCCGAGACGCCGCAGGAACAAGCCAACATCAAGACGGTGCTGGCGTTCTACCAGGCCGGCCTCAACGACAAGAACGCAGACGCGGCCATCAAGTTCCTGGGCAGCCATTACACCCAGCACAACCCCAACGCGGCCGATGGCCCGGAAGGCTTCCGCCAGTTCGTGGCCTACCTGCGCGACAAGCACCCGCAATCGAAGAGCACCATCGAGCGTTCGTTCGGTGATGGCGATTACGTGATCCTGCACGTGCACGCCGTGCGTGACCCGGGCGACCGCGGCGATGCCATCGTGGACATCTTCAAGCTGGACAAGGGCAAGATCGTGGAGCATTGGGACGTGACCCAGGCCATCCCGGAAAAGACCGCCAGCGGCAACCCGATGCTGTGACCCCGGCACGCCTGCCGCACATCGCAACAGGAGAGGCCGGGGCACGCCTGGCGCGTTTTGATGCCCGCCGCTCGCCTCCGTCACGGCATCCTGGCCAGCAACGCCGGCCAGGCTCCGAGCCGACGCCATGACCTTGCCTCGCTTGGACGCCAGGCTCGCGCTGACCTTGCTGGTGGCTGGCACGTTCTTCATGGAGAACCTGGACGCCACTGTCATCACCACCTCGCTGCCGGCGATGGCGCGCGATTTCGGCGTGGCTCCGGCACATCTGTCGATTGGTGTCTCGGCCTATCTGCTGGCGCTGACGGTCTTCATCCCGATCAGCGGCTGGGCCGCCGAGCGCTTCGGCGAACGGCGCATCTTCGCCAGCGCGATCGGGCTGTTCACCATCGCTTCGCTGCTGTGCGCGATGAGCGGCACGCTGTGGGGCTTCACCGCCGCGCGCGTGCTGCAGGGCATCGGCGGCGCGATGATGGTCCCGGTGGGCCGGCTCGTGGTGCTGCGTGACACGCCCAAGGACGGCATCGTCCGCGCCATCGCCATCCTCACCTGGCCGGCCCTGGTGGCGCCGGTCCTGGGGCCACCGCTGGGCGGCTGGATCAGCACCCACTGGAGCTGGCACTGGATCTTCCTGCTCAACCTGCCGCTTGGCCTGGTCGCACTGGTCGCGGCGCTGAAGCTGGTCCACGACAGCGATGCACCGCGGCGCCCGTTCGACACGCGGGGCTTCGTCTTGAGCGGGCTGGGCTTTGCACTGTTCATGGCCGGGATTGAGCTTGCCAGCCGCCCCGACCTGTCGGCGGCATGGTGGATTGGCGCGCTGTCCAGCGGCTTCGTGTTGCTGCTCCTGTGTGCAGCGCATCTGCGTCGCACGCCGCATCCGCTGTTCAACCTGGCGCCGCTGCGGATCGCGACATTCCGCGCGACCACGGTCGGCGGATCGCTGTTCCGCACCGCGATCTTCTCCGCACCGTTCCTGCTGCCGCTGATGTTCCAGGTGGGCTTTGGCTACAGCGCCGTCGAATCAGGCACGCTGCTGCTGTGGCTGTTCGCCGGCAACCTGGCGATGAAGCCGGGCACGACCTGGATCATGCAGCGCTTCGGCTTCCGCAGCGTGCTGACGGTCAACGGCCTGGTGGTCGCCGCCGGTTTTGCCGCCTGCGGCCTGCTGGGTGCGGACACGCCGCGCGCGGTGGTGATCGCGTTGCTGTTCGTCACCGGCATGAGCCGTTCGATGCAGTTCACCGCACTCAACACGATCGGCTTTTCCGACATGCCGCCCGCGCAGCTGCGCGATGCCAATACGCTGCTGTCGGTCGTGCAGCAGATGAATGCCGGCATGGGCATTGCCATGGGCGCGCTGGCCCTGGCCGTGGCCCAGCTGATCCGCGGGACGGGTGCAGCCACGGCGCAGGCCGACGACTTCCACCTCGCGTTCTGGATGATGGCCGGCCTGGCGCTGCTGGCCATCGTCGATGTCGTGCGGCTACCCGCCGATGCGGGCCAAAGCGTGCTGGCGCGACGCCCCAGTTAGTCGCCGCTTCCGCAACGGCGCGGTTTTGCTTAGGCTGCGCGCTGATTCGAAGGAACGCGCATGTCCAGCCATAGCCAGTTTTCGCTGCTGAAGCAGCGCCGCTTCCTGCCCTTCTTCGCCGTCCAGTGCTTCGGCGCCCTCAATGACAACGTCTACCGCCAGGCGATCATCGGCCTGCTGTTCTTCATGGGCATCACCCAGGCCGAGCGCACGCTCTACACCAACCTGGCACCGGCGCTGTTCATCCTGCCGTACTTCCTGTTTTCCTCCATCGCCGGCCAGATCGCCGAAAAGATGGAGAAGCAGCGCCTGATCGTGATCACCACGACCATGGAGATCGCGATCATGACCCTGGCCGCGGTTGGCTTCATGACCCAGAACATGACGATCCTGCTGATCGCGCTGTTCGGCACCGGTACGCAATCGACGCTGTTCGGCCCGGTCAAGTATTCGATCCTGCCCTCGGTGCTCAAGCCGGAGGAACTCACCGGCGGCAACGGCCTGGTGGAGATGGGTACGTCCATCTCGATCCTGGTCGGCATGATCTTTGGCGGACTGATCTTCCAGATCGCCGGCACGCACGGGCCGATCACGGCGGCTACCGCGGTGATCGCGCTGGCCGTGACCGGCAACACGATCGCGCGCCTGGTGCCCAAGGTTGATGCCGGTGCGCCGGAACTGAAGGTCAACTGGAATCCAGCCCCCGAAGCGGTGGCCATCATCCGCCTGTCGCGCAAGCAGCTGGCGGTGCGCAACGCGATCCTGGGCGTGTCCTGGTTCTGGTTCATCGGCACCGTGCTGACCGCGCAGCTGCCGACTTATGCCGAAGTGAACCTGGGCGGCCAGCCCTCGGTGTACATCTTCGCGCTGGCCTTGTTTTCCATCGGTACCGGTACCGGCTCGCTGCTGTGCGAAAAACTCTCCGGGCGCACGGTAGAAATCGGCCTGGTACCGCTGGGCGCGTTCGGCATCAGCGCGTTCCTGCTGGACCTGTACTTCGCCCGGCCCGGCGCTGCCGCGCAGACCGGGCTGACGGTGATGCAGTTCCTGCAGGCACACGGCAGCTGGCGGATCTGCATCGACCTGGTCGGCATCGGCCTGTTCACCGGGTTCTTCGTGGTGCCGTTGTTCGCGCTGATCCAGAGTCGCACGCCGCGCAGTGAACTCTCGCGCGTGATCGCCGCGGTCAACATCCAGAATTCCTTGTTCATCGTCGTCGCTGCGATGCTGGGCATCGCGGTGCAGCGTTTCCTGGGCTGGACGATCCCGCAGGTGTTCCTGGCGCTGACCATCGCCAATGCCATCGTGGCGATCTGGATCTTCAGCATCGTGCCCGAATTCCTGATGCGCTTCCTCAGCTGGGTGATGGTGCGCGGGCTCTACCGGCTGCGCCTGAAAGGCATCGAGGCCAACATCCCGGATGAAGGCCCGGCGCTGATCGTGTGCAACCACGTCAGCTACATGGACGCATTGATCCTGTCGGCGGCGATCCCGCGACCGGTGCGCTTCGTCATGTACTACAAGATCTTCAACATCCCGGTGATGCGCTGGATCTTCCGCAACGCCAAGGCGATCCCGATCGCCGGCGCACGCGAGAACCCACAGCTGATGCGCGAAGCCTTCGAAAAGATCGATGAGGCCCTGGCCGCCGGCGAGCTGGTCGGCATCTTCCCCGAAGGCGCATTGACCCGCGACGGCGAGATCAGCGCATTCAAGTCCGGCGTGGAGAAAATCCTGGAAACCCGCCCGGTGCCGGTGGTGCCGATGGCCCTGAAAGGCATGTGGACCAGCATGTGGTCCACGCGCGATTCGCGCCTGCGCCGCATGCGCGTGCCGCGCCGTTTCCGCGCGCAGGTCGAAGTCGTCGCAGATGCACCGATGCCGGCCGACAGCAGCGCCGAGGCGCTGGAAGCCAGGGTGCGTTCCCTGCGCGGCGACGACGCGTGAGCGTGGTTGCCAAGGTGTGCGTCGCGCCGGCACTGCACTAGACTCGTTCCACCAACCATGGGGAGACAGCAACAATGAGCAGCATTCCACCGCCACCCGGCCCGCCGATACCGCCGTCCGATCCACCTGCCTACACGCCACCTCCGCAGCAGCCACCGCCGTACACGCCGCCGCCAATGGCAGCCGCATCCGGCCCGGTTGCCAACCATCTGGTGTGGGCGATCATCGCCACGGTCTTCAGCCTGTGCCTGTGTTGCGGCATCCCGGGCCTGATCACCGGCATCGTGGCCATCGTGTTCGCCGCCAAGGTCAACGGCCTGCTGGCCGCCGGTGATTTCGCCGGTGCACAGCGCGCGTCCAACACCGCAAAGATCTGGTGCATCGTGACCACGGTACTGGCCGCGATCGGCGTACTGATGGTCATCTACAACCTCACCCTGGGCGGCGGCGTGGCCGAATACCAGTCGGTGATCGAACAGATCAAGGCGCAGTCCGGCCAGTGATCGCGTTGACGCGCCCGCGCGTCGCGTTGCTGGCGGCCACCATCCCGATGGTGGCCGCCGGTGCATGGGTCCTGCGACACGTCGACCCGAACCTGCCGAACAACCTGCTGCCCAAGTGCGTGTTCCATTCGGTCACCGGCTACTGGTGTCCGGGCTGCGGCATGACCCGCGCGTTGCATGCGCTGGTCCATGGGGATGTGCTGACCGCCCTGCACATGAATCCGCTGGGCATGTTGATGCTGCCCGCGCTGCCGGCGATGTTGTTCTGGTCGTGGGGATGGCAGCCGCGCGTGCTGCAGCCGGTGATGCGTTGGCTGATGGATCCGCGCGTGTGGCTGGCCGTGATCCCGGCCTACTGGTTGCTGCGCAACCTGCCGTGGTTTCCGTTCACCCTGCTCGCGCCGCCAGGCTCACCGTAGCCCGGGTAAGGCCGCAGGCCGTCCCGGGGGAGCATCCCATCGCCGCAATTGCAGAAAGGCTCCCGGGTGCGGCCTGCGGCCTTACCCGAGCTACGTTGCTGACTTCGATGCCCGATCAGCCGCCTTCCTGGCGCAACGACACTGACCTCGGATCGTCCGGCCGGGCCATCCATGGCCGGGCGTTCGCTAAGCGCGAGGCAATGCCTCGCGCTTAGCTCACCCACCCCGCGATGACGAACAGGGCCAGCAGCGCCATCCACAGCAGCAGGATGCGCCAGACCAGGCTCATCGCGTCGCGCAGTTCCGGCATGTCCAGCAGCTGCGGCGGCGGCACGCCATCGGCGATGTAGTCCTGCGCTTCTTCGGCCAGCTCGGCATTGACGCTGGCCCGTGCGGCCACGCCGAGGAAGCCCGTGTCCAGCTGCCAGCGATTGCCGCCACCAGCGCGCCAGGCGCTGAAGACGGCATCGAAATTGCTCATCAACGCCATCGACAGCGTCACCAGCTGCGCCACTGGCCAGTCCATCAATACCAGCAGACGCTGCGCTCCCTGGCGATGGCCCTGCGGCAGCTGCGCCGCGGTCACGCCACTGGCCGACAGCGCACACAGCCGGTACAGCACCGCGCCCACCGGGCCCAGCACCAGGAACCAGAACATCACCGAGAACCAGCGCGTCAGCGCGCTGCGGAACACCGCTTCGACCAGCATCGGGCCATCGCCGCGCGGCATCCCGGCATCGGGCCACAGCTGCGATATGGCCAAGCGCTGGCTGGCCGCATCTTCGGCGTCCAGCACCGCGCGCAACGTCGGCGTCCAGGTCACGCGGGCCCCAGGCCCAGACCAGCACGGCCGCGCCGAACAGCAGTCCCGGCAAGCCCAGCAACGGCGCGTGCAACCACCATTGCAGCAGGCCCACCACGATCAACCACGGCACGATCGTCATCGCTGCACCGGCCTCGCCAGTCCACAACGTGCTGTCGCGCAGCCGCTGGTGCAGCCACAGCTGCCAGCGCGCGATCAGGTCGTGCCGGCGCCACGCAACCACGGCCTGCGGTGCCAGCTGGCCCAGCACGATGGCGACAACGACCGCTACCAGGGTGATCGACATGTCCGCATCCTCTGCCGCGCCAGTCTCAGGACGGGTCCGGGATCGCGATGACGCAGGCGCGCGTCATGCGGTCATCTTCCGGTACCAGTGTTCGATGAGCGAACGTGAAATCGAAATCCTCGGCGACAGCAGCAGCTCCCCCTCGCCACGGATGGCCGCGCCGATCTGCTCGACGGTGAACCAGCGCGCGTCCTCCAGCTCGCCATTGACCGTGGGCGGATCAGGTTCGGCATCGGCCTCGAAACCCAGCATCAACGCACCGGGGAACGGCCATGGCTGCGACCCCAGGTAACGCGCCGCGCGCACGCGGATGCGGGTTTCCTCCATGACTTCGCGGGCCACGGTCTGCTCCAGGGATTCGCCCGGTTCGACGAACCCGGCCACCACCGAATAGCGATGCGCCGGCCACGAGGCCTGCCGCCCCAGCAACAGGCGCTGGCCGTCGCTGACCGCCATGATCACCGCCGGATCGACCCGCGGGTAATGCTCGGTGTGGCACTGGGTGCAGCGCGCGGTGTAACCGGCGCGGCGGTATTCGACCTTGCCACCGCAGACGCTGCAGTGGCGCGTCTTGCGCTGCCAGTGCAGCAGCGCGCGCGCCTGGGCGAAGGCTGTGGAATCGGCATGCGCCCATTCGCTGGCGGCCTGGCGCAGCTCCATCCGACCGGACACGTCCAGCGCGATCAGCTCGGACGCGATGGCAAACCACGCCACCTCGCCACGCATCCCCAGGAAGATGGCCCGCCCCGGGCCACCACCGATCTCCTCACCGGTGGGCGCCAGCAGTTCGCCATCCGCGTCGGCGAAGCACAGGCCTTCGGCATCGATCACCAGTACCCGCGCCTGCGGCCACAGCGCAGCCAGCGCCTTGGCGTCGTCGCGCAAGGCATCGGCGCGGTCCAGTGGCTGCGCCACGAACGAAAAACCGGACAGCGGTCCGGTTTCGGTTTGGTATGGCACTGGGGCTCCGGTCGCGACGGCTGGCATCACATGCTGAAACTGCTGCCGCAACCGCAGGTGGTCTTGGCATTGGGATTACGGATCACGAACTGCGCGCCGTGCAGGCTTTCGGTGTAGTCCACCTCAGCGCCCATCAGGTACTGCAGGCTCAAGGGATCCACCAGCAGGGTGACGTCGTCGGTGCGCACGGCCAGGTCGTCTTCGGCGCGGTTCTCGTCGAACTCGAAACCGTACTGGAAGCCCGAACAGCCGCCGCCCTCGATATACACCCGCAACGCCAGGTCGGCATTGCCTTCCTCGGCGATCAGTGCGCGCACCTTGGAAGCCGCGGCATGGGTGAAGTTGAGCGGCCGGTCCAGCGACTGGTAGTCCGGCGCCGGTGCGGCGGTAGGCAGGGAAACAAACGTGCTCATGCGTGCAGGATGGGGCCAGTGACCGGCCAGTTCAACCCGCGCCATCAGCATTGGGTGCCGCGTCGGGGGTTTGCGCGCGGGTGGCGTCGGCCCAGGTGAAGGATTGGTCGACGCGGCTGCCGTCATCAGGCTGCAACCGGACAGTCACGCGCAGCGGCTTGAACTGCGGCGGCAGCACGATCTCACCTTCCAGCTGCTGGAAATACTTGAACGAGAACGCCATGCCGTCGGCCGTGGGCTGTTGCCGCAGGTGCGGCCAGTCCAGCATTTCCAGCTTGCCGTCGCGGGTGCCCTCCACGCTCAGCTGCAGGCGGCCACGATTGACCGCGCCGCGGTTGAGGTTCTGGGTGAGGGTGGCGGTGAAATGCCAGGCCTGGTCGGTCTGCTGCTGCAGTTTCAGTTCGTGCATCGCCAAGCCACGGCGCTGGCCGGTGGCGCCGACGAAGCGCTCGTAGAACGCCACGTCCGCGCGCAGGCCGGCGATCTGTTCATCACGCTCGCCCAGCGTGTCCTGCAGGTCGCGGTTGGCACCGCGACTGATCTGGTCCGAACGCGACAACGTGGCCACGCGCTGTTCCAGCTGCTGGTTGCGCGCCTGCACCTGACGCCACTGGGCAGCCGTCGGCAAGGCACTGGCGGCGGGCGAAAACACTTTCCACGCACCCCACACGCCGAACCCCAGCGCCACCAGCAGCAGCGCGATCAGGCCATAGACCGCCAGGCGCGCACCTTTGCTGACCGGCAGCAGGTGCGGCGCGGCAGCGGGCGACGGCGCTTCGGGTTCAGACCGGGACATCGGCGCAGCATAGCCACCGGCGCTTGAGGCCGTTCTGAATGCCGCTGACCCGCTTCAGCCGCGGTTGTCGCCCGCTCAGCCGTTGGCGGCGAGCGGGAACACCTGCGCTTCGGCCACGCCACCGGCATCGGCCTCCGACTGCTCGGCGGACGACAGGTGCACCAGGTTGCCGATCAGCACCGCGCCGGCGCGCATTTCGACCACCTGGTAATGCACGTTGCCGCTGACCCTGGCCTTGGGCGCCAGCTCGACGCGCTCGGTCGCATGGACATCGCCGTCGACGCGGCCATTGATGGTGACCACCGGCACGTCCACCACGCCCTCGATGAAGCCGTTTTCGCACAGGGTCAGCATGGCCTGCTGGCCGGGTGCGGCGAACACGCGGCCATGGATGTGCCCTTCCACCACCAGGCCGCCGCTGAACTGCAGGTCGCCGCGCAGCACCACGTCGGCGCCGATCAGGGTGTCGACGGACTGGCCGTCATGAAAGCTGCTCTTCTTTTTCAACATGCTGACTCCGGGAGGTGAAGGGGGAGATGGGACGGTGTCAGCCGCTGGCCGTGGACCAGTCGAACTCGCGCTGCACCGGCGCGCGGTCAGGCGCCTGCAGTGACACACGCACCCGCTGCGGGGTGAAGCCCGACGGCAGCGACACGCGGCCATTGAGCTCCTGGAAATAGCGGAACGAAAACGCCTGTGGTGCGGCACCATGCCCCTCATGCAGCTGCGCCCAGTCGAGCACCTCGCGACGTCCGGCGCGCGTCCCTTCCAGCGAGAACTGCATCTGCCCACTGCTGATCGCGTCACGATCCAGGGTCTGGGTCAGCACGATGCGGTAATCGAAGGACGCCGGATCGCGCGCGGTGAACCTGGACGAGAACACGGCCAGGTCGGTGCGCTTGGCGGTCGGGCCGACCAGGCGCGCGTAGAACGCCGCGTCGCTGCGCAGGTCGGCGATCTGGATTTCGCGCTGGGCCAGGGTCTCCTGCAGGTCCAGGTTGGCCGCGCGGCTGATGCGGTCGGACTGCTCCAGCACTGCCAGCCGCCGCTGCAGTTGGTCCACTTGCGCCTGCAGCCTGGCGCGGGCTGCGTTGGCGGCCTGCACCTGCCGGTGCGCCGTCAGCGTGCCGCCGGTGCCGGCCAGCAGCCAGGCGCTGCTGACCGCCAACAGCACCACGCCGGCAACCCAGGCGATGCCTCGCCACGGACGACGCGCGGGGCGACCCCGGACAATGCGGTACTGCGAACTGGTGGAATTCATCGGATGGTGGCAACGTCGGGCGAAAATTGAAAAGGACGGCGCACAGCAAACCATTGCCGCGCGCGGCGGCACCTGCATGGTCGACGCCCGGACCGGGCCTATACTGGCGACTCGTTGACGGGGCCCCTGCTTCCCCTTCCCGTCGCTCCCAAGTCTAGGGGATCTGACACCGTGACCGAAGCACACCTGTTCGTGATTGGGATCCTGCTGGCCTGGATGGCCGGCATCCGTGTCTATCTGACCGTGTTCGGCATCGGCCTGGCCGGCCTGCTGGGCTGGGTGGACCTGCCGCCAGCGTTGCAGGCGACCGAATCGTGGTGGGTGCTGGGCACCTCCGGGGCGCTGGCGCTGACCGAGTTCTTCGCCGACAAGATCCCCGGCGTGGATTCGATCTGGGACCTGCTGCAGACCCTGGCGCGCGTTCCGGCCGGCGCCTTCCTGGCCGCCGCCACGCTCTCGCCCGACGGCCACCTGGGGACCGGCGCGCTCGCGGCGGGTGCCGGCGTGGCCCTGACCAGCCATGTCCTGAAGTCCGGCGCACGCGCGCTGCTCAATACATCGCCCGAACCGGTCAGCAACTGGACCGCCTCGCTGACCGAAGACGCATTGGTCACCGGTGGCCTGGCCCTGGCGCTGGTCCATCCGTGGCTGGCGCTGCTGGTGGTCGTCCTGCTGAGCCTGACCATGACGTTGGTCCTGGTGTGGATCGCACGTGCGGTCTGGCGGCGCCTGCGGCCCAATCCAGGCCGGACCGCGGTCCAGCGCTCCTGAAGATCGAATTACGAGCAGTCCGTCGCATAATGGAATCCAGCCAAGCCGGGAAGCCCGATGTCAGCACCGCCGTCGCCCCAACCGTCGTCCACCCCGCCCGCCCGCGCCGTGCTACGCGCGGAAACCCCGCCGCCGCATTACTGGCGGCGCTGGACCAACGACGCGCCAGCGCTACAGGCAGCCGACGGCGACGAGGACGAAGCAGCGGACGCCCTGGCTTCGCCCGGCAGCCAGGGAACGCCGGCAACCCAGGCAAGTGGCAACGACCAGAACCAGCTTGAATCGCCATATCGCGTGCTGATCGTCGAAGACGACCGCCCACAGGCCCTGTTCGCGCAGAGCGTGCTGCATGGCGCCGGCATGCTCGCCGAAGTGGAGATGGACGCGGAAAACGTCATCAACAGCATCCAGCGGTTCGTGCCCGACCTGCTGCTGATGGACCTGCACATGCCCGGCCGCGATGGCATCGCACTGACCGTGGCCATCCGCGATCGCCCCGAATACCTGGACCTGCCGATCGTGTTCCTGACCGGCGACCCGGACCCGGAGCGCCAGTACGAAGTGCTGGACAGCGGCGCCGATGATTTTCTGACCAAACCGATCCGACCACGTCACCTGATCGCCGCGGTAGCCAACCGCATCCGGCGCATGCGCCAGCGCAGCCCGGTACAGGTCATCGCCAGCGCCATGCCCGAAGCCACCCAGTCCAGCCAGGACCTCAACGGCGACACCGGCCTGCATACCCGCAGCTACGTGCTGCAGCAGCTGGGCTCGGCCCTGGAAGAACACGCCGATGGCGGCCTGTTCTTCATCGAGATCGCCGGCGCGCTAGGCCTGCGCGAGCGCTACGGCTACGCCAACTACGAACAGCTGATGGTCCAGGCTGCGCGCCAGCTGTCGGTTCTCGCCGCGCCGCAGCCGTTGGCCCGGTTGAACGACAACAGTTTCCTGGCCGTGGCCCGCGGCCTGACGCACGAGGCGCTGGAGGGCTTCGCCCGATCGCTGCACGACCAGCTGGCGAAAGTGTCGCTGCCGGTACGTGACACCGAAACCATCCAGTTGCGCGCGATCATCGGCTATACCGGGCTCAACCTTGGTTTCGCTGACCGCGCGGCCGCCATCGAAGCGGCCGAGCAGGCCACCATCATGGCCCGCAGCCTGCCCGGCCATGTGGCCGCGCACGTCCCGGCGCCGACCGCCAGCGAACAGGCCCGCACATCGCTGGCCGACACCACGCTGGAACTGCTGTTCCAGCCCATCGTCTCGGTGGCCGGTGGCGAACAGGCCCAGTTCCAGGTGCTGATGCGCCTGCGCCAGCCTGACGGCACCCTGCTGCAGGCAGCCCAGGTCGTGCCCGCCGCCGAACTCAGCGGCGACATCGTCGCCCTGGATCGCCAGGTCTTTGGCCGTGCGCTGGACCTGATCGCGCGCCGCCGGGTCGAAGGCAGCACGCTGAAGTTGTTCGTCTCGCAGTCGCTGCGGACCCTGACCCGCAGCGATGCAGCCGACTGGCTGCTGGCCGAGATCTCACGCCGTGGCATCGAGCCGTCCTCGGTGGTGGTCGATATCCGCCTGTCGGATGCGCTGATCCACACCATGGCGCTGCGCGATTTCACCCGCCCCCCGATGCAAGCCGGCGTGCAGTTCTGCGTGAGCCAGTTCGAACCGGGCGCCGAGGCCGAAGCCCTGCTGTCGCTGTTGCCGCTGAGCTATCTGCGCGTGTCCAGCCGATTCGCCGGTGCGCACAAGGACGCCGCGCTGCGCGGCCAACTGCGCACCACGATCGACCTGGCCCACCGCCAGAACCTGCTGGTGATCGGCCAGCAGATCGAAGATCCACAGGCCGCAGCCGCCATGTGGATGGGCGGCGTCGATTTCATCCAGGGCAACCTGGTGCAGGGCGTCGGCGAAGACCTCGGCTTCGATTTCCATAACGCGGTTCTCTAGGGTCGGCCGGCACAGGCCGCACCGCGTCCGGGCAAGGAAGAACGAGTAAACGCATGTCGACAACGGACCAAGTGATGACGCCGTACCACACGCGCCCTGGCGTGGCCCGCCCCCATCGCGCCGGCAGGTCCTAGCCGTGTCCGCACCGGGACGTGCGGCATTGATGTCATGGCTTGCAGCGGCGGCGGCCGCGGTCCTGCTCGTTGCACTGTGGCTGGACCTGTCGATGGTCCCCGGCCCGTGGCTGCTGGTGGCCTTCTCGTCGGGCGTGGCCGCATTGCTGGCCACCATGGTGACCCTGGTGATGCTGCACGGCGTGGCCCGCCATGCCGAAGCCGCCGACGCACGTGCCGCCATCGCCGAGTCCGAGCGACAGATGATCCAGCGCGAAGTCGAGCGCCTGGGGCGCATGGAAGGCGAACTGACCCAGGCCAAACAGGCCGCCGAATCAGCGGTGCTGGCCAAGGGCGAATTCCTGGCGACCATGAGCCACGAAATCCGTACGCCACTCAACGGCATCGTGCCGATGCTGGACCTGCTCTCGCGTTCGACGCTGGCGCCGGAACAACACCAGCTGCTGCTGACCGCCACCAGTTCCTCGCAAGCGCTGCTGCGCATCGTCGACGACATCCTGGACTACTCCAAGCTGGAGGCGAACAAGCTCGAACTGGAAAACACCGCCTTCAACCTGCGTGAGGTGCTGGAGCAGGTCATCCAGCTGATGCAGCGGCCGGCCGACACCCGCGGGCTGCACCTGAAGCTGCAGCTGGATCCCACGGTGCGCCTGTCGGTCCGTGGCGATCCGCTGCGCCTGCGCCAGGTGCTGACCAACCTGATCGGCAATGCGATCAAATTCACCGAGCGCGGCTCGGTCACCCTGGTGGCGCGCCGGCTGGGTGAAACCGGCGCCCAGCACCTGCTGCGCTTCGAAGTCCGCGACACCGGCATCGGTATCGACGCCGACACCCAGGCACGGCTGTTCCATTCCTTCAGCCAGGCCGATGCCTCCACCACGCGCCTGTTCGGCGGCACCGGCCTGGGCCTGGCCATCTGCAAACGCATCGTCGACCTGATGGGCGGCCGCATCGCGGTGGTGTCCGAAGCCGGACGCGGTTCCGCCTTCTGGTTCGAGATCCCGCTGTTCAAGGTACTGGGCGACCTGCCCGCCCCTGAGACCGCGCCAGGCCAGGCGCGCATCCTGCTGGTGACGGCCGACCCGCTGCTGCGCTCGCGCCTGTCCAGCCTGATGTCGCAATGGGGCATGTCCCTACAGTGCGTCGACAACACCCAGGAAGCGCTGGAGCGCCTGCGTACCTTCACCGCAGGCTTCACCTCCGTGGTCGCCGACCTGACGGGCGTGCGCAGCAGCGCGCGCGCCCTGCACCGGGCGGCCGGGCGCGCCTCGATCGAATTCGGCACCCAACTGGTCTGGCTTTATGGCGACGAACCGGTGCCCGAAGAACAGCGCGCCGGCGCCACCGTGCTGCCGCGGCTGGCACACGAATCGGACCTGCGCGCGCTGCTCGGCAGCGTCCGTGCTGCAGCGGGCACGCCATCGGTGCAGCCGCTGCCGCTGCCCGAACCCGAACAGCACTTCACCTCGACCCGGATCAGCACGGGTGATGTCATGGGCGTCCCACGGCCGACCACATCCGACGGACGCCGCCTGCTGCTGGTCGAGGACAACCCGGTCAACCTGGCCGTGGCCGAGAAGATCCTCGAATCCCTGGGCTTCACTGCCGATCACGCCGGCAACGGCGTCGTCGCACTGGAGAAGATGGGCCGCACCCGCTATCCACTGGTGCTGATGGACTGCCAGATGCCACTGCTGGATGGCTATACCGCCACCCGGCGCTGGCGCGATCAGGAGGCAGAGCGTGGTGACGCACGCATGCCGATCGTGGCCATGACCGCCAACGCGATGGCCGGCGACCGCCAACGCTGCCTGGATGCCGGCATGGACGACTATCTGTCCAAACCGGTCTCGCGCGGCCTGCTGGAACGATGCCTGCGCCAGTGGCTACCGGCCACGGATGCGGATCCGGCCGCCGCTGTCGCACTTGCGTCGACCCCCGGCTGGGCCACGGCTCCGGCCTTGCGGATGCCGGAACCGCTGGCCGCCGAACCGCACCCTTTCGTTGAGGAAACCATGCCGCCGCCGGCCGCTTCGGCCGCCGGTGGCGCGATCACCGCGTTGGACACCGGCGTCCTGGACGAACTGTTCGAGGTCACCGGCCCCGACCTGGCACGCATCATCCATGCCTTCCTGGAAGACGCGCCGCGCCTGATCAGCGAACTGGAAAGGGCCTCGAGCATCCCGGACCTGGATGCCATGCGCGCCGCCGCCCACTCCCTCAAATCCTCCAGCGCCAACATGGGCGCCATGGCGTTGTCAGCGGCGGCCAAACGCATCGAACTGGGCGCACGCGAACAGCGCCTGGACCGCCCTGCGGTGGCGGTGGCGCTGGTCATCGCGGAATCTGCCCGGGCCCGGGTCGCGCTACAGGGCTACCTGGCGCGCCTGCAGGCCACCGGCAGCTCGACTCAGTCGTCGAGCTTGGTCAACAGGTAGTTCGGTTCGCCGATCCGGCCAATCAGGTCCAGCTGGGTTTCCAGCCAGTCCACGTGCTCTTCCTCCGAATCGAGGATGTCCACCAGCAACTGGCGGCTGACGTAATCGCCGACCGTCTCGCAGTAAGCCACGCCCTCGCGCAGCACCGGCAGCGCGTCCATCTCCAGCGCCAGGTCGCACTCCAGCATCTCGCGCGGATTCTCACCGACCCGCAGCTTGCCCAGCGCCTGGAAATTCGGGAGCCCTTCGAGGAACAGGATGCGGTCGGCCAGCTTGTCCGCATGCTTCATCTCGTCGATGGATTCCTTGTACTCGTGTTCGGCGAGTTCCTTCAGACCCCAGTTCTTCAGCATCTTGGCGTGCAGGAAGTACTGGTTGATCGCGGTCAGCTCGTTGTAGAGGACCTTGTTGAGGAATTCGATGACCTTGGCGTCGCCTTTCATCGTCACGGCCTGTGCTTGGGGAATGCGCAGCAGGATAACGGCCGCGGGCGGGCCATGACGGAACGCGAATCGTGATCAGTTCGGCCTGCGCCTGGCAGGCACGCCGGGCCGCGAATCAGGCGGCGAGCGCATTACCCAGCATCGGCAGCGGGAAGCCCGCCACGGCATGATGCTCGGCCAGCATGTCGCCGGCCATGTCCAGGCAGCTGCCGCAGGTGCTGCCGCAACCGGTGCGCATGGTCAACTCGGACACCGTCCTGCAGCCGTTGGCGGCGGCTTCGCGGATCTGGTGGTCGGTCACTCCATTGCAGATGCAGACGTACACGGCGATGGGCTGATATGCGGCAGGCCGGAATGGCCTAGGCCGCATTCAAACGCGAATGCGAATGGTTGTCAATTTCCAGAAGGAACGAACCCTGAACCATCCCGCCGACGGCCGGCACGGTTACGCGGACGCTGGTGGTTGCGCGGCGCCGGATCGCCCGGCCGACGCTCCAGACGCGCCTGCGGAACGGCCTGCAACCCCGCCACCACGCGCGCCAACGGTGCCAGGTGGTCCAGTGCACGGGCATAGACGCCGCGCTTGAACATCACCACGTGCTCCATCGGGTACCAGAAATCCACCCACCGCCAATGGTCGAACTCGGGAGTCTCGGTCAGGTCCAGGCGGACGTGCTGTTCATCGCAGACCATGCGCAGCAGGAACCAGACCTGTTTTTGGCCGATGCAGACATGACGCTCGTTGCGACGCACGGCACGGTGCGGCAGGCGGTAACGCAGCCAGCCAGGGGTGGCGCCCAGGACCTCGACATGCTCGGGGAGCAGGCCGGTTTCCTCGCGCAGTTCGCGGTACATGGCCTCGACCGGTGTCTCGTCCGTATTCATGCCGCCCTGCGGGAATTGCCAGCCATCCCGGCGCACCCTGCGCGCCCAGAAGACCTTCCCTTGGGGATGCATCAACACGATGCCAACGTTGGGTCGATAACCGTCCGGATCGATCACGACGCGGACTCCTGAAAATCTACTGGGTCCGAATGTGCCACGCCCGGGCCTGCGCCTCAACCTGCAAGGGAGCGATTGACAGAAGTTCTTCCGATGCCCAGAATTGCCGGTTCTCGCGCGGCTATGTAGCTCAGCCGGTTAGAGCACAGCACTCATAATGCTGGGGTCGGTGGTTCGAGTCCACCCATAGCCACCACGTCGCGCGAAACCGCAGTACCGAAAAAAGCCCGCTGACAAGCGGGCTTTTTCGTATGCGGGATGCCGAATGCAAGGCGCTTCCGAATCCCATGGGCATCCAGCACGGCACCGGAGCGGAGCGAGGCCCCACCCCTGTCGCATGCATGGGTCCGACGTCATTGGACATCGGCCGAAGCCTCAAACATGCATTCATTTAACCGGCGGTCGTGCCTTGCGCAGGTCGTCGCGCATCTCGAACCACATGCCGTTGAGGATGGCGAAGAAGGCGGCCATGCTCACGCCGAGAATCCAGGCGAAATACCACATCGTCGTTTGCTCCTAGAGGTGGGGAAGATCAGTACGCGTTGGGATTGCTGGACAGGCTGTCGTCGGTGACCTTGCCGCGCAGCACGCGATACACCCAGGCGGTGTAGGCAATGATGATCGGCAGGAAGACCGCGGTGGCCACCAGCATGATGAACAGCGTCATGTGGCTGGACGAGGCGTCCCACACGGTCAAGCTGGACCTGGGGTCCAGCGAGGACGGCAACAGGAAAGGAAATACCGCTACGCCTTCGGTCAGGATGATCGCCGCAATGGCCATGCCCGAGGCCAGGAACGCCGGCAGTTCGCGCCCGGCCCGCAGCAGCACCGCAGCCAGCAATGCACCAGCCACGCCCAGCACCGGGAAGATCCAGGTCCACGGCATCGCGCTGTAGTTGGCCATCCAGGCGCCCGCCGACAGCGCCACCTGCTTGGCCAGCGGGTCGGATGGGCCAGCATGGTCCAGCGCACCGACCACCTGATAACCGGTCATGCCGAAGGCCAGCCAGACACCCGCGGCAGCGAACAGCAGCGCCGTGGCGACGCCGGCAATCGCGCCGAAGCGGCGTGCCCGCGCGGCGATCTCGCCGCTGGTCTTCATCACCAGCATGCCTGCGCCATGGGTGACCAGCATCGCCACGCTGACCAGCCCGCACAGCAGCGGGAACGGCATCAGCAGGCCGAGCAGATCGCCGTGATAGACGGGCCGCAGCGCATCGTCGAACTGGAACGGCGCACCGACCAGCACGTTGCCCATCGCCACGCCAAATACCAGCGCCGGAACCAGGCCGGCGCCGAACAGCACCCAGTCCCAGACCGCGCGCCAGGTGGCATGTTCGACCTTGCTGCGGAACTTGAAGCCGACCGGGCGCAGGATCAGCGCGAGCAGGATCAGGAACATCGCCAGGTAGAAGCCGGAGAAGCTGACCGCATACAGGGCCGGGAACGCGGCGAAGATCGCGCCGCCGCCCAGGATCAGCCAGACCTGGTTGCCTTCCCACACCGGGCCGACGACGTTGATCACCAGCCGGCGTTCGCGATCGGTGCGGGCCACGGCTGGCAGTAGCGTCGCCACGCCCAGGTCGAAGCCATCCATCACCGCAAAGCCGATCAGCAGGATGCCCAGCAGCAGCCACCAGATGAAGCGCAGGGTTTCGTAATCAAGGGGAATCGTGTCCATCGCAGATCCTTCAGGCGTTGGCGGCGGCAAGCGGCGCGCCGGTGGTATCGGGTTGGCGGCCACCGGCGACGTCGGTGGGACCTTTGAGGATGGTCTTGCGCAGCAGGTACACGTCGACCACGGCCAGCGTGGTGTAGAGCGACACGAACATCGCCAGGCTGATCAGGATCTGGTGCAGTTTCAGGCCCGACGCGGCGAAGAACGTAGGCAGCACGCCATCGATGATCCACGGCTGGCGGCCGTATTCGGCCACGATCCAACCCGCTTCGATCGCCACCCATGGCAGTGCCAGCGACCAGAATGCAAGCCGCAGGAACCAGCGCTTCTCATGCAACTGGTTGCGGCTGGAGAACCAGAACGCCAGTGCGAAGAAGGCGATGAAGTAGAAGCCCAGGCCGGCCATCGCGCGGAACAACCAGAACAGCGGCGCCACCCGTGGCACGGTATCGAACGCCGCCTGGTCGATCTGCGCATCGCTGGCATTGCCAATGTCGTCGCGATAGCGCTTGAGCAACAAGCCATAGCCCAGGTCGTTCCAGTGCGCGTCGAAGGTCTGGCGCGCGGCTTCATTGGTCCGGTCGGCGCGCAGTTCCTGCAAGGCGCCGAACGCGAGCTGGCCGCTGCGGATGCGCTCCTTGGCCCGGTCCACCAGCGGCAGGATGCCGGGCATCTGGGAGTTGAACGAGCGCGTGCCGATCAACCCCATCACCCAGGGGATATGCACCGCGTAGTGGTTGGTACGCGTGTCCTGGTCAGGGATGGCGAAGGCATTGAAGCCGGCCGGTGCGGGTTCGGTTTCCCACATGGCTTCGATCGCGGCCAGCTTCATCTTCTGGTTTTCACCGGCCACGATAACCGCTCTCGTCGCCCAGCACCACCACGCTCAGCGATGCGGCCAGGCCGAAGCTGGCGGCCACCGCCATCGAGCGCTTGGCAAATTCCAGGTGGCGTCCACGCAGCAGGTAGTACGCACTGATCGCCATCACGAACACCGCCCCGCACACGTAGCCAGCGCTGACCGTATGCACGAACTTGGCCTGCGCCACCGGGTTGAACAGCACCGCGGCGAAGTCAGTGACCTCCATGCGCATGGTGTCCGGATTGAATTTCGCACCGACCGGATACTGCATCCAGCCGTTGGCGATCAGGATCCACAGCGCGGAGAAGTTCGAGCCCAGCGCGACCAGCCAGGTCACCACCAGGTGCTGGACCTTGGACAGCTTGTTCCAGCCGAAGAAGAACAGGCCGATGAAGGTCGCCTCCAGGAAGAACGCCATCAACCCTTCGATCGCCAGCGGCGCGCCGAAGATGTCGCCGACGTACTGACTGTAGTAGGACCAGTTGGTGCCGAACTGGAACTCCATGACGATGCCGGTGGCCACGCCCATGGCGAAGTTGATGCCGAACAGCGAGCCCCAGAACAAGGTCATGCGCCGCCAGACGTCGCGGCCGGTCATCACGTAGACGCTTTCCATGATGGCGATGAGGAACGACAGTCCCAGCGTCAGCGGGACGAACAGGAAGTGATAGAGCGCGGTGAGTGCGAACTGCAGGCGACTGAGTTCGACGATGGTCATGTCCGGCATGGCGGCTGCGGCCCGGTGGGAGTTGGCCGAAGGATGCACTGCAAAACCGGAGTGGGCCTTGATCTGGATCAAGGTGCCGACAGGCGGCCAGGGCGCACAATCGGGACTCCATTGCCACCGCCCCGCTCCCGCCAAGCCAGCCATGCCCGCCGTCCCGCCGCTGCCCATCGCCCAGCAACTGCAGGCACTGACCGCTCCGGTCCGTGCCCGGCTGCGGCTGGCGGGCACCGCCATCGTGCTGGCCGGCTGCGGGCTGGCGGCGCAGGCCGGACTGATCGCACTGGCCGCACAACGGATTCTGGTGGACCACCAGCCCGTCGTCGCGGTGCTGCCACTGCTCATCGGCCTGTTGGCCGTGGGAGCGGCGCGGGCCCTGCTGAACTGGGCCGCGCGCCGGCTGGCCGATACCGCGGTGGAGTGCCTGCGCCACCAGTTGCGCCTGTCGGTGGTACGGCGCCTGCAGGCCCGCGGCCCGCTGTGGCTGCGCCGCCAGCGCGCGGGCGCATTGGCCGAACTACCCGGCACGCATGTCGATGCGCTGGATGGCTACGTCGGCGGCTTCCTGCTGGCACAGATGGAAATCACCTGGGTGCCGCTGGCCCTGCTGGTGGCGGTGTTCTGGATGGACCGCATCGTCGGGTCGATCCTGCTGCTGACGCTGCCCTTGATCCCGATCTTCATGGCGCTGGTCGGCTGGGGCGCGCAGGCCGCCAGCGACCGCCAGCTGGCAGCGCTGACCCGCATGGGCGCGCACTTCGCCGACCGCCTGCGCGGGTTAGGCCTGATCCGTCTGTACGGCCGCGCGGCGAGCGAGCTGGAAGGCATCCGCGTGGCCGCCGACGGCGTGCGCGAAGGCAGCCTGAAGGTGTTGCGCATCGCTTTCCTGTCATCGGCGGTGCTTGAGTTCTTCGCCTCGATGGGCGTGGCGATGGTGGCGCTGTATCTGGGCCTGAGCTACCTGGGCATGATCAGCCTGCGCGGCGCGCCGCTGGACCTGGCGACCGGCCTGTTCTGCCTGCTGCTGGCGCCGGAAGTCTACGCACCGCTGCGTCGGCTGGCCGCGCATTACCATGACCGCGCCAACGCACTGGCGGCAATCGCCCAGATCGATGCCACCCTGGGTGAAGCAGCTGCGGAGGATGCCATCGCTACAACCACTCCGGTGCAGGCAGCACTGCCCGAAGGCGTCTGTGTGCAGGCGCGCGCACTGCGCCTGCGTCACGCCAACGCCGTCACGCCGGTGCTGAAAGACCTGTCGTTCGACCTGCAGACGGGCCAGCAACTCGCGCTGGCCGGGCCCAGTGGCTGCGGCAAGAGCACCCTGCTGGAAGCCCTCGCCGGCTGGCTTGCACCCGATGACGGGCGACTGCTGCACAGTCATGGCCTGCGCATCGGTTACGCCTCGCAGCGGCCACATCTATTCTGCGGATCGATCGCCGACAATCTGCGCATCGCCGCGCCACAAGCCAGCGATGCGCAGCTGCAGGCCGCCGCCGAGGCTGCACAGGTCATGGCCTTTGCCCACGCCCTGCCGCAGGGACTGGACACGCGCATCGGCGAGGGTGGCTTCGGCCTGTCCGGCGGCCAGGCCCGGCGCGTCGCGTTGGCCCGCGTGCTGCTGCAGGACCCACAGCTGTTGCTGCTGGACGAACCGACCGCCTTCCTGGATGCCGACACCGAAGCACGCCTGCTCGACGCACTGCTGCACTTCGCACATGGCCGCACGCTGGTCATCGCTACCCACAGCGAAGCGGTGATGCAGCGCATTGGCCAGGTGCTGTGGCTACCCGATGGTCAGCAGCGACCGCTGCGGAGAGCGGCATGAACGCATTGCTGACCGTGCACCGCCGCGGCATCGCGCTGACGCTGCTGTTGCTCACCGTGACCCTGCTGGCCGGCACCGCGCTGCTGGGATTGGCCGGGCATTTCCTGACCGCGGCAGCGCTGGCCGGCGTGGGCGCGCTGGGCTTCAACCTGTTCGGCCCCTCGGCCGGCATCCGCGGGCTGACCTTCGTGCGCATCCTGTCGCGCTATGGCGAAAAACTGATCGGCCATGATGTGACCCTGCGCATCGGCCGCGACCTGCGCCTGGACTTCTTCCGTCGTGCGTTGCCCTTGGCGCCGCTGGGCCTGGGCAAGCTGCGCACGGGCGATCTGCTATCGCAGTTGGTGAGCGACATCGAACGGGTCGAAGGCGGCCTGGTGCGCGCGGTCGGCCCATTGTTCGCGCTGGCCCTGCTCAGCCTGATCGCCTGTGCCGTCGCCGCATTCGCGTTGCCATCGGTGGGATTGACGCTGCTGATGGCCTGCGTGCTGCTGGCCGGCCTGCTGCCGTGGCTGACCACGCGCGGTGCCCCTGCCCAGGAACAAGCGCGCGAACAAGCCCGCGCCACGCTCCGCGCCGATGTGCTGGACGCCGTGCAGGGCGCCACCGACCTGGCCGCGCTACACGCAGGCGACACCTGGTTCGCGCGCATCGAGACGGCCAGCCGACAGCTCGCCGACAGCGAACGTCAACGCAAGCGACGCCTGGCCATCGGCACGCTCGCCCACGGCGTCGTCACCGCCGCCACCCTGGCCAGCGTGCTTGGCCTGCTGCTGGAAGCTGCTGCCAGCAACACACTGACCACGCCTGCGGCCGCCGGCCTGTTCTTCATGACCGTGGCCACGCTGGAAGCGTGTGCGGGCGCTTCGCTGGCCTGGCGCGAGCTGCAGGCCGCGCGTGGCGCATCACGCCGACTGGACGCCACCGTGTCCGCACCGCCAGCCGTAGCCGATCCGGTCGCGCCCATCGATGTCCCGACACATGCGCTGCTGGAACTGCAGGACGTCGGCTTCCATTGGGATGGCACGCGCCAGCAGGTGCTCGATGGCGTCAACCTGCACATCGCGCCAGGCCAGCGCATTGCAATCAGCGGCGACAGCGGTGCGGGCAAGAGCTCACTGCTGGCGCTGCTGCTGCGCCTGTGCGACCCCGATGCCGGGCAACTGCGCTATGACGGCATCGACGTGCGTCGCTTCGCGCAGGCCGATTGGCACCGGCAGATCGCCTGGTTGCCGCAGGAGGCACCGGTGTTCGCCGGCAGCATCCGCGACAACCTGCTGCTGGGCGATGCCCATGCCGACGATGCAGCGCTGTGGCAGGTGCTGGCACAGGTGCGGCTGGACGATCTGGTGCGCGATCTTCCCGCGCAACTTGATGCATGGATCGGCGAACACGGACGCACGCTCTCCGCCGGCCAGGCCCGTCGCATCGCCCTGGCCCGCGCCTTGCTGCGCGATGTGCCAATCCTGATCCTGGACGAGCCAACCGAAGGCCTGGATGTCGACACCGCCCAGGCCTTGCTGACCGACCTGGCCCACGCCAGCGCCGGTCGCAGCGTGATCCTGATCAGCCATGACGTCCTGCCCCCCGGCATCGTCGACCAACACTACCTGCTGCTGGACGGCAGGCTACGACCGGCCAACTGACCGATTGGCAACACGCCGATCCGCACTGCCCTACATTCATCCAGCAGCAGGCACGCCGGCACCGGCTGCGCGCTACAGTCCGGCGGACTTTCCTTTGGCGCATCCGCCATGCAAGAACCCGCACGCGTCCGCCAGCTCGACGAGAAGATCTGCAGACTGATCTGTCCAATTTCAGCGGCAATGGTCGGCGTCTGCCTGACCGGCGTCGGCCTGCTGCGGGTTGCCGTGGCCGTCGAACACAAATCCACGCTGGCCGACGACCTGCTGTCGCTGGATGCGGTGATCTTCCTGGTCGCCACGCTGGTGTCCTATTTCGCCCTGCGCACCCAGGTACGCAACCACCGGCTCGAACAGGTCGCCGATGTCGCCTTCATCACCGCGATGGTGCTGCTGACCATCGCCTGCCCGCTGATCACCTACAGCTTTCCCCTGTAGGCGCATTGATCAGCGCGTTAGATGGCTGGCGGCGGAGCTAGCGCAGGGGTTTCCTGAATTTCGACCTTGGTCGTCACATCAGGCGCAGCCTGGGACAGCGTGATGATCTCGTCGGCCGAAAAACCAGCGATGCGATCCTTGATGCGCCCTGCAGACAAGGATTGCAGTGACGGGTTACCGACGACGTCGTATGCGCTGTTGACGCCAGCAAGATTGAGTTGAAGTATCGCGGCGGCGAGCGCGCTCTGCTTGTTCTGCGGAAGCGCCTTCATCATTTTTTTGAAACTGTTGTTTGCAGCCTGCTCGGAACTTGCATCAATGCGCACCGGCTCGCGCGCTTGCGCCACGCCCACGATCGCTGCCAGGCACAGCACCGCCCAGGTCCTTCTGATCTTCATGCGACGCTCTCCATATATTTGAGCGGAGCATGCCCCGGCAATGCGCCCTCCGCAAGCAAGCTGCGTGGATCACCCAGCTGCGGCCAGCGTCTCCAGTCGCGTCCGATCCAGCAGCTGCACGGTGTGCGGATCGGGCGTGGCGATCAGACCCTCGCCGCGCAGCTTGGTGAAGCAGCGGCTCACCGTTTCGATAGTCAGACCCAGGTAGTCGGCGATGTCGGTGCGGGTCATCGGCAGCTCGACCACGGCGTCGTCCTGGCCCTGGCGTTGGCGGCGCCGGGCCATGTCCTGCAGGAAGCCGGCCAGGCGCTCCGGTGGCGTCATCCGCGCCAGCGCCATCAGCTTGTCGCGGGTGGCATCCAGCTCGATGCAGGCGCGCTGCATCAGCTCATGTTCCAGCCCGTGATAGGTCGCGCACAGGGTGCGCATGCCGTCGTGGGACACCGCGCACAGGCGACTGTCGGTGATCGCCTCGAAGGTGTGGCGGTAATGGGTGGAGTTGCTGAAGCCGATGTAGTCGCCCGGCATCAGGAAGCCGGCCACCAGCCGACGGCCGTCGGCCAGGGTGCGGGTGCGGCGCAGGGCGCCGGTCTGCACGGTGAACACGTAGCGCCGCGGCTCGCCTTCGCGTGCCAGCAGCTCACCGGCACGCAGCTGCAGGTCGCCAGCAAGCTCTTCGAGGGCACCGGCCTGTTCGGCCGGCAGCGCGGTGCACACGGCCAGATGTCGAACCAGGCAGACGCGGCAGCCATGGCCGGCGGCCGATCGCGCCGACACGTCCGGTTCGGCCGTGTCCGGGCCGGAGATATTGCGATGGATACGCAGGCTGCTCATGGGTCTGCCGGCCTCCAGTCCGGTTCGGCGATGGCCATGATACGCCGCACCGTCAGGTGAACCGCCGGTCGCCAGGCGGGCACGCGCGGCCCGGATCGGTTACCATGCGCCCGCTTCGCACAGCGGCAGTCGTGTTTCCCCTGAAGGGATCTTCGGCGTTGAATGGGCCCATTGCCCGCCTCGCCAACCTTCCTCCGACGCCTTCTCGCTTCGCAAAGACGGACCTGCCACTGTCGGCCGTTCCGCCCAACAGGTTACTCGCAGCGCGGTTAGGGAACGCTTCGGGCAACACACGCTCTTCCAACGGCTTTCGTGGCACGTAGCGCTTTTCGCGCTGCGTTCGTGGCGTTTTTCGCGTTGGCTGGGCGTGCATCCGGAGCTTTCCAATGTCATTTGAAAACCTGGGGCTTGCCCCGTTCCTGCTGCGTGCACTGGCCGAGCAGGGTTATGAGAACCCCACCCCGATCCAGGAGCAGGCGATCCCGCTGGCCCTGGACGGCCGCGACCTGATGGCCGGCGCGCAGACCGGCACCGGCAAGACCGCAGCGTTCGGCCTGCCGCTGCTGCAGCACCTGGGCACCAACGCCCAGGAAGTCACCCGTGGCCCGCGTCGTCCGCGCGCCCTGGTCCTGACCCCCACCCGCGAACTGGCCACCCAGGTGCACGACAGCCTGCGTGACTACAGCAAGTACCTGCGCATCCCGTCGGCCACCATCTATGGCGGCGTGGGCATGGGCCCGCAGCTGGACACCCTGCGCCGTGGCGTGGATCTGGTGATCGCCTGCCCGGGCCGCCTGATCGACCACCTGGAGCGTCGCAGCGTCGACCTGTCGGGCATCGAGATCCTGGTCCTGGACGAAGCCGACCGCATGCTCGACATGGGCTTTTTGCCGTCGATCAAGCGCATCCTGGCCAAGCTGCCCAAGCAGAACCGCCAGACCCTGCTGTTCTCGGCCACCTTCGACGACAACATCAAGTCGCTGGCGCGCGAGTTCATGCACGACCCGCTGGAAATCCAGGTCACGCCGAAGAACACCGTGGCCGAGACCATCACCCACCGCGTGCACCCGGTCGACAACGCGCGCAAGCGCGAGCTGCTGCTGCACCTGCTGGCCGAGGATTCGCGCATCCAGACCCTGGTGTTCGCCAAGACCAAGCACGGCAGCGACAAGCTGGCGCTGTTCCTGGAGAAGGCCGGCATCCAGACCGCTGCGATCCACGGCAACAAGAGCCAGTCCCAGCGCCTGCGCGCGCTGCGCGACTTCAAGGCCGGCAAGATCAGCGTACTGGTCGCCACCGACATCGCCGCGCGCGGCATCGACATCGACCAGCTGCCGAAGGTGATCAACTTCGACCTGCCGATGGTGGCCGAAGACTACGTGCACCGGATCGGCCGCACCGGCCGCAACGGCTCCACCGGTGAAGCGGTGTCGCTGGTCTCGCAGGAAGACGCCAAGCTGCTGCGCGCCATCGTGCGCCTGCTCAACCGCGACCTGGAGATCAAGGACGTGCCGGGCTTCGTGCCGCAGACCCCGATCCGCTGGGGCAACAGCGCGCCGGGCCGGGCCGACCTGCCGGGCGGTGATCGCCCGCCGCGCCGCCACGACCGGCGCCCGCATGGCGAGGCCCCGCGTCGCGCCCATGCCGGCCCGAAGCAGCACGGCGCCCCGCGTCCGGGCGGCAACGGCAATGGCCGTCGCGCAGGTGGCGGCGGTGCCGGTGGCCAGCGTTCCAGCCAGCCGCGTCGCGCTGACTGAGCCTGAAATCGCCGGCGTGGTCCGTTTGCGCGGACCACGCCGGCATTCGAGAATTCATCCATGGATATCTTCAAGGTCTTCACCCTGGAAGCCGCGCACCGCCTGCCCAACGTGCCCGAGGGGCACAAGTGCGCGCGCCTGCACGGCCACTCGTTCCGCATCGAGATCCACCTCTCCGGCCCGCTGGACCCGCACACCGGGATGGTCATGGACTTCGCTGACGTCAAGGCGGCCTTCAAGCCGATGTACGACCGCCTGGACCATCACTACCTCAACGACATCGAGGGCCTGGACAATCCGACCAGCGAGCGCATCGCCGAGTGGATCTGGGACCACCTCAAGCCGGCATTGCCATTGCTGAGCCAGGTGGTGGTGCACGAGACCTGCACCGCCGGCAGCCGCTACCGCGGCCCGGCCGCAAACTGACGAAGCAACAGCAGAAGGGGCCGCCAGGCCCCTTTCTCGTTCAGGGCGACCGCCCCCCCTGCAACGACCGTTCGTCGGCCATCTTCGACCTACGTTGCATTGCAGCAAAACCACGGGTATGCTGCGTCGCAACATCACTCCCGCAAGAAAGCACGCGGCAGGGATGGCAGAGATCCCGCGTCGGCGCACCGCGCCACGCACCCCGAATTTGTGTGGGTCCCTCCCCCCGCACAAATCCAAGCCCGACAGGTCCCTCCCCCTGTCGGGCTTTTTTTTGGAAAAAATTCCAGCGCCACCTCATCGTCCGGGCAGCTTCAGTTCGAGTACTCAGGCCATCTTCCTCAGTCGGCACGCGGCCCCTGTTCGAACGCCTCCCCACCCGGACTGGGTGGACATCCCTTGATCGGCCAGCCCGGTTGTAACCGCGCGCAGCGTAGAATCGTGCACATGTCATTTGCCAGCCAGACCCTCTCAGGGACCAAGCCCGAGCAGTACGCGCAGCTGTTGGAGCAGGCGCGCGGCCTGATGTACGGCGAAGCCGACCGCATCGCCAACGCGGCCAACCTCTCGGCGCTGCTGTTCAACGCCCTACCCGATTTCAACTGGGCCGGCTTCTATTTCTACGACGGCACCGAACTGGTCGTCGGCCCGTTCCAGGGCCTGCCGGCCTGCGTACGGATCCGGCTCGACAAGGGCGTCTGCGGCGCCGCCGCCACGACCCGCCAGACCCAGCGCGTGCATGACGTGGAGGCCTTCCCCGGGCACATCGCCTGCGATGCAGCCTCACGCTCGGAACTGGTGGTGCCCCTGGTCAAGGACGGTGCCCTGATCGGCGTACTGGACATCGACAGCCCACTGGTCGGCCGTTTCGACGAAGACGACCAGCGCGGCCTGGAAGCCATCGCCGCGGCGTGGATCGAAGCACTGCGATGAGCACCACGCAGCTGCGCAATATCGGACCCAAGTCGGCCGCGTGGCTGCGGCAGGTCGGGCTGCGCACTGAAGAAGACCTCCGCGCCGTCGGTGCGGTCGATGCCTTCATGCGGGTCAAGCGCGCCGGCTTCCGGCCCAGCCTCAACCTGCTGTATGCGCTGGAAGGCGCGTTGCGCGGCTGCCACTGGCAGGAAGTGCCCGAATCACGTCGCCAGGAAATGGTGCAGGAAGCCGAAGCCGCCTCAGCCGCCCTACCGCCGCCGCGTGGCCGCCCGGCCGCCGCACCGGTGACCACCACCAACCACGGCAGCAGTGACGAGGGCGGCAGCGCGCCGTCGTTCGATTTCCTCGACAGCCCCGGCCGCGACGAAGACTGACCGCCTGATGCCGCGCTGCGGCAGGTGATCGCGTACACTCTGCGCCGCTTTCAGGTGACCCAATGCGCATGTCGTCGCGCCGCGGGTTGAAACGGGAAGCCGGTGAATCCCTCGCGGGGTGATTCCGGCGCTGCCCCCGCAACGGTAAGCGAGTCATGCCAACGCATCGGCCACTGTGCGCAACACGCACGGGAAGGCGCGACGGCGGAAGTATCCACTTCCAGCTCGCAAGCCCGGAGACCGGCCTTCAAGCACGGATCATTCCCGATCCATCACCGGTTGCGATGCGGAGGGCGTCGCGCGTGCCGCGCCGCCTGTCCGCGTGCGCAGTCCGCCTGCATCCTTCGTTCGCGATTTCTCCCGCCTTCCATGCGCGCGGGGCGCGCGACGGAGTCTTGAACACCATGAAGTACACCCTGCTTTCCCTGGCCATCGCGCTGGGCCTTCCCGCCATCGCCTCGGCGCAGACCGGCGACGATGCCGCCAACCTGGACCAGGTCTCGGTCACCGCCACGCGTACCGAAGTCGCCGTCCAGGACAGCCTGGTGCCCGTGCAGGTCATCTCCCGCGAGGAGATCGAACGCAGCCAGGCCACCTCGCTCCCCGACCTGCTGGCCGGCCGCGCCGGCATCAACATCGCCAACCAGGGCGGCCCGGGCAAGCTGACCAGCGTGTTCCTGCGCGGCACCGAATCGGACCAGGTGCTGGTGCTGGTCGACGGCGTGCGCCTGGGCTCGGTCACCTCCGGCCTGGCCGCATTCCAGGACCTGCCGGTCTCGCAGATCGACCATATCGAGATCGTGCGCGGCCCGCGTTCCAGCCTGTATGGCTCGGAAGCCATCGGCGGCGTGATCCAGATCTTCACCCGCACTGGCGGCAAAGGCCTGAACACCTACGCCCAGCTGGGCTTCGGCAGCAACAACCTGCGTAACCACAGCGCCGGCTTCAGCTACCGTGGCGACCGCGGCTGGCTGTCGGCCAACGCCGCCTACCAGGAAACCGACGGCATCAATGCCTGCAACGGGTCGGCCACGCTGTTCGCCGGTTGCTATGTCGACGAACCCGACCGCGATGGCTACCGCAACACGTCCATCGGCGTGCGCGGCGGCATCAACGTCACCGATACGCTGAGCCTGGAAGGCAACTTCCTCAACGCCGACAGCCTCAACGAATACGACGGCAGCAGCTACGTCGGCAACGAGGCAGAAAACCTGCAGCGCGTGGCCGGTGGCAAGCTGCTGTGGAGCCCGTCCGACGCCTTCCGCCTGACCGTGCAGGCCGGCCGTGCCGACGACCAGGCGGACAACTACTACGCCGATGCCAGCACCGGCACCCGCAGCTTCGTCAGCACCTTCGATACCCGTCGCGACACCGCCTCGGTGCAGGGCGACTACACCTTTGCCGAAGGCCAGGTCATCACGCTCGGCGGCGACTGGTTGAACGACCAGGTCGTCAGCACCACCGCCTACGATGTGGACAGCCGCGACAACACCGGCGTGTTTGCCGAGTACCAGGGCACGTTCGGCGCGCAGTCGGTGCAGGCCTCGGTGCGCAATGACGACAACGAGCAGTTCGGTTCGCACACCACCGGCAGCCTCGGCTACGGCTTCGGCTTCGGCAATGGCTTCAAGTTCACCGCCAGCGCCGGCACCGGCTTCAAGGCACCGACCTTCAACGACCTGTACTACCCGGGCTTCAGCAATCCGGACCTGAAGCCGGAGAAGAGCAAGTCGCTCAACCTGGGCCTGGCCCAGTACGGCCAGGGCTGGAACTGGACCTTCAACGCCTATGAAACCCGCATCGACGACCTGATCGGCTACGACACCGCCTACAACGTGGTCAACGTGGACAAGGCCAAGATCCGCGGTGCCGAGCTGACCGGTTTCGTTTCGCTGTACGGCGTGGACATCAACGCCCAGATCAGCCACACCGACCCGCGCAATGACGGCGACGACAGCATCAACAAGGACAACTGGCTGGCCCGCCGTGCGCGTGACACCGCGCGCCTGGACCTGGATTACGCCATCGGTGATTTCCGCATCGGCCTGACCGGCACCGGCACCGGCCATCGTTTCGACGATGCGGCCAACACCGTGCGCCTGGCCGGCTATGGCACCCTGGACGTGCGCCTGGAATATGCACTGAGCAGCGACTGGACCCTGCAGGCCAAGGCCGCCAACGTGTTCGACAAGCAGTACGAAACCGTGCAGTGGTTCAACCAGCCGGGCCGCGAGTACACCGTCAGCATCCGCTGGCAGGCCAAGCAGCAGTAAGTTTTCCGCTACATGAAAGAAGAAAAAGCCGGCAGCGATGCCGGCTTTTTCTTTGAGCGGAGAGACCTCGGGACGGCGCCTGTGCCGACATGACTGCAACGAAATGCATCCATGACCGTCGTCATCCCCGCGAACGCGGGGACCCAGCGACTTGATCTTCATACAAGCAACGTCACTGGCCCGCTTTCGCGGGACTTTCAACAGCCGAAGCGCCTTAAAACAGCCGAAGCGCTTTAAAACAGCCGAATGGCTGGTCATGGCTGGTCATGGCCAGTAACGACGGTCAGGAGAAATCGCGCGCAGGCCTGACTAATCGGCACCAAGCCGATTCAACGGAATCCGCAGGTACGACACACCATCGTCTTCCGCAGGCGGCAGCCGACCGCCGCGCAGGTTGACCTGCAGCGCAGGCAGGATCAGGCGTGGCACCGGCAGCACCGCATCGCGCGCCTGCCGGCGTGCGACGAAGTCGGCCTCAAGCGCATCGCCGCCAACATGCACGTTATGCGCACGCTGCTCGGCCACGGTGGTCTGCGTGGTCGCCGGCTTGGCCTCGCCCGGATAGTCGTGGCACAGGAACAGGCGCGTCTGCGGCGGTAGCGACAGCAGGCGACGAATCGAGGCATACAGGCGCGCGGCATCGCCGCCGGGGAAGTCCGTGCGCGCCGTGCCCGCGGCCGGCGCGAACAGCGTGTCGCCGATGAACACCGCATCGCCGATGCGATAACTCAGGCTGTCATCGGTGTGGCCCGGCGTGGCCAACACCTGCGCCTGCAGCGTGCCGATGGCGAATGCATCGCCATCGTCGAACAGCCGGTCGAACTGACGACCATCGGCCACGAATTCATCGCCCCAGCCGAACAGTGCCTTGAAACGCTGCTGCACCTGGACGATGCCGCAGCCGATCGCCACCGGCGCACCCAGCGCATCGCGCAGGTAACCGGCCGCGCTCAGGTGATCGGCATGCGCGTGGGTTTCCAGGATCCATTGCACGTCCAGGCCCTGCTCACGCACGGCCGCCAGCAATACATCGGCCGACGTCGTGGAGGTGTGCGCGGCAGCCGCGTCGTAATCCAGCACCGGATCGATGATGGCAGCCGCGTGGCTGGCCGGGTCACGGACCAGGTAGGTGATCGTGCCGGTGGGTGCATCGAAGAACGACTGTACCTGCGGCGTCGCGTCAATCTGTGTCATGCAATCTCCTTGCGCCGCGAACGAGGCTCAGGCCGCCTGCAGCAGGTCGGGGAACGCGTCGATCACCTGGCGCGCACCTGCGGCATCCAGATCGAGCGACTTGCGGTAGCCGTAGCGCACCAGCACCAGTGGCACGCCCGCATTGTGCGCGGCCAGTGCATCGCTTTCCGAATCACCGACCATCAGGCAATCCTTCGCATCCAGGCCGAACTGCCGGCACAGGTGCCACAGTGGCTCCGGCGCAGGCTTGCGCTGCGGCAGCGTATCGCCGCCGACGATGCCGTCGAAGTAATGCAGCAGGCCGCGCGCTTCCAGCAGCGGGCGCACGAACTGTTCGGGCTTGTTGGTACACACCGCCAGCTTGATGCCCTGCGCGTGCAGCGCAGCCAGCGTGCCTTCCACGCCCGGATAAGCCAGGCCATCCAGTGCGGTGTCGCCGTAATGCTTGAGGAAGCCGGGCATCACCGTGTCGATGTCCACCTCGCTGCCGGCCGCACGCATCGCATAGGTGATCAGTTGGCGCGAACCTTCGCCAATCCACTGGGTGATCTGCGCGAGGTCGTAGTTGGGCAGCTGCCAGTCGGTGAGCGTGCGATTGACCGCCTGCGCGATGTCCGGTGCGCTGTCGACCAGGGTTCCATCCAGATCGAAGATCACCAGCGGGTACGGGAAAGACAACGGCATGCTCCAGGCAACGTGGGAAGCGGCATTCTAGCTGCTGCCCGCAGGCGGCCTTCAGCCGGCGCGTGCGGCAGCGGTGTCCGGCGTCAGTGCCTCCAGCACGCGGCAATCGGCGATGCGGCCGCCCGGGCAGGCGCCGATCATGTGTTCCAGTTCGCCCTGCAACGCCTGCAGGTCACGCACCTTGCGGGCGATGTCGTCCAGGTGCACCTGCACGGCGGCATCCACCGAAGCGCAGGCGTCTTCGCGATGTGCGGCCAGCTCAAGCAGCGCGCGCACCTGTTCGATCGAGAAACCCAGTTCGCGCGCGCGCCGCACGAAGCCCAGGCGCTGCGCGTCGGTCCCGGCGTAGTGGCGGTAGTTGCCCTCCGAACGCAGCGGCGCGGCCAGCAGGCCGATCTTTTCGTAGTAGCGGATGGTCTCGGCCTTGGTCCCGGTGCGCTGGGCCAACTGGCCGATGGTGAAGGTGGCCGTCATCGCTTGACCCTCTAGTGGCTACAGGGTTGATAAAGGCTTCCGCCGCGACTTTCAAGCCCACCGCGCCGCCGGAGACCCCATGGACCATTGCTGCAGCCACAAACGCATCGAACTGGAAGCCCTGGCCCGCCAGGCGGCGCAGCGGCGCGTGCTGGTGGCGGTGATGGCGATCAACCTGGCGATGTTCGTGCTGGAGTTCGGCGCCGGCGTGGTGGCCCATTCCAGCGCGCTGCAGGCCGATGCGGTCGACATGCTGGGCGATGCGGTGGTCTATGCGCTAAGCCTGTACGCGGTGGACCGTGGTGCGCGCTGGGAAGCGGGCGCGGCGCTGGCCAAAGGCCTGCTGATCCTGGCGTTCTTCGTGTTCATCGTGTTGGAGATCGTCGTGAAAGTGCAGCAGGGCGTGCCGCCGTCCAGCGGCCTGATGCTGGCCTTCGGCATGCTGGCATTGGTCGCCAACGGCGCCTGCCTGGCGTTGCTGTGGCGTTTCCGCAGCCTCAACCTCAACATGAAAAGCACCTTCGAGTGCTCACGCAACGATGTGATCGCCAACGTTGGCGTCTTGATCGCTGCCGGCGCGGTGGCGCTGACCGGAACGGGCTGGCCGGACATCGTGGTGGGCGCGGTGATCGCGCTGCTGTTCCTGCGCTCGGCCCTGCGCGTGATCGGCGAAGCCTGGCCGGCCTGGCGGGCTTCGGCCGCTGCCCGCTGACCGGATCGACATTGTTCAAGCCCGTATCGGATGCCTAGACTCGCCCCGCCCATGATCCACCTCGCCCGCCGCCTCCGCCGTGTCCTGCGCCTGCCCGCGCTGGTGCTGCTGTTGCTGGCCACACTGGCCAATCCGGTGCTGGCGACCGTGGGCGACACGCATGAAGCCGCCCTGGGCCATGCCGCGCATCTCCATGACGTGGACATGCATGGCACGGACAACAATGCGGCCCTGGACGCCGATGAAGACAGCGGTGATCTGTTGCATGCCCTGATCCACGCAGCGCATTGCTGCGGCCACCTGAGCGCCCTGCCGGTCGCCCTGTTCTTCCCGCTGGCACGGCCATCGGCCAGCCTTGCGCCATGCACCGAGCCGGTGCTGCCGGTGGGCATGCACCCGGCATTCGCCATCCGTCCTCCGATCGCGAGCTGATGCGCAGGGCCGGCCTTCGCGCCGGCGCATCGGTTCCCGCTTTTCCCTTCGGAGACATCCCCATGTGGTTGCGCTTGACGGCCTTGGCCGTCTTCGCCGTCGTCCCTGCGCTGCGCGCGCAGGAACGCCCGCCGATTTCCCCTTTGACCCTAGACCAGGCCATCGCCCGCGTGGCCCAGGCCCATCCCGACCTGCGCCTGATCGACGGCCGCGCTGCGGTCCTGTCCGCCCAGCGCGAGGGCGCCAGCCTGCGTCCGCCGCTGACCCTGGGCGCGACCCTGGAAAACGCCGCCGGCAGCGGTGCGTATCGCGCCTTCGACCAGGCAGAACTCACCGTCACCCTGGCCGGCGTGCTGGAACGCAGCGGCAAGCTCGACGCACGCCGCACCCTGGCCCAGGCCAACATCGATGCGCTCGCCCCGCAGCGCGAGATCACCCGCCTGGACCTGCTGGCCGAGACTGCACGTCGCTACCTGGCCATCACCGCCGCGGTGCACGAACGCCAGATCGCGCTGCTGGACATCGAACAGCGCCAACGCACGGTGACCGCCGCGCAACGGCGCTTCACCGCGGGCGCTTCGCCCGAGTCGGTTGTGCTGACGGCGCAGGCCGCGCTGGCCGAGGCCGAACTGGATCGCGACCGTGCCACACAGGCCGAACAATCCGCGCGCCAGCAGCTGGCCGCCCTGTGGAACGGGCGCAGCCCGGCCGAAGGCGAGGTCAGTGGCGATCCGCTGGCACTGCCGGCGCTGGAGGACTTCGCCCAACTGGGCCAGCTGCTGGAACGCACCCCGGAAGTCGCCCAGCTGGCCGGTGAAGCCCGTATCCGCGAAGCCCAGCTGCGGATCGCGCAAAGCGAAACACGCGCGGACCTGGCCTGGCAGGTCGGTGCCCGCGCCCTGCGCGGCGAAGGCGGCAACGATGTCGCCCTGGTCGCTGGTGTCAGCCTGCCTCTCGGCGCCAGCCGACGCGCTCAGCCCGACATCCGCGCCGCCCAGGCCGAACTGGCCCTGAGCACGGTCGAGCAGGAGGCGCTCGCCGTTCGCCTGCACGCGACCCTGGCCGGCGCCTACGGCGACTACACCACCGCCCGCCTGGAAAGCACGCGCCTGGCACAGGACGTGCTGCCGCGCCTGGCCAAGGCCGAACAGGCCGCCGATCGCGCCTGGCGCGCCGGCGCGATCAGCTACATGGAATGGGCGATGTTGCAGGACCAGCGCGTGCAGATGCGCCGACGCCAGCTGCAGGCCGCCCTGGGCGCGCAGACCGCGCTGATCGAACTCCAACGCCTGGTCGGCCAGCCGCTTGTCGCGGCCACCGGCACCGCCCCGCTTTCGGATGCCACCCCATGAAGACCATTTCCTTAATCAGCGCAATGACGCTGGGCCTGCTGCTGGCCGCGTGCAGCAACCCGACGGCCAGTAGCTCCGACGAAACCGCCGCCGGCGAAGACGCCCACGGCCACGCCGAGACCGGAACCCAGGCCGACGAAGATGGCCATGACGCGAAAGCCGAATCGACCGTGATCGACGCCGAGCAGGCCAGGCTCAACGGGATCGAAGTCGCACCCACTGGCCCGGGCGACATCACCGCCGAGCTGCAGGTGCAGGGCGTGCTGACCGCCGTCGACGGCAGCGTCGCGCAAGTGACCGCACGCTACCCCGGCCGCATTCAGGCCCTGCGCGCAAGCGTGGGCGATCCCGTCCGCGCTGGGCAGACGCTGGCGTCGATCGAAAGCAACCTCAGCCTGAGCACCTATGCAGTCACCTCGCCGCTGTCCGGCGTGGTCCTGAGCCGGCAGGCGCAGGTCGGCGGTGGCGCGGCCGAAGGCCAGGCGCTGTTCGAGGTCGCCAACCTATCCAGGGTGTGGGGGGACCTGACCCTGTTCGGTGCCGATGTGCACCAGGTGCAGGCCGGCCAGCGCGTGACCGTCAGCCGCCTCTACGACGGCAGCCATGCCGGAACCGCGATCGAGCGCGTGCTGCCCGGCACCGTCGCCGCCAGCCAGAGCGCGGTCGCACGCGCCACGCTGGATAACGCCGATGGCCAATGGCGCCCGGGCATGGCGGTGACTGCGCGGATCGCCATCCGCACGCGCCAGGCCGCATTGGTGGTACCGCGCGCGGCGGTGCAGACCATGGATGGGGTCGACGCCGTCTTCGTCCGCAGCGGTGACACCTACACCGTGCACCCGGTGACGCTTGGCGAGCGCGATGCGCACCACGTCGAAGTGCTGTCCGGGCTGAAGGCCGGCGAGGCCGTGGTGGTCGCGCAGAGCTACCTGATCAAGGCGGACATCGAGAAATCCGCCGCCGAACACGACCATTGAGACCATGCCGATGCTCGAACGAATCATCCGCGCCGCCATCGGCCACCGCTGGCTGGTCATGGCCCTCACCCTGGCGCTGGTCGCCGTCGGCGTGTGGAGCTTCCGCCACCTGCCCATCGACGTCACCCCGGACATCACCAACCTGCAGGTGCAGATCAACACCAGTGCGCCGGGCTACTCACCGCTGGAAGCCGAACAACGCATCACCTATCCGGTGGAAACGGCGATGGCCGGCCTGCCGAAGATGGAGCACTTCCGCTCGATCTCGCGCTACGGCCTGTCGCAGGTCACGGTGGTGTTCAAGGATGGCACCGACATCTACTTCGCCCGCCAGCAGGTGTCCGAACGCCTGCAGCAGGTCAAGTCGCAGATGCCCGAAGGCTTCGAGCCGATGCTGGGGCCGCTGGCCACCGGCATGGGCGAAATTTTCTCGTACACCGTCGATGCCGATCCCGCCGCACGCAAGCCCGATGGCACGCCGTATACCGCCACCGACCTGCGCACGCTGCAGGACTGGGTGATCCGCCCGCAGCTGCGCAACGTGCCCGGCGTCACCGAGGTCAACACGCTGGGCGGTTTCCGCCGCGAGGTGCACATCACGCCCGATCCGGCGCGGCTGCTGTCGCTGGACCTGAGCCTGGAAGCGGTGGTCGAGGCCGTGCGTGCCAACAACCAGAACCTTGGCGCCGGCTACATCGAGCGCAACGGCCAGCAGTTCCTGGTGCGCGTGCCCGGCCAGGTCGCCGACCTGGCACAGATCCGCGGCATCGTGCTGGGCCTGCGCGGTGGCGTACCAATCCGCATCGGCGATGTCGCGCAGGTGGACGAAGGCGCGGAGCTGCGCAATGGCGCCGCCACCCAGAATGGCCATGAGGTCGTGCTGGGCACGGTGATGATGCTGATGGGCGCCAACAGCCGCGAGGTGTCGCAGGCGGCGGCCGCCAAGTTGCGGCAGGCGCAGCAGAGCCTGCCCAAGGGCGTCACCGCCACGCCGGTCTACGACCGCACCGTGCTGGTCGAACACACCATCGGCACCGTCGCCAAGAACCTGGCCGAAGGCGCGCTGCTGGTGATCGTCATCCTGTTCGTGCTGCTGGGTAACGTGCGCGCGGCGCTGATCACCGCGCTGGTGATCCCGCTGGCGATGCTGTTCACGCTGACCGGCATGGCGCGCACCGGCGTGTCGGCCAACCTGATGAGCCTGGGCGCCCTGGACTTCGGCCTGATCGTCGATGGCGCGGTGATCATCATCGAGCACTGCCTGCGCCGCTTCGGGCAGCGCCAGCACGCGCTGGGCCGGGTGATGACGCTGGCCGAGCGCTTCGAGGAAACCGCGCAGGCCACCGCCGAAGTGATCCGCCCCAGCCTGTTCGGCTTAGGGATCATCGCCGCGGTCTATCTGCCGATCTTCGCGCTTACCGGCGTGGAAGGAAAAATGTTCCATCCGATGGCGATCACCGTGGTGCTGGCGCTCACCGGCGCGATGGTGTTGGCCTTGAGCTTCGTGCCGGCCGCCATTGCCATGGCGCTGGGCGGCAAGGTCGAGGAGAAGGAAAACCGCCTGATGGCCTGGTTCCGCAAGCGCTACGCGCCTTTGCTGGCCTTCAGCCTGTCGCGCGGACGCTGGGTCGCCCTGGGCGCGGTCGCCCTGCTGGTCGGTTGCGGCCTGCTGGCCACGCGCCTGGGCAGCGAGTTCGTGCCCAGCCTGGACGAAGGCGACCTGAGCGTGCAGGCCATGCGCATCCCCGGCACCAGCCTGAGCCAGTCGGTGGGCATGCAGCGCGTGCTGGAGACGCGCCTGCTGGCCTTCCCCGAAGTGGATCGGGTGTGGTCACGCATCGGCACCGCCGAGGTCGCCTCCGACCCGATGCCGCCGTCGGTGGCCGACACCATGGTGATGATCAAGCCGCGCAAGGACTGGCCCGATCCACGCAAGACCAAGGCCGCGCTGGTGGCCGAGATCGAAGCCTCCATCGCCAGGGTGCCCGGCAACAACTACGAGTTCAGCCAGCCGATCCAAATGCGCATGAACGAGCTGATCTCCGGCGTACGTGCGGACGTAGCGATCAATCTGCATGGCGACGATCTTGAAACACTGGCGCAGGTCGGCCAGCGGATCGAAGCGGTGGCGCGCACGGTGCCCGGCGCGGCGGACGTACGCATGGAACAGACCAGCGGCCTGCCGCTGCTGTCGGTGCAGCCGGATCGGCAGGCGCTGGCGCGTTACGGGCTCAATACGCAGGACGTGCAGCGCACGGTCGGCGTGGCCGTCGGTGGCGGCGTGGCCGGGCAATTGTTCGAAGGCGACCGGCGGTTCGACATCGTCGTGCGCCTGCCCGAGGCGATGCGCCAGGACCCGGACGCGCTGGCCGCCCTGCCGATCGGCCTGCCCGATCCACCCGGCGTCGAGCAGGACGGCACCACACCGCATGCGGTGCCGCTGGGCGCGGTGGCCAGGGTGGAAGCCAGCGAAGGCGCCAACCAGATCAATCGCGACAACGGCAAGCGCCGCATCGCGATCACCGCCAACGTGCGCGATCGCGACCTGGGCGGCTTCGTGACCGAGCTGCAGCGCGCGGTGGCAGCCCAGGTGCAGGTGCCCAGCGGCTACTGGATCGACTACGGCGGCAGCTTCGAGCAGTTGATCTCGGCCAGCCAGCGCCTGGCGATCGTGGTGCCGGTGACGCTGCTGATCATCTTCGCGCTGCTGTTCTGGGCGTTCGGCTCGGTGCGCGATGCGTTGATCGTGTTCAGTGGCGTGCCGCTGGCGCTGACCGGCGGCGTGCTGGCGCTGACCGCACGCGGCATCCCATTGTCGATCTCCGCCGGCATCGGCTTCATCGCGCTGTCCGGCGTGGCGGTGCTCAACGGGCTGGTGCTGATCAGCTTCATCCGCGCCCTGCGCGCGCGCGGGGACACGCTGGACGAGGCCGTGCGCGAAGGCGCGCTGAGTCGCCTGCGGCCGGTGCTGATGACCGCACTGGTCGCATCGCTGGGCTTCGTGCCGATGGCGCTCAATGTCGGCGCGGGCTCGGAAGTGCAACGTCCGCTGGCCACGGTGGTGATTGGCGGCATCGTGTCTTCGACGCTGCTGACCCTGGTCGTGCTGCCGGCGCTGTATCGCTGGGTGCACCAGCGCTGGCCCGGCGCGGCCGCAACAGGCGCATGACCCAGGCCCGGCGTCGGCCGCGTCATGTGGCCGGCGCTGCACCGTCCTGGTCGAACAACGCACCCTGCACCGCGACGTCCTCACGCTCACGAAAGCCTGCAAGACCCACGCCGACCAGCCGATAGCGCGTGTCGGCCGGCAGATCCACGCGGTCGCGCAACGCCAGTGCGATGGCGACGAACTCGGCCAGCGATGATGGCGGCGCTTCGGGCGTGAAGCTGCGGGTGAGGATGCGGAACTGCGCGGTCTTGAGCTTCAGCACCACGGTGTGGCCGATGCGTTCGGTCTTGCGCGTGGCAGCCCATGCCTTCTCCGCCATGCGCAGGATGGCCTCGTCCAGCTCGGACAGCAGCACGTCGACGGCGAATGGTGTCTTCGGCCGAGATCGACTGCACCTGCTGGTCGGGCTCGACCGGGCGTTCGTCGATGCCACGCGCACGCCGATACAAGGCCGCACCGAAGCGGCCAAAGCGCAGCTGCAGCTCGTCCAGGGTGAACGCACGCAGGTCGCCGACGGTGGCGATGCCCAGCTCGGCCAGCTTCTTTTCCGCGACCTTGCCCACGCCGGGAATGCGGCCCACCGGCAGCGGCGTGAGGAAGGCCTCGACCTGCGCCGGCTTGATCACGAACTGGCCGTTGGGCTTGTTCCAGTCCGAGGCGATCTTGGCCAGGAACTTGTTGGGCGCGATCCCGGCCGAGGCGGTGAGCTGGGTGGTTTCGAAAATCTGCGCGCGGATCGCCTCCGCGGTGGCGGTGGCGCTGGGCGAGGCGATCTTCGGAGCAGTCACGTCCAGGTAGGCCTCGTCCAGCGACAGCGGCTCGACCAGGTCGGTGTGCTGCAGGAAGATCTCGCGCACCTGCCGCGAGGCGGCCTTGTAGCGGTTGAAGTCCGGCGGCACGAAGATCGCATCCGGGCACAGCCGCTCGGCACGCACCGCAGGCATCGCCGAGCGCACCCCGAACACCCGCGCCTCGTAACTGGCCGCGCACACCACCGAGCGCGCGCCGCGCCAGGCCACCACCACCGGCTTGCCACGCAGCGATGGATCGTCGCGTTGTTCGACCGACGCGTAGAAGGCGTCCATGTCGATGTGGAGGATCTTGCGCATGCGGTGTGCAGTATCGCGCGGAGGTGTCTCGGGGTGCGAGACGGACGTGATTCTCTTGATTTCTACCGAGAAAGCAAAGCTTTCACGCCCTACGGGCGCGAGCCACTTTTGTCTTGGCAAAAGTAGCCAAAACCGCCAGCGCCTGACACTCGCCGATGCTGCGCATCGGTCCCCTGTGCTCCTCGCTGGAACCGGCACGGCGCGGAACTCGCTGCGCTCAAACATCCGCGCCTCTTCGGCCGTTTCCAGCTGCGGTGCTCGGCTCGCTTTGAAGGCGCTGAAGGTCAAGAGCGGAGCAACAGCAACAGCAAGAGCAAGAGCAAAATCAATCGCACGCGCAATGTTGCTCTGGCTCGCGCTTTCAAATCCCCGTGCTATGGGGGGACTCAAAGCATCAGCCAAAGCAAAAGCAACGGCGCTGGATTCCCGCCTTCGCGGGAATGACGGTCGATGCCTTGCCGTTGCCGTTGCCGTTGCCGTTGCTTCCAGCTTCAACTGACTAGACCGTAAAGCGCGCCGAGCACCGGAGTCTGATCGGGCCGTAGAGGCGCCCTTGTCTGAGCGCAGCGAGTTTGGGCGCCGTGCCCGATCAGGCGAGGAGCGCAGGGGACCGATGCACAGCATCGGCGTGCGTCCCGGCGAGAAGCGGTTTTGCTTCCTTTTGTCGCGACAAAAGGAAGTCGCGCCCGGAGGGCGTGAAAGCCTTTGCTCCCAAGCAAACCGAAGAACACGCCAAAGGAAAAGGCCGAATCTGTCTCCAGATCCGGCCCCTTCCAAACCAACAAATCAATCGAAGATCAATCCGCCGGCATCTTCAGATCGTAATTCTTCGGCGGCACGCCATCGGCCAGGTTCTTCACGAAATAATCCCAGCGACGCCGTGCGATGTAGGCCGTCCGTGCGCCGTAACCGTGGTGCACGTCGGGGATCATCAGCATATCGAAGTCCTTGTTGGCCTTCATCAGTGCATCGGCCACCAGCAGGGTCAGGTACGGCGGCACGTTGTCGTCCATGGTGCCGTGGACCAGCATCAGGTGTCCTTTCAGGTTGGAGACCAGCGACTGGTTGGCCTGGCTGTCGTAACTGCCCTTGCCATCCTTGTCGACGACCAGCTCGCCCTGGTAACGCTCGGCCCAGTCGTCCTCATAGCCGCGGTTGTCGTGGTTACCGCTTTCCGACCAGGCCACCTTGAAGAAATCCGGGTAGCGCAGGATCGCCGCGGTGGAAGCATTGCCACCACCGGAATGGCCCCAGATGCCGGCGCGCGACAGGTCGATCCACGGATACTTCGCGCCCAGTTCCTTCATGCCGGCCACCTGGTCGGGCAGCGTGTTGTCGGCCATGTCGCCGTACCAGGTGTCGTGGAAGGACTTGGAGCGCCACGGCGTGCCCATGCCGTCGATAGCCACCACGATGAAGCCCAGTTCGGCCAGCGACTGGTTGTCGCCATGGGCGGCCAGGAAGCTGCGGCCGCGCACCGAGCCGGTCTGCGGACCCGGGTAGATGTAGTTGACGATCGGGTACTTCTTCGACGGATCGAAGTTGGATGGCTTGAACATGATCCCGTACAGATCGGTCTTGCCATCGCGTGCCTTGACCGTGAACGGCTCCGGCGCCACCCAGCCAGCGGCCTTCAAACGGCTGATGTCGGCGCTGGCGACCTTGGCCACGGTGCTGCCGTCGGCCGCGCTGCGCAGCACGGTGACCGGCGGCACGGTGGTGGTCGAATAGGCATCGACGAACAGCTTGCCGTCAGGCGACAGCGACACGGTGTGGTCGGCCGGCTCCGGCGCCAGCAGGATCGGCGCGCCGCCGTCCAGGCTGACCTTCCAGAACTGCTGGTAATACGGGTTGATGCCGGCGGTGCGGCCGACGCCACGGAACCAGGCGGTACGCGTGGCCGGGTCGACCTTGAGCAGCTCGGTGACGTTGCCTTCGCCGGTGGTGATGGCGTGCTTGAGCTTGCCGGTGGCCAGGTCGTACAGGTAGAGCTGGCCCCAGTTGGAACGCTCGGAAAACCACACCGCTTCGTTGGTCCCCGGCAGATAGGCCCAGCTGGCCGTGCCGTTGCCGCTTTCGTACTGGGTCTGGACGTGTTCGGAGAACACGGTACGCACGCTGCCGGTGGCCGCATCGGCAATCCGGAACCAGGCGTCCTTGTGGAAGCGCGAGGTCGAGACGAACGCGACGGTCTTGCTGTCCGGCGCCCACTTCACGTCATCCCAGCCGCCATCGGGGCCGCAGCTGATGTCGTCGCACAGGGTCGAACGGTGCTGGTCCGGTTCCATCTTCAGGCGGGTGACCTGCTTGCTCGGCACGTCGATGATGACGCGCTCGATCATGGTCACGTCCTTGTCGCCCGGCAGCGGGTACTTCCACGCCTCCAACTTGGGATGGCCGACATTGGTGGTGACCAGATACATGTCGCCGGTCTTGCGCTGGTCCTGCTGGAAGGTGGCGATCTTCTTCGAGTCCGGCGACCATTCGACGATGGCCTTGTCGGTGTGTTTCCAGCCGGCGTTGTCGGTGGCGTAGCCGTAGTCCTTGACGCCGTCGGTGGTCAGCTGGGTTTCGGCACCGGTGGACAGGTTGCGCACCCACAGGTTCCAGTCGCGGATGAAGGCTTCGGATCGCTTGTCGGGCGAGAGCGCGCCCGGCTCGGCGCCGGCCTTGGCGTAGACCTTGGTGCACGCGGCCTTGGCATCGCAGATGACCTCGGTGCCGCGCACGGCGAAGCGGTAGCGGCCATCGGCGGCCAGGGCGATGCCGCGCGGCGCGAGCTTGTCGGCCTTGAGCGGCTTGTCCTTGGTGTCCAGCAGGGTATCGAGCGACTTGGCCAGCGCCTTGGCGTTGAACAGCGGCGCGGTCCTGCCGGTGGCGGTATCGGTCTGCAGCAGGCGGTCGCCACTGGCGTCGTGGTCGGTGTAGACGTAATGGGTGTCGTCCAGCCAGGTGACCCGGGTCACTGCGTGGTCGACCAATGGCTGGGAAAACAGCAGGGTGCCGGCACGGGCGTAATCGGCCTCGGTCACCGTGGGCGTCTGCGCGGCAGCGCCGGCCGACAGGGCGGTCAGGAGGGCGCCAAGCAGGCGCGGGGTCGCGATGTTCAAGAGCATGGAAGTCCCCAAGCGAGGTAAAGCGTGGAACGGCCGTCCTGGCGCGTATGCGAACCGGTGATCGTACCCGCCCGGCCCCCGCCTTCCCCCTGCCGAAGGTCCTGCGCCGGCTGGCGCCCGTTCCCCATCGACCGTTTCAGATGCAGCATTCGACAGGCCTGTGGCCAGCCTGCAGCATGTCCGGCACGCGTTGCGCCACCCGCAGCGCGCCCTCCCCGCCACGCAAGTCGCCGTCGATGTCCCCGGTCCTTACCGCTGTCTTTCCCCTGTTCTCGCTGATCGCCATCGGCGCGGGCATCCGCCGCTTCGGCCTGCTCGGCGCGGCCGCGGTCACCGAACTCAACCGGTTCGTGGTCCTGCTGGCGCTGCCGGCGGTGCTGTTCTCGATCATGGCCAAGGCGCACTGGTCGACCCTGGCCCAGCCCGGGCTGGCGACCGTCTACGCGGTCAGCATGCTGGGCGTGCACCTGCCGGTGATGGGCTGGCTGCTCGGGCGCGGCGCCAGCCTGACCGATGCCAGCATCGACGCGCTCGGCGCCTCCTACGCCAACACCGGCTTCATGGGCATCCCGCTGGCGATGCTGACCCTGGGCGCAACCGCCCTGCCCGGCGTCGGCCTGTCGGTGGTGATGACCGCCTGCGTGCTGTTCGCGCTGGCCCTGACCACGATCGAGTTCGACCGCCACCGTGGCGCCGGCCTGCTGCCGACGTTGCGCAACACCGCCTGGGCGCTGCTGAAGAATCCGCTGATCTGGGCACCGCTGGCCGGTGCGCTGGTGTCGCTGGGCGGCGTGCCGGTGCCCGCGCCGGCGATGACCGCGATCGACCTGCTCGGCGCCGCCGCCAGTCCATGTGCGCTGGTGGTGCTGGGCCTGTTCCTGGCCGCGCCGGCACAGGCCGACGCCGCGCCTGCCGGCGGCTGGGTCACGCTGTCGGTGTTGAAGCTGTTCGTACAACCCGCGCTGGCCTGGCTGGTCGCGGTGCCGCTGCTGCACCTGCCATCGATGCAGGTGCACCTGGCGATGCTGATGGCACTGCTGCCCACCGGCACTGGCCCGTTCATGCTGGCCGAACGCTATGGCCGCCGCGCGGCGATGTCCTCCAAGGTGATCCTGGTCACCACCGTCGCCTCGATGGCCACACTGTCGGCCTACCTGGTGTGCTTCCTGGAATAGCGCATGCCCTCACGGCGCTACGTCAATCGCCGCTGCGCGACCGCAAGCGCTGGCACCCTCCGCCTTCCGTCCGGACAGATGCCGCCGGGCGGGCCAGCCGCCCGGCAGGCGCTGGACCCGCCTGCTACTGCCAGTTCGCGCTGAAGGACACACCGATGATGCGCGGCTCGTTGTAGACGGCCGCCATGTAGTTCTCGATGACGCCCTTGAGGTTCTTCTCGTTGGTGATGTTGCGCGCGAATGCGGCCACTTCCCAGGCGCCGTAACCGCCGCTGTAACCGAGCTTGAGACCGCCTTCGAAATTGCCCTTGGAATTGAACTCGTCGGTGTCGTAGAGCACGTACTGGGTTTCGCCCTGCTTGTTCCAGTCGGTGGCAACGAACACCGCACCGTCCTGCCCCACCGGCATGTCGTACCGCGCGCCGAAGCTGAGGTTGTAGGTCGGCGCATTCGGCAGCGGATTGCCATCGATCTGGGCGAAGGTGTTGCTGCCCACCTTGATGGTCGGGTCGTTGACCGTGCACACCACCACGCCATTGAGCGCGCAGACCTGTGCATAAACACGCTTGTCCTGGATCTCGCTGTGCAGCAGGCTCAGGCCAGCGGTCAACGACAGGTTCGGGATCGGGCGCCAATCCAGGTCGGCCTCAAGGCCATACGCACGCGCCTTGTCGGCGTTGAACAGCACGCCATTGCCATTGGCATCGTTGCCGTTGAGCTGGATGTCATCGACGGTATAGGTGAAGCCGGTGACGTTCAGGCGCAGGCGGTTGTTGAACAGGCTGCTCTTGATGCCAGCCTCGTAGGACAGGATGGTTTCCGAATCAGCCGTGGTGAAGTCCGCGTTGAACACGGCCGAACGCCCCTGGATGGTTGGTCCGCGGAAGCCACGGGCAATGCGCGCGTACACGCTCAGCTGCGGGTTGATCTCGTACATCGCGCTCAGGTCCCAGCTGGGCTGGGTGTCGGACATCTCCACATTCGTACGACCGGTATAGGTCACCGCGCCCGCCGCCGTGTCGGCGGTCTTCAGCAGGCGCGTTTTCTTGGTGTCCTCGGTCTGGCGGATGCCGGCCGTCAGGGTCAATGCGTCCGTGGCCTTCCAGCTCACCTGGCCGAAGCCGGCCCACGACGTATTGATGTTGCGCAGGCGCACCCAGTTGTTGGGATTACGGGCCGCGCCCTGCAGGAACCAGGCGCGCTGATAGAAGTCGGTGGTGTCGCGGCCGTCGAAGTAGAACGCACCCACCTGCCAGGACAGCGCCTGTTCGCCATTGCTGGCCAGGCGGAACTCCTGCGTGTACTGGTCCAGGTCGCGGATCTGGCCCATCGACTGGCCATAGCCGTTGGGCACGCCGTTGAACGGATGGTCCACTGCCGCGCCGCCGTCGGTGTCACCGCGGCTGTAGCCGGAGGTGGTTTCGTAGGCGCTGATCGAGGTCAGCGTGACCGGGCCGAAATCGTAGCTGGCGTTGATCGAGCCGCCGTGCGTCTTGTACGCCTGCGGATTGTCCATGGCCTCGTCGTAACGGACCTGGTCGCGCGGCACATCGACCGCGTTGGACCCCTTGGTGATGGCATTGCGCAGGAACAGGGTCGAGGTGCCGTCGTAGTCGCGGGTATGCGCCGAGGCCAGCAGTGAGAACTGGTCATTGGGCTTGAGCAGCAACTGCAGGCGCAGATTGCGGTCGTCGTAACCGCCCATGGCGTCCTTGCGCGGGGTGCGCGTGCCGTCGGCGCTGGGACCGTCATAGGTGTTGTCCACCCAGTCGTCGCGATGCTGGAACAGGGTGGAAACACGGAACGACAGGACATCGTTGATCGGCCCGCCGAAGCCGGCGTCCAGGCTGGCGGTGCCGTAGCTGCCATAGCTGGCCGACACGCGGCCGGCATAGGTGTCGCTGGGCTTGATGCTGTCGAACTTGACGATGCCCGCGGTGGTATTGCGGCCGAACAGCGTGCCCTGCGGCCCGCGCAGCACTTCGATCTGGTCCACGTCATAGACTGGATTGGACTTGAGCACCACGTGTTCAAGGACCACGTCGTCCTGGATGATCGACACCGGCTGGGACGCGCCCAGGTAGAAGTCGATGTTGCCCAGCCCGCGGATATAGAACCGCGGGAAGATGCGACCAGTCGTGGTTTCGGCATAGAAGCTTGGCACCTTGCCCGACAGCGCCAGCAAGGTGTCGTCGCCGCCAGCCGTGAAGTCGCGCATGGCCTCGCCCTGCACCACGCCGACCGAGACCGGCGTGTCCTGCAGGTTCTGCTCACGCCGCTCGGCCGTGACTGTCACCGTGTCCAGCGAGGTGGCGGTATCGCGCGCGGCTTGTTGTGCGCTGGCGCTGGCTGTGACCAACGAGGCCGCGCAGGCCAATGAAAGGACGCAGCGGCGGGGAATGCCGCGGCGACGGCAGGATTGCAGGCTTTGCATGAGGTCGGTTCCGGGTGCTGTGCGCTTCTGGTTGGAATGTGCGGCCTGCGCTGGCCGGCGCCGCGGACGGATGTCGCGGGCGGCGACACCTTATGTCACATGTATTGCGCATTGGTTTCATCAGAACCGATGGCGTCGGATCACGAACTTCAATCGCATGACATGCCAACGACGACCTGATCTGTCACAAGGCAGTCATGCGCCGATGAAAAAATTCTGACGCGCAGATGACGATCGCGACCGGAAACCAAGCACGTCGGTCGCGTCGTCCCTGACCCGCACCCACTTCTCCTCTCCCCTGCACGACGCGCCACTTCCCTGCGCACGCGTGCCAGCACGAGCGTGTCCAGACCATGAAGAAAACCTTGCTGGCGTCGGCGCTTGCCGTCGCTCTGATGCCGTCGGCCTGGGCGCAGGACGCGTCCACCGGAACCACGACGCAGCGCGAAGCCGCGCCGTCCGCCGCGATCGACCTGGACGCGGTGTCGGTGATCGGTCGTGGCGAAGCACGCCAGGTGCAGCGCATCAGCCAGAAGAATCTGGACATCCTGCCGCCTGGCACGAGCCTGCAGAAAGCGCTGAACGTGCTGCCGGGCGTCAACGCGCAGTCGGTCGATGCACTGGGCAGCAACGAGCAGTCCATGACCCTGAGCCTGCGCGGCTTCAACAGCACGCGCCTGGGTTACACGCTTGACGGTATCCCGATGGGCGACGGCGCGTACAACAACTACAACGGCCTGACCATCAACCGTGCGCTGATCTCCGAAAACATGGCCGGCGCCGAGCTGGCCGAAGGCATCGGCAACCTGGGCACGCCTTCGTCCAGCAACCTGGGCGGGACCATCAGCTACAGCTCCAGCAATCCGGACAAGGAGAGGGGCGCGCGCGTGACCCAGACCCTGGGCAGCGACCAGAACCGCCGCACCTTCGTGCGCGTGGATACCGGCGAGCACAACGGATTCTCTGCCTACCTGTCCGGCATGAATGCCAGCTCGGACCTATGGAACAACCAGAGCGCCTATAACGAATCAACCACCAAGCAGCTCAATGCCAAGGGCGTGTGGGCCTTCGAGCGCGGCCGCATCAGCGCCTTCGTCGATACCTCGCGCACCTCGCAGGCCGACTACTTCTACCTGTCCAAGAATGAGATGGGGCGCGGGCTGGGCTGGGATTGGGGCGGCTATGCGCCGGACTGGGACAAGGCCGTGGCCAAGGCCTATTGCAATGCCGCCAGCTACAACGCAGCCAGGTGCGATGCCAGCGGCCAGGACAAGGACGCCGATGGCGCCTTCACCGCCGGCCAGATCCTGCGCAACGACAACCTGTATTCGCTCTCGGGGGATTTCTTCCTGGGCGACACCTTCACCCTGCACGCGCTGGGCTACCACCACGACGACGATGGCGAGGGCCACAACTGGAACAGCGGCGCCTATTCCAACAAGGGCACCGCGCAGGAACTCCCCATCATCTTCCGCAACACGATTTATTCGATCGACCGCAATGGCGGCACGCTGGGCTTCGACTGGACCCTGGGCGACCACGTGCTGCAGGCAGGCGTGTGGTACGAGCGCAACACCAGCAGCGCCGAGCGTTACCAGACCACGGTCGATGGCCCGCGCGACATGAGCGGCATGAACAACAGCCAGGCCGACACCGGCGTGTTCGCCCAGCAGACCCGCTGGGAGACCAAGCAGGCCTTCGTCATGGACACCTGGCACCTGCTCGACGACCACCTCACCCTGGAAGGCGGCGCCAAGCTGCTGCATGCCACCGCCGATGCACGGGCCCTGCCCGGCACGGCCAGGACGCCGATTTCGCCGACCTCGAACAACCAGTTCTCGACCGGTTCGCTCAAGGCCAGCAAGTCGTTCCTGCCCAGCATCGGTGCGAACTACCGGCTGACCGATACCCAGGAAGTCTTCGCCAGCTTCGCCAAGAACATCGCCATGTTCCAGGGGGGCTTCAAGCTGGGTCCGCAGGCCGTCAGCCAGGCCACCTGGGACCAGCAGGCCACGCTGCAGCCCGAGGAATCGCGCACCCTGGAAGCCGGCTATCGCTTCAGCGGCGACACGCTGCAGGCCTCGCTGGCCGCCTACACGGTGCGCTTCGACAACCGCCTGCTGCAGTACAACCCCTGCGACTCGCGCCAGCCGGTCGGCCCGACCTGCGGCAACCGCTTCTACAACGTCGGCGGCGTCGACAGCCGTGGCGCGGAGCTGACCGTGATCTGGTCGCCCAGCGAGCACTTCAGCTGGTACAACTCGGCCTCGTTGAACCGCTCCACCTATGCGTCCAACTACACCCAGGCCGGCGTGGTCCAGCAGATCAAGGGCAAGATCCAGACCGACACGCCCAAGCAGATGTTCGCCAGCGAACTGACCTGGCGCGACGGTGGCTGGTACGCTTCGCTACGCGGCAAGTACACCGGCGAGCGCTTCTACACCTACACCAATGATCGCGGCTTCGGCGGCTTTACCGTGTTCGACGCGGCCGGCGGCTACGACTTCGGCCAGGTGGGTTTGGCCAGGAACGTACGCCTGTCGTTCAACCTCACCAACCTCACCGACAAGCGCTATGCCAGCAACCTGGATTCCAGTGTCTTCGCACCGACCGATGCCACCGGCTCGATCTATGTCTTCCATGCGTCCGCGCCACGCCAGGTGTTCGGCTCGATCGACGTGCGCTTCTGACCAGGCGCCGGGGCTGCACGCATGAGCGCGGCCCCATGGCTGCTGGCCGCCGCCGTTGCGGCCGGCGCGGTGTTCACCACGCCTCATGAAGTGACAACCCCGCCACCGCATGCGCTGAAGCTGGGTGGCAGGACCTACACCGACCAGGGCCTGGTGGCGGCCGGCGCGTTGCCGGCCGGCACGGTCGACTTCATGGGCGACACGCTGGGTTCGTTCTCGTCCATCGCGGTGCGCGCCGACCAGTGGCAGCGCACGGCTGACGGCTACGCGGGCACGTTGTGGACCCTGCCCGATCGCGGCCGCAATGATCCCGAAGCCGGCCTGTTCTACGACTACGCCGCACGCCTGGAGCGCCTGCGCCTTCAGCTGCGCCTGCCTGCTGCCGGCGCCAGGGCCGGCAACACCGTCACCCTGGTGCCCGACGGTGGATTGACCCTGCTTGATTTCGAAGGCCAGCCTTTCACCGGCGCCGATCCGGGCGAACACACCGTGGTCCAGCACGGCGTGACCCTGCCTTCGCCTGCGACCGGCGTGGGGGCAGGCAAGATTTCACTGGATGCCGAATCGCTTGAATTCACGGCCGACGGGCACTTCTACATCGGCGACGAATACAGCGCCAACGTCTATTACTTCGACCCAGGTGGCCAGCTGCGCGGGGTGATCGTGCCACCGGCGGCAATCGTGCCGCAGCGCGCGGGCAAGGTGACGTTCGATTCACTCAAGGCCCCGGATCGTGGCCGGCGCAACAACCAGGGCGTGGAAGGCCTGGGCCTGTCGCCGGACGGCACGCGCCTGTTCGTCGCGTTGCAGAGCGCGCTGGTGCAGGACTCCGCGCGTGGCGATGCCGCCGGCCGCATCAACACCCGCGTGCTGGTCTACGACGTCAGCAAGCAGGCCATTCCGGGCAGGCCCATCGGCCATTACGTGGTGCAGCTGCCGGCGTACGCGCACAAGGGCGATGGCGGCGCAGCCGACCGCACCGCGGCGCAGAGCGAGCTGCGGGCGTTGGACAACACGCGCTTCCTGCTGCTGGCCCGCGATGGCAATGGCCTGGGTACCGGCAAGCGCGATCCGCTGGTCTACAAGTCGGTCCTGCTGGTCGATACCACCGGCGCCAGTAACCTGGCCGGTTCGCGCTACGAAACCAGCGCGACCTCGCTGCTGGCTTCGCCTGGCGCGACCCGGCTCAAGCCCGGCATCACCCCGGCGCGCTGGAGCGAGTTCCTCAACCTGCTCGATCCGGCCCAGCTAGCCGACATCGGCATCGACCTGGACGCCGGCAAAGGCGGCCATCCCGGCCTGATGTCGGAAAAGTGGGAAGCCATGGCGCTGGTGCCGGCGCTTGACCCGGCCCATCCCGATGATCGGCTGCTGCTGGTCGGCAACGACAACGACTTCATCGCCCGCCAGTGCCGAATGCAGGGCCAGCGCTGCGATTCGGAATACGACAACGACAACCGGATCCTGGTTTACCGGATCACGCTGCCCGCCACGGGGAAGCCCACCAGGAAGCACTAGGGAAGGTCTGAACAACCCTGCTTTTGCTCGTCATTACCAGCCATTCGGCTGTTGAAAGCCCCGCAAAGGCGGGAACCTAGTGACTTTGCTTTCAATGACTTGAAGCCACTGGATCCCTGCCCCCGCCTTCGCGGGGATGACGGAAGTTGCTCAGGCCATCCTTGGAGCGAAGCAGCGCATTCAACGCGTTGCCGGATGCGGCGCCTTCGAATCCGGCAACGCTGCCTTCCGCCTCATGGCGGACCGTCATTCCCGGCCATCCGCATTCTGTCAGCGGCGCTCCCGGCTCATGACCCGGGACGTGGTTCCGCGTCAGGCGCCGGATGCGACGAATGTCCCTTGAAGCGTCGCGTCAGCCATTCGCCCAGGTCGTCGATCACGGTGAAGGCCGCCGGGATCACGATCAGGCTGAGCAGCGTGGAGGTCACCAGACCACCGATCACCGCGATCGCCATCGGCGCGCGGAAGCTCGAATCACCGGCGAATCCCAAGGCGATCGGCATCATGCCCGCGCCCATGGCCAGCGTGGTCATGATGATCGGCTGGGCACGCTTGCGACAGGCATCGATCAACGCCTCGTGCTGGGTCAGGCCATGCTCGTCTTCGGCGATCACCGCGTAGTCGACCAGCAGGATCGAGTTCTTGGTGGCGATGCCGATCAGCATCAGCAGGCCGATCAATGCAGGCAGCGACAGCATGTTCTGGGTCAGCAGCAACGCACCGAACGCGCCGCCAGCGCACAGCGGCACCGCGATCAGGATCGTGAGTGGCATCAGCGCGTGGTTGAACAACAGCAGCAGCACCATGTAGATGCAGATCACGCCTGCGGCCATCGCCAGCAGGAAGCCGACGAACAACTCGACGAAGACTTCCGCATCGCCGGTGTTGAGGAAGCTCACGCCCGGCGGCAGCTGCTTGACGCTGGGCAGCTGCTGCACGGTTTCCATGACATCGCCCAATGGCCGGCCATTGAGTTCGGCGGTCAAGGTCACATTGCGCTGGCGCTGGTAGCGCGAGATCTGCGACGGACCGCTGCCCATGCGGATCTCCGCTACCGCCGCCAACGGCACTGGGCCATAGCGGCCGGGCACGCGCAGCTGGCCGATCAGGGCGGCATTGGCCAGGGTCGATTCGGCGAACCCGACCCGGATCGGCACCTGCCGGTCAGGCAGGTTGAGTTTGGCCAGGCGCTGCTCGTAGTCGCCCGCGGTGGCGATACGCGCAGCCTCGGCGATATCGGCCGTGGACACGCCCATGTCGGCAGCGCGCGCCGAGTTCGGCACGATCTGGATTTCAGGGCGCAGCAGGGAGGCCGACGAGGTCACGCTGCCCAGGCCAGGAATGCCACGGACATCGCGCTCCAGCGCGGTGGCCGCTTCCTGCAGGCGCTGGGGGTCGTCGCCGGCCAGCACCAGCTGCAGTTGGTTGCCGGGTTCGGAGCTGACATAACTCACGCGCACGCCGGGAAGATCGGCCAGGCGCGCGCGCGCATCACGTTCCAGGGCACGCTGGTCGCGATCACGATGATCGGCCAGGCCCCAGTCCAGCACGAGCGTGGCCTTGCGCGGATCGGCCACGCCGGTCGTCGAAGGATCGCCCAGGTCCAGCACGCTGCCAACGGCGGTGTAGACCTGCTTGAGTTCGGGCATGTCCTTGAGCAGCGCGCGTGCGCGCTCGGCCACCGCCACGGTTTCCTGCAGCCGCGTGCCCGGTGGTAGTTCCAGGCTCAGGTTGCTGCGGCCCAGATCCGATTGCGGGATGAAAGTGGCCGGGATCAGCGGCACCAGCGCCAGCGAGGCGATGAACAGCGCCGTGGCGATCCACAGCGTGCGTCCGCGATGGCGCAACGCCGCGTCCACCCAGCCCAGGTACCACCGCATCAGGCGCGAATCGCTTTTCTCTTCGCCATGCGGCTTGAGCAGGTAGGCGGCCATCATCGGCGTCAGCAGGCGCGCCACCAGTAGCGAGAACAGCACCGCGGTCGCCGCGGTCCAGCCGAACTCGCGGAAGAACTTGCCCGCGATGCCCGGCATGAAGGCCACCGGCACGAACACCGCGGCCAGCGTCAGCGAGGTGGCGATCACCGCATTGCCGATCTCGCCGGCCGCCTCGGTCGCAGCCTCCAGCGGCGGCTTGCCCATGCGCAGGTGGCGGACGATGTTCTCGATCTCGACGATGGCGTCGTCGACCAGGATGCCGACCACCACCGACAGCGCCAGCAGCGTGATGATGTTCAGGGTGAAGCCAAACCAGTACATCACCGCGAAGGTCGGGATGATCGACAGCGGCAGCGCCAGCGCCGACACCCAGGTCGCGCGCCAGTCGCGCAGGAACAGCCACACCACCAACAGTGCCAGCAGCGCGCCTTCGTACAGCATGGTCATCGACGAATCGTAGGAGCGGTGCGTCTCGTCGATGGCGGTGGTGACCAGGCGGAAGTCGACACCGGGGTGCGCCTTCTTCAGCACATCCAGTGCTTCGTGGACACCCTGCTCCACTTTGACTTCGCTCGATCCCCGCGTGCGCGACATCGAGAACGCGACCACGTCCTTGCCGTCGAGCATCGCTGCTTCTGTTGGATCAGCCGCGGCATCGGTGACCCTGGCCAGTGCCGACAACCGCACCGCGCGGCCATCGGGCAGGCTGATGGAATAGTCGCGCAGCGCCTGCGCATCGCCAACGGTGCCGAGCGTGCGGATGGTCTGCTGCGCGCCGTCGAGTTCGGCCTTGCCACCGGCACGCTCGACCTGGATCTGCGCCAGCTGCTGCGAGACATCGCCGGCGGTCACGCCAAACGCCTGCAGCGCATTCGGATCCAGGTCCACCCGCACCTGGCGCTGCACGCCGCCCACGCGCGTGACCCGGGCCACGCCCGGCACGCCGTACATGGCACGCGAGATCTCGCGGTCCACCAGCCAGCTCGCCTCGTCCGGCGTCAGCTGCGGCGCGACCAGCGCGTAGGTCATCAGCGAGCCACCGATGTCGACCTTGGAGATCACCGGCTCCTGGATGTCCTGCGGCAGGTCGGTGCGGATGCGCGTCACCGCATCGCGCGTGTCGTCCAGCGCCGTGCCCAGGTCCGCTTCCAGCTGGAACTCGATGCTGGTCGTGCTGACGCCTTCGCTGACGGTGGACATCACCCGCTTGACGTTGGTGACCGTGGCCACCGAATCCTCCACCTTGCGGGTGACCTCGGCTTCGAGCTGGCTCGGCGAAGCGCCCGGCTGGGTCACCGTCACCACCGTCATCGGGAAGGCGATGTCTGGGAACTTCGCCACCGGCAGCTTGAAGAAGCCCCACAACCCCGCCACGCACAGGACGAAGAACACCATCAACGCAGGCAGCGGGCGACGGATCGCCCAGGCTGAGATATTCATCCGGCGATGCCCCCCTTCCCGGCCGGGACCACGCGCACGCGGTCGCCATCACCCAGGAAGCCAGCGCCGTCGCCGATCACCTGATCACCGGCCTTCAGGCCTTCGACGATCTCGACCTGGCCCTGCAGCGCCTGGCCGGTGCGCACGCGGCGGCGCTCCACCACGTCCTTGCCCTTCATGGTGAACACATAGCTATGTCCATCGCGCTGCACGACCGAGGTCGCCGGCACCATCAGGCCCTGGCCGTCACCCGTCACGACGCGGCCTTCGACATAGGTGCCGGGCTTGAGCGGGCCGGGCTCGGGCAGGTCCGCATAGACGGTGCCCGTGCGTGTCTGCGCATCGACGCCCGGAGTGATCGCGCGGACACGGCCTTCGATCTCGCGTCCGGCATAGGACAGCGCGACGGTGTTGCCGACGGCGATCTCGGACAGCTGTTCTTCGGGCAGCTCGGCGCGCCATTCCAGCCGGCCGTCGCGGATCAGGCGCAGCAGTTCGCTGCCCGCCGACACCACCTGCCCGGGCTGTACGAGCCGCTTGGAGATGATGCCGTCGGCAGGCGCGCGCAGCTCGGCGAAGTCACGCTGCAGCCTGGCGGCATCGCGTGCGGCGCGCGCGGTGGCACGCTGCGCTTCTGCCTGGGTGCGGGCCGCACGGAGTTCGTCCAGGTCGCTGACGCTGATCAGCTGACCGTCCGCCAGCTTCGCACCACGCTCCTGCTTGGCCTGCGCCAGGTCGAGCCCGGCCTGGGCCTGCAGCATCGAGGCTTCGGCCTGGGCCAGGTCACTGTCCAGGGTGCGGTGATCCAGTTGCAGCAGGATCTGACCCTTCCTCACCGACTGGCCCACATCCACATCAAGACTGGTGACGCGCTGGCCACTCAGTTCAACACCCAGCTGCATCTCTTCATAGGCGGACACCGGACCGGAAACGGTCACGCTGCGCGCCAGCGACTGCGGCTTGACCGGCACCAGGGTCACGGTCAATGCGGAGGAAGCCGCCGCCGGCTTGTCCTCCTCGGACGATCCGCACGCAGCGAGCAGCGGCAGGACGGCAAACAGCAGGGACCAACGCGAAAGATGTGCACGCATGAGGGGACCAGAATTCAGAAGGAGATGTCTGCTACCGCAGGGCGCTTGTCCGCGCACATGCCTGGCTGTCGCAACCAACGGGGTGGGGCGCAGGGCCCCTTGCACTACGGGGAAACCGGGGATGTCCTTGTCAGGCGTTGCGCGATGCCATCGAGCAGCAGATCGACGCCGTTCCTGAAGCGTATTTCGTACTCGGGCTCTGCCAGGAACTCCCGCGCACTCCAGCAATGCGGGAACCGCGCCTCCGCGAGCGCCAGGAATTCATGCTGCACGCTGTCCAGCGCATGCCAATCCTGCGGCAAGGCCTGTTCTTCGATCACGAAGCCCATCACGTAGTAGACCAGGTCCATCGCGGTCGCCGTGGCGAAGCCGACGTCGGCGCCTGCTTCAACCAGCGCGCCGATGCAGGTTTCGCCCACGCGCAGCACGTTCTCGGTCGCGATGAAGGTGCCTGCGTAGACCCGGGCGCCATCACGATGGGCCTTGAAGCCACTGCGGAATTCGTCCGCGACCTGGCGCAGCGTGGCGCGCCAGTGCTGCCCCTGCGGAACATCGCGGGCAACGTCGCGGATCAGCGCGTCGGCCAGCGCATCGATCAGCGCTTGCTTGCTCTTGAAATGCCAGTACAGCGACGGTGCGCGGATGCCCAGCCGGCACGCCAGCTTGCGCAGGCTGACGCCTTCGATCCCCGCCTCGTCCAGCAGGGTGAAAGCAGCCTCGATGATGTGTTCCTGCTTGATCGGACCGCGCACATCATTGACCTAACGCTGTTAGTGCGGCGCACTCTAACGGCGTTAGTTTCGGGGCGCAAGCCTTGCAGCGACAAGGAAACGCGCGTTACGTCGGGGGATCGCAACACCCGCAACCTTGCCCGGCCAATGGCGCGACGGCGGACGCCCAGGCCATGCCCGGGATGTCCGCCTGCCCTATTTCCGCAGGAACAGTCGGTACACCGGGTTGTCGGTTTCTTCCACGTAGGGATAGCCCAGCGCGTCCAGGAACTGGCGGAAGGCCTTGTCGTCGTGCTTCGGCACCTGCAGGCCAACCAGGGTGCGGCCGTAGTCGGCGCCCTGGTTGCGGTAGTGGAACAGGCTGATGTTCCAGTTGGGCCGCATCAGGTTGAGGAATTTCAGCAGGGCGCCGGGGCGTTCGGGAAAGACGAACCGCAGCAGGCGCTCGTCATGGGCCAGGGTGGAAAGACCGCCGACCATGTGGCGCACGTGCTCCTTGGCCAGCTCGTCGTGGGTCAGGTCCAGCGCGGCGAACCCGTGGCGCTTGAAATTGCCGGTGATCCTGGCCGACTCGCCCTTGCCGCGCGTGGTCAGGCCGACGAAGACATGCGCCTGCTGCGCGTCGCTGATGCGGTAATTGAACTCGGTGACGTTGCGCGGGCCACCAGGCAGGTCGCCGACCAGCTCGCAGAAGCGACGGAAACTGCCGCGCTCTTCCGGGATGGTGACGGCGAACAGCGCCTCGCGCTCCTCGCCAACCTCGGCCCGTTCGGCGACGAAGCGCAGCCGGTCGAAATTCATGTTGGCCCCGCACAGGATCGCCGCGTAGGTCGCGCCCTTGGTCTTGTGGGTGGCCGCGTACTGCTTGATCGCCGCCACGGCCATCGCACCGGAGGGCTCGACGATGCTGCGCGTATCAACGAAGACATCCTTGATCGCCGCGCACACCGCATCGGTATCGACGATCACGAAATCGTCCACCAGCCCGCGCGCGATGCGGAAAGTTTCTTCGCCAACCAGTTTCACCGCGGTGCCATCGGCAAACAGGCCGACATCACTCAGCGCCACGCGCTTGCGCGCGGCAATCGAGCGCACCATCGCATCGGAGTCGGCCATCTGCACGCCGATCACCTTGATCTCCGGGCGCACGGCCTTGATGTAGTTGGCCACGCCGGAAATCAGCCCGCCGCCGCCCACCGCGACGAAGATCGCATCCAGCGGCCCCTGGTGCTGGCGCAGGATTTCCATGGCGATGGTGCCCTGGCCGGCGATCACATAGGGATCGTCGAACGGATGGACGAAGGTCAGCCCGTGCTGCTGCTCCAGCGTCACCGCGTGTTCGTAGGCATCGGAATAGCTTTCGCCATGCAGCACCACCTCGCCACCGAGTGCCTTGACCGCGTCGATCTTCAGCTGCGGCGTGGTCACCGGCATCACGATGACCGCACGGGTGCCCAGCTTTTTCGCGCCCAGGGCGACGCCTTGGGCATGGTTGCCGGCCGACGCGCAGATCACCCCGCGCTTGAGCTGTTCGGGCGCCAGGTGCGCCATCTTGTTGTAGGCACCACGCAGCTTGAAGCTGAAAACCGGCTGCTGGTCCTCGCGCTTGAGCAGCACCTTGTTGCCCAGGCGCTGGCCCAGGTTGCGCGCCGGCTCCAGGGCTGATTCAACCGCGACGTCGTAGACGCGGGCGGTCAGGATCTTCTTGAGGTAATCGGCAGGCTTGAGGGTCTTGGTCATAGGCTGGCCATGCTACGGGACGCGACGCGGGACTGCGCGATTTTATGGGCAACGACGCACAGCCCAAGCCCCCCGTGCAGCAATGGCCAGACAGCTTGCGATGACGCGATGACATGCAGCGAGTGTCGCCCGATGGCATGCCATGCCCAGATGCGACGCATTGACGGGCGACTATCATGGGCCTGTCCCATGCGTACCGATGGCAATGCTGCTCGACTGGCTGAAAGATCTGATCGCAATCGTGGAGACCGGCACCTATGCAGCCGCGTCGCGCGTCCGCCACGTCACCCAGCCGGCGCTGAGCCGGCGGATCCAGGCACTGGAAGCCTGGATCGGCGCACCGTTGTTCGTCAGGACTTCCGCCGGAGTCAGGCTGTCGGACGCGGGAAACAGCTTCCTGCCCGCCGCACGCGACATCCTGCAGCGGCTGGAGAGCGCACGCGACGCGGCGCAGGCGGCGGCGTTCCAGCAACCGGGCGTGGTGCGTTTCTGCGCGACCAATGCACTCACCTTCAGCTTCTTCCCGGAGTGGATTTCCCGCCTGGAAGCGCTGCTGCCCGCACTGAAAGTACAGTTCACGACCCATCACCTGGAAGCGTGTGAGCACATGCTGATGAAGGGTGAGGCCGACTTCCTGCTCGCCCACCACCCTGCCGGTACGGCCGGTGCACTCGACCATCCCGACTACCTGCGCAAGGTGCTGGACGTGGACGTGCTGATCCCGGTCTCCGCGCCGGCAGGCACGCGGCCGCTGCATCGCCTCCCCGGTGCCCGGGATGCGCCCACGCCGTATCTGTCCTATCAGCCACAGGCCGGGCTGGGCAGGGTCGTGGACAGCATCGACGGGCTGATCCAGGCGAAGGCGCATCTGCAGCCGGTCTTCTCGACCCATGCCTCCAGCGTGGTCGCCGCCATGGCCATGCAGGGGCGCGGCCTGGGCTGGCTGCCGGAGAGCCTGGTCCGCGAGCAGCTGCAGCGGGGCGCACTGGTCCGCTCCGGCAGCCACGCCTGGGATGTGCCGATGGAAATCTGCCTGCACCGGAAAGCCGCGCCACTGGCACCGGCGGCCGAGCTGCTGTGGGCAGCGAGCGACCCGCAGAACGACTGAGCGGGCCGCCATCGACTGCCAGCGGCGTGCAGGCAGGGCAGTACGCCAACGGTCTTCGTTTCACGTCCTCCGGCGCTGCACGGAGGCAGCGCCGGGGGACGATTGCCGGTTATTCGACCGTCACGGCCTTGGCCAGGTTGCGTGGCTTGTCGACGTCGGTGCCGCGCGCCAGCGCGGTGTGGTACGCCAGCAGCTGCACGGGGATGGTGTGCACGACGGGCGAGAGCACGCCGGTGTGGCGCGGGGTGCGGATCACGTGCACGCCGGTGGATTCGCTGAAGTTGCTGTCCTGGTCGGCGAACACGAACAGCTCGCCGCCGCGCGCGCGCACTTCCTGCATGTTGGATTTGACCTTCTCCAGCAGACGGTCGTTGGGCGCGATGAAGACCACCGGAATGGTGTCGTCCACCAGCGCCAGCGGGCCGTGCTTCAACTCGCCGGCCGGATAGGCCTCGGCGTGGATGTAGGAGATTTCCTTGAGCTTGAGCGCGCCTTCCAGCGCGATCGGATAGCTCAGGCCGCGGCCCAGGAACAACGCGTTTTCCTTGCCGGCGAAACGCTCGGCCCAGGCCGCGATCTGCGGTTCCAGGTTGAGCGCGTGCTGCACGCTGCCGGGCAGGCGACGCAGCTCTTCCAGGTACTGAGTTTCGTCTTCATCGCTGACCTTGCCATGCAGCTTGCCCAGCACCACGGTCAGCTGGAACAGCGCCGCCAGCTGGGTGGTGAAAGCCTTGGTCGAAGCCACGCCGATCTCGGCGCCGGCACGGGTGTAGCAGACCAGTTCGCTGGCGCGCGGGATGGCGCTTTCGGGCACGTTGCAGATCGACAGCGTATGCAGGTGGCCGAGTGACTTGGCGTATTTGAGCGCCTCCATCGTGTCCAGGGTTTCGCCGGACTGGGAGATGGTGACGACCAGGTGTTTCGGATTTGCGTACGCGGCGCGATAGCGGTACTCGCTGGCGATCTCCACGCTGCACGGCAGGCCGGCGATGGCTTCGATCCAGTAACGCGCGGTCAGGCCGGCGTAGTAGCTGGTGCCGCAGGCCAGGATCTGCACGCCTTCGATGCCGCGCAGCACGCTTTCCGCGTTTTTCCCGAACAGGGTGGCCGGGAAGCCGTTGGCATCGACTGCCGCCTCGATGGTGTCGGCGATGGCGCGCGGCTGCTCGTGGATCTCCTTCTGCATGAAGTGCCGGTACGGGCCCAGCTCCAGCGAAGCCAGCGACACGTCCGAGACGTGTACCTCGCGTTCGACGCGCGTATCGGTGGCGTCGAAGATGGTGACGCCTTCGCGGGTCACATCGACCGTATCGCCCTCTTCCAGGAAGATCACCTGGCGGGTGGCCTGGATGATGGCCGACACGTCCGAGGCGACGAAGTTCTCGCCATCGCCCAGGCCGATCAGCAGCGGGCAGCCCATGCGCGCGCACACCAGGCGCTCCGGCTCGGCACGACTGACCACCGCCAGCGCATAGGCGCCGGTGAGTTCCTTGACCGTGTGCTGCAGCGCGACCAACAGGTCGTCGCCGGACTTGAGGTGGTGATGGATGAGGTGGGCGATGACTTCGGTATCGGTCTGCGACTCGAAGGTGTAGCCCAGCGCGGCGAGCTTCTCGCGCTGTTCCTCGTGGTTTTCGATGATGCCGTTGTGGACCAACGCAACACCATGGCTGATGTGCGGGTGCGCGTTGGCTTCGGTCACCCCGCCATGGGTGGCCCAACGGGTATGGCCGATACCCAGCGTGGCGGTGAAGCCTTCGGCCTGGGCCGCGCCCTCCATCTCCGACACGCGGCCGGTCCGGCGCACGCGGCGCACCTGACGCTCGCGGCCCTGCCCGTCATCGACCACGGCGATGCCGGCCGAATCGTAGCCGCGGTATTCCAGCCGCTTGAGGCCCTCGATCAGAACAGGGACCACATCGCGATCCGCGATCGCGCCAACGATACCGCACATGGATACATCCTTCGAGACAGTGAAAACGACCTGCGCAGTGTACCGGGCCGCAGCCATCGCCCCGCTGTCCGCGCGGACGGCGGGAGTGTCCGCGCGGACACTGTCCGCGGGCTACCACCTTTGCGATTCAATGACTTGCGATTGGCACGCGGTGTGCATTGTCTGCGGGGACGATTCAGCCGAAGACGCGCCCCGCCCATGCAGCAGACCGACAACCCCTTCCGCATCCGCGACACCGCCGCCCAGGACATCGTGGTCGAGACCGGCAAGGGCGCGCACTGGAAGCGCTGGGGGCTGATCGGCGGCGGCGTGCTGGTCCTGGCCGCCGCACTGGTGTGGGTGGTGATGGGCTGGGCCGCGGGCGGGCGCTCGTTCGACGCCAGCCGGGTGCGCATCGCCACGGTGACCCGCGGCGACCTGGTCCGCGACCTGGCCGCCGATGGTCGCGTGATCACCGCCAACAGCCCGACCCTGTACGCTATCGACGGCGGCACGGTCACGCTGAAGGTGGTCGCTGGCGACGTGGTCAAGAAGAACGACGCGCTGGCGGTGATCGACAGCCCGGCGCTGCGCAGCAAGCTGGTCCAGGAGGAATCCACCCTGGCCGGCCTGCAGGCCGAGGCCAGCCGCGCCGCGCTGGATGTCGCCCAGGCGCGCTCGGAGGCCAGCAAGGCCATCGACCAGGCCAAGATCGACCGCCAGGCCGCCGCACGCGATGTCGAGCGCTACCAGCGCGCCTACGATGCCGGCGCCATGGCCCAGGTCGACCTGGCGCAGATGCAGGACAAGCTGAAGAAATCCGAGATCGAACTGGGCCATGCCCAGCAGGACGCCGCGCTCTCGCAGCAGGGCGCGCAGCTGGATGCGAAGAACAAGCAGCTGCTGGCCCAGCGCCAGGATGCGGTGGTGGACGAGCTCCAGCGCCAGGTGGAAGCCCTGACCCTGCGCGCGCCGTTCGATGGCCAGGTCGGCCAGGTGCAGATTTCCCAGGGCACCAACGTGGCGATCAACGCGCCGATCCTGTCGGTGGTGGACCTGTCCAAGTTCGAGGTCGAGATCAAGGTGCCGGAGAGTTTCGCCCGCGACCTGGCCATCGGCGTGCCGGCACAGCTGACCTCCGGCAGTGGCGATCCCTACCCCGGCAAGATCTCCGCGGTGTCGCCGGAAGTGGTGGCCGGCGAAGTCACCGCGCGCGTGCGTTTCGACGGCCAGCAGCCGCCGGGCCTGCGCCAGAGCCAGCGCATGAGCGCGCGCATCCTGCTGGACACCCGCAAGCACGTGCTCAAGGTCGAGCGCGGCCCGTTCGTCGAACAATCCGGCGGCCGCTACGCCTACGTCATGGCCGGCTCCAGCGCCCAGCGCCAGCCGGTGCAGCTGGGCGTGTCGAGCCTGTCGGAAACCGAAGTGCTGTCCGGCCTGAAGGAAGGCGACCGGGTGGTCGTCTCCGGCGCCGACCAGTTCGGCGATGCGCCGCGGGTGACGGTGCATTGATTCAAGGCCATGACCGATACCGGTCAGTCCACGCATGACCTGTAGAGGCCCTCCCGGTAACGCCACAGCGGAGTCCCAAAAAGGGGATTGATACAAGCTCCGCTCTACAAAAAAAGCCGCTTTACCTAACGCCACGCCATTCAATTCCAACGAAGGAACCTCCCATGCTCGACATGCACGCCGTCTCCAAGGTCTTCCGCACCGAGCAGGTGCAGACCCACGCCCTGCGCACGCTGGACCTGCACGTGAAGGAAGGCGAATTCGTCGCCGTCACCGGTCCGTCGGGCTCGGGCAAGACCACCTTCCTCAACATCGCCGGGCTGCTGGAAACCTTCACTTCTGGCACCTACAAACTCGATGGCGAGGACGTGTCCAACCTGTCGGACAACGCGCGCAGCAAGCTGCGCAACCAGAAGATCGGCTTCATCTTCCAGAGCTTCAACCTGATCCCCGACCTCAACCTGTTCGACAACGTCGATGTGCCGCTGCGCTACCGCGGCATGGCTGCCGCCGAGCGCAAGCAGCGCATTACCGAATCGCTGGAACGCGTCGGCCTGGGCTCGCGCATGAAGCACTACCCGGCCGAACTCTCCGGCGGCCAGCAGCAGCGCGCCGCCATCGCCCGCGCACTCGCCGGCAGCCCCCGCCTGCTGCTGGCCGACGAACCGACCGGCAACCTGGACTCGCAGATGGCCCGCGGCGTGATGGAACTGCTGGAGGAGATCAACGCCCAGGGCAGCACCATCGTGATGGTCACCCACGACCCGGAACTGGCCGCACGCGCTCAGCGCAACGTGCACATCGTCGATGGCCAGGCCACCGACCTGGTGCGCGAAGCCGGGCTGATGGCCGCCGCCGCACCCGCCGTGTCCGCGCAGGCCTGACGGACCACGCACGGTGATCGGCTACTACCTGCAACTGGCCATTCATAGCCTGCGCGGCCGGCCGGTGCTCAGTGCCTTGATGGTGCTGGCCATCGCGCTGGGCATCGGCGTGTCGATGACCATGCTGACCGTGCTGCACAACCTGTCAGGCGATCCACTGCCCCAACGCAGCGCGGTGCTGTTCCACCCGCAGGTCGATCCGCGCCCCAGCGACCTGCCCGGCGCCGATCCGGAACCACCGGACAACCTGACCTGGCAGGACGGGGTCAACCTGTACCAGTTGCAGGCCGCCCCCAGGCAGACGCTGACCAGCGCCAACTGGCTGCCGACCCGGGTCGATGCCCCCAACAGCCCGCTGGCAATGGTGACCACGCGCGCGGCCACCGCCGACATCTTCCCGATGTTCGACATGCGTTTCCTCTACGGCGGCGCGTGGACCCGGCAGGACGACGACCGTCGTGCCCAGGTCGTGGTGCTGACCCGTGAACTCAACGACGCCCTGTTCGACGGCGCCGACAGCGTCGGCCGCTCGCTGGTCATCGCGACCCGGTCATTCCGCGTGATCGGCGTCATCGACGACTGGAATCCGCGACCGCACTTCTACGACCTGTCCAACCGCAAGTCCGGCGCCTACGGCGAGGCGCAGCAGATGTACCTGCCATTCTTCACCTGGCTCGACCTACCCCAGGACTACGGCTACGGGCCGATGGCGTGCTGGGGCACCGACAACCAGGGCGGTGACCACAACCCCAAATCCCAGCAATGCACCTGGGCACAGTTCTGGGTACAGCTGGACACGCCGGCGCAGCAGGCCGCCTACCGCAACGCATTGGACAACTACAGCGCCGAGCAGTTGCGGCTGGGCCGTTTCCAGCGCACGCCGAACGTGCGCCTGCGCGGGGTGATCGACTGGCTGGACTACAAGCGCGCGGTGCCGGCCACGGTGCGGATGCAGACCTGGATCGCATTCGGCGTACTGCTGGTCTGCCTGCTCAACGCAGTCGGCCTGCTGGTCGCCAAGTTCATGCGCAAGAGCGGCGAGATCGGCGTGCGCCGTGCACTCGGCGCCAGCCGCCGTTCGGTGTTCCTGCAATGCCTGGTCGAAGCGGGCCTGGTCGGCTTGCTTGGTGGAGCTTTTGGCTTGCCGCTGGCGTGGCTGGGCCTGTGGCTGGTGCGGCAGCAGCCGATGGCCTATGCCGCCCAGGTGCACCTGGACCCACGCATGCTCGGCACCACCCTGGTCATCGCAGTGCTGTCGGCGCTGGCTGCAGGGGTCTGGCCAGCCTGGCGTGCATCGCGCGTCGCCCCCGCCCTGCAGGTGAAATCGCTATGAGCCTGAACCCGCTGGCCGATGCCCGCCCCATCGTCTCCGCCCTGCGCGGGCATCGCTCCGCCGTGGTGCTGCTGGCGCTGGAAATCGCCCTGACCCTGGCGGTGCTGTGCAACCTGGTCTTCATCGTTTCGGGCACCTTGCAGCGTGCACGCATGCCCACCGGTGCCGATGAGGACAACATCGGCCTGATCCAGAGCATCGGCGTGATCGGCGAGGACAATCCCGGCAACGCCGGCAGCAACCTGGCCACCTTGCAGGCGGTCCCGGGCGTGCGATCTGCCGCCTTCGGGATGGCACCGTTGTTGGGTGTGTCGCGGGCCGGGCTGTTCCTGCAACCGGACACACAGCAGGCCAATGCGCAGGCCTATCTGTTCGCGGGAAGCCAGGGCATGAACCGGACCCTGGGCGTGCGCGTGATCGAGGGTCGCGACATCCGCGACGATGAGATTCCAGGGCTCAGAGAACTATTCGGCGACGACAGTGCGCCGGCCACGAAGGTCGCCTCACGGCAATTGCCAGCACTGTTGACCCGCTCGCTGGCCAGCCGGCTGTTCCCGGGCAAATCGGCACTGGGCGGCATCCTGTACACCAGCCTCTGGGGCTACCCGATCAGCCTGCGCGTGGTCGGCGTCATCGATCAGCTGCGCGGTGAAATCACCGGTCACCCCGACGATGAAGATGCCGTCCTGGCGGAGTTCGGGGTCGCCAGCGAAGGCCTCGGCGGCAGCTACATGATCCGTAGCCAGCCGGGTCAGCTGCAGCAGGTACTGCCGTTGGCGGCCAAGGCGATGCAGCAGGCCAATCCCGGGCACGTGCAGCAGCAGGTCAGGACCATGGCCGAGCTGCGTGCGGATACCTTCAAGAACGATCGCGCCATCGCCCGCATGCTGGTGGCCATCATGCTGGTCCTGCTGGTGGTCACCGCCTTGGGTGTCGGTGGCCTGGCCAGTTTCTGGGTGCAGCAACGCACCAAGCAGATCGGCATCCGCCGTGCCCTGGGCGCCACCCGCGCGGACATCCTGCGTTACTTCCAGCTGGAAAATTTCCTGATCGTCGGCGGCGGCGTTGTACTGGGCGCGCTGCTGGCCTTCGCCCTGAACCAGTGGCTGATGCACCGTTTCGAATTGGATCGCCTCACTTCACCGACCGTGCTCACCGGCATCGTCGCGGTGTGGCTGCTGGGCCAGCTGGCCGTGCTGGGTCCGGCGCTACGCGCGGCCTCGGTTCCACCCGTCGCCGCCACCCGCAGCGCCTGACGAACTTTTCCGGGACCGCTCATGTTCGGCTACTACCTGCAACTGGCCATTCACAGCCTGCGCCGCAACCCGGTGCTGACCGGGTTGATGGTGCTGTCCATCGCGGTCGGCATCGGTGCGTCGATGACCACGTTGACGGTGATGCACCTGTTGTCAGGCGATCCGTTGCCGGGGCGCAGCCAGCACATTTTCTATCCGCAGGTGGATGCGGTGCCAGACGGCAAGCCGCATTCGGATCCGCCGGACAAGCTCGACTACACCTCGGCGATGGACCTGTGGCGCGCCAAGCGTTCCGACCGGCAGACGCTGGTGGTCAGCAGCCCCGTCAAACTGTTCGCGCCCGGGGTCGCCAGCCCGGCGCTGATGACGTCGATGCTGTCGGTCCACGGCGATTTCTTCCCGATGTTCGAGGTGCCGTTCGCCTATGGCACCGGCTGGAGCGCGGAAGACGATGGCCGGCATGCGCGCGTGGCGGTGATTTCCTCGAACCTCAACGACAAGCTGTTCGGCGGCCATGACAGCGTCGGCAAGACCTTGCACCTGCGCGATGCCGACGTGCGCATCGTCGGCGTGCTCAAGCCGTGGCGGCCCTCGCCGCAGTACTACACGGTGGCCGGTGGCCGCTTCGCCCAGGGCGACACCGCCAGTTACTACGGCAAGCCGCAGGATGTGTTCGTGCCGTTCGCGACCGGCACGGAGATCAATGACGGGCACTTCAACTATTTCTTCTGCTGGGGAACGCCGCCGACGCCAGGACACCTGCAGAACGCGCCCTGCGTGGCGCTGCAGCTCTGGGTCCAGCTGGATACGCCGGCCAAGGTTGCCGACTACCGTCGCTTTCTCGCCGACTACGCCGCGCAGCAGCAGGCGCTGGGCCGCATCAGCCTGCCCGGAAACGCCCGCCTGTCGAGCCTGATGCAATGGCTGGATTTCAATCGTGCGGTGCCTGCCGACGTGCGCCTGCAGAGTTCGCTGGCGCTGGCCTTCCTGGTGGTTTGCCTGTTCAACACCATCGGCCTGCTGCTGGCCAAGTTCCTGCGCCACAGTGGCGAGATCGGCGTGCGCCGTGCGCTGGGTGCTTCGCGCCGTTCGATCTTTGCCCAGTGCCTGACCGAGGCCGGCCTGATCGGCCTGGTCGGCGGCCTGCTGGGCTGGGCCTTGACGCTGATCGGGTTGTGGGCGGTCCGCCAGCAGCCGGTCGAGTACGCCGACCTGGTGCATCTGGACCTGCAGATGTTCGCGCTGACCTTCGCACTGGCGCTGGCCGCCAGCCTGGTCGCCGGGTGGTTCCCTGCCTCGCGTGCCAGCCGCATCGCGCCTGCGATCCAGCTCAAGACACTCTAGGACGCCACCGATCATGGACATCAAGCCGATCCTTTCCGCGTTGAGCCGCCATCGCATCGCGGCCACGCTGATCACGCTTGAGATCGCGCTGGCCTGCGCGGTGCTCTGCAATGCGCTGTTCCTGGTCGCTGCGCGACTGGAGCTGATGCGCACCGGCAGCGGCGTGGACGAACGCGCACTGGCCGTGGTGGCGCTCAGCGGTTGCGATGACTGCAACCCCGCCGACGTCAACGCCCGCGTGCTGGGCGCGCTGCGTGCACTACCCGGCCTGCGCGCGGCGGGCCAGCTCAATGCGGTGCCGTTCGGCGAGCCCGCCGCGAACGGCGGCATCGTGCTGGATCGCGAAGGCAAGCATTTCGGCGGCGTGCCGCATTTCTACACTCTCGGCCCCGGCGCCAGCGAAGCGCTTGGGCTGCGGCCAGTCACCGGCCGCGATTTCATCGCCAGTGATTTCCAGCCCTACGATTTCTTCGTCCCGAAGAACGCCAACGTCTGGATCACCCAGGCGCTGGCCGAGCACCTGTGGCCCGGGCAGAACCCGCTGGGCAGGGATTTCTGGTCCGGCGACAACCACTTCAACGTGGCCGGGATCGTCGCGAAGTTCGCCCGCCCCGATCCGGGTCGCAGCGAGGACGGCATCGCCGGCGCGGAATGGTCGGTGATCGTGCCGGTCCGCGATGACGCGCAGTCAGGGCTCTACGTGCTGCGTGCAGACCCATTGGATCTTCCTGGCGTCATGCAGGCGGCACGCGCCGCCATCGTCCGCGCCGTGCCGGAAGCCATCCTCGACAACGACCGCAGCCGCACCCTGTCCGAGTTGCGCGAACGCTATTTCCGCCCCGACCACGCCATGACCGGGCTGCTGCTCGGGGTGATCGCCGCGATGCTGCTGGTGACCGCACTGGGCATCGTCGGCCTGGCCAGTTTCTGGGTGCAGCAACGCACCAAGCAGATCGGCATCCGCCGCGCGCTGGGGGCCACGCGCAAGGACATCCTGCGTTACTTCCAGATCGAGAACTTCCTGCTGGCCAGCGCCGGCATCGCGCTGGGCATGCTGCTGGCCTATGCCGGCAACCAGCTGCTGATGCAGTACTTCGAGCTGGCGCGGCTGCCCGCGGTCTACCTGCCGATCGGCGCGGTGCTGCTCTGGCTGATCGGACAGCTTGCCGTGCTGGGCCCCGCATCACGCGCGGCCGCCATCGCCCCCGTCGTCGCCACCCGCAGTACCTGAGCCCCGGAGCCAAGATGTTCACCTACTACTGCAACCTGGCCCTGCGCAGCTTCAGGCGCAACAAGGTCCTGACCGCGCTGATGGTGCTGGCCATCGCGCTGGGCATCGGCGCGTCGATGACCACGCTGACGGTGTTTCACGTGCTGTCGGGGGACCCGATCCCCGGCAAGAGTGAGCGCCTGTTCCATGTACAGCTGGACCCGGAATTGCTTGCCGGCTACACGCCTGGCGACGAGCCGCAGCAGGATCTAAACCGCTACGACGGCGAGACCCTGCTTCAGCAGAAACAGGGCAAGCGCCAGGCATTGATGACCGGCGGCAGCGTCACGGTAGAGCCGGCCGGCGGCGCGTTGAAGCCCTTCATGCTGGACGCGCGCTACACCACGCCGGACTTCTTCGCGATGTTCGAGGTGCCGTTCCTGTTCGGCCGTGCCTGGTCGGCAAATGACGACATCGCGCAGGCGCGCGTGGTGGTGATCGCCAAGACGCTCAACGACAAGCTGTTCAACGGCGTCGACAGCACCGGCAAGACCCTGCGCGTGGATGGCCATGACCTGCAGATCGTCGGCGTGATCGATGACTGGAATCCCAAGCCGTTGTTCTACGACTTGAACGTGGGCATCTACAACACCACCGAACAGGTATTCGAGCCGTTCCAGACCGCGATCGGCCTAAGTCAGGACCGCAGTGGCAGCATGAACTGCTACGGCCAGGTCGCCACTGTCGATGGCACGGCCCGCGATGCGCCCTGCGCCTGGACCCAGTACTGGGTGGAGCTGGACAGTGCATCCAAGGCATCGGACTACAAGGCCTACCTGGATCGCTATTCGCAGCAGCAGAAGGACGCCGGACGCTACCAGCGCCCGCCCAACACGCGCCTGCGCGATGTCATGGACTGGCTGGATTACCACGGCGCGGTGCCCGGCGATGTGCGCCTGCAGCTGTGGCTGGCGATGGGTTTCCTGCTGGTGTGCCTGGTCAACACGGTCGGCCTGCTGCTGGCCAAGTTCCTGCGCCGCAGTGGCGAGATTGGCGTGCGCCGCGCACTGGGCGCCAGCCGTACGGAAATCTTCAAACAGTGCCTTGTGGAGGCCGGCAGCATCGGCCTGGCAGGCGGCGTGCTGGGCCTGGGCCTGGCCCAGCTTGGCCTGTGGGCCGTGCGCCATCGCCCGACCGGCTATGCAGCGCTGGCGCATCTGGACCTATCCATGTTGATGGCGACCTTTGCGCTGGCCATTGTTGCCAGCCTGCTGGCCGGTTTGCTGCCGGCGTGGCGCGCGATGCAGATCACCCCCGCAGTGCAGCTCAAGACGCAGTAGTCGCCGTCACTCCGCACGCACAAGTTCCTGGATTCCCGCCTTCGCGGGGCTTTCAACCGACGTATGTCGGGTCATGACGAGAGAGAGACACCATGGAAATCCGCCCAATCCTGTCCACCCTTCGCCGCCACAAGACCGCTGCTGCGCTGATCGTGGTGGAGATCGCGCTGGCCTGCGCGATCATCTGCAACGCGCTGTTCATCGTGTCCCAGCGCTGGGAAAGCCTGCAGGCCACCAGCGGTATCGACGAACACGAGCTGGTCACCATCTCGCTCAGTGGCGTGGGCAAGCAGGCCAATCCCGATGCCCTCACCCAGGAAGACCTGGCCGCGCTGCGTGCTGTGCCGGGCGTGGACAGCGTCGCGGTGGTCAACCAGCTTCCATTCCGGCGCGGCTCCAACAACAGCTCGCTGGCGGTCAAGCCCGACCAGGAGATCCCGACCCTGAGTGCGGCCATGTACACCGGCGACGAAGGCACGGTGCGCACGCTGGGTCTCACCCTGGTGGCCGGCCGCGATTTTCAGGCAGACGAATATCTCAATTGGGGCGACCTGATGACCCAGCTGGGCAGCAGCAACGGCATCCCGTCGCGCACCCTGCCGCTGATCGTCAGCCGCGAGGCCGCGGAGAAGTTGTTCCCCGGGCAGCCTGCTGTGGGCAGGCAGGTGTACATGGCCAACATCCCGCTGATGATCGTCGGCGTGGCCGAACGGCTGCGCCGCCCCAACGCCAACGGCGGTGACGGCAACACCAGTTACTCGATGCTCATGCCGCTGCGCCAGGCCTACAACAGTGGCGGTATATATGTGTTGCGCGTGCAGGATCGTGCCCAGCGCGCGCGGGTCCTGCACGATGCGGTGGAGGCGTTGAACCGGGTCAACAACAGTCGGCTGGTCATGGACCAGAAGACCTTCGACGAACGCCGCGCCGATTACTTCAGCGACGACCGCGACATGATGGGCCTGCTCATCACCCTGTGCCTGGCGCTGCTGCTGGTGACCGCGCTGGGCATCATCGGCCTGGCCAGTTTCTGGGTGGCCCAGCGCACCCGCCAGATCGGCGTGCGACGAGCACTGGGCGCGACCAAGGGCCAGATCCTGCGCTATTTCCAGACCGAGAATTTCCTGCTGGTCACCCTGGGCATCGTGCTGGGCATGCTGCTGGCCTTCGGATTGAACCAGCTGCTGATGCAGCACTACCAGTTGCCACGCCTGCCGCTGGCCTACCTGCCCATCGGCGCGGCGGTGCTGTGGCTGCTGGGCCAGGCCTCGGTGCTGTGGCCGGCACGTCGCGCCGCGGCGGTGCCGCCGGCCATCGCCACGCGCAGCGCCTGACGCATTCGATCCCCCGGAGCCGACCATGCTTGCCTACTACTTCAACCTGGCCGTGCGCAGCTTCAAGCGCAACAAGGTGCTGACCGCGCTGATGGTGCTGGCCGTGGCGCTGGGCATCGGCGCCTCGATGACCACGCTGACGGTCTTCCATGTGCTGTCGGGCGACCCGATCCCGGCCAAGAGCGACAAGCTGTTCTACGTGCAGCTGGATCCGTTCCCGATGGCCGGCTACAAGCCAGGCAGCGATCCGGCCGACCAGATGACCCGCCGCGATGCGGAGAACCTGCTGCGCGATGCGCGCGGCGACCGCCAGGCGATGATGTCGGCCGGCAGCGTGGCGATCGAACCGGATACACGGGGACTGACGCCCTTCCTGTTGCAGGCGCGCTTTACCTCTTCGGATTTTTTCCCGATGTTCCAGGTGCCGTTCGTCCACGGGCAAGCCTGGAGCAAGGCCGAGGATGGAGAACGTGCGCGCGTGGCGGTGATCAGCACCGCGCTGAGCGAGAAGCTCTTTGGCAAGGCCGATCCGGTGGGTCGCACATTGCAGCTCAGCAAGACGGCCTTCCGCGTGGTGGGCGTGATGGGCGACTTCAATCCCAATCCGCGCTTCTATGACCTGACCAACGGGCGCTACAGCGGCGAGGAAGAGGACGTCTTCATTCCGTTTTCGACATCGCGCGAACTGCGTCTTGGGCAGAGCGGCAACATGAACTGCTGGGGAGGCGACGACAAGGATCCGGAAGGCAGCCTGTCGCTCAACGCCGGCTGCGCGTGGATCCAGTACTGGGTCGAGCTGGGCACGGCGTCCAAGGCCGACGATTACCGCCGCTACCTGATCAATTATTCGGATCAGCAGCGCGCGGCCGGCCGCTTCCAGCGCCCGACCAATGTGCGCCTGAGCAACGTGATGACCTGGCTGGACTTCAACCAGGTGGTTCCCAGTGACGTGCGCCTGCAGGCGTGGCTGGCGCTGGGCTTTTTAGGTGTGTGCCTGCTCAACACCGTGGGCCTGCTGCTGGCCAAGTTCCTGCGGCGCGGCGGCGAGATCGGCGTGCGTCGCGCGCTGGGCGCCTCGCGCGCGGACATCTTCACCCAGTGCCTGGTGGAAGCGGGCACCGTCGGTCTGGCCGGCGGGGTGCTCGGGCTCGGCCTGGCCCTGCTCGGCCTGTGGGCCGTGCGCCAACAGCCCACCGACTACGCCGCGCTGGCGCATCTGGATGCACCGATGCTGCTTGGCACCTTCGTGCTGGCCATCGTCAGCAGCCTGGTCGCTGGCCTGGTGCCGGCGTGGCGCGCCATGCAGGTCACGCCTGCGATCCAGCTCAAGTCGCAGTAAGGAGACGCCCATGGAACTTCGCCCCATCTTCTCCACGTTGCTGCGCCACAAGACCGCGGCATTGCTGATCGTGCTGGAAATCGCGCTCAGCTGCGCCATCGTCTGCAATGCGCTGTTCCTGATCGGCAATCGTCTCTCGCACATGCAGCGTCCCAGCGGCATGGACGAGGCGCACCTGATCGTGCTGCGCACCAATGGCATCACCCGGGACGCCGATGCGGCGGCCGTGACCCAGGCCGACCTGGGCGCGCTGCGCGCCATCCCAGGCGTACGCGCTGCCACGACCATCACCCAGGTGCCGTTCGGCAACTCGATGTGGATGAGCGGGATCAAGCTGCGCGCCAACCAGGAAGACAGCACCCTGGTCACCACCAACTACCTGGTGGGCGAAGACGGCCTCAAGACCCTCGGCCTGCGCCTGGTGGAAGGGCGCGACTTCGCCGCGTCCGAATACCAGCCCACCGATGCGGACAGTTTCCCCACGGTCATCCTCTCCCGCGCACTGGCGCAGCGCCTGTTTCCCGATGGCAGCGCGGTCGGCAAGGCGATCTACGTGTTCGGTGACCAGCCGCACCGGGTGATCGGCCTGGTCGAACACCTCGCCCGCCCGCGCGACACCGGTGGCCCGGCCGACTACGACCTGTCGATGGTGTTCCCGCAGCACACCAGCTACACGGATGGCGCGATGTATGCGGTCAATGTCGATGACCCCGCACGCCGCGAGGCAGTGCTTGAGCAGGCGAAGCAATCGCTGGCCGCGCACGGCCCCACCCGCATCATCAGCAAGGGCGGCACCGGCACGCTGGAGGATTTCCGCAGCAAGTACTACCGAAACGACCGCGCCATGGCCTGGATGCTGGTCTCGGTCAGCGTCGCGCTGCTGGTGGTGACCGCGCTGGGCATCATCGGCCTGGCCAGTTTCTGGGTGGCCCAGCGCACACGCCAGATCGGCGTACGTCGCGCACTCGGCGCCACGCGCGGGCAGATCCTGCGCTACTTCCAGACCGAGAACTTCCTGCTGGCCACGGTCGGCATCGTGCTGGGCATGGTCCTGGCCTATGCCATCAACCAGCTGCTGATGAGCAGGTACGAACTGCCGCGCCTGCCGCTGATGTACCTGCCCGTGGGCGCGGTGCTGCTGTGGGTACTCGGCCAGTTCGCGGTGTTCTGGCCTGCCCGTCGCGCCGCGGCGGTGCCTCCGGCCATCGCCACGCGCGCGGCATGACCTCCATGACGGTCCGCTTGCAAAGGAACGAACCTTGATCGGCTACTACTTCCGCCTGGCCCTGCGCAGCCTGCGCCGCACGCCAGTGATGACCGCGCTGATGATCACGGCCATCGGCCTGGGGATCGGCGCCAGCATGACCATGCTGACGGTGCTGCATGTCATGACCCAGGATCCGATCCCGGAGAAGAGCGGTGTGCTGTTCTATCCGCGCATCGATCCGTTGCCACTGAAGTATCCGGCTGATAACAGACACGGCGATCCGGCAGACAACCTGACCTGGCCCGATGCCATGGCACTCATGCAGCACGGCAAGGTGACGCAGCAGGCGGCTATGGCAAGCGGCGGACTGCTGGTATGGCCAGCGGACAAAGCCGGACGCCCCTCCCAGCATGGTGGGCACTACGCCACCACAGGGTTCTTCACCCTGTTCAAGGTTCCGCTCGAACACGGCCAAGGCTGGACGAAGCAGGACGACACTGACCACGCGCGCGTCGTGGTCCTAGGCCACGATCTGACGGTAAAGCTGTTTGGGAACACCGATGCCGTTGGCCGCAACGTACGCCTCAAGGACACCCTGTTCCGCATTGTCGGCGTCGCGGCGCCCTGGTCGCCACAGCCAGCGTTCTATAACGACCTTAGCGGTGGCGAGAGCTCATTCGGCGAAAGCGATGACTTCTTCATCCCACTGACAACGGCTCTGGAGCTGAAGTACGACATCTGGGGACATGTTTCGGGCTGGGGCAGGAACCAGGCCGAGGACATGTACCACGATCCGTCCACCAGCTGGCTCCAGCTATGGGTCCAATTGGACACCCCACAGCAGGTGGCCGACTACACGCGCTTTCTCAAGGATTACGCGGCAGAGCAGCACGCAAGCGGCCGTTTCGAGCGTGCCCCGGAGACTGCACGCCTGTATCCGCTGATGGATTGGCTGGCCTATAAGAAACTGGTGCCGTCGGAGGTCAAGCTGCAGCTGTGGCTGGCGCTGGGCTTCCTGCTGGTCTGCCTGGTCAACATCGTCGCGTTGTTGCTGGCCAAGTTCCTGCGTCGTGGCGGCGAGATCGGCGTGCGCCGCGCACTGGGCGCCCGCGCACGCGATGTGCTGCTGCAACTGGGCACCGAGGCGGCCCTGATCGGCATCACCGGGGGCCTGCTCGGCGTCGCGCTGGCGCAACTGGGCCTGTGGAGCGTGCGCCAGCGACCGGATGGCTATGCGCGCATCGCGCAAATGGATGCATCGATGCTGCTGTCCACCGTCGCGCTGGCGGTCCTGGCCACGCTGCTGGCAGGGCTGGTCCCGGCCTGGCGGGCAAGCCGGATCTCGCCGGCCCTGCAGATCAAGGGAGTCTGAGCATGACGCTGCCCTTCAAACCCATCCTGTCCGCGCTGCGCCATCACCGCCCGACCGCGCTCCTGCTAGTGCTACAGGTCGCCCTGACATGCGCGATTGTGATCAATTCCGGTTTCCTGCTGGTGGGCCGCATCGAGCGCATCACTGCACCCTCCGGACTGCCGGAGGATCGCCTTGCGCTGATCACAGTCCGCGGCCTTGACGAATCAGCCAATGCACTGGCTCAGCAACAGACCGACCTAGCCGCACTACGCGCCATCGATGGCATCCAAGCCGTCGCCGCAGTCAACGGCGGCAGTCTACCGTTCTCGCGCAGCAGCCACGGCACGGGCGCCTGCAGCTCCCAGGCAGACTTCGACCGCGCCGTGGCGGCACGCGGTACCGAAGGCATCAATGGCTGCATTTCCATGCCGACGTATGGCGGCTCGTCCGATCTGTTCGCCGCGCTCGGCCTGCATCTAGTGGCAGGACGCGACTTCACCGATGCCGAGCGGACAGCACAGAAAGCAGGCGCGCCGGTGATCGTCACCCGCACCATGGGGCAGCGGCTCTGGCCCGGAGAGAGTCCGGTCGGCAAGCTGCTGTACGGGTTCAGCGGCCCCATTCCAGTCGTCGGCATGACCGATGACGTGCTGGCCCCGGAGCCCGCTGGCGATGCCCAGGATCATGTCCTGATGTTCGTCTCCCAGAACAGCGCGAACATCTCTGCAACCTACGTATTGAACAGCGCACCCAGCGACCGCAAGCGGATACTGCATGCCGCCGCCGAGGCGCTGTCCAAGGCTGGTCCCGTGCGCCTGATCTCGGAAGCTGACCAACTTACGTTCGCAGAAATGCGTCACACCTACTTCAGGCGCGACACCACCATGCTCGGCCTGCTCATCGCTTCATCACTGGCGCTGCTGTTCGTCACTGCGCTCGGCATTGGCGGGCTGGCCAATTTTTGGGTCGGCCAGCGCACGCGGCAGATCGGGATCCGCCGTGCGGTGGGTGCCACGCGGCGCGACATCCTGCGGCATTTCCAGGCCGAGAATTTCATCATCGTCGGTGCCGGCGTGGTGCTGGGCATGATCCTGGCCTATGGCCTGAACCAGTTGCTGATGCGCCAGTACGAACTGGACCGCCTGCCGCTGGTCTACCTCCCGATCGGCGCACTGCTGCTGTGGGTGCTGGGCCAGGCTGCGGTGCTGGCGCCGGCACTGCGGGCCGCCCGCGTACCGCCGGCCATCGCCACGCGGGCCGGCTGACGTGGCTGCACTCGAGACGCTGCCGGCGCGTTGGCCTGGTTCCGACGCGACAGCGTCGCGAGGGCAATGGCGCCGGGCTGCGGCGTGGCCGCTATCCTGTGCGCGGTCTTCCGCTTTGCCCAGGTTCGCCGCCATGTCCTTCCGCCTGACACTTCGCCCCCTCACGCTGCTGCTTGCCCTTGCCTGCGCATTGCCGGTGCTGGCCCAGCAGGCCACGCCGGCGCCCGATGGTGTGCTGGTGTCCGAAGACACCCTGGATGGTTATGCCGGCCGCTATGCCACCGCCACCGGTATTGCGTTGAAGGTCTGGCGCGATGGCGCCGTGCTCAAGCTGCAGCCTGAAGGCGGCGCGCCCGTAACACTGGTGGCCGATTCGGAAACCACCTTCCACGCCAGCGGCATGGACGCGCACGTGGAATTCGTATTCGACGCATCGGACCGCATCAGCCACCTGTTCCTGACCCAGGGCGGGACCACGGTCAAGGCGATCCACCAGGCGAACCAGCCGTAACGCGCATCATCGAGTCCACATGCCTACCCTGCTGATCATCGACGACAACCCCGCGGTCGCCACGGCGCTGAACATCCTGTTCTCGCTGCACGACATCGACACCCTGCACGCCGCCGACCCCGCGACGGGACTGGCGATGCTGGACCGCGGCGGCATCGACCTGGTGATCCAGGACATGAACTTCTCCGCCGATACCACCAGCGGTGAGGAAGGCCAGGCGCTGTTCGCACAGATCCGCGCGCGCCACCCGGACCTGCCGGTGGTGCTGCTGACCGCCTGGACGCACCTGGAAGCGGCGGTGGAACTGGTCAAGGCCGGCGCCGCCGACTACCTGGGCAAGCCCTGGGACGACCGCCGCCTGCTGGCCACGGTCAACACGCTGCTGGAACTGTCCGAAGCACGTGCCGAGCTGGACCGCCGCCGCGCGCGTGACCGCCTGCAACGCACCCAGCTGGAAGCCAAGTACGACCTGCGCGGCGTGGTCTTCGCCGATGCCGCCAGCGAACGCGTGCTGGCATTGGCCTGCCAGGTCGCGCGTTCGGACCTGCCGGTGCTGATCACCGGCCCCAACGGCGCGGGCAAGGAAAAGATCGCCGAGATCGTGCAGGCCAATTCGTCGGTGCGGCATGGCGCCTTCGTCACGCTCAACTGCGGCGCACTGCCGAGCGAACTGATCGAGGCCGAGCTGTTCGGTGCCGATGCCGGCGCCTACACCGGTGCCAACAAGGCGCGCGAAGGCAAATTCGAAGCGGCCGATGGCGGCACATTGTTCCTGGACGAAGTCGGCAACCTGCCGCTGGCCGGGCAGATGAAGCTGTTGCGCGTGCTGGAAACCGGCAGGTTCGAGCGGCTCGGCTCCAACCGCGAGCGCAGCGTGCGCGTGCGCGTGATCAGCGCCACCAATGCCGACCTGCCGGCGATGATCCGCGACGGCAGCTTCCGCGAGGACCTGTACTACCGGCTCAACGCGATCGAGCTGGCACTGCCGCCACTGGCCGAACGGCCCGGCGACATCCTGCCGCTGGCCGCGCACTTCGCCGACAAGCCCATCACCGAAAGTGCACGCAGCGCGCTGCTGCGCCACGGCTGGCCCGGCAACGTGCGCGAACTGCGCAACGTGATCCAGCGCGCCAGCCTGCTCAGCAGCGGCGCGCACATCGAAGCGCCCGACCTGCAGCTGCCCGTCAATGCGACCTACCTGCGTGCGCAGGCACCGGTGCAGGAACCGGACAAGGCGCAGATCGAATCGGCCCTGTCGCGCGCCGGCGGCGTGATCGCCCAAGCCGCGGCCGAACTCGGCCTGAGTCGCCAGGCACTGTACCGGCGCATGGATCGCCACGGGATCAAGCCGCAATGAGCCTGTCGCGATGAAACGTTCGCTGGCTGGCCGCCTGCTGCTGTGGCTGGTGCCGCTCGGCATCGCCGCCATCGCGCTGCCACTGGCGCTGCATGCGTGGCTGGACGATGTCTGGCTGAGCGGCGTGATCGCCGCGGCGATCCTGCTGCCACTGGCCGTGTGGGTCCTGCGCCAGGCGCTGGCCCAGGTGAACTCGCTGTTCCGCGCCCTGTCCGGCGCGGTCAACAGCTACCGCGATGGCGAGTTCAATTTCGGCGTGCACTGGAATGGCAACGACGAGTTGAACGACCTGGTCAACTCGCATGAAGAACTCGGCCAGGTGCTGCGTGACCAGCGCCAGGGCCTGGCCCAGCGCGAACTGCTGCTGGACAGCATGGTCCAGCATTCGCCGGTGGCGATGCTGCTGCTGGCGCCGGGCGGCGACGGCGGCATGCGCGTGGTGTTCGCCAACCTGGCCGCGCGCACGCTGCTCTACGGCGGCAAGCGCATGGAAGGCCAGCCGTTCGATCCATTGCTGCAGCACGCGCAGCCGGAGCTGGCCGAAGCGCTGGAACGCGGCGGCGACAGCCTGTTCGCCGTGCCATCGACCGAAGAAGGCGGCGAAGAGCAGATCTACCACCTGGCGCGGCGGCGCTTCCAGCTCAACGGGCGCCAGCAGGAGCTGCTGCAGCTGTGGCGCCTGACCACCGAATTGCGTCGGCAGGAAGTGCAGACCTGGAAGAAGGTCATCCGCGTGATCAGCCACGAACTCAACAATTCGCTGGCCCCGGTCGCCTCGCTGGCGCATTCGGGCGGCGAACTGGTGCGGCGCGGGCGCCACGACCAGCTGGAACATGTGTTCGCCACCATCGAGGAACGCGCGCGCCACCTGGAAGAATTCATCCGCGGCTATGCGCGCTTTGCCAAGCTGCCGCAGCCGAACAAGCAGGCGATCGAATGGGCCGCGTTCCTGCGCGGGCTGCAGCAGCAGATCGGCTTCAGCATCGAAGGCCACGCCCAGGATACGCACAGCCGCATCGACCCGGCCCAGTTCGGCCAGGCCCTGCTGAACCTGGTCAAGAACGCACATGAATCCGGCGGCGATCCTGCGCAGGTCACGGTCAAAGTGCTGCCGCTGCACGGCCAGGTCCGCATCGAAGTGCTGGACCGCGGCGCAGGCATGAACGAGGCCGTGCTGCAGAACGCACTGGTGCCGTTCTATTCCACCAAACGCAACGGCACCGGCCTGGGGCTTGCCCTGACCCGCGAGATCATCGAAGCCCACGACGGCCGCATCGCCCTGCACAACCGCGAAGGCGGCGGGCTGTGCGTCACCCTGCACCTACCTTCGGGCTGAACGCCGTCAGCTACGACGACGCGATGGCCTAATGGCGCCAGCGGGCGTCCGCAGCGCCAGGTCACGCGCACGGTGCTCCAGTGCTTCAAGTTCGGCACGCAGGTCGGCATTGACGCGCATCAGCTGGTACAGCTCGCGCTCCAGCCGCTGGATGCGCGCGTCATGGCTGCCTGGATGCGCGCCACGTTGCCTGGCCGCATCGCGTCGCAACCAGGCATTGAGCGTTTCGGAACGGCAGCCCAGCTGCGCGGCCACCTGCCGCACGGCCGCGCGACGCGCGTAACCCTGGCCCTGCAGCGCGTGCACGCTGTGCAGCGCATCGGCCTTGGCGTCGGCCGAGTAACGGACGACGGACATCAGCCGCGCACCGCGTGCGGGTTGGGACAAGCCTTGGGGACAAGATCGGGCACTGCAGACTCACACTTCGGGGGAACGCGCATGCCAGGGAACCCAGCACATCGCGTGCCAGCGGTCTGACAGCCGTCTTGCCCGTAAGTTCAACGCCTTGCAGCCGCGGTGTGCCCGCGCGTGGTGTCCGCGGACATCCGCCGCCCGGACGCGGACAGCCCAGGCCCGTGTCGCGGGCGACGGATGCCTATTCCATCACCGTGCCGCTCTCGATGATGCGCAGGGCTTCGGTCCCGCCGCAACGATCGCCGGGACCGTAGGTATGGGTCACGTAGCCGGCCTTGAACGGCCCCAGATAGCCATCGCCGACCGTGTTGTCCTTGAACTGGTTGTTCATCGAAGGACATTCCTCGCCCGTGTCGGCAACCCAGTCCGAATACGCCGAGTACTTGCCCGCCGCCACGAACCGGTTGCCCTGGATCAGGTTGTTGTCCGATCCATTGCGCGTGCGCACCGCATCGCCACTGACCTGGTTGAAGTCGTTGTCGCTGATGATGTTGTCGTGCGCGTTGTGCGCGGCGTAGATGGCGTGGATGTAGCTGGTCAGGTCTTCGTTGACGCCATCCCCATCGCTGTCGGCACTGTCGGAATTCCTGACGTCCTGGAAGCTGTTGCCCGCAATCGTATTGAAACTGGAATTGCGCAGCCGCAGCGCGGCGTAGCCCATCGGCGGGCCGCTGCTGTAGGCACCGCCGATCCGCTCGAACAGCATCTCGCGCACTTCGTTGTGGCTGTTACCCGCGGCCTTGTTGCGCCCCAGGTCCAGGCCCAACCAGTAGTTGGTGACGGCCAGGCCGATGAAGTGCAGGTTGGTGGGGACGGCGGCGTCGGTGCTGTCATCCATCGTGAACCAGCTCAGGTCCGCGCCACCACCGTCGAACACCGGCTTGGTGGTGGCACCCGTCGGTGGCGCGAAGGTGATGGGCTGGCCGTTGAAATACGTCCAGATCACCGATTGCCCGACATAGGTGCCTTCGGCCACGACGATGTCGACCGCATCGGTTGGCGCCGCAGCCTTGACCCGTGTCAGCACGCCCTTGAGTGTCTTCAAAGCCGTCGCGGCCGTGGCGCCGGTATTGCTGTCGCTGCCGCTGGGCGACAGGTAGAGCGTGGTCGCCTGGGCCAGCGCCGGCACCAACGCCAACAACCCACACAGGCCCGCGGCCTTCCATCGTGATTGCATACCGTCCTCCTCGCGCAGGGAGACGTCCCTGCTTTCGACCAGGACGACGCTAGGCGTCGGCGGAGGCCCGTGCGATGCATGCCTGCCACCGGAACTTCATTGTGAAACCAGCCGCACTGGTCGACCAGCGCGCGGCATCACAGGCGTCGCGTCGGAACGCGCGCACGGCGATGGCGTGCATTGCGCTGCAGCAGCGCTCACGCGCACGGCGCAGGCACCTCGCGCATCCAGTGATGACCCGCATGGCCACGCAGGTCCGTCGCCCGGGCAAGGCTGTTGGCCGCACCCGGGGTTTCATCGACAGCCGCTGATCCGTGCCTGCCACCCAGGTGCGTTCCGCTTACCCGGGTTGCGGCGACCTGCGCTGCATCAGGGTTTGCCTGCGTACGCCTTGCAGTCCACTTCCAGCAAGGCGCCCATCGGCAACGCGGTGACCGCCATCGCGCTGCGCGCCGGCAGCTTGTCGGGCTTGAACGCAGCGCTGTAGATCTTGTTGAACGCGGCCCAGTGCGCCATGTCCACGATCATCACCGTGCACTGGCTGACATCGTCCAGCGACAAGCCCGCGCGACCCAACGCCGTGCCGACGTTGGCCATGGTGTTGCTGGCCTGGGCATCGAAATCATCCGGGAGCTTGCCATCGGCACCGACGCCGAGCTGGCCGGACACATACACCGTGTCACCGGCGCGCACCGCGGCCGAATACGGCGCCTTGCTGCCGGCCGGGCTGAAGTACTGCAGGTCGGCGGCCGAGGCCAGGGAGGCTGCGCCGGACAGGCTCAGCAGGGAAACAGCGTGCAGGATGGCGCGGGACAACGGCATGCATCGAACTCCTGTGGGGTGGGAACGCCACGATCCGCGCAGCCGCCGTCCAACGACGACGGTCCACGGACCGAAGAGCGCGCGCAACGCCTCCCACGCCGAACGCAGTCCTGAACTTACCTGCATCGGCCCCGGACGAACAGCGGCTTACTTCGCTTTTTTGACCGGGCGCTGCCAACCCTCCAGCGTGGTCTGGCGTGCACGCGCGAGGGTCAGCTCGCCGGCCGGTGCATCGCGGGTGATCACCGATCCCGCACCGAGCGTGGCGCCATCGCCGATGGTGATCGGCGCGACCAGCGATGAATTGCTGCCGACGAACACGTTGTCGCCAATGGTCGTGCTGAACTTGTTCACGCCGTCGTAGTTGCAGGTGATGGTGCCGGCACCGACATTGGTCTTGCTGCCGATCACCGTGTCGCCCAGGTAGGTGAGGTGATTGGCCTTGGTACCCACGCCCAGCACCGCGTTCTTGGTCTCGACGAAGTTGCCCACGTGCACGCCATCGGCCAGCACGGTGCCGGGGCGCAGGCGCGCGAACGGGCCAATCTGCACCGCGCCTTCGGTGACCACGCCCTCCAGGTCGCAGTGCGCGCGCACTTCGGTGCCTGGCCCGAGCTTGACGTTCTTGAGCTTCACGAACGGGCCGATCTGCACGCCATCGCCCAGTTCGACCTCGCCTTCCAACACGACGTTGACGTCGATCTGCACATCCATCCCGACGCGCACGGTGCCGCGCTGGTCCACGCGCGCCGGGTCGATCAGGCGCGCGCCGGCCATGCACAGCGCCTTGGCCTGTCGCAGCTGCCAGGTACGCTCCAGCTGGGCCAGCTGCCAGGGATCGTTGGCGCCTTCGGCTTCCAGCGGATCGGCCACCAGCACCATCTCGGCCGGGCTGAACTCGGTCGCGGCCATGCCGAAGATGTCGGTCAGGTAGTACTCGCCCTGCACGTTGTCGTTGGACAGCTGGGCCAGCCAGCGATGCAGCGCGGTCGATTCGGCGGTGACGATGCCGGTGTTGATGGTGTGCACGCGCCGCTGCTCGTCATCGGCATCCTTGTGCTCGACGATGGCGCCGACCTTGCCTGCCGCATCGCGCAGCACCCGGCCATAGCCTGTGGGGTCGTCGGGTTCGGCCACCAGCACCGCAAGCCGGCCCGGTGCCTGCAGCAGGCGCAGCAGGGTTTCGGAACGGATCAGCGGCACGTCGCCGTAGAGCACCAGCACCGTGGCCGCATCGGGCACCTGCTCCATCGCCTGCTGGACGGCATGCCCGGTGCCCAGGCGCTGGACCTGTTCGGCCCACAGCAGGTCGGGCTGGTCGGCGAAGGCATCGCGCACGTCCTGCCCGCCGTGGCCGTAGACCACGTGGATCGCGGCCGGGTGCAGCGCACGCGCGACCTGGATCACATGGGCCAGCATCGGCTGCCCGGCGATGGGCTGCAGCACCTTGGGCCGCGCGGACTTCATGCGCTTGCCTTCACCGGCGGCCAGGATGATCACGTGCAGGGGAAGGGTCATGGGCGGGCGTTTGAGTCTGGAACGGGCAGACGATTCTAATGCCCCACCCGGGCGGCACCGTCACGCGCGTTGCTGTCGATACGGGAGATTCAGGCCTGCGATAATCCCGCGCTTCGCACGACGCCGCACAAGGACGCATGGTCTTGCCAGATCCAACCCAGCCGGCCACGCCGACCACCTCATGGAAGTTCACCCTTGGCCTGGCGGCGCTGCTGACGCTGTTGACCGCTCTGGCCAACGGACAGGACCGCAATTGGGACCTGCGCAATTACCACCTGTACACGCCATCGGCCCTGCTGGACGGCCGGCTCCACCACGATATCGCCGCCGCGCAGCTGCAGACCTGGCATAACCCGACGGCCGACATCCCGTTCGCCTGGATGGTGCACGCGGGCTGGCCTGGCTGGCTGATCTCACTCTGGCTGAGCCTGCCCTCGTTGCTGGCGCTGTTCTTCGCGCTGCGCCTCCTGGACCGGTGCTGGCCCGCAGCCCGAAGCCGCTCGCGCATCGTATTGACCGGCGTGCTGGCACTGACTGGTGCCGCGGTGGGGCCGGGCGTGGGATCGACCTTCAACGACGCCATCGTGGCAGCAGGTGCGATGGCCGCATTGTGGTGGGTGCTGCGCTCGCGGGATCGCCTGGGTGCCTGGCAGACCTGGCTGCCCGCTGGCCTGATGCTCGGGCTGGCGACCGGCTTCAAGCTGACCGGCGTCATCTATTGTGTTTCGCTTGGCTGTGTCGCGGCCACGGCGGGCAACATGCGGCAAGCGCCCGTTCGCCTGCTCGCCACCGCCATGGGCGGGCTTATCGGCGGCGTCGTTGCCGCCGGCCCCTGGGCGTGGGTGCTCTGGCAGACGTTTGGCAACCCGCTGTTCCCTTACTTCAACCAGGTCTTCCAGTCGCCCGACGCATCGCCGGTACCGTACAACGACGTGCGTTTCATTCCCCATGGACTGGATGCGTGGCTGACGGTTTTCCACTTCACCAAACGCGGCTTCATGTTCTCGGAAGCCCGCCTGGCCGATCCGCGCATCCTGCTGGGACTCCTGGCCCTAGGCCTGACCCTCTTCCTGCAGAAACGGCGTCGCCAGCCATCCCGTGATGTCGCCGTGCTGGCGGTGTTCTGCATGGTGACGTTGATTGCATGGACCAATCTTTACGGCATCTACCGCTATCTGGTCGGTGTGGAGCTGCTCTGCGCCATCGCACTGGCAGGCACGGCAACGATGTTCCTGCCTGCACGCTGGCCGCGCTACGTGCTGGTCATCGCGTTGGTGGCCGTCATCGGCGTGACCAAGCGACCAAGCTGGGGACGCACGTATCCATTCACCACGCCGATGGTGCAGGTGCAGTTCCCGCCGCTGGCCAACGATGCCCTGGTGGTGATCTCCACCGCATCGCCCGTGGGCCACGCGGTTGCCTTCCTTCCGAAGGACGTTGCTGCAGTTTCGCTGGCCAACAATTTCATGCGGCCACAGCAGTGCACCCGCCTGCAGGCTGCTGCCGAGGCGCGCCTCCGCGACCACAAGGGCGCGCTTTACCTGCTGAAAGAAGCCAGGACCGACCTCTCCGACCCGGTCGCCAACGCGTACCAGGACTACGGACTTGAGAAGGAGGGCGCCTGCCAACCGATTGTCGACAACCTGCGTCCACTGGAGCTGTGCCCGTTGCGCTGGGTGCGCAGCCTTACGCCACTGTGTCCCTTGACCGCTCACGACCAACCAGCTGGTCAGTGATCAGCCGCTGGATTTCATTGGCGCGGCGATTGACCGTATCCAGGATGAGTCCCGTTGCCAGCGAAACGATGCCCATCAGGGTGAGCGCCACGGCGAGTACCGCGGTGGATGGATGCGTGACCAGGCCCGTCTCGGTGAACTCGGTGATGACCACGCTGCCAAAACCGAAGCCCGCCAGGATCACCGCCGCGGCGATGCCGCCAAAGAACAGCAACGGCCGCATGTCCTTGAACAGGAACAGCACCGTGCGCAGCACGCGGATGCCATCGCGGTAGGTATTGAGCTTGGACTGACTTCCGAGCGGCCGCGTGCCATACGCAATCGGCGTCTCCTTGAGGATGAAGCCATTCCCGAGCGCGAACACGGTCATCTCCGTTTCGATCTCGAAGCCTCGCGACAACACGGGCATTGATTTGACGAAACGCCTGGAGAAGGCCCGGTAGCCGGACAGTACATCCCGCACCGGATTGCCGAACAGCATTGCCACGCAACGCCGGACGAGCTGGTTGCCCAGACCGTGGAAGCGCCGGAACGAGGTGCGCTGGAAGTCTTCCAGGCGCGTCCCGACCACCATGTCCGCACGCCCTTCCAGCACCTCTTGCAGCAGCGGACCGGACGCCGACGCCGGATAGGTATCGTCACCATCGACCATGAGGTACGCGTCGGCCTCCACGTCACGGAACATCGCGCGGACGACATTGCCCTTGCCCTTGGCCGGCACCAGTCGTACCTGTGCACCTGCATCGCGCGCAATGGCAGCGGTGCCATCGGTGCTGGCGTTGTCGAACACCCACACGTCGGCATCAGGCAGCGCATCGCGAAAATCACGGACCACCTTGGCAATGGTGGCCGCTTCGTTGAAGCAGGGAACAAGGACAGCGACGCGCACCGGACATCCATGACGGGAGACAGCGCCCGATATTACAGGCCAACACGCATCTCCTCGCTAGAATGCGGCCCATGCGTCTTCCTCCCCCTCATCTGCTCAAGCAGGGCTCGAGTTTTCTCATCGTTGGCGGCGTGCAGCTGCTGGTGGACTGGAGCATCTTCGTCGCACTCAGCGCACTGGGCGTGGATGCGATACCCGCCAACCTGTGCGGGCGCGTGGCCGGGGCGATGCTGGGGTTCTGGCTCAACGGGCGCTACACCTTTGCCTCGCACGAGGACGACGTGCGTATCGGCTGGCCGCAGTTCTGGAAATTCCTGGCGGTGTGGATTCCCGCCACGCTGCTCAGCACCTGGCTGATCGTCCTGGTCGAACACCACCTGGGCCTGCAACTGGCCTGGCTGGCCAAACCGCTGGTCGAAGGCGCACTGGCGGTGCTGACCTTCCTGGCCGGGCGTTATCTGATCTATCGCTGAAGATCAGCGTGGGGCCTGGCGCTGTCCGTGCCAGGCCCGCGTAATCGGGAGGCATGCAAGCGCCGTGCGGACGATCACCGCCCGCCCTGCAACGGCAATGGCCCAAGCGGCTTGATCTCGCGCAGCACGAACGTTGTCTCCATTTCCTTGATCCCTGGCAGCCTGCGCAACCGCGACATCGCAAACTCGGAGTAGGACTCCAGGTCCCGGGCGACAACCTGCAGCAGGAAATCGGAATCCCCCGCCACCGCGTAGCAGGCCACCACTTCGTCGAGCTTGCCGACTTCCAGCTCGAACTGGCGGGCCTCCTTCTCGCTATGGCTATCAATCTTGACGCGTACGTACGCCAGTATCCCCAGGCCGAGCTGCTTGCGATCCAGCGTGACGCGATAGCCCGAGATCACTCCATCCGCCTCCAGTTGGCGGACGCGACGCCAACAGGGTGAGGTCGCCATGCCCACTCGCGTGGCCAGCTCCTGATTGGTCATGCGACCGGAGCCCTGCAACGCGGCCAGAATCTTCAGATCAAAGGCGTCGAGGGCCATCTGAAATTATCTCCCATTAAATTCTTCAATTTGAAATTACTACCCGAATCTGACGCGATAAATCGAAAGAAAGGTAACTTCTACCCGATCTACGGGTCTATTATTTTCTGAAGATTATGCCGCCTGAGACGCCCGATTCCCTATGCTTGAAGACATCCGCATTGCCATCATCGTCAACCCCGAGCTGCCCTTGGGACTGCTCGCCAACACCGTCGCCGCCATCGGCATAGGGATGGCCGCAAAGCTACCCGCGCTGGCCGGCCGGCCCCTGACCGACGCGGCGGGCCGGACCATCGATGCCAGCTCTTGCTTGCCTGTCCCGGTACTCCAGGGCGACGCCACGCTGATACGGGCCTTGTTGCTCAAGGCATTGGAGACACATCAAGCGCTTGCGCTGGTGCCCTTCCCGGCCTTCGCGCGCAGCCTGCACGACTTCCACGATTACCAGGTGCAGTTCCCCGGGCGCGATTTGCAGCAGGAGACCCTTGACGGTGTGGGACTGGCCGGCCCGGCCAAGTGGATCAAGTCCGTGACGGGCGCGTTGAAGCTGCTGCGCTGACACCGATGCATGGAGCGGATCCTGATCCGCCATCCCAATGCATCGCCACGACGGCCCGGAACGCGATCACCGAAGTGACAAACTCGCCAATGGCTGGCAACCGCCAGCAGCGGTGCGAAAACGAAAAACGCCGGCTTGCGCCGGCGTTTTCGTGTCCCCGCAGGCCGCGATGCGACCCGGCAGGTTCAGTGCTTGAGCGTCTTGCGCAGGCGTTCGAGGGCCTGCAGCTGGACCACGGCTTCCATCAGCTTGCGCTGGGCTTCGGCCAGGTCTTCGGTCTCGCCGCGGTTGGCCAGCACGCGCTCGGCTTCTTCCTTGGCAGCCTTGACGGCGGCCTCGTCGATGTCCTGCGCGCGGATAGCGGTATCGGCCAGCACGGTCACGACCTGCGGCTGGACTTCCAGGATGCCGCCGGAGATGGCGAAGTCCAGGTGCTCGCCCGACGGCAGGGTCACCACGACCTTGCCCGGCTTCAGGCGGGTGATCAGCGGGGCGTGCCGGGGGGTGATGCCCAGTTCGCCCAGCTCGCCGGTGGCGACCACCAGGGTGGCTTCACCGTGGTAGATCTCCTGCTCGGCGCTGACGATGTCGCAACGGATGGTGCTCATGGGATTCCCTTTGCCGCATCAGGACGTGCTAGGTGCACGTCCCGACGCTGTGCGGATCAGGCCTTGGCGGCCAGCTTCTTGCCCTTTTCCACGGCCTCGTCGATGCCACCGACCATGTAGAAGGCCTGCTCCGGCAGGTGATCGAACTCACCGTCCAGGATGCCCTTGAAGCCACGGATGGTGTCCTTCAGCGACACGTACTTGCCCGGTGCGCCAGTGAACACTTCGGCCACGTGGAAGGGCTGGCTGAAGAAGCGCTCGATCTTGCGCGCGCGCGACACGGCCTGCTTGTCTTCTTCCGACAGCTCGTCCATGCCCAGGATCGCGATGATGTCCTTCAGTTCCTTGTACTTCTGCAAGGTGGACTGCACGCGGCGGGCCACGTCGTAGTGCTCGTTGCCGATCACCAGCGGGTCCAGCTGACGGCTGGTGGAGTCCAGCGGATCGACTGCCGGGTAGATACCCAGCGAGGCGATGTTGCGGCTCAGCGTCACCGTGGAATCCAGGTGGGCGAAGGTGGTGGCCGGCGACGGGTCGGTCAGGTCGTCCGCGGGCACGTACACGGCCTGGATCGAGGTGATCGAGCCAGCCTTGGTCGAGGTGATGCGTTCCTGCAGGACGCCCATTTCCTCGGCCAGCGTCGGCTGATAGCCCACGGCCGACGGCATGCGGCCCAGCAGCGCCGACACTTCGGTACCGGCCAGGGTGTAGCGGTAGATGTTGTCGACGAAGAACAGCACGTCGCGGCCCTTGCCCGACTCGTCCTTCTCGTCGCGGAAGTACTCTGCCATGGTCAGGCCGGTCAGTGCGACGCGCAGGCGGTTGCCCGGCGGCTCGTTCATCTGGCCGTACACCATCGCGACCTTGTCCAGGACGTTGGAGTCCTTCATCTCGTGGTAGAAGTCGTTGCCCTCACGGGTACGCTCACCCACGCCAGCGAACACCGACAGGCCTTCGTGCGCCTTGGCGATGTTGTTGATCAGTTCCATCATGTTGACGGTCTTGCCGACGCCGGCGCCGCCGAATAGGCCGACCTTGCCGCCCTTGGCGAACGGGCACATCAGGTCGATGACCTTGATGCCGGTTTCCAGCAGTTCGGTCGAGGACGACTGGTCTTCGTACGACGGCGCGGCGCGGTGGATTTCCCAGTTGTCCGAGCCTTCGACCGGACCGGCTTCGTCGATCGGACGACCCAGCACGTCCATGATGCGACCCAGGGTGGCCTTGCCGACCGGCACGGAGATGCCCTTGCCGGTGTTGGTCGCCACCAGGTTGCGCTTCAGGCCATCGGTGGAGCCCAGCGCGATGCAACGGACGATGCCGTCGCCCAGCTGCTGCTGCACTTCCAGCGTGATCTCGGTGTTGTCGACCTTCAAGGCCTCGTACACCTTCGGCACGTCGCCGCGCGGGAATTCGACGTCGACGACGGCGCCGATGATCTGAACGATCTTGCCCTGACTCATGTTGATTTCCTCTGAACTCTCAATATCGCGTTGTAGGAGCGCCGCGTCGGCGCGATTGCAGGTCGCGGCCATCGGCCGCTCCTACGGATGCCTTAGACCGCCGCCGCGCCGCCGGCGATCTCGGTTGTTCCTAGTACAAAAACTAAACCGCCGCTGCGCCGCCCACGATTTCGGAAATTTCCTGGGTGATCGCCGCCTGGCGCGCCTTGTTGTACGACAGCTGCAACGTGCCGATCATCTTGCTGGCGTTGTCGCTGGCCGACTTCATGGCCACCATGCGCGCGGCGTGCTCGGAGGCCACGTTTTCCAGCACGGCCTGGTACACCAGCGACTCCACGTAGCGCACCAGCACGTGCTCCAGCACGGTCTTGGCATCGGGTTCGTAGATGTAGTCCCAGTCGTGCTTGGCGACGTTTTCTTCAGCCGGCGGCAACGGCAGCAGCTGGTCGAAGGCAGCCTTCTGCGACATCGTGTTGACGAAGTGGTTGTAGACCAGGACCACGCGATCGACCTTGCCGGACTCGTACGCCTCCAGCATGACCTTGACCACGCCGATCAGCTGTTCAACGTGCGGCGCATCGCCCAGGTGGCTGACGCTGCCGACCATGTCGACCTTGAGCCGGCGGAAGAACACCGAGGCCTTCTGGCCGATGGTGACCACGTCGACCTCGGCGCCCTGCTCCTGCCACTGGCGCATTTCGCCCAGCGTCTTGCGGAACAGGTTGTTGTTCAGGCCGCCGGCCAGGCCACGATCGGACGAGACGATGATGTAGCCGACCCGCTCGACCTTCTCGCGCGCCACCAGGTAGGGGTGCTGGAAGTCGGTGTTGGCCTGGGCCAGGTGGCCGATGACCTGGCGCATGGCACGGGCATAGGGACGCGAGACCTTCATGCGTTCCTGGGCGCGGCGGATCTTGGCAGCCGACACCATCTCCAGCGCGCGCGTCACCTTGCGGGTGTTCTGCACGCTCTTGATCTTGGTTTTGATTTCGCGACCGCCAGCCATCTCGTTTTCCCGTAGAGCGGAGCTTGCTCCGCTTTTTTTGTTTCAAGGCAGCGGAGCAAGCTCCGCTCTACAACAACCGACCGATTACCAGCTACCGGTCTGCTTGAACTCTTCGATGCCCTTCTTGAACGCCGCTTCGATGTCGCCGTTCCAGTCGCCGCTGGCATTGACCTTGGCCACCAGCTCGCCGGCGGTGTTCTCGAAGTGGGCGTGCAGGCCTTCTTCCAGGGCCAGCAGCTTGCCCACCGGCACGTCGTCCAGGTAACCCTCGTTGACGGCGTAGATGGTCAGCGCCTGCAGGCAGATGCCCATCGGGGCGTACTGCTTCTGCTTCATCAGCTCGGTGACGCGCTGGCCACGCTCCAGCTGCGAGCGGGTGGCTTCGTCCAGGTCCGAGGCGAACTGCGCGAACGCGGCCAGCTCACGGTACTGGGCCAGCGCGATACGGATGCCGCCGGACAGCTTCTTGATGATCTTGGTCTGGGCCGAACCACCGACGCGCGACACCGAGATACCGGCGTTCACGGCCGGGCGGATGCCGGCATTGAACAGGTCGGTTTCCAGGAAGATCTGGCCGTCGGTGATCGAGATCACGTTGGTCGGCACGAACGCGGAGACGTCGCCGCCCTGGGTTTCGATGATCGGCAGCGCGGTCAGCGAACCGGTCTTGCCGGTGACCTTGCCTTCGGTGAACTTCTCGACGTAATCCGACGACACGCGGCAGGCGCGCTCCAGCAGGCGGGAGTGCAGGTAGAACACGTCGCCCGGATAGGCTTCGCGGCCCGGCGGGCGCTTGAGCAGCAGCGAGATCTGGCGGTAGGCCACGGCCTGCTTGGACAGGTCGTCGTACACGATCAGCGCATCTTCGCCGCGATCCAGGAAGTACTCACCCATGGTGCAGCCCGAGTAGGCGCTGATGTACTGCATGGCGGCCGATTCGGAGGCGGTGGCGGCGACCACGATGGTGTGGGCCAGGGCTCCGTGCTCTTCCAGCTTGCGCACGATGTTGGCGACCGTCGAAGCCTTCTGGCCGATGGCGACATACACGCACTTGATACCGGAGGACTTCTGGTTGATCACCGCGTCGATGGCCATCGCGGTCTTGCCGGTCTGGCGGTCGCCAATGATCAGCTCGCGCTGGCCGCGACCGACCGGGATCATCGAGTCGACCGACTTGTAACCGGTCTGCACGGGCTCATCGACCGACTGGCGCCAGATCACGCCCGGGGCCACGCGCTCGACCGGTGCGGTCTGCGCGGTGTTGATCGGACCCTTGCCGTCGATCGGCTCGCCCAGCGCGTTGACCACGCGGCCCAGCAGTTCGGGACCGACCGGCACTTCCAGGATGCGGCCGGTGGTCTTGGCCACGTCGCCTTCGCGCAGGTCTTCGTAGTCACCCAGGACCACGGCGCCGACCGAGTCGCGCTCCAGGTTCAGGGCCAGGGCGAAGGTGTTGCCCGGCAGCTCGATCATTTCGCCCTGCATCACGTCGGCCAGGCCGAAGATGCGCACGATGCCGTCGGCGACGCTGGTGACGACGCCTTCGTTGCGCGATTCGGCGGCCAGCTTGACCTGCTCGATGCGGGTCTTGATGAGGTCGCTGATTTCAGAGGGGTTGAGCGTGGTGGCCATGATGGTTTCCCTTGTGCAGCCGGTGTGCGGCTACGGATAGATGAATACTTGCGTTGCCGGTCGCGCGCAGGCGCGGCGCATCGTGCGTGGCGTGGCCGGCTTCAGCCGGCCAGCGCCGTCTGCAGACGCGCCAGCTTGCCCTTGAGCGAACCGTCGATGACCACATCGCCCGCGTCGATGACAGCGCCACCGATCAGCGATGCATCCACCGCCGTGGTGACCTGCACTTCACGTCCGAACCGTTTGGCCAGCGCGGCCTTGATCACGTCCAGCTCGCCGTCCGGCAGTTCCGAGGCGGAGGTCACCGTGGCCAGCACGATGCGTTCGGCCTCGGCGCGCAGCTGTTCGAACAGCGCGGCGATTTCGGGCAGCAGGGTCAGGCGACGCGCATCGGCCAACACACCGAGGAAACGCGCGAACGTTTCACCGGCGCCGTCGGGCGACAGCAGCACCAGGGCCTGCTCGCGGCTCAGCTGCGGGTTGAGCAGCAGCGCGGAGACCTGCGGATCGCCGGCGACCTGGGCGGCAAAGCCCAGGGCCTGCGACCACGCCGGCAGCTGCTGCTCGTCCTGCGCCGCGCCGAAAGCGGCGCGGGCATAGGGGCGGGCAAGCGTGATGGACTGGCTCATGCGTGGATCATCCGGTTCAGATCTGCGCCGCCAGCTCGTCCAGCAGCGCCTTGTGGGCGGCCGGGTCGATCTCGCGGTGCAGCAGCTTCTCGGCACCACTCACGGCCAGCACGGACACCTGCTTGCGCAGGTCCTCGCGGGCACGGTTGGCGGCGGCGGCGATCTCTTCCTGGGCCAGGTCCTTCTGCCGGTTCGCTTCGGCGACCGCTTCGTTGCGGGCAGCCTCCACGATCTGGTTGGCGCGGGCGTGGGCCTGGTCGATGATCTCGTTGGCCTTGACGCGGGCATCCTTGAGGGCCTCGTTGGCCTTCTCCTGTGCCTGCGCAAGATCCTTCTGGCTGCGGTCGGCAGCAGCCAGGCCTTCGGCGATCTTCTTCTGCCGTTCTTCAAGCGCCGCGTTCAGCGGCGGCCAAATGAACTTCATCGTGAACACAATCAGGATCACGAAGGAGAGCATCTGGCCGAAGAAGGTCATGTTGACGTTCATGACGTGTCCTCAACGGGTTCGTTCATCCCGCCATGCGTGGATGCAGGGCGGGTCGTGCTGGAAGGGCCGCGAACGGCCCGAACCTGCGGGCTATCAGCCGCCCTGGACTGCGCTCAGCACCGGACCCAGCAGCGGGTTGGCGATACCGAAGTACAGCGCGATGGCCAGGCCGATGATGAACGCGGCGTCGATCAGGCCGGCCAGCAGGAACATGCGGCCCTGCAGCACCGGGATCAGCTCCGGCTGGCGCGCGGCCGATTCCAGGAACTTGGAACCCATGATGGCGATACCCAGGCAGGCGCCCAGCGCGCCCAGGCCGATGATGAGGCCGATGGCGATGGCGGTCAGGCCCTGCACGTGTGCGATGAATTCCATTGAAATCTCTCCAGCGATTGGTTGGTTAGAACGAAAGGATGAAACGAAAAGTGGGGCGATGCGACTCAGTGACTCTCACGTGCGCCGGCGATGTAGACGACGGTGAGGATCATGAAGATGAAGGCCTGCAGCAGGATGATCAGGATGTGGAAGATGCCCCAGGCCGCATTGGCGATCACGCCCGGCAGGAAGGTCACCCAGCCACTCATCAGGCCGGCGATCAGCATGAAGACCAGCTCGCCGCCGTACATGTTGCCGAACAGTCGCATGGCCAGCGAGATCGGCTTGACCAGCCACTCGATGATGTTCATGACCAGGTTGATCGGCGACAGGATGATGCGCGCCACCAGGCCGTGCGCATGGAACGGCGCGGTCAGCAGTTCCTTGCCCATGCCGAAGCCGCCCTTCGCAGCCAGCGCGTGGCCGATCAGGATGAAGAACACGGTCACCGACAGCGCGGCCGGGGTGTTCAGGTCGGCGGTCGGCACCAGGCGGAAGTAGGTGTGGTGCATGGCCTCTTCACCGGCGAACAGCTTGACCAGGATGGCCGGCAGGTCCAGCGGGATCAGGTCCATGGTGTTCATGAAGACCACCCACATGAAGATGGTCAGCGCCAGCGGGGTCACCGAACGGCGATCGCCGTGATAGGTGTCCTTGACCTGGCCATCGACGAATTCCATGACCAGCTCGACGAACGCCTGGCCCTTGCTCGGCACACCAGCGGTGGCACGGCGGGCGAAGAACGAGAACCAGGCCACGAAGGCCAGGCCCAGGCACAGCGCGACCAGCCAGCTGTCGAAATGGAACTTGCCACCGAGCAACGTGCCGGTGTTATGACCCAGGTGATGGGTGATGTATTCGGTCAGACCGCCCGAATTATTGGATTCACTCACGAAGCAACACCTTTCCGTCGAATCACATTGGCCAACACCATACCCAGCGTGGCTCCAAGAACCCCGGTGATCACCGCCAGACCCGGAAGCCCGAATCCTGCCAATGACGCCACCAGCACCAACAACACCACCACCCACTTGATCGCCACGCCCATCATCAACCGCGCGAACGCGGCACCGGCCGGGGCGACTCCGCCGCCCAGCGCCACTTTCGCGGCGGCCCAGGAGCCAGCGGTGATGCCCAGACCGCCGACGAGTGCTCCAAGAGCATGCATCGGCGATGCTGCAAGCCAAGCCAGCGCGACCAACACGGCGGCGGCAGCCTGCCAGGCTGTCGCCCGCTGCGCCAGTTGCCGACCCGTATGTACGGAATTCAGCACGTTGCGATTGGCCTTGCGGGGTTGCGGGGACGGGAGTGCGGGTGGCCCGTCAAGCCGGCGAAGTATAGCAGCGCCCCCGTTTTACCGACAACCTCCAAAAGTTTGATTTGCATGGAAAAAGCCGTGATCCACCTGCCATCAGGGCTTGGCGCGTGTGGAATCGATTCCGCGGACTGATTCTCGTACCGACGGGTACAGGAACTTTTGCGCGAGACCTGCGGTCATTGATCGCGAAGTCTGCGCACACGTCTTCGTCGATGCGTCGTCGCAGATCTTCCCAGCCCCGGCCCGCGCGCCGGGGCTTTTTTGATCGCCGCGGCGATCAACGGGAACGGCAACCGGCTCCGTCACGCTACAGCGCGTCCACCCAGAACACTGGAACAGCCTGCGTGTTTCGGCGCCGTGGCTGTATGGGAGCTCACATATGTGAATCTCCGAGTCCCATTTTTTCACTGGTCATGCACCTCAGCGCATGCAGGTTTGTCGCCCCAAGCCGGCGAACGCCCATCCAACGACTGCCTGGAGCAACCCTGATGAAAATCCCCCCTTTCCTGATCCTGAGTGGCCTGACCGCCGCCGCGCTGGTCACCCTGGCCGCGCCCGCCAACGCGCAGGAACATGACCCGAATGCATTCACCCTGCGCATTGGCGCCATGAACGCCGATGGCGACGCGACGCTGCGCGGCACGGCCAGTTCGGACATGCTCGGCCAGAGCGCCAGCGGCAGCCGGAACTTCGATTTCGGCAGCGCGGAAGTTTCACCGCGCATCGATGGCGTCTGGCGCATCAGCGATCGCAACCGTGTGATCTTCGATTACTTCCGCTATGAGAAGGACAACAAGCAGACCCTGGGCCAGGACTTCAGCTACGGCGGCGCGACCATTCCTGCCGACAGCTACGTCAAGCTTGACTCCCGCTTCCAGTTGGCCAGCCTGATCTACGACTTCGCCGTGGTCCAGACCGACAACGTCTCTCTTGGCCTTGAGCTGGGTGCCGAGTGGGCCAAGCTGGATGCCAAGCTCACTGCCGATGCCGGCGACGATTTCAACGGCTATCGTCGCACCGAGAAGGAAGATGGCGTGGCACCCGTGGTCGGCCTGCGCTTCACCGCCACGCCCAGCGAACACTGGCTGATCAATGTCCAGGGCCAGTACCTGGATGCGGGCTGGGGCAGTTTCGACTATGACGGCAAGATCAAGCGCGCCAATGCCACGGTCGAATACAAGTTCACCCCGAACTTCGGCCTGTTCGCCGGCTACGACTGGTTCAAGATCAACTACAGCGAGAACTACACGGCCGACCCGGGCATCCAGGGACGTGCCGGCCTGGACCTTGAGTTCAAGGGGCCAGTGGCCGGGCTGACATTCGCGTTCTAACGCGCGATGCGCGTTAGAACCCCGAAGTTTGCTTCGCAAACTTCGGGCCCCGGCTTATCAGTCTCCACATCCCCGCTCCTTCGGCGCGCCCCCTTGACTCAAGGGGGCTCTACTCTCGGTAGGTGAATTGAGAGTTTGTTGGAAGGCTTCGGCACGTGAAAGCAAAAAACCCCAGCATGCCGAGGCTTTTTGCTTTCGATCAACTTGCGCGTGGGACTTGGATCTGCCGATAAAGATCCTATCGTCATTCCCGCGAAGGCGGGAATCCATGGACTTTCGCGCGAAGAGCCGAAGACGCCGGGGTCGCGGGAGCCACGGATGTCCGCGCTTACTTCTTCTTCGGGATGTACAGGTCGGTGATGGTGCCGTCGTAGACCTCGGCCGCCATGCCGACCGACTCGCTCAGGGTCGGGTGCGCATGGATGGTGTGGCCGATGTCTTCGGCTTCGGCGCCCATCTCGATGGCTAGGCCGATCTCGGCCAGCAGGTCACCGGCATGCACGCCGACGATGCCGCCGCCGACGATGCGGTGGGTGGCTTCATCGAAGATCAGCTTGGTGAAGCCCTCGGTGCGGCCGATGCCGATGGCGCGACCACTGGCCGCCCATGGGAACTTGGCCACGCCAACCTTCAGGCCCTTGGCCTTGGCTTCGGTTTCGGTGACGCCGACCCAGGCGATTTCCGGATTGGTGTAGGCCACCGACGGCACCACGCGGGCGACCCATTCCTTCTTCTCGCCGGAGGCAACTTCGGCTGCGAGCTTGCCCTCGTGCGTGGCCTTGTGGGCCAGCATCGGGTTCCCGACGATGTCGCCGATGGCGAAGATGTGCGGAACGTTGGTACGCATCTGGTTGTCGGCCGGGATGAAGCCGCGGTCGGTCACCTGCACGCCGGCCTTGTCCGCGCCGATCTTCTTGCCGTTGGGCGCGCGGCCCACGGCGACAAGGACGCGATCCCAGGTACCGGATTCCAGCGCCGGCTTTTCGCCTTCGGTGGCCGATTCGAAGGTGACGGTGATGCCCTTCTTCTCGGCCTTGACGCCAGCGGCCTTGGTCTTGAGGTGGACGATGACGCCCTGTTTCTTCAGGCGGTCGGCCAGCGGCTTGACCAGGTCCTTGTCGGCACCCGGCATCAGCTGGTCGAGGAATTCGACCACGGTCACTTCACTGCCCAGCGCGCTGTACACGGTGGCCATTTCCAGGCCGATGATGCCGCCGCCGACGACCAGCAGCTTCTTTGGCACCTCGGCCAGTTCCAGCGCGTCGGTGGAATCCATCACGCGCTTGTCGTCCCACGGGAAGTTCGGCAGCTTCACCGCCTGCGAACCGGCGGCGATGATGCATTGCTCGAAGCGCAGCAGTTGCGTCTTGCCGTCGTCGCCGGTGATCTCGATTTCATTGGCTGACACGAACACACCAGTGCCTTGCACGGTACGGACCTTGCGCTGCTTGGCCATACCAGCCAGGCCGCCGGTGAGCTTGCCGACCACCTTCTCCTTGTACTCGCGCAGCTTGTCGAGGTTGATCTTCGGCTTGGCGAACTCGATGCCGCATTCTTCGGCGTGCGCGGCTTCGTCGATGACGTTGGCCGAATGCAGCAGCGCCTTGGACGGGATGCAGCCCACGTTGAGGCACACGCCGCCGAGCGACGCGTAACGCTCGATCAGCACCGTATCCAGGCCCAGGTCGGCAGCGCGGAACGCGGCGGTGTAGCCGCCGGGGCCGGAGCCCAGCACGACGATGCGGCATTCGATGTCGGCCTTCTTGCCCGTACCCGCAGCAGCCTTCGGTGCCGAAGTGGCATCGGGATGCGCGACCGACGGCGTCACTGGCGGTGCAGCGCGCGGGGCTTCGGCTGCGGCAACAACCTCATCGCCACCCTCGCCTTCCAGGATCACGACCACGTCGCCCTGGTTCAGCGCATCGCCGACCTTGACCTTGATCTCCTTGATCACGCCGGCGGCCGAGGACGGCACTTCCAGCGTGGCCTTGTCCGATTCCAGCGTGACCAGACCCTGTTCCTTGGCGACGGCATCGCCCACGGACACCAGGATCTCGATCACCGGCACGTCGGAGAAATCGCCGATGTCGGGCACCTTCACCTCGATCGGGCCGCTGGCGGCCGCCTTGGCCGGCACAGATGCGGCAGCGTCAGGCTTGGGCGCTTCGACCTTGGTCTCCGCCTTCGGAGCCTCGGCCTTGGCCGGTGCGGCAGCCTTCGGCGCTTCGGCCGTTGCCTCACCTTCGGCTTCCAGCACGATCACCAGGTCGCCCTGGCTCAGCGAATCGCCAATCTTGACCTTGATCTCCTTGACGACGCCGGCGGCCGAGGACGGCACTTCCAGCGTCGCCTTGTCCGATTCCAGCGTGACCAGGCCCTGTTCCTTGGCGACGGTATCGCCGACGGCGACCAGGATCTCGATCACCGGCACGTCGGAGAAATCACCGATGTCCGGGACCTTCACTTCAATGGTGTTTGCCATGCGCGCGACTCCTTACAGCAGGACCCGGCGCATGTCGCCGAGTACCTTGGCCAGATCGGCGGTGAAGCGCGCAGCCAGCGCGCCATCGATGACGCGGTGGTCGTAGCTCAGCGACAGCGGTAGCAGCAGGCGCGGCTGGAAGGCCTTGCCGTCCCACACCGGCTGGATCGACGACTTGGACACGCCCAGGATCGCCACTTCCGGCGCGTTGACGATCGGCGTGAACGCCGTGCCGCCGATGCCGCCCAGCGAGGAGATCGAGAAGCAGCCGCCGGTCATGTCGGCCGGGCCGAGCTTGCCGTCGCGGGCTTTCTTGGCCAGCTCGCCGGTTTCGGCGGCGATGTCGTTGACGCCCTTCTTGTCCACGTCGCGGATCACCGGCACGACCAGGCCGCTCGGCGTATCGGCAGCGAAGCCGATGTTGAAGTACTGCTTCAGGGTGAGGTTCTCACCGGCCGCGTCGAGCGAGGCGTTGAAGGTCGGGTACTTCTTCAGCAGCGCGGCGCTGGCCTTGATCAGGAACGCCAGCATGGTGAGCTTGACGCCGGACTTGGATTTCTCCGCCTCCTTGTTGAGCAGCACGCGCAGGTCTTCCAGGTCGGTGATGTCGGCCGAATCGAACTGGGTGACGTGCGGGATCATCGCCCAGTTGCGGGCCAGGTTGGCACCGGAGATCTTCTGGATGCGGCTGAGCGGCTTGACCTCGGTCGGGCCGAATTTACTGAAGTCCACCTTCGGCCAGGGCAGCAGGCTCAGGCCATTGCCGCCAGCCGCGGCGGCAGCCGGCGCAGCAGCGGTCGCGCCGCCGCCAGCCAGCGCCTTCTTGACGAACGCCTGCACGTCTTCCTTGGTGATGCGGCCCTTGCGGGCGCTGCCGGCGACCTGCAGCAGGTCCACGCCGAGTTCGCGGGCGAACAGGCGCACCACCGGGCTGGCGTGCGGCACCTTGTCGGGCATCACCCGCGAGGCATCAAAGGTCACCGGCGGGGTGCTGGTCGGCGGCGACGGTGGTTCGGCCTGGCCGGAAGTGGCGCCCGAGGCGGTACGCGACTGCGACAGGGCGATCTCGCGCTGGGTCAGCTTGTCGGGGGTCGGGGCGGGCTCGGCCGGCGCGGCGGCAGGCTTGGCCGGCTCCGGCGCCTTGGCGGCTTCTGCGGGCTTGGCCTCGGCAGGCGATGCGGCGACTTCGCCGGCCGGCTCGATCAGGGCAACCACGGCACCTTCGGACAGCGAATCGCCGACCTTGACCTTGATTTCCTTGACGACGCCGCCGAAGGCCGCCGGGACTTCCAGCGTGGCCTTGTCCGATTCCAGGGTAATCAGCCCCTGGTCCTTCACCACGGTGTCCCCAACGGAGACCAGCACCTCGATCACGGGCACGTCGCTGTAGTCACCGATGTCGGGGACGCGTGCTTCCTGGGCTTGAGCCATCTTGGGAACTCCGGTTGGATTCGTGTGGGACGGGCCGATCATTGTACGGCCGCAAGGCCTTTCGCCAACCTTGGCGGATGGTCGAAGGCGAAATTCCGTCAAATGAAGACGATATTTCGTCTTTACGCGCAAAACCCCCTTGCAGACGGGGCAAACACCAGGTGTTCACCGCCGCGTGGGAAGAATGCACCACATCTGTTTGCACGCCGAAGACGGCTTCCGACCGGCCCATGCCCGCAACTGCCCCCAACCGTTTCCCGCTGCCGCCAGCGCTGGCAGCCCAGTGCGCGCTGTTCCTGGACGTGGACGGCACGCTGCTGGAATTCCAGGACGACCCCGGGGCCGTAGCCCTGCCCGAGGGCGGGCTGGAGACCGTGACCCGGCTTTCCCACAAGCTGGGCGGCGCCCTGGCCCTGGTCAGTGGCCGGCCACTGGCGGAACTGGACCGGGTGTTCGCTCCGCATGCCCTGCCCGCGGCGGGCATGCACGGCCAGCAATTGCGCGGCGCGCCCGAGACCACGCGGGTCGTGCCCGCTGCGCTGGCCGAGCTGCGGCGCGAAGCCACGGTGCTGGCCCACCGTTATCCGGGCGTGCGCGTGGAAGACAAGGGCGGCGCGCTGGCCCTGCACTGGCGGGCCGCACCGCAGGCCGCCGCCGCTTTGCAGGCGCTGGCCTCCCATTTCCTGCCAGCGCTGGAGGGCTACCGGATGCAGGCCGGCGACCAGGTGCTGGAGCTGGTGCCGGCCGACGTGGACAAGGGCCGCGCCGTGCGCAGGCTGCTGGAACAAGCGCCGTTCACCGGCCGCACGCCGGTGTTCGTCGGCGACGACCTGACCGACGAATACGGATTCGAAACCGCCAACACCCTGGGCGGCTGGAGCGTGCTGGTCGGGCGGCGCCCCAACAGCCACGCGATGTACGCCCTTCCCGACGTGACCGCCGTGCATACCTGGCTGAGGTCCAACCTGTAGTCCCCACCGCGACAACGCAACGGAGCACGCATGAGCCACCCGACCCTGGACATGGGCGTCATCGGCAACGGCAGTTTTGGTGCCCTCATCGACAAGCAGGCACGCGTGGTCTGGAGTTGCATGCCGGCCTTCGACGGCGACCCCGCCTTCTGCAGCCTGCTCTCGCCGAAGGACCAGCCAGGTGGCGACTTCGCGGTGGAGCTGGAGGATTTCGCATCCAGCGAACAACACTACCTGACCAACACCGCGATCCTGCGCACGGTGCTGCGCGACAGCCACGGCAACGCACTGGAAATCATCGACTTCGCCCCGCGCTGGCGCGAGAACCAGCGTTTCTACCGGCCGGTCAGCATCATCCGCCAGGTCCGCCCGCTCACCGGCAATCCGCGCATCCGCATCCGCGCCCGGCCGCTGGCCGACTGGGGCGCGCACAAGCCCGACACCACCTGGGGCAGCAACCACGTGCGCTGGCTGCTGCCCGAGTTCACCCTGCGCCTGACCACCGACGTACCGGTGCGCTTCATCCGCGAGGAAACCGCCTTCGTCCTCAACCATCCGCTGCACCTGGTGCTGGGCGTGGACGAATCGCTGCGCCGCTCGCTGGCCGGCTACGTGCGCGAGGCGGAAGAAAACACCCGCCACTACTGGACCGAATGGGTGCGCTACCTGTCCATCCCGCTGGACTGGCAGGACGCGGTGATCCGCAGCGCCATCACCCTGAAGCTGTGCCAGTACGAAGACTCCGGCGGGATCATCGCTGCGATGACCACATCCATCCCGGAAGCGCCGGACACCCCGCGCAACTGGGACTACCGCTATTGCTGGCTGCGCGACGCCGCATTCGTGGTGCGCGCGCTCAACCGGCTGGGCGCCACTCGCACGATGGAGCAGTTCCTGGGCTACATCTTCAACATCGCCACCCACGACGGCACGCTGCAGCCGATGTACGGCATCAACTTCGAAGTGGAGCTGCACGAGCACGAGGTCACCAGCCTGGCCGGCTACCGCGGCATGGGCCCGGTGCGGCGCGGCAACCTGGCCTGGATCCAGAAACAGCACGACGTGTACGGCTCGGTGGTGCTGGCCTCGACCCAGCTGTTCTTCGACCAGCGCCTGGTCGATCCGGGCGATGTGCACACCTTCGAGCGCCTGGAACTGCTGGGTGAGCGTTCGTTCGCACTGTACGACGTGCCCGATGCAGGCCTGTGGGAATTCCGTGGCCGCGCCGAGGTGCACACCTACACCAGCGTGATGTGCTGGGCCGCCTGCGACCGCCTTTCCAAGATCGCCACGCGGCTGGGCCTGGAAGATCGCAGCACGCTGTGGCGCGGCCGCGCCGACACCATCCACGCACGCATCCTCAGCGAAGCCTGGAACGAGGAACTCGGCCACATCACCGACACCTTCGGCGGCCATCGCCTGGACGCCTCGCTGCTGTTGCTGGCCGACCTGGGCTTCCTCGCTCCGGAGGACCCGCGTTTCATCGCCACGGTCGAAGCCATCGGCCGCGACCTGAAGCACGACGACGCACTGTTCCGTTACGTGGCACCAGACGATTTCGGCACGCCGGAAACCAGCTTCACCATCTGCACGTTCTGGTACATCGACGCGCTGGCGGCAATCGGCCGCAAGGACGAGGCGCGCGGCATGTTCGAACGCATCCTGGCACGCCGCAACCACTTGGGCCTGCTCAGCGAAGACCTGTCGTTCGAAGGCGAGGCCTGGGGCAATTTCCCGCAAACCTATTCGCATGTCGGCCTGATCATCGCCGCCATGCGCCTGTCGCGCCCCTGGCAGGACGCCTCATGAGCCGCCTGGTCGTGGTCTCCAACCGCGTGGCGCTGCCGGGCCAGTCGCAGACCGGCGGACTGGCCACCGGCCTGGGCGCGGCGCTGGGCGAGCGCGGCGGGCTGTGGTTCGGCTGGAGCGGCAAGACCACGCGCGACAACAGCGGCACCCTGCACGAGGTCAGCGAAGGCAACACGCGCTACGTCACCATGGACCTGTCCAGGGCCGACCACGACGCTTACTACCTGGGGTTTTCCAACGGCGCGCTTTGGCCGCTGCTGCACTTCCGCCTGGACCTGGTGGACTACGACCGCAGCAAGCGCGAAGGCTACCGGCGGGTCAACGCCCTGTTCGCCGACCAGCTGGCGCCGCTGTTGCGGGAAGACGACATCGTCTGGATCCACGACTACCACCTGATTCCGCTGGGCGCACTGCTGCGCGAACGCGGCATCGGCTGCAGGATCGGATTCTTCCTGCATACGCCGATGCCATCGGCCGACCTGGTCGCCGCCCTGCCCGACCACCAGCGTTTCTTCAGCACGCTGTATGCGTATGACCTGATCGGCTTCCATACCCGTCGCGACGTGGAACGATTCCAGTCGTACGTGCGCTTGTTCGGCGGCGGCAAGCTGCTGGACGACGATGTATTGGAAGCACCCGGTGGGCGTCGGTTCCAGGTCGGCGCCTTCCCGATCAGCATCGACACCGGCCTGATCGCCCAGCAGGCCAGGACTGCGGTCAACAAGCCGGCCGTTCGCGACCTGCGCCACAGCCTGCGCGGGCGGCAGCTGGCCATCGGCGTGGATCGGCTGGATTACTCCAAGGGCCTGCCGGAACGCTTCAGCGGTTTCGAGCGCTACCTCAAGCGCCACAAGGAACAGCGCGGCAGCCTGACCTATCTTCAGATCGCCCCGGTCTCGCGTGGCGAAGTCGTCGAATACCAGGTCCTGCGCAGCCAGCTGGAACAGATCGCCGGACACGTCAACGGCACTTATGCCGAAGCCGACTGGACGCCGATCCGCTACGTCAACCAGAACTACACCCACGCCACCCTGACCGGCTTCTACCGCGCCGCAAGCATCGGCCTGGTCACGCCCCTGCGCGACGGCATGAACCTGGTCGCCAAGGAGTACATCGCCGCGCAGGACCCGGAAGACCCCGGCGTGCTGGTGCTATCGATCCTGGCCGGCGCCGCCGACGAGATGACCGAGGCCCTCATCGTCAATCCGCATGACCTGGACGGCGTGGCCGATGCCATCGCCACGGCTGCGACCATGCCCAGGGCCAAGCGCATCGAACGCTGGCGGGCGATGATGGACAAGCTGCAGCGCAACGATATCAATGCCTGGCGCAGGGCCTATCTACAGGCACTGGAAGCGGCTTGAGTTAGCCCTTCCGGGCATCCGCACTGCCGTTGCCGTTGCCGTTGCCGTTGCCGTTGCCGTTGCCGGAGATTGTGATCTGGCTTTGGTGCTTGATCTTCAGCGCCTTCAAAGCGAGCCGAGCACCGCAGCCGGAAGCGGCCGCAGAGGCGCGGATGTCTGAGCGCAGCGAGTTCCGCGCCGTGCCGCTTCCGGCGAGGAGCACAGGGGACCGCCGCGTCGCGGCGGCGAGTGTTTTCAATCCCCTCTTTGGGACGGCGCCCACGGTTTTGGCTACTTTTGCCACGACAAAAGTGGCTCGCGTCGCGCAGTGACGTGAAAGCTTTGCTTTCGCTCCTGCTGCTGCACTTGCTTCGCGTTGTTGTTAGAAGTTCCCAAAGCAGGGCGAAAGCAAGATCACTACAGAGCTTTCGCGCCGCTCTGCGGCACGACTCCCTTTTGTCTTGGCAAAAGGAAGCAAAACCGCCTTCGCCGGACACTCGCCGCCGCGACGCGGCGGTGCCCTGCGCTCCTCGAAGAAAACGGCACGGCGCCCAAACTCGCTACGCTCAGACAAGGGCGCCTCTTCGGCCGTTTCCTCCTGCGGTGCTCGGCTCGCTTTACGGCTCGATCAGATCAACAGCGGAGCACAGCCACAACCACAGCGAAATGCAAAAGCAAGCGCAGAAGCAAAGGCCAATCTCGCATCGCGCCTGCGCAAACTGACCCACATGACAGCCTACAGGCTGAATCAGCGCGCGACCTGGCCAACCACGCAACCGTGAAGAAAACAGCCGGAATTTAACGCTTTTCTACGCCACGTCTGGCGCTGCGCGTGCAGCCGTCTCCAACAATATGAAGCGTTGCTGTGCACCAGCCTGAATTGCGTGCGGTACGCCGGGAATCGTTCATCTGGAAATTTCTACGGTGTGCGCCGTCCCGCCACGTTGCGGGCCACATCACAAGAACGAAGAACGAGGTAGACCCCATGAAGATTCGCCTGCTTGGTTTGGCCCTGGTGCCGCTGCTTGCCGCCCCGCCCGTATTCGCCCAGGAAGCCGTGAGCGCGGCGACCGACACCGATGGCACGCCGCATGGCGTGGCCACCAACAGCACCACCGGCGGCGACGCCGATGCCGCGTTCAAGCGCTGGGCCGTGGTTGGCAGCGCCACTTTGATGCAGCCGTCCTCGCGCCCGCTGCGCGGCACCAGCGTCGATGTTGATGGCGACACCGCGCCGACCATCAGCGCCAGCTACTACGCCACGCCGAACATCGCGGTGGAACTGTGGGGCGCGGCCGACAAGTTCAAGCACGACGTGAGCGACAGCGCCGGCAGGATCGGCAGCGTCGACCAGCTGCCGCTGGCGATCAGCGGCCAGTACCACTTCGGCACGCCGGACAAGGTGTTCCGTCCGTTCGTGGGCGTGGGCTACTACCAGTCCAATTTCAGCAACGAGAACCTCGGCAGCGTGTCGGGCGAACACGTCGGCGTGAAGGATGCCAAGGGCGCCATCGGCACCGTCGGCCTGGACATGAACATCAATCCGAACTGGTTCGCCCGCGTCGATGCGCGCTACATGGATGGTTCGCCGGACCTGACCGTCAACGGCAGCCGCACGGGCGAGGATCTTGACCTGAATCCCTGGACCGTCGGCGTTGGCATCGGCGCGCGATTCTAAGCAGCGCACGCCGGCCGCGCGCCCTTGAGGGACGCGCGACAGCGTCATCCAGGCGGCGGACCCGATGGTCCGCCGCCTTTTTCATGGCGCACATCCCTGCGCGCCACCCTTCAGGCGGCTTCGCCGTGAAAAACGGCTGTCCTGCCGTTTTTCCGTGGATGGTGCAATGCCGGCCAGGCGATCTGCTCACTACGCCTTCGCGACGGTGTGGTCAGCATGGCGGCCGACCTCTTCCGGGAATCCCCCATGCCCATCATCCGCATGCGCGTCACCGCTGACGACGACGCCACCCTGATCCTGACCCATTCGCTGGAATCCATCGAAGGCATCGAGCGGGTGGAGGAGATCGAAGACCTGATGCCACATATGGACGATGACGATTCCAGTTCCGCGGGCCTGGACGAAGATGCCCCACCGGGCTTTTCGGTGATCGAGGTCGAGGCCCCCAACGACGAAGGCGTGCGCCGCGTCCATGACGTCGTCGAGCGGGTCTCGCGTGCCACCAGCAGCGTCATCGAGATCCTCACCGACGAAGACGACGAGATGTGACGGCAACGCACCTTCGCAGGCAGCGGGCCGGCGCGGCGTGGATGCGCCACGCGAGCCATGACACGGCGACACCGTGTCTTCGGCCCTCGACGCTGGGGTAGCATTGGCCGGAAAGCGCAACAGGAAGTCCTGGACGGGACGGCCGCCCTTGCCCAGGCTGCAGGAGAACCCCGCTTGAAAGTGGATACCACGACGGTCCGATTGATCATGGCCACGGTCGAGGAAGGAAGCATCTCGCGCGCGGCCAATCGCCTGGATCTTGCGATCGCCGCAGCGTCCCGGCGCATTTCAGACCTTGAGGACCAGCTTGGGATCAAGCTCTTCCGGCGCCTGCCGCATGGTGTCGAGGTCACCGAGTCAGGTGGAAAGCTCATTGACCACATCCAACAGATCGACAATCTGGTGGACCGGCTGACAGGCGACGCGCAGGTGCTGGTTGGCGGGCTGGATGGGCGGATCATCATCGGCGCGCCCAAGGCCGTCATCATCGAGTTCTTATGTGCCGACATCGCGCGGATTCAGCAGTTGTATCCGCGCATCACCCTGAAGATCGTCGAGGAGAACAGCAGGAACATCCAGCAGTCACTGCGTGACCGTCTCATCGATATCGGCATCTATGAATCCAGAAGCGGATTTCTGGACATGACGCCATATCCTTACCGCAGCGACCGGCTGGTCCTGGTCTACAACGCCGCCCATTTCAGCTTCGACACGATGCCGGTTCCATTGGATGCGTTGTTCGACAAGCCACTGATCTCGCTGGGCAAGGGCTCGGCCACGCTCGCGGCGGTGGAACGTGCATTCCGCAACCAGGGGCGTGCTTTCACCAACAACTTCCTGGTCTCAGGGTTCGACACCATGCTGACCATGGTGCGCAACGGCCTGGGCGTTGGCTTGATGCCGCCTGCGGTACTGCGCCTGCTGGGCGGCGAAACGTCCGTGAGCGCGGCCGAGCTGGAAGGAAGCTGGCAACAACGCAACTACGTGCTCTCCTTCGTCGAAGGACACGTACAGGCCCAGACGCTGGCCAACATCGTCGCCGAGCTGAAGCAGAACGCCAACGCACGGTCTTGATTCCCGCCGCTGCGGTCGTTGTCCAAGCGGAAACATGCCGCATGCAGCATTCCGCCCCGGCCTGCGGCAAGGTGCTGCAGAAGGTACTTCGACAATGGTCTAAGGCGTTTCATATCGAACCTTCAGCGCATGGAGCGTGCGGGTTTCCATATCCGATATGGCAAGCAGCAGCGACCTTCATCGCGTGCCCATGTGTCCGCATCGACGCTGCCTTTTCCTTCTGGCATGGGCCTTTGACGCCCTGCGCCTGCGAAGACGGCCTTCGGTTGGCCACAGCTGACGGCGCCACCTCCAGCGACCGTCGCGACCAGCACGCCAGGCCGCCTTCGAATTCCGCGAACTCAGCCATGTCCAGCAGGTGCTTGCCGGTGCTTCGTCGGTCGATGAGAGTGCAACGCCACATCGCCACGACCAGAGAACGGGAGACGCACATGGCGCACTCGAACGACACATCACCCCGGGAAGCAGCCCGACCATTACCCCTGGCCGGAATCCGCGTGCTGGATGTCAGCCAGGTCATGGCCGGGCCCTTCGCCTGCATGATGCTGGCGGACATGGGGGCCGACGTCATCAAGGTCGAGCCCCTGGAAGGTGACCAGACGCGCGGCGCCATGGGATTCAAGATGAAGGGGCCTGACAGCATGGGCTTCCTCAACATGAACCGGAACAAGCGTTCGGTCGCGCTGGACCTCAAGACCGAGGAAGGCAGGGAGTTTTTCTACGAGTTGGCCAGGTCCGCCGACATGATGGTGGAGAACTACCGCCCCGGCGTGGTCAAGCGGCTTGGCATCGACTACGAGACCATCCGCAAGATCAATCCCAGGATGGTCTATGCGAGCATTTCCGGCTTCGGCCAGAGCGGCCCATGGTCCTCGCGACCAGGCTTTGATCTCATGGCCCAGGCCATGTCGGGCGTGATGAGCGTGACCGGCTACAAGGATGGACCGCCAGTGAAGGCCGGCGTGCCCGTGGCTGACATCGGCTGCGCGCTCTTCGCGGTGTATGGCTTGCTGTCGGCCTATATCGGTGCGCAGAAATCGGGCCTGGGCCAACACATCGATGCATCGCTGTTCGATTCGGCCATGGCCTTCTCCATCTGGGACATGTCCGACTACTGGGGGACCGGTACGCCACCGACCCCGCTTGGGACCAGCAACAAGATGAGTGCGCCATATCAGGCGGTGAAAGCGCGCGATGGATATTTCGTCATGGGCGCGACCAACCAGAAGCTGTGGAAGAAGCTGTGCGAGCTACTGCAGCGGCCCGACCTGGAGACGCACCCCGACTTTGCCACCGTCGCACTTCGCCTGAAGCACCGGGAGGCGCTGATTTCCGCGCTGGAAGCCTCGTTCGGCCAACGCGATGCCGAGGACTGGATCACCACCTTGCTCGAAGCTGGCATCCCGGCCGGGCCCATCCTGACCTATCCGGAGGCCTTTGGAAGCGAGCACGCAAGGCACCGCGGGATGTGCATGGAAATCAAGCACCCCAACGAGGGAACCGTGAAGAACATCGGCTTCCCGGTGAAGATGGGAGGCACGCCCCAGCACGTCTACCGTCACCCGCCACTGCTGGGCGAGCACAACCAGGAACTGCGCGACGAGCTTGCCGCGGTGCCCGCATGAACGCGGCATCCACGCGCGCCTGCGTGATGCACCGCCTGGTCGGTGCGGGGATGGCCGAGATCGTGATCGACCGCCCTGAGCGGCACAACGCCATGACCCTACCGATGTACGAGGAATTTCTCCGGATCGCCGGCATCCTGCAGGCCGACGCCAGCGTCCGATGCATCCTGGTCCGCGGCGCCGGAGGGAAATCCTTTGTCGCCGGCACCGATATCGACCACTTCCGCGATTTCACTTCCGGCACGCAAGGGATTGCCTACGAAGCGATGATCGAACAGGTTATCGATGCGGTGGAACGCATCCCGGTGCCCACGGTCGCCGTCATCGACGGATGGGCCGCGGGCGGTGGCCTGGCGCTGGCTACGGCCTGCGACTTCAGGGTCTGCAGTGACACCTCACGCTTCGGTGCGCCCATCGCCAGGACATTGTCCAACACACTCTCGGCCAGGAACCTGGCTCGGCTGATTGCGGCATTCGGCGTTCCAAGGGTCAAGAAGATGCTGCTGCTGGCCGACCATCTCGACGCGCCGGAAGCGCTGTCGTGTGGCTACATCTACGCGGTATCCACCAAAGATGAACTTGAAGCGGCGACCATCGCATTGGCCAGGCGTCTGGCATCGCTATCGCCTGTCACCCAGCACGCCATCAAGGAGAGCATGCGCCGGGTGGTGATGGAGCACCAACTGGTTGACGATGACCTGGTCGAGCAGGTCTATGGCAGCCAGTCCTTCCGGGACGCCGTTGCGGCGTTCGGGTCGAAGTCGAACACGGCCAGGCGTTAGCCTGCTGGCCGACGGATTGGTCCTCATGGCCCCGGCTTGCCGGGCGCTGGAGTCAATGACCTGGGAGGGTTCATGAAACGCTTGTCCATGAAGGCGAGTACGACCGTGCTCGTGATGCTTTGCCTGATGTACTTCATCACCTACGTCGACCGCGTCAATGTCAGTACTGCGGCTGGGCAGTTCAAGAGCGAACTTGGGCTGTCCAACACCGAGCTGGGGTTCGTGTTCTCGGCATTCGGGTATCCCTACGTGATCTTCCAGTTCATCGGCGGCTGGATCGCGGACCGGTTTGGTGCCCGCAGGACGCTCCTGGTGTGCGCGGCGATCTGGGCCGTGGCAACGGTCCTGACCGGACTTGCTGGTGGCCTGGTATCGCTGATCGCCGCCCGGCTGTTGCTGGGGCTGGGCGAAGGCGCGACCTTCCCCGCCGCCACCAGTGCCATGGGAGCCTGGATTCCGAGGGCCAAGCGCGGGATGGCGCAAGGCATCACCCATTCCGCTGCCCGATTCGGCAACGCGGTGGCACCAATGATCGTGCTGGCCATCATGACGGCATTTGACTGGCGCACGTCGTTCTATGTGCTGGGCGTGGTCAGCGCAGCGTGGTTGGCCGCGTGGTACTTCTGCTACACCGAACTGCCTGCCGACCATCCTCGGATCACTGCCGAGGAGCTCAAGATTCTTCCTGCACCCAAGACCCGGCGCGAACATCCGCCTGGTCAATGGGGGCGCCTGTATCGCCGCATGCTGCCCGTCTCGGCAGTTTACTTCTGCTACAACTGGACGCTCTGGTTAATGCTCAGCTGGATGCCGCTGTACTTCATGCACAGCTTCAATCTGAACATCAAGAATGCGGTGATCTTCACCTCCGGTGTCTTCGTGGCCGGCGTGGTGGGTGACCTGGCCGGCGGCATGGTGAGCGACCGGCTGCTGACCAGGACAGGGAATCTACGCATTGCACGCAGCTACCTGGTGGCCGGCTGCATGGCCTTGACCGCCATTTCACTGATTCCGGTCCTGCTGGTCAGCGACCCGGTCCACGCCCTCGTGTTCCTGGCCGCGGCGATGTTCTTCAATGAAATGGCCGTTGGCCCCATGTGGGCGATTCCCATGGACATCGCCAACGAACGCGCAGGAACCGCATCGGGCATCATGAGTGGCACCGGCGTCACCGCTGCACTGATCAGCCCGGTCGTGGCAGGCCTCATCGCTGACCGCCTGGGCAATTGGAACATCACCTTCCTGGTGTCCATTGGGATCATGATCGTCGGCACCGTGCTGTGTTTCGTCATGAAGCCAGATGCGCCGTTCCGGGATAACCACGACGCGACGCGTGCCGGAGACACTCCGCCACTGCCCCCGGTCGTCGATTACTTCGGCAAGGATCGACAACCTGGCCAAGCCCGCTGAGATCGTTGAAAAGCGCGGCTCCAATGTCCCATTGGCCTGGTCGCACGGCATCGTCTCCGCCCATCGCGCGTCGCGAAGCGATGGCGCACCCCATCAATGAGGAGCCCCCGTGCCCAGTTATGAGATTGAAGGCAAGCGTCCGACCCTGAAACCCGGGAGCTGGATCGCACCCGGCGCGCATGTAATTGGAGAAGTGACACTGGAGGATGGCGCAAGCATCTGGTTCGGGGCAGTGGTCCGCGGGGACAATGCCCCGATCAGTATCGGGGCCGGCACTAACGTGCAGGACGGAGCCGTGCTGCATGCGGACCCCGGCTTTCCACTGATCATTGGCGATGGAGTGACGGTGGGACATGCCGTCGTCCTGCACGGATGCACGATCGGCGCGGGCAGCCTGATCGGCATGGGCGCGGTGGTCATGAATGGCGCCACCCTCGGACCGCATTCACTGGTCGCCGCCAACGCGCTGGTGACCGAGGGCAAGACCTTTCCGCCAGGTAGCCTGATCATGGGAAGCCCCGCGCGTGCGGTCCGCGCACTGGATGCACCGGCCATTGCGGCGCTCGAGACCTCGTGGAAACAGTATCGCGACAAGGCGGCTGCGTTTTCCGGCCGGATCATCGTGCATCACGACGGTGGCTGAGTCGCCATCCAGCCAGACGAGTGCCGGATGGACCAACGTGGCCGAAGGAACCATCGAATGCAGACTTCATTGAACAGGCCCGCGCAAGCCGACAGCCCGTGCCGTAGCGACCACGACGCAATTCGCGACATGCTGGTGGGCATGTTCGATGCGGCGGTCGCCGCGGCGCAACCCGCGCTCGTGCTTCCGCTATCCCTGCCACAGCCCCCAAAAGGCCGGACGGTGGTCATCGGTGCCGGCAAGGCCTCGGCAGCCATGGCGCAGGTCCTGGAGGCACACTGGCCTGGCCCGCTGGAAGGCGTGGTGGTCACGCGCTACGGCCATGGCGCGCCGTGTTCACGGATCGACATCCTCGAAGCTGCCCACCCTGTGCCGGACGACCAGGGATTACGGGCTGCCCAGCGCATCCTGGCCTGCGTGCAGGGGCTGACTGCCGATGACCTGGTGATCTGCTTGATCTCCGGTGGCGGTTCGGCGCTGCTTCCGCTCCCGGCCGAAGGCATGCGTCTTGAGGACAAGCAGGTGATCGGCGAGCAGTTGCTGCTCGCCGGGGCCACGATCAGCGAGTTCAACTGTGTCCGCCGGCACCTGTCGGCGATCAAGGGCGGCCACCTGGCCGCGGCCTGCGCACCTGCACGGGTCTGCAACCTGTTGATCTCCGATGTTCCGGCCGATCAGCTCAATGACATCGCTTCGGGTCCGACCGTCGCCGACCCCAGCACCAGTGCGCAAGCGCTGGAGGTGTTGCGCCGCCATCGGATCGACGTCCCGGCACATGTGCAGCGCCTGCTCGAAGCCGGCGTGACCGAGACCATCAAGCCTGGGGCCGCGGCCCTGCCCCCCATCCAGACCCATCTGATCGCCACGCCGCAGCAATCACTGGAAGCGGCCGCCACTTATGCCCGGAGCATGGGCGTCGCGGCTTACATTCTTGGGGATTCCGTCGAAGGCGAATCCCGCGAGGTCGGCAGGGTCATGGCCGGGATCGCGCGCCAGGTACGCTTGCACGGCCAGCCGTTCAGCACTCCTTGCGTGCTGCTCTCGGGCGGCGAGACCACCGTGACCGTCCATGGACAGGGGCGCGGTGGAAGGAATGTCGAGTTCCTGCTTTCACTGGGCATCGCGCTGGGCGGAATGGCCGATGTCTACGCCATCGCCTGCGACACCGATGGTATTGATGGCCGCGAAGAGATCGCCGGCGCCGTGCTGTTTCCGGACAGCCTGTCGCGCGCGCAGCGTGTGGGCATTCAGCCCCAGGTGGCCCTGGACGATAACGATGGCCACGGTTTCTTCGGCAGCCTCGGTGATGCCGTGATCACCGGGCCCACGCACACCAACGTGAATGATTTCCGGGCGATCTACATCGCATCGGCATAGCGCCTGCGGTACGCCGCAGGCGCCACCGTGCGGCGGGACCGGGTTTCGACATGGGGGCACGCGCGCTAACATGCGTGCGCCCTGTCTTCCGGTTTTTCCCCATGCCCTCCTTCGACGTCGTTTCCGAGGTCAACAGCCACGAGCTCACCAATGCCGTGGACCAGGCCAACCGCGAGCTGTCCACGCGCTTCGACTTCAAGGGCGTGGATGCCAGGTTCGTGCTGGAAGACAACACCATCAGCCAGTCGGCGCCCAGCGATTTCCAGCTCAAGCAGATGGAAGACATCCTGCGCGCGCGCCTGATCGCCCGCGGCATCGATGCGCGCTGCCTGGAATTCGGCGAGGTGGAAACGAACCTTGCTGGCGCGCGCCAGAAGATCACCGTCAAGCAGGGCATCGAGCAGAAACTGGCCAAGCAGATCGCGGCCAAGATCAAGGAAGCCAAGCTGAAGGTCGACACCCAGATCAACGGCGACAAGCTGCGCGTCAACGGCAAGAAGCGCGACGACCTGCAGGACGCCATCGCGCTGCTGAAAAAGCAGGAATTCGAACAGCCGCTGCAGTACGACAACTTCCGCGACTGATCACGGATTCGCGCGCGTCAGCCAGGCAGCAGTCCGGCCGCGCGCGCCTGGCGCAGCTTGGCGTACAGCGTGGTGCGCGAGACGTCCAGCTGGCGCGCAGTGGCGGCGATGTTGCCGTCGTGCTCGGCCAGCGCCTGGACAATCGCGCGCAGGGTGTGTTCCTGCAGGTCGCTGTCCTGGATCGCCGATTCGATCGCCGGCACCGATGGCGCTACGCCCGGGGACTGCTGCAGCCGCGCGCCGACTGCCACGCCACGCAACGGCCCACGCAGGTGCTGCACCCACAGATGACTGCCATCGACACAGGCCAGGCGCTGCGCGTGATGGCCGGGCTGCAGCAGGCGACGCTGCTGCGCGGGTAAGGCGCTATCGAACACACGGGCCAGCGTCCATGCCGACACCGCCCCCTGCGCCGGCAACCCCAGCATCCGCCGTGCGAGGCGACTGGCCGCGCGTAGACCGCCATCCTCATCGAAGGCCAGCAGGCCCGCCAGCGGCGTGCCCAACCAGCGTGGATCATGCTGGATCGCCAGCAGGTGGCAATGGCGCAAGGTGGCGAACAGGCGATGCTCGGCCGACAGCGCGGCCTGGCGGAAATGCTCCTGCAACAGACCGGCATCGCGCTGTCCGCGCCCGGTGATGTCCAGCGCGCCGATCACCTGGCCTTCGATGCCCCACAGCGGCACCGACAGGCAGAAGATCTCCTCGAACGCGCGCAGGTAGTGCTGGTTGCCCTGCACGATGGTCTCGCAGCCATCGCTGAGCACGCAGCTCGGCGCGGTGGTGCCGATGTCGCATTCGGCCATGCGCCGTCCGGCGGCGATGGGCAGCAGCACCGCGTCGTCGCAGGACGGGCTGTGCCGCGCGTGCACGATCACGCCCTGCGGATTGGCGCAGAAGATGGTCCAGTCCGGCCCGCCGAATGCGCTCCAGAGCTGTTCGATCTCTTCATGCACGCACTGGTACAGGCGCCGGTCGTCGGGCTGTTCGCGCACGTTGTGCAGCCGCTGGGCCGCGTCGTACTGCGGCGCCTGCCATGGCTGCAGGCCTGCATTGCGCGAGCGCTCCCATGAGCGCGCCAGGCCATCGGGCAGCAGCGTGTCGGGCAACGGTTCGCCTTGTGCGAACCGGCTGCGTGCCACATCCAGCTGCTGTTGTTGCAAGACGGGAAACGCGGACATCGGCACCGGCCACTCGTACGACTTCACCGAGGCGAAGGGTACGCCGCAATGCCTTAAGGAAGCGATGACGGACCGCCACGCAGCGCGCGACGGTCCGTTGCAGTCGAGGCCTTGGCCGCGTTACTGCGGCATGCGCAGGACCGGCTTGAGGGTGATGCCCTTGGTGCTGTCCTCGGCCGCCTGGTTGATCTGGTCCAGCGGATAGAACTTCACCAGTTTGTCGAACGGAAAACGCCCCTGCTGGAACAGCTGCACCAGCTGCGGGATGAACACCTGCGGCACGCTGTCGCCTTCGACGATGCCGCGGATGCTGCGTCCGCCCAGCAGCAGGTTGTTGACGTCGAACTCGGCCTTGGTGCCCAGCTTGGGCGCACCGACCACACCGATGCTGCCGAGCGAACCCAGGGCCTCGATGCCCTGCCCCAGCACCTCCGGGCGGCCGGTGGATTCCAGGGCAAAGTCGGCGCCGCCGCAGATCGCGCGCACGGTCTCCACGATGTCCTGCTCGCGACTGTTGATGACATGGGTCGCGCCCAGTTCCAGCGCCAGCTCCAGGCGCGAAGGCACCACGTCCACGGCGATGATCGTGGTCGCCCCGGCCACGCGCGCGGCCATCACCGCGCTCAGGCCGACCGCGCCGGCACCGAAGCTGACGAAGCTGCTGCCGGGCCGCACCTTGAGTGAATTGATCACCGCACCGGCACCGGTCTGGATGCCGCAGCCCAGCGGGCCGAGCAGCTCCAACGGCGCGTCTTGCGGCACCTTGATCGCATTGTTCTCGCGGCTCAGCGCATAGCTGGCGAACGAGGACTGGGCGAAGAAGTGATCGTGCAGCGGTGCACCGGCCGGATCGGTGATCGCGGTGTTGCCCTGCAGGTCGCTGCCACCGAAGTTGAGGCCGAAGAAGTCCTTGCAATACGCACCATGGCCGCTGTCGCAGGCATGGCAATGACCGCAGGCGCCGTAGGTCAGTACAACGTGGTCGCCGACCTTCAGGTCCTTGACGTTTGGGCCGAGCGCTTCGACCACACCGGCGCCTTCATGGCCGAGCACCGCCGGCAGCGGTACCGGGTAGTACTGGTCGCGCACGATCAGGTCGGTGTGACACAGGCCGGTGGCGACCACGCGCACCAGCACTTCATCGTCCTGCGGCGCGCGGATGCGGGCCTGCTCGATGGTGAACGGCGCGCCCTGCGAACGGGTGACCGCGGCGGTAATCGGCTGGAGCTTCACTTCTGCATTCATGATGTGGATTCCTCGGGAATCAGAGCGGATAGGCGGGCGCGTCGCCCTTGACGGTCAGCCACTGCCACTGGGTGAACTCCTCCCAGTTGGCCGGCCCGCCGATGCTGGTGCCGTTGCCGGAGGCGCCGACGCCGCCGAACGGATTGATGACCTCGTCATTGACGGTCTGGTCGTTGATGTGGAGCAGGCCGGTGCGCAACTGTTCGCCGAGCTTGAGCGCGCGGCCGACGTTGCTTGAGAGCACCGCCATCGACAGGCCGTACTCGGTGTCGTTGGCCAGGGCGATGGCGTCTTCATCGGTGTCGAACGGCACCACCACCGCGACTGGCCCGAAGATCTCTTCGTTGAAGGCTGGGTTGTCGCGGGTCACGCCGCTGAGCACGGTCGGCTGGAAGAACAGGCCTTTATACGTACCACCGGCTTCAACCTTGGCACCGGCGGCGCTGGCATCGGCCACGACCTTGGCCGCGTGATCGCGCTGGGCGGCATTGATCAGCGGGCCCAGGTGCACCTGGCCCTTGGATGGATCGCCGACCACCATGGATTTGGCCTTGGCGGTGAGTTTGGCCAGGAACGCATCGTGGATGCCACGCTGGACCAGCACGCGCCCGGACGACATGCAGATCTGGCCCTGGTGCAGGTAGACGCCCCAGGTGGTGTTGGCGATGGCCAGGTCCAGGTCGGCATCGTCCAGGATGATCAACGAGTTCTTGCCACCCAGCTCCAGCGAGACCTTCTTCAGGTGCTTGCCAGCCGCTTCGCCGACCTTGCGGCCGGCACCGGTGGACCCGGTGAACTGGATCATCGCGATGTTCGGGTCGGCGGTCAGCGCCGCACCGGCCGCGCCATCGCCCGGCAGCACATGCAGCAGGCCCGCGGGCAGGCCGGCGAGTTCGAACAAGCGCGCAATGACGAAGCCACCGCACACCGCAGTGCGCGGATCGGGCTTGAGCACCACCGCATTGCCCAGCGCCAGCGCCGGCGCGACCGCGCGCATGGCCAGGTACAGCGGGAAGTTGAACGGCGAGATCACGCCGACCACGCCCAGCGGGCGCCGCCGGGCCAGGCTCAGCCGGCCCGGCACCGAGGGCAGCACTTCACCCACCGCGCGCGACGGCAGCGCGGCGGCCTCGTGCAGCGCCTTGGCGTTGATCGAGGCCTCGAAGCCGGCCTTGGGCTGGGTGGAGCCGCTTTCGCGCACGATCCATTCGATGATCTGCGGGGTGTACTGCTCCGCCAGCTGCGCGGCCTTGCGCAGGACCTGTGCGCGTTCTTCGTACGGCGCTGCGGCCCAGGCCTGCTGCGCGGCACGTGCCGCAGCGGCGCTGGTGGCGACCTGTGCGGCGTCGGCCATGCCGATGCTTCCCAGGGTGTTGCCGGTGGCCGGTTCGGTCACGGCTTGCGTAACGCCGGTGGCGCGCCACTGCCCGGTGAAGACCTTGTCGCGCCACAGCGCGGCGGGGAGGAAATCGTCTTGTGTCATGGGAGGGACCTCGAAGAAAAACCGTGGCCGCAGCCTGCGCGCGCACCCGCACGGTCACCATCCCCCTTTGGCGTTAGGCCGCCAACCCGCGCCATTGCTGGACGCGGGTGCGGCGGGTGTCCAGAAACTGGACACCCATCGGCCCGACGGTCAGAAGGTGTACTTGACCGTGGTCTGCAGGCGGTTCAATTCGCCTTCGGCATCGTTGGCCAGCTGGCGCTTGGCCCAGCTCAGTTCGGCACCCACGTCCAGGCGCGGGAACGGCGAGTAGATCAGGTTCACGCGCCAGGACTGGGTGCGTTCGGTGGCCAGCTGGCCCACCGCCGATTCATCGGTGGAGATATAGGCCGCCGAATACGCCAGCGTGCTGCGCAGGTTGCCGGTCCAGTTATGGCGCCAGGCCGCAAAGCCCGCGTAGCCGTCCTGCGCCTTCAACCGGCCGTCCTGTTCGATGTACGCATCGGGGATCAGGCCGAAGCCGATGTAGCGGCCCAGGCCAGGACCACCACTGACCGTGTACTGCAGCAGGTCGGTGTCGCTGAGCTTGAACGAGCCAGCCACGCTGAGCGCATAGCCGGCGGTGCTGTCATCGGCGGTGCGCAGCTGGCGGGCCAGGCCGGCGACGCTGAAATGGCCCCAGTTGCCCTTGGTGGTCCAGCGCGCAGTGACGTCCGGCACGTTGTTCTCGCCGGAGCTGACCTGCGTGGGTGAGCCATCCTGGTACCAGGTCTGCGGGTTCTCCAGCGAGAACGACCAGTTGCCGGTGCTGTAGCGGATCTGCGCCTGGCGCGCGAACAGGGTGCCATCGACGATGCCGACGAAGTCCACCGTTTCCGGCAGTGAGCCCAGGTCCATCGCATTGGTCCAGGTCTGGCCAGCCAGCCAGTGGTTCCACTGCACGTAGGCATGGCGCAGGGTCGGCGGATAGCCGTTGGAGAACTTCTCGTTGCCGACGTTGCTGTTGCCGCCACCGAAGAAGTCGAACTCCACGTAGCCCTTCAGCTTGTCGCCGGCATCGGTGACGCGGTCCACGCCAAACCAGATCCGCGAGAACTGCGCGTGGAAATCGGTGTAGCTCTTGCCCGGACCGGCATCGACCGGGGTGGCCGCGGGGAAGTAGAACAACCGGCCCGGCGTGCTGTCGGCGATGGCGCCATCGCTGGTGTAGGTGGACATCATGTCCAGCTTGATGAAGCCGCCGTAGCTGAAGTGGCTGTCACCACCGGCGACGATGGCGGTGTTCTGGATCGGCGCACGCGGCGGCGCGCCTGCACCCAACGCCGGTGATGCCTGCGCCGGTGGCGCCGTCACGATCGCGCCACTGCCCTGCACGCCCGGCCCCTTGAGCGGGGTGTTGCCGGGCACGGTGGCCGCTTCCAGGCGCGAGCGCGCGTCGGCCAGCTGGCTCTGCTGGTTCAGGACCATGTCCTTCAGCGCGGAGACCTCGCTTTCCAGCTGCTGGATGCGCTGGTCCTGCGCGGCATCGCTGGCGGTCTGCGCCGCGGCCAGGCCGGGGGCGAACAGCGCGACGGAAATCGCGCACGCCAACGACGCGCGACGGGTGGCGGTGATCAATGACTGCATGCTTCCCTCCCAGGAAAAACCCGTGGTGATGTGATGCGCCACCCGATGGCGGCGCAGTGACAGGTGATGGCGTTGACCTACGACGTGCGCGTGGCGCACGCCCTCCCCTTGCAACAACGACTAGCGCGACGCCTGCCCCACCGGCACCGCCGCGCGCCCCCAACGCCACTGCAGCAGCAGGTGCGTGGCCACGCCGAACAACAGACTCCAGAACGCCGCGCCCAATCCGAACAGCGACATCCCCGATGCGCAGACGATGAAGGTCACCAGCGCCGCATCACGGTCGCGCGCATCGGCCACCGCCGTGGTCAATGCGCCGGCAATGCTGGGGAACAGCGCCAGCCCCGCCAGCGTGGCGATCAGCTCTTTGGGCAGTGTCGAGAACAGCGCCAGCACCGTGCCGGCGAAACAACCCAGCACCAGGTAGGCCACGCCGCCGGCAACCCCGGCCACGTAGCGCCGACCTGCATCCGGATGCGCTTCGGGACCGGTGCAGATCGCGGCGGTGACCGCGCCTGGATTCAAGCCATGGCAGCCGAACGGCGCCAGCAGCGCCGAACCCGCCGCCGACCACACCAGCAGCGGACCGGCCGCCGGACGCGCATAGCCGCAGGTGCGCAACACCGCCATGCCCGGCACGAACTGCCCGGTCAATGCGACCACCACCAGCGGGATGCTGATGCTGACGATGGCCTGCCAGTCGAACTGCGGCGTCACCCACACCGGCACCGTGACCGACAGCGCCGGCAACGGGCCATGCACCTGCCCGGTCAGCAGCGCCACGCTGACGCCGGTCAGCAGCACCGCCACCACCGCATAGCGCGGAAACCAGCGTCGCCCGGTGAAGAACGCCACGAACATCGCCAGCACCAGCACCAGCTGCGAGGCCATGCCCACGAACAACCGGGTGGCGAACCCGAACAGGATGCCAGCCAGCATCGCCGCGGTGATCGCCGGCGGCAGGCGCGCCACGATGCGGTCGAACGCACCGGACAATCCCACCGCCAGCATCACCGCGCTGGCCACCACGTACGCACCGACCGCAACCGGAAACGCCACGGTCGGCAGCAGCGTCACCAGCAATACCGAACCGGGAATCGACCAGGCGATCACCGTCGGCGCACGGTAGTACAGGCTCAAGCCCACGCCCAGCACCCCGCTGCCGATCGAGATCGCCCACACCCATGAGGCCAGCAGCGGTGCGGGCAGCCCGGACGCAGCCTGGAACACGATCACCAGCGGCCCGGCGAACGAGATCAGCGTGGCGATCACGCCGGCCAGGACGGCCGGCAGCGATGCATCCCTGATCAACTGGCGGATGAAGGCCGGCACGTCAGGGCGCGTTGGCCGCCACGGCCGCCTGCACCGGCCTGGCTGCGCGCTGGTTGCACACCGCAAACACCAGCATCGACACCGTCGCCACTGCCGCGGGCACGGCGAAGATCAGGAAGCTCTGCTGCAATGGCAGCTCACGCGCCAGCAGCACGCCGCCCAGGGTCGGCCCGACAATGGCGCCGACACGACCCACGCCAGACGCCCAACCCAGCCCGGTCGAGCGCACCGACAGGTTGTACAGCTGGGCCACGCTGGCGTAGAGCAGGATCTGCGTGCCGATGGTGGTAGCGCCGGCAATGAACACCAGCGTGAACAGCACCGGCACCGACGGGATGTAGCCGATTGCGGCAATCGACAGCGCCGCGGCGGCGAAGAAGCCCACCACCACTTTCGGCAATCCGAAACGGTCGCCCAGCCAGCCACCAGCAATCGCCCCGGCCATGCCACCGAAGTTCAGCGAGAACAGCGTCAGCAGGCTGGCCTTCTGCGCGTAGCCGGCTTCCTGCATGACCTTGGGCAGCCACGAACTGAGCAGGTACACCAGCAGCAGGCAGCAGAAGAACGACAGCCACAGCATCAGCGTGCGCAGCGTGCGCTGGTGGCGGAACAACTCGATCACCGAAGCCGCCGCGCCCTTGGTTTCACTGAAGACCAGCGTGTCCTGCGCCTGGATCGCGGCTCCGGTCTGCAGCCTGGCGAAGATCGCGCGGGCTTCTTCCTGGCGCCCCTGGCGGATCAGGAACCCCAGCGATTCGGGCAGGCGCCACAGGATCAGCGGCAGCACCAGCAGCGGCACCGCGGCGGCCCAGAACATCGGCTTCCAGCCCAGCGCCGGGATCATCCAGATGCCCAGCGCCGCGGCGACCATGCCACCGACCGAGTAACCGCTGAACATCAGCGCCACCATCGTGCCGCGCATGCGCTTGGGCGCGTACTCGTTCATCAGCGCCACCGCGTTGGGCATCAGCCCGCCGCAACCCAGCCCGGCAACGAAGCGCAGCGCCTTGAAGTGCTCCGGCGTGTTGGCAAAGCCGGTGCACAGCGTGGCCACGGTGAACAACACGAAGCTGATCGCGATGCCTTTCTTGCGGCCAATCCTGTCGGCCAGCGGCCCCAACACCAGCGCGCCGAACATCATCCCGAACAGCGCCCAGGCCTGCAGCATGCCGGCCTCCGGCTTGCTCAGGCCCCACTCCTTGATCAGCGTCGGCAGCACCGTGCCGGCGACGAACACGTCGTAGCCATCCACGACCAGCAACACCGCACACAACACCACCACCGACCACTGGAACCGGCTGAATCGACCACTGTCGATGGCCTCACTGACATCGATGCTGCGCATGACCTCTCCCTCCCAGGATGTGCACTGCGTTGGATGAAGCAGCCATCGGCGACGGCTGCCTTTGTCGATTTCAGCCGGTGTCACCCCCGGCCACGGGCAGGATCGAACCGGTGATGTAGCCCGCCTCGTCGGAGGCCAGGAACAGGATCGGAGCGACCTGTTCGTCGATGGTTCCGTAGCGATTGAGGAAGCTGGACGTGGTGACCTGTTCGACCACCTCACCCATCCACGCCTGCTCCTGCGCGGTGTCGCCACTGGCGTTGCGCGGCACGCGACGCGGCGGCGCGGACGTGCCGCCCGGCGCGGTGGCGACCACGCGGATGTTGCGGTCGGCGTATTCCATCGCCAGGCACTGGGTAATCGCGTTGACGCCGCCCTTGGCGGCCGAGTACGGCACCCGGTAGATGCCTCGGGTGGCGTTGGATGAGACGTTGACGATGGTGCCGGCGCCGCGCGTCAGCAGGTGCGGCAGCACCGCGTGGCAGCTGTACAGCGTGGGCATCAGCGAGCGGCGGATCTCGGCATCGATCTGTTCGGGTTCGAACTCGGCGAACGGGCGCATGCGGATCGCACCGCCGACGTTGTTGATCAGGATGTCGATGCCGCCGAAGGCCTGCGCGGCGAAGTCCATCGCGGCCACCGCGCCGGCATGGGTTTCCAGATCGGCGACGAACGCGGCGGTGTTGCCACCGGCTTCGGCCGCGACCTCGCCGACGAAGTCCGCGCGATCCACCAGCACGACCTGCGCGCCTTCGGCCGCGGCCCGCAGCGCAACGCTGCGACCAATGCCCTGCGCCGCACCGGTCACCACCATGACCTTGCCGGCGAAGCGACGGCTCACGCGGCCAGATCCTGTGGCGCGCTGGCCGGCGCATTCGGCGTGAACTTCTCGTAGTAGAAGCTGGCCGGACTGACCTTGATGTCGGTGAAGTGGTTGCGCACCGCGTCGACCATCGGCGGCGGGCCGCACAGGTACACATCCACCGCGCCGTCATGCAGCGCTTCGGGCATCAGGTGCTGGGTGACGTAACCGATCTTCGGATGGCGCGATTCGGGATCGACCACGCAGGTGTCGAAGCTGAAGAAGTCCAGGCGCTCGGCGAACTTCCGCAGTACATCCACCAGCACCAGGTCCGCGCCGCGGGTGACGCCGTACATCAGGTACACGGGATGGTCGCTGCCCGTGCTTTCCAGGTGCGCCAGCATCGACAGGAACGGCGCCAGCCCGGTGCCACCGGCCAGCATCAGTACCGGTCGCTTCACTTCGCGCAGGTAGAAGCTGCCCAGCGGGCCGGTCATGTCCAGCACCTGGCCGGGACTGGCGCTGTCCAGGTAGCCGCTCATCAGGCCACCGGGCACGCGCTTGATCAGGAACGTCGGCTCGTGCGAACCGGGCTTTGAGCTGAAGGAATACGACCGCGTCTGGCCACTGCCCGGCACGGCAATGTTGACGTACTGGCCGGGCAGGAAGCCCGGCGCATCGCCGGTGACTTCCAGCTTCAGTTCCAGCGCCGCGTCTTCGTGCGGCACCACGTCCACCACCGCGGCCTTGAACGTGGTGCTGCCGGTCTTGCATGCGGTGGAAGTCACCGGCACGGCCAGCGTGCAGTCCGAGGACGGCACCATCTGGCAGGTCAGCACCAGGCCTGCGCCGGCTTCGTCTTCGGTCAGCGCGTCGTCGATGTAGTCGTCGCCGAGATCGTATTGCCCGGCCTCGGCGCGGCACTTGCAGGTTCCGCAGACGCCATCGGAACAATCCATCGGCAGGTTGATCTTGTTCCGATAGGCCGCGTCCAGCACTTTCTCGCCTGCATTGCAGTCGATGAAGCGGGTGATGCCGTCTTCGAAATTCAGGGCGATGCGATAGCTCATGGAAACCTCCTTCAGCCGGGCCGGTCAGATGTGGTAGATGTCGATGACCTGGCGGATGTAGTCGTTCTTCAACACGATCTTCTTGTTGGCGATCAGGAAGCCCTCGCCGTCGCGGCGCAGGGTCACGAAACAGGTGCCGAAGAAGTGATCGGTGGACTTGTAGCGATGGTTGAGCGTGTGGAAGTTGTAGCGGACGTCGATGGCGTCGTCGCGCGTGTCCAGCACCTCGATGTTGTTGATGTTGTGCCCGGTGCGCGGCTCCGGCGTGGAGGCGCTGGAGCGTTCGGTCTTGATCCGGAACACCCGGTCTTCCAGCCCGTCGCGATTGGGGTAATAGATCAGCGAGATCTGCGACTGCGGGTCTTCGGTGAGCTGGTCATCGTCATCCCAGGCGGGCATCCAATAGACGACATCGCTGGCGTACAGCGCCAGCCATTCGTCCCACTGCCGGTCATCCAGCAGGCGCGCCTCGCGATACAGGAACGCGGCGATGGCGGCGGCATCATGGCTCACGGCGCATCTCCGCAACCTGCATCGGCCACGGCCTTGCGCAGGGTCCTGGCCCAGTATTCGTGCTGGCGCACGAACAGGCCTTCGTCCTCGCTGCGGCCGCCACTGAGCAGCGGCTTGATGCCCATCTTCTGTGCGTTTTCATCCGGCCCTTCGACCCACAGCGGCGCACCGCGGCTCAGGTCGTTCCAGGCAGCGGACGTGCCGGCGTAGCCCTGCTGGCAGGCGCGGAATTCCTCCAGGTCATCGGCCGTGCCCATGCCCGAGACGTTGAAGAAATCCTCGTACTGGCGGATGCGGGTGGCGCGGTCCTCCGCGCTCTCGCCCTTGATGCCGAAGCAATAGATGGTGACTTCGGTCTTGTCCACGTCGATCGGGCGGGTCACGCGGATCTGGGTGGAAAACTGGTCCATCAGGTACACGTTCGGGTACAGGCACAGGTTGCGGGTCTGGCGGGTGATGAAGTCCGCCTTGTCTTCGCCCACGCGCGCGGCGATTTCGGCGCGACGCTTCCAGACCGGGCGCACTTCCGGGTTGAGCGACTGGGTCCACAGCAGGATGTGGCCGTTGTCGAAGCCGTATACCCCGCCGATGCTCTTGCTCCAGCCGTTGGCGTCCACGGCCTTGGTGCCGGTTTCCTTGCGCCGGCCCATGGTGGCTGAGTAATTCCAGTGCACGGAGCTGACGTGGTAGCCGTCGCAGCCGTTCTCCATCTGCAGCTTCCAGTTTCCGTCGTAGATGTAGGACGAACTGCCGCGCAGCACTTCCAGGCCATCGGGCGCCTGGTCGACGATCTGGTCGATGATGGTTTTCGTCTCGCCCAGGTAATCCTCCAGCGAGGCGACCTCGTCACTCAGGCTGCCGAACAGGAAGCCGCGATAGCTCTGGAAGCGGGCCACGCGCTTGAGATCGTGCGAACCGTGTTCGCCAAACTGCGGCGGATACTGGGTGGTCTTTTCATCCTTGACCTTGAGCAGCTTGCCGGTATTGCTGAAGGTCCAGCCGTGGAAGGGGCAGGTGAAGCTGCCCTTGTTGCCGTGCTTGCGCCGGCACAGCATCGCGCCACGGTGCGCGCAGGCATTGATCACCGCATGCAGCTCGCCGGTCTTGTCGCGGGTGATCACCACCGGCTGGCGGCCGATATGGGTGGTGAAGTAATCGTTGTTGTTGGGGATCTGGCTTTCATGCGCCAGGTAGACCCAGTTGGATTCGAAGATGTGCTTCATCTCCAGCTCGAACAGGTCGGCGTCGGTGAAGATGTCGCGACGGCAGCGGAACACGCCCGCTTCGGGATCGTCCTGCAGCGCGGTGGCCAGCAGCTGTTCGATGTCGGTCTTGTTTTCGATGATCGCGGACACGGAAACCTCTCCCGGTGGGGATGGTGGGCACGCGCGCATGGCGCGGTGAAGCCAGGACGATGTGGAGCGGACGGCGCACGTGGCGCCGTCCGGTAGCGCGGATCAGGCTGCGGCGCGCAGGCGGTAGACCAACTGGTCGTCTTTGCCAGCCGACAGCGGGATCAGCCCGAAGTTGAATTCGATGGCCTTGTAGGCATCGCGCTCGAAGCCGAAGGCCTTGCCGCCACCGCTGACGTCCTGGACCGGCGGCACCAGGCCGTCGCGGGTCGCGTAGGCGAAGTCGTCCCACAGCAGCGGATCGCCATCGATGTTGAACTGCGTGGTCAGCTTGCGATAGCTGTCGGTGGTCACGAAGAAATGCACGTGGGCCGGACGGTTGCCATGGCGGGCCATGCGGTTGAGCAGCTGCTGGGTCGCGCCCTGCGGCGGGCAGCCGTAGCCGACCGGCATCCGGGTCAGGAACTCATACGTGCCATCGGCACCGGTGGTCACCGCGCCACGCAGGTTGAACTCGGTCTGCGCACCGGTGGGGTCGAAGTGCGAGTAAAAGCCCTTCGAGTTGGCGTGCCAGGCTTCGACCAGCGCACCAGCGACCGGCTGGCCCTCTTCATCGACCACCGTGCCGTGGATGCGCAGCGGGCCAGCATCGGGATCGGCGTCATGGTCGATCTTGGCGCTGCCCTGGCTGACCGGCGCGCCGGCCACGTAGAGCGGGCCTTCGATGGTGCGCGGGGTGCCGCCGGTGATGCCGGCGATGCGGTCTTCCTCGTCCAGGCGCAGGTCGATGTAATGCTCCAGGCCGATCCCGGCGGCCAGCAGCGCGGCCTCGCCATCCTGGCCGAGCTTGTTGAGGTAGTTGATGCCGGCCCAGATCTCGTCCGGGCTCAGGTCCAGGTCCTCGATCGTCTTGAACAGGTCCGACAGGATCCGGTGCACGACCTGCTTGGTCCGGGCATCGCCGTCGGCGCCGTCCAGGTTGCTCACGGTACGCAGGAAATCCTGCACTTCGGGCTGGTTGAAGATTTTCACGCTCATCGTCTTGCTCCTCGTGGTGGCGAATGCTGCCGGGACGCGTTCCCTCCCCAGGAGCGCATCGGATGAAAGGGGGGTGCGGTCTAGCGGTCATCCTCGTGCAGCGAGGACGGGTGCCGGCATAGCGGCGTGACGTCGATGACCATGTACGGGAACAGTGGCAACGACAGCAGCAGGTCATGCAGTTCGGTCGGGCTGTCCACATCGAACACAGACACGTTGGAATACTGGCCGACGATGCGCCAGATATGGCGCCACTTACCCGATTGCTGCAACTCCTGGAAGCGCGCCTTTTCAGTGGCTTTCAGTGACGTGGCCTTGGCCGGATCCATGTCCAGCGGCAGCTTCACGTCCATGCGTACATGGAACAACATGGCTCAGCCCTCCGTGCCGGTGGTGATCACCGGGGTGCGCGTGCGGTCGCGGCGGAACGCGTTGACGCGGTCCTCGTCCAGGGCGATGCCCAGGCCCGGCGCATTCGGCACTTCCAGGTGGAAATCGCGATAGACCAGCGGCTGCGCCAGGATTTCCTCGGTCAGCAGCAGCGGCCCGAACAGCTCGGTGCCCCACTGCAGGTGCGGGAAGGTGGCGAACACATGCGCCGCGGCGATCGTGCCCACGGCACCTTCGAGCATGGTCCCGCCATACAGCTCGATCCCGGCTGCGTCGGCAATCGCACCAACCTTGAGTGCGGCGAACAGCCCGCCGGATTGTTCCGTCTTGACCGCGAACACATCGGCGCCGGACACCTTGGCCAGCGCATAGGCGCTGTCCGGGCCGGTCAGCACTTCGTCGGCCATCAGCGCGATCGGGAAGCGGCGCATCAGCCGGGTCAATGCCGCGGCCGAGGCGACCGGCTGTTCCGCCAGCTCGCACCCGGCATCGGCCAGTGCGGGCAGGCCGCGCAGGGCGTCGGTCTCGCTCCAGGCCATGTTGATGTCCACGCGCACCGCGGCACGGTCGCCGACGGCGCGCTTGATCGCGGCCACATGGGCCACGTCCTCGGCCACCGACTTGCGCCCGATCTTGAGCTTGAACACGTTGTGCCGGCGCGCGGCCAGCATCGCCTCGGCTTCGGCGATGTCCTTGGCCGTATCGCCCGAGGCCAGGGTCCAGGCCACGCCCAGGCGATCGCGCACGCGCCCGCCCAGCAGCTCGGACAGCGGCAGTCCACAGCGCTTGCCCTGCGCGTCCAGCAGCGCGGTTTCCACCGCGCACTTGGCGAAATGGTTGCCCTTGACCAGCTTGCCCACGCGCGCCATCAGCGCCTGCACGCGGGTTGCATCGCTGCCGACCAGCACCGGGGCGAAGTAGGTGTCGATGGCCAGCTTCATGCCTTCCGGGCTTTCGGCGCCGTAGGCCAGCCCGGCGATGGTGGTGCCCTCGCCGAGGCCGACCGTGCCGTCGCTGCAGTGCAGGCGCACGATCATCAGGGTCTGGCCGCTCATCGTGGCCACCGACAGGCGGTGCGGGCGGATGGTGGGCAGGTCCAGCAGGAAGGTCTCGACGCGTTCGATCGTCGGGGCTGCGTTGGGGACTGGGGAAAGGGTGCGTTCCATGGATCCGATTCTTGGGACACAGGACCACCCGCGTCCAAGACGATCTTGGTCTTGGAAAATACCTTCAGGGTATTCTTCAAGCCTCAAGCCCTTGTGCGACTGGATTTAATGCGCCGCAACACGGGTCAATTACATAGTTAAGACTTTGGTCTAATCTCATGGATCTGCGCCAGCTCAAGTACTTCGTCACCGTCGCCCGCGAGCGCAATTTCACCCGCGCCGCCGAACTGCTGCACATCGCCCAGCCGCCACTGAGCCGGCAGATCCAGCAGATGGAAGAGGAACTCGGGGTGCAGCTGCTGGTGCGCAGCAGCCGACCGATCCGGCTGACCGACGCCGGCCGCCTGTTCTACGAGGAAGCGCAGCAGGTGCTGGGCCGCGTGGAGCAGATGAAGGACGCCGCGCGCCGCGTGGGCCATGGCGAACGCCGGGTGATCAGCATCGGCTTCGTCGCCTCCACGCTGTACGGCGGCCTGCCCACGGTGGTGCGGCGGTTGCGCCAGGCGCGGCCCGAGGCCGACGTGCGCCTGGTCGAGATGATGTCCGGCCAGCAGGTCGAAGGCCTGAAGAACGGCCGGATCGACATCGGCTTCGGCCGCATCCGCACCAGCGACCTCAGCGTGGAACGGCTGATCCTGCGCGAGGAGCGCCTGGTAGTGGCCATTCCACCGGCGTTCGCACTGGCGGCCGAGGACACGCCGCTGACCCCGGCCGAACTGAAAGGCCAGAAGCTGGTGGTCTACCCCAGCGATCCGCGTCCGAGCTTCGCCGACCAGGTATTGTCGCTGCTGCGCGACCACGGCGTGCGCCCGCCCGAAGTGCAGGAGGTGCGCGAGCTGCAGACCGCGCTGGGCCTGGTCGCGGCCGAAACCGGCGTGTGCCTGATCCCGGCATCCGCGCGCTTGCAGCGTTCGGACCTGAAGTACCGGCTGATCGACGACGAGCACGCGACCTCGCCGATCATCATGAGCTACCGCCGCAACGAGGACGAAGCGCTGATCGCGTTGCTCAAGCAGTTGATCCGGCGAGATGTACGCGGAAAACCCGCCGTGGCTGGACACCTCCTACAATCGCCTGCATACGCCGTAGGAAGCCGCTCCCATGCACGCCACCGACCACGACAGCGCCACCGATGCGCTGCATGACCCCATCGCCGACACCCGCCGCTGGCTGGAGAAGGCCGTGATCGGCCTGAACCTGTGCCCGTTCGCCAAGGCGGTGTACGTCAAGGAGCAGGTGCGTTTCGTGCTGAGCGATGCGACCACGCCCGAGGCGCTGCTGGAGCAGCTGGCCGAGGAACTGCTGGTGCTTCGCGACACCCCGGCCGAGGTGGTCGATACCACCCTGATCGTGCACCCGGACGTGCTGGGCGATTTCATCGACTACAACGACTTCCTGGACAACGCCGACGCCGCGGTGGAAACCCTGGACCTGCAGGGCATCCTGCAGGTGGCCAGCTTCCATCCGGATTACCAGTTCGCCGGGACCGCGCCGGACGATGTGTCCAACTACACCAACCGCTCGCCCTGGCCCACGCTGCACCTGCTGCGCGAAGACAGCGTGGAGCGCGCCGTGGCCGCCTTCCCGGACCCGGATGTGATCGTCGACCGCAACATCGCCACGCTGGACAAGCTGGGCGTGGACGGCTGGCGCCGGCTGATGGCCGATTGACCGACCCGCAGCGGCGTTCGCACCAGGCGGCGGCCAGCGGGCTGGAACAAGCCCGTCCGACGCGGCATGCGTGCAGCGCCAGACGGCCGATACGCGTACCGCGCGGTGTTACCAGGCCGGTTTCTCGGCTTCTTCCATCTCGGCGATGCGGATCTTCAGGCGCGCGACTTCCTGCTGCAGCGTGTCCAGGCGCATGCGCAGCTGCGGCAGCGTTTCCTCGACCGGTTCGGCGGCCGCTCCCGCAGCAGGCTCCACCGGGCGCTCGGGCTTGGCCCGCTTCTTGGAATCGCGCACCCGCTTGACCGCTTCCTTCAGCTCGGCCGCGCCACCCTGCGCCGCCGCCTGCTGTTCTTCCGGGGTCAGCGTGGCCACCACCGCCGCGGCGTTGATCGACAGCTCGCCCGAGCGCACCGCCGCGATCACCTCCGGCGTGGCCTGCTTCTGGATCTTTTCGATCGCCGCGACCTGGCTGTTGCTGAGCTTGGCGGCGCGGGCCAGTTCCTCGCGCGTGGGTGGCATCGTCCGGACCGAGGCGCTGGTGTCCCACGGCGGCGCGCCATCGTCGGCCTGTTCGGTCGCGGGCGCCTCGCTGGGCAGGGGCGTGCTGCGGGTGCGCTCCAGCAGGATGTCGCGCCGGCGCAACGCCAGCACCCCGCGCTGGAAGTCAGATACGCTGCGCCGGCCCAGGTGCTGGTCGATCATCCACAGGTGCACGTCGTCCATCGACTTGAAGCGCGTGTTCTGCACGGTGTTGAACGGCAGGTCGTGCTTCCGGCAGATGCCGTACCGGTTGTGGCCGTCGATCAGCACTTCGCCCCACAGCACCAGCGCGTCACGGCAGCCTTCGGCCAGGATGCTCTGCTCCAGCGACGCGTATTCGTCAGCGGTGAGCGGATCGATGTAAGCCTTGAGGTCTTCGTTGACGACGATGTTCATGCTGCCTGCCGGTGCGTGGGGGGCGGCATTGTAGGCGCGCTGGGCACCCACGTCGCCGTTGCATCTGGCGCGTTTTTCAGGACCGCATCACGCGCGCCGATGCGCGCGCGTTCAGGCAGCAAGCAGGCATGCTTCCAGCAGTTCGCGCGCATGGTGCAGCGAGGCCACGATGCGGTGCCCACGCGCGCGCAGCGCTTCATCCGGCACCACCAGATCGGGCACCTGGATCACGGTCAACCCCGCGGCCAGTGCCGCAGTCACGCCGGCCGGCGAATCCTCCAGCGCCAGGCAGCGCTCCGGCGCGGCGCCCATGCGCTGGGCAGCGAGCAGGTAAATGTCCGGCGCAGGCTTGGGGTGTTCCACATCATCGCCAGCGGTGACCGCCTTGAAATACGGCAGCAAGCCGGCAGTCTCCAGCTTGTGCGGGGCCAGTGGCCGACGCGTGGAGGTCGCCACGCCGCAGGGAATCCCGTGCTGCGCCAGCAGTTGCAGGATCTCGTGGATGCCCGGGCGCAGCGGCACGCCGGCATCGACTTCTTCGCGGTACAGCACCATGCAGCGCGCGAGCAGGGCTTCAATCTGCGCCGGTTCCATGCGCTCGCGCAGGATCAGCTGGCAGGCCGCCATGCTGTGGCCGACCAGCCGCAGCCAGAACGCGTCTTCGATCTGCAGGCCGATCTCGCGCGCACCGCGGCTCCAGCTGCGCAGCGAGGCGCGCTCGCTGTCCAGCATCAGCCCGTCCATGTCGAAGATCACCGCCTCGGGGACGAACGGCAGCGCGGCAATCACATCGCTCATGCCGCGTCCGCCGCGAACAACCGCGCCAGGTCGGCCGCGTCCAGCGTGCGCCACTGCCCTTCGGCCAGATCGTCCAGCGCCAGTCCGCCGATGCGGCTGCGATGCAGCGCACTGACATGGTTGCCGACCGCGGCGAACATCCGCCGCACCTGGTGGTAGCGGCCTTCGTGCAGGGTCAGGCGTACGCGCAATGGTGCGATCACTTCCAGTTCTGCGGGAAGGAGCGGCTTAGTTTCGGTGTCCAGCAGCAACGCGCCGCTGGCGAAGGTCGCCGCTTCATCGCCCCGCAGTTCCTGCGCCAGCGTCGCCTCGTAGACCTTGGGCAGCTGCGACTTGGGCGAGATGATCCGGTGCAGCAGCCCGCCATCGTCGGTGAACAGCAGCAGGCCGCTGGTGTCGCGATCCAGCCGGCCGACCGTGGACAGCACCGGATCACGCAGGCGCCAGCGAGCGGGCAGCAGGTCGTAGACCAGCCGGCCGGTGTCCTTGGTCGAACAGGTGTAGCCAACCGGCTTGTGCAGCACCAGGCACAGACCCTGCGCCGGATCGAGCACCTCGCCGTCGATGCGGATGGCGTCGTGGTCGACCGGATCGTCGGTGTAGAGCACCTCACCGGCCGCATCGGTGACCCGGCCTTCGCGGAACAGCGCCTGCACCTGCTTGCGGCTGCCGTACCCCAGGTTGGCGATGTGGCGCACGATCTTCATGCGCGCGCACCGGTGGCCGCGATCACCTTGAAGCCGCCACCCTCGGCCACCGCACGCACGTCGGCGAAGCGCGAGGTCAATGCGGCTTCGTACGGCAGGTGCTTGTTGGCCACCAGCCACAGCTGGCCATTGCGGTTGAGCGCACTGGCGGCGGTTTCGATGAAGCGCCGGCCGATATCCGGCCGGTCGCCACGACCCAGCGCATGGAACGGCGGATTGCTGACGATCACATCGAACTTCTTCGGCAGGCCGCCGACCACGTCATGCCAATGGAAATCCAGCGCCACGCGCGCGGCATGCGGGGCCATGTTCTCGCGAGCCAGTTCAAGCGCGCGCGATTCGGCTTCGAACAGGTCCAGCGCGGTAATGCCGGCGCAGCGCTGGAGCAGCGCATCGGACAGGAACCCCCAGCCCGCACCCAGATCCGCAGCGCTGCCGCGCAGCGTGGTGGGCAGCGCTTCGACCAGCAGCTGCGAGGCGGCATCCACGCGATCCCAGGCGAATACCCCCGGACGGCTCTTGAACTTGCCGCCCAGGATCGGCCGCGCGCGATCCAGCTGCGTCCACTGCGTGGCCAGTTCGACGTTGTGCTGCCCGGTCAGGGCCGGGCTCCAGAACACGCGGCAGTGATGCTTGGTGATCGAGCCACCCAGGCCCGTCAGCTGGGCCAGGTCCTTTTCGACCGAACGCGCGCCTTCGTCGTTGGCGACGCTGGCGACGATCCGCCCGCCCGGCGCGCACGAGGCGACCATGCGCGCCAGCAATGCACGGGTTTCTTCCTTCTGCCGCGGCGGCAGGCCCAGCACCAGCGGCGACTGCGCGCCGGCATCGCGCTGCAGCTCCACGTCATAGCCCTCGCGATGCAGCGCATCGAAGGCCGGGCGGAAGCTCTGCTCGCAGCGCAGCTTCAACCCCTGCACCGTGCGCAGCGCCACACCGGGCCGGGCGCGCAGGAACAGCGCATCGCCAGCCACGCCAGGAATCGCACCGGAATGCAGCGCATGCACCAGCGCCTCAAGGGGAAGGTCGGAAATCGCCACGGAGGCCGCACCACACAACAAAGGGGGCGGCAATTCTACTGCGTGCATCGTGATGCAACCCTGGAGTGCATCGATCGCACCAACTCCGGGACAGCCCACGGACAGGCCCAGGCCCCTCCCGCCAGCGCCACATCCAAGCCAGTTGAAGATGGAACCGCATTAAGTACAGAAACATCGCGAGAAAATATTTTCGATAAACTCTTGCAATCGTTATTTATGCAGTTTATCGTGCGCCCCACTTCGCCGACGTGGCGAAGCCCATTCCTTCTGGTTCGATTGCCTGACATGAAGCCCTCCTTCATCAACGCCAAACTCGCTGCGCTGTGGTCCTTCCACGGCATGGATGCGTATGGCCTGCGCGGCAACCGCGAACCACGGTCCGCACACCACTGACCTGACTGACTTCTCTTTGGAAGATCGGTCACCCCGATCTTCCGAGGCAACGCGAACGCCCTCGGACTTAACACCCGGGGGCTTTGTTTTTCCGGCGTTCGCAAAGGTGCAGGTCATCCTCCACACCACATTTTCCAGGAAGTTCTCCACTCTGGAACGTTTCCGTTCCGCCCCGGGGAATCCGGGCGTGTTCTCGCACGCCTGAAGCAGGGGTGCGGCTGCAACCGGCGCATGTGCGCCGCGTCCCGATGCCCCAGCACGGGCGGCGATGAGCGGACAACTTCATCATTAACTCCGTGGATTATCCACGGGGACCATATTACCCATGCGCAAGCGCGGGTAATCGGGAATGTCTTGCCTGCAGTTTCCTGCGGTACGGATTATGTATTCCGTCCGGTGCGCGCGGCCTTGCCGTGGCGTATGCCAGAAACTGCAGAGGGCATTCCACAACGCGGACGTGCGCCCACTGGAGAGGGCAGCGGCGAAAGCCGGATAAGGCCGGTTCGATTCCGGCACGTCCACCACTGGATAGCTCAGTTGGATAGAGCAACAGACTGTAAATCTGTGAGTCGCGGGTTCGAATCCCGCTCCAAACCATGGCCTTTCACGTCATGACACCCGGGGTGCAAGCCCCATCAGGAAACACCCCGTGCGACGGCGGGTGCGCCAGGCAATGGAGCGCCGACGCGCTGCGCATCGCAGCGACAGCAGGACCGGACCGGCGCCTTCGTGGCGCGCTGCACCGGTGCATACGTACTGACGACAGCCCATCGCCGCCATTGCGAACGCGCCGGTGCTCCGCACAGCGCACGCGCCGTGCCCCGCCCTGCCGGCGTCCACGGGTGTTTCCACCTTTTCAGTCGTCGCGCAACAGCGCCGCGGCACGACCGATGCGCGCATTCCGATCCGGCGCGCATCGCATTCACTGGATCGGCCAACCCAGGACCACAAGGAGAATGTGCCATGTTCTGGACCAAGCGGGTCGTGATCGGCGATGCCGAGCGCGGCCTGATGTACCGAAACCGTCAGTTCGAGCGCGTGCTCGCACCCGGCGTCTACCGCCTGTTCGACCCGTTCAATCAGGCCGCCGTCACGGTGCACCCGACGCTGCCGGCCGAATACGCTGGTCGCGATGCCGAGACCCTCATCGACGCACTGGGCGCGCGCCTGGGCGAGACCTTCGTGCTGGCCGAGATCGGCAGCGAGCAGGTCGGCCTAGTGTGCAGGCACGGCAAGCTGGAAGACGTCCTGGTACCAGGCACCCGCAAGCTGTACTGGCGCGGCCCAGCCCAGGTCACCGTGCAGACGCTGCCGCTGGGTGGCGACTTGCGCGTGCCAGCCGACGTGGTGCGGCGCCTGCGCCAGCTGGGCGTGCTGGCGCGCGTGGCGGTGTTCGTCGAGGTGCCAACGGAAAGCGCGGGCCTGGTATTCATCGATGGCTCGCTCACACAGATGCTGGCACCGGGCGCGTACGCCTTCTGGAACTTCCAGAAGAACGTCGCGGCCGAAGTCATCGACCTGCGCGTGCAGTCGATCGAAGTACAGGGCCAGGAGCTACTGACGCGCGACAAGGTGTCATTGCGCGTCAATCTGGCGGCGACCGTGCGCGTGATCGATCCGGTCGCCGCACGGACCAAGGTCGCCAAGTACCTGGACCAGCTGTATCGCGAGCTGCAGTACGGCCTACGCAAGGTGGTTTCGTCCAGGACCCTGGACGAGCTGCTGGGCGACAAGGCCACGCTGGATGCGGACATCTTCGCCAGCGTGCGCGGCCAGCTGGGTGCGTTCGGTGTCGAGGCGTTGGGCGTGGGCGTCAAGGACGTGATCCTGCCAGGCGAGATGCGGCAGATCCTCAATGGCGTCGTGCAGGCCGAGAAGACCGCGCAGGCCAACGTCATCCGGCGTCGCGAGGAAGCCAACGCCACCCGTTCGCTGCTCAACACGGCCCGGTTGATTGAGGACAGCCCGGTGCTGATGCGGCTGAAGGAGCTGGAGGCGCTGGAGAAGGTGACCGAAAAGATCGATCGGCTCACCGTGTTTGGCGGCCTGGATGGCGTGCTAAAGCAGCTGGTCACCCTGAAGTAACAACTCCGGCGTCATCGCAGGGATGCGGTGGCGTCGGCTTTCCCAAGGACAAGGTGAAGACATGAGTACCTATGAATTGCTGCATGCCGAAGGCAGCCCGACCCCGATCAAGGGCTGGGTGCGCGGCGTGCAACTGGAAGAACAAGCCCACGCGCAACTTCGCAACATCGCCGCCATGCCCTTCGTCGGGCCGTGGGTGGCCGTGATGCCCGACGTACACCTGGGCAAGGGAGCAACGGTGGGATCGGTGATCCCGACCCGTGGCGCCATCATCCCGGCCGCGGTCGGCGTGGACATCGGCTGCGGCATGGCCGCGGTGCGGACCACGCTGCGCGCCGCCGATCTGCCCGATAGCCTGGCGCCGCTGCGTGCCGGTATCGAACGCAGCGTACCGGCCGGCAATGGCCGTGGCGGCGAGCACTGGAAGCTGCCCGACAGCATCGCGTCCCGTGTGGCGAACTCGGGACTGGTCGCACGACTGGACGCAATCAAGGCCAGGCACCGCAAGATCCGCACCGACAAGCTGGATCGCCAGATCGGCACGCTGGGAGGCGGCAACCACTTCATCGAGCTGTGCCTGGATGAAACCGATGCGGTCTGGGTGATGCTGCACAGTGGCTCGCGTGGCACCGGCAACCTGATCGGCACCTACTTCATCGAGCTGGCGCGTGAACAGCTGGCCAAGCGTGTACTGGGTTTCCATGTCCCGGACAAGGACCTGGCGTTCTTCATGGAAGGCGAGCCGCTGTTCGACGACTACGTGGAGGCGGTCTCATGGGCACAGGATTACGCCCGTGAGAACCGCGAAGCGATGATGGCGCGGGTGCTGGCCGAGCTGCGCCACCGCCTGCCGAGTTTCCAGTTGGAAAAGCTGGCCGTGAACTGCCACCACAACTACGTGCAAAAGGAGACGCACGGTGGACAGGAACTGCTGGTGACCCGCAAGGGCGCGGTTAGTGCGAAGACCGGTGAATTGGGGATCATCCCCGGCAGCATGGGCACGCGCAGCTACATCGTGCGTGGGCTGGGCAACGGCGAAAGCTTCCACAGCTGCAGCCATGGCGCCGGCCGCGTGATGAGCCGTACTGCGGCACGCGCCAGCATCACCCTGGCCCAGCATCGCGAAGCCACCGCCCACGTCGAATGCCGCAAGGACGCGTCCGTCATCGACGAATCCCCGGCTGCCTACAAGGACATCGACGCAGTCATGGCTGCGCAGACCGACCTGGTGGAAATCGTGCACACCCTGCGTCAGGTGCTGTGTGTGAAGGGCTGAAGGACCAGCCTTTCAGGAAGCGCCGCTCCTCACCGAGCGGCGCTTTCCTTCATGGTTCCTGGAACTTTCCGTCGCGTGCGCATGCGCCCCGATGTCGGCTGACGGACATCACATCAGCGAAAAGGCCTACGACACCGAGCCAGGTCAATGATCGTAGGGCGTTTCCTCAGGCTTGCCCTCACCCACCCACTTACCCTCTTTGTGTGCCTTACGACAGATCCTGGCGTACTGGAAATACGCAGTAAAAGCCGTTTGGGTCCATGGTTCAAAACATACGTATCCAATGCAACATTCACCTGTCGATGGCCAAGGGCAATAAGGCATCACGGGCGTATAAGTCCCCTGCATCGAATTCTTTGGCTTCCAGTTGTAATCATCGTCCTTGCACCCCTGCGTACACAGGACGAAAGGATCGTTATCGCGACACACCAATGTTTCAGAGATCGCCGTATCCGCATAAGCGGTCTGGGCACCGAGTAGCAACAGGATTGTCCAAATCCAAGGTTTCATCGTCTCATTCCTTTGTCAGCACGATTTCTTGTCGTCCGGCGAGCCGCTTGCTCTTCTCATCAAACTGCTGCCGGGAATTCCAGGCCCCCGTCTGCTTAAGCTACCTCCCCGCCATGGTCCCATTCAACCTTTCCCTTGTCCGCGTGCAGCGAATGAAGGTAGGTCCCGTGCCTGCCCTACCTGGATTTGACCTTCCGATCCCCCAGCAGCGCGCTGATCACGATGCTGGCGCCCAGCGCGGCGCCGATGAAGAACAGGATCAGGGCGACGGTGGGATAGCCGAACAGGGTGCTGGCGGTGGGGATGCGCATCATAAGGGCCGAGGCCAGGATCAAGGCGGCGGTGACCACGCCGGCGGCGACGCGGTTGGCGATCTTCTGCAGGCTCTCCATCAGGTGGGATTCCTCCAGCCCGGAGATGCGCACCTGCAACTTGTTTTCCGACAGCAGGCCGAGGATGTCCGAGACCTTGCGTGGACCTTCGCGGGCCAGTGACTGCAGGTCCATCAACTCGCTGGCCATGCTGGGCGAGGAAAACGACTGGCGCAGGCGAGCGCGCATCACGTGTTGCAGGTGGCCTTCGACCACGGCCTTGGCATCCAGCTCCGGCGACAGCGCACGGCAGACCGTATCCAGGTTCAACAGCGCCTTGCCGAGTAATGAGAGCTCCGGCGGCGTGCGCAGGCCGCTGGCCATCGCGGTCCGGACCAGGTCCAGGACCACGCGCCCTTCGGAGGTGGTGCCGCTGTGCGCGGAGTAGTGGCTGATCAGCTGGCCGATCTCGCGACTGAAACGCTCGCCGTCGAAATCCTCCAGCTGCGTGCCCAGGGCGAGCATCTCGCGGGCCACCGATTCACCGCGGCCATCCACGGCGGCGAACAGCAACTTGAGCAGGCATTCGCGCTGGCCCGGCGGGACGTTGGCGACCATGCCCAGGTCGAAGATCGCCAGCCGGTTGTCCGGCGTGACCCGCAGATTGCCTGGATGCGGATCGGCATGGATCTCGCCGTAAACGAAGATCTGGTCCAGGTAGCCGCGCAGCAACGCCGAGGACAGCGGCAGCATCGGCTGTTCGATCCGTCGCACGGCCGGCACGTGGTCCACGCGCACGCCTTCGACCAATTCCATGGTCAGCACGCGGCGCCGGGTCAGGTCCCACACCGGACGCGGCACCAGCAGCTCCGGGTAAGCCTTCAGATGCGAGGCAAAACGTTCCAGGTTCTCCGCTTCGGCCACGTAATCCAGTTCGGCGACCAGGGTGCGCGCGAACTCCTCCAGCCAGTCGGTGAAGCGCAGGTTGCGGCCGACCTTGGTCAGCTTGTCGGCCGCGCCTGCGATCGAACGCAGCATCGACAGATCCGACAGCAGGCGCTGGGCCACGCCCGGCTTCTGCACCTTGACCGCCACCGCGGTGCCATCGCGCAACACCGCGCGATGGACCTGGGCCAGCGATGCGGTGCCCAGCGGCACTTCATCGAACGCAAGAAAGATCTTGCTCAGACGCACACCAAGATCGGCTTCCAGCGCGGCGCGGATCTGCTCGACCGGCACCGGCGACACGTCTTCCTGCATGCGCTCCAGCGCGGTGGCGTAGCTGGGCGGGACGATGTCCGGGCGCGTAGACAGCATCTGGCCGAGCTTGATGAAGGTCGGCCCCAGCGCTTCCAGATCGCGGCTGAATTCGGCCGGCGTGCCGTCGTCGACGATCACATCGTCCAACAGCGAATCCTGCGCCAGCCCGGAAAACACGCCCGAATGCCGGTAACGGAACAGGAACTTCATGATCTGCCTGCGACGCTCCATCGCCCCTTCGCCGTGAACAGGCACGGCGCTGCCGGGCGTGGCCGTGATGCCGTCATGGGTCATGCGCATGGGTCCCGGTCGAATCTGGCCCCCGATTGTGTAAACGCAATGGTCACAGGGCGGTGAAGCCCCCAGTCGCTCGCCCATGGCAGCACGCCACGATCACGCGCAAGCACTTCGCAGAAGCCGCGCTACAAGTCCTGCAGCGCGGCGAACGATCCGGTCAGCTCTGCAACTCTCGCAACGTCACCGACGGCGGCGCGTCCAGCACCTTGCGGGTGGCAAACAGGCCGGCGACCAGGGCAGCCACCACGCCGGCGATGCCGCCGATCGCCGCCAGGGTCCAGCTGGGCGCCCACGGCAGGTTGAAGACCTTCACCGCGACCACGCCGGACAGGATCGACGCGGCCACCGCGGCCACCAGTCCCGACAGCAGGCCAATCGCGGCGAACTCCGAGGCCTGCGCCGCGCGCAGCTGGCGACGGCTGCCGCCGAGCACGCGCATGACGCCACCTTCCAGCAGGCGTTCGTCCTGGCTGGCACTCACCGCCGCCATCAATACCAGCAGGCCGGCGGCCAGCGAGAACCAGAACACCACCTGCACCACCGTGCTGACCTGGTCGGCGGTGCTGCGCACCTGCTTGAGCACCTGGTCGATATCGATCACCGACAGGTTGGGGAACGCCTGCACCAGCTGCGCGGTGAAGCGCGGGTGGTCCGGCGGCACGTTGATCGCGGTGATGTGGCTGGCCGGGTAGTCCTGCAGCACGCCGGGCGAAACCATCACGAAGAAATTGGGCTTGAAGCTCTCCCAGTCGACCTTGCGCAGGCTGGTGATCCTGCCTTCCAGCGTCTGCCCGGCGATGTCGAAGGCGACGGTATCGCCGAGCTTCCAGCGCAGCTGCTTGGCGAAGCCTTCTTCCACCGACAGTTCCGTGGTCGGCGTGGGCTGCGCGCCCCAGAACTTGCCGGCGGTGACCTTGTTGTCCTCGCGCAGGCTGGTGGCCGTGGACAGGTTGAACTCGCGCTCGGCGCGACGGCGCGCTTCGTCATCGGTGTAATCGGCGCCGCTGGCGGCCTTGCCGTTGAGGCTCTGCAGGCGGCCACGCACCATCGGGAAGAGCGTCGGCTGGCCCAGGCCCTGTTTGGCCATGAAGTCGGCCACCGGCTGCACCTGGTCGTCCTGCACGTTGATGATGAAGCGGTTCGGCGCATCGGCCTGTAGCGCCAGCTGCCAGCGGTCCAGTAGATCGGTGCGCACGAAGGTCAGCAGCAGCAACGCCATCAACCCCAGGCCCAGTGCGGAAATCTGCGCAATGCTGGTCCCGGCGCGACGGCTGACGTTGGCCAGCCCGTAGCGCAGCGATCCGCGCAAGCGCGAGCGCAACTTGCGCACCACCAGGATCAGCAGCATGGCCATGCCGGCCAGCACCGCCAGGGTGACTGCGATGCCGCCGAGCATGGCAAAACCCAGTACGGGCGAACCGGCCTTCCACCACAGCAGCGCGGCCAGGCCAGCGAAGCCCGCCAGCGCGACCAGCACTGCGCTGGGCTCGGTCGGATCCAGGTCACGCCGCAGTACGCGCAGCGCCGGCACCCGGCGCAGGGCCAGCACCGGTGGTGCGCCGAACGCCAGCAGTACGATCAGGCCGACGCCGAAGCCCTGCGCGACCGGACCCCAGCCCGCCGGTGGGATGGCGACCTTCAAGGCGCTTTCCAGCCAGCCGGCAATCGCCCACTGCAGGCCGAAGGCAACGACAACGCCCACGCTGCAGGCGATCAGACCCAGCAGCACCAGTTCGCCCACGTGGATGCCGACCAGCCGCGACTGTTGCGCGCCCAGGCAGCGCATCACCGCCACGCCGGACAGATGTCGTTCGCTATGCCGACGCGCCGCCATCGCCACGGCCACCGCCGCCAGGATCACCGACACCAGCGCGGCCAGACCGAGGAAACGCCCGGCACGATCCAGTGCGGAACGCACTTCCGGACGCGCATCCTGGATGGTTTCCAGACGCTGGCCGCGGCCCAGCGCCCCGCGTGCCGTCGCGGTGAAACGCTCCACTGCACCCGCCTCGCCCGCCACCACCAGCCGATAGCCGATCCGGCTGCCCAGCTGTACCAGTCCCGTCGATGGCAGGTCGGACGCGTTGAGGAACACCTTCGGCGCGACGTTGAAGTAATCCAGTGCAGCGTCCGGTTCCTGCGTGACCAGCGCGACCAAGGTCAGCGTGGCATCGCCCAGGCTCACGGTGTCGCCAAGTTTCGCGCCGAGCGTATCGGCACCGGCACGCGTCATCCACAGCGTGCCCGGCGCGGGAATGCCGTTGGCCGCGTGTTCGGCCGGCGTCTTCGCGTCGGTGAGGGTGAAGCTGCCACGCAGCGGGAAGCCCTCGCCCAGCGCACGCAGGTCGCCCAGCCGCAGCTGCGCGTCGTCGCCATCGCCGACGCGGATCATGGTGTTGAGTTCAGTGGTCTGCGTGCTGCGCAGGCCGCTGGCCCTGGACGCATCGAGGATCGCACCGGTGATCGGCGCATCGCCGCGTACCACCACGTCGCCACCGAGCAGGCGGTTGGCTTCGATCGCCAGCGCGCGTTCGGCACGATCGGTGACAAAGCCCACCGACGTCACCGCCACCACCGCCAGCACCAGCGCGGCCAGCAGGATGCGGACTTCACCGGCGACCAGGTCGCGGCACAGCTGGCGCCAGGCCAGGCGCAGGGTGTTCATGCGCCGGCCACCAGCTTGCCGCTGTCCAGGCGCAGCACGCGGGTGCAGCGCGCGGCCAGGGCTTCGTCATGGGTGACTAGCACCAGCGTGGTGCCGGCCTGGGCGTTCAGCGCGAACAGCAATTCCTCGATGGCATGGCCGGTGCGCTGGTCCAGGTTGCCGGTGGGTTCGTCGGCGAACAGCAGCGCCGGCCGGGTCACGAACGCACGCGCCAGCGCCACGCGCTGCTGTTCGCCACCGGACAACTGACGCGGGTAATGGGACAGCCGGCCGGACAGGCCAACGTCTTCCAGGATCTTTTCAGCCGGCGCCTGCGGATCGGCATCGCCGCGCAGCTCCAGCGGCAGCATCACGTTTTCCAGCGCGGTCAGCGAGGGCAGCAACTGGAAATTCTGGAACACGAAGCCAACCTTCTCGCCCCGCACGCGGGCGCGACCGTCTTCATCCAGCGTGGAAAGCACCGCGCCATCCAGCGTGACTGTCCCGCTGGTGGGTGTATCCAGCCCTGCCAGCAGCGACAACAGCGTGCTCTTGCCCGAGCCCGATGCACCGACGATCGCCACCGTATCGCCATGGCCGATGGTGAAGGACACGTCATCGAGGATGGTCAGCGTGCTGCCGGGCAGCGTGACCTGCTTGCCGAGCAAGGCGACCTGCAGCACAGGCGCTGCCTGGGCAGGGGTGACGGGCTTGTCAGCGTGCAGCAGGGGGGAGTCAGCCATGATGGGGGAGTCTTGGGAATCGGAAAGAAGATGAAGCAGTCAGGTTATGCGGTCGTTCGCCGCCCCGTGCAATGGGGGCTTGCGCTGGTGCTGATGACATTCATGCAATCGCTGCTGGCCCAGCCCGCTGTCGCGGCGACAGCGACGACCAAGACCGTGCTGGTGATGGGCGATTCGCTCTCGGCCGGTTATGGATTGGGCCCCACTGAAGGCTGGGTCCCGTTGACCACGGCCAAGGTCACCCAGGAGAAGCCGGGCTGGAACGTGGTGAACGCCAGCATCAGCGGCGAAACCAGCGCCGGCGGCGCCGCGCGGATCGGCGCGCAACTGCAGCGACTCAAGCCCGCGGTGGTGGTGATCGAACTGGGCGCCAACGACGGCCTGCGCGGCTTGCCGCTGGCGCAGACAAAGACCAACCTGGAAAAGATGATCACCGCCGCGCAACAATCGGGCGCCCGGGTGCTGCTGCTCGGGATGCAGATGCCACCGAACCTGGGCCGCGCCTATACCGAGGGCTTCGCCGGCAACTTCAGCGCGCTGGCCAAGCAGTACGACACCGCGTTCATCCCGTTCTTCCTGCAACCCATTGCCAGCGACCGCGCCAACTTCCAGGCCGACAACCTGCACCCGACCGCCGCGGTGCAGCCGCAGATCCGGGACTTCGTGTGGCCCAAGCTGGGACCACTGCTGAAATAGCAGACCGCCTGCTGCAAAGTGCGTCAATGCAAAGGCCACGCGTATCCAGCGTGGCCTTTGCGTTTCTTCCGCGCGCGCTGCGCATTCTTGGAATCGATGGGCCGATGCTCGCCCTCGCCCCGCAACATCGAAGAGGCCTCCTACGCGAGGATCAGACTTTTCCTACCCGCAGGCGTGGTGTTGCCCGAGCGCGCTGCCGCCCTGTTTCGTTGCACGCTGGGATCCTGGCGGAGACAGATGTCTCCCGAAGGAGGCGACCATGCAACGCGTACTGTTCACCGTCACCGCGCAGGACCAGGGATGGCAGCTTTACGAAGGCGAACACGGCCGTTTCTGGTTCAACGACCGGGCCGAGGCGCTGCATACCGCCCGCGTGATCGCATCCAACCTGCACGTCCAGCACGGCATCCGCAGCGCCGTGGTCATGGACATGGCCGGTCGCGAAGCCGTGCTGGTCTCCCGCCACGGCTGAACACGCCGGCCTCAGGCTGCTGAAATCCCCGAGAGCTGGCGCAAGGCCTGCTCGAACGTCTCCACCGGCTGGCCACCCTGCAACAGGTGCGTGTTGTCGAAGACCACCGACGGCACCGCCGTGATGCCGGCCTGGCGCCAGCGCGCCTCGTCCTGGCGCACGACATCCACGAACTGATCGCTGGCCAGCACCGCCTGCGCCTGCGCGCCGTCCAGACCTGCCTGTTGCGCGATGCGCACCAGCTCGGCATGGTCGGATACGTTCAGGCCTTCAGTGAAATACGCTTCCAGCAGGGCCAGCTTCAACCGTAGCTGGCTTGGTGCGTCGATCTCACCTGCCCAATGCAACAAGCGGTGTGCATCGAAGGTGTTGAAGCTGCGCGTACGCTTGTCCAGGTCGAAGGTGAAGCCCAACTCGGCACCGCGCGCGCGGATGGTTTCCCCGCTGGCCTTGTACTGCTCGGCGCTCATGCCGTACTTGCGCATCAGGCGCTGCTGCAGGTCTTCGCCGCCGGGAACCATCTCCGGGTCCAGTTCGAACGGCTGGAAATGCAGGTCCAGCTGCAGGCCCTCGATGCGCTTGGCCGCGGCCAGCAACGACTGCAGCCCGATCGCGCACCACGGACAGACCACGTCGGAGACGAAATCCACGCGCACCGGGCGACCCTCGGTGTTTGGCTGGGTCATGGCAGTGTCCTTTCAACAGTGAATCGGGCAGCCATTGCAGCGCGCCCTGGCCGCCCGCTCAAGCATCCCGATGGGACGCTCCGTGCCGATGTCCCGGCAAGCCCATTGCCGTCCAGTTCCGACTACCGCCGCCCGCCTGGCGCACCATCGCTGCGCGAGATCGGATGAAAACCAGCGATGCGGGCAGGCGCGCGTGCCATGCCGCCTGGATCACGGCAACGTGTAGGCCAGATCGTAGAAATGCTGGCCACCTTCGATCCTGATGACCAGCGTGCCGGCGATGCCCTTGAGCGCGCCGGTGCCCGAATCGGGCGAGATCTGCACCTCCAGCGCCTGGGTGTCGCCGGACATCACGCCACGATGGACCAGCACAAAAGTGCCTGCCTTGCCATCCAGCGTGCCGGCGACCCGCTCGATCGCCACGTAGGAGGCCGAGGTCGCCACCGATGAACGCGCCGCCAGCATTTCGCCCGTGCCCGTGCCAACAAGGGCACCGCTGAAGGTCTTGTCCAGCGACATGCGCGCCAGCGCATTGCCATCGCTGCCGGTTGGGCCAATCTCTCCCTGCGGCTGCATCTTCACTTCGAACGTGCCTGTGGCGTGGTGCATGACGGACTCCCTGGAGGTAGCGTGGGCCTGGAGGACCAGGCCGGCCGCCACCACCAGCAACATGGTCATGGCGGCAAGACGGAAGACAGGGCGCATGGGCGTTCTCTGGCGGCTGCAGGCCAGCCGCATGCTAACGCAGGGAACCCGCGGCCAATGCAGGCCCAACGGCGCCGAAACACCGCCAACACGGGCAGTGCGTATTCACCGGGCCGGGCGTAGCATCCAGGCATCACTCCTCAAAACGAGGGAAACGCCATGAAACCTACGCATCTCATCCTCGCTGTGCTGCTGACCGCAGCCAGCCTGCCTGCGCTGGCCGCTTCGACCCGGGTGACCGATCCCAACCTGCCGCGCGAACTGCCCGCGCAGGGACCGGTGTCCGTCTCCTGGACCGACCCGGCCCAGTTCACCGACATCCGCAACAGCACCAACCGCTGGGAAGCCGAGCGCGGCACCTGGGTTCACGACCTGGCCGCGTACATGCGCAAGGAGGCCGCCAAGGACCTCAAACCCGGCCAGACCCTGGACGTGCGCTTCACCGACATGGACCGTGCCGGCGAATACGAGCCGTGGCATGGCCCGTCGACCGACCACATCCGGATCATGAAAGACATCTATCCGCCGCGGCTCACCTTCGATTTCACCCTGCGTGACGCCGACGGCCGCGTGGTCGACCAGGGCCAGCGCAAGCTCAGCGACATGGCCTACCTGATGGGCGCCCGCCCGATGGACAGTGACCCGCTGCGTTTCGAGAAGCGGATGATCGACCAGTGGGCCAGTCGTGAGCTCAACCGCAAGACCGCGCTCAGCAGCAATCCATAAGCGGCTTTGACGGGGCGCGCCCGGGTCGTTGAAGTCGACCGGGCGCGCCCCGATCTTTTCCGCAGCCCCTCACCGCCCAGGACGACACCATGAGTCAGTTCGACCTCACCCCGCCCGACGCCGCCCAGCGCGCCGAGCTCATCGCAGGCCTGAGCGATGAAGAACGTCACGTGCTGCTGCAACACGGCACCGAGGCTCCGTTCTGCGGCGCGTTCCTGGACAACAAGCTGGAGGGCGTCTACACCTGCCGCCTGTGCGGGCTGCCGTTGTTCGCCTCCAGCGCCAAGTTCGAATCGGGCACCGGCTGGCCGAGCTTCTTCAAACCGGTCGATCCGGCCCACGTGCACACCATCCGCGACACCAGCTACGGCATGGTCAGGACCGAGATCACCTGCGCCCGCTGCGACAGCCATCTGGGCCATGTATTCCCCGACGGCCCGCCACCCACCTACGAGCGTCATTGCCTGAATTCGGTCTCGCTGTCCTTCACCGAAGCTGGCGAGGCCCTGCCCGACCCACTGCATCGCGGCGGCGCCGAAGCCCAGGTCGCCCAGGCCGCGTAACCGATCAGCGACGGAGTCAGCCGGGCCCGAAATCCCGGCTGGTCAGGACGCCGTCGCCGTCCTTGTCGAACGTGGCGATGGACTGATCAGCGAAGGCGACGAATTCGTCTTCGCTGATCAGGTTGTCGCCGTCCAGGTCCATCGCCTCCAGCTGCTGGCGCGCCATGCCATCGGCGCCGATGCCGCCTGCATTCGGATCCTGGGACGCACGCAGCTCATCCAGCGTGACCCAGCCATCGTGGTTGGCATCCAGCTGGGCGAACTGCGCACGTGCACCGGCGTCGTACTCGTCCTTGTCGACGACCCCATCGTTGTTCTTGTCCAGCAGCCGGAACTTGTCCATCGCACTCTGCGCCCACGTGGCACCGATGCATGCCATCGAAAGAGAAAAGAAGATGGCGATGCATGCCACCTTGAAGGTGTCATGGGGCCTTTTCGCTACAAGTCGAAAACGGACCTGCCCGCCAGGCGATACCGCACCGATGCGAAGGAAGGCGCCGCAGATTGATCGGCCCATCAGTGCACGGAGCCGTCCAGTGTTGTCAGCTTCCCATCGTGGTCCTTGTCGAACGAGGCAAAGGTCTTTTCCCCGACTTCGTCGAATTCATCACTCGTGATCTGGCCGTCACGATTGGCGTCCATCGCGGACATCTGGGCCTCGGCAACGACCTGAGGCTCCACGCGGTCCGACGCCTGGTTGGATGCGTTGTAATTGATGAGTTCCTGGAGTGTCACGACCCCATTGCGGTCCTGGTCCATCGCTGCAAACGACGCACGCAGGCCAGCGGCATATTCATCCCGATCGACGACACCATCGCCGTTTGTGTCAAGTTGCTTGAACTTGCCCTGTGGATACTGCGCCAAGGCCGCGGAAACGCCGCCCATCAGCAATAGTGCAATGGATGCATATCGGATTCCCTTCATCACCAGATCCTTTTTCTTGTTGAGAGCTCGTCAGGCCAACTATCGTGCTGCAGGTCGATCAAAGTGAGTGCGATGCCGCATGGCCGGCAGGTGGCTAGAGCTTTGTAGCGGAAGCAGCCACGGATGTCATCAGTTCACCGCCGGCCCGGCCGCCCGCTCCATCTCTTCCTGGGTCACGAAACCGTCGCCGTTGGTGTCGGTCCGCTTGAACTGCGCGGCGGCCATGGCCGTGTGCTCGTCGGCGTCGACCTTGCCGTCGCCATTGTTGTCCATCGCGGTGATCGCCTGGCGCACGGCTTCATCGCTGGCGGGTTCGTCCATCGCCTTGCGGGTCAGGCGCATCTCCTCGGCACTGATGCTGCCATCCAGGTCCACATCCAGCTGCTTGAACATGGCCTGCGCCGCGGCGGCGTGTTCTTCCGCGCTCACCCGCCCGTCGTGGTTGGTGTCCATGCTCTGGAAGCGGTCCTGGATGCTTTCCGCGCCAAAGGCTGCGACCGGGCAGATCAGGGCGATGGTCGCGGCCAGCAGGCGGGTGCGTTGCATGATGTTCCTCCCGCGGCAGGATGCCGCTGCAATCCAATACCGTGACCGCAGGCCGGTTAGACGTCCGTCAAGACTTCGCAGTCAAGCCGTAAAGGCGCCGCACCTGTCACGACGCGGCGCGCACGGGAACAGGCGCCACGCGGCGAGCTGCGCGATACTCGTCGCAGGTTCGACAGGCGGTGGGCGATGGCGGTCTATGTGGACGATGCGGTGATTGCCTGGCGCGACCAGCGCTGGGCGCACCTGATGGCCGACACGCTGGAGGAACTGCATGCGTTCGCCACCCGCCTTGGGCTGCCGCGCCGCGCCTTCCAGGACAAGACCAGCGGCGCGCATTACGACGTCACCACCGACATGCGCCTGCAGGCCATCGCCCTGGGCGCGGTGGCCATCTCGCGCCATCGCGACCGCGCCCAGGTGCGGGCGGTGATCGCGGTGGCCAAGGCGCAGGGCCGCGGCCTGGCGCCGTAAGCGGGCAGCGTCAGCCGGCTTCGTTGGCCGGGCGCAATTCGAATTCCAGCACCCGGGCCAGCGCGCGCATGCCGTCGTCGTCGCGACGCAGCGCCATCCAGCCGCCATAGCCTTCCGAATCGGCGTTCCAGCACCACAGCGTGTAGCCATGTTCGCGCAACCGGTCGTAGGCGACCGACAGCAGGCTGGGCACGTCGTGGCCCTCCATGAACTCGTCATCGTCGCGGTCGCCACCCCAGTCGATGGTCAGCCCGAAGCGCGTGGACAGTTCATCGATGGCTTCGATCAGCGCATGGGTCTCGTCCGGCGCGACGAAGAACCCCGCGGTCCAGTCGACGATGTCGCGCAGCAACCACGGCAACGGCTCGTCGTCACCGGCGGCCAGGCGCTCGCGCAGCAGGTCGAACTGGCGCAGCGCGGTGTCCTCGTCACCGGGATTGATCAGCAGCAGCAGGTTCCAGGCAAGTGCCTCGGGGGCGTCGTCCTCATCCGGATCGAACGGATCGAAGTCGTCTTCGTAATCGGCGGTGTTGTCGGGTAGGGACATGGGCGTGCAACGGGGAAAACCGGGCCGACAGGATGGCGCCTGCGGGCACGCTTGCAAAGCGCCCCGGCGCCACCGGTTCATCCCGTCAACGGCCAGGACATCGACCGGCCGGATGCATCGGGGCGATGCGCCCCGTATCCTGTGCGCCCTCGTTTCCCGCGCAGATGCCTCACGATGAGCGATACCCCTCCCGACCGCCTGTCCGTCGATCCCGGCAACCGCTTCCACGATGAAGCCGCCCTGGCCCGCGGCGTCGGCGTGCGCTTCAACGGCACCGAGCGTGACAACGTCGAGGAATACAACGTTTCCGAAGGCTGGATCCGGGTGCAGGTCGGCAAGTCGCTGGACCGTCGCGGCCAGCCGATGACGATGAAGATCAAGGGCCGGGTCGAGCCTTACTTCAAGACCACGCCGGACGCGTGAAGCAGACAGGTGGGCGCCGCTTCAGCGGCGCCCACCACCCGGCGGAACACCGCTCAGCGCTGGCGGGTTTCCAGCAGGTCCAGGTTGCGCACCAGCTTGCGCGAGACCTCGTCGGAGATCTTGCGTTCGCGGGCCAGGCGGAACAGTTCGGCGCGCTCGGCGCGCAGGCCGGCCAGGCGCATCTGGCGCTCGACCTGTTCGATCCGGCGCGCCTGTTCCGGAGCGATGTCGGCCTCGCCACCCAGGCGATCCACATGCCGCTGGTAGAGCTGGCTGACGCGCTCGGCACAGGCGGTGAACAGTTCGCCGTCCTCGACCAGGTGCGAGGTGGCGGCCAGCTTCTGCCGTTCACCTTCCACCGCCACCAGCGCGGCGCGCGCGGCGGATTTGCGCGCCAAGTCTTCCTCATGCTGCTCGTCCGATTCCTCCGGCACGTGCAGGTTCTTCAACAGCCGGGGCAGCGCGATGGCCGCCACCAGCAGCGAAACCATGATCACCGCCGCGGCCAGGAAGATCGCCAGGTCGCGTGCCGGGAACGGACTGCCGTCGGTCAGCGCCAGCGGCAGGGTCAGCACGCCGGCCAGGGTGATCGCCCCGCGCACGCCGGCCAGCGAGGTGGCCACGATGATCCGCCAGTTGGGGCTGGCCCGGGTTTCGCCACGGGCGCGCGCCTTGAGGATGCTCCAGCGCAGCGACAGCCACACCCACAGGAACCGCAGCAGCATCAGGCCCAGGCTGATCGCACCCACGTACACCGCCAGCCACCAGGGCTGCAGGTGGCCGGATTCGTCCACGCTGCGCATCGCGTTGCGCAGGATCCCCGGCAATTGCTCGCCCAGCAGGGTGAAGACGATGCCATTGAGGGTGAACTGGACCATGTCCCACACCGCCGTGCGCTGGATGCGCACGCTGGCGCCGGCACGGCCGGACAGCTCGACGTAACTCATGGTGATGCCGGCGGCGACCGCGGCCAGGATGCCCGAGGCGTGTACCACTTCGGCCAGCACGTAGGCGGCGAAGGGGATCAGCAGGCTGACCAGGATCGACGAACCACCCTCCTCACCGAAATGCCGCGCAATCCAGCGCTGCAGGATGTTGACCGCGTAGGTCACGCCGATGCCGCAGGCGAAGCCGGCCAGCGCCACCCACAGGAAGGTCACCGAAGCGGTGGCCAGCGAGAAGGTGCCGGTCAGCATCGCCGCCACGGCGAACTGGAAGCAGACCAGGCCCGAGGCGTCATTGAGCAGCGACTCGCCTTCCAGGATGTGCAACAGGCGCTTGGGGATGGGCGCGCGCGAAGCAATCGAGGACACGGCTACCGGATCGGTCGGCGAGATGATCGCCGCCAGCGCGAAGGCCACCGGCAGCGGCATGGCCGGAATCATCCAGTGGATCAGGAAGCCCGCGCCAAGCACCGTGAACACCACCAGGCCCAGCGCCAGCTCCAGGATCACGCCCTTGTCGCGGAACAGGCCCTGCTTGGGGATGCGCCAACCGTCCAGGAACAGCAGCGGTGGCAGGAACAGCAGGAAGAACAGTTCCGGGTCCAGGTCCACGCCGCGGTTGGAAAAGGAGATCACCGCGCCCAGCCCGATCTGTACCAGCGGCAATGGCAATGAGAACGGGAGGACGCGGACCAGGAAGCCGCTGGCGGCCACGGCCAGCAGCATCGCCAGGACGATTTCAATCGAGTGCATGGGGAGTCGAGCGGCGACCTTTCGGCCGGTGAGGTAAGACAGCAGACGCGATGGGCGCCGTCATGTCCAGTGCTGGACCGGCCATCGTTCTGCCAGGTGCCTGCTACGCTTCATTTTTCCACGCGAATGCATCGGCCCATGGGCAGCAACAGCATCACATTTCGACATCCGGCCGCGTTCTGGCTGGGCTGCCTGCTGGTGATGGCCGGCGTCGCGGCACACCTGCCGATGCTGTGGATGTCCCGCTACATGCATTGGCAGATGGCAGGCATGGGGATGAGCCCGGGGATGTGGTTCGGCATGGCCATGATCCCGCTGGGCCTTGGGTTTTCGGCCTTCGGGCTGATGCCGCGGCGGGAACGGCGGGCCGCCGCGCAGGCGCCAGCGATCCCCGGCTTCCACGTGACCGACGACGTGCCGCTCAACCGCGCGCACTGGGCCCTGGTCGCGGCGCTGGTGGTGGCCCTGGCGGTGGACGTGATGAAACCGGCCACCCTGGGCTTCGTGATGCCCGGCCTGAGCGCCGAATATGCGATCAGCCACGCCAGCGCCAGCCTGCTGGCCCTGGTGGCGTTGACCGGCACCACCGTCGGGTCCGTGGTCTGGGGGCGGATGGGCGATGTGCTTGGACGCCGCGCCGCCATCCTGCTGTCGGCGCTGATGTTCATCGGCACCGCCATTTGCGGCGCCATGCCCAGCTTTGGCTGGAACCTGGTGATGTGCTTCCTCATGGGCGCCTCGGCCGGCGGACTGCTGCCGATCGCCTTCACGCTGATGGCCGAAACCGTGCCGGCCGCGCACCGGGGCTGGCTGCTGGTGGCACTGGGCGGGGTCGGGACATCGGCCGGCTACCTGCTGGCCTCCGGCGCTGCGGCCGTGCTGGAACCGATGTTCAGCTGGCGCATCCTGTGGCTGCTGGGCTTGCCGACCGGCGCGGCCATCATCTTGCTCAACCACTGGATTCCCGAATCGCCGCGGTTCCTTTCCGGCGCAGGCCTGCACGAACAGGCGCGCGCGGTCCTGCAGCGGTTTTCCGGCCCTCGCGCCAATGCCATCGCCGTCGACCCGCCCGCCGCGGGGGCGGGCGATGCGCTGGACCAGCGCCACCCGGTCACCGGCCTGCGCCAGCTGCTGCAGGGCCGCCAGGCGCGCATCAGCTGGGGGCTGCTGCTGTGCGGGACCGGCTGGGGCGTGGCCAATTTCGGGTTCGTCCTGTGGCTGCCCACCAACCTGGTCGAACTGGGCGTCGATCCGCATGCGGCCAGCGCACTGCTGGCGCGCTCGGCGCTGTGGGCCCTGCCGGGCATCGCTGTGGTCGTATGGCTTTACCACCGCTGGAGCAGCGTGCGCGCGCTGGTGCTGTTCATCGCGCTGACCTGCGTGGCCCTGCTGGCCTTCGCCGCGATGTCCTGGTTGCAGGTGCGCTCGGCGGCCTGGACGATGGCCTGCACCGCCGCGCTGCTGGTGGCCATCAGCGGGGTCATCGCCATGCTGATTCCCTACGCCGCCGAAATCTATCCGCTGCATCTGCGCGCCACCGGTGCAGGGGTGATCGCGGCCAGTTCCAAATTTGGCGGCATCCTCGGCGCGGGACTTGGCGTGCTGGGCCTGATGGGGCACCTGGCCTGGTCGGCGGTGCTGATCGCCGTGCCGTTGGCGATGTCGGCGGTCATGCTCCTGCGCGCGGGCGTCGAAACGCGTGGCCAGCGGCTCGAACAGATCCAGCAGGCCCTGCGCCTGGAGGACTGAGCGCCCCGCGGCGCCGATGGATCAGCCGCGGATCCGCCAGCCGGTGCGGAAGATCGTCCACACCACCACCAGGCACAGCACCAGGAAGCCCAGGATCGCCGCCAGGCTCACGCCCACGTCCACATCGGCCAGCCCGAAGAAACTCCAGCGGAAGCCGCTGATCAGGTACACGACCGGGTTGAACAGGGTGATCTTCTGCCACACCGGCGGCAGCATCGACACCGAGTAGAACGCGCCGCCGAGGAAGGTCAGCGGCGTGACCACCATCAGCGGGATCACCTGCAGTTTCTGGAAGTCATCTGCCCACAGCCCGATGATGAAACCGAACAGCGAGAACGTCAGCGCGGTCAGCAGCAGGAACGCCACCATCCACACCGGATGCTGGATTTCGTAGGGCACGAACAGCCGCGCGGTCACCAGGATCAGCAAGCCCAGCATCAGCGACTTGCTCGCCGCCGCGCCCACGTAGCCCAGCACCACCTCCACGAACGACACCGGCGCCGACAGCAGTTCGTAGATGGTGCCCGACCACTTCGGCATGTAGATGCCGAACGAGGCGTTGGAAATGCTCTCGTTGAGCAGCGACAGCATGATCAGGCCCGGGATGATGAAGGCGCCGTACGAAACGCCTTCCACGTTGCCCATGCGCGAGCCGATGGCCGCGCCGAACACCACGAAATACAGCGAGGTCGACAACACCGGCGAGGCGATCGACTGGGTGATGGTGCGGAAGGTGCGCGCCATTTCGAAACGGTAGATCGCCGCGACCGCGTGCCAGTTCAGGCCGATGTTCATGCGCGCGCCTCCCGCACCAGGTTGACGAAGATCTCTTCCAGCGAGGACTGCGAGGAATGCAGGTCCTTGAAGTCGATGCCCAGCTCGCCCAGCCGCTTGAGCAGCGCGGCGATGCCGGTTTCCTCGGCCTGCACGTCGAAGGTGTAGACCAGCTGGCTGCCTTCGGCCTGCAGTTCCAGGCTCAGGTCGGACAGCTCGGCCGGCACCGCCTGCAACGGCTGCTGCAGGGTCAGCGCCAGCTGCTTCTTGCCCAGCTTGGCCATCAGCGTGGTCTTGTCTTCCACCAGTACCAGCCTGCCGCCGGTGATCACGCCGATGCGGTCGGCCATTTCCTCGGCCTCTTCGATGTAGTGGGTGGTCAGCACGACCGTGGTGCCGCGCTCGCGCAGGCCGCGCACCAGGTTCCACATGTCGTGGCGCAGCTCCACGTCCACCCCGGCGGTGGGCTCGTCCAGGAACAGCACCTTGGGTTCGTGCGCCAGCGCCTTGGCGATCAGCACGCGTCGCTTCATGCCGCCGGACAGCGTCATGATCTTGGCGTCGCGCTTGTCCCACAGCGACAGGTCGCGCAGCACGCGTTCTAGCAGCGCTGGATCGGCCGGCTTGCCGAACAATCCGCGCGAGAATCGCACCGCTGCCCACACGGTTTCGAAAGCTTCGGTCGACAGTTCCTGCGGCACCAGTCCAACCTGGCTGCGCGCGGCACGGTACTCGCGCACCACGTCATGACCTTCGATGTGCACGCTGCCTTCGCCCGGGCGAACGATCCCGCACAGGATGCTGATCAGCGTGGTCTTGCCCGCGCCGTTGGGGCCGAGCAGAGCGAAGATCTCGCCGCGCTGGATCTCCAGGTCCACGCCCTTGAGCGCCTGGAAACCCGAGGCGTAGGTCTTGGTCAGGCCTTTGACGGAAATGGCCGGGGTCATGCGGATTCCTTTGGACAGCAGAAGGTCGGGCGCTGCGCGGGCAGCGCGCACAGGATGCAGCAGGCACAGGACGGGCGCGTCACGGTGCCGGCGCCACGTGGCGGGCAAGCACGTCCAGGACCCGCGCGCGGTCCACGTCCAGGCACACACCGGCATTGGGCGTCCCTGCGACCGGCCGGGTCATGCCGTCGTCGTCCACCGCGATGCGCAGCGGCTTCGGCGTGCACACCGCCGCGTCCAGCAGGCGCGCCACCGGCACCACATCGAACAGCGTCGGCACCGTGCCCCATGGGCTGCGCGGCGCCCACAGGCCGTACAGCTCACGCAGCGGTGTGGCGTAGACCGTATCGGCCGCGAACAGGCGCGCCTGCAGCTCGGCCGGCAGGGCGACTTCGGTCGCGTCCAGCGGCAGCAGTTCCACCCGCACGCCCGAGGCCAGCAGCGCGCGCAACGCGGCCGGATCGCCGGCGGCGTTGGTTTCCTTACTGGGTGTGTCCTTGGTGGTGCCGGCGGTCGGGCCATAGCCCTTGTAGATCGAACCCGACATCAGCACCACGCGCTTGAGCCGCTTGAAGGCCGCCGGATCGTACTGGATGGCTGCGCCAATCGTGGTCAGCGGCCCGAGCGCAATCAGGGTGACGCTGCCCGCGGGCGCGGCCTTGAGCGTGGCGATGATCGCCGGGGCCGCCTCTGGCAGCGGCGCCTGCGCCGTGGTGGATGCGGCCAGCCAGTCGGCCTGCGACATGCCGCTCCTGTCAGGCGTGGACGGACCGACCACCAACGGAATGCCGGCATGGCCGGTGCGCACCAGGAACTGCTTCAACAGCTTGCCGCGCAGCACCGCATCGCCGGAGCTGGCGCTGATCAGCACCGGCTTGAACTGCGGTGAGGACAGCAGCAGCGCCATCGCAAACGCATCATCGATATCGCCGCCGAAATCGCTGTCCACGATCACCGGCATCGGTGCTGGTGCCGGCAACGCTGGCGTTGCGGCCGGAGCACGCGCCACCACGGCGAGCGCAAGTGCCAGCAATACGGACAAAGTAGGAACAGAGAAAACGCGCACGGACACTCCTCGATGGAAACCGGGCCACCAGCCGCCCGGCAGGCCAAGGCGCGTAGCCTGAGGGAGACGGCGCCCAGCGGCAACGTCCCAGATGCGACGCAGCGTCCGCTTCTATTCCGGCCAAGCGATGCACGTGAGATAGATGGCCATGCGGGCGCAAGGCCACCCTTGGTGGCGGCTTACCGATGCTGGCGACGGCGTCTTCGGAATCGACAGCTATCGGCCAAGAAGCAGACCTCAGCTCAGGCATACACCGGTGTCGATCTCAATCGACTAATTCGCTTTCCGCATGCGTGGCTAGACTGGCTCCTTCTGCCTGTCGTAACGCGCGACAGCGGTATCAATTTCGTTCCCATGTTCGAACGCCCATTTGCACAAGGCTTCGAACGGCTCCCTCAAGGCATGTCCAAGAGGCGTGATCGCGTACTCAACGCCAATGGGCGCGGTAGGCAGCACCGTTCTTGTCACCAGACCGTTGCGTTCTAGCCGCTTCAACGCATCGGCAAGCGCTTTGTGGGTAATCCCATCCAGTCGACGCTTGATCTCATTAAAGCGAGAAGGCTTTGGGCAGATCACGCACAAGATCAAGATCGTCCACTTATCCGCGATCTTGTCGAGGACGGGTCGAATCTGAGCCATCTGGGACAGCACCCTGACCGACTGCGCCGCCAGCTCGATATCCCCGTGTACATCTAGGCTAGCCATAGTGCGTTCTTGATATCAAATTTACTGCGTATATCTTATCGCCCTTCTCTTCCTGGGCACACTTCTACAATGAATCAGATGGCAGATAAGGTCGCGCTGGTAGTTGGCGGCGCAAAGGGCATTGGCTTGGCTGTTGCAACGCGCCTAGCCACAGAAGGGGCGGCCGTGTTCATCACAGGTCGTGCTCACGACCAGGTGGAGGCTGCAGTTTCGGCGATTGGCCATGGCGTTTATGGCTTGGCGGCAGACGCAAGTGCACCCGAAGACCTCCGTCGCGTGATGACCGACGTCCGAGAGCGCTGCGGGCATATCGACGCCTTAGTCTTGAACGCCGGCATCAGCGAGCCCGCATCGCTGGGCGATGTGAGCCAGGATCACTTCGACCGGCATTTTTCGGTCAATGTTCGAGGCACGCTGTTCGGCCTGCAGGCAGCCCTCGGCACCTTGAGAGATGGCGCGTCAGTTGTACTGATGGGCTCAGTCGCCAGTTCCATCGGTATTGCCAACTATGGAACCTACGCTGCGACCAAGGCAGCCCTGCGCTCTTATGCACGCACTTGGGCGGCGGAACTTGCTCCGCGTCGCATTCGAATCAATGTCGTTGCCCCAGGCCCGACGGATACCGAGATGATGGCGCGCGTGCCGGATGAAGTTCGCGCATCGATCGTCGCACCGATTCTCCTGGGTCGCATGGCAAAGCCAGAAGAAGTTGCGTCGGCAGCGCTGTTCCTGCTCAGTGACGAAGCAAGCTTCATCACAGGGACGGAGCTATTCGTCGACGGCGGCATGGGGCAGATTTAGTTCGACCGTGAGGCTGGCACCCGTAACGACTACCGCCGGCCTCAGATCGGATGCGACATACCCACCCGCGGCCGCTCCCGGCCAACAGCAGCCATCGCTTCTATAGGCAACTGCAGAGCCTACTTTTTCATCCACTCAGCAAAGCGTGACTTCCAGTTCGGATGCCATCGCGACAATGCTGGTCGATTCTGGATCATGTCATCCATCGCCCACCTGATCCGCTTGGCATCCATCTCCGAGGTGACCTCGTTATCCGGACAGAGGATGTAGAAGTCTTCGTTCATCAGGCGCGCCATGAAGTAGTCAACCAATTGCTCGACGCTCCAAGGCGCTTCGGGCTTGATGTCCCTGGAAAAGTCGGTGTCGGGAAAGTTCATCGGGGTCCAGGTGTAGCCCGGGACGAACAGGTGGGCCGACAAGCGCCCTTGGGTGACGGTCAGAAGATCGTGGGCCAGCTGCTCGGTGAGCACTTTGACGCCTGCCTTGGCCACCGAATAGGCCGCATTGCCTGGCGGCGTGGTGATGCCTTCCTTGGACCCCAGATTCACGATCGCGCCAGGCTGACCGCTGGCGATCATGTCGGGGACGAACACATGCTGCCCGGCCAGCACTGCAGTGAAGTTCGTAGTCATCGTGTCCTGCCACCCCTCGGGCGCATCCCACGGACCGCCGTGCTTCGTCATCCCGACGTTGTTCACCAGCAGATGCACGTTGCCGAGGCGTGCCTGGATCTGATTTTTGAACCGGAAGAGCGCATCAAGGTTGGCCGCATCCGCCGGGAAGACCAGCACGTCCTTGCCAAGTTCGCCGGCGACTCCTTCCAGCGCGTCGCCATCGATATCCAGCAACGCCAGTCGCATCCCCCGAGCCCCGAGCTCGCGCGCAACGCCCGTGCCGATACCCTTGGCAGCCCCTGTGATCACGGCGACCTTGCCCGGCGCGATGATCTGGTTCATTCGTGTGGTCATGTCGTTCTCTGCTTCCTTCACGATCAAAGTTTTGTCTCGGCTGCAAAACGCGCCGCTTGGCCCGGATGCCAGCGGGACCGGTTTCCCAGTTGCTCACCAGAACTGCGCAAACCCCACATCCATGGATTGGGCTTTGTGTCGGTTGGACCGATACACATGCGCGCCGCTTACTCGGCGCAGGTGGCGACTGCGGCTCTGCCAGCGCCAAGCACTTTCTTCATGCGATTCGACATCGGGCGCTCAGCGCTGCTCTCGTTTAGCGATGGAAAGCGCCACCACGAAGATCGCGAGGCCGCCCACAGCCAGGATTCCGCCAATCACGCCGGTTGACGCCCAGCCAAAGCCCCACGAGATCGACAGGCCACCGGTCCACGCGCCGATTGCGTTGGACGTGTTGAAGGCCGAGTGGTTCATCGCCGAGGCCAGCGACTGCGCCTTGGGCGCGCTGTCCATCAGCTTGGCCTGCAGCGCCGGGACCAGGGCGAATCCAACTCCGATCAGGAACAACACCACCGCAGCTATCGCTGCGGAGTGTGCTGCCACCGAAAAGAGCGTTAGGAAGACCACGTTCCAGATCATGAAGACCACGATGGCGCCGTTGAGCGACCTGTCCGCCAGCCAGCCGCCGGCCGTATTGCCGACCACCATGCCCAGGCCCCACAGCGCGAGGAACCAGGGAACTTCGGCGGGGTTGACGCCCGTCACCTCGGTCAGCGTCGGCGTGATGTAGCTGTAGACCGCGAACATGCCGCCAAAGCCAATCGCCGCGGTCGCCAGGGTCAGCCAGACCTGCAGTGAACCGAACGCGGAGAACTCATTGCGTGGCGAGGCATCCCGCTGGGCTTCGAGTTGGGGCACCGTCAAGGGAAGCAGGATGAGCAACAGCAGCCCGCCGGCAGCCACCAGCCCGAAGGCCGACTGCCAGCCAAAGGCCTGGCCCATCCACGTCACTAGCGGCACCCCAACCAGGTTGGCCGCGGCCAGGCCGAGCATCACCCGGCCGATCGCCTGGGTCCGTTTGTCCTTGGGCACCATCGACGCCGCAACCAGACCCGCCGTGCCGTAGTAAGCGCCATGCGGCAGGCCGGAGATGAAGCGCGCGAGGGCCGCGATCGCGAAGTTGTCGGCGCACGCAGAAAGCGCGTTGCCCGCGAGGATCAAGACCGCCAGCCCCATCAGGAGTTTGCGACGCTCCATGCGGGCGGTCAGGATCGCCAGCAGCGGCGCACCCAAGACCACGCCGATCGCATAAGCACTGATCAAGTGCCCTGCTGTCGGCACGTCGACCTTGTAGCTTGCTGCCATCTCCGGCAGCAGCCCCATCGCGGCGAACTCGGCAGTCCCCAGGAAAAGTCCCCCAAGACCGAGCACCACCTGGGCGACGAGCACATGGCCGCTGCGATCGGCGGCAGATGAATGTTGCATGGGGATGTCCTCGCTTTCTAAGCCATCAGCGGCGATCTCTCGATCCCGCGGTGCCGCCATGATGGGAAGCTTGGCTCCCGAATAGGGTTAGCCAGAACGAACGCCGCGTTCGATAGAATTCACCACGAAGAACCCGCCGCCTTGCCGATCAAGGCATTACCTTGGGTTGAGGAGCTTTCACCACACAGGTGAGGGCCAGACAGCATCGCGAGCTGTGCCACCACGAGGACATCAAGATGGGAAGGCTCACCCGGGGTGATCTGGGCGATCTCAACATGTTCCGGCAGATCGCCGAGTCAGGCGGGTTCCGAAAGGCCGCGGCCCTACTGGACGTGTCGCCTTCGGCACTCAGTCACGCCATGCGAGGCCTGGAAGCACGCCAGGGTGTTCGTCTCTTTAATCGGACCAACCGTGCTGTCACCTTGACCCCGGCGGGCGTCGAATTGCTCGCGCGCCTGGACACCGGATTCAACGAGATCGAGCTCGGACTGGAGCAACTCAATCGCTATCGCGACAGGCCGGCGGGCCAGCTGCGCCTCAACGTGTTCAGCGATGCCGCGCGTCTTGTGCTGGCGCCCATCCTGGCCGAGTACTCCAACACCTATCCAGACGTCAGGACGGAGGTGATGGTCCAGGATAGGGTGGTCGATATCGTCAACGAAGGCTTCGATGCGGGAATCAGGTATGGCGGCCTGGTGCCTGAGGACATGATCGCCATTCCGCTCGGCCCTGAGCTGCGCTGGATCGCAGTGGCCTCGCCGGCCTACCTGCAAAGCGCGCCACGGCTTGAGACACCGAGTGATCTTGCCGAACACAAGTGCATCGGCATCCGCATGGGCAACGGGCAGATCTATCGCTGGGAACTCGAAAGGGGTGACGAAGCAGACGTGGTCGCGGTGGACTGGGTGATGGTGGTCAACGAGACCGTCATGACCATCGAGCTGGCCGAAACCGGTGGTGGCGTCGCCTACTGTCTTGAACAGCGCGTCACCAGGCAACTCGCTGACGGGAGTCTGGTGCGCGTGCTGCCCGCGTGGTCGTCCATGGGACCCGCCTTCCACCTCTACTATCCAAGCCGTCGGCAGCTACCGGAAGCGCTACGTGCGTTGCTCAGACTCATACAGGCTCGAAGCGAATAGCTGATTTCTGCTACCGGCCAGTAGAGGACATTCAGTGAAACTCTGACCGATGCCTTTGGATCTCACCAGACCACTCGACTTTGGCGACTCCGTTGAGCAAAAGGCCGAGGAGTTCACCAGCGGCTTTCATTGACACCTTCAATTGGCACTCTGAGAAGAGCGCTCTTGTGCAATCAGGTGGTCTGCAATTCGGAGCGAGTCCTCCCAGCTCTTTCCTTTGACCAGATACTTTCCATCAACCACGATTGACGGCGTCTGATTGATCGAGCCGTGCATGGCGAATTGCCGTCCCTTCTGCATGCGCGCACTCACCCCGAAGCTTTTCATGGTCGAGCTGAATTGCTCAGCGGTGACGCCATACTGGCTATAAAACTGCGAAATCTTGTTCTCATCAATCGGCTGACCCTCACCTGGCAACGTGCCATCGGTGTGCACAGCCTTGTAGACGGCATCGTGGCTCTTTTGAGCAATACCTAGCACGTCAGCAGCGTAATAAGCGCGGGCGTAGACCGCGAAGTCGGGCCTGAAATCCGCAGGCACATAAGTGATTCGGACGTCAGCAGGCAGCCTAGTCTTCCAGTCGTGGAACATCGGACTGTAGGTGGCGCAGAACGGGCAGATGTAGTTGAAGAACTCAACGACTTCGATCTTCCCATCAGCCGGCTCGAATGGCTGACCATCCGGGATGCTCACATAGTCGTTGCCAGCCACTGGCGCAGGACCACGAAGGGGGATGATCTTGTTGGTGTTGGGAATCTCCGCCTCTGCCACCGCCGCATCCTTGGTCGCTGGCGCCAGCACGCTCGTCTTCACCGGCTCGTCAGACACAGGTTGTGCGGCGACCTTGGCGGGGACACTTTGCGGCCGTGGCGCATCAGACTGCGAGCAGGCAGCAAAGATTGGCAACATCAGGCACACACACAAAACACGCAATGCTCTCACCATTCGCTCCTTGAAATGTCCTTCTTTATTATTTACACGAAGCGGTTAACCATTCCACTGCTTCGGCCGAGACATCGCTAGGGAAGTCCTTGCCACGCTGCCTGTAAGACCGCTATGGGTCGATAGCTGCCACTTCCATCTTGACCGAGGTGTTCACCGTTGGTCAGAAGGGCATTTGAATTGAGCCTGCTCATGCAAGCCCGGCGCTTGCGCAGGCTTTGGCGCGCGCCTGCATCTGCGCGGCTTCGCGCGCGTTGCGGGTCAGGGCGGCGGCGTGTTCGAAACAGACGCGGGCTTCATCCAGGCGGCCCAGTCGCTGCAGCAGGTCGCCGCGCACCGCCGGCAGCGCGGGGTAATCACGCAACGCGGGTTCGGTCAGCAGCGTATCGGCCAGCGCCAGTCCGGCTTGCGCGCCTTCGGCGCGGCCCAGTGCGACCGCGCGATTGAGCTGGACCACCGGCGAGGGCATGGCCTGCGCCAGTACACCGTACAGCGCGGTGATGCGCGACCAGTCGGTGTCTTCGCTGCGCACGGCGCGCGCGTGGCAGGCGGCAATGGCGGCCTGCAGTGCGTACGGTGCGTTGGCTCCGCCGAGTCGCACGGCACGCTCCAGCGCTGCCAGCCCGCGCGCGATCTGCAGCCGGTCCCAGCGTGCGCGCTGCTGGGCTTCGAGCAGGATCGGACTGCCATCGGGCGCTGTCCGTGCAGCGGTGCGCGAGGCCTGTAGTTCCATCAGCGCGAGCAGGCCAAACACTTCCGGCTCCAGCGGCATCAGCCCGGCCAGCACGCGCCCCAGGCGCAGGGCTTCGGTGCACAGGGCCGGACGCATCCAATCTTCGCCGGCGGTGGCCGAATAGCCTTCGTTGAAGATCAGGTAGATCACTTCCAGCACGGCATCCAGGCGCTCGGGCAGTGCTTCGCGGCGCGGCGACTCGTAGGCCACCTGCTGCTTGGCCAACGTGCGCTTGGCGCGGACGATGCGCTGGGCCACGGTGGCTTCGGGCTGCAGGAAGGCACGCGCGATCTCGTCGGTGGACAACCCACCCAACAGGCGCAGGGTCAGGGCCACGCGCGATTCGGCCGGCAGTACCAGATGGCAGGCGATGAACACCAGCCGCAGCAGGTCGTCGCCGATGGCATCGTCCAGCTGCGCATCGCTGTCAGGGCCAGGCACGGTCTGTCCCTCCAGTTCGTAGGCGATCTCGACGTGCTTGCGCTGGTGCAGCTGCTGCTGGCGCAGGCGGTCGATGGCGCGACGCTTGGCGGTGGCGGTCAGCCAGGCAGCCGGATTGTCGGGCAGGCCGTCGCGCGGCCAGTGCTCCAGTGCCGAGACCAGCGCGTCCTGGGCCAGTTCTTCGGCCAGGTCCACGTCGCGCAGCATGCGGGTGAGCACGGCGATCACCTTGGGCGATTCCATGCGCCAGAGCGTATCGATGGTGCGGCGGACGTCTGCGGCCATGGGGCGCGATCAGACCACCAGCACATGGCAAAGACAACTGCGCTGCAACATGGCTAGCGCGGGCCGCCACGGTCGGCGTGCGGTGCAGGTGGCGCATCGATCCCCAATCGACGCTGCAGTTCCTCCGGCGGCGGGTTGTCCCGCATGAAGGAACCGTAGCTCACCGGCGCCCCCATGGCGTAATGCTGGAAGACCACGCCAGTGTCGAAGGCCAGCGTGTCCAGCAGCTTCAACCCGGCCGGCACGGTCCCGCGTTCGAACAGGCGCTTGCCCTGCCCCAGTACGACGGGAAAGGTCCATAGCCGCAGCTCATCCACCAATCCATGCCGGAGCAGCGTCTGCACCAGGCCTGGACTGCCATGCACCTGTAACTGGTTGCCCGGCCGATGCTTCAGGGCAGCCACCGCTGCAGGAACGTCGTCGCCGAGCCGCGTGCTGCCCTCCCAGGTCATGCCCAGCGGCGCATGCGAGGCCACGTGCTTGGGCACCTCGTTGAAACGCACTGCGATCGGATCGTCATCGCCGGCCTGCGGCCAGTGCGCGGCGAAGATCTCCCAGGTGCCGCGCCCCAGCAGCAGCGCATCCAGCGTATCGACCCATGCGATCTGCACATCGACCATGGCCTGATCCCAGTGCGGCACCGACCAGCCACCGTGTTCGAAGCCGCCGCTGCGGTCTTCGTCCGGGCCACCCGGCGCCTGGGCCACGCCATCGAGCGTGACGAACATGCTCACCACCAGTTTCATGTCGAAGCTCCCTTGGTTACAGGCTGACGATGGACTTGAAGCCGCCCCAGAACATGCGCTTTCCATCGAAGGGCATGTTGTCCGGCGTGCAGGCCAGGCGCGGGTCGTTCATCGCCAGCCTGTTGACCTTGTCGCGGTGCGCGCGCGACTTGTACTTGATGAAGGCGAAGACCACCACTTCATCAGCTTTCAGTTTCACCGCTTGCGGGAACGAGGTGGTCTTGCCGGGTTTGACGTCATCGGAGACGGCCTCGAGATATTCCAGCGCGCCATGCTCCATCCAGATCTTGCCGGCCTTGCGCGACAGCGCACGGTAGGCCGCCAGCTTGTCCTGCGGAACGGGAAGAACGTAGCCATCGACGTAGGCCATGGGAATGCTCCTGTGCTGTGGGATTGGTTCGGGAGTGCCGGCTCCAAATCACCGGAAATCGAGCGGGTGCCTGTAAGTGGAAGGCCTCGTCGTCAGGCCGGATCGGCTTCGACATTGATCATCCACGGCGTGCCGTAGCGGTCGGTCAGCATGGCGAAGCCCTTGGCCCAGAAGGTCGGGCCCAGCGGCATCTGCACCTGCGCGCCTTCGGCCAGCGCGGCATAGATCCTTTCAGCTTCCGCCAGGCTGTCCGGGTGCAGGCTGACCGTCATGCCGTGTGGCGGCGTGTAGTCCTGCGGCGGACAGGCATCGGACGCCATCAGGGTGACCCCGCCGGCCACGACCATCGCATGCATCACGCTATCGTCGGGCATGCCCGGCATCTTCGCGTCGGGTGGCGCTTCGCCGGCAGTGAACAGCGCAACCACCTCGCCGCCCAGCGTGCTGGCGTAGAAGGCCATCGCCTCGCGGCAGTTGCCGTTGAAGAACAGGTACGGTGAGACGTGCATGTGCGTGCTCCTGTGGGTGGATCAGGGGTGGTGACGGGTGCGTTCGCGCAGGCGCGTTTCCTGTTCGCGCAGCGCTGGCGTCATGGCCTGGCCGAAGTCTTCCATCTCGAAGATCGGACGCAGTTCGATTTCGGTACCGCCGTCGAAGGGCGCGCGCTTGAGCCATTCGATGGCTTCGTCCAGCGAACGCACCTGCCATAGCCAGAAGCCGGCGATCAGCTCGCTGGTTTCGGCGAATGGTCCGTCGATCACGCTGCGCGCCTGGCCTTCAAAGCGCACGCGCGCGCCGCGGCTGGACGGATGCAGGCCTTCGCCGGCCAGCATCACCCCGGCATTGACCAGGTCTTCGTTGTAACGGCCCATGGCGGCCAGCAGCTCGGTCGACGGCATGACGCCGGCTTCGGACTCGGCACTGGCCTTGACGATCACCATCACTTTCATCGTAGGACTCCCGGTTGGCACGCGGCCGCAGAAGCGGATCTTCAGCGGCTTGTGTGACCACGACGAACCGGTGGGGCGCGGATCGACACGGCCGCCAAGGAAATTTTCGGCGTTGCCCTGGCCCGGCCCGGGGCTGGCGTCGTTCCGCACCGTGTCAAGGCATCGGACCAGCACTGGGGCATCATGCGGCCCAGACCGACGCCGCCTTGCTGGAGCCACCATGCAGTTCCTGATGCTGATCCACACCGATCCAGCGTTGCTCGACGCCCTGCCGCCGGGTGAATACGACCACCTGATGCGCGGCTGTTTCGAGCATGCCGATCAGCTCAAGCGCGACGGCGTGCTGCTGGGTTCGCAACAGCTGGAAGCGGCAGCGAGCGCGCGTTCGATCCGCGTGCGTGCCGGCAGGACCAGCGTGGTCGATGGCCCGTTCGCCGAAACCAAGGAGCTGCTGGCCGGCTTCAACCTGATCGAAGCGGCCAGCCTGGATGAAGCCGAGGCGATCGCCCGCACCTTCCCGTGGGCCGCGGTGGGCTGCATCGAAGTGCGCCCGGTGCGCGACATGGGCCTGGTACGCGAGCGCGTGGGCGCACACCCCGGGTCGCTGGAACTGGTGCGCCGGCCCGGCTGATCCGCCCGGCATGAAGCGCTTGATCCCGCACGGCTGAGCCTGCCGACGCCGCGCCAACATCGCATCGTGCAGGCTGGCGCGCATTGCCAGCTGCTACTGGCGCACGATGACCTGCACGGATGCACGATCAGGGTGGAAGGAACCTCCCGCACGACTGGAGACCTTTCGCATGACGCCCGACACCCCGGCCGCATCCCCGTCCGGAAGCACGCCCCCCGACGATCCGCTGTACCGCCAGTGCGAGGCCGGCGTCCGCCAGCTGGAAGCCCAGCTTGGCCGGCCATTCGACGCCAGCAGCGAACGACTGAGTGCAGGCCTGGCGGTGCTGGCGCATGAGCACGGATTGTCGCGCGTGGACCACGTGCTGCTGTCGGAAGACGGCCCGCACGTGGGCCGTGGCGAACATGTCTTCGTCGTGCAGGGCGCGCTGGGCGATCCTGCGCAGCTACGCGCCCACATGCGCACCGAGGAGGCCGTCGCGCTGACCGTGCAGCAGTCCTTTGCACGCCTGCAGCAGCTGCAGGAGGCACATCGGCTGGCCGTCAGCCCGGCGCAGGACCAGCCACCGCTGCAACGCGACCCCACCCAGCAACGCTGACGCAGGATCAAGCCCAGCGTCACTTCAAAGCAGTGCCACGCCCTGGACGCGCTGCAGGGCCAGTTCCAGCGGCTGTGGACGCCCCAGCAGGAAGCCCTGCACCTGGTCGCAACCGTAGCGGCGCAGCCACTCCAGTTCTTCCGGGCGTTCGACGCCTTCGGCAATCATCACCAGGCCCAGGCTGTGGCCCAGCTGCAGCAGCGCGCGACAGATGCTGGCGTTGCGTTCATCACGGTCCACGTCGCAGACGAAGGTGCGGTCCAGCTTGATCGAGCTCAGCGGCAGGTGGCGCAGGTAGGACATCGACGAGAAACCAGTGCCGAAATCGTCCAGCGAAATGCTCACCCCGGCATCGCGCAGGCGCTGCATGGTGGCCTTGCCCTGCTCTGGCCGGTTCATCACCACCGTCTCGGTCAGCTCCATGTGCAGCGCACCCGGCGAGATGCCGGCCTGGGTGCAGGCCGCTTCCAGTTCGCGGGGGAGATCAACCTGCAGCATCTGCACCGCGGAGACGTTGACCGCCACTGGCAGGTCGCCACAGCCCTGGCGCTGCAGCCAGGCCTGCGCCTGCGCGGCGCGGCGCAGGACCCAGTTGCCCAATGGCACGATCAGGCCGGTGTCCTCGCACAGCGGGATGAAATCACTGGGCGGGATGTTGCTGCCATCGGCCTGCGGCCAGCGCACCAGGGCTTCCAGCGCGGCCACGCCGCCATCGGCCACCCGCACGATGGGCTGGAAGTGCAGCTCGAATTCGTTCTGCTCGATCGCCGTGCGCAGGCGCGCGGCCAGGCGCAGGCGGTCGCTATAGCGGCGGGCCAGGGCGCCGTCGTAGCGCGAGATCTCGAACGCAGCCGATTCCAGGGCATGCGCGGCCAGTGCGGCATTGCCGATGATGCGCTCGGCGCGATGGCCGCTACCGTCGTCCTCGGCCAGGCCGAAGCGCGCGTCCAGACGCTGCATGGACCCATCGCTGTCGCCAATGGGCTCGCGCACCGCTTCGATCGCCGCTTCAATCGCGGCCGCCGACCGCTGCGGGTGCAGGATCGCCAGCACGAAATCCTCATCCGGCTGGTGCGCAGCCAGGCCGAAGTCGTCCGCCCATTGCTGCAGGCGCCCGGCCAGGGTCCGCAACACGTTGTCGGCGGCCTCCCGGCCCAGCGAATCCCGGATCGGCTGCAATCCGCGCAGCTGCAGGTAAACCACCTGGTAGCCGGGCGCCTGGCCCTGGTCCAGGCGATCTCCCAGCGTCTGCACGTTGATCAGGCCGGTGGTCTGGTCGTGGCGGGCACGGTAGGCCAACTCCTTTTCGTACTCGATCCGTTCCGAGACATCCTCGGCCAGCACCAGCCACGCATCCTGCCCACCGAAACGGATCTCGCTGCCATGGATGCGCGCCTGCAGGGTCGAACCATCCTTGCGCCGGTGCTGCGACACGTGCGCGCTTTCGAAGCCGGTCACCGTGCCCTGCATCGACCCTCCGGTATCGGGCAGGCCGCCCGGACAGATGTCGCGCAGCTGCATGGTCAGGAATTGTTCGCGGCTGAAGCCGTACTGCAGCGACGCGGCGCGATTGACTTCCAGGAACCGTTGCGTGCGCGCGTCATGCACCCAGAACGGCAGCGGATTGCGGTCGAAGATCAGCCGGAACTGACGCTCGGCATCGGTGACGCGCGACATCGCCTCCATGCGCTCGCTGATGTCCACCAACGTGCCGGTCATGCGCGGGATGCCCGACTCGTCCTGGACCACGCCACCACGGGCCACCACCCAACGCTCGGTGCCATCGTCGGCCACCAGCCGGAACTCGCTGGAGAACGCGCTGTGGCTGCGCCAGGCGCTGACAAAGCGGCGACGCAGCATGCCGCGGTCCTGGGCGTGCACATGGCGGCCAAGGGTCCGCAATGAAGCGGTCTCCTCGCCGCCCAGGCCGAACATGCGGCTGATGTCGCCGCCCCAGGCCAGCTCACCGCTTCCATGCTCCAGCGCCCAGGCGCCCACCTTGCCGGTGTGCTGGGCCAACCGCAGGTGTTCGCTGTTGCGCTGGAGCTGATGCAGCATCTCGCGCTGGTCGCTGTCGACGCGGCGGACCGCACGCAGCATCAGCAACAACCCTCCCCAGTACAGCAGGTACAACAGCACCGCCACGACCAGGATCGCGACCCACGGCGCCAGCACCTCGCGCTTGGAGAGGCCTGCCCAAACCTGGAGCGGATAGGGCTTCAGCCCGCGCACCGCCACGATCCGGCGCAGGCCGTCGATTTGGCTGGTGTGTTCGGTGATCCGCGAGGTGTCACCGCTCAGCGCCATCGGCGACGGGCCTGCCACATGGCGACCGATGATGCCGGGCTGGCGCAGCAGGCTGCGGGCCAGGACCACGTCCCCTGGACCGACGATGCTGGCCACGCCGTCGCGACCGGCATCCAGGCCATCGACCATGGTCTGCAGCTCATCGGTGTACAGGCGAGTCAGCAGCCAGCGCGGGGGAACGTTGCCGCCATCGGGCATCGGCAAGGCGATCGGCAGCACCCAGCGCCCACCTTCCACTTCAACCGGCGGGCCGAAGCGCAGCGCGCTGCCCTGGCCATGGGCCGCGCTGTCGATCCATCGGGAAAAACCCGCATCGCCCTGGCCGCGGGTCAGGGCCGCGCCCTTCCCGTCGACCAGCACGATGCTGTGGATCTCGTGATGGCGTTCCACCACGCCGGCGATGGACTCACTGATCAGTGCCGGTGCCTGGCCAGGCACGGCGTTCATGAGCTGGGCCGCGTCGCTGGCGATGCCGCGCATGGCCCGTTCGATGTTACGCAGCTCCAGGATGAGCACGCGCTCCATGCCTGCCACCAAGGCCTGGCTCTGGCGCTCGGCGCCCTCCAGCCGGTTGCGCCGGTCGCTGATCACCCAGTAGCCCATTCCCACGGCAAGCGCCACAGCCAGCAGCAGGCCGAAGCGCAGCACTGTCCGGGCCTGCACGACCGAACGGAATGGACGATGGCGTGAATCGAGACGATCCATGTTGGTGCGCACTTGGATGGATTCCCCCCGCTTCCCGATCAACAGGAAGCCCGGCCGCCGCCATGTTCCGCTCCCCGGAGCAAGGCAACCTGCCGGAGCATACGCCGTTGATGATGGGAGCGGCAGACAGTCGGGGCCCGCAGCGCTCGGCGGACGCGCGCCGCCACAGATGCTGGGCTCACGGCCAGTGGTGCAGCGTGGTCGTGGACACGTCCATGCGCGCGCAGGCCCGTGCGGATACACCGTCGGTGAGCGCGGCACGGAACAGCGGCGCCATCCCGCGCAAGGTGGTCGACGCCAGCGCGGCCCGTGCCCGTTGTCCCCTGCCGATGGCGAGCAGCGGCAAGGCCCAGTCCGGCAGCAGCGCCACCGCGGCCCCCAGGAACAGGTCGCGCGAGATCCCCGCGACCGGCACCGGCAGCGCGATCCGGGCCAGGACTTCCATCACTTCGCGCGAGCGCTCATCGAATCGCAGCTGCGGCTGCATGGTGGCGAAGTAGTCGCGGACCTGCGCCTGCGAGGCCGGCACATCCTTGGCACCGAGGGCTTCGGCCACCCGGCGCACCTCGTCGTAATAGCAGTCGGCCATCGCATCGGGCACAGACCGGCAGTACATGCGGTAGCCCTGCAGGAAACCATGGGCCTCGGTCACGTGCACCCAGGTCAGCAGGTCTGGATCATCGGCGGCATAGGGCTGGCCGTCGGCGGTGCTGCCACGGACGTGGTGATGGATACCACGCACCCGCTCGATCAGTTGCCGTGCCTGCCCGGTCGAAGCGTAGGTGGTGCCGGCGACGAAGGCCGTCGTCCTACGCAGCCTTCCGACCAGGTCGCCACGGAAATTGGAGTGGTCATGGACCCCGGCCAGCGCGCGCGGATGCAGGGCCTGCAGCATCAACGACGACAGTCCGCCGGACAGCATGCCCGGGAAGTCAGCATGGATGCGCCAGGTCACGCTATCGGGGCCGAACAGCCCCGCATCGCCGGCCGGATGGTCGTAATCCAGGCCGGATTGCCCACACGGGAAGGCGCCCAGCACCCAGCGACGGATGGGCTGCGTGGCGGGCCGGACCAGGGTACGCAGCATCGACATGCCGCCATCGTACCGGCAGGTTGGCGATCCCCGAAGGCAGCGGCAGACACCGCTTCGCAACAGGGCGGGTTCGGCCGGGAACCGGCCCGGAAACAGGAAAGCGCCCGATGGGCGCCTTCTCCAGGACCGAAGAACGCCTGGCTCCGCAGGCATCAACCCTTGATGCGCTGCCAGACCTCGGCATAGACCGCGCGGGCCTCCTCCAGGGTCAGCCCGCGCGAACGCACCGCCTGCAAATTGGCATACAACGCCGAGCCGGTGTCCTCGTCGGTATGCGGATGGTTGAGGTACACGTCGTAGGCACTGGACAGTGCCGGCCAGTAGAGCTCGAACGAGCGATGCTGCGAGGCGCGCGGCATGTGTTCGTAGCGTTGTCGCCAGTATTCACGCTCACGATCGATATCGATGAGGATTGCGCGGTCGTTGTCGTCAGGCTGATAGCTCATGCGTTTCCAGAGTTGAACCCGGTGAGCCGGGATGTTCCCCGGCACTCAAGGCTTGCAGCGCAGTTGTAGCGCCCCCGTCGAGAATTACGTGAATTTGAAGTTAAGGGCAAGGAAAGACGCGTTGAGCGTCACACCTTGCAGCGCCCCAGCGCCCGCATCCGGAATGGGTGCCGATCCACGTCCCGCGCCGCACGGTGACACACCGTCCGGCCGCAAGGCCTCAGGCCTGCACGGCGTGCGGATATTCCAGCCGGGTCGTGGCTTGGTGAATCCGGTCCATCACCCTGCCGAAGATCCGGCCGGCGATGGTCGATTCCAGCGACTGGGCGACGATCTCGGGTGAATTGGCGTACATCACCGCGCCAACATCCCGGCCGGCATGCGGATGGTGCAGATAGATGTGATAGGCGCGCACCAGCAGCGGCCAGCAGGCGTCGAACCCGTCCGCGGCCTGGTGGCAAGGCAACTCGCGGTAATGGCTCTTCCAGAAAGCGCGTTCGCGATCGATGCTGACGATGATGCACGCGGCGTCTTCACGCCGTTCGGTCTGGATCTTCATGGGGGAGCTTCCGTGGGGGATGGAGGCACCTTCGACTTTCGTCTCGGCTGACTTACCGTGATGTGAAGAACGCTGCAACGCAGCATTCACGGCCATCTGCGCGTGATTCCTCTTCGACCTATGTCTCACGGAATATTGCCGATCCGTAGGCTTATGCTGCCGGCAAGCGGAGACCCCACGCGGCCACCGCCCTCCCAGCCACTGCGAGGATCCGGACATGAGTGACCTGTTCAAGGGCTTGAACCTGCTGATCGCCGACAACGAGCTTCACCGCAAGCCGTTGGACCAGCAGGCGGCGTACTGGCTGAGCAAGACCGACCGCGGCATCGAACACGAGATCCATCTGCTGGACGTGGCCAAGGGCCAGTGGCTGGCTGGTTCGGTGATGGTGTGGCTGGGCGCCTCGCTGACGGCGCTGGCGATCATTGCCGACAACCTGTGGGAACACAGCTACAACCCCAGCTTTCCCAAGATCGTCCTGGTGCTGCTGATCTGGGTGGCCATGCTGTTCGTGCTGTGGCTGATCGCCCAGGTCTTCGACCAGAAGGCCGGCTTCTCGCGCTGGGTGACCGCGTTCTCCAGTCGCGAACCGGTGACCTCGGAAAGCGATTCGGTCGAACAGGTCCAGGAAGCGCTGGAGTTCGCGCGCATTTACCCGGACATCCTCGACTACAAGCGGCGCGTGGTCGCACGCCGTCCGCTGCGCCATGAGGACATCCGCATCATGCGCGAGATGGGCCGCCAGCGACGCCATGCCGAACTGGCCCGCGAACTGACCCAGCTGGGAAGCGACAGCTGAAGCCAGGTTGCCAGCACGAATGACATACGCGAACGCCGGGCCTGTCCCGGCGTTCTGCTGTGCGCAGCAGGTCCAGCACGGCAGAATCGGATGATTCCACTTGCCCGCAAGGACACCCGATGCATCGCCGTCACTTCCTGCGCCAGGCTGGCGCGCTGGCTGCCGTTGCAGGCACCGGCTCGCTGCTCGCGCAGACACCAGCGTCTTCTCCCACTGCAGCGCTGTTGGGCCAACTGCCATTTTCCGCGCCCAAGCCGCTGGCACCGATCCACGCGCGCGCGGATCGCGTGGTCGCGGTCACCGTCTGCACCCGACCGTTCCGCGCGCAGGGGCCACGCATCGAAGCCGAACGCATGGGCCGGCGCACGGTGGTGCACCAGTACGGGCATGGTGGCAGCGGCTGGTCGCTGTCGTGGGGTTCGGCGCAACAGGCGGTACGCCTGGCGATGGCGACCGGCGAGACCGAGATCGCGGTGATCGGCTGCGGCGCGATCGGCATCACCACCGCGCGCGTGGCGCAGAACGCCGGCCTGAAGGTCCGCATCTACGCCAAGGAGACCCTGCCGATGTCGCGTTCGTTCATGGCCACGGGGCAGTGGACGCCGGACTCGCGCATCTGCAGCACCGAGCACGCCACGCCGGAGTTCAAGGCGCTGTGGACGCAGATGGCGACAGCTTCCTTCCAGCAGTACCAGCGCATGCTCGGCTTTCCCGGTGCAACCGGTCGAATGGCGCGACAGCTACGTGCTGTCGGAGGTGCCGTTCGACCAACCCGCCGGCGGCAGTGCCGAGGACGACGAGCCGGACTACCCGTCGCTGGAATCGGAGCTGCTCTACGGCATCCGCCCGCATGGCGTGAAACTGCAGGCCAGCGAGCATCCGTTCCCGGTGGCGTACGCGGCCCGCTATCCCGGCATGATCTTCAACATCAGCGCCTACGCGCAGATGCTGCTGGACGACTTCCTGCAGGCAGGCGGCAGCTTCCAGGCACGCGAATTCGAAAGCCCGCGCCAGTTCGCCGACCTGCGCGAGAAGACCCTGATCAACTGCACCGGTTACGGCGCACGCGCCTTGCTGGGCGATGAAAGCGTGATCCCGGTGCGCGGCCAGACCGCGCGCCTGGTGCCACAGCCGGAAGTCGACTACGGCCTGTACTGGCGCGGCCACAACCTCAACGTGGTGCCGCGCCGCGACGGCATCCTGGTGCAGGCCCAGCAACCGGGCGACTTCAACAACGCCGACACCACCGTCAACCGCGCCGTCACCGATGCGGCGGTGGCGCAGCTGGCCAAGCTGTTTCCCGGCGCATGAGTTGACTGCCGCAGGCGTGGAAACGCCTGTGTCAGGCGCGCGTCACCTGCCGCAGGACGACAGGCGCTTGTCGGCGTACCACAGCGCGCGGCGCGACAGGTCGTAGGCCGCGTCGATGGCCTGCGGCAAGTAGTACTGGGCGCGCTGCACATCGGCACCGTGGGTCAACGCGGTTTCGTTGCGCTCCAGGTCGGTCAGGTTCTTGCGCACGTCGGCCAGCCACTTGTCCTTCTGCGGGTCCTTGCACATCAGTGCGCGGCCCTGCAGGGCGTCAAGCTGGGCGTGGATGGCCTTGCTGGCTTCGCCGGTCGGCTGCGGGGCTTTCTCGAACCCGATCGGCGCGGCCTTGTAGGCGTCGCCGGTGGCTTCGCTGCCCATGTCGGCCTGGTTCTGGGCCAGCGCGGGATTGAAGCGCGTCTCCGGCGGCGGACGGGCGATGGCGCTGTTGCGATCGCTCTTGAACAGGTCCTTCATCGCCCGGCCGATCTTCTGCCCCGCCAGGTCGCCCAGGGTGCCACTGGAGGCCCAGTCCTTCTCGAAGCGGGTCTTCTCGTAATGGATCGGGTTCGGCTTTTCCAGCACGTTCCTGGCCTGGGCCTCGTCGCGCGCGCTGGGCATGCCCGGCGGCGTCCCCGGTGGCGTCGATGGCGGGGCAGCGGCCACGCCGGGGGGAAGGCGGACCTGGCCCTGCTTGGTGTAGATGGCGTTGGCGATGGATTCCCCGGTGGCCGGGGCCTGGGTCGGCGTGGTCACGACCAGGGCCTTGGGCGGCGCGGGCTGGGCGGCCTGCGGCGTGGCCTTCGCGGGCGCGGCCTGCGGTGTGGCCGGGGCCTGCGAATGGGCCGGCGTCGCGTTGCGCGGCGTGTTCGGCTGGACCTGCGGCTGGGCGATCCGCGCTGGCGGCGGCACCTGTCGCTGGATGAACTCCAGGCGCATCGCCGTGGGATCGGAAGCGCGCAGCGGTCCCAGGCGCGCGAGCGGCGTCTCCAGCAGGACCATGGTGATCAACGCCATGATCAATACCGTCAACAGCGCCGCAGGAATCTGCAGCCCAAGCTCGTCCCGCCAGCCTTCTTTCACCACTGCAGCCAAGTGTCGCAACCATTACGCCGATAGCCGGCAAGTGTGCGGGAGCAGCGGCGGCGAGTTGATGCGGTTGTGTTACGCGGCATGACCGCATGCGCGAATTGTTCAGGAAAGCCTGGTGCGGGGGCAGGCCGCCGATGCTGCGCTGCGGCTCGCCGCCGCCCGCGACGCTGCCTACCATCGCCCCGCCGATAACGGTTACAGCCAGGTGGCGCCATGCCTTTCAGACCGCGGCCTCGGGCCATGCATCGCCCCCTCCCGGTCCTGGCCGTCCTGCTCCTGCTGGCCTGCTGCAGCCCCGCCCTGGCCGCGCAGAACGACAATGGCCTGCCGCCGCGCAGCCAGTGGAAAGCCAGCAGCTCATCCACCGAAACGCCCGCAATGGCCTCATCGCTGGCATTCGACGGCGACCCGAAGACCCGGTGGGGCGGCGCGTTCTCGGCCGGCCACTGGCTGCAGGTGGACCTTGGCGCGCAGGCCGGGATCGGCGGGGTGCGGATCGACTGGGATACCAGCCACGCCAACGCCTATTCGATCCAGGCCTCGGACGATGGCCAGGCCTGGCACACCATCTACCAGACCACCGACAGCCCGGGCCGCACCGAGTACGTGCTGTTCCCCACGGTGAAAGCGCGCTACCTGCGCATGGCCGCGGCCGAGCGCACCGCCGACTGGGGCGTGGGCGTGATCGAATTCCAGCCCCTGGCAGCGCGCGACGCGCCCAGGATCAGCGGCGTCAGCGGCCAGGACCCGGCCACGCTGTGGAGCGCCGGCCCAGCGCAGACGCTGCACAAGCAGGGTCGCGATGGCTATCAGCTGGACATCGCCCTGCCCCGGCCGCAGGACGTCGCCGGCCTGGAAATCGCCTGGGGCGACACCCCGGCCAGCGCCACCCTGGAAGCGCGCGATGCCGATGGCCACTGGACGTTGCTGGCCGAAGCGCCGCACGCGTTCGGCGCTTCGACCTATCTGGCTGGCGATGCGGCGCGCACCGTCACCGCGCTGCGCCTGCGCACCACGGCTTCGGCCAGCGGCACGCCCAGCGCGACCCGCCTGCGCCTGCTCGGGCCGAAAGCAGTAATGACACCGATGAAGCGCTACCAGCTGGCTGCGACCGGGCCAGACGCGGCACTGTTCCCGTCATCGCTGCACATGCAGCAGGTGTACTGGACGGTGGTCGGCATTCCGGCCGGACGACAGAAGGCGGTGTTCGACGAATACGGCAACCTGGAGGCCTTCAAGGGCGCGCCGTTGGTGCAGCCGGTGTGGCGCGATGCCGGTGGCCACACCGCAGCCGCCACGGTGGACACGAAAATCGAACACCGCCTGCGCGAAGGCTGGATGCCGATGCCGCAGGCGCAGTGGTCGCCGCGGCCTGGGCTGGAACTGACCAGCAGCGCGATCGCGATTGAACACAACGGCGCACCGGTGGTCCTGGTCCGCCATCGGCTACGCAACACCGGCACCACGCCGGTCGACGGCACCCTGTCGCTGCTGACCCGGCCGATGCAGGTCAGCCCGCCCTGGCAGAACGGCGGCCTGTCGCCGATCCGCGAGATCGCCGTGGAAGCGGCCGGCAATGCTGGCGCTGTCAGGGTCAATGGGCGCCAGCTGTTCCAGAGTGCCGGCACGCCCGATCTGTATGGTGCTTCGGCATTCGGCGCGCATGGCGAAGGCGAGATCACCCGTTCCTCCGCGGCCGGCACTGCGCCTCAGGCGCAACAGGCCAGCGATCCACAAGGACTGGCCGCAGGCCTGCTCGGCTATCGCGTGCAACTGGCACCGGGCGCGCAGCGCGATATCGTGCTGGCCTTCGCGCTGGGCAATGAAGTGATCGACGGCAAGACCGTGGACGAGGCGCGCTGGCCTGCTGCGCCTGCACTGGACCTGCACGCATTGCTGGGCGATGCCGACCAGGCCGGGGCGACGTTCGATGCGCTGGCCGACGCGCTGGCCAATCAGTGGGACGCGCGCCTGGGCAGGATCGGCCTGTCGCTGCCCGATGCCTCGCTGGTGGACATGCTGCGTGCGCAGGCCGCTTACATGCTGCTCAACCAGAGTGGCCCGGCGATGCAGCCCGGTCCGCGCAACTACAACCGTTCCTTCATTCGCGATGGCTCGGCGACCGCGGCGGTGCTGCTGCGCATGGGCATGGCGAAAACGGCACGCGATTACCTGCACTGGTACAGCAGCCATGCCGTGCACGAAAACGGCCTGGTCTCGCCGATCCTCAACGACGATGGTTCGGTGAATACCGGCTTCGGATCGGACCTGGAATACGACGCCCAAGGCGAATATCTGTGGCTGGTTGCGGAGATCGCACGCCTGGACGGTGGTGCACAGACCGTGCGCGAATACCAGCCGCAAGTGACCCGCGCACTGAAGTTCCTGCAGGAGCTGCGCGAACGCACCTTGGTGCCTGGCTATCAGGCAGACCGGCCGATGCCCGAGCGCTTCGCCGGCATCCTGGCACCCTCGATCAGCCACGAAGGCTATTCGGTCCCCACCCACAGTTACTGGGACAACTACTGGGCACTGCGCGGCTGGCATGACGGCGCCTGGCTGGCCGAACAATGGGGCGATCACGCAACCGCGCAGTGGGCGCGCGCGCAGTACCAGCTGCTGCACGACTCACTGGCCGCTTCCATCCGCACAACCATGCGCTGGAAAGGCATCGACACCCTTCCGGCGGATGCCGACCAGGGCGGCAGCGATCCGACCAGCGTGTCGATCGCACTCGACCCCACCGGCGCGCAGGACGTGTTGCCGGCCGACGCGCTGGCCAACACCTTCGACCGTTACCTGAGCGAGGTGCGCAAGCGCGACGCGCCCGATGCGCTCTATGCGTACACGCCGTACGAAATGCGCAACGTGCTGACCTACGTGCACCTGGACCGGCCGGCCGATGCCGAATTCATGCTCAGGCACGTGGTCGGTGATCGGCGGCCGGCCGACTGGCAGGAACTGGCCGAGGTCATCTACTCGGACAAGCGCCACGCAATCTATCTCGGCGACATGCCGCACACCTGGATCGGCGCCGAATACGCGCGCAGCCTGTTCGGCATGCTGATGTTCGAAGGCGACGATGCGCTGTCGCTGTTGCCAGGCGCGCCGCCGTCGTGGGTCGCCGGCCCCGGCCTGAAGATCGACGGCCTGCCCACTGCCTACGGCACGCTGGCGATGCAGGCCCGGCAGCAAGGCCAGCGCCTGACCATCACCCTGGGCAAGGGCCTGAAAGCCAACAGCGCCCTGAAGGTCTACTGGCCCAACCGCCAGGCGCCGACATCCGTCACCGTCGATGGCGCGCCGGTGCGCGACTTCGATGCGAAAGGCCTGCGCCTGAAGAAGCCTTTCAGGACGCTGGTGGCACAGTGGTGACGCACCCGGCGGGGTGATCCCCGGACACTGGCTTCCGCCTCAGCCGACGCGGAAGCCCATCGTCGCCTTCACGGCCTGCTGCCATCCCGCGTAGAGCGAGGTGCGACGGTCTTCGGGCATGCCAGGTTCGAAGCGGCGGTCCATCGCCCATTGCTTGGCGATTTCCTCGCGGCTTTCCCAGAAGCCCGTGGCCAGGCCCGCCAGGTAGGCAGCACCCAGCGCGGTGGTTTCGGCCACCTTGGGGCGCAGCAGCGGCACATCGAGGATGTCGGCTTGGAACTGCGCGAGGAAGTCGTTGTTGATCGCGCCACCGTCGGCACGCAGCTCCTTGAGCTTGAGCCCGGCATCGGCCTCCATCGCCGCCAGCACGTCGCGGGTCTGGTAGGCCATCGATTCCAGCGTGGCGCGAATGAAGTGCTCCTTGGTGGTGCCGCGGCTCAAGCCGAAGATCGCGCCGCGCACGTCGCTTTCCCAATACGGCGCACCCAGGCCGACGAAGGCCGGCACCATGTATACGCCATCGGTGGACTCCACGCGCTCGGCATAGGCCTGGGTGTCGCGCGCCTTGCCGAACATGCGCAGGCCGTCGCGCAGCCACTGCACCGCCGAGCCGGCGACGAAGATGCTGCCTTCCAGCGCGTACTCGACCTTGCCGTCGATGCCCCAGGCGATCGTGGTCAGCAGGCCATTCTTGGATTTGACCGCCTTCTCGCCAGTGTTCATCAGCACGAAGCAGCCGGTGCCATAAGTGTTTTTCGCCATGCCCGGGGTGTAGCAGGCCTGGCCGAACAGCGCCGCCTGCTGGTCGCCGGCGATGCCGGCGATCGGCACTTTCTGGCCGAAGAAATGGCGCCCGGCCGTGTGCGTATAGACCTCGCTGGACGAACACACCTTGGGCAGCATCGACTTCGGCACGCCGAGGATGTCGAGCAGCTGGTCGTCCCACTGCAGTGCGTGGATGTCGTACATCAACGTGCGGCCGGCGTTGGTCTGGTCGGTGACGTGGGCCTTGTCCTCGGACAGGTTCCAGATCAGCCAGCTGTCGATGGTGCCAAACAGCAGGTCGCCGTTCTCGGCCTTCTCGCGTGCGCCTTCGACATTGTCCAGGATCCACTTGACCTTGGTGCCGGCGAAGTACGGATCGATCAGCAGCCCGGATTTTTCGCGGAACAGTTCGTCATGGCCGGCCTCGCGCAGCTCCTTGCACACGCCCTGCGACTGGCGCGACTGCCAGACGATGGCGTTGTACACGGCCTGCCCGGTGTGCCTGTCCCACACCACCGTGGTTTCACGCTGGTTGGTGATGCCGATCGCGGCGATGTCCGAGGCTTCCACGCCGGCCCGGGTCAGCACGTCGGTCATGGTGGTCAGTACGCTGGACAGGATCTCGCGCGGGTTGTGTTCCACCCAGCCCGGCTGCGGGAAGATCTGGGTGAACTCGCGCTGGGCGATGCCTTTGATTGCGCCGGCGCGGTCGAACAGGATGGCGCGCGAGCTGGTGGTGCCCTGGTCGATCGCCAACACGTATTTCTTGTCCATCGAAAACTCCTGCATGTCATGGTCGGCAGCGCTGTCAGCGCCAGCCGGGGTCAAGGATGAAAGAACCGAACTGAAGCCAGCGTCAGGATTGCGCTTTCTGCGCGGCTTCCTGCAGCGCGCGCTGGCGTGCGGGCAGGAAGGGATAGATCAGCCACTGGTAAGCCACGCCACCGACCACGCCACCAATGAGCGGACCGACGATGGGAATCCACCAGTAGTTGCCGGGCGACGGGAACGCCGCCTGGTTCCAGCCAGCGAAGTAGGCGAATACGCGCGGCCCGAAATCACGGGCCGGATTGATCGCCCAGGCTTCCAGGTAACCCATCGATGCGCCGATGGTGGCCACCAGCAGGCCGATGATCAGCGCACCGGAATTGGCACCGGGCGCGGACTCGTTGTACTGCTCGGTGATGGCGAAGATGCCGAACACCAGGAACGCGGTCAGGATCACCTGGTTCTTCAGCGCATCCATCAGCGTGATGGCCAGGCCCGGATGGGTGAAGAACACGCCGGCCGCGCCGCCGGCTTCGCGCGTGAGCTGGTGGGCCTGGTTGTAGTGGTCGATCACCGGTGCGTACAAGGTGTAGACGATCGCCGCACCGACGATGGCACCGACCACCTGCGCGACCCAGTACGGCACGACCTTCTTCCACGAGAAGCCGCGATACAGCGCCAGTGCCAGGGTCACCGCCGGGTTGGCATGCGTGCCGGAGACCGAGCCGGTGACATAGATCGCGATGGTCACCGCCAGGCCCCAGGCAATGCACACGCCCCAGTAGGCGTTCTGGTACGGGCTTGGGTCGTACAAGGTGTACATGGCCGCCACCGAATCACCGAAGGCGATGATGATCATCACCGCGACCGCTTCGGAGATCAGCTCACCGATGTATTGCCGGTTCATTGCACGCACCCGACGCATGCCGCGCCCGCTTCCACTCCGATGCCGTGCGTGCGGCACATGCCGTCCCTTGAAACCTTGACCATGTCAGCGACCTCCCAGTGATGACGTTGCCGTGCCATCCGCGGTGGGCCGGCACGTTGAAGAATGTGCGTGGTGCGTTCAGTCGACGACGCGGGCCACGGACGGTTCGACCTGGCGGCGCAGGACCTCGGCCAGGCGCTGCTGCTGGGCCGGCGTCAGGCGCAGTCCCAGCTTGCTGCGTCGCCAGAGCAGGTCGTGCGCGTCGATGACCCACTCGTTGGCGCGCAGATAATCGACCTCGGCCTGGTACAGGTCCGCGCCGAAGTGTTCGCCCAGGTCGTGCAGCGATGTCGCAGCGCCGAGGATCTGCTCCACGCGCGTGCCGTAGTTGCGGACCAGGCGCCAGGCCATGTCGGTCGGCAGCCAGGGTTTCGCACCGTGGACTTCCGCCAGCAGCGCGTCGAAGTCGCGCCGTTCGCCGCCGGGCAACGGCGCGCCATCGGCGGTCCAGGCCGGTGCCCGGCGGCCGAGTTGGGCAACCACCTTGTCCACGGCCTGTTCGGCCAACTTGCGATAAGTGGTGAGCTTGCCGCCGAACACGCTCAGCAGCGGCGCGCCCTTGGTGTCCACCTCCAACTGGTAGTCACGCGAGACTTCCGAAGCGTTGTCCTCTTCGTCCTCCAGCAGCGGGCGCACGCCGCTGTAGGTCCACACCACGTCGGCCGGCGTGATGGCCTGCTTGAAGTAGCGATTGGCCGCCTCGCACAGATAGGCCACTTCATCGTCGTTGATGCGCGGACTGGCCGGATCGGCGTGGTACTCCATGTCGGTGGTGCCGATCAGGGTGAACTCGCGCTCATAGGGAATGGCGAACACGATGCGCCGGTCCGGCTGCTGGAAAATATAGGCATGGTCGTGGTCGAACAGTTTCGGCACCACGATATGGCTGCCCTTGACCAGGCGCAGCGCGTAGTCGTGCTTCACGCCGCTGGCCACTTCGTCCAGGAAATTCACCGTCCACGGGCCAGCGGCGTTGACCAGCATCCTGGTCTCGACCGTGAAGCGTTCGCCCTGTGCGTTTTCCAGTTCGGCGACCCAGTGATCGGCCTCGCGCCGCGCACGCACGCAACGCTTGCGGGTATGAATCGTGGCGCCGCGCTGGGCCGCGTCCATCGCGTTGAGGACGACCAGGCGCGCGTCCTGCACCCAGGCATCGGAGTACGCAAAGCCAGTGGTCAGCTCCTCGCGCAGCGGCTTGCCGACGGCATGGGTGCGCAGCGACAGCTTGCGCGAGCCTTCCAGCGTGCGCTTGCCACCACCCAGGTGGTCGTAGAGGAACATGCCGATCCGGATCAACCACGCCGGGCGCAGGTGCGGCTGGTGCGGCAGCACGAACCGCAGCGGCCAGATGATGTGCGGTGCCAGGCGCAGCAGCACTTCGCGCTCGGCCAGCGCCTTGCCGACCAGGCGGAATTCGTACTGCTCCAGGTAACGCAGGCCGCCGTGGATCAGCTTGGTGCTGGCGCTGGAGGTGTGGGCGGCCAGATCGTCGCGTTCGCACAGGCAGACCGACAGGCCGCGACCCACCGCGTCGCGGGCGATGCCCACGCCATTGATCCCGCCGCCGACCACCAGTACATCGAACCGCTCTGCCATGTCCTCGACTCCTCAGCCAGGGCAGCCACGACGCCGGCGCCCGGATCCACCCAGATCCGACTGGAAATGAGCGATCAGAATCTTAAACGAACATTTACGAACATTTCGTGATGACGGCCTGAAACGACCAAACGGCGGGCATAGTCACTTGGTCTAATGGCCATTATCGGATGCAATCGGCAGGTCCGCCGTGGCGAATGAGGCCACAAACACACATAAACGAACTTTTCGAACCATCGCGCCGTCACGCGCCAGGCAGCCACTACCGGGACGGCCGCCTGATTCAGGCCGCCACGTGGACCCGGGTGCCCGCGCTGGTCAACACCTCGGCGAGCGCCTTGGGCGGGGCACGGTCGGTGAACCAGTCATCCACCAGCGAGACCGGCCCCAGCCGACACAGGGCATTGCGCCCCAGCTTGCTGGCGTCGGCGGCCAGGAACACCTGGCGCGAGTGTTCGACGATGGCCTGGGCCACGCGCACTTCCTGGAAATCGAAATCCAGCAGCGTGCCGTCCGGCTCGATCCCGGAGATACCGATGATCCCGAAGTCCACGGTGAACTGGCGCACCAGGTCGATGGTCGGCTGCCCGGTCACGCCCTGGTCGCGCGCGCGCACCATGCCTCCAGCGACGATCACCTCGAAGCTCGGGTTGGCGCTCATCATCACCGCCACGTTGAGGTTGTTGGTAATCACGCGCAGGCCCTGGTGCTGCATCAGCGCGGCGGCCACGTCCTCGTTGGTCGTGCCCAGGTTGATGAACAACGACGCCTGATCGGGGATGTGCCTAGCCAGCTCGATGGCGATGCGGCGCTTCTGTTCGGCCAGCAGCGACTTGCGCGTGGTGTAGGCCACGTTCTCCACGCTGGACGGCAGGCTGACGCCGCCGTGATAACGCCGCAGCAGGCCGGCCTCGCACAGCAGCGCCAGGTCGCGGCGGATGGTCTGCTGGGTCACTTCGAATTGCGTGGCCAGGCCATCGACTTCCGCATAGCCCTGCTGGCGCACCAGCGCCACCAGCTGCTCCTGCCGGCGGTTGAGCACCGGGCCTTCCACTCGCGCTGACGGTTCTTGCGACATCCCTGCATGATCGCTGATGCGCCGTGCAATGCAAAACCACGGCGCTGGATCAGGCGGTCTGCCGCCACCACGCCTGGCCCGCCTGCGGTTGCTGCAGATCGAGCCGCTCACCGATCAGCGGCGTGACCAGCGGCACGCCGCGACTGGATGCCAGGGCACTGATGCGTTCGAACGGCTCGAACCACGGATGCATTGCCAGGTCGAAGGTGCCGTTGTGAATCGGCATCATCACCTTGCCGCGCACGTCCAGGTGCGCTTGCAGCGACTGCTCCGGCTGCATGTGCACGTGCGGCCATTGCGGATCGTAGGCACCGGTTTCCATGAAGGTCACATCGAACGGACCCAGCCGCTCGCCGATGGCCTTGAAGCCATCGAAGTAGCCGGTGTCGCCGCTGAAGAACACGCGCAGGTCGTCATCGATCACCGCCCATGAACACCACAGCGTGGCATTGGCGTCATGCAGGCCGCGACCGGAAAAATGCTGGGCCGGCGTGGCCACGAACCGCAGGCCATCGACCTGGGTGGACTGCCACCAGTCCAGCTGCTGCACCTTGTGCGCCGGCACGCCCCAGGCAATCAACGTATCGCCCACGCCCAGCGGGGTGAGGAAATGTTCGGTGGTCGCCGCCAGTGCCAGCACGGTGGCGCGGTCCAGATGGTCGTAGTGGTTGTGCGAGAGGATCACGCCCTTCAGCGGCGGCAGTTCCTCCAACGCGATCGGCGGCGCGTGGAAGCGCTTGGGCCCCATCCACTGGAACGGCGAGGCGCGCTCGGCAAACACCGGATCGGTGATCCAGAACGCCCCGCGCAGCTTCAGCAACACCGTCGAATGCCCCAACCGGAACAGGCTGCGGTCCGGCGCGGCCAGCAGCTGGGCGCGGGTCAGTGGAGCGACCTCGATGGGCGCAGCCGGCACCGTGGTACGTGGCCTGTGCAGCAGCATGTTCCAGATCAGCTTGAGCGACTTGGCCAGGCCGGTCGGCGGCGTCGGCACCTTGTTGCGGAAGCGGCCCGCGCGATGCTGGGGCGAGGCCGAGTAGTCGGTTTTGGCAGGGCTGCCGCGGAAGGCGCAGGTGGTCATCGGAAGGCATCCAGGCGGAAGAAGGATCGAACGGATTAATTACACTACACAGTGTAGTTCCTTATTTCAGAAAGTAAACCCGCCGGTGTAAAATCGATGCATGCCGACCGACTCCACCCCCAAGCTGCCGCCCCAGCGCCTGACCGACCGCAAGCGCCAGGCCATCGTGCAGGCCGCCATCGCGGCCTTCCGCAGCCAGGGCTTCGACGCGACCAGCATGGATCGCATCGCCGCCGATGCCGGGGTGTCCAAGCGCACGGTCTACAACCACTTCCCGGGCAAGGACGCACTGTTCGCTGAAATCCTGGTCCAGCTCTGGGGCAAGGCCGCGGGCCTGGCCGAGCAGGCCTACGCGCCGGGCCAGCCGCTACGCCCGCAGTTGCTGGCGTTGGCGCAGCAGAAGCTGCGGATGCTGGAGGACGAGCACTTCTTCGGCTTGGCACGCGTAGCCATCGCCGAAGCCATCCACGCACCGGAGCGGGCCCGCGAGATGGTCGCGCGCATAGGCGACAAGGACGAAGGCATCACCGTCTGGATCGCTGCTGCGATGGCCGACGGTGCGTTGAGGAAGGGCGATGCGCAGTTCGCCTCGCACCAGCTGCAGGGCCTGATCAAGGGCTTCGCCTTCTGGCCGCAACTGACGATGGGCCAGCCGGCCCTGACCCGTACCCGAGCAGGCGCAGGTGGCCGACTCGGCGGTGGACATGTTCCTGGCGTATTACGCCAGGGAGTGAGTGCGCTGCCGGCGCTCTGCACGCCGGCAGCAGCAACGCCTACTTGGCAACGCTGAAGCGGTAGGCCGTGGTCTGGGTATAGGTCTGGCCTGGGTCCAGGCGCGTGCTGGGGAAGCCGGACTGGTTGGGGCTGTCGGGGAAATGCTGGGCTTCCAGTGCCAGCGCGCTCCAGTGCAGATAGGTCTTGCCGCCCTTGCCCCCGTCGATGCGGTCGATGAAGTTGGACGTGTACAGCTGCATGCCCGGCTCGGTGGTGCTGACGGTCATGACCCGGCCCGATGTCGGCTCGCTCACCACCACGGCCGGCGTGTCCGCGCCTGGCGCGTCCAGCACCCAGTTGAAGTCGTAGCCGCCCTGCTTGGGCTCGGCGTGCTTGAGGTCGATGCTGTCGTCGTGGATACGCACACCGATCGCGGTCGGCGTGCGGAAATCCAGTGGCGTGCCTTCGACCGGCGCCAGCTTGCCGGTCGGGATCAACTCGGCATCAGTTGCCGTGTAGTTGGCCGCGTTGATCTGCACGGTGTGGTCGAGCACCGATGCGGCCCCCGCGCCGGCCAGGTTGAAGTAGGCGTGGCTGGTCAGGTTGAGCACGGTCGGCTTGTCGGTCGTGGCCTTGTAGTCGAGCTTCAGGCCGTCGGCTTCCAGCGTGTAGACCACGGTGACATCGAGGTTGCCAGGGAAGCCCATCTCGCCATCGGTCGAACGGTAATGCAGCGCGACCGAAGCCGTGCCGTCGGTGCCCGGGGTGGCCTCCCACAATTTGGTGGCGAAGCCTTCCGGCCCACCATGCAGCGCGTTGCCATTGTTGTTGGGCGGGATCTGGTACGCCTTGCCATCCAGACTGAACCTGCCCCTGGCGATGCGGTTGCCATAGCGACCGATCAGCGCGCCGAAGTTGGTGTTCGCCGTGGCCTGGTCGTGCAGGTAGCCCTCCAGCGTGTCGTAACCCAGCACCACGTCATCGACCTTGCCGTTGCGGTCGGGCACGTCCAGCGACTGGATGATGCCGCCGTAGCTCAGGATCGACGCCGTCATGCCCTTGCCGTTGTCCAGCGTGTATTTCTTGACCGCGCGCCCGTCGGGCAGCTGGCCGAAGGCGCTTTCGGTGACCTGTGGCCCGGCGGCCGGCGTCGCACTGGTCTCCGGCCCGGCTTCCGATTTCCCGGCATCAGGCGCGGACGCTTGCGAACATCCCCCCACACCCACCGCCACCACGGCGGCCATCACGACTGAACGCATCGTCCTCTCCCCTCTCCAGTGAAGCGCGGAGTCTGCGCGAGGCGATGCAAAGTGTTGGTTAAACGGCGCGCGCTCAGCGCAGCGGATCGGGCGGCGGCAGTTCATCGCGCACGTGCAGGAACCGGGCAAAGCGCGGCAACCCTTTGGAGGTCAACCCGTTGTAGCGATACGTCACCCACGCGCCCACCGGTGGCGGCGCGGCGCGCTGTGCATCGGTGAAGCCGCCGCCGATGCGAAAGTTTCGCCCATCGGCCGACCGCACCAGCAGCGCACCCAGCTTGCCCGCGTACTTGCCCTTGCCACCCGCATGGGCGACCACGCGCGCCTCGGCATCGTCGTAGGGCTTGTACTTGAGCAAGGCGTCGCTACGCCCGACCAGGTAATGCGCGTCGCGCCGATGCAGCATCAAGCCTTCGCCACCGGCGGCCACGACGCGGGCGAATTCGGCATCCAGCGCCGTGACGCTGGCGAAGCGCTGCTGGGCCACCATCCGCAGCTGCGGACTGGCGCTGGTGGCGACCAGCGAACGCATCCTGGCCACGCGCGCGTCGAATGGACCTGGATCGGTGGGCAGGTCGAACAGCATGAAATGCAGGTCATGCCATGCCGGGTCCGCCGGATCACCGGTGCGGATCAGCGCACTGGCGGCATCGAACTGGCCGCGGCCGATCCACAGCTCGCCATCCAGTGGCACCCTCGGCCAGCCGCGCGTGAACCATGCCGGCGCGTTGATCCTGGCCCCGCCCCGCGTCCACAACGCCTGCCCGTCCCAGCGGCCACGCACGCCATCGAGTTTCTCGCTGACCAGGTAGTCGGCCACCGCGACATGGCCGTGATAGCCGCTCGCCAGCATCAGCCGCGGCGGCTCGGCGGCAGCGACAGGACCCAAGTGCAGCAGCCCCATGCACAAGCACAGCAACACCAGTACACGCATGATCGGCGCCCTCCTTGGCTCGCCACCAGCATGCGATATCGCGCGCATGCGGCCCATCGGCCAGGTGCCCGACCGCGGGTAGGACAATGCCGCGCCCATCGAGGCGGGCGGTCACGGGCGTCCCGCCGGTGGAAATCCGCGTTCGCGAAGACTGACCCCGCCTTCAGACGATCCGGGTCTTGCGCCGCCAGCTGGTGACCTGGCTCCAGCGGATGAAGGTCACCATGCCCGACCCCAGGATCAGGGCAATGCCCACGCCGGTGATCCAGTCCAGCTTGCTGTGGAACAGCCAGTAGCCGAAGCCGATGGCCCACAGCATCTGGCTGTACTGGGTGGGCGCCACCGCGCTCACCGGCGCCAGCCGGGTGGAATACATCATCAGGATTGCGGCCAGCCCCGCCAGCAGGCCGTAGCCGGCGATCATCAGCCACTGCCATGCGGTGGGCCAGACGAAGTACGGCAGCATCAGGATGCCGCCCATCACCAGCGGGCCGATCACCCCGGCACCGTACAGGGTGATGCGCTTTTCATCCGGCCCGGCCATGCGCAGACTGATCACAGACACCGCGCCGGTCAGGCCGCAGATGATCGCGGCTACGTGGCCCTCGCTGAGCGTGCGGAAGCCCGGCCGCAGCACCACCAGCACACCGATGAAGCCCACCACCACCGCGGTCCAGCGGCGCCAGTGCACCTCTTCGCGCAGCAGCAGCACCGACAGGATGGTCACGAAGATCGGCATCAGGAAGATCAGCGCGAACGCTTCGGCCATCGACAGATGGGTGAAGGCGATCACCGAGGTCAGGTTGCCGGTGGCGCCGCAGAACGCCCGCAGCAGCCAGACCGTGGGCTTCCTGGCGATGACCACGTCGCGCCAGCGGTCATCGGGCTTCTTCAGGAACGGGACCGCGGTCAGCATCAGCAGCGCGCCGAAGAACACCAGTTCGTAGGACGGCAGCGTGCCTTCCAGCAGCTTCACGAACGCATCGCTGATGGAATAGGCCGCGTAGCACGCGAAGCCGAGCAGCACACCCTTGAACATCGAGATTCCCGCGCCTTGGAGACCGGCCCGCGCAGGCGTGCGCGGGCGACGGGGCACAGTATGCAGCGTGGCTGTGCCGGCCCGGGAACGACGCTGGCTGTTTTACGCCAGCATCGGCGCGCTCAGCGCTTGCTGCCGGGCGCTGGCGAACCGTAGAGATCCAGCAGCCGCAGGGTGACCCCGTTGGTCCAGCCGAAACCGTCCTGGTTGAGATATTCGCCTCCGCCACCGCTGGCCTTGCCGGTGGCGTCCACGTCGTACTTCTCGGTCAGCTTGTGCTCGCGTTCGAACACGGCCTGCACGCGCCCCAGGAAACCACGGCCGATCCTTTCTGCCAGCGCGTCCTGCCGGTAACGGCGCAGGCCATCGACCGCAACCCACTGCAGTGGCGCCCAGCCATTGGGCGCGTCCCACTGCTGGCCGCTGCGCACGACCGTGGTGGCGATACCGCCGGGGCGCAGCAGCTGCGCCTCGATGGTCTTGGCGGTCTGCGCGGCGCGCGTCGGCGAAGCGATGCCGGCAAACAACGGGAACGCCGTGGCCGCCGTCACCTCTGCGCGCGGCGCCCGGGTGCGCAGGTCGTAATCGGCGTAGTAGCCCTTTGGGTTCCACAGGAACTGCTCGACGGCGCGCTTGCGTGCATCGGCGCGGGCCGCGTAGTCGATCGTGCAGGCAGTCGGCTGGACCTTGCAGGCCGCGGCCAACGTGGTTTCCAGGTGATACATCAGGCTGTTGAGGTCCACCGGCACGATCTGCGTGGTGTGGATGCTGGACAGCTGCTGCGGATCGTCGAACCAGCGGCTGGAGAAATCCCAGCCAGACTCGGCAGCCGCGCGCAGATCGCGATAGACCTCGCCTGCCGGGCGGCTGTCACGTACTTCGGCCGCGGTCTTGATGTCGTGCGCCCAGGCTTCCTGGCGTGGCGTGTCGCGATCATCCCAATAGCGGTTGAGCACGCTGCCATCGGCCAGCTTCACCACGCGCGCCGAGGCATCGCCCGGCTTGAGCGCATCACTGCCACGCATCCAGTAGGCGTATTCGGCCTGCAGCTGCGGCAAGTAGCGGCGATAGACCGCTCCACCACTGCGCGCAGCCTCGTCGCTGACCATCCAGGCGAAGAACGGCGGCTGCGAGCGGCTCAGGTAATAGCTGCGCGTGCCGTTGGGGATATGGCCGTAGGTGTCGATCTGGTAGGCGAAGTTATCCAGCATCTGCCGCGCCAGATCGGCATGCCCGCTTTCGGCCAGGCCGAGCATGGTGAAGTACGAGTCCCAGTAATAGACCTCGCGGAAACGCCCGCCCGGCACCACCGTCTGCTCGGGCAGGGCCAGCGCGCTGCTGTGTGGCGGCACGTCCTTGAAGCTGCGGGTCAGCACCGGCCACAGGCCATCGATATGTGCGCGCAGCGAGGTGTCCTGGCGGATCGCCGGGACCTGGATCGGCGGATCCTCGGCGAAGTTCTCGGCCACGAAGGTCTTCAGCGCGAAGCCTGGCGTGCCACGCACGGCCAGGTAGTCGGCCTCGATCCGCGCCGGATCGCGCCGGGCGGTCATGTCGACGAAATGCTTCTGGTCTTCGAACAGTTGCCCGGTCTGCACCGCATCAAACAGCTGCGGGTACAGCTGATCGGGCGTGGCCGGCGCGGACGATGCCGCCACGGCCTGCGGAGCCGGCACCACAGAGGGTGGCGTGACCGCACAGGCGGCCAACATCCCCGAGAGGGCCAGTATCACGTTGCAGTAGAGCGAACGGCGCGTCGATGTCATGGGATTCGCAGAAGTGGCCAGAAAGAAAGCCTGACGAGTCGTGAGGAATGGAAGTGACGAGAAAATGCAATCCATGCGGGAGCCGCTTCGGCGGCGATGGGCTTTACCGGTGGCGCCTCATCGCCGCTGAAGCAGCTCCCACCTTAGAGCGGAGCTTGTGGCAATCCCATCTTGGGGACTCCGCTGGAGCTTTTTCCGATGACCCGACCGAACGGCAGCCGAGCAAGCTCAGCTCTACAGAAGATGAGCTGCTTCCGCACCGCCCGTGCCAGCGCCAGCCTCACCAGCGATACGCCAGCGACATCTGGTACTGGTGGCCAGCAATCGGCCGGCCCATGAACACGCCGCCGGTGGCCGCACCCATGACCTGGGTGTTGCCTTCGGTGAGGCCGAGCTCGTCGGTGACGTTGCTGCCGCTGGCCGTGACCTCCCAGTGGTCGCCCACGTGCAGGCTGGCACCCACATCGACGGTGTAATACGACGGCAGGATCTGCGCATTGGCCAGGTCGGCAAAGCGCTGGCCGACGTGCGAGTAGGTGGCGAAGATCTTGAGGTCGCCCATCGGCAGGGCCCAGTAGTAGCTGGGCGTCAACCGGTACTGCAGTTTCGGCTGGCGCATCACCTGGTTGCCGGTGAACTCCTCGTAGTTGCGGTAGTTGGCCTTGAGCCACACGCCGGTGCCAGCCAGTTCGAACCCGCCAAAGGGCCGGATCGCGCCTTCCAATTCCAGGCCGTAGGCACGCGAGTCGCCGTTGGTGGCGTAGCTCGTACCGTCGGCCAGGAAGGCCTGATACGGCGAGTGCTTGAACGTGTTGTAGAAGCCGGTCAGATACAGGTCGTACATCCGGCTGCCGGACTTCAGGCCAAGCTCGTACTGGTCCACCTCCTGCACCTTGTTGTTGCCGTCGCGCAGGTTGTCGAACCCCGGGAACTTCAGTCCAGAGTTGGCGCGCGCGAACAGGCTGACCTGCTCGTTGAGTTTCAGGTTCAGGCCCGCGGTCCAGGAGAACTTCTTGTCGGTCTGGTCGTAATGGGTGATGCCAGGCAGCGAGATCGAGGTGTTGTTGTCGTACAGCGTGTTCGGGTCTCCGTCCAGATCGATCGTGGCGGTGTCATGCACGTCGCCGGTGACCTTCTGCTGTTCGTAGCGCGCCCCCAGGTCCAGGCGTAGGCGGTCGTTGATTTCCCATTCGTCGGCCACGAATGCGGCCGTGTTGCGGCCTTCGAAATCCTCGCGCAGGGCGAAGGTCGAGGTGCCGGTGAAGCCGTCACGGGTGACCTGGCGGCCATCGTCCAGGGTCACATCGACCCGGCGCGCATTGTTCTCCGCAGTCAACAGCATGTTGTTGCCCAGGTACCAGGTGTCGCGCGATGAATATTTTGCGTAGTACACGCCGAAGGTGAGCGTATTGCCTTCAAACAGCTGGCGACTCAATCGCAGGTCGTTGGTGAACGAGGACAGGTGCTTGTCCACCACCCACCAGCCCGCCTGCAACACCTGTTGATTGGGGTCCACCACACCACCGCCATTGGTGTAGGTCCCGGTGCCGGTGCTGCCGAAGCTGGCGATGTAATCCCCCAGCGTGATGGGCGCGGCACCCGTGAACAGCGCATTGGTCGGTGCGTCACCGCCCATCACGTTGAAGCGGTCAGCGATGGTCCAGTCGCCCGCCTGCCAGTTCAACGAACCACCGAACAGGTCGATGTTGACGCCGCGGCCATCGGCCAGGTCGCGGGTGATGGTTTCACCGTTGGGGCCGACCGGCAGGGTCACGTGCCGGAAGTCGTTGCTCAGCAACGTGCCGGTTTTTGCATCGAGCCCGGGAAAGCTGGAGAGGTCGCTGCCGTTGTTACGCGAAATCAGCGGGATCGGCGTGTAGAACGCGTTGTTGTCGTCCAGGTGGCGTGCGTAGAACGTCACATCGCCGCTGTCCCAGCGCTTGCTCAGCGTGGCGCTGAACTGCCCGCCCTTGTCGGCATCGAACTGTGGGTCGCGCACGCCATCGGTCTTGCGGAAGAAGCCACCGGCGCTGGCATACCAGCCATTGCCCAGCGCACCGCCGGCATAGACGTCGATGCGCTGCAGGCTATCACTGCCGGTAGTGAGGCGCACGCTGCCTTCGGGCGTGTCCTGGCCGGTCTTCTGGATGAAGTTGACCGTGATCCCGGCCTGGCCGTTGGAGAAGATCGGGCTGGAGCCGCCGCGCAGAACTTCCATGCGCTCCACCGTGTCATCCAGACGGAACAGCGTGGAGTTCTCCAGGAACGACAGCGTCGGCGGCGGATACAGCGGCGCGCCGTCCAGCTGCATGGTCACGAACGGCGCATCGCCTTCGGAGGGCATGCCGCGCACGAAGATGTTGGCGCCGGTGCCACCGCCACTGGGTTCGGCCCACACCCCGGGGGTGATCTTCAGCAGGTCCGCAGTGCTCTGCGGCACCGCTTCACGCATCTGCTCCGCGGTGGCAGTGGTGATCGAGAAACTGGTGTCGCGCTTGCGCAGCCCCTTGAACTGCGCGGTGCCACTGACCACCACCGTATCCAGCGTGGTGGCGCTCTGCTCCCGCGCCGGAACCTGCCCGGCCGTGGTGTCCTGGGCGTGGACCAGCGCCGGTGCCAAGGCGGCGGCGATGGCCAGGGTCAGGCGAAGTCGGCAAACGTGCGATGTCATGAAGCGCTCCTTGTTCTTCATTGATCCGGGGTCGCACCCACGGCCATGGAGCGCCCTGATGCGGCGTGCGTGGCGATGCCCCCTGTGGCTTTCCAAGGCCAGCCCTGCGTGATGGACGCGTCCGGTCGCGTGCCTGAAAGGCAGTCGATGCGATCCGATGGGCGCCCCGATCATTGACCAGATCGCCCGCGCGGTCATTGTGCGGCGCGTCAGTCTGCATACAGACGGCGCACGATCCGCGCGGTGGATCGCATGGCATGGGGGAATGTACGCGGCGGCGCACCGTCGCATGAAAGTGAAGCGCGCAATCTGGCACGCTGACCCGATACAGGATTCGCCACGAGACAAGTGATTTTTCCCACGCGGACAGGGTTCGAGACAACGCATGGCATCTTTCAGCGAGCAAGAAGCCGATCCACCTGCCATCTCTTCATAGAGCGCCATTCAATTAAATGCCGGAGATCACAGATTGCGACGTAAATTTGAATGAACCTTCCAAGTGCTCCAATGACGGAGCAACTAAGGAGATATCAGGATGAAGTTTCGTCTTAGTTTCTTGAGCTTGACGCTCACGTCTGTTTCGCTGGCAGGCTTCGCAGGACAAGCATCGGCGCTACCCAATTGCAACGCATGTGTCCCGGCATACCACGCATGCGTGGCTTCCGGGGCATCCAACTGCGAGACGCGTTACGCCACTTGCATTGCATGGTGTCCTGAAGCCGTTGCGGTCACGCAGGCCAGAAGCCTGGTTCCCAGCACGAGCGCAACACCCACTTCCCCAGCGGTTCTCCAACCTGAAAAGAGGCTTCTTGCGGACATATCGCATTGATCATTGCGATATAAGCGGAAAACAGAAGAGGCCTCAGGATCTCCTGGGCCTCTTTCATACCCCACCGCCGCATCCTTGATCTCCAAAAGGTCATCGCTGGCGACATTCGTCCGCATCAAGGTGGCGTCAGCACCGAATCCATTCAGCCAGCGAGATCTTCCGCGCCATCGGCCAGCAGTGCGCGGGGTTGCAGGCCGATCACCTCCACCGTGCAGCCATGGTGGTCGAAGCGCGCGCGCACCTTGTCCAGCGCGGCCAGCGCAGTGACATCCCAGAAGCGCGCGGCCGACACATCCAGCTGCACGCGCGCGCCTTCGGCCTGGCGTGGATCGAAGGCATCGACGAAGGCATCGGCCGAGGCGAAGAACACCTGGCCGCGCACGCGGTAATGGTGTTCGACCGCGCCCTTCGCAGCCGCCATCTCGACATGCGCCACCTGCAGCGCACCCGCCGCCCTCCAGGCGAAGAACAGCGCGCTCAGCAGCACGCCCAGGCCCACGCCGATGGACAGGTCGTGCGAGAACAGCGTGGCGGCCACGGTCGAGAGCATCACCACGCTGGACAGGCGCGGGTGGTTGACCAACCTGCGAAGCGAACCCCAGTCGAACGTGGACGCCGAGACCATCACCATGATCGCCACCAGTGCCACCACCGGAACCTGCGAGACCCACGGCTTCAGCAACACCATCAGCACCAGCAGGAACACGCCGGCGAACAGCGTCGACAGCCGGCCGCGGCCGCCATAGCGCACGTTGCCCACGGTCTGGCCGATCATGCCGCAGCCGGCGATGCCGCCGAACAGGCTGGCGCCGATATTGGCCAGGCCCAGGCCGGCGCATTCGCGGCCTTTGCTGCTGGGGCTATCGGTGAGTTCATCGACCACGCGCGCGGTCATCATCGATTCCAGCAGGCCGACCATGGCGATGGCGATCGCCGGCCCGGCGATGATCCGCAGCGTGTCCATGTCCAGCGGCACCACGATCCCGTGCCAGCCCGGCAGGCTGGACGGCAGCTGGCCCAGGTCGGCCACGGTCTTCAGCGGCAGGCCCAGCCAGGTGGTCACCAGCGTCAGCACCACGATGCAGATCAGCGGCGAGGGAATCGCCTGCAGCCCAGGCAGCGGCACGCGCGGCAGGCCGTAGATGATCACCAGGCCCAGCGCCAGCATGGCCCAGGTCGCGATGGTCGCGCCGGCCAGCTGTGGCAGCTGCGCGCTGAAGATCAGGATCGCCAGCGCGTTGACGAAACCGGTCCGCACCGAGCTGCTGACAAAGCGCATCAGCACGCCCAGCCGCAGCAGCCCGAACACGATCTGGATCACCCCGGCCAGCACGCCGGCCGCGAGCAGGTAATGCAGCCCGTGCGTGGCTACCAGCGGCGCGGCCACCAGTGCGACCGACCCCGCCGCGGCCGAGATCATCGCCGGGCGGCCACCGGCGAAGGCGATCACCACCGAAATCACGAACGAGGCATACAGCCCTACCTGCGGATCCACCCCGGCCACGAACGAGAACGCGATGACTTCGGGAATCAGCGCGAAGGTCGCCACGGCACCGGCGAGCAGTTCGCGCACGGGTCTGCGGCGCCACTGCGCCAGTTCGGATCGGACAAGGGACATGGGATTTCCTGCGACGGCCTGGACCCGCGCGCGGACCCAGCGCGGGCAAACGGGGTGCGCATTGTGCCAAGCCGGCGCGGCGCGTGCACCGGAACATGGCCTGCAGCCTTACCCGCGCTGGTGTTTTTCAGCCATGCAGGCGTGGGGGATAATGGCCGCATGCACGCCGCCGACGATGATCCCCGCCCCGTCGCCCCCGAGCCACCGCTCCCCAGCGATTGCTGCGACAGCGGCTGCGACCCGTGCGTCTACGACCTCTATACCGAAGAATGCACCCAGTACCGGCACAGGCTGGCCCAGTGGCGCGAGCGGCATCCGGACGCCGAAGGCTAGGCGCTGGCCACAAGGGAAGGCCCGAACGATGACCGTCATGACCCGCCATGCGGTTGTTGAAAGCCCCGCGAGGGCGGGGACCCGGTGACTTCGGGTCAACCTCACTGGCGTTGACCCGGCATGCAGCGGCTGGGAAGCGCGTCGCGCCTGCGCAGTGCTTTCAACAACCGAATGACGGGTAGCGACGCGCGGAAGCGGCGTTGCTCAGCGCTGCCCGGCCACTGACTCCAGCGCGCACTGTCCGGAGCAGCAGCCGGCTTCGTCCTCATCCACGACACACAGGAACCTTGTCGTCTGTCACGGCTGCCACGCCACGCGCACGCCTACCCTGCCCACGCCCCCGAACGCTGCCCTGGAGAACGACATGCGCGTGTTTTCCCATCCTCGCTTCCTGCAGGTGTATTCGGCCGTGCTGACGGCGGTCCTGGTGGTCGGTGTCACCACCGGTGCCACGCGCGGGCCGGTCAAGGCCAGTTTCGACGAGATCACCGTGCAGAAGCTCACCCTGGTCGAACCCGACGGCACCACCCGGCTGGTGATGGCCAACAATGCCAACCTTCCCGGCGCGGTGTTCCATGGGCACCAGTACGCACATGACACGCGCAGGCAGGACGGCACCGCCGGCCTGATCTTCTACGACGCCGAAGGCAGCGAAAGTGGCGGCCTGACCTTCGGCGGACTCAAACGCCAGGACGGCAAGGTGGTCCGCGACGGACACCTGTCCTTCGACGCCTACGACCAGGACGAGCTGTCCAGCTGGAACTCGGCACAGACAGAGACGGGCACACGGACCGGCATCATGTTCAAGGACGAACCGGACTGGCCGCTGGAAGACGCATTCAAGGTGATGCAGGCCAATGCCGGTGCCAGCGAAGCCGAAAAACAGGCCGCGTTGAATACCTTCCTGGCCAGCCGTGCCCCGATGCACGTCCAGCGTGCCTGGCTGGGCCGCAACCCGGATGCCTCTTCGTCGCTGGAATTGCGCGACCGCGACGGCAAGGTGCGCATCACCGCGCGGGTGGATGCCGACGGCACGCCAAGGCTGTTGTTCCTGGATGCAAGCGGCCAGGTCACCGAGGCCTGGCCGCAGGCCACGCGCAAATAGCCCGCACGACGAAGGAACGACGCGTCACTACACCGATACGGCGATGTGCTCGCGCAGCCAGATGTGGGCCGGATCGCGATGCATGCGTTCGTGCCACAGCATCGCCATGTCGTAGCCGGCCACCTCCAGCGGCGCGTCCACGACCCTGAGCGCGGCATTGCCGCGGACCAGGCGCTCGGGCAGCAACGCAACCAGGTCGGTGCTGGCCAGCACCGACATCACGAACAGGAAATGCGGCACCGACAGCACCACGTTGCGGGCCATGCCGACCGCGGCCAGCGCATCGTCGGTCGGCCCGTTGAAGCCGCCGCCATCGGGCGACACGATCACGTGTTCCAACCGGCAGAACTGGGCCAGGGTCGGCTTGCGCTTCAGCTTTGGATGATCGCGACGCCCGGCCAGCACGTAGCGTTCGGAGAACAGCACGCGCCGGCGCAGCCCCGGCGGCGAACCGTGCACAGTGTGGAAGGCCAGGTCGATCTGGCCCTGTTCGGCCTGGTGAGCAATACGTGTCGGGGCCATGTCCAGCACGGCCAGACGAGTGCCGGGCGCAGCGGTGCGCAGGCCCGCCATGGCCGGCAGCACGATCGTCGATTCACCATAGTCGGAGGCCGCCACGCGCCATGTTCTGTCTGCCTGGGCTGGATCGAACGGCCTGGACGAGGACACGGCCTGGGCCAGCGCGGCCAGGGCTTCGCGCAGTGGCCCGCGCAGGCTTTCCGCGCGTGCGGTCGGGCGCATGCCGCGTGGTCCCGGCAGCAGCAGCGGATCGCCCAGCGTCTCGCGCAGCTTGGCCAGCTGCACGCTCACCGAAGGTTGGGACAGATGCAGCCGCTGCGCGGCGCGGGTCACGTTGTGCTCGGACAGCAGCGCATCCAGCGTGACCAGCAGGTTCAGATCCATCCGCCGCAGATCGTTCATGGCTATACCAGGAATATCAGGAATTCATTTCCACTATAGCGAGACGGTGCCTAGGGTAGACGCCTCTCCCAACGATCCCCCCGCCATGAATGTTCTGATCGTCCATGCCCATCCCGAACGCACGTCGCTGACGCACCGGCTCGCCGAGATCTCCGCCGAGGTGCTGAAAGCGCAGGGCCACCAGGTGACCGAATCCGACCTCTACGCCATGGGCTGGAAGGCGGTGTTCGACGCCCAGGATTTTCCCGAACGCGCCAACCACCAGCGCCTGTCCTTCATCGAGGAATCGGGCCACGCCTTCTCCAACGGCTGCCAGACTGCCGATGTCGAAGCAGAGCAACGCAAGGTCCTGGACGCCGATGCGCTGATCCTGGTATTCCCGCTGTGGTGGTTCGGCATGCCGGCCATCATGAAGGGCTGGATCGACCGGGTCTGGGCATTCGGCCTGGCCTATGGATACAAGGGTGCCGGCAACGCCTACCGCTACGGCGAAGGCGGCCTGGCTGGCAAGCGTGCCCTGCTGGCCGTCTCGGCCGGCGGTCCTGCCGAGGACTACGCCCCGCGGGGCATCAATGGCCCGCTGGAACAGCTGCTGTTCCCCATCACGCACGGCACGCTGTTCTTTCCCGGCATGCAGGTCCTGCCCACCTTTGCCGTCTACGGCAGTGGCCACCTCGACGCAGGCCGCATGGCCGAAACGGCCGACGCATGGCGCAGTCGCGTCGAGCGGCTGTTCGAGGACGCGCCCATCGCCTTTCGCCCCCAGAATGGCGGTGACTATCCGGACCGCCATGTGCTGGCCGACCACATCCAGCCGACCCAATCGGGGCTGACAGTCCATATCGCAAATGGCGACCCGCCCTGCGAAGCGCAGGTGGCCAACTTCGCACCCGCCCGCTGCGGCCGTTCCGAAGGACCGGAGCGAAGGCATTCGTGATTCCCGGCAACGCGAGCGGGCGTCCCCACACGACCCGCGATACGAGAGCCTGGATTTGCTTGGGATGCAGGGCGTGCCCAGCACCTGACCCGCAGCGATGCGCCGGCGCCTCAGGTAGGATGCGGGCCCCTCTTCGATCCGCGCCGCGCCTGCCGGCCGCGCGCCTGTTCCCGTGCCCCATTCGACCGCGCCCCTGCTGATCCGCTCCACTGCCCAGGCGCTGGCAGCCGCGCGCGATGCCGGCCTGCCCACGTGGAGCGGCTCGCTCGACCTGGGCCGCTCGACCGGCACGGCGCTGCTGCACGCCGACATGTGGGAATGGCGCGGTGTGCACTACCCGTATCCGGGCAAGCTCAAGGACCGCACGATTTATGCCTGGGACGGCGAGGACTTCGCCCCGGTGTCGCGCTTCGACGGCGGGCTGATCAAGCTGGTGCCCACCGACTGGGGCGTGCCCACGTTTGAAATCGACGGCATCAAGATGCTGCCTTCGGCCAAGGAGTCGCCACTGGACGATGCGCGCCGCAAGGTCGCGCTGGTCGAACCGCGCGGCAAGGTGGTGCTGGATACCTGCGGCGGACTGGGCTACTTCGCCGCCTGCTGCCTGGATGCGGGCGTGGCGCGCATCGTCTCGTTCGAGAAGAACGCCGACGTGCTGTGGCTGCGCACGCTCAATCCCTGGTCACCGGATCCGGAAACCAGCGAAGGCCGCCTGCAGTTGAGCCATGGCGATGTATCGCAGGCCATCAACAACATTGGCGACGCCTCGGTCGATGCGCTCCTGCACGATCCGCCGCGTTTCGGCATTGCCGGCGAGCTGTATTCGCAGGTGTTCTACGACCAGCTGGCGCGCGTGCTCAAACGCGGCGGCCGGCTGTTCCATTACACCGGCAGCCCCAACAAGCTCACCAGCGGCCGCGATGTCCCGCGCGAAGTCGCCAGGCGCCTGGAAAAAGCCGGCTTCACCGCGCAGCTCGCGCTGGACGGCGTGCTGGCGGTCAGGCGTTAGGGAAACCCGAAATCAAGCCCTGGCCGGGCGTGACGGGCGCACGCTCAACAGGCCCAGGTGGCGGAACCATAGTTCCAGCGGCACGGTGACCAGCGGCGGCATTGCGGCCAGCAGGCTCACGATCCAGGCCCACCACGGCCAGCGCTGACGCACGGCGGTGACCAGACAGGCCGCGACGTACAGCAGGAAGGCCGCACCGTGCAGGCGGCCGAACAGCCAGACGACCAGTTCGGTGGTGCCGGTGCCGTACTTCAGGACCATGCCGATCAGCAGGCCGGCCCAGGTCAGGCCTTCGAACAACGCGGCGGCGGCAAACAGCCGGCCCGTGGGTGACAGCGGCGGTGAACGCATGTGGAGATTCCAGTCGAGCGAAGGGAGTGCCGCGACGCGATGGCGGCGGCGACGCACGCTGGCCGGTGCAGTTTAAGCGATGGCCGCGCCAGCCCCTTGGCAGGAAGGGGAAATCCGCGCCCGGATGACCCGGATGTCATTCCCGCGAACGGCACCGCTCAATCAGCGGGACTGCCCGGTCGCCGCGTCGTTCGACAGGCCCGAAGCCACGATGTCGTGCAGCTGCAGGGCCAGGGTCTTGCGATCGGTATCGGCGCTGATCGTCACCGGCGGATGGAACGTCACGCGCACCCGCGCGCCGGACAGCGCCATGAAGTGCTTCACGTGCGCGCCGGCCTGCATCCGGCCATGGAAGGCATAGGCATCGCGGTCACCACCGGCCGCCAGCGCGCGGCCATCCACCGAGAGGATCTCCTGGGTGAAGGGCTGCAGCGTCCAGGCCCGGGCATCTGCAGGCTGGCCGAGGAACAGCGCGAACAGGCTCGACTTGAACGGCGCGACCTGTTCACCCGATGACGTCGTGCCTTCGGGAAACAGCACCAGGTCGTGATCCGGCCGCAGCTGCGCGGCCAGTGCGGCTGCCACTGCCGCCGCATCGCGCTGGCGCCGGCTGATGTAGACGGTCTGCGCCAGCGCGCCGACAAAGCGCATGCCCGGCCAGCGCTCCATGTCGTCCTTGGCGATGAAGCGCGCGGGCAGCAGGCTGCCCAACAGCACGATGTCGTAGTGCGAGACATGGTTGCCGACGAACAGCGTGCCACCTCCGGCCCGCGGCGTTCCCACCACCTCCACCTCGATCCGCAGCGCCCGGCGCAGGCAGGCGAACCACCAGCGCGGCACCACGAAGGCCGCACGTCCGCGGGTGAAGCGCATTACCAGCCACTGCACCGGCATCAGCACCAGGCTGGCCAGCAGCATCGATGCGCCCTTGCGTGCGAGCGTCAACGGACGTGGCGTGGGCCCGACCGCGGGCCGGGTGGTGGTGTTCTGCATGCGGAAGAAGTTGGCGGGCGATGCGGGCCAGGACATGGTATCGAAGATGACCGCACGCCCTGCCCCGCGACCGGAGCGGGATTCACCCGCGATGCCGCGACCTCAACGGGGAACGCGTCCGACCCATCGCGTCAACACGCCGCTGCCTTTCATTTCGCCGCATCGGCCTGCGCCGGCGCTGCAGGAGACCTGGCCACAGGTGCATCGTGGGAAATGGCCGCCTCGGCTGCGCGGGCCAGCTTCACCGCGGTGACAACCTGCGCACCGGTCGACGTCTGCAGCGGCGTCCTGGCACCGGCAGGCACGGACGGCGGCGTCGATCCAGCAGCGTGTGCCGGGGCCGCGGAAGCGTGCCCGGTATCAGCCGCGGCGGGTGTCGTACCCAGATCCGGCACGTGGGTATCGGCGTCGGGCAACGGCTTGCTCAACGCCACGGCCTGGCCGCTGCCGGCCAGTGCAGCCGCTTCGGCATCGTGGGTCATCACCACGATGCTGATCCGGCGGTTGATCGGATTCTGCGGATTGGTCTTGTCGAACAGGACCGATGACGACAGCCCCACCACCCGGGTCACCCGGGTGCCTTCCATGCCGCCGCCGATCAGCGCGCGCCGCGCGGCGTTGGCCCGGTCCGCGCTCAATTCCCAGTTGGTGTAGCCCGCGTCGTTGCTGTAGGCCGTGGTGTCGGTATGGCCGGTGATGCTGATGTGGTTGGGCACCTGGTTGATGAAGGACGCCAGCTCGTGAAGGATCGCGATGGTGTAGTCCTTCAGGTGCGCGCTGCCCTGGTCGAACATCGGCCGGTTCTGCTTGTCGACGATCTGGATGCGCAGGCCCTCCGGGGTCAGGTCCAGCAACAACTGGTCCTTGAACGGTTCCAGCGCCTGGCTCTTGCTGATGGCTTCCTGCAGCTCCTTCATCAGCGATTCCAGCCGCCGTTTCTCCTGGGCCCGCTGGTCCTGTTCGGCCGCAGTCGCCGCCTGGCCCTTGCTGTGCCCGAATGGCACGTCCCTGCTGCCCTTGGTCAGGTCCATGCTGCCGCCCAGCTTGATCATGGAACTGCTGGCGCCACCGGGCCCATTGAGGCCCGGCGCTGGCGCCGGTGACTTGCCCGCCAGCGGACTGGGATTGCGGAAATATTCGGAGATGGCCATGCGCTCCTGCTTGGTGGTGGCCGCCATCAGCCACATCACCAGGAAGAAGGCCATCATGGCGGTCACGAAGTCGGCAAAGGCCACCTTCCACGCGCCACCGTGGTGGCCGCGGCCCTGGACCTTCCTGACCCGCCGGATGATGACGGTGGATTTTCCATCGGCCATGGCCCCGCGCCTACTTGATGCTCTTCAGGTGGCTTTCGAACGCGGAGAAACCCGGGCGCACGTCGGAAGGCAGGGTCTTGCGCGCGAACTCAAGCGCGATCTTCGGGTTGTAACCACGCAGGCAGGCCAGCAGCGCGGTCTTGACCGACTCGTAGATGCGGCCGTCCTGCTCGGCGCGCGCTTCCATGGCCGCCGACATCGGCGCCACGAACCCATAGGCCAGCAGGATGCCCAGGAAGGTGCCCACCAGCGCGGCGGCGACATGGTGGCCGATTTCGTCGATCGGGCCGTCGATGGCGCCCATGGTGATCACGATGCCCAGCACCGCGGCCACGATGCCGAAGCCCGGCAGGCCATCGGCCACCTTGGCCAGCGCATGCGAAGGCGCCAGTGCCTCGTGGTGGTGCTTTTCCAGTTCGAGTTCCAGCAGCGGTTCCAGCTCGTGCGGCTCGATGTTGCTGCCGATCATCAGGCGCAGGCAGTCGGTCATGAAGTCCAGCAGGTGGTGGTCTGCCAGCACCTTGGGATAGCTGGCGAAGATGGCGCTGTCGGCGGGCTTCTCGACATGGTCTTCCAGCGCCATGAAGCCGTCGCGGCGGGCCTTGTTCAACAGTTCGTACACCAGCGACAGGATGTCCCGGTAATCGTCGGCCTTGTACCTGGGGCCCTTGAACACGCCGACGACCCCGGACAGCGTTTCCTTGACGATCCTGCCCGGCGTACTGACCAGGAAGGCACCCAGCGCCGCACCGCCGATGATCACCAATTCATAGGGCTGCCACAGCGCGCCGAGCTGGCCGTGCAACAGCACATAGCCTCCGACGACGCTGAGGACAACAACAATGAAGCCAACGATGATGAGCATGGCAAAGTTCGAAGACAAATCGGGGATATCCTGGTTTTCGGCTGCGCCTGCCTTTTCTGAAGGCCGCACGGCCAGCCACCACGGGCGCGGGAAGACCGGAACCACTGCACGCGGTGTCCCGCGCAGTGCAATGCCAGGACGCGCTGGACCCGTCCCGGCCACGACCAGAACGGATCGCTTGCCGCGATCACGTCATCCAGCCCTCCAAAGCGCCAACAGGCGGGGGCATGGAAGCAGGCTTGCTGCTACGGTTGAATGCCCTTCGTCATTCGCCACACCAACCTCATGCGCTTCATCTTCCCCACGCTACTTGCCGTGTCCCTGGCCGCTGCCGCGCCCTGCGCGCTGGCCAAGGACAACCCGCCACCCGCGCCGCAGATTTCCTCGCGCGCCCTGGATGCCAGCGCTCCGCCGACCACCCTGGCCGAACTGTCCAGGGCCGTGCCGGTCACTGCCGAACACGCGATGGTGGTTTCGGCCCAGCACCTGGCCACCCAGGTCGGCCTGCAGGTGCTCAAGGATGGCGGCAACGCGGTCGATGCGGCGGTCGCGGTCGGCTACGCGCTGGCCGTGGTCCACCCGTGCTGCGGCAACATCGGCGGCGGCGGCTTCATGGTGGTGCACCTGGCCGCCAGCAAGGGCAAGCCGGCGCGCGAGCTGTTCCTGGATTTCCGCGAAAAAGCCCCGCTGGCCGCCACGCCGACCATGTTCCAGGACGCCGACGGCAACGTGGTCAAGGGCCTTAGCACCGACACCTACCTGGGCGTCGGCGTGCCCGGCACCGTGATGGGCCTGGAAACCGCACGCAAGACCTACGGCACCCTGTCGCGCAAGCGGCTGATGCAACCGGCGATCGAACTGGCGCGCAACGGCTACGTGCTGCAGCAGGGCGACGTGAACATCATGAAGTCGCGCCTGGAAGACTTCGCCAAGTCGCCCAACGTGGCGAGCATATTCCTCAAGGCCGATGGCCAGCCTTACGCGGTCGGCGACACGCTGGTGCAGGCACAGCTGGCCAGGACCCTGGCCAGCATCGAAAAGCGCGGCATCAAGGCCTTCTACAAGGGCGACACCGCCAAGGCCGTGGTCGCGGCGAGCAAGGCCAACGGCGGCCTCCTGACGCTGCAGGACTTCGCCGCCTACACCACGCCCTGGAGCACGCCGATCCACTGCGGCTATCGCGGTTACACCGTGGTGTCCGCGCCACCGCCCAGCTCCGGCGGCGTCACCGTCTGCCAGATCCTGGGGCTGGTCCAGCCGTATCCGCTGTCCAGCTGGGGCTACGGCTCGGCCCCGGCGATGCACCACATGGTGGAAGCCGAGCGCCGCGCCTTTGCCGACCGCAACACCTACCTGGGCGACCCGGCCTTCGTCAGCAACCCGATCGACCAGATGCTGGCACCGGCGCACCTGGCACAGCTGGGCAGCAGCATCCGGCCCGACAAGGCCACGCCGTCCAGTGAGATCCATGGCAGCCTGGGCCCGGATGAAGGCACCAACACCACCCATTACTCGGTGCTGGACGCGCGCGGCAACGCCGTCAGCGTGACCTACACCATCAACTACCTGTTCGGTAACGGCCAGATGGCGGGCGACACCGGCTTCTTCCTCAACAACGAGATGGATGACTTCACCTCCAAGCCGGGCGTGCCCAACAGCTTCGGCCTGGTGCAGGGCAAGACCAACCAGATCGAACCAGGCAAGCGCCCGCTGAGTTCGATGTCGCCGACGATCCTGCTCAAGGACGGCCAGGTGTTCATGGTGACCGGCAGCCCGGGCGGTTCGACCATCATCTCCACCACCATGGAGAGCATCGTCAACGTGGTCGATTTCGGCATGAACATGCAGCAGGCGGTCAATGCACCGCGCTTCCACCACCAGTGGCTGCCCGATGTCACCAGCCTGGAGCCGGGCATGCTGGCGCCGCAGGTGCAGCAGCAGCTGGAGGCGATGGGCCACAGCTTCCGTGACGTGCAATCGTGGGGTGCGGACGAGGCGATTCTGCGCAACGCGAAGACCGGCCTGCTGGAAGGCGCCAATGATCGCCGCCGGCCTGCGGGCCTGGCCGCCGGCTACTGAGAACAACCCACGCCGACCACGCGCCGGCGCCGTGCCCTTCAAGGCCGGCGTCGGCGTTCTTGTTGGCCAGCCACCGCCACAGGTCGCCATGACTTGTGCCCCATGTCGCCCTTCGTCGGCTGGACGATGCTGCAGGCCCACGCGAAGGAACCGCCATGCGTCTTGCCTGCCTGCCCCTGCTGTTGTCGATGCTGTGCGCCACGGCCGCGGCGCACGCCGCTGATCCGTCGCCGCAGCCGCAGGATGGCCGGCACGATGGGGTGAAGCTATCCTCCGACCAGTGCGGCCTGTCCACACCCTTCAACGTGCTGGTTGATTCGGGCGGCGTATGGCTGTACCGCGAGCAGGGCGTGCCGAAGGAGATCTTCTTCCACGGCGGCGAACTCAGCGTGGACCGCAAGGTCCGCCAGGTCACTGCCGCCGACGCGCAGCGCCTGTGGCAGATGGAAGACCAGGCGCGGGCCTTGATGCCGCAGGTGGCCGGGATCGCACGCGACGCCATCGGCATCACCTTCGATGCGCTGTCCAGCGTGGTCGAGGCGCTCACCGGCAGCGCGCGCAAGGCACGCAAGGTCGACAAGCAGCGCGACGATGCGCTGGATTACATCAATGGCACGTTGGGCACCGGCCGCTGGGACCAGGAGGTCTTCGACGATGGCTTTGAAAAGCGCATCGAGGACGCCGCCGAAGAGATGGCCGGCATGCTGGCACGCAGCGTGCTGTGGCAGACCTTCACCGGCCGCGCCGAGGCGATGGAAGCCCGCGCCGACCGCATGGACGCAGAGATGGATGCCCGCATGGAGGCCAAGAGCAACGCACTGGAAGCCAAGGCCGCAGCACTCTGCCCCACGGTGCGCAGCCTGTATGCCCTGCAGGATGCGCTCGAATACCGCTACGACGGCCAGCCGCTGCGCATGATCGAGATGGATGACGACGCCTCCAACAACCAGAAGATCGCGGCGCCGGAAGCACATGCGCAGGAAGACAACGGCGACCATCCGCATACCGCCATCGATGTAAGCAGATAACCCGAAGCGGCAGTGTCGGCAGCTGCCGGTTGCTGGATACAAACCCCTCACCAGGGCCACATCCAGATTGGCGGTGGAGGTCGCATCCACACCATCCCAGACGCAGGATTGGCCGCGCTTGAACTCAGGCCTGCCCCGCCAGGATGTTCACCGTGACGGCGATGATGAACATGTTGAAGAAGAATGCGATCACGCTATGCATCAGCGCGATGCGGCGCAGGTAGCGACTGGTGATCTGCACATCGGAGACCTGGAAGGTCATGCCGATCACGATGGAGAAATAGGCAAAATCCCAGTAATCCGGCTCTTCCTTACCGGGGAATTCCAATCCACGGTGCTCCTGCCCGTAGTCACCGTAAAAGCCATGGGCGTAGTGCAGCGCGAACATGACATTCATGAAAAGCCAGGACAGCACGATGCTGCTCCCGGCGATGACAATGGATGCCACGCCGCCGGACTTGCCCGCGACCAGCTCGGTGCCCAATGCCAGCATGATGATCGCCGTCAGCCCGATCGCGCTCCACAGGATGCCCCACCGTCCAGCGTCCTGGCGCTCGGCCACCTCGCGCATCTGGTCGGGGCCAGCCGCGTTGAACAGGGTGCAGATGCCGGCCAGGAACACGAACGCCCCCGAGTCGAATCCAAGCAACAGTGCCGTGGGCAGCGAGACACCCGCCGCCAACAGCCCTGCCCCGACCGCCATGAACACCAACGCCGCAATGCTCAACCGCGGCCGCGCCGCAAAGGTCTGGACCGGCCGCCAGCGGCTACCACCGCTGCGCGCCACCGAAGAACCTGCCCGCTTCTTGTTGTGCATCGCAGCCCCGCCGCTACCCGGGCCGACGCCCGCACCCGATGATGCACGAAGCGTGGCGAATGCTGATCAACGTGGCAGGTCCCGAGGAAAGTCGATGGCCCCCCCCTTGCCGCGACCGTCGCAGGCCATCAGCGCCCGGAAGCCTCCACGGGAACGCGCCCTACCCCGGCTGACCCAGGGACTGGGACGCGCAACCGCCTGCCACGTCGGGCCTGACGCAGCGCGGAGGCCAGGGGAAAACCACGCTCGGCTACAATTCCGCACTTGTTTCGAAGGCCATCTCCACGATGCCACCGCCCGCGTCCCGTGAGCGCTTCATCCACAGCGCAAGCCTGATCGCATTGTCGCTGACGGTCCTGGCCTCTGGCATCGCGACCTTGATCCCATGGCTCAGCCCAGTTCGCCAGCCGATGGACCTGGTGATCCCACCGGTGGCGTGCAGCATCTTCCTGGGCCTGCTGGCCACGCTGATCCGGCGCCCGCCCTGGGTGGCCGGCATCATGCGTACCGCGTTGCTGACCGCGCTGGTGGCACTGGCCGCGCCTGCGTGGTTCTTCACCTGGCAGGCAGCAGTGACACCCAACCTGCTGCTGATCGACATCTATCCACCGGTGACCGCGCTGTTCCTGGCACTGATGGTGATGGTGATGATCTACCTGCCGCCCCGGCCAGCCTTCATCGCGGTCCTGCTGTGCTGGTTGCTGGTCGCATTGCCGGTATTGCTCTATCTGCTCAGCCACCCGCAAGAGATGCATACCCCGCGTGGTGCCGACCTGCTGATGGCCTATGGCCCGGTGTTCATCCTGATCGCGGTGCTGCTGCCAGTGCAGCGCGGGCTGACCGGCAGGATCCAGCACCTGGTGTCGGAACAGGCACGCATGGAAATCATGGTCAACCATGACCCGCTGACCCGCCTGTACAACCGGCGCTTCGGTGAGCAGGTGTTGCAGGACATGCTGGCCGGCAACAGGCCCGGTGGCGTGATCATGTTCGACATGGACCGCTTCAAGGCCATCAACGACACCCATGGCCATCCGGTCGGGGATGCGGTGCTGCAGCGCGTGGCCCAGCGCTGCCAGGAGCTGGTGCGCAAGGACGAATGCCTGGCCCGCTGGGGCGGCGAGGAATTCCTGATCGCCCTGCCCGGCATCGATCACGCCGGCCTGAAGCTCCTCGCCGAGCGCCTGCGCGGCGCGATCACCGAACTGACCGTCGCGCCCGTGCAGCAGATCAGCGCGTCGATCGGCGCCACCCTGATCCAGCACGATGACACCTACACCAGCCTGCTGCAGCGCGTGGACCAGGCGCTGTATCGCGCCAAGCAGCAGGGTGGCAACGTGGTGATGTGGTAGCACGCGTGCCATACCGGCCGGGCCCGCGCCGCGGATCATGGTGATAATGGCAATCCCCACACCTCGCCATCGACGCCGCATGCGAATCCTGCTGCTGTTGCTCTCCCTGCTGATCGCCCCGACCCTGCCCGCCGCGGCCAGGACCCCGCACGTACAGGACGGCGACCTGCTGTTCGTCACTGCCGCCAGCACCGGCCTGAGCGGTGCGATCAACGACGCCACGGGCAAGCGAGGCAAGATCAGTTACGACCACGTCGCGCTGGTGGCCCACGACGCGCACGGGCAGATCGTGCTGCATGCCGATGAAAAGGGCTCGCGCCAGCAGACGCTGGCCGCGTTCCTGGGCGATGCAGGCGCCAAACAGCGCCAGGTGTTCGTGTATCGCCTCAAGCGCGGCCAACGCAGCGCCATCCCCGAGGCCATCACCCGGGCGCGCGGCATGCTGGGCAAGCCGTACAACTTCACCTACGTGCAGGCCGAGGACAGCTATTACTGCTCGGACTTCATCGAACGCGCCTTCCGCGCGCATCACGTCTTCGCGTTGCAACCGATGAACTTCAAGAACACGCAGACCGGCGAGATGCCCAGGTACTGGATCGATTTCTACCGCAGCAAGGGCATGGACGTGCCGCAGGACAAACCCGGCACCAATCCCAACGACATGTCGGCCTCGCCTGTGCTGGAGCGCGTCGGCCAGCTGAAGTAACCGCACGGCAGGCACTGACGTCCTGGTCACGCCTGCATAACCGCGGAAACGTCATTCTGGGGGCCGATCCAGCGTCAGGAGCGCGCGATGAGATTTTTGCGAATGGTGGCCCTGGGCGCGGCCGCCGTCGTGGCCTACAAGCTCTGGAGGCAGCGTCAGCCCACGCCCGAACCGGTGACGACCTACGAAGTCGACTACGGCGACATCGCACCGCCGCACGGCGACCTGCTGCTGGGGACGCGGCACACGCACTTCGGCACCGAAGCGGTGATCAGCGCGGCACAGTCGAGCCGAGGCTTCGGCGGCACGTAAGCGGCCCACCCTGCGCGCCCGGCAACAGGCGGCCGCCCGGGCCGCCTTTTTTGGCACACATCCCTGTGCGCCCCCCTTCGAGCGGCTGCGCCGTGAAAAGCTGCTGTCCTGCCGTTTTTTCAGGCGCGTGGGTGATGCTCCAGGACCGCAACCCTGACATCGGTGCGCCAGGCGAAGCCCAACGCTTCGTACAGGGCAATGGCACCGGTGTTGTGTTTCCAGGCATGCAGGAAGGCGGTTTCGCCGCGCGCGGCGATCCCGGCGGCAACGTGGCGGGACAGCTGCTTTGCGAAACCATGTCCGCGGAAATCGGGATGCGTGCAGACCCCACTGACTTCGGTATGGCCAGGGAAGCGGAAGCGCTCACCCGCCATTGCCGCCAGCCGGCCATCGACGCGGATGCCGACGAAGCTGCCCATGCGATGGGTGCGCGACAGGAACGGCCCAGGTTCGGTCAACGTGGCCAATGCCAGCATCTCGGCCGCATCGGCATCGCCCAGTGGAACGACGACGTACCCGCCTGCAGCGGGCGGCGCCACGGGCGCGCGTGCGACCAGCTGCACGCCTTCGGCCAGCTTGACCGCCGTCAGACCGGAAGGCACCACGATGTCGGCCACCTGCAACAGGTAGACCTGTTCCGACGGCTGCACCAGCGCAGCCAATGCCGCCTGTGCGGCGGCGCCGTCGTCGCATGCGGCAGCGAAGCGGTTGATGTCGGGCGCGTAGCGTCGCGCCAGGGCATCGCCTTCGGAGAGCGGCGCGTGCGCCGTGCTGAGGCTGGCCCACACAGGGCGGTCGAGTGGATTCATCGCCGCAATGCTAACGCCCAATGCCACGACGGCGCATGCCCGGGCGCCCCCGTTACCATGACCAATTGCACTGCATCGCGGTGCACTGAAGCGCGACGCTGCTTCAAACCCAACCTTTCCCGGGAAGCAGAACTATGGTCAGCCGACGCCGCTTCATGCAGCTTGCTTCAGTGGGTGCATCCCTGGTCGCGGGCGGCGCCTCCCCTCTTTCGGCGGGCGCCGCCACGGGTGATGAATCCGGCAACCCACCCGTGGACCAGCTGGTGGCCCTCACCGGCGACAACGTGCCGAGAAAGATGACCGACGCTCCGGCGCAGTTGTTGCGCATGCTGGAAACCAGGTCAGGGATGAACGATTTCTACCTGGCCGAAGGCGCCGTTGCGGCGCTGGAACTCGAATTCTCCAGATTGCTGGGCAAGGAAAGCGCGGTCTTCATGCCGACCGGCACCATGGCCAACCAGATCGCCATCCGCCTGCTGTGCGGCGACCGGAGGCGATTGCTGGTACAGCGCGAGAGCCACGTCTACCAGGACGAAGGCGACGCGGCATCCACCCTGAGCGGGATCAACCCGGTGCCACTGGAGACTGCTGGCCCGGACCTGGAGCAGCAGCTCCAGGCCGCGTTCTCCATGGCGTCCGAATCCCCCTATCCGACCACCGTGGGCGCGGTGTCGCTGGAAAGCCCGATCCGGCGGCTGGATGGACGGACGCTTCCGCTTGAACAGGTCGAAAGGATCTCCGCACTGGTAAAACGTCAAGGCGCGGGCCTGCACCTGGATGGCGCGCGCCTGCTGCTCATGCATGGCAGCGCGGGCTTCGAGGCCGCCCGCTACTGCAAGCCCTTCGATACCGTCTATGTCTCCCTGTACAAGTACCTTGGCGCACCGTTCGGCGCAGTGCTGGCCGGCGGCAAGGACATGATGGAGAAGGCGCGCGAGATGCGGCATGTCCTGGGCGGCACGCTGTTCCATGGATGGGTGGCCGCACTGCCGGCCCTGGAGCAGCTGGACGGATTCGGCGAACGCTTCGCACGCGCGCGCGAAGCCGGCGAGCAATTGCTGGCGGCGCTGTCCAAGATCGACGGCATCACGGTGGAGCGCGTGCCCGATGGCAGCAACATCGCGTTTCTGCAGCTCGGCCCACGGCTCGCCGACGGACTCGCCGAGCGGCTGCGGGCACACGACATCGTGATTGCGAACGTCAGGTCGGGCCGCCTCCCCCTGACGATCAACGAAACCATCCTGCGGCGCCCCGTCGCGGAGATTGCTGCCGCTTTCCCACCGCGCTCAGGCACCTGACCGCAGGCCGGGACAGCGCAACCTGGGCGGCCCGCCCCAGGCGCGTTCAGGTTTCCCTCCACCAGCTCCAGTTGGCGCCAGCACCCCGGAATCGGTGAAAATGGCCGCCGGCCGGTAGACCTCGGCCACCCATGCATGATCCTGCGCCGCCGCGGTCATCGCCCCTCCTTCCACCGCCTTCTTTCCCTTGCCTGCCCGCCTCGGCGGTTAGCGCTTCTCCCGGATCTGTCTTGAACACCACTGCCCCGCCCCTCGCCGCCGACGACAACCAGCCCCTGACCGAGCGCCTGCGCGTAGCGCTGGACCTGCTGGAGGCGATCGAAGCCGACCGCAGCGTGCTCGACGCGCTGCCCGAGGAAGACCGCGTGCGCCTGCACCAGGTGGTGGCCAAGGTCTATCACCCCGAACCCAAGGCGCGGCGGGTGATGCTCAAGCAGCAGGCCAAGCAGCGCCACCAGGAAAAGGTCCGCAAGGCCGAGGCGCTGCTGGAACAGACCGGCATCCGCACCCTGCGCCGCAAGCCGGTGTTCAGCACGCCGAATTATTTCCCGCCGCACGCCGCTGGCCTGCACGACGCCAGCAATGGCGAAGGCGCTGCCGTGGTGGAAGCACCCACGCATTCACCCGAACTGCGCCACTGCTATGTGTGCAAGCAGAAGTTCACCCAGCTGCATCATTTCTACGACCAGATGTGCCCGGCCTGCGCCGAGTTGAACTTCATCAAGCGCACCGAGACCGCCGACCTGCGCGGCCGCGTGGCACTGCTGACCGGCGGCCGGGTCAAGATCGGCTACCAGGCTGGCCTGAAGCTGCTGCGTGCCGGCGCCGAACTGATCGTCACCACGCGCTTCCCGCGTGATTCGGCCGCACGTTATGCGGAAGAACCCGACTTCGGCGAATGGGGCCACCGCCTGCAGGTCTACGGCCTGGACCTGCGCCATACACCCAGCGTTGAAGCCTTCTGCAGCGAGCTTCTGGCCACGCGCACGCGCCTGGACTTCATCATCAACAACGCCTGCCAGACCGTGCGCCGCCCGCCGCAGTTCTACGCGCACATGATGGCCGGCGAGACCGCCGCGCTGCATGAGCTGCCCGACACCATCCGCAAGCTGATCGGCGATTACGAAGGCCTGCGCAGCCCCGAACTACTGACCGCCACCGCGCAAGGCACGTTGCCGGCCGCGCAGGGCAACAGCTTCAGCAGCGCAGACGGCCTGCACCGCGCCGCCGAGCTGTCGCAGGTGCCGCTGCTGGCCGATGAACTGCTCGGCCAGCAACACCTGTTCCCCGAAGGCCGGCTGGACCAGGACCTGCAGCAGGTCGATCTGCGCGGGCGCAATTCCTGGCGCCTGCTGATGGCCGAAGTGCCGTCGGTGGAGCTGCTGGAGACCCAGCTGGTCAACGCCATCGCGCCCTTCATCATCAACGCGCGGTTGAAGCCACTGATGCTGGCCACGCCCGAGCGCGATAAGCACATCGTCAACGTGTCGGCGATGGAAGGGCAGTTCTACCGCAACTTCAAGACCACCCGACACCCGCACACCAACATGGCCAAGGCCGCGCTGAACATGATGACGCGCACCTCGGCGGCCGATTACCAGAACGACGGCATCCACATGAACAGTGTCGACACCGGCTGGGTGACCGACGAGGATCCGGCAGAGATCGCTGCCAAGAAAGTGCTGGAAGAGCGCTTCCACCCACCGCTGGACATCGTCGACGGTGCCGCCCGCATCGTCGACCCGATCATCCACGGCTTCAACACCGGCGAACACGTCTGGGGACAGTTCCTGAAGGACTACGCGCCCACCGATTGGTGAGCAAACCAAAAAACCGGGGTCAGAGTGCAGTTTCTAAAAAACTGCACTCTGACCCCGGTTTTGACCTCGGTTTTATCCTCGTTCTTTGTTCAATTCCATTCCGATTCCGAGTGTTCCGATGCCCGACCCCATCCGCCTGGACAAATGCGTCGCCGCGCTGGCCAGTTGCTCGCGCAACGAGGCCCAGCAATACATCGAAGGTGGCTGGGTCAGCGTGGACGGCACGGTCACCGAGGAGCCACAGGCGCTGGTGACGCCCGAACAGGTGGCGCTGGCTTCCGATGCACAGCTGGGCGAGATCGAGCCAGCCACGCTGCTGCTGCACAAGCCAGCGGGCCTGAGCGTAGAAGCAGCCATCGCGCTGGTGACACCGGACACGCGCAGCGCGACCGACATGACCGGCATCCGCCTGTTGAAGCGTCACCTGCGCCGCCTGAATCCGCTGATGCCGCTGGAAGATGCGGCCAGCGGCCTGCTGGTGCTGAGCCAGGACGGCCGCGTGATCCGCCGGCTCACCGACGATGCCAATTCGATCGAACAGGAATTCGTGGTCGAAGTCAGCGGCGAACTGGTGCCTTATGGCATGGCCCGGCTTGCGAACGGCTTGATCTACCAGCAGCGCATGTTGCCGCCGTGCAAGGTCAGCTGGCAGAACGAAGAGCGCCTGCGCTTTGCGATCAAGCACGTGCAGCCAGGTCAGCTGCAGTCCATGTGTCGCGAGGTTGGACTGGAAGTTGTCAGCCTGCGACGCCTGCGGATCGGCAGCATTCCGATGGGGAAGATCGACGCCGGCCAATGGCGTTACCTGCCGGCAGGCACGCGTTTCTAGTGCGCCGAACGATGGCGATGCCGTCGTGCTGCCTCGGCAACGCGGATCCCGATCTCCGCCACGCTGGCTTTATTGGAAGGCCAGCGTGAGGACACGCAGCGCCTCGCGCGTGCGCCGATCGCGCAGGTTGCTGTAGAGCATCACCTCCTGCGAACGGATCGACGGCAGCGACAGGCGCGTGCCGACATCGACCGCCGCCAGCGGCGCCGCACGCCGCGCCATCACTGCGACCGCAAGCCCGGCGACAGCAGCGGCGCCCAGGATCGCGGCGCCCTTGCCGACAAAAACCTCGTGCCATGCGATGCCAGCCCGATCCAGCGCGCGGACCGCCTCGGCACGGATGCTGCACGACTCGCCCTGCGTGGCCAACGGCAGTGGCTGCCCGGCACGCCACTCCCAGCCTGCCGCGGCGAACCACGCAAAGGGCTCGGCGAATACCACCCTGCCACGCTTGCCGCGCTCGTCCGAACGCAACACCAGCGCGGCATCGAGTTCGCCTTGTTCCTGGCTTTGCAGGAGCTCCCTGGTGCCGGCGATGCGCACCTCGACCCGCAAGCCCGGGTCGTGATCGCGCAGCCGTCGCAGCAGGAACGGGAGTTCGCTGCCGACCAGCTGCTGGTTGATGCCGATCGCCAGCCGGCGCTGTTCAACCTCGAAGGCCGCCACGGCGCGGTCATGGGACAAGACCAGATCGCGCGCAACCTCCTGGAAGGCCTGTCCCTCGGCAGACAAACGCACGTGGCGCGGCGTGCGTTCCAGCAGGCGACGGCCAAGCTGGTCCTCCAGGCGCCGCAGCTTGAGGCTGATCGCCGACTGGGTGGTACCCAGCACGTCGGCGGCGCGGGTGAAGCTCTTCAGGTCTGCGGCCAGCAGGAACGCCCTGACCGCGTCCACGTCCATCGCTTTCATCTGCATGGATTCGATTCTGAAATGACAGATAGCGTTGTAGACACGTTTTTCTAATCGTTCAAGCGGCATAGGATCGCGCCATCCCCCAAGCCACGAGGAGTTCCACAATGCATCCAATCACTGGCGCGCTCGTCGCGATGCTAGCCGGGCTCGCGGCACGTGATGCGCAGGTGCCCACGCCCGTGTTCCCGCTACAGGGCACCTGGACCCTGGTCGCCGCCGACAAACGCCTGGCCGATGGCGCGACGGTGCGCGATTACGGGGAACACCCCAAAGGCAGGCTCATGGTTGACGCGCAGGGTCGCTATTCGTTGCAGATCTTCAAGTCCGAACGCCTGCGCTTTGCCAGTGACAGCAAGGTCGATGGCAGCCCCGACGCCTTCAGTTCCGCGGTGATGGGCAGCAGCACCCATTACGGCACGCTGACGCTCGACGAGCATGCCGGCCTGCTGGTTTTCTCGATCGAAGGCGCGTCGTTCCCCAACTGGGAAAGCACGGTCCAGCGGCGTCAATACACGCTCGACGGCGCGGAGCTGCGTTACCAGGTACCGCCCAGGGCGGATGGGAGCATCCCCATTTCAGTGTGGCGCCGACTCGAGTGAAGTCCACGTTTGAAACAAACAAAACCGGGGTCAAACAAAACCGGGGTCAGAGTGCCCTTTCCACTTTCCAAAGAAAGGGAAAGGGCACTCTGACCCCGGTTTTCTGACCCCGGTTTTCTACTCCACGCGCTGTACCCGCTTGCGATACGCAGCGACGTTGTCGCCATCGATGCGTGTCTGCCGGGTGCCGGTGATCTTGTCGACCTTGTCGTTCGAGCCAGTCACCGGCTTGGCGTCCACCGCTGTTTCGCGCTCGAACGCATGCGACTTGTCGGTGTTGCGGTAGAAGCGGTACAGCGCCCAGTACAGCGCCGCGGCGCCGGTAGGGCCGATTGCGAGCAGCCAGAGTCCACCGTCGTCGCTCATGATGCGTGCGCCAGGAACCAGAGGGCAGCGCCTTCCAGGAACGTGCCCACGGTCAACGCCACGCTGAGCAGCTTCCACTGCTGGATCGGCACGCTGCCCATCGTCTCTCCGGTGCGGCCATTGACCGCGATGTAGTGCAGCATGCCGCCGTTGCGGCCGGGCTGGTGGTAGGAATACAGCCACACCGGCAGGTACATCGCCACCCAGCGCGTGCCGTGCACGGCCAGGCGCTCCTGCTCCCAGCGCACGCCGCGATCGAAGCGGGCCACCGACGCATGCACCTGCGCGCGTGCGATCGACAGCAGCTGGTCTTCCAGGCGCGGGCGCAGTTGCTCCACGTCACGGTCACGCTTCTCCGAGGTGAAGCCGGACAGGTAGGACGCGTTCCACTTCACCGCGTTCTTGGTGTCGAACGGCAGGATGGCGTTGATGATGTTGTTGGTGTTGGTGCCTGTATCCAGGTTGCCACGCGTGGCGGACGACTCAATCGGCAGGTCGTCGACGGTAAAGTCCACGTGCCGGTCGATGCGGTACACGTCGGCGTCGTAGTAGGTCTGCTTGTTCTTGTCATTGCCGCGGGTATACCGACGCGTCTCGACCTCGCCGTGGCCAGCAACGTCCGCGCTCACGTTGCCGTCGACGATCATGTAGGGCAGGTAGACGCCGACCACGTTCTCCGGCGTGAACTGTTCCTTGAAGGCCTTCAATGCGAACAGCCGTCGCTTGTCGACGAACTGGCGAATGCGCGCCACCGCATCGTCCTGCTTGATGTGGAACGGCAGCACCGCATCTGGCACCGCGCCGTTGGGAATCTGCTCGTTGACGCCGAACACATGCCGGCACCAGTGGCAGCGTGCCGTCATCGCGTGGTCGGTGTTGACCGTCACTTCGGCACCGCAGCCAGTGCACTTGAACGTCATCAGGCTGGCAGCATCGGCCGCGATATCGCGCGCACCAGAAGCGATGACCGTGCCGCTGAGCTGGTCGATGCCCTCGCCGAAGCCGAACGCCTCCTCCACACGTTCGCCACGCCATTCGTGGCGGCAATACAGGCAGATCAGCAGGTCGGTACCGGCACGCTGGCGGATGTCGGTTGAACCGCACTTCGGACAACGGTTGAGGCCGTCCTTGAGTTCGTCGCTGGCGGTGTCGATGGCCTGTGGATCGGGCGCCAGCAGTTCGTCGCGGATCGGCCCGGGCAGCGTGGTGGGATCGACGCCCAGCTCGCCCGGCAACGGCGGAACGTCCTGCGGCGAGCCGGGGCCGGGGCTGGCCGGAACCGGCGGTGGTGGCAGCGGGGGTGGACCCTGCGTATTCGACATGGTGCGCAGTCCGCCCTTTACAGGCCCAGCGCCTTGGCCTTGAGCGCGTCGTAGTCGCCCTGCGTGATCAGGCCCAGGTCCAGCATCTCCTTGGCCTTCTTCAGCTTGGCCACCGGATCGTCAGCCGCGGGCGCGGCCGGGGTGGCCGGCTGCTGCAGGCTGCCGATGCCGCCGGCCATGCCCGATGCCATCCCCAAGCCGACCAGCCCCGCCGCGCCACCGTGTTCGCCGGCCGATTGCATGCCCTGGGCCACGCTGGCCTGCAGGTTGGAGTTGCCGCGCGAACCGGACAGCGCATCGGCGCGCTGCACGGTCTTGAGCAGCTCGCGGGTGTTGGCGTCGTATTCGATCGACACGATGGCCGTCTTGACGATGGCCAGGCCGCGGTCGGACTTCCACTGGTAACCGGCTTCCACCGCATCGGACAGGCTCTTGGCAAAGCCGAGCGAATCCTGCTGCAGCTTGGTGATTCGGTTGCCCTTGCCGGGATCGTTGCTGTACAGGCTGAAGGCCGGCGCGAGCGAACCCACCACTTCGTTGAACAGCTGGCTGGCCGCGGCGTTGTCCAGGTCGGTGAAGTCGAATACCTGGCCCGGCTGCAGGTAAGCGGCCGGCACGAAGTTCTTCACGAACAGGATCGGGTCGAGGATCTTCAGCGTGTACGAGCCGCGCGTGACCGCGCCAACCTGGGTATTGAGGAAACCGTCGTCCCAGTAGATTTCCGACTGGGTGCCGAAACGGTTGTCCGGCAACTCCTTCAGCGAGACGAAATATGCCGCCTGCTGCGCGCCCGGCTGGCCACCGAACTTGAAGCGCTCCCAGCTCGCCTTGACCAGCGAGGCAAGCAGCCCATCGCCAGCATAGATCGAGGTGGAATTGAGGTCGTCCGAGCGCCATTCATAGCCACCGGCCTCGGCCGCGAAGCCGGTGATCTTGCCGTCCTGGAACAACAGCAGGCCGTAGCCTTCGGGCACGACGATCTTGGAGCCGTTGGTGATGATGTTCGACGAACCCTTGGTGTTCGAACCGCGCCCGGCGTTGGTGCCCTGCGGCACCGCCGCGAACAGCGCCGCCGTCGACGGCAGGCCCTCGGGGATAGTGTAGAAATCCTTCCACTGGTCGGCCAGCACGCCACCCACCGATCCCACCACTGCCTGTACAAGACCCATGTCCGCTCTCCGCGATTCGTGGCCGGCCCGTGTGCCCGCCATGCGCGGTGGACTATACCTGCCCTGATGGCAAGTTCATGACCTGCCGGACGGGGGATGTCGAACGCCTGGCGGGTTTCCGCCGCTTGCGAATGCACCGTGCGCCACCTCGGGAAACCCCTCCACTGGCACTCCGCACGCAGCAGATACAACGCCGCGCATCACGCCTCATACAGATCCACGCTGCGTGGCCTGATGCGCTTGCACGGGCGCCCCAGAATCGGCCGGTTCTGCGCGAGTCGCTCACGACGCATGTCGCCCGGATAGGTCTTCCCGCGCACCCACATGACCTGCACGGACCAGCGAGGATCGTGAACGGGCCCCAGGATCTTTCCCGGCTCCGCGACCTTCTAGACTGGCGCCGATTCCACCACGCGTCCCTTGCCACGACGCTTGGCCGCGTAGAGCGCCGCGTCCGCGCGACGCATCACGTCAACGGCCCGGTCGCCGGGCTGGATCCGGGCGAATCCAGCGCTGAAGCCAAAGCGCGCCCCATGCACATCCAATGCACGCACCTCCGCAAGCAGGCCCTCCAGGATCAACCGCATCGCCGCACTATCCTGGCCGAGCGCGATCATCCCGAATTCCTCCCCACCCAACCGCCCCTTGGCAACAAGATCCGGAAGCTTGCGCAATTCCTGCGCCAATGCCTTCAGCACCTCGTCTCCGCCTTCGTGGCCATGCCGCTCATTGATCGCTTTGAAGTCATCCAGGTCCAGCATGGCGAAATAGGAGGCACTGCGCGTGGACTGTACGCAGGCGAACTCCAACTGGGCGAGCAGCGCACGCCGGTTAGGCAATCCGGTCAGCGCATCGGTTTCGGATAAAAGCCTGAACTCCTCCTTGAGCCGGAATGTCGTGCGCAGGCTGAGGACAACCGCATGATTGAGACCCAGGCTGACCAGGCATGACGTCACCACCATGATGGCCGCCAGCTTTACATTCAGGCTGGGTGGAATGGCATGCGGCTGTCCGAGCAGGAAGATCGCCCAGATCAAGACCACGAGCAGCAGGTAGTCGCGGCGCAGCGCAACCACGCCGGCGAAGCCCACCGACATCAGGATTGCCGTGGGCAGCGTCAACAGATCGCCCTGGCTGCGCATCATGGACAATTCCATCCGGAATGCCACGGCTAGCAGAATCCCATAGATGATCGTCCCCACGCGCCATCTGTGGACGCTGGCGGTAACGCCTTTCCAGACGCAGATGCCAACCAGCATCAGCAACATCACCCAGGTCATCGGGACCGACGCAACGTCCACTTCCGGGTTCACCACGAGGCTTGTGACCCAGGCGATGATCGCCACGACCTGCAGGCTCGTCGTCGAGCGCCTGAGCATCGCCCTGACGTGCTCAAGATACAAAGTCGAATCCATGCTCCCCCTTCTGCACGCCTCGCGCCAAACAGACGTTATCTTCTACGCGTCCGGCCGTGATGCCACGGTTGACGCAGGTCAACGTCTGCTGCGACCCACTGACAGGGACATTCCCCGCCATGGGAAGGCGCTGGCTGGGGGCCATTGCGGTATCGCAATCTTGTCGAAACAGCCCGTAAGGGCACGGCACGCGGCCCCGCCTGACGGGCGTCCACGCTGCGCCGGGTAGCACATCTGCGACACCGGGGAGAGGTCAGGGGCTGGATCGGCGAGAGGGTGTACGTCCACCACCGATCCCAGCCTTGCGCCAACTTATCTGTAGCCGCCGCCAGCCTTGACCAGCTCGCCAGTGAGCCAAGCGGCATCGTCGGAGGCCAGGAACACCGCCACCGAAGCGATGTCGTCCGGGCTACCGATGCGGCCCAGCGGTGTCTGCGCGACGATCTGCGACTGGAACTCCGAGCCGATGAATCCGGCCGCCTGCGCGCCTTCGGTATCCACCATGCCTGGGTTGACGCTGTTGACGCGGATGCCGCGCGGGCCCAACTCACGCGCCAGCACGCCGGTGATGGCATCCACAGCACCCTTGGTGGCCGAGTAGACGGCCATGCCCGGCGGGGTGATGGTGCTGACGATCGAGCCGATGTTGATGATGCTCCCGCCCTGGCCCAGGTGCCCGGACGCGGCCTGCGTGACCTGCAGCAGACCCAGCACATTCACGTCGAACTGTCGTCGGAAGTGCGCTGCGCTGATGTCCTCAAGCGGCGCCACTTCGTAAACCCCGGAGTTGTTGACCAGGATGTCGAGCTGGCCGAAGTGTTCCACCGCCGCCGCCACCAGCGACTGGGCCTGATCGAGCTGTGACACATCGGCCTGGACGGCCACCGCCTGACCACCGGCCTGGATGATGCGCGCGACCACCGCGTCGGCGCCGCTGCGACTGGACGCGTAGTTGACGACGACCGATGCGCCTTCCGCCGCCAGGGCCAGCGCGATCCCGGCACCAATGCCCTTGGACGCACCCGTGACCACGGCCACCTTACCTGCGAGCTTGCTCATGTCGAGTTTCCTGATGAAGAAGAGGGAACACACGCATGCGGCCAGTGCCGATGGCGCGTGCACATCAGGAATGGGGCGCCGGCGCAGCCAGGATAAGTAGGGAAATCGGGGAGAGTGAATCCCAAAAATCCGAAGCGGCGCACCTGCGCTGGCTGCTGATCTCCCGCATCCGCATTCAGCTTCTGGCGGACGCCTACCCGAAGCTGATGACAAACCTCGCGCCACCACTGGAGGACGCTTCGACCTTCATCCCTGCGCGATGGAGGGCCGCGATTTCGGCCACGATCGCCAGCCCCAGCCCGCTCCCATCGCCTTCATGATTCGCGCGGTAGAAACGCTCCACCACGCGTGCCCGGTCAGCTTCCGCAATTCCCGCCCCGTCATCCTCAACGAACAGCTGCGGTGGAGACTCCGTGACGCCAACCGTCACCAGGCCCCCTGCCCGACCGTAGCGCAGGGCATTGTCGATCAGGTTGGCAAGCACCTCGCGAAGCAGTTGCGGCTCGCCAAGGGCCTCAACCGGGGCTTCCGGCCCGTCGTATCCAAGGTCCACCCCGAGCTGGATGGCGCGGTCGGCGTGGTACTCGACTTCCTCGCGGGCCAGAAGCGCCAGATCAAGATGCACGAAGCTGAGCTGGCTCTCGGCGGCGTTGGCGGACCGGTTCAGGGTCAGCAGTTGCTCGACCAGGCGGCGCAGGCGCGTCAGTCCATTGAGCGCGTGCGTCACCGCTTCACGTTGACCGGTGGGGTCCCGTTCCCGAAGCGCGCTTTCGATCTGGACCTGGAGCACCGCCAGAGGCGTTCGAAGCTGGTGAGCCGCATTACTGATGAAGCGCTGCTGTGCCTGCTGGGCGTTCGTCAGGCGTCCAATCAGGGCGTTCATGGCATCAAAGGCGGGCTGAAGCTCGGCCGGGCCATGGAGTCGCTCGGGCGATTGCCGTAGCTGGGTCTCGTTGTAGCCGGCCAGACGCCGGGCCGCTTGCCGGGCAGCGGAGGCAACCGCTGAGGTGGCTGATGCCAGCAGCAGCGCGGCAAGGCCAATGACACCAAGTTGGAGCGGGATGCTGGCAAGCAGCAAGTGGTAGCGGAGCAACCTGCGCTTCCGCAACGTCTCTCCTACCCGGATCTCCGTGAAGGTCGTCCCGTCCAGGCCATACAACCTGACCTGGGCGACCCGGATACGGCGACCGTCGTAACGAGTGTCGTAAACGCTTTGACCACTGTCCGACAGGTCGTCAGCGGCAGGGATGGGATCGCCCAGCGCCCGCGCCGCAGGTGATGGTCGAAGCTGGACGTAGAGCTGGTCGACGCTATCCCACTTGACCATCTCCACGGCCTTGGGAGGTAGCCAGGGCCCGCCACTCCGTTGCGATTCGACCGCTTCATGACCAAGAGCGGTAGCCGAATCGACAAGCCAGCCGTCGAACACCTTGTCGGCGAAATAAGAGGCCAGCAGGAACGAAGCAACTGCGCCCGCCAGGAGCAGCGGCAGCAGCATCCACAGCCGGCGACTGAGTAATCCACGCAGGCTGCCCATGGCCTTATTCACGGTCGACGAGCTCCAGGCGATATCCCAGGCCGCGGAGCATGCGAATGCCGACGCCGGCATCGGCGTGTTCAAGCTTGCGGCGCAACCGACTGACATGGACCTCGATCGCTGACGGATTGGCCTTGGCATGCCAGTCGTAAAGCGCCTCGAAGAAGCGCTGCTTCGAGACGACCTTCCCCGCGTGCCGGATGAGCAACTCGAGCACCGCCAGCTCGCGTGCGGTGAGATCGAGCTCTTCTCCATTGCAGGACACGCTGCGCGCGCCGGGATCGAGTTCCAGCGAACCAAACGTATAGAGGCCGGGCGACGCTGGCTTGCGCCTTGCCAGCGCCCTGATGCGCGCTTCCAGTTCGCCCAGTGCGAATGGCTTTGCAAGGTAATCGTCGCCACCGACATCCAGGCCACGGATACGGTCCTGCAAGCCATCGCGGGCACTGAGGATGATCACCGGCAGCGTCACCGACTGCCGTCGCATCTGGGCAAGCAGATCGATGCCATCACCGTCCGGCAGGCCCAGGTCGAGGATGACCAGGTCATACGGCGTCGCGGCCAATGCAGCCATCGCCCCGCGGCCATGCGTCAGATGATCACAGGCATGGCCTGATTGGCCGAGTGCCCGGGCCAGACCTTCACCCAACAAATGATCGTCCTCGATCAACAAAATCCGCATAGCAAGCTTCGCGCAAGGTTCAAGAAAGGGCAGTGCAAGCCACTGGACCTACCGTCATGAGTCAAGAACGTTTTGAACAACTTGCGTCATCCCGCGCAGGCGGGAATGACGAAGAAAAGAATTGTTCAGACCTTCCCTGCAAGTAGATCCGGAGCGACGCCATTCTAGGCGCGCAGGCCACAGCACGGGCTGACCGCGCGTACCGCTCCGACCCAGACGGAGCCAAGCATGAGCGCAGTAGCAGATAAAGCCCTTGTCACCCGGAAAGATGGCGCACAGGAAGTCACCAGCGTAAAGAATCACGTCTTGCTGCTTGACGGACGCGTTATGAAATCATTCGTCGCCGGGCGACGCAGCAAGAACAGGTTCCGGCGAGAGCTTGAAGCGCTGCGCCGGCTACAAGGCCTTGAAGGTGTTCCCGAATTGCTGCGCGCCTCGCATTCGCCGATGTGCGTGCACATGTCCCGCATCGAAGGCATCACGCTGGATCGCGCCGGCAGCGTGCCTGGTGCCGTCTTCCACAGCTTGCGGGAACTGGTCGAACGTATGCTCGATCATCGCGTCGCGCGCCACTCACTTCCCGCCCGGGATGTCCTGGTACGGCCGGATGGCTCCGCCGGCCTGGTCGACTTCGAGCGGAGCCGCAGCTGCCATTTTTCATGGTCACCCATCTGGCTGGCCTCGCGTGCGGTGACGCGCTTCCAGCTGCTGCGCCTGATCGAGGCACACGCGCCCCATCTTCTGAGCCAGCGCGAGTCGGCGACCCTTGGTATGCAGCACTGGTTACGTGCGGTCTACCGACTCCATCTGAACCTGCGCAAGCGCTACAAGCGCCGCCTGAAGAGCATTAACTGATGGAACCATGGCAGGCGCAGGCGCGGCGCCGATGCAACGAACAAGACAAGAAGGTGAGGTGCTCCAGCTGGCCACCTGATGCCCCACTTGCCCCCATCCGGCCAGATTCAAGCGCCATCCCCGGATGGGTTCTACCCCATCACCACGGACTGTTGGGTTAAGAGTCTGAAGACCTGATCCTTGGCGTCCAGCCTGCGCTGCATGCGCGGGTTGTGGAAGCGCTCAATGTGGTCGAACACATCGACCCTGGCATCGGCCAGTGCCATGTAGCGCCGACGATGGACGTGCTCGCGCTTGAGCAGGCCGAAGAAGCCCTCCATCGCCGCATTGTCCCACCGCACTCATGCTGCTGGTGATGCGCTGGCCCTGAAGGAACTGCTGGTAGTCCGCCCTGCGTGCCACGAACCGAGTACAGGATCACGGCACCGGGAGCCGGGCGCTGCCAGCAGGCCATCAGTACCGCCTTGAGCACCATGTGCCGATCCTGCACTGCCGACATCGACCAGCCCACGATCTTGTGTAAGAACAGGTCCAGCACCGCGCACAGATAGAGCCAACCTCCGCCGGTCCTGATGAAGGTGATATCCACCACCCATTTGGTATTAGGCTCCAGCGCAACGAAGTCTCGTTCCAGGTGATTGCGTACGTAGGCGGGCCGCACGCCGCTGGGCTTGTTGCGCCAACGCCGCCGCTGCGGCACACCGAACAGCGCAGCACCGGATATCAGCCTGGCGACGCGGTTCAAGCTGGCTGTCTCACCTTCGTAGGCCAATGCCTCGTGCATGCGCGGCACGCCCATGACGCGATCATTGTCCTGATGTTGCTGATGGATCTTGACGAGCAGGCGTTCGTTGTCCCGTGCACGCTTGCTGGGCAAGCGCCGGGCCTAGCCATGGAAGCCGCTGGCCGAGACCTTCAAGCGCCGGCACATCAGTCGGATCGGGTGCTGGCAGCGATGACGTTGGATCGCCTCGTGCCTCAAGACGATTCCTTGGCGAAGAACGCCGCCACATCGCGTAAAAATCCCGTTCCTTCTCAACCTTGGCCAGTTCACGCTTAAGCGTCAGAAGCTCCTGGTCGCGCGATACGCCCGCATCTTGAAAGGGCGTGTTGCGAGTGGACTCCAATTCCCGGCGCCATCGCCAGAGCAGGTTGGAGCCGATACCCGGGTCTTGGGCGATCTGACTGACGTTGGCACCCGGAAATCGGGTCAGCCCGATGGCTTCGCGTTAGAACTCTTCGCTGAACTAGCGTCGCTACTGCATGGCACTCCTCCTAGCCCATCATGGGGCTTAGCTGAAGTGTCCGTGGTGATAGGGTAGAACCCCTTTCAGCAGCGGGGCCTGAAGATCGACACGGGAACGATCATCGATGCCACGCGCATCGGCCCGTCAGGCTCGACGATCGATGCCCACAGAGAGCGCTGACCCTGAAGCTGGCATCGCTGACGGAAGGCTCCAAGCATCAACGAGCCTGGCGGGTTCGAGGCATGGTTGAACCCACACAACCAGTTGAGTGCCCTGGCACTACGGAAGTGTCGTGCCTCGAAGAATGAGCTGCGAGGGGATGGTCAGCGTTTGCGCAGGGGGCTCATCCTGCAGGAGATCTGCACAGGCAACACCCAAGGCTTCCATATCCTGCGCGAAGGTCGTCAGGTCGTGCCTTCGCCATCCCGCCATGGGAATGTCATCGCAACCGATCACCTGCACGTCTTCCGGCACCCGAAGTCCGAACTGAAGCTTGATGGCATCCATGGCGCCAATGGCGACCAGGTCGTTGACGCAGAAAATTCCATCGGGCCGGGCACCTGATGCGAACAGCCTGCTCGCGGCGAGATAGCCCTCTTCGTAGGTGAATCCGGCCACGACGATTTCAGGTGGCGCCAGTCCGCGGGTCGTGACTGCCTTGCAGAAGCTGCGCTGCCGATCATGCTGCGAAGGGTTGTCACGACCGGCGAGGTAGGCCAGCTTCCTGCAGCCACGCTCGATGAGCGCGTTGCCGGCGGTCGATCCCGTCGTGCGGTTTGACGTCGATACAACACGCATCTTGCCGTGCCGTCTGGAGTTGATCGCCACGATCGGGATACCCAGCCGCTCCAGGTTGCTGGCCACTTTCGGCGAGCGGATCGCCAGCGTGCTGATGGCGCCGTCGATGCGGTAGCGGGACAACTCCCCCACCAGGTGGTCGAGGTTCTCGTCGCTCTCCGCGTCAACCAGCAGGGATTCCAGGTTGCGGGCTTTGAGCGCGGCGGTGATGCAGCGCAGGATCTCGGCATAGACCGGATTGTAGAAACCGCCCATCACCACGGCGATCAACCCGGAACGCCCGGTCTGCAGCATTGCCGGAAGGGCATTGGGTCGATAATGAATCTCACCGGCCGCTTTGAGCACGCGCTCGCGGACTGCGTCCGATACGGCCGCACCGGCGCTAAAGACCCTTGAAACTGTGGACTGGGAAACACCGGCGAGTCGCGCAACCTCACTGGATGAGGGTGACGCGCGGCGAGGCTGGGAGTGTCTCTTCTGCATCGCGTGAAGAGTAACAGCTGTTGCGCGGCGGCATCCTGGAGGCGTAGTCTTGCATAGCTATGCAGGGCGGACGTTCCGGCTCTGGTATGAATCGTCGCGAGCCCATGGATGGGCTCTTTTTGGCATCCCCGGGATCGTTGGGGACCGTGTTTGCTCCGGACTGTCTAGCAGGTCTCCACTCGTGCCGGGAAAGGCGCCGTGGGGCGGACTTTCCAATTCGGAATACTTATGAACATATCTGAGAACGCCCCCCTTCGCGTGGGCAGGTGGCTGCTAGCGTTCGTGTTGTGCGCGTTTGGCCTCTTCATGGTTGCCGGAGGTGGATGGCTTATCAGCCTGGGCGGCAACTGGTACTACGCCATCGCAGGCGTATTGAGTCTGGGCAGCGCCATTGCGCTGTGGCGACGCCGCCCGACGGCCACGCTGTGGTTTGGCGCGCTGTTCGTGCTGACGCTGGCCTGGACGATTCTGGAATCAGGCTCTGATTACTGGGGCTGGGTCCCGCGTTTCGCGCTGGTACTCGTCTTTGCGATCGGCTTCTCGTTGCTGCTTCCGGGCTTGCATGCCGGATTCTCTCGTACCAAGGCAAACGGCGTGACGGCCTTGCTGGTCGTCGCGTTCCTTATCGCGGGCGGCCTTGCCTTCGTTCCGCACAACGTGACCGAAGCATCGAACGTGCCCGCAATGGCCGACAACCCGTTCGAGGCGGACACCGGCACAGGCGTGGGCCATGACATCCCGTCCACGGATTGGCCCGCTTATGGCGGCAACCAGGCCGCGGCGCGCTATTCAGCGACCTCCCAGATCACTGCGGCGAACGTCAAGGATCTCAAGATCGCCTGGCAGGCCGAAGCGGGCGATGTCCCCAAGGACAGCCGTTGGGGTGTGCAGAACACACCGCTGAAGATCGGCAACATGTTGTATGTGTGCGGCTACCTCAACAAGGTCGTTGCCCTGGACGCCGCCACCGGCGAGCAGAAATGGGCCTTCGATCCGGGCATCACGCCCAAGTCGGTTCCGTACACGCCTTCGTGCCGCTCAATGGCCTATTACGAAGACCCGGCCAGCGCCGCAACGGCCAGCACGCCGAACGCACCGGCACCTGTCGCCAACACCAGTGCCCAGTGCGACCGTCGCGTGATCGTCGGTACGCTGGACGCACGCGTCATCGAACTCGATGCGCAGACCGGGCAGCGTTGCCAGGGCTTTGGCAAGAATGGCGAGGTCAGCATCACCGAGGACATGGGCGAGGTCTACCACGGCTACGTGGCCATCACCTCCCCGCCGGTGGTGATCCGCGACACGCTGGTGGTGGGTCACACCACGGTCGACGGCATGCGCGCCTTTGGCCCGTCCGGGGTCACCAAGGCCTTCAACGTCAAGACGGGCGAATTGAAGTGGGCCTGGGATGCGGCTGATCCGGAAAACCCGGCACCGCGCCAGGGCAAGGATCTGTACAAGCGCGGCTCGCCTGACGTGTGGACCTCGTTTACCGGCGACGACAAGCTGGGCCTGGTGTTCCTGCCCGTGGCCAATGCTTCGGGCGATTACTACTCGAGCAGCCGCACCGAGAACGAGAACAAGTATTCGCCATCACTGACGGCGCTGGATGTCGAAACAGGCATGCCACGCTGGTCGTTCCGCAATACCTACCACGACGTGTGGGATTACGACCCGGGTTCGCCGCCGACGCTGGTGGACTATCCGCAGGCCGATGGCAGCAAGGTGCCTGCCATCATCTTCCCCACGAAGAATGGCGAGACCTACGTCCTGAACCGCGCCACGGGCAAGCCGCTGTTCGGCGTGGAAGAGCGTCCGGTGCCGCAGGGTGGATTCGAGCCGCAGGCGCGCAGCAAGGTCCAGCCGTTCTCGCTGTTCAATTCCCTGGCCAAGCCGGACCTCAAACCCGAGAACATGTGGGGACTGACGCCGCTGGACCAGCTGGTGTGCCGTATCCAGTTCGCCCAGGCCGACTACCGCGGCAAGTTCACTCCACCGGACGTGGACAAGCCGATCATCGATTACCCCGGCTACAACGGCGGTTCCGACTGGGGTGGCGTGGCCTTCGACCCGTCGCGCGGCTTGATCATCGCCAACTACAACGACATGCCGAACTATGTGCGCCTGGTGCTGCGCAAGGACGCCGACCGCATGGGCTGGAAGGCGCGTGATGTCCTCAACGATCCGGCTACCGAAGCGCACGCTGAAGGCGCTGGCGATCCGCAGGAAGGCGTCCCGGTGGCGGTCAACGTCAATGCCGGCTGGCAGCTGCCCTTCACCGGCATGCTGTGCAAGGAACCCCCGTACGGCGGCATCCGCGCCATCGACATCCGCGACGGCCGCACCGTGTGGGATCGCCCCTTCGGCACCGCGCGCGAGAACGGTCCGTTCGGCCTGCCGACCGGCCTGCCGATCAGCATCGGTACGCCCAACAACGGCGGCTCGGTGGTGACCAAGGGCGGCCTGGTGTTCATCGCCGCGGCCACGGACAACCTGATCCGCGCCATCGATATCACCACTGGCAAGACGGTCTGGTCGGCACCCCTGCCCGCCGGTGGCCAGGCCATGCCGATGGTCTACGAACAGGATGGTCGCGAGTTCGTGGTGATCACGGCCACGGGCCATCACTTCATGCACACCCCACGCGGCAACTACGTGGTGGCTTACGCGCTCCCCAAGTAAGGTCGATGCTTCAAGGATGAAGGTCCAGCCCGGCTCCCGCCGGGCTGGGCTGGACCAACTGGAGACAGTGAGCCCTTGTTGCAGATCCCCGGCCGACACCAGGCCATGTCCCAGGAAGCTGGCAACGCCAGTTCCAGCAGCGCGGGCCAGGACTTGCAGTGGCCGGTGTTTGTGGCTGCCCAGGTGCTCTCCCACGGCACTGCGATGTCCACATCCGATCACCACCGGCGCAACGATGGCGCCAGTCCGCCCGATGTCCGATGTCCGATGTCCGATGTCCGATGTCCGATGTCCGATGTCCGATGCGGCAATCTCCCCAGAGATTAGCTGACGTCAGAAGTGGAATTTTCTCGTCCGCTTTCCCGACGTGGTTCCAGGAAGAAGTCCCGCTTTACCGACAGTCAGATCGTGGCCGTGCTCAAGCAAGCCGAGACTGGCACCGCGGTGCCGGAGCTTTGCCGCGAAACTGTGCGACACCATCGAGCAGGTGCAAGACCAAGGCCACGCGTTGGCTATGAACCCATAACCATGAGCGCCCGGACATGGCGCTCGGTGCGATCACACCGGCACAAGAGTTGGCAGCGGCCGCATAGCTCCTCTTCTGGCGCCTGCTAGAAATGGCGGGATTACCGAACCAGCAGCAGCCAAGACTGGAATCTTCACAAGGGAAAAGAGGATCAAGAATTCGCAGAGGGGACTATGGAGTCAGTGAGCACTCTTCCTGACGGAGCGCCGGGGTGGCTTCCACCAGTGCATTGCGCAGGCGATTGCTGCCTCCAGCTGCGCGAAGGCGACCCCGTCACGCACCTGCGTGGTCAGGCCGCGCATGAACGTATCGAGCATGAGCGCGCCGGCCTCCACATCGAACGTACCAGGCAGCTCCCTGGCTTCAACGGCACGCTGGATACAGGCTGCGAAACCCTGCCGGGTGGAGGCGCGATCCATGGCCAGAATTGACTGGGATCCGACAGCGTCTCCAGGTGTCGTCGTCGCGGAAATCACGAGCAGGCAACCTGGTGGATGCAACGGATCCGTCTGCATGCGCGCCGATCCCCTCAAAGCAGCTTCGACGGCATCGCGCGGGGCCACGGAGGGGTCATGCAACACCGCGGTCACCGTTCCGTGCGTTTCCAAGTACTGCTTCAACACTTCTTCAAAGAGCATTTCCTTGGAGCCAAAGGCCGCATAAAAACTGGGCGATGAGATGCCACCCATTGCATCCTTCAACAAAGCCAACGAGGTGGATTCATAGCCATGCGCCCAGAACAGGTGCATGGCCTGTTCGATCGCTTCGGCGCGATCAAAGCTGCGTGGTCGTCCGGTCCTGGCCACTGCCGTATCCCAACATGGAAAGAACACACTTTACTACCGATCGATACATAAATCGTTGACGGCAGCCTGTGGCCCGCTTAACTTATGTATCACTCAGTACATATGTAGATTTCCATGAAGACTGTTACGACCACTCCTTCGGCGACGCCGAAGGAGGCCGGCGAGGCCTTGCCTGTGTTTGGCTTGCTGGCCCTTGCCATGACCGGCTTCATCGCCATCCTCACCGAGACGCTGCCGGCCGGGCTTCTTCCGCAGATCAGCGGCGGACTGGGCGTCTCCGATGCGCTGGCAGGGCAGTTCATTTCCGCTTACGCGCTGGGGTCACTCCTTGCAGCCATTCCACTGGCCATTGCGACCCAGGGGTGGCGCCGACGCCCCACGCTACTCACTGCCGTCATCGGATTCCTTGTCTTCAACTCCCTGACCACTTTCGCGTGGAGCTATCCCGTCGCGTTGTTTTCACGTTTGATGGCAGGCGTTGCCGCGGGACTGGCGTGGGGAATCCTGGCGGGTTATTCACGCCGGCTTGCGCCGACCCATCTGCAGGGCAAGGCACTGGCGATCGCGATGGTCGGAACCCCGATCGCATTGTCACTGGGGACACCGGCTGGCACCTGGCTTGGCGCATGGGTCGGCTGGCGCTTTTCCTTTGGCGTGATGTCCGCGCTGGCATTGGTGCTGGTTGCCTGGATTCTGATCGCTGTTCCGGATCTTCCGGGTCAACCTGCCGGCAAGCGCCTGCCGCTGCTGAAAGTCCTCAGGCTTCGCGGGGTCGCGCCGGTCCTTCTGGTCATCATGATCTGGATGCTCGGACACAACGTGCTTTACACCTATATCGCGCCGTATCTGGCTGCACACGGACTACATGAGAATGTCGATCGCGTCCTGCTCACTTTCGGCCTGACCGCACTGCTCGGCATCTGGATCATCGGCGTGACGGTGGATCGCTGGCTGCGTAGCCTGGTCCTGCTCTGCCTTGCCGGCTTTATGGCGGCGGCGCTGGTGATGGCCAACGCAGGAGATCAGCCCGTTGCCATATACCTGGGCGTCGCCCTGTGGGGGCTCAGCTTCGGCGGCGCGGCAACGCTGCTGCAGACTGCCGCTGCAGACAATGCTGGCCCCCATGTCGATGTGGTCCAGGCCATGGTGACGACTTCCTGGAACATCGCGATCGCCTTGGGTGGCCTCTCCGGCGGGATCCTGCTGCAGTCATATGGCGCCAACGCATCGACCTGGGCGATGGCGCTGCTTTCCCTTGTTGGCCTGCTGCTCGCGCTATGGGCCAGCCACGGCTTCCGGCCAGGCGCTCGAACGGGCCCCCACAGCGTCGGTCATTGAACCCGTCCCATCCCAACCATGGCCGGCTCACGAGGTCATGCAAGGTGCGCTGGCGCATGGATTCGCCCAACACCAGGTCGCCTGGCGCCTCCCACCTCAGCGCGCCGGGCCAAAAAACTGAAGCGCCTTGTCCTCGCTCATCCGATAGCGCGGCGACACGTGCGGCAACAGCAGGCGCAACCATGCCTGGCCGACCGCGCGCGCCTCGCGCGGGCAGCCCCTGGCACGGGCAGCCGGCAGATCGCCCTGGTCAACGATTCCCGCATAGTCGGCCGGATCGGTGCCGTAGATCAGGCATTGCAGATTGAAGTAGCGCTGCTCGCCCAATGCGTGTTCGTCCGCATAGGCATCCAGGTCGTAGGCACCGGCTGCGCGCGAAAGCAACCAGTCGGCGGCCATGCGCAGGTTTTCCATGACCTGCGCTGGCGTTTCTTCCGAAGACGAAAAATGCAGCATCAGCATGGCCGCCAGCTGGTCGACCGCGTCTTCCTGCCTGCCCGTCACCGGCAGGTCGAGCAGGTCGACCAGCGCATGCCCGGTTTCATGCAGCACCACGAATCGCACATTGGCGCGCGTGTAACGCACGGCGTAGTCCGCCTCCAGGTGCTGCTCGAGCTGCTGCTTGAGCCCGCGCTGGTAGAGCGTCTCCAGCAGTTCGTAGCACACCTCGATTTCGCCACGTCCCGGCCGGTAGAACGCACCCAGTTCGCCGCACTCGGCGGTGACGTAACGCAGCGGCCTGGGCAAGGCGAACACGCCATCGAGCGCCTGGATTTCCGGCAGGCGTCGGATCAGGTCCAGTTCGCGAACACGCGCCTGGATCTTCGTCAGTCCGGGTGAAATGGCGGGCAGATAGGAAAATTCGAACGCCGGGCCGGCAGGCCGATGGGCATGGGTCGGCAGGACCATGCCGGTGCGCCCGGCATCGTGGATCAACGCGTCCGAAGGCACGGTCGCCGTGTGCCCCGGCGACAACGCATGTGGGCCGCCCGTCCCCGCACACCCTCCGACCTGCAGGCCCACCGCCCAGCACAGCATCCACGCCCCAACGCTCCGCAACTGCATCGATCACCGTCCGCGCACGTGCCATTGTCCGGGCGCATCGTGCATCAGTCCGCCCATCAACGCATCCCGGGTCGGCGGCTGGCCCCATTGCCCAAGCGACGATCCATGCCCGGCGAAACAGGATCAAAGGCCGCGCATCCCTCCAGCGGTGGTCAGGCCCGTTGGGATGTGCATTCGAGACCTCGCCGGCATTCATCCGTCGAACTTGACCAGGTCCTTGAAGATCAATTGGCCCCAGCTGTTTCCGCGCGCCTGCACAAGCAGTCCGCCTTCCGACAGCCCGCCAAGTTTGATCGGTGCGAACCCGAGGTTTTCTGCCAGCACGCTGATCTCCACCGCGGCGGCACCGTCGTCGCTCGCCAGGAACACGACTCTCCTGCCGCCCTGTACGGCGGGGTCCTGGGCAAGGGTGGCAGCAATCAAATGATTGAAGCCCTTGACCAGTCTGCTGCCAGCGAAAGCCTGCGCGACGACCCTGGAAGAAGGTTGCCCACCCAGTGCTTCAGGCGGTACGCCGTAAGCATTGGTCACATCGATGATGGTCTTGCCCTTCCAGGTCGACAGCGCCTGCGCGACATCCGGGTGTGATTCAAAACGGACGGCCAGGAAGATGATGTCCGCCTTGACCGCTTCGGCCAGTGTCTTGGGAATGATCGTGGGCCCGATCGCGGTCGCGTCGGCTGCAAAGCTTTCCGGATGGCGCGTGGTCGCAACGGAGACTTCGATGCCATTGCGGGCAAACGCCCTGGCCAGGGCCTGGCCGATATTGCCGAAACCGATGATTGCGTAGCGCATGGTTTTTCCCTGCGTTTGGCACATCCCGCGGCGCTTCGAACAACCGAATAAAGCGCCGCGAGGACATCGTGCGTCAGAGTTGCGCCAGGCCGCCGTCGACGGCGACTTCGCTGGCGGTCATGAAGCTGCTGTCCGACGAGGCGAGAAAAGCCGCCACCGCGCCGATCTCCGCAGGGTCGGCCATGCGCTGGAGCGGCGTGAGCGAGGCGAAGACTTTCTGGCCCTCCTCGCCCAGTGCTTCCTTTGCCAGTTCGGTCGCCGTCGCCCCGGGCGACAACACGTTGACCCGGATGCCGGTGCCCTTCAGGTCCTCCGCCCAGGTCCGTGCGAGGTTGCGTACCGCCGCCTTGCTCGCGCTGTAGGCACTGAATGCAGGAGCGCCGGTGGTGCCGGCGCTCGATCCGGTCAGGATGATCGAACCACCCGGGCCCAACAGCGGCAGTGCCTTCTGGACCGTAAAAATCGTGCCCTTCACGTTGGTGTCGAAGGTTTCGTCGATGTGCTCGGCGGTGATCTGGCCGAGCGGAAGCGGGCTTCCCGCACCGGCATTGGCGAAGACGATGTCGAGGGTTCCGCGCTCGGCCTTCACCGCCGCGTAGAGGCGGTCTAGATCGGCAGGATTGGACACCGAGCCCTTCACCGCGCGGGCACTGGGCCCGAGGTCTGCCACCGCGGCATCGAGCGCTTCCTGCCGGCGGCCGAAGAGGAACACGACGGCACCCTCCTCGATGAAACGTTTCGCCGCGGCACGTCCGATGCCAGTCGCGCCGCCAGTAATCACAGCGGTTTTCCCACTCAGTCTGGCTCATGTCATGGATCCTTGGTTGGCGTTGCGCAAGGATGTGGCGATGATTACCTTTCGACAAGAATGCACTTTTTGGTAAGTACCCAAAGATGAAGACGCCTCCTGACATCTGCGATACCGGCTGCGGGCTCAACGCGACGCTCCGCATCATCTCGGGCAAGTGGAAGCCACTGATCCTGTTTTTCCTGCGCGACGGCCCAAAGCGCTACGGCGAGCTCAAGCGCCTGATCCCGGGCGTCAGCGACAAGGTGCTGATCCAGCAATTGAAGGATCTGGAAGCCGATCGCGTGCTGGCACGAACCGACTACCAGGAAGTGCCGCCGCGCGTGGACTACGCACTGACTCCGCTCGGCCGCAGCCTGGCCGAGGCGATCGTTCCGCTGTGCACCTGGGGAACAGAAAACGCGGCGGAAATGGCGGGCATCTTCGCCAAGCGCGATGCGTTGCTCTAGCGGGCTGCTGAAGCGTCGCCGCTGAGTCGGCCATCCACGCAACCCTGCGATAACAAGAGGCCTGGGCATCAGCGCCCTCCAGGCCATGGTCGAAGCCAGGACCCAACACTTCGCCGGCATCAGGCTGGCACATCGACCGCGCAAGCTGACCATGCCCAGCGAGCAGTGAACCTCACCTCGTGCGTTCCAATGCAGGCGCGCACCTGGAGCCAGGGCTGCGAGCGCACTGGCATCATGCCCCCATCCCCTTCGCACGCCCGGCCATGTCGCCATGCCCACGCAGCCCGCCATCGCAGCCACCGCCCAGGGTCTTCCGGATACCCGCAAGACCGCCCTGGTAAACCTGCGCTGTTGCGAAGGGCTGCACCTTCAATGGCATGAGGAACCCAACCTCGATCTGGGCGCTTTGCTGAGCGGCAAAACCGGTGTGGGCGTCCTGCGTTACTGGCGCGCATTGGCGCCGCATCTCGACGCGCCCGTGGCGCTCTCACCGGACCAGTGGCGCCTGCTGTCGGCACTGACCGTCGAGGGCATGGCCCTGGAAATCCAGGAAGACACCTTGGAACAGGCGCTGCAGGGACTGCTGGCCCATTCCCTGGTCAGGTATGCCGAACCGGACGCCCAGGACCATGGCGATACGCTGGCCGAGCACTGGTGGTGGCCGCTCGCGGCCGTGATGCACCGCATGGGCCGCTGGCAAGGCGTGGACAGCACCCACGCTGCGGTGCAGGCAGAGGTGCTGGACATGACGGCCATGGTGGCGCGCCACGGGCCGGCCCCTCAGCCGGCGCCGTTCGACAGCACAACCCTGCAGCCGATGCCGGACGTCCCGCCCGACCGCTTCGACCAGCTGCTCGCACAGCGCACGACGTGCCGTAATTTCGACACATCCAGGGCGCTTCCCGCGCTGCTGCTCGGGCAGATGCTGCAACGGACCTTCGCGGCGCATGGCCATGTCCAGGTCGCCAACGGACCGATGCTGCTCAAGCGCAACGTACCCTCCGGCGGCGGGCTGCATCCGATCGACGCGTATCTACTGGTGCGCCACGTGGACGGCGTCGCACCTGGGCTGTATCGCTACGCGCCGCTGGAACACGCACTCCAGCCACTGCCCGAGCCACCGGCAGGGCTGCAAGCGTTCGCCTTGCAGGCGCTATCGCAACAGCATTGGTTTGCCGATGCGCATGTGTTGGTCATGCTGGTGGCGAATTTCCCCAGGAGCTTCTGGAAGTACCGCCGTCATGCCAAGGCGTATCGCGTCGCGATCCTGGACGCAGGGCATCTTTCGCAGCTGCTGTACCTGGCGGCCACCCAGGCAGGCCTGGGCGCGTTCGTGACCGCCGCGATCAATGAAATCGACATCGAGCAGGCCCTGGATCTGCATCCGCTTGCGGACAGCCCGCTCGCCGTCTGTGGCTTTGGCTGGCGGTCCGGCCTGATGACCACGACCGAGTTCGATCCGGCTGCCGTGCTGTGGCAGGCTTTGTCACCCGGCGAGCAGGGTCAGGATCGAACCGACTGAGACACGCTCCCCGCCTGCATTGACCCGAGCCATTCCCACCTCCCATCGAGAAGCACCACCATGAATGCCGATGCACCCAAACTGACACGCGACCAGGCGATCCAACTGCTCGACCTGCTGTGTGGCGATGACGCTTTCCGCGCGCAGTTCGCCACCGATCCGGCCGCCGCGCTGCATGGCATCGGCATCGACTACGGCCTGGAACCGCCGCCATGCAGCTGCGTTGACGTGCTTGCATCCAAGGCGGAACTGGCCGAAGCGCGCGAGCAGTTCCTGCGCTATTTTTCCGGGCCGGTCCATATGCAGGGAACGCCGGTCTTCGAATCCGGCAAGGTGCAGGCGGCGCTGGCCGCGCACTGATCCCGACTCAGCGCGGGACAGCTTCCCCGCGCATGGCCATGACATCGGCCACGTTGAGGGGCTGTAGCGCAAAGGACCCGGCAACCTCGCCATAGGCCAATGGCAAGGCCGCGGCAAGCTTGCGTTCCGTCGCCAGGGCATCCTGGGAACGTCCTGTCGCCAGATAGGCCGCGTGGCGAACCACGTCGGCCTGCAACAGGTTGGGCTGATCGCCCCAGTGATCCAACAACGCCAGCGCCTGGTCGGGCCGCTGCTCGATCAGCATCTGCTGGGCCCTGACCACGTTGACCAGGGCCGCCACCGTCGCGTTTTTCGAGCGCGTGCCCAACGCGACGACCTGGTCCATCAATACCTGGCTGGCCTGCTGTGGATGCGAGCGCTGCAACAGGTAATAGGCCGCCAGGAGCAGGTACACGTTGTCTTCGCGGTCGCCCGGCAGCCCGTCGGTCACGTCCCGCCGGGCCTGGGCGATGTAGTGCTGCAGCGCAGCCGCGTCGGACTGATTTCCGACCGACCCACGCACCGAAAGCCGCATGAAGCGGTACAACCGCGGTATGAAGCTGTCCGGGTCCTGTGCGTAGTCGGCCAGTCGATCCTCGATGATCTTTTCCGCGCACTGCGCGCACTGCCGCTGTACCGCCAGGTTGATCATGGCCACCGCCTGCGAGCTGGTCACCACCCGCCCGGACGTGGCCTCGCTCAGTTCCCTGAGCGCGCGCTGGTCGTCGCCACTGGCGGCAGCGACCAGGGCGCTCTGACTTCCCGCGCCACTGCCCCGGATCTGCTCGGACTCCTGGAAGGATTTGAGCGCGGCATCTAGCCTGCCCAGCGCAAGCTGCGCACGACCGAGGTAGGACAGGATGTCGCCACGCTCGGGGTTGTGCTCATTCAGCGATTGCCGGGCGGACTTCTCCGCTTCCACGTAGTCCGCCTGGGACAGGGTCAGCCAGACGTACTGGCTGAGCGCTTCGTAATCATCCGGAAAGAGGTGGATCAGCACGCGCAGGCGTTCGGTGGCCGTCTGCGAATCGCCATCGAAGCGGCTCTTCCAGGACTGCACATACAGCTGCTCGCGTTTGGGCAGATGCGTCTGCAACCCCATGGCGGCGTCCAGCTCGGACTGGGCATGGGCGGTTTCGACGAAGATCTCGTAGCAGAAGGCCATGCCCACATGAGCCAGGGCAAACTTGGGATCAAGTTCGACGGCTTGTTTGTAGTAGGCCAGGGCGGGGCGGCACTGGCGCGTGGCCCGCGCCTTCTGCCCCAGCGCATACGCTTTGAGCGCCTCCAGGCTGGACGTCGTCACCTGGGGAAGCGGCGTGGAGTCGCGGCGGATCGACTCCAGTGTCTCGCCCAGGCCGTCACGCAGGCTGGCGATCGCTGCATCAACCGAGGGCAGCACCGAACCAATACCGACGCCTTCCTTGGAGACCGTCAGCAAGGTCGCGCCGCTGGCCGGATCGACAACCTCCACCGCAACCTGCACCCGGTCGCCGATCTCGGACACGACGGGCACCAGGACCACCTGCGCGCCCTGGCGCACTGCGATTTCACCGGCGAGTTTGCGGTCGACCTGGCGAGCGGGGTCCAGCCGCATCCGCTGAACGATCTCATGGACTTTGAGCGGTGAGACCACGTTGACGTAGCGGGACTGCTGAAGCGCAACCAGGAACGCCTGCATCAACGAATCATCCAGCAATCCATCGCCGGTCCGGTTCTGCAGGTCCGCCACCACCACCCAGTCACGCTCGGCGAAGGCAAGCGTCGGCCGCGTCATCAGCCACCCGGTCATGGCGATCAACAGGACCAACGCCCCTTCTGCAACCAGCCAGCCGGACCGGCGCCAGAATGGCAGGACGCGCCTGGCCTTGGCCGACCCTGGCGGCCTGCGCGACGGCATCAGGCCTGGCTCGCCGACCTCGAACACCTCCTGCGCCTTGGCCACGCCCTTGAAATGCCAGAAGCCATGGGACTTCCACTGCAACTCCTTGCCATGCGCGCCGGCGCCGCGCCGGGTCAGCGACTCGGCCACCGCCGACAGCAGGATCTGACCAGGGCGCGCCAACGCCATCAGCCGCGCCGCGATGGGCTTGGCCAAGCCTTCGACCTCCAGTGGCTTGGCACCGACACTGATCGCGTCCTGTTCATTGCGCCAGGTCAGCACCTCTCCCACGTGCAGGCCAACGCGAGCCTTCAAATCCAGCTTGAGCGCCGGTGCCAGCTCCTGGAGGCCGCGCGTGAAGTCCAGCGCGAAGCCCAGTCCATCGACAGGGCGCTCGAACAGCAGCAGCAAACCATCCGAGCGATCGATCAGCTGCCCGTGCCAGCGCCGCTGCAGGCCAAGCACCAGACGATCGTGCTCACGGAGCACGTCTGCAGCGGCCGCGTCACCGAGCTTCTCGACCAGCGCGGTGTAACCGCACAGGTCGGTCATCACCAAGGCCCGCAGTTGCGGAGCATCCAGTTGCCGCGGGTCTGTGCCACTCATCGCTGAATCCACCCGCCAGGCATTCAGGCCGAAGCGGACGGGGAAGGATCTCCGCCATGCAGGCGATTGCCTCCCTGACGCTTGGCTTCGTAGAGCGCATGGTCGGCGCGCGCGTACCAGTCGCTCCAGCTACCGTCGGCATCGAGCAGGCTCATGCCGATGCTGACCGGGCAGATGTGCGGAATGTCGCCGGTCCGGGCCAGCTCGATCCGCACCCGCCCGAGAAGATCCTCGGCGAACCGCCCCAGTTCGGCGGGACCGTCCGCATGGACCAGCACACAGAACTCGTCGCCGCCCAGCCTGCAGGCGAAGTCCGCCGCACCCATCTGCGCGCGCACGGCCGCGGCGACGTTCTGCAGCACATGATCGCCGGCGACATGGCCGTAGCGGTCATTGACCCGCTTGAACTGGTCGCAGTCGATCAACAACAGTCCCAGCCCGGGGCGATCGCCGCTGTGGCGGCACGCCTGCAGGTACGAGGCCAGGCCGCGGCGATTGTGGAGCCCGGTCAGTTCGTCGGTCCCTGCCAATACCTCGGACTGGTCAAGCAGGCGCGAGGTCGTGTCCAGGTTCTCCAGCGCCAGTTCCAGCTCATGGTTGCGACGGCGCAGCTGGTGGATCAGCGATTGCTCGCTGTGGACCACTCGGACGATGGCGCCGCGCAGGAAGTGCGCGACCAGCACGGGGTCCTGTTTGACCAGACGCTCGAAATCGTCATGGTCCAGCTCGATCAGGCGGCAGGCATCCACGGCCCGCGCATCGGCACTGCGCGCGTGGTCGCCGATCAGCAGCCCAAGCTCGCCGAAGAACTCCCCCGGCCCGATCCGCTTGACGATCAGGTCGCGACCGAAATCCAGGTCGACCTCGCCTTCCAGGCACACGTACATCTGGGTCATGATCTGGCCGCGCCCGAACACCAGCTCGCCTGGCCCGAACACGCGCTCGCGGCCGAAGCTTGAGAACAACGCCAATTCATCGGCCGACAGCACCGCATGTTCCAACCTGCGGGCACCAGTGACGGCGACGCCGGCCATTTCCGGCATTGTTAGATCGCAGGCCATACCCCATACCCCACGGCTGGCGGACGCCAGTCAGCCTCAAAGCATAGCAACATCCGGGCCAGACCCAAGCAAAACCGGGGTCAGAGTGCACTTTCCCTACCCTGGCCCGGGCAGTCGCCCGATCGTGGAAGCGCCCGCGACACGTCACGCTGATGGCACCGCAGAGCGAAGGACCACGCATGCCACGCCAGTCCCGATTGGATCTTCCCGGTATCGCCCAGCACATCGTGCAGCGGGGCAATGACCGGCAACCGTGCTTCTTCGCCGACGCTGACCGGATGCGCTACCTGCAGGACCTGCGCGAGCTATCGCTGAAGCTCGACATTGCCGTGCATGCCTATGTCCTGATGACCAACCACGTACACCTGCTGTTGACCTGCCGGGTCGCCGGCACGGCATCGACACTGATGCAGTCGCTCGGCCGTCGCTACGTGCGCTACATCAACGACCACTACCGGCGGACCGGCACCCTGTGGGAAGGCCGCTACAAGTCGTGCCTGGTGCAGGATGAAACCTACCTGCTGCGCTGCTACCGCTACATCGAACTGAACCCGGTACGCGCCGGCATGGTTGCCGATCCCGCGGACTACCCGTGGTCCAGCCATCCCTGCAATGGACTCGGTCGGGCCGATGCGTTGGTCCATCCGCACGCGTGTTACTCGACCATTGCGGTTGCAGACCTCCGCCCGGCGCTGTATCGGCGCTTCGTCCTGGGCGCCATCGACCCGCAGGAAACCGCCACCATCCGTCTCAACTTGCAGCGCCAACACGCACTGGGCAATGACCGCTTCCGTGCGGCGATCGAACGTCAGCTAGGCCGTCGCGCCGGGCCCGCCCCCAGGCCCGGCAGGCCGCCGAAGAACAGCCCGCCTCAAGAAGAAAGTGCACTCTGACCCCGGTTCTGCTTAGAACTCCCCATACTCCGCGCGCATGCGGCCGTGGCGCTTGGCCCGGTACAACAGCGCATCGACGTCTTCGATCAGGGATAACGCCACCGCGTCTGCGCCGGGCGTGGCGGTGCCGACGCCCAGGCTCAAGGTCAGCAGCGGTGCAACCTCGGAACGCTCATGAGCAATCTGCAGCTGGCGCACCAGCTGCATGCATTTTTCCGCAACCTGACGGGCCTTGTCGGCGGGCGTGTCCGGCAGCAGCCAGATGAACTCTTCGCCGCCAATGCGGGCCACGAAATCCCGCGGGTTGTTGGTCGCCTGCGCCAAGGCCTTGGCGACGATGCGCAGTGCCTCGTCGCCCTTGATGTGGCCGTAGTGATCGTTGTACTGCTTGAAGTAATCGATATCTAGAATAATCAATGACAGCGGCGTGCCGCCCTGCTGGGCAGCGGCCCACTCATGCGCCAGCACCGTATCGAACATGCGTCGGTTGGCAATGCCGGTCAGGCCATCCTGGTAGGACAGCTCTTCCAGCTGCTTTTGCAGGCGGATCAGGTGGTCCTCGGTCTTCTTGCGCTCGCTGATGTCGAACATGAAACCGACCAGCGCCTCGACCTCGCCATCCTTGCGCACCACATGCACCACGTCGCGGATCCAGACGTACTCGCCATCCTTGGTCAGCGCCCGATAGTCGGCCTCGTGATCGACACCCGCCTTGGACTGCGACACGCAGAAGTTGACCACGTAGTCGCGGTCATCCGGGTGCATGCGCTCGACCCAGTCATTGATGCCCACCCAACTGTCCTGCGACCAGCCCAGCAGCTTCTCGATCTGCGGGCCGATGTAGCTGAAGGTCATGCTCTGCCAGTCGATCCGCCACGGGATCGCCTTGGTCGATTCGAGCAGGGTTTTGTACACGTCACTGTCGCTGCCCGCACCCAGGAGTTCTTCGCTCATCTCGACCGCATCAGGAAGGAAAAAGGTGGCGATAGCATGTCGCCATCGGCATATTCCCTGCAAGAAAGAACCCCGCGCGAACGGGGGCAGGCCAGCACATCGGCCCCGAGAACCGACTGCACGCCATGAAACCGGCGTCACTGAGCGGGACTGTACTGCCTGCAGCATCAGCGGATACCTCGAGCAGAAAGGATCTGCTTCCGAACAGGGGACTGGTCGAACTGTCTTCAATTTGTAATATTCAATTCAGGGCAGATCGCAACAGGCAGACATGGAGTCCCGCAATGGGTGCGATTCACTCCAAGAGCACGTTCTTGCACGGACAGGTCAGGCGAGGCCTGCAGTCCGGTCGTTATGCGCCCGGGCAACGGATCGACCCAGCCACGCTCGCGGCGGAATTCAACACCAGTCTTACACCTGTGCGGTTCGCGCTGTATCGCCTGGTGGGCGAAGGCATGATCCACGACCACGCCCGGCACGGCTTCCAGGTCCCCCTTCCTACCGAAATGGGCATGCGTGACCTGTACGACTGGATGGAGCGGCTGCTGGTGATGGCCAGCGAACTGGGCAACCCGAGGTCCCCGGCCCGGCAGTCACCCCCGCCATCAACCGAGGACGACCTGCCCAAGCAGACCTGGAAGCTGTTCAACGCCATCGCACGCGATACCGGCCGCTGGTCATTGCATCGTGCCGTCAAGCGGGCCAACGACCGCCTGGCACCGATCCGCCGCGCCAAGCAGGACCTGATCGATCACGCAGCCGAAGAACTGGCCGAGCTGACACGGCTCTGGCAGGCGCACGACACCACCCGCCTCAACGCCGCACTGCACGCTTATCACGAACGCCGGAAACAGCTGGTGCCCTGCATCGTGGCGCTGCTGACCGAGCGCAGCAAACAGCTGCCCTAACGAGGGTCTCAACAACCCTGCTTTTGCTCGTCATTACCAGCCATTCGGCTGTTGAAAGCCTCGCGAAGGCGGGAACCTAGTGACGTTGCTTTCCATGACTCGAAGCCACTGGACCCCGATTTCGCGGAGATGACGGCAATTGTTGAGACCTCCCCCAAGCACGCAGGGGCCAGCTCCCAACGCGCGCGAAGACGACGCACGTCACGCCCCCAGATAATTCTTCAAGTACACAACAAAAATCCTTTGAAAACACAAAATCTCCGTCCCTAGGCTGCCGTTGTCATGGAATCGCCATGACATCACCGAAGGAGACTGAGATGGACAAGCACAACGAAAGCGCAAAGGCCAACACGCCGCAGCAGGGCGTCATCGTGCTCGGTGTGGCCAGTGTCGAAACGCAGGGCGCCGTGGGCTCAAGTGAAGGTATCAGCCCCGGCAGCCCGATGATCTCGGGAATTTCCGAAGAGTGAAACACAGGGCGCGCACCTTGGTGCGCGCCCTGCACCGGAGATAACGATGAGGTACATCCTCAGTCAGGACATCACATTCGGCGAGATCGGCGGACACATGGTCTTCCTGGACCTCGCGAAAGATCGCTACTTCCGTCTTGAGAGCTCAATCGAGAATTCTCTACGCCCTTATTTGAAAAACGGCGGACCACTTCCCTTCGACCTCTCTGATCTGATCGCCTCTGGAATCCTCATTGAGGATCACGACACCGCGCCAGCCTCTCTACCTTCCATCAGTAAACCGTGTCGGAGCGCATTCGAGAATCATCCATCCACAGATGACGGACTTGCACCCTCACATATCATCGAAACAATGCTGGTCGTCCTGAGGATGCATTGGAAATTGAGGCATCAGAAAATCAGGCCAATCATCGAAAACGAGGTGGCTTATCGCCGTAAGAACTCGAAGCCACGGCGCCTACAGCCGCCGTTGGACGCGTCGACAGTGCAAGCATCTAGGCAATTCTTGAAGGCCAGACGCTATGTTCCTATCGAGCCACGCTGCCTGCTTGATTCGTTATCTCTCCTGCACTTTCTGTCACGGCGCGGGCTTCCAGCCAGCATCATTTTCGGCGTCACCCTTGAGCCTTTCTCGGCCCATTGCTGGGTTCAGTCCGGGGATGCTCTATTGAACGAGACGCTCGGCACGGCCAACGCACATACCCCTATCAGGGTCGTCTGATGGAATATCCATATCTGTTCGTCATCGGCGCTCCCTCGGGCGGCACTGGTGACCACTCCCTCGATTTGAAGCTCAAAGCAAAGGGAATGTCGTGCCGTTTCAAGTGCGAGCTAGGCCGCCTGTTCACGCATCCGCTTGCACCAGTTGTGGAAATTCCCGGACAAGGGTTGCTGCTCGGCGCGGTCTTTGACCGCGATGGAACGCGAATACCCCATCGGATCGATCTGGACGCCTCACCAGAGTCGACTGTTACAGAGATTCTCCGTCGCGTTTGGGGCAATTACCTGGCGTTACTTTTCGACCGTCACTCGCTGCGTGTCATGCGAGACCCCTCAGGCTCCGTGGACTGCGTCTATGCCTTCGAGTCTGGCAGGGGCTTCATCACCTCGCATATCAGCCTGGCGGTTGGACTTGGGATCTATCGCAGGGATGTTGATTGGGAAGCCGTTGCGCACAGTTTGCAGTTCCCCTTCATGAAAACAGCTCGCACCGCGCTGAAGCGGATCAATGAGCTGCCTCCAGGCTGCGAGCTTCACATTGCAGACGAGGTTTGCTCGATCCGCACTGCGTGGTCGCCTTGGCAATTCGTCGTGCCAGAAATCCGGCATAGGGACGCCGAAGTGGCTTCCCAACAGCTCCGCAAAACCGTAAGCCGAGTGGTGAATTCGTTCTCCTCTTTGGGGCGCCGTCATATGGTCGAACTCTCTGGCGGCCTGGACTCGTCCATCGTCTCGATGTCCCTACGCGATCTGGCAAGCGAAGTCGTTTTCTGCACGATCACGATGCCCGCGAGTGGCACGGATGAAAGTGCTTATGCAAGAGCCGTGACAGATGCTCTGGGACAGCCACTCCTTCCTGTTGAGATTGGAGCAGAGCGCGCGCGTTTCCGATTTCCGGTGCACGCCGCGTCCGTCAGGCCCAGCACGGGCATTCTTCAGGACGCCTCCAATCAACTGTGGGATCCGCTGGCTCATCAGCACGGCATCGACAGCTTCTTCTCTGGCGGTGGTGGCGATAGCATCTTCTGCTACCTCAAGACGGCGGCGCCGGCAGCAGATGCATTCCTCGAGCGGGGCATCAAAGCTGGATTTCTCGCGATACGCGACCTTTCTTCGCTTCACAAATGCACACTCTGGAAAGCCGGACGACTAACGCTGAAAAAGCTTAGGCGAGGTGCGAGGCGAGGATGGAAGCAGGACCGCATGCTGCTCGCTCGCGACTGTTTGGTGGAGCAACCAGACCTACATCCATGGCTGCAAGCACCGGAGAACGCGCTGCCAGGCGATCACGAAAAAATCCAAGACCTTGTCGGCACGCAGCTGTTTCGAGAGGCCACACCGCGCAACAATGGAAAGCCCCTCTACTTTCCGCTCCTGTCGCAGCCGGTGATGGAGGCTTGCTTGCCCGTTCCATCCTGGATGTGGATCTCCGGCGGCCGCGATCGCGCCATCGCACGCAATGCATTCGCTGATGTCCTGCCTGCAGCGATCGCGAACCGCCGCAGCAAGGGTTCCTATACTGGCTATCTCGCCGCCGTTTACTCACGCAACAAGCAAGCCATGCGAGCATTCCTGATGGACGGCGAGCTACGTGCCCAGGGGCTACTCGACCCCGATGCCTTGGAGCGGTATTTCGACAGGGACCTATCGCCGCGAGACATCACGTTTACACGGATCTTTGAGTTGTGCGCTGCCGAAAACTGGGTCCAAGGCCAGATGATCTAGACGCTGGGGTGTACCGGCAGCGTCCCCAGATCTGATCGACGGGTGTCCTCCCCTCTCTTCCACGATAGGCGGCCGCCCCTGATCGGCTTATGTGCCGACGCCATGGAAAATTCATGAGGACTCGGACTTCGGGCCGGCCCCGGCACGCCTGTCCTGCTCAGTCCTCATCTCCTTCCATACGTGGTATTGGCTTGCCTTTTCCGGATCGGGATCCACGTATCCCTGCAGCCAGAACCTGAACCAGTCCACGTTGCGCTCGTAAACCGCCAGCTTGTGCCGAGGCTGATACTTGATGTGCAACTCATCCGGGAACACATACATGTCCGCCTGCTTCCTGCGCACCAGCGGCAGCACATAGTCCAGTGCTAGGCGGTATTCCTGCTCGGGTTGTTGAAACAGGATCGGGGCGCGGATCCGGTCCAGATGATGCACCGGTGAAATCAGCGCCCATTGCTCGGGCGTTTCTTCCGGCGCGCCAAGTTGCCAGAGTTCCTTCACCCTCGCACGGGTCTCGTCACTCAGGCTGTTGTACAGGTAATAGCTTGGCGTCAACGAAATGCTGCTGACCGAAGCCGCCCGTACCACGTCAGAGTTGGCCAACGTCCACAGCGTAACTTCACTGCCGTAGCTGAGCCCCCCCATTCCGACGCGCTTTGGATCGATCCGCCCCTCACCCGCAAGAAGTTCGATAACCGCCTCGATCCCGGTCCGGGCTGGATCGTGGCGCTCAACAAAGTTGTTTGGGAACTCTGGCATTCCGTTGATGCACAGGGATGAGATGCCCTGCTCGGCCAGCGATACCAGGGGCCATTCCTCCCCCAGGCCACCGCGAAGGAAGCCATAGCAACTGTAGAAAGTGACAAACAGGGGCGGCGCTCGACCCATCGGCGCGCCGCGCGCAGGGAAGAAATACCCGGTGAATTCCCTGCCCTGCACATCGCGCCAACGCATGAACTCAGCAGGCGCGACTGCCGCGATGTCCGACTCCAGCGCCGTGTTGGGCGCGTAGAGCACCCGGCGCCGCCCACTGTCCAAATCAATGGCTTCCAACCGCGGCGGCCGATCTGCCTCGGCCGCCACACAGACCAGCGCATGGGCCGAGATCGCACAAGGAATGTCCCAGTATCGCTGGCTGCCACTGACCAGCCCTTCTGAAAGCACCACAGGCCTGACCGCTCCTGTTGCAACGTTCCATGCATGGATCTCCTGTGCGCGTCCGTTCTCGAAGTTGGTCGAGGTAAACACCACCTCATCACTTCCTGGTCGCCAGAGAAGATCGGTGATGTAACGACCGGAACAGAGCAGATGCGCGCATCGAAGCGGACGTCTGGCATGCCGGTCGGGCAGCATGCTCAACTCCCGGTAGCGGCTCACCTGCTGTCCCGTCTGCCGCTCCCCGGTGTTCAAAAATGCAATCCGGCCATCCGGATTCACGGCCAGCTTCGTTGGCTCAGGCATGCTCTTGTGCAAATCGCCCGTACCGAGCGGCCGGCGTGGAACCTGGTCTGCTGGAAGCTCACGCGTACCCATCCCGTCCAGATCCACTACCTTCCAATGGTCCGGCTCCCCGGCAAGCAACGGGCCGGCGGCAAACCAGCCACCAGTGAAGCGCTGCGTCGCTGGGCGGCCATTGGCATTGCCGGAGCGAAACACTCCGGCTGCCATGTTGACCGTCTTGTCGATGTGCACGCCGCGGTCATACTCAGTCATCTCGGCCGCCACGACCTGTTCCCGCGTCGCACCGGTGCTGTACCTGAGCATGCGGCCATCATCGGCAAGCTCGAAAGTCCGTACATCCGCTGGATCAGTCGTAACCTCCTGGGCCGCCGAACCATCTGCGGCGGCCCGCCATACCGACACGCGCCCATCGACCAAAGCCCGGTAGTAGATCCAACCTCCATCCGGCGACCACACCGCGGGCGAAGGCAACACCACACCATTGACCAACTCGCGCAACGGCAACCCACCGTCACCCACGCGCAGCGGCTGAGCGCGTCCATCAAGCTGCTGCACGTACCAGGCGGTGTCCACCGTATTGCGCTCGATCGATGGCACCTCGGTCCGGAAGGCAACCAACCGGCCATCCGGCGAAATCACGGGATTACCCAGGTCCGTCACCTCCAACAGTCGCCGCGGAGACACGGTTGAGGCCGAGGCATCCGCCACCATCAGCGGGCTCACCGAGGCAAGCCCCATCAGCAAAGGCACGAGGCGCGGCGCACTGGATTGCACAGGAGCCCAAAATGCAGGCGATATCCAGGAAGGAAGCTTCATGCGCCCTCACCACTGCCCGGAGAGCGTGACGCTGGCAAAGCGTCCGACCGCCGAGTAGTTCGTTGCGTCATACGGCACATAAGTCGCCACCGGCGGCGTGTACAGCGGCGGCGCCCGGTTGAACAAGTTCTGCACCGACAGCCCCAGCGACAGACGTGACAGACCGCCGAACGCCGCACCAAAGTCGTAGCCCAACGTGCCATCGACCGTGGTGAACGAAGCCATTTCCTGCGTGGACGCCGCAGCACGATAAGTCACCCCGCTGGTGTAATTGGCAAAGCCCGATGCACTGAACCCGCCGGCGGTCCACACCGCCCCCATACGACCGTTGAATCGCGCCGGGTTGGAAAGGGTGCCGGCCAGATCGAACTCCGGCTGCCCCGCACTGTTCTGCTGCACGCTGTCCAGCCAGCTGGCGGCACCACGCAGCGTCAGCCGGCCATTGCCCAGGTCGAACCGATAGGCGCCTGACAGATCCGCGCCGTGGATCCGCTGCCGCGCTGCGTTGACATACTGGTCGCGGATGATCGCGACCACATTGGCGGGGTCATAGGCGGCATTGGCATAGTTGTAGAAGGCACTGTTGTAGTTACCCAGCAAAGCACCGATCTGCCCGGCCGTTGGCTGCAGGTCCACAAATTCCGCATAGATCGGGTTGCTCAACGCCTGCATGTAGTTGACCGGCTCCACCACCCGACCGGTGTAATCCACATCAAACCAGGTCAGCTCCGCCTCCAGCCCCGGCAGGACCTCTGGATGGAAGGCCACCGATGCTGTCCACGTCCGCGCACGCTCGGCCCGCAAGTCCGCATTGCCGCCATAAGACATCAGCACCGTCGCATCAGCCGGCCCCCCTGCCCCGCCCACAGCAGGCGCACTCCACAGATAGACGATCTTGTTGGAATAGCGCTGCAGCAGCGTGGGCGCCTTGAACGACCTGCCCCACGAGGCCTTGAGCGTGACATCGGCGGTGGGGTCATATAGCAAGCCCAGCTTGGGCGTGGTGACCTGACCAAAGCTGTCGTAGTCCTCGGTCCGCACTGCCGCACTGAACTCCAGCCTGCGTATACCGGTCACGCCCATCGAAGGCGACACCACCGGCAGCCCCAACTCGGCATAGGCAAACCGGGCCCGCTCATCACCGCCATAGCGCAATCCGGTGACCTGCGAAGCCACCTGCAGTTCATCCCGGCGGGCACCTGCCCCTACCGCCAACCGCGCGTCGCCTGCCGGTAGCGTGAACAATGGCCCCTCCGCGCCAAGCTCATAGGATCGGCTCTCATTGCAGTAGCAGGTGCGCGTGACAAGTGGGCTGCCTGCGGCCGACAGCAGGTAGCGACGGTCCATGTGCTCGTTCCTGCCCCACGCCCCCCCAAACGTTAGCGACCAGTCGGCGGGCAGAAAGACCTGAAGACTGGGCGAAGCTACTGTGATTTCCGTGCGCGGCGCATACCAGTACGAAGCACCCGGCACCGTGGCATAGCGGTCCATGTCACGCACCGTCCGGAACGCATCGATCCGCAGTTCGGCGACCTCCCCCAGCGATTGGTGCGCAGTCAGCAGGCCGCTGCGCGTGTCGCTAGCCCCATAGATGCTGTAGGGCGTCATCAGGTGCCGTGTGTAGTGGCGCTGCTGCGTGTCGATGGCATCGACATCGGCCCAGCGGAGACTTGCCATCAATCCACCACTGGCCCAAGTGGTGCCCGCGGTGGCCGTGTAGTCGCGCGTGGCCAACCCGCCACCGGATGAATCCCCATAACGTGCCGAGAACGCCACACCATCGAAATCACGCTTGAGGATGACATTGGCTACGCCACCCACCGCATCGGAGCCATACAACGCAGATGCACCATCTGGAATGATCTCCAGGCGTTCCACCGCCTCCACCGGGATAGCACTGATGTCCACCGCCTGTGAGAAGCCGTCATAGGCCATGCGCCGGCCGTTGAGCAGGGTGAGCGAGGCATCGGCACCTAGCCCGCGCAGGTTCAACGCAGAGCCCCCGGTCATGTCTTGATTGCCCACCCCGGACACCGCCCCGATGACGCCCGGGTTCTGCCCGCCGGAGAAGTTCTGCGGGACGCTGCGGATCACCTCACCCAGATCGGTAAAGCCTTCTTTCTTGATCCGCTCGCTACCGATGGTGATCACCGGCGAAGGCACGCTGCCGCCCTTGATGCGGGTACCGGTGACCTGGACTGTGTCGAGCTGGGTGGGATCTCCGTCTGCCCTGCCCTCCTCCGCCGGCGGATCAGCAACCCTCGCGTCTTGCACCTGCGTTTCCTGCGCAGTGGCGCTGTAGAGCGGCAGCAGCGAAGCCAACGCGGCTGCAAGGGTGCTGCGCGCCAATGCACGCCTGAAACAGTGCCGCGGGATCTGCCATGTCCCGAACGCATCTTCCCTGCCTGCTTTCGGCCGAACTTCGCTTCTGCCACCGCCTCGCGGCATGAATGCCCCGCCGCGCACAGCAGATTCCAACGCGTAGGCGTGGTCCATCCCCCGGGCCGGATTGGCCACTACAACCCCCTTGTCTTTCCACATGCAATGTCTCCGGTTGGTGGTCGGCACCCTTGAAGCAGCCTGTAAAAGCTCGCGCCGCCAGCTTTGGGTGCAGCGATTTGCCTCCTACCCAACGTCGCTTCCGGCTCACTTTCTCCTGCTCGGAATCGGCGAAAAAAGGCATATAGCTACGTTAAACGTAACTATATGGACACTACGTTAAACGTAGTATTCGAGTCAAGGGCCTGCCCGGATGCTTCCGCATAGTCGGATTTCTGGGTATGCGAACATGACTGATAAGCAGCAGGCTGCTATTTACGGACGTCGCCTACGCGAGGCGCGAGAGAGTAGAGGCGTCTCATTGGAAGGCTTGGGAGTCGCGGTCGGCCTCGAGGTGTCTGGCGCCAGCGGCCGTCTCAGCCGTTACGAAAACGGCATCCACCAACCCAAGTTGGGTCTGCAAAGATTGCTGGCACGCGCCCTGGAGCAGCCGCTGGCCTACTTCTATGCTGAAGATGATGAACTCGCTCAGCTGATCTCGGACTTCGGGCGCAGAGACGAGCCCGGCCTAAGGCCGATCGAGATCAAGAAAAAGAAGAAGAAAACGAAGCGAAGCTCGTAGACGTCGCCGCGAGCGAACTTCGCTGCCATAGCCCCATACGTCGCGCGACGCCAATTGGACCAACCCGATACTACGTTTATCGTAGTATCGCTAGCGCAGTTGCATCCGGAAGCTTCCTAGGCATGGAAGTCCGAAATACATGCAACCGTGGTCGATAAAAGGTCGCTTCCCGCCTACAGCCGCCGGCTCCGTGAGGCGCGGGAAGCTCGTGGAATCTCTCAAAAGACATTGGGAATCCAAGCTGGGATAGACGAGTTTGTTGCGAGTACGCGCGTCAATCGTTACGAAGCAGGCGTACACCAACCCGACCTGCAGACGCTGCAACGGATCGCCGAGGTTCTCGAACTGCCGGTAGCCTATTTCTATGCCGAGGATGACGAGCTGGCGCAGCTGATCAAAGACTTCAAGCGTCCGGGTAAACACAAACGCTGACACCCCTCGCGCGCGCTCAGTTCCGGGGACCAATAGCTAGGAAGCTCCATTCGCCACCTGTGCAAAGCCCAAGGACCGAGTCAGAAGCAACTAGCCGATGTCGCGGAGCTCCATCGGATGTGCGTCTCGCAACTCGAGCGCTGCACCACCAACATCTCCATCGATGATCCTAAGCGGCTAGCTGCGGTCTTGGGCGTGGGTGTCATGGATCTGTTGGAACCCTGACCAAAAAAGCCCTCCTTTTTTACGGGAGGGCTGTCGCTCCGGCGCTTGATAGCGGGGTTTCCCTTCCGCCGCCCCCCTTCAGAGTTCCACCTGACCTGCTAGCAGGCCGATTGGAATTGATCTCGTCTGATTACGCTTCCTGCGGGTGTGATGGCTTGGGCGACGGATCCATCTTGCCGCCCCCCCCCGGTCACTCATAGTCCGACCGTCACCATCGACCCGTTAGACAGCGCCGATAACTAAAGTGGACTTCGCTCCCATCCAACCTAACAATCCAGAAGCAACGCCAACCGTAACCATCACGGTCCACCTTGAAGTAGTCAATGCCGCAGCCGATCTTCTCTTCGTAGCCCACGTGACGCGTTAAGAGATCTCTTAGATAAGGCTCATCGCTTGCATTGACAACTTCTCCGATTCCGTATCTCCCCAACATCACCTTGAAGAAATCTATTGCGTCCAATTGACGTCGAAACTCCACTCCGTTTATTAACGTCGTCTTCGCTGGCATGTTCGCACTTCCCTGAAGTTATCTGTACCACTCCACCATCTCTCTGATGTCGGCATCAGCGCGGTCAACCGTCGGTTTGAACTCGATTTCTGTCTCAGAAATCCTAAGGATATAAGGTCGAAGGCGCTCAAGATGCTCTGGCAGAAATCCGTAGCGCATTAGAAGCACATGCATCACATCATTCGTTCCAAATCTCATCAACTCGACAAAACTGATCGCACGTTCGTCTCCCGTCGCTCGGTGATAGATTCGCGCCGCGGCGGCGAAAGTATCGGAGAGACAGAACGCAATGACTTGATCTAGGTAGTCATAGGTGTCGAACACCACCACGTCATAGCTGACCGACTGCCTCTTTGTTAGTAGAGGGAAAAGTGAAAATCTGGACGTTAGGTTTGAATCAGGAAGTGCGGACGCCCTTTGAGAGAATCCGGCAAAAATCTCGCTCCGATTGTCTCGTTGGGAAATTTTGCTAAATCGCATTCCGACTATCTCGCGAAATGTCCGCCCAGCAAATGTTTGGACCATCACAAACATTGCCTCCTCGAATATTGATACCTCACCTTCGTTCAGCTTCCGCCCCAGATAGGCTTCATATATGAGTTCGAATGCGGCTTTCAACCTATACCTATCCTGAGCCGCCTCCCTTCCCCGGATATTACCAATTTCACCCGAGCCATTCGCGTAAAGCAGGTCAAGGACCACGACCATCGCGGCCTGTACCTCCGAGCTCTCCAGTCGCTGCAACCTAATTTTTGGCATGTGCAGTTCGTCGTCGAACTGCTCGTTCCGTATAGCTTCGATTAGCTCGAAATCGTCTTCGTTAACTTCATCTTCCCCAGCATCCAGGACCGATGTTTCACTGAGCGAAAATTCTTCAGAAATTTTCTGACTTACCACCCGCGCATCTTTCGTAAAGACATAGCCATAATCAAAGACATTCGCTCCAGATAAACGGCCGGCCCTTCCGATGAGATTTTTGAAAGCGAGGGAGCGATTAGAAGAGTCTCCGGAGTTCAATCGCAGGCTATTGAGCCACACAACATCAAACGGCATATTGATGCCCTGTGCCAGGGTACTGGTAGCAAAACAGACACGCGCGAAGTGGCCGCGAATAAAGTCTTCAATGAGAAACCTGACCTCTAGGGGCACTGATCCGTGGTGGATCACGACCCCTTTCTTTAGGAGCCGGACCATCTCCGACTTGTGTGTCGCTTGGTTAGTCCCCAGAAGCGTCTCGATCTTCTCGATTATTCGTACAGCCGTCGGATCCCTCACCTCCGGCAGACTTTTGATGTACTCGCTAAAGTCTTGCGAAAATTTACCACTGTATAAAGAGCCTTTCGTCACGTAAACAAGGACCGACTTCCCGCGCTGTAATGCGAAATTGGCAAACCCCCCCGGGAATTCCACGCAATTCGTTAACAAATGGCCACCCGCCTCAAACGGGGAGAAGTAGTAATCCTTCAAATTGTCGTGACGAAATACGAAGACTTTGCCTACGGCGCCTTGTGTGTAGCTCCGCGCATAGGCAGATTCATCTGGAATCCTATGCTTCTTAAATTGGGCCTCGGGGTTCTCGACGAATGGGTGAGCGAAGATCAGCTTGGCGCGTGGAAATCTAGTCCTCACACGGCGTACAAGGACGTCAAAGACGATTCCACGTCCATCCTCATCAGATACTTGAGCTTCATCGAAAAAGAAAACTCGAACATCAAGGTCTTCCGCCCTGTCAAATATCTCTCGCGCGCGCTCAGGCGTAAGCACAAATATTCGCCTTAGCTTCCTGGCAGTAAACACCTTATCCACGAAGGGCATTATCATAACGCCCTTTTCTGCACGGAAGTGTCGCCGTAGTTCCCCAACGTATTCAGCAATGAGCGCTCGCGAAGGAACCACTATGACGGCGTCACCTTCGGATGAAGAGATGAAATCTCTGATAGAGTACGACTTACCAGCACTAGTCGGTGCAGAGATCGAAACGTATCTATTTTCCTCGATGGCGTTCCGGACGCTGGCTTGGACAGGGGTTAGAACAACGCCTTCTTTCGTTCTATTGGCCTCACTCATCTTACGCATAAGGAATGAATACAAATTCGACTCTTCGCTGAGCTTATAGAACAAGCCCATTGAAGCGACGATGTGCTCCTCTATTTGAGCAAAGTCGCTCGCGTGCATTTCTTTATAAAGACTGATTCTTTCCAATATCTCCTGCGAACTGGGGCCGCCTTTGTGGATCTCCCGTAACAAGTTGTGAAGCGTCTCCGAAACACGGGAATCCGCAGCGACCTCACTAGGCTTCATGGGACACCCCCACTAAGTAGATATGGGAAATTTTGTGTTCACCCAATAGCTCGGTCGCCGAATCCACAGCGTTTCCAAGAATAGCCAAAGGGTTCACGCCATTCAAAGAGAAGGCAGCGATTACTCCAAAATCGTCTAGGTCGAGGTTATCTGTCGATTTTTTCGAGCAGACGTTAATCAAGTGAACCCTGTCCCTAAGATGCTTTTCTTCACTAATGAAATATTTAATCTGCCTGAGAGCTAGTCCATGAGGGCTCGATTTTGCAGAGAACTTTGCTTCGCCGAAGTTGATGAGATCCTTCTTGCAAACGGTATGAAAGTCGAAGCCCTCGTTCTGCTTAACCTGGGGCTTCCACAGCTCGGCTAGTGGGACTTGGTAATGACCCATGACCTGCTTTAGCGCACGGCCCGCGCCCAAGGAAACCATCACCTCGCCAAAATCTGCTGCGATCGTGTGACCCGGTCCGCCAATCCCATTGAAAATCTTGACCAATTCCTGAGCAGTTTTGGAAACGGTAGCTTGGTAGGATCTCTGAGTTCCGCCATCCAAATGGGCCATCCATGAGGTATCCATTACGGTCCGCGCCAGTTCAACTGCTACTTTTTCTACGTCCCGGATAGTGACCCTGTAGGCTGTGATTCGCTCTTCCGCCAATTCCGACACAAGGCCGTGGGTACAGCCCCACTCATCGTCATCGAAGGCGCCATCCTTGGATTCGATCATTTTCGCCTCCTAAGCACGAACACTCCAGATTAGCGGCCGGCTCGAAGCTTGGGATCAGAGCAAGTTGTTAGGCCCTTACCCATAATCGCTTCCCTCATCACAACCTAACCCCCAAAAAATTCAAACTCTGCGTCGTCATCGTCCCCGTTATCGGCAGTCCGTGGTCCTTCTGAAATTGCCTTAGCGCCGCCTGGGTCTCCGCACTCATCACCCCGTCGATCGCGCCAGGGTCGTAACCCCTGGAGAACAGCGCGGCCTGCACCCGCATGATCAGCATCTTCAGGTCCACGGGGTCTTTCTTCGGGCCCTGTACCGGTGCCGGGGTCGACCTGGGCAATGGGATGGCCGATGGGGATGACTCCTGCCCAGCACCGCGCGTTGTGCCGGTGGAACTGGGTGAGGTCAGCCTTGTTGGCTGCAGGGATTGCGTGCTGGGCGTGGCCGACGTTGTTGAGGGTACGTATGTGCTCGGCGGTGTGTAGCTGGGCGCAGGGGTGTACGTTGGTGCCGGCGTATAGGAACGGTAGGAACTGCCCGACCCGGAAGAATGGGAGCTGTGCGAGCTATGGGAACGGTGCGAGCTATGCGAGCGGTGGCTGGCATAGAGGTTCAACCGCCCATCGTTGAGGGCCGAGCTAAGCACGGTGGAATATTTTCCATCGGCCTGGACCAGGTCATGCAAGCCGGTGGCAGGCTTGGGCGGCTCAGCGCCAAGCGCGCCAAGTGCTGCGCCTGCGGCGATCAATAGGCTGGACATGCAAGATCCTCCTTGATGGGGTGCACGGCGCGGCTGGTCCACTTGGGGCTGACCCAACTGAAGAAGCCGCCGCATTGCGACTTGGCCGTGCACCCTGCGCAATCGTCCAGGTAGTCGTTCTTCCAGCCGGAGATGCTTTGCCTCGCAAAAGGCCACAGCGCCCTGGGCAAGGTGCACAAGGGAAGGTTGTAGAGCGAAACGGCCAGGCCTGCGCGTGCAAGCAGCTGCGTAGCCTCGCTGAGCTGGTCGGCGTAGTCCGCGGGGTCTGCCCACAGCGCCTGGTGGTGCGCCTTGGCAAAACCGATCGGCTCGATGCCCATCAGGGCCACGTGCTCCACGAAGGGCAGGTTGCGGGTGATGTAGCGGGCGATCTGTTCAAGCCGCTCAAGGGAAGGCTTGACCAGCACGACGCGGATCTCGATGCGTTGTTGTGCTGCGTCCAGCGCATACAGGCCGCGGAGGGTTTGGGCGAATGCCCCTTCGCTTTGCACCACGTAGTCATGCAGGGCGAAGTGATCGCCGTAGAGCGGCACGCCCCAGCTGAGGTTGGGGTGCACGCCGCGGAACAGGTCCGCCAGGCGGGTATCGCTGAGCAGGCGGCCATTGGACAGCACATGCAGGTGTGTCGCAGGCAGCGCCTGGGCGCACTTGGCGATGACCTTGTGTAGGCCTGCCCCCAGCAAGGTCGGCTCGCCGCCACTGATGGCCAGGGAGGGCTCTGCTTCATCGATCAGCTCGACCAGGCTGCAAAGTTGCTCCACGCGCCAGTCGTCCTGGATGTCCCTGGGCGGCTGGGAGCACATCAGGCAGAAGCTGTTGCAGCGCTCGGTGGCAAACAGCACGTTGCCCTTGTCGCCACGCCGGTAACGCACGGCTGCGCGTTGGCGCACGGTGTCCAGCTCGAGCACGTCGCCCGGACGGGCGATGTTTGGGTCGCCCTCAAGGCTGATGGTCGGGCGGGCGAAGTCCTGCGTTGATCCGCTGTCGGTCAGCAACGCGCCCCAGGGCAGCGCCAGCAGTGCGGGCGAGCGCACGCTGCCAGGCAGGCCGCGCAGGTCCAGCGCCATGCGTTCGTACGGGTGCCGGCCCGCCGCCATCTCTGCCAGGCTGGCGACCTTGAGTAGGCGGTGGCTGGGGGTGCCGGTGATGGTGGCCTTGGTCTCAAGCGGCAGCATCGAGCGCGTCCTCCTGATTTACGCCAGTGCGGAATGCCCAGTCGTGCAGGGTCTTGCGATCCTGCCGGTCAGCGTTTTCGTAGCGCTCCAGCAGCAGGTCGAACAGGCCCATCTGGCGGCGGCAGAAGTCGCTGGTGGGGCGATGGCCCAGGGTGTCGCCCTGCCGCGCGAAGTGATCGATCGGGTCGGCACCGCACAGCGGCACATAGGCGCAGTCGCTACACGTCGGCAACGCCTCGGCTACGCCTGCATCCATCAGCTGGTACATGGCAGGCGCTTTGAGCCATTGGCTGACCGGCTGGTCTACCCGGCCCAGGCTGAAGCGACTTTCGCCCATGGCGGCCAGCATGCGGGCCTCGTCGGAGGGGTACACCTGCCCGTCGTAGTCGTAGATCACCGCGCCAAACCCCGCACCGGTGGGCGAGCGCAGGTCCACGTAGCCGTGTGCAAAGGGCCCCAGCAGCTGGGACAGCAGCAGGCTGGCGTAGGTCTCTTCCAACCGGTAACCGTTGCGGTTGACGGCCAGCAGGTGCTCCAGCGCGGTGGCGTAGAAGCGCAGGAATGCCGCCATGTCATAGCCATTGCGGTCACGGGTTTTCCGCGCGAATCCGTACGGGCTCAGCGGCCGCAGCGAAATGGAGTGGAAGCCCAGCCTGCGATATTCATCGATGATCGCTTCCGGGGCTTCCAGGCTGCGGCGGGTCAAGGTGGTCAGGGCCGAGACGGCATCCTCGCCCAGCGCTGCGCGCCCGCGTTCGATGCCTTCCAGCGTGCGCCGGTAGCTGTCGCGCTCCGGGCGTGGGCGGTTGGCGTTGTGCAGCCACTCGGGGCCATCCAGCGAGGTGGACAGCTTGAAGCGGTGTTCCTTGAAGAACGCCAGTTGGTCCGCGGTGAGGTCGTGCAGGGTCGAGGCCAGCACGAAACGCAGGGTGCGTCGCTCAGTGGCGTTGCGCGCGACGATCTGCTCGGTGATCGAGCGGACCGCGTTGAAGTTCAGCAGCGGTTCGCCGCCCTGGAATTCGATGGTCAGGTCTTGGCCCGGCCATTCGAACAGACGGTCCACGGCGTGCCGCGCTGCATTGCCCGCCATGTCGAAGGCGGTGTGCCCGGTGGGCTGGCGGGATACCTGGCAGTAGTTACAGGTGTGGTGGCAGCGCAGCGACACGACAAAGATGTGCAGCGCCGGTCCTTGCAGCAGGTAGGACTTGCGCGTGCGGTATTGGCTGAGCAGCGGCGCCAGGGTGCTCCTGCCTGGGTCGGTGATGGCCAGGTGCCGGGCCTCAAGGTCCGCCAGCACAGGATCACCATCCGGCAGTTCGTGCCGGACGAAGCGCTCGAAGGTCTGGCGCTCCATCATCAACCAATCGCCGGCCAGGGAGGACACGAATACACGGCGCGCATCCCATGGCAGGCGCCGGAAGCGCAGGGGGAGCAATTGGTAGTTTGGCTGGGGGCTGGCAAACGACGCTGGCGGGCGGAACTTCAAGGCACTCCGCCTGGCTGCCTGGGCGCGGCTTCGCGCAGGGCGGCGGTGATCAGTTGTTGGTGGATTTCGCGGGTTTCAACGCGGACCAAGGCGCGAAGGTTCTCGTCCAGGGCGTCGTTCTGGAAACGCCCCGCCACGTCGGCTGGAAGCTCACTCCCGTCCAAAGGCGTGAGCACGACCAAGACGTCCGCGCCATCAACACGCAGTGCAACTTGGAACTGTCCGGTGTAGCGGTGCGCTGTCCTTGCGATGACCTCATCGCTGAACAGGCTGCGATCCAGCCTGAGCGTAGAGCTTTGCATTGCCCAAATCCCCATGCCGCCCCCTGCGGCATGACTACTGTGCCTCCGTGCAAGGCGGGATGTCCAGCGGCGCAGATCTCCGGAGATAGGGACGGACGGAACGTCCGCTCAGCGAGGATCACGTAGATGCCGCCGGGTCGTCCAGCGCTCATGGCCTCACCGCGAACTGTTAGCCTTGCGCCGTCTTGGAGGAGGTGGCGTAAACAGATGACAACAGGCTCGGACTGGTCGCTTATCGAGGTCGAAGCCTGCGTGGCAGATTACCTACGAATGCTCACTCTCGAACTCAACGGCCAGCGCTACAGCAAGGCCGAACACGCCCGGGCACTCGGGCAGATGCTCGAAGGCCGCAGCCGCGCCTCGATCGAGTTCAAGCACTGCAACATCAGCGCCGTGATGCAGGAGCTTGGCTACCCTCCGATCAATGGCTACAAGGCACGCGGCAACTATCAGGCGCTGTTGTTCGATGTCGTGGAAGCGCAGCTCTCAACGGATAACGAAGTGCAGGCGGCCGCCCATGCCGCGGCCGTACGACCTGCCGTCGCCACAACGGTCGAGGACCATCCTGACCCATGGGTACCAGTACCCGCGCCGGCCCAGCATCTCCGCGAGACGCCGCCAGAGTATCTGCCCCGCTTCTCAGCCGCCCGGCGCGACTACCTTGCACAGGAAGCTCAGAACCGTTCGCTCGGCCGCGCCGGGGAGCTCTTCGTCCTGGATCACGAAGCCCGGCGCCTGCACGCCGCCGGCAAAAAGACGCTGGGGGACCGTGTAGAGCACGTCGCCGCTACGCAAGGCGATGGTCTTGGCTACGATGTACTTTCGTTCGATGAAGACGGTCGCGAGCGTCTGATCGAGGTCAAGACCACCGCGTTCGGCCAATTGACGCCATTCTTCGTCAGCCGCAACGAACTTGCCCGCTCTCAGGCCGACGCGCCTAATTATCGCGTCTACAGGCTATTCGACTTCCGGCAGAAGCCACGGATGTTCGCCTTGCCCGGGGCAATTGCTGACCATTGCCTACTCGATGCGGTGAACTATCGAGCAACACTGCTAGCACGCTGAATTAGAATTTCGGAAAGCCGCTTAGGGGGAAAGCAATATGTTCAAGGATGTTATTGATGCGGGTGGCCCTGGCCTGCTGATACCGACGGTCCTGTTCGCGCTGGCGTTCTACGTGATACGCGGAGTATTCGGAGTACATGGCCGCAAGAGCCAACATCGCAGTGAGTTCCTCGAACGTTGGGACCCCAAGCGCATAGACGACGACCTCTGGCTTGAAGTCACGATCCGGCAGCTCTTCGGAATGCATCTTCCGGCCCATGCGATCCGTGTCGCGCTCCTGCAGCCACACAGTAGCCAAGCGTTGATCGATCTATCCGAACTATGGAATTTCCTTCACTACGACAGCGAGCACAAAGTAGTCAGATGGCTACATAAGCGGCACAAAAACCCACGCACACGCCGCTTCGCCAGATACTTGGGTATCGCGCGTTATGTAATGCTCGCTATGGCAACGACGACCTCAACAATCATCGCGTATAACGCCACCGGCCTGAGCCAGTGGGTATACGCCTCCCTCGCGATAATCCTGACCGCAGGCGCTTTTATCAGCGTCACGTATGACGAGGCAGAGAAGATTGCAAATACTCAGGGGGAGGCTTGGATCAATAAAATCAAAAACTCGATTGCACCATTGACTAACTAACCTCGGCTCAATAGCCGAAAAGGCCACCTCATTTTCCGGAACTAATTCCTCATTAATTTCACACATCCCAACGCACGATCGTTCAAGGAGTCGTACTGCCATGCAGGCATTAATCACACAAGCACTAAGTAGAAGCGCGCGAGATTTTCAGGAAATCGTCTGGCCGCAGATCTCGACCACCCCTATAGTTAATGGCGGTGTAATCCGCCCAGTCGAGACCATTGCCAACACCGATTTCAAAGATGAGCTTGACCTACTCGCAGGAATTGATGCCTGGCAGATTCAGTATGCCCCGACGGCGCTACGCGGCATCGCTAGTCGCGTCCAATGGGGACCATGCCATGAGTCATTCACAATTCGTACGCGCCTACCATCGGGTAATGAAACCGAATTCCATAAGCGACTGCGAGCCATCGAAAGCATTGAAATAGGTCATCTATATCCACACCTGACGATCCAGGCATACCTAGATCAGCACCAAGGACAATTGATCGCAGCCGCAGCAGTCCGCACGAAAGACCTGATCGAAGCTGCAGCGATACTTGTCGAAAACAGAGAAAAGCTAAGGCGCCGGCCAGATCTCTATGGATTTATCAGCAATGCGGACGGCACTGAGTTCCTATATATGCGATGGGCCTACCTGCAATACAAACAAGTTCTCGCGGAGAATGATGTGTTGTTCTCGGCCGCCTGATCCAGGCTCGCCACTCAGAGCCATACGCTGGGAGTCCCCCCCCAAAGAAGCCATACCCAGTCCAGGAATATCCGTCAAACTCGGGCCAGTTCGGATTGAGTTATCGCCGGACCCAGGAGCGGCTTATCGGGTGGGTTATGCGCCTAGGCTATCCGGTGCTGCTGGGCGATGACTTGCTCCGACTGCCCCATCTGCGGCGCCTGTTGCTCACGCTGCATATCGTTCAAGGCCTGCAATTGCGCCAGGGACTGTTCCACTGGTCTTGCCAACGCATCGTCGGTACGCATGTGCGCGCGAAGCTGCGCGGGGTCGTTCAATGCGCCCTGCACGACGAACAGGTTCTCGCCCTGGCGGACAGTCCCAGTGTCGCGGCTGAGCGCGACGTGATCGATCCGGGATAGGCCGTTCTCCTTCGCAAGGCAGGCCGCGCTGGCGGCCAGGCAGGCGCTGTTGCCGTCGTAGTCACGGCCCAGGCCTTTCTCCAGTCGCCGGACTGCATCTTCGGCCTGCGCATGCAGCGGATCGCGGTGTCCTGCTTGCTGGTCCTCCTTGCCTGCGCGTGCCGCCAGATCGCCGTTCGGGCCATGAAGACCATTGCCTTGCTCCTGTTCTGTCAGCAACCACTGCCGGAGCGTCCGATCAGGCATCTTGTTCTGATGCTCCGAGTTGAGCGGGCTATCGGGAAACGGCGCCTTGATGGTTTTGATGTCATAGCTGTTCGGAAGCACCTTGAGTTCGCCCTCGAACCCCTTGTCGCCGATTCCCAGGAACGTCTTGCGCTGCAGCCCTGCGTGGTTCAGTGCGCCCCAGGTGAAGTCGATGCAGCTGTTGGTCGCGCCGCCGTACTCCTTGTCGAACTTGTATTTGGCAGGATCATTGCCGAACTCCCGCAGCTTGTCGTACTGCGCCTTTGTGATCTCCATGGTGCGGGAATAGTAGGGGTCTTTATAGTCATCGACATCTCCATGTTTGACCTCGCCTGGTCCGCTCTTCGCCCCATGCTTGATGGGCGCGAATCCGTAACTTTGGCGCTCGTTTCCATCAAAGGTCGAGTAATACATGTGACCTGCGGCAGAGGTTCCTTTTGACACTTCCAACGGCGTTCCGGGTGCGGCCGTATAGATCGTCACCGTGTAATGCGGGTCTTGCTTGTCCATGGCGTGTTGCTCCTATTTTCCTTTTGCGGTGTAAGCCACCACGAGTTCTGCCTTGGCTTCCACCAGGGCCTCCCGGTGCCGGACGAAATCCAGGACAAGCCGGTAACGGCCTGCCTGAAGCTCCGGCGTATAAGCGAACCCAAGATTGCGATAGCTGCTCCCTTCCGAAATCAGCCCAGCTTCCTGCATGGTGGTGAAGTCGGCATCGAAATCACGAAGCGCCGGGGCCAGGCCATCTGGTGAAAGCGCGACCGATTCCGACGCGATTGGGGACACCATCTGGCTACGCATCAACGTCACCGGTGTCGCTCCAGATGCGTCGAGCCGGAAGATATGCACCCTGGCCGAGACGCCAGCCGCCCTCAACCGATCGGCACCGTCGCCGGCTGCCGTAGGATCAGAGCCTGAAACCCGTACGCCAACGAACACAGGCGGCGCATCGTCTTCGGGCAGCGCCGGCACATCGAACTCCAGTTCGATCGGGCCTGTGTTGGTCAGCTCAAGCCGACGCACCAAAGGGATGACGGTCCGCATGTCGCTGGGCTCCTTGGTGGTGGATTGACCTGCCGGCTGCGGGGTCTGCGGCGGCCCGTGGCAGCCTGCCAGCAAGGCCATGGCGATTGCCATGAGGGCCATCCGGATTGTTCCCTTCCCTGTCGGCATACATCCTCCTTGAGCATTGAAGGCCGCGGCGCGCTGGTGCAGCTCTGATGGTTGAGGGTCTCATGGTTGTGCCGCGATGCAAAAGTGCGCCGCCCGGGACAGCGGGACGCAGATGTCACCCCAGCCGCTGCACCGCGCGCGACAGTCGTTCGCGTGCGCTTTCGGCAATCTGCCGGAAGCTGGTGGAGATAGCTTCGGCCTGCGCGACCCGTTGCCAGAAGTCCAGGGCCATGTCGGCGGCCTGGCGCCAGACATCCCGGAATTCAGGCGTTGGCAGCTGCACCGCATAGGCACGCTCGACCACTTCGCCGTTTCCGGCAGGGCGAAAGGCCATGGGCAGCATGTCGTAGGCCGGTGCCAGCCTCAGGGGGCGCGCGTCATCCAAGACCAGCCCGGCATTCCCCAGGTGCATGTCGGTATTGGCGATCAGGGCGCCAAACCAGCCGTAGAGACTGAGTCCGTGCGCACCGTCGCGGTCGAGCCATTGGTCGCGGCGCAGCTGTTGGGCCAGTTGCCACCAGTCGATCCGGCCATGGCCGTAGTAAGCGCCATCGAGCGCGGCCAGCGAGACGTAGCCGCCGCGCCCGCCCTGTGGCGTTCGATCAAACCGGGTGGACTGCAGGAAGGTGCGTCCGCCGGACTGGACAATTTCGCTCTGGGCGGCGGCCACGCCGTGCGCGGCCAATACCTGGCCAGCCAGGTGCTCGCAGTGCAGCAGATCGGCCCAGCGCTGTGCTGCAGGCGTGCCGGCACGCTCACTGAACTTGACGATGACGGCCTGGGTCTGTTCGCCCTGCTTCAGGGTCGCAGTGAATTTTGGCTGCTCGCCGCCGGCTGAGGAACCAATGTCCTCCCCCTGCAAGGCCGCGTCGGCGAGCCGAGGATAGACCTGCACGCGTGCGGCAGGCGCGACGGTGTTGGCCGGCTGCACGATGTCGTGCAAAGCACGCTGCAGCATGGCCTCGCCCAACACCAAGTCACCTGGCGCATTGTCCCCGTGGCGCAACAGCGCCAGCACGATGTCGTCAGGCTGCCAGCGCGTCAGGTCGGGCGAGGCCCCAATTTCCGGCGCCACACGCTTGGCGAAGGCGCGGCCAAGGAATCCCTGGGGCCGCTGGTCATCGAGAAACCAGGGCAGGCCCGGGAACAGTCCCGCCGCGAATTCACCGTGCAGCAATGCCGGGCACGGTCGCTCGGGAACGAACAGATAGCCATCCCCGTGCAAGGCTTGCAGCTGCCCCAATGTTTCAGGCGCACCCTCGGCAGTGATCCGGAACAGCGGCCAACCACTGCCCGCACGCGCAACCTGCCGGCGCAAGACATAACGCGACGCGCGCGCCTTGCCGATCCGCACCACGTCATCGCCGGCGGCGGTCAGCAGCCGCGACACCGTGGGCTGGCTGACGCCAAGTGCCGCCGCAATCTGCTGCGCCGACACCGCACCCTGCCGGCGCAGCAGCGTGAAAAGATCGGAAAAGCGGCGATCGTCCATGTGGAGGATTGAATAGATAATTGAATAGATAGTCAAACATTAAATTCAATTAGGCACCGCGATATTCGCTTTTCCTCCAAGGCCTCGGTTCCGAACGGTCTTCGAAGTGAATAGATACAAGACCCATTCGGACAGCCCTCCCGTCAAAACCAAAACCGGGGTCAGAGTGCACTTTTCCTATCCTTGCCCAGGTCGTCAGCCGATGATGCCGGCGCGAGAGGTGCGTCATGCTGGTGGCACCGCAGCGCGAAGGATCGCCCATGCCACGCCAGCCTCGACTGGATCTTCCCGGTATCGCCCAGCACATCGTGCAGCGGGGCAATGACCGGCAACCCTGCTTCTTCGCCGACATTGACCGGATGCGCTATCTGCAAGAGCTACGGGAACTGTCGCTCAAGCTCAGCGTTGCCATACACGCCTATGTGCTGATGACCAACCACGTGCATCTGCTGCTGACAAGCCAAGCCACTGGCGCGACCTCGGCCCTGATGCAGTCGCTCGGCCGCCGCTATGTGCGCTACATCAATGACCATTACCGACGTACCGGCACATTGTGGGAAGGCCGCTACAAGTCATGCCCGATGCAGGATGAGACCTACCTGCTGCGCTGCTATCGCTACATCGAACTCAATCCGGTGCGCGCAGGCATGGCCGCCGATCCGGCGGACTATCGGTGGTCCAGCCATCGCTGCAACGGCCTGGGCCAGGCCGACGCGCTGGTGCAGCCGCATCCACGCTATAGGGCCATAGCAGCGGACGAACTGCGCCCTGCGATCTACCGGCGCTTTGTCCTAGACGCCATCGACCCAGGCGAAACCGCGGCGATCCACCTCAACCTGCAGCAACACATGCGTTGGGCAATGACCGCTTCCGCGCGGCTATCGAAGCGCAGCTAGGCAGGCGTGCCGGGCCGTCTGCACGGATCGGTAGGCCGCCAAAGGCCAGAGCAACTCGGGAAAGTGCACTCTGACCCCTGTTTCGGAAGTCAGCACGCCACTGCTTGTGGACCTGAGCTTTCCCTCACTCGCGGCAGCGATAGCGCGGTACCTGCAGGTCACCGAGCAGAATCCCGCAGGCCGCGTTGAGCGCTGGCTGTTCGCGATTGGGTTGATGGGCGCGGGCATCGGGATGCTGCTAGGTTCGTTGCTGGACGGCAAGGCCGGGCTGGTCTTTGCCGTCGGGGGCCTTGCGGTCGAGCTCATCGGGCTGTTGAGCGCCGTGGCGCTACAGATCAAACGCGAATGGAATAGCTTCCGGCATGCCTATACACATCATGCGGCGCAGATGGAGCAGGAGTTCCATCAATATCATGAGATCGTCGCGGCTCTTCGCACCTTTCCCTTGGAACAACGCCTCCAGCGGGAGGCCTTTGCGCGTGATCGCCGGACCTACATGCACGAGCGCCTGGGGCTATTCACCGGGGGCATGGAACGGCTGGGCGTGATGCCAGTATTGCTTGCATTGTACCTGCAGCTAAAGGACTGGCACGTGGACGACTGGAGCGTGCTGGGCGATATCACCTTGGTCCAGGGAGTACTAGCCTTCTTCCTGCTCTTTGCCTACGCGCTGTCCTGGCACCTCATCAGCTTGCGGACCCGTGTGCAGCGCTACGAGCAACTGCTTGTGGAGGCAAACCGGCAGGATGCCGTGGCAGCACGCGCGCTCTAATAGGCGCTGTCCGGCGGTCCGTCACCTGCAACAAAGACAACAAAGCATTTGAACACCCGCGCTATACGGCGATCGCTACCAACGATGGGCGCGCCGCGCTGTATCTCAGCTCTGTGTTGAAAGCCATCGACCCGAACGAGACTGCTGCCATTCGCCGCAACCTGCAGCGCCAGCATGCGCTGGGCAATGATCGCTTTCGTGCAGCTACGAAGCGCAGCTAAGCAGGCGCGCCGGGCCAGCTGCATAGATTGGAAGACCGCCAAAAGCCTGGGAGACTCGTGAAATCGCACTCCGCCCCCTGTTTCGCCGCGGAAAATCAAAGCGTATTAAGGAGAAAGTACACTCTGACCCTACTCCCGTCAGCCACCCATGCGCGGCGGAACCGGTAATCCCCCACTTTTAGCGGACTCCAAAAGTAGGGGGATTACCACGGACAGGAAGGCACCCGAAGGCCAAGGCGTCAGGGGGCGAAACTGCACTCTGCCCCCTGTTTTCAGCACTCTGACCCCTGTTTTCCCACCGCAGCAGCCGGAAGAAAGTGCACTCTGACCCCTGTTTTGCTCTGTTTTGACTGCCGGAAGAAAGTGCGCTCTGACCCCTGTTTTGCACTCTTCCCCCTGTTTTCCTACTTCGGGTTTTCTTTTTATATCGCCGCCAACATATCAGTCAGAATCGCCTGCCTCTTAAGCCGATCAGGGGTCACCTCACCTAATCCCTGGCAAATTTCAACAATCTGATTGAAAACGTCTGTCGCAGGCGCCCCGTGCTGGCCCATCACTGCGATTATTTTCTGAGCACTTTGCTCAGCACTCTTTGAGTTGAGATGAACAGTACCCCTTCCCACCACAATAGCTCGAACCAGCGCCAACATATGCCACTTAAACCGCTTCATGTTCTGTGGGATAACACTATTTGAAACCAGCAGATTAAATCGATACATGGTAACGCAAGCTGCATAGAATACAGCCTCTTTAGTAGCGTCATCAAATATTATATCTGTTAGCTCCTCATACAACTGCTTGGGATATCTAGCTGCCAATTCAGGTTTATTGCACCACATAGCAGCCACGCATTTTGCAGCGCTATTGAGAGAGAAAATTCGTACCGCCGGTATATCTAGACCAACGTACTGCCTATCTCGCCGCTCAAGGTATAAACGACTTTCTGAACCCTCATAAGTATTGAAGTAATACTCTACGCGCTTGATTATTGGCCTCAGAGACAAAAACTGAGTCCCCTCAACTTTCGTCTGGCTATTTGTCGCTCGAACGAGGTCGGCAAAGACGTCCTCCAGCTGAGTCTTAACAACCTTAATGTTCACCATGACGTCACCAAGTTCATTCTTGTGATGAAAGAGAACGTTGGAGGTCTGGCAGCCATTGACAATCTGATAGTTACTTAAATGAAGCGTTGCGCCCTGCAACTTAACTTCTGGACAGACGAGCGTAATGCCGTTATTAAGGACAGGAAACCTGCTAGCCGCCTCGGACGCGAGAGTCGAAGCTATCGATGCGTTAACTTGATTTTCCTCACCAAGGAAGGATCGAACGTTTTCTTCAAAGACCTGAGCGCGAAGATTACCCTCCTGGGTTACCAGAAGATTATTAACAAAATCGCTGGCTCGCACCACAGCAAGATAGGCCTCATCAATTCCAGCAATGTCTGGCAACGCTGCGATACTAAAGACTGGAAGGCTGGCCTCGATCCCAGAATAAGTACTCACCCAAAGGCGGGTCAGTTCATCGCGACCTACGAAACTGATATCTACATCATGGAAAAGTCCGAATGCCTCCACTTGAAGCTTGAAGTCTCTCAGCGCGGCTTCCAAAGCATCAGGCTGCTGATACGTTCCAGTCGTAACGTATCGCGCAACGAGTGAAGGACGCCCATTCCTAAGCTTCGGAACCTCATTAACTACAAGATCAAATATGGTCCGCGCCTCCACCAGAACATCGTTACGCGCTTGATATGGGGTTTGATTTATAAACCGCAGAACCCCTTCCTTGAATTTCAGAAAATCGCCGAGGTCAAAGCCCTCCGAGCGCTTCGCTTGAACAAACACCAGCTCGACATCGTGATTTCGCCGCGGAGTAGCGAAATTGGCCTGAGCCTCTTCTCTCGACGCGGTCACTACCTCGTCGATCATGATCGAAACCGCATCTATACCGTCGTCATCGGAATCGGTCACGATGTCGTCAAGGTCAAACGCACCTGTATATCGATTAGAGACCACGCAGTGCGCCGCGAATTTCTCGAACTGCTTTGCCTCGTCATCTGCTTCCAACCCAAAGCTTTGAACAAAGCTTTCGAGATGCGCCTTAACTATCCTATGTAACGCCATAGCTCCCCCTGTTGGCCTTTCCGTAGCTGGACAAGGCCCGTCCTCGATGTACCCACGAGTTTAGACAATTAATAAGGAAAAGGCGGCCATTAGCCGCCTTTCCCCGCCCAGTTTCCGGCAGCATCAAGCCCCGTCAGGATTCACCTTCTCCACGTCGATCTTGTACTGCTTGATCGCGCGGGAGACGTCCTTGCCGGTCATCTTGCCTTCCTTCGCCAGGGCCGCGATCGCCGCGTGGGCGATGTAGTAGCGGTCCACCTCGAAGAAGCGACGCAGGTTGGCGCGCGTGTCCGAGCGGCCGAAGCCGTCGGTGCCCAGCACGGTGTAGTGGCCGGGCACGAACGCGCGGATCTGGTCGCTGTAGGCACGCACGTAGTCGGTGGCGGCAATCGCCGGGCCCTGGCGGCCTTCCAGCAATTCGGTCACGTAGGCCTTGCGCGGGGTCTTGGCTTCCGGGTTCATGCGGTTCCAGCGCTCTGCATCAAAACCGTCGCGACGCAGTTCGTTGAAGCTGGGGCAGGACCAGATGTCGGCGGTGACGCCGAAATCCTTGTCCAGCAGCTCGGCTGCGGCAATGGCTTCGCGCAGGATGGTGCCGCTGCCCAGCAGCTGCACGCGCAGCTCGCCCTTCTTGGGCTTGCCGGCGTCGGTCAGCAGGTACATGCCCTTGAGGATGCCTTCCTCCGCACCGGCCGGCATTTCCGGGTGTGCGTAGTTTTCATTCATCAGGGTCAGGTAGTAGTACTCGTCCACCTGCTCTTCCATCATCCGCTTCATGCCGTGCTGCAGGATGACGGTGACTTCGTAACCGAAGGTGGCGTCGTAGCTGCGCACGTTGGGGATGGAACCGGCGATGACCTGGCTGAAGCCGTCTTCGTGCTGCAGGCCTTCACCGTTGAGCGTGGTGCGGCCGGCGGTGCCACCCAGCAGGAAGCCACGGGTGCGCATGTCGGCGGCCTGCCAGGCGATGTCGCCCACGCGCTGGAAGCCGAACATCGAGTAGTAGATGTAGAACGGCAGCATCGGCACGTTGCTGACCGAGTAGCTGGTGCCGGCGGCCAGCCAGGACGAGATGGCGCCCGGCTCGCTGATGCCCTGCTGCAGCACCTGGCCGGACTGGTCCTCGCGGTAGTACATCAACTGGTCGGCATCGACCGGCTTGTACTTCTGGCCGAACGGCGCGTAGATGCCGATCTGGCGGAACAGGCCTTCCATGCCGAAGGTGCGGGCTTCGTCGGCCACGATCGGCACGATGCGCGGGCCCAGCTCCTTGTCACGCAGCGCGATGTTGAGCGTCTGCACGAAGGCCATGGTGGTGGAATAGGTGCGCTCGCCGCTGGACTTGAGCAGGCGCTCGTACTTGTCCAGGGTGGGCACGTTGAAGGACTTGTCGGCCTTCTGCCGGCGCTGCGGCAGGTAACCGCCCAGCGCGGCACGGCGCGACTGCAGGTACTTCACTTCCGGCGAATCCGGGCCGGGGTGGTAGAACGGCACCTGCTCGGCTTCGGCCAGCTGCTGGTCGCTGAGCGGGATGTTGAAGCGGTCACGGAAATGGCGCACCGAATCGTCATCCAGCTTCTTGGTCTGGTGGGTCGGGTTGAGCGATTCACCAGCCGAACCCATGCCGTAGCCCTTGACCGTCTTGGCCAGGATCACGGTGGGCATGCCCTTGGTCTTCACGGCCGCGTCGTAGGCCGCGTAGACCTTGTGCGGGTCGTGGCCGCCGCGGTTGAGGCGCCAGATGTCGTCGTCGGACAGGTTGGCGACCATGGCGGCGGTCTCCGGGTACTTGCCGAAGAAATTCGCACGCGTGTAGGCGCCGCCGAAGGCCTTGCAGTTCTGGTACTCGCCGTCGACGGTTTCCATCATCAGCTTGCGCAGCACGCCGTCGGTGTCGCGGGCCAGGAGCGGATCCCAGTACGAGCCCCACAGCAGCTTGATCACGTTCCAGCCGCCGCCACGGAACACGCCTTCCAGTTCCTGGATGATCTTGCCGTTGCCGCGCACCGGGCCATCCAGGCGCTGCAGGTTGCAGTTGACCACGAAGATCAGGTTGTCCAGGCCTTCGCGACCGGCCAGGGCAATGGCGCCCAGGGTTTCCGGTTCGTCCGATTCACCGTCGCCGATGAAGCACCACACCTTGCGGTCGGACTTCTCGATCAGGCCGCGGTGCTCCAGGTACTTCATGAACTGCGCCTGGTAGATCGCGCTGAGCGGGCCCAGGCCCATCGACACTGTCGGGGTCTGCCAGAAGTCCGGCATCAGCCACGGGTGCGGATAGGACGACAGGCCCTTGCCGTCGACTTCCATGCGGAAGGCGTCGAGCTGCTGCTCGTTGATGCGGCCTTCCAGGAAGGCGCGGGCGTAGATGCCCGGCGAGCTGTGGCCCTGGATGTAGAGCAGGTCGCCGGGGTGGTTCTTCGCTGGGCGCACGCCAGAAGTGGTTGAAGCCCACGTCATACAAGGTGGCGCTGGATGCGAACGAGGCGATGTGGCCGCCCAGGTCGCCCGGCTTGCGGTTGGCGCGCACCACGGTGGCCATGGCGTTCCAGCGGATGATCGAGCGGATCTTCCACTCCATCGCCGCGTCGCCTTCGGACTTGGCTTCCAGCGCCGGGGCGATGGTGTTGACGTACTCGGTGGTGGGCGAGAACGGCAGGTAGGCGCCGGAGCGACGGGTCAGTTCGACCAGGTCTTCCAGCAGCTGATGCGCACGCAGCGGCCCTTCGGCATCGATGACCGCCTTGAGCGATTCAATCCACTCCTGGGTCTCTGCCGGGTCTGGATCGCTCTGCAGCATCTCGTTCAACCAATTCATCGCCATCTCCTCGCCTGATGCCCCGCGACGTGATCGCGGCAGCTGATGTGTGTCTTGAGCCGGCGATTGTAAGCCAGCCACCGGGCGCGCGTCGGTAAGACCATCGGTGCAGACGAGAATTTTCCGAAATTCTGACGAAAAAACGTCTTGAGCTGTGCCAGGGCCGCGCGGTTGTTAGGAATCCGTATGACGAAGAAGTGTCAGCGATTGGGCTGGCGTTACGTTTCGATATATCTTTTTTGAAAATTTAGATATATCGTTTGTCGCCAGGTGAGGAGCCGCGAGCGGGTCGTCCGCAACGCGCCCCACCTGCCGGCACCCGGCGACGCGCCCTTTGGCAGCGCGCCCTTCGACGCCAGGCAGGCCATCCCGGCCCGCCGCGTCCATGCCCCGACTTGAGGAAACCTCCATGCATCCACGTACACGACATCACGGCCCCGGTGGCCGACTGGGCGAACTGTTCGGCCACGCCCACGGCCGCATCCATCGCGGCGAAGGCCACGGGCGCCCGGCCCAGGCCGAGGGCCGCGGCCGTGCGGAGGGCGATGACGCACCGCGCGCTCCCGACGACCTGGTCCGCGCTTCGCGCCACGGCGGCCACGAACGCGGCGAGCGCGGCGGACGCCATGCCCACCCGGACCACGGGCGCGGCGAACACTCCGCGCATGAGGCGCGCGGCGGCGAACGCGGCCACGGCCGGCGCGGTGGCCGCCGCGGCGACGGTGCCGAGCGCCAGCGCACCCCGCGCGTGCTGGCCCACGGCGATCTGCGCCTGCTGCTGCTGGCCCTGCTGGAAGCGCAACCGCGCCACGGCTACGAGCTGATCCAGCTGATCGGCGAAATGTTCCATGGCCAATACGCGCCGTCGGCCGGTGCGGTCTATCCGGCGCTGGCGCAGCTGCAGGAACTGGGCCTGGTCGAAGCCAGCGAGGACGGCGCCCGCCGCCTGCACGCGCTGACCGACGCCGGCCGCGCCTTCGCCCATGAGAACGCCGACGCCCTGGTCCAGGCCCGGCTGCGCACCGAGCACAGCGCCCGGGTGCTGGTGAAGGCCGGCATGCCTGCGCCGGTGCGCGCTGGCCTGGGTGCCCTCAAGCGATCGCTGGCCAGCCACCACGAACAGTGGAAGGGCGACATCGGCGAACAGGTCGCCGAGATCCTGCTGCGCGCCGCCGCCGACATCGCGCGGGTGGGCCGTGGTTGAGGCCGTCCTGGCCCACCGCGTGCAGGCCGCCGGCCTGCGCATGACCGCACCCCGCCGTGCGCTGCTGGCCCTGTTGTCCGAACAGCCGGCCGCGTGCGACGCCATCGCTCTCCATCGCCAGCTGCAGGCCAGTTGCCCGCACGCCAGCCTGGGCACCGTCTACCGCCTGCTGCGCGAGCTGGAACGCCGGCAGTTGGCGGTGTCCATCGCCAGCTCGCACGGCCGCACCTTGTGGCGGCTGTGTTCGCCAGCCCCGCCTTCGCCCACGGACGACGTTGCCACCAGCGCCTGGTTGCGCTCGCTGGCCGCCGAGCTGGGCTATCGACTGGTGCGCGTGTCTTGAACGCCGCCTTTCCCCATCGTTTTCCTGGAATCCATGCCATGACCCAACATGAAAGCCGCAGGCTTCAACACCCCGTCGTCTTCCGCCAGCTGCAGGTGCTGGACGTGCTTGACCTCACTCCGCACATGCGCCGCATCGTCGTCGGCGGGCCGGAGTTGGAGGGTTTCCACAGCGGCGCGCCGGACGACCACGTCAAGGTGTTCTTCCCCAACCCGCAAGGCGAGTACGTGACCATGAAGCTGGGCGCCAACGGGCCGGAATATCCGCCGGGCAAGGTGCCTTCGCCGATGCGCGACTACACCCCGCGCCTGCATGACGCCGCCGCCGGCACGCTGGCGATCGACTTCGTCCTGCATGGCGATGGCCCTGCCAGCACCTGGGCCGCGCAGGCCAAGGCCGGCGATGCGTTCGCGCTGGGCGGGCCACGCGGCTCGTTCGTGCCGGCCGACGACTTCGACCATTACGTGCTGGTCGGTGACGAAACCGCGCTGCCGGCCATCGCCCGCTGGCTGGGCGAGATGCCGGCCGGCCGCAAGGCCACGGTGTTGATCGAAGTGGCCGACGCGTCAGAGCAGCAACCGCTGCCGACCCAGGCCGATGCACGCGTGACCTGGTTGTTCCGCGATGGCGTGGCGCCGGAAAAGAGCGAACTGCTGGAGAACGCACTGGACGATCTGGAGATCGCCGGCGATGCGTTCTGGTGGATCGCCTGCGAATCGCGCCGCTCGCGGATGATGCGCAAGTTCCTGGAAGGCCATCGCAGCGTGCCCAAGCAGTGGATCCGTTCGACCGGCTACTGGAAGCACGCCGATAGCGGCGACGACGAGGAATAAGCGCCCGCTGGCGGATGGCTTCGTCACTCCCGCGCAGGCGCGAGGGCCCAATGCCGTTCGCGATCTGCACGGAAGGCGCTGGGTCCCCGCCTACGCGGGGATGACGAACTGGAAGGGTGACGATCTGGAAAGAGAGCGATCTGGAAGGATCGTCGTCTGACCGGCACGTGCGCGACATGGCGCCCCATTCCGCGTGCGAGGAATCAAAAAGGCCCGGTGCGAACCGGGCCTTTTTCTTGCGCATCGAAGCGGTGCGTTAGCCGGCGCCGTTCTCTGCCGCCAGCTGCTGGCGGATCTGTGCATCGACCGCGGCGATGGCGGTCATGTTGAGCACGCGGCGCGGGGTGGCGCTGCTGGTGAGGATGTGGACCGGCTTGGACACGCCCATCAGGATCGGGCCGATCGCCACGCCTTCGGTGAACACGCGCACCAGGTTGTAGGCGATGTTGGCCGCTTCCAGGTTGGGCAGCACGAACAGGTTGGCGCGGCCCTTCAGGGTGCTGTTGGGCATGATCTGCTTGCGCAGCGCCTCGTCCCAGGCGGTGTCGCCCTGCATCTCGCCGTCGACGTTGAGCTCGGGCCTGCGCTGCAGCAGCAGTTCGCGCACGCGGCGCATCTTCAACGCGTCCTTGGAATCATGGCTGCCGAAATTGGAGTGCGACAGCAGCGCGATCTTCGGCTCGATGCCGAACAGCTTCAGGCGGAACGCCGCCTGCAGCGTCGCCTCGGCGATCTGCTCCGCGCTGGGGTCTTCATGCACGTGGGTGTCGACGAAGAAGAACGCGCCCTGCTGGTTGATCACGCCGGTCATGGCCGAGGTCGAGCTGACCTTGGGCTCCAGCGGGATCACGCTGCGCGCATAGCCCAGCTTCTTGTGGAAGCGGCCGACGATGCCGGTCAGCATCGCATCGGCTTCGCCACGGGCCACCATCACCGCGGCGATCAGGGTCGGACGCGAGCGCATCAGCTCCTTGGCCGCGGCCACCGTGACGCCCTTGCGCTCGGTCAGCGCGTGGTAGGTCTGCCAATACTCATTGAAGCGCGGGTCGTCATGGATGTTGGTGACCTCGAAATCCTGGCCGGCGACCAGGCGCAGGCCCATCCGCGCGATGCGCTGGTCGATCACCTCCGGGCGGCCGATCAGGATCGGGAAGGCCACGCCTTCGTCGACCACGGTCTGCACCGCGCGCAGCACCACTTCCTCCTCGCCTTCGGCATAGACCACGCGCTTGAGGTCCTTGCGCGCCTGGTCGTACACCGGCTTCATCATCAGGCTGGTGCGATAGACGAACTGGCTCAGCGTGTCGCGGTAGGCGTCCATGTCTTCGATCGGACGCTCGGCGATGCCCGAGTCCATTGCGGCCTGGGCCACGGCCGAGGACAGCTCCACCAGCAGGCGCGGGTCGAGCGGACGCGGGATCAGGTATTCAGGGCCGAAGCTCGGGGTTTCGCCGCCGTAGGCCGCGCCCAGGTCCGAAGCTTCACGACGTGCCAGCGCGGCGATTGCCTTGACGCAGGCCACCTTCATCGCCTCGTTGATGCCGGTCGCACCGCAGTCCAGCGCGCCGCGGAACAGGTAGGGGAAGCACAGGACGTTGTTGATCTGGTTCGGGTAGTCCGAACGGCCGGTGCCGATGATCGCGTCCGGGCGCACGGCCTTGGCCGCTTCCGGCATGATTTCCGGGGTGGGGTTGGCCAGCGCGAAGATGATTGGCTGCGGCGCCATGGTCTTGAGCAGCTCGGGCGTCAGGATCCCGGGCGCCGACAGGCCCAGGAAGATGTCTGCGCCATCGACGATCTCGGCGAGCGTGCGCTTGTCGGTATCGCGTGCGTAACGCTGCTTGTCCGGGTCCAGGTCGGTGCGGCCGGTGTGGATCACGCCGTCGCGGTCCAGGGCCAGGATGTTCTCCGGCTTCAGGCCCAGCGAGACCAGCATGTTGACGCAGGAGATGCCAGCCGCGCCCATGCCGGTGGTGGCCAGCTTGACGTCCTCGATCTTCTTGCCGGTGACGATCATCGCGTTGATGACCGCCGCGCCGACGATGATCGCGGTGCCGTGCTGGTCGTCATGGAACACCGGGATGTTCATCTTCTCGCGCAGCGCGCGTTCGACGATGAAGCACTCCGGTGCCTTGATGTCTTCCAGGTTGATGCCGCCGAAGGACGGCTCCAGCGAGGCGATGATCTCGACCAGCTTGTGCGGGTCTTTCTCGTTGATCTCGATGTCGAACACATCGATGCCGGCGAACTTCTGGAACAACACGCCCTTGCCTTCCATCACCGGCTTGGCCGCCAGCGGGCCGATGTCGCCCAGGCCCAGCACCGCCGTGCCGTTGGTGATCACCGCCACCAGGTTGCCGCGCGCGGTGTACTTGCTGGCGGTCTTGGGGTCGGCGGCGATTTCCTCGCAGGCATAGGCCACGCCCGGCGAATACGCCAGGGCCAGGTCGCGCTGGGTGATCATCGGCTTGGTCGCGGTGACCTTGATCTTCCCCGGCGGATGCTGGCTGTGGTAGTCCAGGGCGGCTTGCTTGAATTCTTCTTTGGACATCGGCGTAGGAAGGTCTGTGGAGAAAGCGGGCGAGGGATCGATTCTAACGCTGCGTCCCTGACCGGACCGGCAGCAGGCCGGCATTGGTCCCATCTGGCGGGAGCGCGCCGGCCGCGGCATCAGACCATGCCGGGCGCGCATGGCCGGTTGTGAAAGAGGCCGGGCCGTGCGGCCCGGCCTCCTGTTGTGCCGTGGTGAACCGCGGATTAGGCCGGGGTCGGCAGGCGGTCGGGCTCGCTTTCCAGCTTGCCGTCCAGCGCGGCATTGAGCTTGTCGCGGTCCAGCGCGTTCTCCCAACGAGACACCACGATGGTGGCCACCGCGTTGCCGGTGAAGTTGGTCAGCGAGCGGCACTCGGACATGAAGCGGTCCACGCCCAGGATCAGGGCCATGCCCGCCACCGGCACTTCCGGCACCACCGACAGCGTGGCCGCCAGGGTGATGAAGCCGGCACCGGTCACGCCCGCAGCGCCCTTGGAGCTGAGCATCGCCACCAGCAGCAGGGTGATCTGGTGGCCCAGGGTCAGTTCGGTGTTGGTGGCCTGGGCGATGAACAGCGCCGCCAGGGTCATGTAGATGTTGGTGCCGTCCAGGTTGAACGAATAACCGGTCGGCACGACCAGGCCCACCACCGACTTCTTGCAGCCGGCCTGTTCCATCTTCTCCATCAGCGAGGGCAGTGCCGACTCCGACGAGGAAGTGCCCAGCACCAGCAGCAATTCGGCCTTGAGGTAGCGGATCAGCTTGAGGATGGAGAAGCCGCACAGGCGCGCGACGATGCCCAGGATCACCAGCACGAACAGCAGCGAGGTGATGTAAAAGCTGCCCACCAGCCAGGCCAGGTTGGTCAGCACGTCCAGGCCGTACTTGCCGATGGTGAAGGCGATGGCGCCAAACGCACCGATCGGGGCGGCCTTCATCAGGATGTGGACCAGGCGGAACACCGGGGTGGTCAGCGCATTGAGGAAGTCCAGGACCGGGCGGCCGCGTTCGCCCACCAGCGCCAGCGCGATGCCGAACAGCACCGCCACGAACAGCACCTGCAGGATGTTGTCACCCACGAACGGGCTGATCAGCGTCTTGGGGATGATGTCCATCAGGAAGCCGGTGACGGTCATGTCGTGCGTGGCCGACACGTACTGGTCGATCTTGCTGTGGTCCAGGTCGGCCACGTTGACGTTCATGCCGGCGCCGGGCTGGATCACGTGCGCCACCACCATGCCCACGACCAGCGCCAGGGTGGAGAAGAACAGGAAGTAGATCATCGCCTTGCCGAACACCCGGCCGACGCTCTTGAGCTGGGTCATGCCGGCGATGCCGGTGACGATGGTCAGGAAGATCACCGGGCCGATGATCATCTTCACCAGCTTGACGAAGGCATCGCCCAGCGGCTTGAGTGCTTCACCCAGCTTGGGGTCGAAATAGCCGACCAGCACGCCGATGACGATGGCCACCACCACCTGGAAATACAGGTGCCGGTAGAACGGAAGCGGTTTGGCGGGCGACAGACCCGAGCTCGGAACGTGCATCTTCGGTGGACTCCCTGTTGATCTGGACGCGGGCGCGGGCCAGGCAGCCTTCCCCACGGAACGTGGCGCAACGTAGCCGCTGGACCGGCCAACGCCGATAGCACATTGGTACTAATCACCCACCAGCGCGCGCGGCCAGGTGAAGCCGGCCAGGCCGGCAGCCTTGCCAGGGCTGGGTTTGGGGGATCTCCCGCAGCATCAGGCGGCGCGTCCGGCACGGGCGCGGCCCCCGATCAACGGTATGCGACCATGCCGCGCTCCGCCATCGCCTGAGACCCGGTTTCGCGCATGTCCCCACGCCTGATCCGCATCGCCGGCTGGTCGCTGCTGGCGGCCCTGATTGCCGTCACCGCGGTCACCGGCGCCGTGCTGGCGCGCAATGCGACCCTGGCCAACGAGCAACGGGCGCTGGAAGACCAGCTACACCTGCGCGCCCAGTCGCTGCAGCGGCTGGTGGAGCGCTACCGCGTGCTGCCCACCGTGCTGGCGCTGGACCCGGAACTGCGCGCGGCGCTGCAGCCCGATGCCGGCCCGATCGACGTGGACGCGCTCAACCACAAGCTGGTGGTGGCCAATGGCGCCACCCATGTGTCCACCCTGACCCTGATCGACCACAACGGCAGGGCGATCGCCGCCAGCAACTGGAACGAGCCGACCAGCAACGTCGGCCAGGACTACGCGTTCCGGCCGTACTTCCGCAACGCCATGCGCAACGGCACAGCCACCTTCTACGCCATCGGCGTGACGACCAACGTGGCCGGTTACTTCATTTCCGAAGCGATCCGCGACGCGCACGGCCACAGGCTGGGCGTGGTGGTGGTCAAGATCACCCTGGACGCGCTGCAGGCCGAATGGCGCGACAGCCGCGACCTGCTGCTGCTCAGCGACGCGCACGACATCGTGTTCCTGGCCAGCGCGCCGCACTGGCGCTACAGCGAACTGCGGCCGCTCAATGCCCGCGACGAGGAAGACCTGCGCGCCACCCGCCAGTACGCCGGCCAGGCGCTGCATCTGGCCCGGCTGCAGACCGTGGACACCACCGCCAACGGCGACCGTCGCGTGCGCCTGCACGAGCCGCAGGCACAGGGCCTGTGGCTGTGGAAATCCCTGCCGCTGACCGAGCCGCACTGGACCCTGCACGCGCTGCGCCGGGACCGCAGCGGCGCGGTCGGCTGGAGCGCCGCCGCGGTGGTGGTGGCGTGCTGGCTGCCGGTGATCCTGCTGGGCCTGTTCGTGCGCCAGCGGCTGCGCCTGGCCGAACACCGCCGCCGCAGCCGCGAGGAACTCGAACGCATGGTCGCCCACCATGCCGAGGCGCTGCGTTCGGCCCAGGACGGCCTGGTCGATGCGGCCCGCGCCGCGGCATCGGGCCAGGGCTCCAGCCTGGAGCACCTGCCGCAGGGCGTGAGCGTGGTCGATGCGCAGCTGCGGCTGGTGGCGTGGAATACGCGCTACCAGGAGATGTTCCAGTTCCCCAACGAACTGATGCAGGTCGGCCGGCCGATCGAGGATTTCTTCCGCCACAACGCGCGCAAGGGCTGGCTGGGCCCGGGCCAGGTGGAGGAAGCCATCCAGCGTCGCCTGGACCACCTGCGCAGTGGCGGCGCGCACATGCACGAGCGCGAACTGCCCAACGGCAAGCTGTGCTGGAGATCCGCGGCAACCCGATGCCCGATGGCGGCTTCGTCACCAGCTTCGCCGACATCACCACCTACGTGGCCGCCGCGCGCGACCTGCGCACCCTGGCCAGCACCCTGGAACGACGCGTGGAGGACAGTACCGCCGACCTGCGCGCGGCCACCGCGCGCGCGGAGAACGCCAACCGCTACAAGGCCCGCTTCGTCGCCTCGGCCGTGCACGACCTGCTGCAGCCGCTCAATGCCGCGCGCATGTTCCTGGGCGTGCTGCGCGGGCGGCTGGACGACGGCGAGACACGCGACCTGATGCAGCGCGCCGAAACCGCGCTGTCGGCACAGGACGACCTGCTGGCCAGCATGCTGGAGGTCTCGCGACTGGAAGCCGGCGTGCTGCAAGCCAAATTCGAAGACATCGCCCTGGGCCCGCTGCTGGCCGAACTGGCCGCGCAGTTCGGGATCCTGGCCCAGGCGCAGGGCCTGACCCTGCGTGCGGTGCCGACCCGCGCAAGGGTCCGCACCGACGCCGGCCTGCTGCGCCGGGTGCTGCAGAACCTGCTGTCCAATGCACTGCACAACACCCCGCGCGGTCGCGTGCTGCTGGGCTGCCGGCGTGTGGCCGGTGGCATCCGCGTGGAGATCTGGGACACCGGCGTGGGCATTCCCGAAAACAAGCGCAACGCGATCTTCGAGGAGTTCGCACGCCTGGACAACGGCATCCGCCACGACCGCCGCAGCGCCGGGCTGGGCCTGTCCATCGTCGAACGCACCGCGCGCCTGCTGGAACATCCGCTGGGCCTGCGCTCGTGGCCGGGCCACGGCAGCGTGTTCTCGATCACCGTGCCGCTGGCCACCCAGGCCGCGACGCCGGTGGCCGCGCCGGTCGCGCCCATCCCGGCCGCGCCGCTGCCACTGCAGGGCACGCAGGTCTGGTGCGTGGACGACGATGCCGATACCCGTCAGGCCATGACCCTGCTGCTGGGCAGCTGGGGCTGCGGCGTGCAGGTGGCCCACGATGCCGACAGCCTGGCCACGCTGGCCCGGCAACCGGCACCGGACCTGGTGCTGCTGGACCTGCAACTGGGCCAGGACGACGGCCCTTCGCTGCTGGAACACCTGACCGCGCACTGGCCCGCACGGCCGCCGGTGGTGGTGATCTCGGGCCAGTCAGACCGCGCCACGCGCGACCAGGCGGCCGAGGCCGGTTACGGCTTCCTGGCCAAGCCCATTGCGCCCGCATCGCTGCGCGCGGTGGTCACCCAGCGGCTGATGGCGGCCGGCAGATTGAACTAGCGCGTCGGCCGCATGCAGTCGCCCTTGTAGAGCCGAGCTTGCTCGGCTGCGCTTCGGCCGGATCATCGGCAAGGCCCCAGCGGAGTCCCCAAGATGGGATTGCCACAAGCTCCGCTCTACATGTGGGAGATCGCTTCAGCGGTGATGGGCTGCCCTGTAGAGCCGAGCTTGCTCGGCTGCGTTTCAGCCAGATCATCGGCAAGGCCCCAGCGGAGCAAGCTCCGCTCTACACGTACGAACCGCTTCAGGACAGCGCGTCGTCCGCGGCCGGCACGTCGTCCAGTTCCAGCGAACGCACCATCACCGCCGCCTGCGTGCGCGAACGGCAGTTGAGCTTGGACAGCACCGCGCCGACGTGGATCTTCACCGTGTTCTCGGCCAGGCCCAGCGCCGCGGCGATCTGCTTGTTGAGCAGGCCTTCGGCCAGCAGCATCAGCACCCGGAACTGCTGCGGCGTGAGCTGGGCGAAACGCGCGGCCAGCTGCGCATCCTCTTCCGAACGCGCCGCGGTCAACGGCGGAAACCAGGTGCCGCCGGCCAGCACGGTCTCCACCGCCTCGCCGATGGTCTCGACCTGCGAGGATTTGGGAATGAACCCGGCTGCGCCGAACTGCTGCGCACGCCGGATCACGCGCGGATCGTCATTGGACGAAATCACCACCACCGGCAGGTCGGCGCGTTCGCCGCGCAACAGCGCCAGCGCCGACAGGCCGCGCGCACCAGGCATGGCCAGGTCCAGCAATACCAGCGAGACATCCGGATGGGCTTCCAACGCGGCGCCCAGCGTGGAGACGCTGGAGGCCTCGGCCGTCACCACGCCCGGGAAGCGCGTGGTCAGGGCGTGCAGCACCGCGGCGCGGAACAGTGGATGGTCGTCGGCGACAAGCAGGGTGGGCGGTGTCATCGGCACAGTCTAGGTCAGCCAGGCCGGATGGCGCCGAAGGGCGGGCATGCGCGAGCCGGCGGCCGGCCCGGTTTCGCGCAAATGTGGCGTCAGGTCACACCCTGGCATTTCGTCAAGACCGCGTTAACGCAGCGGCCGTCGGGGAATCGACGATCGGTGATTTTTTCACCACTCTCATCGCATGCCAGGCGCGTCGCATCGACCGATGCGCTGGAAAACGTTTTGTAAAGAACGCATGAAGCCAGCTCGTCAGAAACAACCCGCAAGCCACGCTCGCGTCATGCAGTGTTCACGGAAAAGTTGTAGGCCAAAAAGATGTGAGGCTAATCTCGGCCCCTCCCCCAACCATGGAAGTCGGGCTGCATGCACCAGTTCATGCTGACGGCCGCGTTGTTGGGGATGGTGGGCTTGCTGTTGGCATCGGGCCGTTGGGCCGGGTTGAAGGCGGGTGTGCTGTCCTTGATTGCAGTGGCGTTGAGTAGCTGGTGGTTCATCAACCAGCTCAGTGGCGATGGCTTGAATGCAGCCACGCTCTATCACCTGAAAGCCGGCATGGAAGGTGCCGGGGTTTCCGACTTTTCCGGTGACATCGCGATCTATGTCGCCTTGTTGCTGGTGTCGCTGACGCCGCTGCTGCTGGGCCGCATCCAGCGTTTCCGCAAGGCAGCGCACGGCCGCGCGGTCTTCGCCGGATTCATGGCCGCGGCCGTGGTGGCGGTGATGGTCAGTCCGCTGTACCACGATGGCCTGCGCCTGTATCGACAGACCCGCCCCGCCGACGGCAACGCGGTGGCGTCCGAGTACCGGGTGCCGCGCGATGAACTGCCGCGCCGCAAGAACATCGTGTGGATCTACGGCGAAAGCCTGGAGCGCACCTACTTCGACCAGAAGACCTTCCCCGGCCTGATGCCGCACCTGACCAAGCTGGCTTCGCAGGCGCTGGATTTCCGTGGCATCACCTCTGCCGATGGCGGTGGCTGGACCATCGCCGGCATGGTGTCCTCGCAGTGCGGCGTGCCGCTGACCGCATCGCCGAGCGACGAGAACAGCTTCGGCCGCATGGCCAGCTTCCTGCCCGAAGCGCAGTGCCTGGGCGATTACCTGCGTTCGCAGGGCTATCGCAACGATTTCATCGGCGGTGCCGATGGCGCCTTCGCCGGCAAGGCCAGTTTCCTGGCCAGCCATGGCTACGATGACATCCGCGACCTGGCCTGGTTCAAGGGCCAGAAGATCACGCCGGAGCACTTCTCCGCCTGGGGCGTGCACGACGATGTGATGCTCGATGAGGTGTGGGACCAGTTCCAGGCGCTGGCGCGCGATGGCCAGCCCTTCATGCTCACTGCACTGACCATGGATACGCATCATCCGGCCGGTCATCTGCCGGTGTCGTGCAAGGGCACGCGCTACCGCGGCGGCGACTTCAAGGAAGATGTCGGGCTGCTCGATGCACTGCAGTGTTCGGACCGGTTGATCTCCGAGCTGGTCGAAAAGATCCGCAGCAGCCGGTGGGGCGACGACACCTTGATCGTGGTGTCTTCCGACCACCTGGCCATGCCCAACGACCTGACCGACACACTCAAGCAGATGCCGCGCGAGAACCTGCTGCTGATGCTGGGCAAGGACATCGCGCCGCGACAGGTGCAGGCCAAGGCAGGCAGCACGCTGGATTCCGGCGCCACGCTGCTGTCGCTGTTGAACCCCAACCTGCAGGCGATCGGCTTCGGTCGATCACTGCTCGACTCCCAGCACGCACACAGCGCCAGCGCGGCCTATGCACGCAAGGACGGCACCGATTACCCGCGTTACCTGGCCTACGCGCGCGGCCTGTGGACCGGCCACGAAACGCGCACGCTGAAAGTGCATGACGACCGCATCGTGGTCGGCGTGCAGGAAGTGCGCCCGCCGGTGCTGCTGGACTACGACGCGCAGTGGAACCTGAAGAACATCACCCTGGAAGACACCCCGCGCCAGTTCCGCAAGGCCAGCCCGGAGAACACGCTGGCCTACGTGGACCGCTGCACCGCCTTCGACAACGACTCGCCCGATAGCGGTTGGTGCGTGCTGTTGCTCAACAACGCACGCGACGCGCGCCTGTATCGCAGCAGCGAGTTGGCCCACGGCGTACGCGTGGATGCGCCATTGCAGCGCATGGCCGGCGTACGCCTGGAACCCCGCCAGCCGGTGACGGTGGGATCGGCCCTGCGCCAGACCTCGCCCGGCCACTACCAGGTCACGCTCAACACCAGCCACCGCCCCAACCACGCGTTCTGGATCGAAGCGATGGATGGCGAGGGCAAGGTGCTGGCCCAGCACTGGGCCCTGCCCGACCCGTCCGGCCACATCGAGATGCAGCTGGATCTGGACAAGGAAGTGGACGACATGCAGATCCGCGCCTGGCTGGGTTCGCCGGACGACATCTCGGTGGATAACGACGTGGCGCTGGTCAAGGCGCGACGTCCAACCGGGCGGTCGTAGCCAGGCCATCAGCGCGATGGTTGGCGACACCATCGCTGCGGTTTGTAGAGCGCAGCTTGTGGCAATCCCCTCTTGGGGACTCCGCTGGGATGCTCGCAGGACAGACGAAACGCGTGCTGATTTTGCTTTGCATGACCGGCAATTTCTTCTACGGCGTCGACAAGCAGCGGAGCAAGCTCCGCTCTACAGAAAGCCGCGTTTCACCGCTCGCCGCCTAGGGTGCATTGGGCTGCACGGTCGCACGCCAGGTTTCCAGGAACTGGCGGCGCTTGAGCGTATCCAGGTAGACCAGCAGGCCCGGCCCCAGCGTGATCGGCCGCACCGTGCGCTGCGGCGCGTCGGTCTGGGCCTGCTGCAGCACCGGGCTCAGGCGTGCCTCGGTCGCCAGCACGCGCTGGCCGCGTGGCGACAACAGGTAGTCCAGGAAGTTGCCCGCTTCCACCGGATGGACCGCGGCGCGCGGGATCACAGCCGTGCGCAGCAGCACCAGCGTGTAGTCCTCTGGCTGGACGATGGCCAGCGGCGCCCCGGCGTCGATGCGCGCCTGCGCGTACGAACCCAGTACGTTGTAGGCCAGCAACAGGTTGCCGCTGGCGACGCGGTCCAGCAGCACGCCGGTGCGCTCTTCGAGCTGCACGTTGCTGCTGCCCAGCGCGGCCAGCAACGCGGTGGACACGCTGCCCAGCTCGCTGTCCTGGGTGGCCATCAGGTAGCCCACGCCACTGCGGGCGACATCGTAGGTGCCGACCTTGCCGCGCAGCGGTGCGCCGGGTGCACGCAGCAGTTCCAGCAACTGGCGGCGGGTGTGCGGCACGCGCCCGGCCGGCAGCAGCCTGGTGTTGTAGACGATGGCAGCCGGCTCGTAGCTGATCGCGAAGGCTTCATGCCGCCACTGCGCCCAGGACGGCAACGCTTCGGTCTGCGGCGAACGATGCGCCAGCGCGTTGCCGTCGTTCACCAGCTTGACCTGCAGGTCCATGCTGGCGCTGATCAGCAGGTCGGCGCGCTCGGTGTGGGCGGGCGGATGCAAATAGCGCTCGTACATGTCCCAGGCGATCACGTCTTCGTAGATCACCTCGGTCCCGGGATGCAGGCGCTGGTAATCGCCGATCACCGCGGCGAATACCTCGCTGTCGGTCGAACCCTGGATGCGCAGGTGCGCGGTGGCCTTGCCCGACGGCGCGGGGAAGCGTTGCACGTCACCGGGATTGGCGGAGGCCGCCACGCACAGTGACAGCAGTAGGCCGGCGATCAGGCAGGGCGATAGCCGCATCTCACACACTCCGGGGAAAGCGCAGGGTGACGATCAGGCCACCACCGGGACGATTGGACAGGTCGATCACCGCGCCGTGGCTGTCGGCCACGCGCTTGACGATGGCCAGGCCCAGCCCCGCCCCACCCTGCGGCGCGGACCGGCCGCGGGCGAAGCGCTCGAACACGGTGTTGGCCTCGGCCGCGGCGATGCCCGGGCCGTGATCGGCGATCGTCAGCACACACTGCGCGTCGTCGACGGTCAGCGCGATCTGCAGCGGGCCTTCGGCGCCGCCGTGCTTGAGCGCGTTGTCGATCAGGTTCTTGATCGCCTCGCGCAGCAGCAGGCCATCGCCATGCACGTTGGCCGGCTCGGCGCACACCGCCAGGTGCACCCGCGGCTTGGGCTCGATGGCGGGCAATGCGTCGTGCAGGGCGTGATGCAGCACTTCGGCCAGGTCCACCCGCTCGAAGCGCTGCAGGTTGGCTCGATGCAGCACGCTGGCATCGCTGAGCAGCTGGTTGAGCAGCCGGCTCATGTGGCTGGCATTGCGTTCGACCGCAACCAGGCTGCGGCGCATGTCGGCCGGATCTTCCTCATCCAGGCCCAGCTGCGCCTGCGCGCGCAGCGCGGCCAGCGGCGTGCGCATCTGGTGCGCGGCTTCGGCCATGAACGCGCGCAGGCTTTCGTTGCTGCTCTGCAGGCGTTCCATGAAGCGGTTGAGCGCGGCCACCATCTGCGCCATTTCCTGCGGCGTGCCATCGGACAGCGGGCGCAGGTCGGCCGGTTCGCGCCGCGACAGATCGCGTTCGACCCGCGCCAGGGGACGCAATGCGCGCTGCACGCCCAGCCACACCAGCAAGGCGCTCATCACCGACAGCAGGGCCAGGCCGGTGAGCGCGCGCAGCACCAGGTCGCTGGCCAGCGCCTGGCGTGCACGCCGGGTCTGGCCGACTTCGACCAGCACCTGAGCCTGGCCCGAAGGCGTGGAGATGCGCCGGGTCACCACCACGAAGCGCACGGTCTCGTCGCTGTAGGCCGCATCGAACAACATCGGCTTGCCTTCCTGCGGCGCGCGCCTGGGCACCGGGCAGGTCGCCGTAGCCGGTGATGGTGCGGCCATCGCCATCGGAGACGCGATAGAACACGCGGTCCTCCGGCGCCATCGACAACAGGTCCAGCGCCGCATACGGCAGGTCCACCTGCCACTCCCCATCGGCCCGCGCCACGCTGCCCAGGATCGACAGCGCCGAGGACACCAGCAGGTGGTCGTAGGAGCGGTTCGCGGCGCGGTCGCCATAGGCGCGCGCGGTGAAGAACAGCACGCCGATCGCCAGCACCGACAGCCCGCCCAGGTACAGCAGCAGGGTGCGGCGCAGCGATGGCGCACGGGTCGGCGAGGGCGCGCTGACGGTGCTCATCCGTCCACGCTTTCGGCCTTGTAGCCCACGCCACGCACAGTGACGATGCGCAGCGAGGATTCGCCCAGCTTCTTGCGCAGGCGGCCGATGTACAGCTCGATGGCATTGGGGCCGGCTTCGTCGTCGAAGCCGAACAAGCCCTTGGCGATCTCATCCTTGCTGACCACCTGCTCCAGCTTGCCCAGCAGGATCTCCAGCAGGCGGAACTCGCGATTGGGCAGTTCCAGCGGCTGCCCGTCGACCTGCACCGTATGCGCGGCGCTGTCGAACACCAGCGTTCCCACCTGCACGACCGCGCTGGCCTGGCCTCGGCTACGACGCAGCAGCACCCGGCAGCGCGCCTCGAATTCGCGGAAGTCGAACGGCTTGGCCAGGTAGTCATCGGCGCCGACATCGAGCGCATGCACGCGGTCCTCGATGCCATCGCGCGCGGTCAGCATCAGCACCGGCGTGGCATCGCCGCGTTCGCGCAGGTCGCCCAGCAGGGACAGGCCATCCAGGCGCGGCAAGCCGATATCCAGCACCACCAGGTCGAAGCTCTGGTAACGCAGCACGCTGGCCGCGCCCAAGCCATCGTGCTGCCAGTCCACGGCGTGGCCGCTGCGACGCATGCGCCGCACGATGGCATCGGCCAGGTCCACGTTGTCTTCCACCAGCAGGATGCGCATTGGGAAACAGCCGCCGTCGCGTGCGAAGGGTGCAGGGCGGCGCAGCATTCCACCTGCACGCCGCCACGTCCATCCCACCAATGCCGTGCCGCAGCGACAGGTCGATGACAGCTTCGGCCGCCTAGGCTCGCTGCCACTGACGGCCCGCCCAGCACGCGACGGCCGATGCCACACATGCACCTGGGAGGGTCTGTGCCGAACCATTCGTTGAAATCCCGTGGCCTGGCCGCGGCCTGCCTGTCGCTGAGCCTGTCCGCGCCGGCCTTCGCCGCCGATGATGACGATGCCGATCCGGTCACCATCGCACTGGGCGGCCGCGTGCACTGGGATGTCGCCGCGTTCGACAACGACCACCGTGGCACCGACAACGCCAACGACACCCAGTTCCGCCGCATCTGGCTGGACGTGTCGGGCAGGTTCTACGGCTTCACCTACAAGGCCGAGGTCGACCTGGCCGGACTGCAGGACGAACCGGGCAGCGCCGGCATCGTGGCCCGTGATGTGTTCATCGCCAGGAAGTTCTCCGCCGGCACGCTGACCCTGGGCCAGTTCAAGCAGTACTTCAGCCTGGACGACCGCACCGGCTCCAACTATGGCGCCTTCCTGGAACGCGGCATGGGGCCGAGCGCGCTGGCGCCGACCTATCGCAAGGGCGTGTCCTGGCAGGCGACGCTGCCGCACGGCACCTGGGCGGCCAGCGCCTACAGCCTGGAAAGCATCGACAACAGCGCCACCAAGGGCAAGGCGCTGGGCGGCCGCGCGACCTGGCTGCCGCTGGACCAGGGTGATGCGCTGCGCCACCTGGGCCTGTCGCTGGCGCACGAGGACTACGACCATCCGGGCGTCGACGGCGCCGCGGTGCTGTCGATCCGTCCGCGCCCGGCCAACGACCTGGCCGAGAACAGCCGCCTGACCCTGGCCCGCTTCGACACCGGCCGCGATACCGACGTGGACAAGTGGTCGCTGGAATACGCCGAAGTGCGCGGCCCATGGTCATGGCAGGGCGAATACACCGGCGGCGTGTTCTCCGACGGCGCGCAGCGCGCCACGGTGCAGTCCGCCTATGGTTTCGTCAGCTGGTTTGTCACCGGCGAGTCGCGCGGCTACGACCGCAAGACCGGTCGCTTCAGCCGCATCAAGGGCGTCAACCACACCGCCGGCGCGCTCGAACTGGCCCTGCGCTTTGATCGCATGCAGGGCAACCAGCATCCGGACGGCAGCGCCGACACCATCGATGCGTCGATGCAGGCCTGGACCCTGGGCGCCAACTGGTATCTCAAGCCCAACCTGCGGCTGATGTTCGACCTGATCGACAGCCGCAACCGCAACCACCTGACCGCGACCACGCTGGACCAAACCCGCGCGGTCACCGGCCGCTTCCAGTACGACTTCTGACCCCACCGGCCCGACGCGGGCACGGCGTCGTCCACCTACGAGGAACCCACGATGCTGACCGCGCTCGGCTTTGGAATGGTCATCACCTTCATGTACCTGATCATGTCCAAGCGGCTCTCGCCGCTGGTGGCGCTGATCACGGTACCGATCATCTTCGCGCTGCTCGGCGGCTTCGGCACCGGCATCAACGAGATGATGCTCGATGGCATCAAGAAGATCGCGCCGACCGGCGTGATGCTGATGTTCGCGATCCTGTACTTCGGGGTGATGATCGACGCGGGCATGTTCGACCCGCTGGTGCGGCACATCCTGCGGCTGGTGAAGGGCGATCCGCTGAAGATCGTGATGGGCACCGCCGTGCTGGCGATGCTGATCTCGCTCGATGGCGATGGCTCGACCACCTACATGATCACTGCCTCGGCGATGCTGCCGCTGTACCGGCGGCTGGGCATGAACGCACTCAACATGACCTGCGTGACCATCCTGTCCGGCGGCGTGATGAACCTGACACCGTGGGGTGGCCCGACCGCACGCGCCGCCACCGCCCTGCACGTGGACCCGGCCGATGTATTCGTGCCGCTGGTCCCGGCGATGATCATGGCGCTGCTCACCATCCTGGCGCTGGCCTGGTGGCTGGGCCTGGCCGAGCGCAAGCGGCTGGGCACGATCACCCTGCCCGGCGGCAGCGACTGGATGGATGCGTCGGTCGCCGATGACGGCAGCGATGCGCTGCCCACCGTCGAGGACGTGGAAGACATCAAGCGGCCCAGACTGCTGTGGGTGAATTTCGCCCTGACCACGGCGCTGATGGCCGCGCTGGTGATCGGCGTGCTGCCGATGCCGGTGTTGTTCATGATCGGCTTCGCCGTCGCGCTGATGATCAACTACCCCAACCTGGCCGAGCAGCGCCGCCGCCTGGTCAACCATGCCGGCAACGTCCTGTCGGTGGTGTCGCTGATCTTCGCCGCCGGCATCTTCACCGGCATCCTGGCCAATACCGGCATGGTCGAGGCGATGTCGCGCAGCTTCCTGGCCGTGATCCCCGATGCCTGGGGCCCGTACCTGGCGGGGATCACCGCACTGGCCAGCATGCCCTTCACCTTCTTCATGTCCAACGACGCCTTCTACTTCGGCGTGCTGCCGATCCTGTCGCAGGCCGCGGCCGAATACGGCATCACCCCGGTGGAAATGGCGCGTGCCTCGCTGGCCGGGCAGCCGGTCCACCTGCTCAGCCCGCTGGTGCCTTCGACCTACCTGCTGGTGGGCCTGGCCAAGGTGGATTTCGCCGACCACCAGAAGTTCACCCTGAAGTGGGCGGTGCTGGTGTCGCTGGTGCTGCTGGCCGGCGGCCTGTTGTTCTCGCTGTTCCCGCTTGTCGCGGGCTGATGCCTCCCTTCACAGGACTCACGCCATGACCTTACGCATCGCATACGTCACCAGCGGCATGGGCAGCATCGGCACGGCGATCTGCCAGAAGCTCGCGCGCAGCGGCCACACCGTGGTCGTCGGCTGCGGCCCGGAGTCGCCACGCAAGGCCGGCTGGCTGCGCGAGCAGCGCGCGCTGGGCTTCGACTTCATCGTCTCCGAAGGCAACGCCGCCGACTGGGAGTCCACCGTGGCCGCGTTCCGCACGGTCAGGGCCGAGGTCGGCGAGATCGACGTGCTGGTCAACAACGCCGGCGGCAACCGCGACATGCTGTTCCGGCAGATGGAGCACAGTGACTGGCAGGCGGTGATCAACGCCAACCTGCATTCGCTGTTCAACATCACCAAGCAGGTGGTCGATGGGATGAGCACGCGTGGCTGGGGCCGGATCGTCAACATCGGCTCGGTCAGCGCGCACAAGGGCCAGATCGGCCAGGTCAACTACGCCACCGCCAAGGCGGCGATGACCGGCTTCACCCGTGCGTTGGCGCAGGAAGTGGCCGCGCGCGGGGTCACCGTCAACACGATTTCGCCCGGCTACATCGCCAGTGCGGCGATCAGCAGCTTCCCGCCGGACGTGCTGGAGCGACTGGCCAGTTCGGTGCCGGTGCGCCGCCTGGGCACCGGCGAAGAAGTCGCCGGCCTGTGCGCCTGGCTGGTGTCGGACGAAGCGGCCTACGTCACCGGCGCCGACTATGCGGTCAACGGCGGGTTGCATATGGGCTGAGCGCGCGAACCGCACGCTTGAGACACAAAAAAAGGACGGCTTGCGCCGTCCTTTTTTTCCGGTTGCTGCCGCGCCGCTTACTTCAGCCCGCGGTTCTCCAGCAGCGCATCCACGCTCGGGTCCTTGCCGCGGAAGTCGCGGTACAGCTGCGAAAGCTCGACGGTGTTGCCGCGCGACAGGATCTTGTCGCGGAAGGTATCGCCATTCTTGCGGGTCAGGCCACCGTGTTCCTTGAACCATTCGAACGCGTCGTCGTCCAGCACTTCCGACCAGAAGTAGGCGTAGTAGCCGGCCGCGTAGCCGCCGCCCCAGATGTGGTCGAAATACGTGGTGCGGTAACGCGGCGGCACTTCGGCCAGGTCCACGCCGAACTTCTTCAGCGACTCGGCCTCGAAGCCATCCACGTCTTTCAGCTGCGCATCGGCCGGCACGGTGTGCCAGGCCATGTCCAGCAGCGCGGCCGACAGGTATTCGGTGGTGGCGTAGCCGCTGTTGAAGGTCTTGGATTTCTGGATCTTCTCGACCAGTTCCTTGGGCATCGGCTTGCCGGTCTGGTAGTGCTTGGCGTAGTGGGCGAACACCTTCGGATCGGTCGCCCAGTGCTCGTTGAACTGCGAGGGGAACTCGACGAAATCGCGCGAGGTGCTGGTGCCGGCGATCGACGGGTACTTCACCTTGGAGAACATGCCGTGCAGCGCATGGCCGAACTCATGGAACATGGTGGTCACGTCATCGAAGCTCAGCAGCGCGGGCTGGCCGTCGGCGGGCTTGGTGAAGTTGCACACGTTGTAGACCACCGGCTTGGCACCGGTCAGGCCGTCCTGCTCGACGAACACATCCATCCACGCGCCACCGGACTTGCTGTCGCGCTTGTAGTAGTCGGTATAGAACAGGGCCAGCGAGCTGCCGTCCTTGTCGAACACCTCGTACACCTTCATGTCCGGGTTGTAGGTCGGGATGTCCTTGCGCTCCTTGAACGTGATCCCGTACAGCTGGGTGGCGGCGTAGAACACGCCGTTGTGCAGCACGTTGTCCAGTTCGAAGTACGGCTTGATCTGCGATTCGTCCAGGTCGTACTTGGCCTTGCGCACCTGTTCGGCGTAGAAGTCCCAATCGGACGCAGCCAGCTTGAAGCCGCCGTTCTGGGCGTCGATGACCTTCTGCATCTCGGCCACTTCACCCTTGGCCTTGGCGGTGGCCGCCGGCACGGTGTCGGTCAGCAGCTTGAGCGCGGCGTCCGGCGTCTTGGCCATCTGGTCGGACAGGCTGTAGGCGGCGTAGCTGTCGTAGCCAAGCAGCTTGGCCTTCTGCGCGCGCAGCTGGGCCAGGCGCTGGACGATCTGGCGGGTGTCGTTGGCGTCGCCCTGTTCGGTGCGCGTCTCCGAGGCCTGCAGCACCTTGGCGCGCAGGTCGCGGTCCTGCAACGAAGCCAGCACCGGCTGCTGGGTGGTGTTCTGCAGCGCCAGCAGGTACTTGCCGTCCAGCTTGCGGGCCTTGGCGTCCTCGGCGGCCGAGGCGATGTCGCCATCGCTCAGGCCGGCCAGCTTGGCCTTGTCGTCCACCACCACCGCACCAGCCGCCGCGGCGGCGACCAGGCGCTGGTGGAACTGGGTGGACAGCGTGGTTTCTTCCACGTTGAGCTTGCGCAGGGTGGCTTTGTCGGCGTCGGACAGCTGCGCGCCGGCGCGGATGAACTCCTGGTAGTCACGTTCCACCAGGCGCGTGGCTTCCGGGTCCAGCTTCAGCGTGTCGCGCTGGTCGTAGACGGCCTTGATGCGGGCGAACAGCTTCGGGTTGAGGCTGATCTCGTCCTGGTGCGCGGCCAGCTTGGGCGCGATGTCTTCCTGGATCTTCTGGCGCGCGTCGTTGGTGTCGGCCTGGACGATGCCGAAGAAGATCCGCGAGACGCGGTTGAGGGTTTCACCGGTCTTCTCCATCGCCTCGATGGTGTTTTCGAAGGTCGGCGCCTCGCTGCTGTCGGCGATCTTGTTGATCTCTTCCAGGTGCTGGGCCATGCCCTGCTCGAACGCCGGCAGGTAGTCGGCGTCCTGGATCTTGTCGAACGGCGGGGCCTGGAACGGCAACGTGCTGGCAGTCAGCAGCGGGTTGTCGCGCTGCGGCGCGGCGGCGGCGGCCGGGGCGGCGGCGGGGGTCTTCACGGAATCGGCCTCCTGTTTTCCGTTGCAGGCGGCCAGCGCCAGGCTGATGGCGGCGGCAAGAACGAGGGTGCGGGTCATGCGCAATGTCCAGCGGGGTCGGGAAAGTCCGGCACGCTAGCGCATCTGGCCGTGCATGGCACGTGCTGGAAGGGGTGGCGCGGCCACTGGACCCGATCGCGCGGCGCCGCGCCGCGCGATCGGCCGCTTCGGCTACTGGCCGGCGGGTAGCGGCAGCGGATCGTCCTTGTAGATGGCCACATGGGCCACGCCGTCCGGACCGATCCAGCCGCGGTACATGCCTTCGGTATTGAACGGGAAGGCCACCGCGCCGTCGGCGCCCAGGCCGATCGCACCACCGTCGCCGCCGGCCTTGGGGATCTGCTTGTCGATCACCGTTTCCGAGGCGCGCTTGAGCGATTGCCCGGCGTACTTCATGCGCGCGCAGATGTCGTAGGCGGCCACGGCGCGGATGTAGAACTCACCCCAGCCGGTGCCCGACACCGCGCACTGGGCGTCTGCATAGGTGCCGGCGCCGATGATCGGCGAATCGCCCACGCGCCCATAGCGCTTGTCGGTCATGCCGCCGGTGGAGGTGCCGGCCGCCAGACGGCCCTGGGTATCCAGCGCCAGCGCGCCGACGGTGCCAAAGTGCTTGGCGGTGGTCAGGTCGGCGTGGGCCTGGCCCAGCCTGTCCTCCTTCAGCGCCTGCTGCAGCTGCTGCCAACGCTTCTCGATGCGGAAGTAGGACGGATCGACCAGGGTGATGCCCTGTTCGCGGGCGAAGATCTCCGCGCCATCGCCGACCATCATCACGTGCTGTGAGTGGTCCATCACCGCGCGCGCCAGCTGGATCGGATTGCGCACCCGGTGCACGCCCGCGACCGCGCCAGCCATGCCAGTGGCGCCATCCATGATCGAGGCATCCAGCTCGTTCTTGCCTTCATGGTTGAACACCGCGCCCTTGCCGGCGTTGAACTGCGGCGAGTCCTCCAGCACCGAGATCGCCGCGGCCACCGCATCGACCGCCGGCTTGCCCTGCACCAGCAGCGCATGGCCGGCCTGCAGCGCGGCGGCCATGGCCGCGCGCGCCTCGGCTTCGTCGGCCGCGGTCATGCCCTTGCGCTCGACGCCGGCACCGCCGTGGATGACCAGCGTCGGCTGGTCCTGGGCCAGCAGCAGGCCGTCACGCACCGCATAGCGATGCTGGAACACGGGAGAATCGACCGTACCGGCCGGCAGGTGCAGCACCGAGCCGGCACCGACGCCGACAGTGTTGACCTGCTTGAGCTGCATCGGCTCGTCTTCGACCTGCCTGTCGGCGAAGCCGCCCTGGACCACCGTCGCACCGCCACCGGATTCAGTCGCGTAGACGCGCGCGGTGCCATCGCCCTCCACCGCGACCGCTGCGCTTTCATCCACGCCCAGCCCGATCAGTGGATGGCCTGCGATGGTCTCGGCCTTGGCGACGAAGGTAATCAACCGGCCGAGCCGATTACGCTCGCTGAAGTGGGTATCGGTGACCACGCCCTTGAGCGCGGCCAGGTGCAGGAAGCCGGTCTCGATGGTGTTGGCTGCGCCCAGCGGATCGGCCAGCGCGCTGGGACTGGTCTGGCTGCCACCGTCCATCGCGCCGTACAGGTACTCCCCCTGCATCGCCAGGCCGGCGCTGGTGCCGCCCAGCGGCTTGCCCGCCTTGACGTGCGCGTCCAGCGCAGCGGCCACCGGCGTGCCCTTCCAGTAGCGCACGTAGCGCGACTGGTCGCCGCCGGCGATGAAGATGCCATCGGCATGCTTCAGCGCCTTGAGCAACGCGGCGTCGTAGGACGCCTCGCGATTGCTGAAGACGAAGGTCTGCACCGAGGCGATGCCGCCGACCTCGTTGTAGAACTCCTCGCCGACCTCCCCGGCCTGCGACGCGCGCAGCACCACCAGGTGGCCGTTGCCGGCCTTCTTCAGGAACCAGCGCAACGCGTCGTGGTTGCGGTCGCCACCGCCCATCAGCAGCAGGCCGGGCTCGACCTTGCCCGGCGTCGGTGCCTTCGGGTCGCCCAGCAGGTATTGCGCATAGCCACGCGGCGTGGCGGCGTCCGCCAGTCCGGACCAGAGCAGCACGGCCAGCAGGGGCCAGGCCTTGAGGGAAGCACACTTCATCGCAGGACATCTCCGGAACGGAACAGATCAGGCAGCGGGACGAGCGAGCAGGACAAATCCCTCCCACATCTTCGCCGGTGGTGACGGCGTGCCGGCTCGGCTATGGTGCCGATGATGCACGCGCCCCTGGATGACTGGTTTGTCCGCGAGATCCTCGTTCACGAGGGTGCGTTGACGGCGTATCTGCGCCGCTGCTGGTCCCAGCCCAACGAACTGCATGACCTGCGCCAGGAAATCTACGTGCGCGTGTACGAGGCCGCGGGCAAGGCCTTCCCGACCGCGCCCAAGTCGTTCCTGTTCGCCACCGCGCGCCACCTGATGACCGACCGCCTGCGCCGTGCGCGGGTGGTGTCGATCGAGGCAGTGGGTGATTTGGAGGCCTTGCACGTCTTGGTGGATGAGGTTTCTCCCGAACGCGTGTGTGGCGGGCGGCAGGTCCTCAAGCGGCTGGCCGAATCCTTCGACCAGCTGCCGGACCGTTGTCGCGAGGTGGTATGGCTGCGACGGGTGGAGGAGTTGTCGCAGAAGGAGGCCGCCGCACGCATGGGCATCAGCGAGAAAACCGTCGAGAAACACCTGGCCAAGGGCATGCGCCTGCTGGCCGGGAGTTTCCATGGCGCAGCGCCGCCGCGCGCCGCGCGTCCCGTGGCAGCGCCACCCGTCGAACAGCATGTCGATGGACAGCATCCGGATTGAGCGACGCGCCGCCGCGTGGCTGGCCCGTCGTGACGGTGAGGCGTGGGACGCCACCGCGCAGACGGCGCTGGAGCAGTGGCTGGCGCAGGACATCGCCCATCGGGTTGCATTCCTGCGGCTGGAATCGGCCTGGGAGCAAAGCGCCCGGCTGAAGGCCCTCGGTGCCGGCATCGCCCACGCTGGCGTGCCACCGCGCGGCGCCTGGAACCAGCTCGCCAGTGGCATTACACCCGCCGTTGAACCGGTTGCGGCCAGGCCGGTTGCAGCGGCACTGGGCGAACTGGTCTTCAGCCCGCGCACGCCACCACGGCGTGCGCGCTGGCCGCTGCTGGCCGTCGCCGCGATGCTGGTCGTGGCAGTGGCTGGATCTGCGCTGTTCGGCTGGAGCCGCTACGCCGTGCAGGAGCGCGCGAGTTACGCCAGCCAGCTCGGCGCCCTGCGTGCGGTGGCGCTGTCCGACGGATCGCAGGCCACGCTCAGCAGCGACAGCCGGATCGACATCGCCTTGTCGCGCGCGCAGCGCCGGATCGACCTCAAGCAGGGCGAGGCGTACTTCGAAGTGGCCAAGGATGCCGGCCGGCCATTCGTGGTCGGGGCAGGCACGCGCCGCGCGGTGGCGGTGGGCACGCGCTTCTCGGTGCGCCGCGACGGCAGCAGCCTGCGCGTGGTGGTAACCGAGGGCACCGTGCGCCTGGAATCGGATGCCGCCGATGGCCGCGCCCAGCCAACCACCCTGCTGCCGGCCGGCAGCATCGCCATTGCCGGGCCGGACGGCGTACTGGTCCGCAGCGTGTCGGTGGCCGATGCCCAACGCACGCTGGACTGGCGCAGCGGCCTGCTGACGTTCGAGCATGCATCACTGCGCGACGCGGTGGCCGAGTTCAACCGCTACAACACCCGCAAGCTGGTGATCGGCGATGCCGGCGCTGCGGCGCTGCAGATCGCCGGGACGTTCCAGTGGTCCAATACCGATGGCTTCGTGCGCCTGCTGGAACGGGGGTTCCCGGTCCGCGCTGAACACCGCGCCGACCAGGTGGTGCTGCACAGCCGATAGATTTCCGAACGGCCTGCGGGGGATTTCGCAGACTCGTTCGTCCTGTGGGAATGAATGGCATGCTGCCGCGCGTCGACTGGGGAAAATTGATATGCGCGCCGTGCTGCGAACGCTGTTGCTGACTGCTGCCTGTTCGGCGGCGCTGTCCATTGACGCCCAGGCCGCCACGCGCCTGGACATTCCCGCCGGCAGCCTGGATTCGGCATTGCAGGCGCTGGCCAAACAATCCGGCGCGCAGCTGATCTATCGCCCTGAGCAGCTCAACGGCGTGCAGACCCGCGGCGTCAGCGGCGAACTCAGCCCCGCGCAGGCGGCCGACCAGCTGTTGCGCGGCAGCGGGCTGGTGGTCCGCCACGATCCCTCCGGCGCATTGCTGATCGCGCGCCAGGATGCGACGCCACCAGCCAGCCCGGTCGTGCAGAAGGCGACGGCCACCGTCGCGCCCGAGCCAGTCACCGACCTGGAGCGCATGCAAGTCACCGGCTCGCGCATTCCCCGCGCGCAGATCGAAGGCCCGGCGCCGATCACGGTGATGACCTCGGCGCAGATCCAGGCAAACGGCTTCACCAGCGTGCCGCAGGTCCTGCGCGCGCTCACCCAGAACGGCGGTGAAACCCAGAGCCAGCAGTCGGCCAGTGGCGCGGATTTCTCGCCCGGCGCCGAACAGGTGGACCTGCGCGGCCTGGGGCCCAACCACACCCTGGTGCTGGTCAACGGCCGGCGCATCGCCGACTTCCCGATGCCGTTCAAGGGCCGCAGCAATTTCTCCGACGTGTCCAACATCCCGCTGGGCATGATCGACCGGATCGAAGTGCTGACCGGCAGCGCGTCTGCGATCTACGGTTCGGATGCGATCTCCGGCGTGGTCAACTTCATCCTGAAGAAACACGCCGATGGCACCACGGTCGACGTACGCGTGGGCGATACCACCCGTGGTGGCGGCGAGTCGCTGGACATCAGCCTGTCCAGCGGATTTTCGCGCGGCGATTTCAATGCGATCTTCGGTGCCGAACTCAGCAACCAGCGTCCGCTGTGGGCCTATGACCGAAGCCTCCAGGATTCGACCGCCGATGGTCCGTCGGCGACCTCGCGCCTGGCGCGCCGCACCTTCCTGCGCACCGACTACTACGACAGCTACCTGGATCCCGGCCAGGCCGCGTGCGATGGCGTGGCCTCGCTCAATCGCGGCAGCACCGCCTACACCTCGCGTCCGGGTTATGGCCCTGACTTCGACGATGCACTGGACGACTACGGCCCCGGCTATTACTGCGGCAGCCAGGCATCGGTGGGTTACGGCACCATCCTGAGCGAGAAGAAAGGCGTCAACGCCTATGCCTCGCTCAGCTACAACTTCGGCGACAACAGCGAGTGGTTCGCCGATGTGCAGCTGGGCCATCACACCGTGGCGCTGTACCGCGACGTCACCCAGTGGAGCTACCAGGCGCCGGACGGCAACGAGGAAGGCTATTTCTACAACCAGGCCACCGACCAGGTGGAGTACTGGCAGCGGCAGTTCTCGCCGGAGGAAATGGGCGGCTTCGGCAACGGCATGATCCGCACCACCCAGGACACCTTCAGCCTGACCACCGGCATCCGCGGGCAGTGGGGCCAGGCCTGGGATTACGAAGCCAGCCTGAGCCATTCGCAGTACCGGGCGCGGATCAGCTGGCCGCAGATCGTGGCCTCGCTGGCCAATGACCTGTTCCTGGGGCCGCAGCTGGGCGTGGACGAGGATTCGGGCTATCCGATCTTCAACGCCGACCCGGAGCGCCTGTACACGCCACTGACCCGCGCCGAGTACGACAGCATCGCGCGCAATACCACTTACCACCCGAAGTCGCGCACCGACACGGCCGCCTTCACCGTCACCAACGGCATGCTGTTCGCGCTGCCCGGTGGCGATGCCGGCTTCTCGGCCACGGCCGAGTTCGGCAACCAGAGCTACGACCTCAATCCCGATCCACTGGCCACCGAGTACTACTACTACAGCTGGAAGGATTCGGACGGCCACGGCAGCCGCAACCGCTGGGCTCTGGCCGGCGAGCTGCGCCTGCCGGTGGTCGACAGCCTCAACCTGAGCGTGGCCGGTCGTTACGACCAGTACCGCTTCGCCGGGCGCTCGGTCGGCAAGTTCACCTACAGCGGCGGCATCGAGTGGCGCCCGATCGACACGCTGCTGGTGCGCGGCTCCTACGGCACCGCGTTCCGCGCGCCGGACCTGCATTACGTGTTCGCCGGACCGGGCAACGATGAAACCTCGGCCAGCGACTACTACCGCTGCGCGACCGAACAGCCCGACGAGGCGCTGGAAGACTGCGACTACGGCGATGAAGGCATCATCCGCGGCCGCAGCGGCAACCGCGACCTGGACCCGGAGACCAGCACCTCGTGGACCGGCGGCCTGGTCTGGTCGCCGACGTCGTCGCTGGACGTCTCGGCCGACTACTTCAACATCGACATGCGCGACCAGGTGCAGGACCTGCGCGTGGACGCGGTGCTGCGCGACGAGGCCGACTGCCGCCTGGGCACGCTGGACATCACCTCGACCACCTGCGTGCAGGCACTGTCGCGTGTCACGCGCCTGGCCAACGGCGACCTGTACTCGGTCTACGTCAATCCGATCAACATCGCCCGCGAGCGCACCAGCGGCGTGGACCTGAGCGCGCACTACAAGCTGGACACGGCGATCGGCCGCTTCACCCTGGGCGTGGACTACACCTGGGTGCGCCAGCACGAGATCCAGGTCTATGCGGGCGAAGCGATGGTGGACGAGTTCGCGGTCAACAGCGGTTACGACATCCCGCGCACCAAGGCCAGTGCCAACCTGGGCTGGGAAAACGACCGCTGGTCAGCCACGTTGCATGGCGAGCGGCTGGGCCACCTGCCAACGTCCGATTCCTACGATGAGGTCTACGATCCGGAAGACGGCACCAGCCCGTGGATCGGCGCGACCTACCGCTACAACGCATCGGTGCAGTTCCGCTTCACCGACCACGCCCGCCTGTCGCTGTCGGTCACCAACCTGTTCGACAAGATGCCGCCGTACGATGCGACCTATACGTCGTATCCGTACTACGACAGTTCGTGGTTCGATTCGGTGGGCCGCACGGTGTACCTGCAGTACACCCAGAAATTTGGCGGTGCCGCGCTGTAAGCGCCAATGACACGCCTGGGCCCGACGTCAGTGAGGCGACGGGCTCAGGTGGTGCCGCGGTTCTTGCCCATCCACGGGGCATACCAGGCGCGGATGGCGGCCATGTCGGCCTCGGCATCGCCGGTGGGATGGAACAACGGCCCGATCCCGACGGTCTTTTCCGGATAGTGGAAATACGCCAGCAGGACCGGCACGTTGGCGGTCAGGGCGATCTTGTAGAAGCCGCTCTTCCACTTGTCCACGCGCTTGCGGGTGCCTTCGGGCGTGACCACGAACCAGATGCGCTCGTGGCTGCGGATGGTGTCCACCGCCTGGCGCACGACGCCGCCGGCGTTGGCGCGATCGACCGGGATCGCGCCCAGCATGCGCAGCACCGGCCCCAGCGGCCACCAGAACAGCTGCGCCTTGCCCAGCACCTTCACCTCGAACCCGCAGGCGACCTTGACCGCCATGCCCCACAAGCCGTCCCAGTTGGACGAATGCGGGGCCACGATCATCACCAGCTTGGGCACGTCGGGCAGCTGGCCGGCGATGCGCCAGCCGCACAGCCGCAGCAGCGTGCGGCCGCACCAGCGGGTGAAGCGGTTGGGCTTCACGCGTGGCATGTTGGGGGGGGCGACCGGAGTCTGGCCCAGCGGCAGCGGTGTCAGGTCAGTCCCAGTCACGTGTGTTCCGGTTGCGTTTGACTTGGCTGCGGGTCTTCTTGGCGTCCAAGCGCCGCAGCTTGGAGGCACGCGTGGGCCGGGTGGCCACGCGCGGCTTGGGCACCGACAACCCTTCGGCAATGATGTCGGCCAGGCGCTCGCGCGCATCCTGGCGGTTGCGGTCCTGGGTGCGGAAGCGCTGGGCGTCGATCACCAGCACGCCTTCATCGGTCAGGCGACGGTCGCGCCGCGCCAGCAGGCGGCTGCGCAGCAGGTCCGGCAGCGACGGCGAACCCGCCACGTCGAAGCGCAGCTCCACCGCGGTGGCGACCTTGTTGACGTTCTGCCCGCCCGCACCGCTGGCACGCACGAAGCGTTCGACCAGTTCGTCGTCGGGGATCGCCAAGGTAGGCGTGATATGGAGGGAGCCGGCGGCCATGGCCGGCATTGTAGGGGAGCTGGCGCACCCCCTGTGCATGACGCCGGCGTCCATTTAGTGAAATTTTTACACGGCGCGCGCGCCACCTCGGCACCATCCCCTGCCTCGCTTCACGCTTGAGTCCCGCATGTCACGTTGTCGATTCGCACCCGTCCTGCTGCTGTTGTCCGCGATGGCTGCAATTGCGCCCGCCCTGGCCCGCGAACCCACCGACCAGGAAATCGAGCGACTGCTCACCGCCTCGCGCGCACAGAGCATGCTGGCGGCGATCCAGCCGCAGGTCGAAGCGATGCAGCGCGAGCAGTTCGCCCAGCTGACCCAGGGCAAGACCCTGACCGCCGAGCAGCAGGCCGAGATCCAGCAGATCCAGGCGCGCACCTCGCAGATCGTCCGCCAGTCGCTGGCGTGGGACTCGATGCGCCCGGTGTACCTGGACGTGTACCGCAAGACCTTCGACGACGATGACGTCAAGTCGATGACCAAGTTCTACGAGAGCAAGGCCGGCCAGCACCTGCTCGACCGCACGCCGGTGATGATGCAGACGCTGATGGTGGGCATCCAGCAGAAGATGATCCCGCAGCTGGAAGCCCTGCAGGCCGAGGTCAAGACCGTCTCGGCCGAACCGATCCCGGCCCCGCCGGTGTCGCCGCCGGAAGCACGCAGGAAGGCTGCCGCGCCCACTTCGACCAAGAAGAAGGCCACCGCCAAGAAGGCGACCACGACCAAGAAGGCCAGCACCACCAAGAAGGCGCCGGCCAAGAAGTCGACCACCACGACCAAGAAAAAGACCTAGGCGTCAGTCCGGCAGCGACGCGCGCGGCGGCAGGCTCCAGTCCACCGCGCCCAGGCCATGCCGGGCCAGGTAATCGTTGGCCTGGGAGAAATGCCCGCAACCCAGGAACCCGCGATACGCCGACAACGGCGACGGGTGCGGCGCCTTCAGCACGCGATGGCGCCGGGGATCGATGACCTTGCCCTTGGCCTGCGCATAGCTGCCCCACAGCAGGAACACCAGATGCTCGCGCTCGGCCGCCAGGGTCTGGATGACGTGGTCGGTGAAGCCTTCCCAGCCCTTGCCCTGGTGGGCACCGGCGCGGCCTTCCTCCACCGTCAGCACCGAATTCAGCAACAGCACGCCGTGCTGCGCCCACGCGGTCAGGCAGCCATGGTCCGGGCGGACGAAGCCCACGTCCTGGGCCAGTTCCTTGTAGATGTTCTGCAGCGACGGCGGCACCGGCACGCCCGGCTGCACCGAGAAGCACAGGCCATGTGCCTGCCCTGCGCCGTGGTACGGGTCCTGGCCCAGGATCACCACCTTCACCTTGTCGAACGGCGTGGCATCGAACGCAGCGAAGATCTGCGGCCCTGCCGGGAACACCTGCGCCCCAGCCGCCTTGCGCTGGCGCAGGAAGGCCGACAGTTCCTGCATCTCCGGCCGCAGCAGCCAGTCGCCGACGCGCGCCTTCCACGAGGGCTCGAGCTGGATGCGGGAAGTGGACACGTCGTGGTCCTTGGTCATGAGCGGAGCGGGTCCTGAAAAGCGAAAGTCGCGGGAGGTCAATCCATGGACTGGGTGAGCAACGCCACCAGCGAGGGACCTTCGGGATACACGATATCGGCCACGCGCCAGCCGGCAGGCGTCCGGGCGAGCCTGAATTGCAGGACCATGTGCTCGTGCGTGGAAGGGATCTCGTACTGCACCTTCACCTCGTCGGCGCCCGCCTCCGTGATGGTCAGGTCCTGCGCGGCAGGATCCTGCGATGCCCACAGCGGGGTGAAGTCCAGCCGGCAGACTTCATGCGTGCGCGTGACGCAGGCTGCGTCGCTGACCAGCAGGGAGGCCAGCTTCGGCGCAAAGTACTTCAACAGGACCGCTTCAGGCTGCTGGGCCAGGCCATCATCTGGCACGTGCAGCACCGCTTCCCACGCAAAGTCACGGTAGAGCTGCTTCACCACACCAGTCGGCGCAGGCACGGTCGCCTGGGCGTGGGCGGAAAGCAGCAACGAAGACAACAACACCGCAGCAACGCGCATGACAGAGTCCATGCCTGAAAAAGGGCGCCATTGTACGGCCAGCCTTTTCAGCGACTGGCCGTGTTCACAGTGCCTGCAGCGTCGCCATATCCCAGCGCGGGGTGACTTTCACCTGCGCATCAGTGTGCTGGCCGGCTTCCAGCCGCAGCGCGCCGGCAAAGGCGATCATCGCGCCGTTGTCGGTGCACAACGCCGGGCGCGGGAAACACACCCGGCCGCCGTTGCGCGCAGCCGCGTCCTGCAGCTTGGCGCGCAGGCGCTTGTTGGCGCCCACGCCGCCGGCCACGACCAGCACATTGCTGCCGGCCGCATCCAGCGCGCGCTGGCACTTGATCGCCAGGGTGTCGACCACCGCGTCCTCGAAACCGCGCGCGATGTCGCGCCGGGTCTGATCGCTCTGATCGCTGTCGCGCCAGGCAAGCAATACCTGGGTCTTCAGGCCGGAAAAGCTGAAATCCAGGCCCGGCCGATCAGTCATCGGCCGCGAGAATTTGTATCTACCCGGGGTGCCCTGCTCAGCCAGCGCCGCCAGCTGCGGGCCGCCCGGATACGGCAGGCCCATCATCTTGGCGGTCTTGTCGAAGGCCTCGCCGGCCGCGTCGTCCAGGGTTTCGCCCAGCAGCCGGTAGCTGCCGATCTGGTCGACCGCCACTAGCTGGGTGTGGCCGCCTGAGACCAGCAGCGCGACGAACGGGGCTTCCGGCGGGTCGTCTTCCATCAGCGGGGCCAGCAGGTGGCCTTCCATGTGGTGCACGCCGACGGCCGGCAGATCCAGCGCCCAGGCCAGTGAACGGGCCACGCCCGCGCCGACCAGCAGCGCGCCGACCAGGCCCGGGCCGGCGGTATAGGCCACGCCGTCCAGGTCGGTGGTGGACATGCCCGCTTCGTCCAGGGTCTGGCGGATCAGCGGCAGCAGCTTGCGCACGTGGTCGCGGCTGGCCAGTTCCGGCACCACGCCGCCGTACTGGGCGTGCAGCGCGATCTGGCTGTACACCGCATGGGCGCGCAGGCCGTCCGCGCCGGCCACGGACGTGTCGTACACGGCCACGCCGGTTTCGTCGCAGGAGGTTTCGATGCCAAGGACTTTCATGTGCACAGGATGCGCCCGGCCCCACGTCAATGCCAGTCCTTGCGCTTGCATGGCCCGGGGCAAGTCGCTATAGTGCGCGGCTCACCGGGTTGGAGCCCGGTACTTTTGTGTCCCGGAGATTCCATGCCAAGCGTCAAAGTCCGCGAAAACGAGCCTTTTGAATTTGCGCTCCGTCGCTTCAAGCGCACCTGCGAGAAGGCCGGTGTTCTGGCCGAAACCCGCAAGCGCGAGTTTTACGAAAAGCCGACCCAGGAACGCAAGCGCAAGGCCGCTGCCGCGGTGAAGCGCCAGCTGCGTCGCTCTTCGCGCGACGTCACCAAGCGCCAGCGCCTGTACTGAGCGAAGGCAGGTCGTTCCATCGGCACCGTTTCGGCGGCTGACCGATGGGAAGTCCGACCAGGAGCCGGCACGCGTGAGCGTCGCCGGCTTTTTGTCGTTCCCCGTTTTCCTGCGATCCCACGCCCGGGGCCGAGTGCCGCGCGCGACCCGTTCGGAGCCATGCCATGAGCCTCAAAGCACAACTCACCGATGACATGAAGACGGCCATGAAGGCCGGCGAGAAGGACCGTCTGGGCGTGATCCGCCTGATCAACGCGGCCATCAAGCAGCGCGAAGTCGATGAGCGCATCGAGCTGGACGACGCCGCGGTGCTGGCCGTACTGGAAAAGATGGTCAAGCAGCGCAAGGACTCGGTCAGCCAGTTCGAAGCAGCCAACCGTGAGGACCTGGCCGCGATCGAACGCGCCGAGATCGTCTTCATCGATGCCTACCTGCCGGCCAAGCTGGATGAGGCGGCGATCAACGTCGCGATCGATGCGGCCATCGCCCAGACCGGCGCGAGCAGCCCGGCCGACATGGGCAAGCTGATGGGCGTGCTGAAGCCGCAGCTGGCGGGTCAGGCCGACATGGGCCTGGTCTCCAAGCTGATCAAGCAGAAGCTGGCCGGCTGACCGCAACGCGATTCTTGGTCGCGCCGGGCTTGCCCGGCTGCGCCTCGGGCAGGTCGCGGGGAACGCTTCAGCCGAGTCCCCAAGAGGGGATTGCCACAAGTGCGGCGCCACAGGGCAAGCCGCACGCTGCAAATGCCAGCTGTTCTCATCTAAGATGCCGCCGCTGGGTGCACGCCTTACGCCGTACCCATGTTCGACCTGCCCATCGGCGGCCATCAGGACATCGCTTGCCCATCCGCGCCCTTCCCGTCCCCTGCTGCAGCACGGCCGCGCGGCCATGACCCTGCTCTATCTGCTGTGCGGCCTGCTGGCCGCGCTGGCGTTCTACCTGGCCACCGCGCACCAGCACCTGCTGCCGTCGCTGCGCCCGCGTGCGCGCCTCCTGCGCGTGGCCGCCTGGCTGCTGTCGCTGGGATCGCTGCTGGCCGCCATGCAGGCGCTCGGACTCTGGGCCGGGGTGTTTGCCAGCCTGAGCATGGCAATGCTGGGCATGGCGCTGCTGCCTTACCTGGATGCGTGGCTGCAGGCACGGGGCACGCGCCATGTGGGGTAAATCGTTGGCCGCCCTGCTGCTGGGCCTGCCACTGTCCACCGGACTGGTGGGCCTGGTCGCCCTGCTGTGGCCCGGCCCGCTGGAAGTGCACACGCTGGCACTGCTGCTGTGGTCCTTCCCGGTCTGGATCGGAGTGATGGCCGCAGCCTTTGCCTGCCGCAGCGGCGCACGCGCATGGCTATGGCTGGGTGGCGCGACGCTGCTGTGCTTCGGCGTACTGCAGGCCTGCAAGCTGCTGGGCTGGACGGGCGTGCCGGCATGAAGGCCGCGACGCTGCGCAGCTTCCTCGCCCTGCATACCTGGGTCGGGCTGACCGCGGGCATGGCGCTGTTCATCGCGTTCTATGCCGGCGCGTTCACCATCTTCACCCACCAGCTGACCGACTGGTCGCCCCGGCCCGCGGCGGCGTCGCGGGTGAACGCCGAAACGCCCGCCGCGCAGATCGCGCACGCGCAGCGGCTGGTCGACACGATGCTCGCGCGCATGCCCGCGGCGAAGGAGTCGATGTTCCTGGTGATGGCCGGCGACCACGGCCCGGTGCCGCGCATCTTCCACCAGCCGCCGGACCAGGCCGATACCTTCCAGTACCAGCTGGACGAACACGGCGCTCTGGTGACGCTGCCGCAGCGCACCGGCTTCGTCGATTTCCTCTACGACCTGCACTTCACCGGCGGCCTGCCCAACACCTTCGGCACCTACCTGTTCGGCGTAGTCAGCATCCTGTACGGACTGGCGCTGGTCTCGGGCGTGGTGATCTACGCGCCGGTGCTGCTCAAGGATCTGTTTGCATTGCGCATCGGCCGCAACGTCAAGCGCCTGTGGCAGGACGCGCACAACGTGATCGGCATGCTGTCGCTGCCCTTCCACGTGATCTTCGCCTGGTCCGGCGCGGTGTTGACGCTGGGCGTGATCCTGCTGGCGCCGTTCCAGTACCTGGTGTTCGACGGCAAGCTGATGCAGGTGCTGGCAAACGACTTCGAAGTGGTGCCGCACGTCGAACCCGCCAAGGTCGCCAGGCCGACGCTGCCAGTGGCCGACCTGATCGCGCGTGCGCGCATCGCCGTGCCGGGCATGCAGGTCGACTCGATCAATTACCACGACATCGGCGATGCCAACGCGCAGATCGAGGTGTATGGCGAAGTCGACCAGCGCCACCTCAATACCATGGCGGTGGTGGCCATGAACGGCGCCAGCGGCAAGCTGCTGCGCACGGTCGACCCGCGCACGATGTCGCCCGGCACCGCGTCCCTGCGCGGCCTGCAGGGACTGCACTTCGGCAACTACGGGCACGGCGCGGTGCAGTGGCTGTATTTCCTGCTGGGGCTGGCCGGCGCGTTCCTGTTCTACAGCGGAAACCTGCTGTGGATCGAAGCACGCCGCAAGCGCCGCCAGCACGCGCAGCCGCTGCGCACCCAGGTGATGGCACGGCTGACGCTGGGCGTGTGCCTGGGCTGCGTCGGCGGGGTGTCGGCGCTGTTCATTGCCGGCGCGCTGCTGCCCGAATCGCAGGCCGCGATGACGTATTACGCGACGTTCTTCGTGCTGCTGGCGTGGGCGCTGATCCGCAAACCGGCCAAGGCCGGTGCCGAACTGCTGTTCGCCTGCGCACTGCTGACCCTGCTGGTGCCGGTCGCAGGCTGGATCGGCACTGGCGAACACTTCTTCGCCGCGCTCTGGAACGGCCACTGGACCCGCTTTGCCATCGGCGTGATCGCCCTGCTGCTGGCGGCAGCGTACTGGCGCATGGGCCTGGCCGCGCGGCGACGCGCACGCAGCGGTGATGGCAATAGCCTGTGGGCACGCACGCCGCACGAAACCTGAACCCGGCGCTCACCACACGGTGACACCGGGCTGGGGCATGCTCGCCCGCGGCACGTCCCCGAGGCCACCGGTCGCCACGCCCACTGTGCAACTACCTTCCTCAGACAAACTCAACAAGCGCCTGCAGCAGCTGCAGGACAGCGTCCCGGTGGCGCTGGCCAAGCGCTTCGCCGACAGCGACCTGATGACCCAGGCCGCTGCATTGACCTTCTACGCGCTGCTCTCGCTGGCGCCGTTGCTGGTGCTGCTGCTGTGGCTGGTCGCCTCGCTGTATCCACCGGCGCAGGAGGAACTGCTGCGCCAGTTGGTCGGCCTGGCCGGCCCACAGGCCGGCGATGTCGCCCAGACCGTGCTGGCCAATGCCAAGAACCAGCCCAGCGTCGGCTCGCTGGCCGGGCTGTGGAGCACGCTGCTGCTGGCCATCGGCGCCACGGCGGTGTTCGCGCGGCTGCAGGCGGCACTGAACCTGATCTTCTACACCGACCGCAAGGAACTGGGCGGCGGCATCAAGGATTTCCTGAAGAAGCGCGTGTTCTCCTTCGGCGTGGTCCTGGGCCTGGGCTTCCTGCTGATCGTGTCGATGATGGCCGCCACCGGCCTGCAGGTGGTGCTCAACAACGTGCCCTCGCTGCTGCCGGTGCTGGGCAACGTGCTGACCTTCGTGCTGTATGCGGGGGCGTTCGGCTTCCTCTACCACTATCTGCCCGACCGACCGGTCGAATGGCGCCAGGCGTTGCTGGGCGGAGTCATCACCGCCGGGCTGTTCATCGCCGGTCGCTACGCCATCGGCGTGTACCTGTCGCGGACCAATCCAGGCAGCGCCTACGGCGCCATGGGCGCGATGGTGATCATGCTGGTGTGGCTGTACTACGCCACGGTGGTGTTCTTCGTCGGCGCCTTGCTCACCGCCGTCATCGACGAGCGCATGGATGCGCACGCCGCGCATCGTGCCGCCGAACGCGAGGCACTCCTGCGGGAAAGCTCGCTGGCGCAGCCGGAAGCCGTCGATCCCGATACCAACGCCCTGCCCGCGCAGGACCTGCCGTCGCATCAGGACAGCACACCCAGGATCTGAGTAAGGGCCTTCCTTGCCTCACTCCGCAACCAAGCAGAGCTGCTTGCTGTGCCCTTGCTTTGCTGTGCCGTGGCTCTTGCCCCCAGACCTCCGTCGGGCACGGCGAACGGACGAGGCCAAGACCCGCAGGGCGCCACGCATGGATGCGTGGCGTTTTTCGAAGGGACTGGGATGTTCCTTCGAAAAATCCCTCGACCCGTAGCGGACCCGCGTAGCGGGCGTGCCGCCCGGAGCGTGTTTCTTTGCCCAGCTTTCTTTGCACGAGCAAAGAAAGTGGGTCGGGCCGCGAAGCGGCACGAAAGCTGTTGCCGTGGAATCATCAAGCACGGAAGCGCAAGGCAGCCCGGACTTGACGCCCATGGCATCCTAGTCGCCTGCCATGGCCCGTATCCCCGACGCTTTCATCGACGATCTTCTCGCCCGCACCGACATCGTCGAGGTGGTCGGTTCGCGCGTGCCACTGAAGAAGCAGGGCAAGGAATATTCGGCACGCTGCCCGTTCCACGACGAGCGCTCGGCCTCGTTCACCGTCTCGCCCACCAAGCAGTTCTATCACTGCTTCGGCTGTGGCGCGCACGGCACCGCGATCAGCTTCCTGATGAATTACGACCGCCTCGAATTCCTCGACGCGGTCGACGAGCTGGCCAAGCGCAACGGCATGGAAGTGCCGCGCGACACCGCCCAACGCAACCAGAACGACGACAGCCGTGACCTGTATGCGGCGATGGAAGCCAGCGCCAGGTTCTTCCAGCGCCAGCTCGCCGGCAGCGACAAGGCCAAGACGTATCTGGACGGACGCGGCGTGGACGAGGCCACGCGCACGCTGTTCGGCATCGGCTATGCGCCCGATGGTTTCTCGGCGTTGAAGGACGCGCTGGGCACTGATGCGCGCCGCAGCCAGCTGCTGGAACGCGGCGGCATGTACTCCAAGAACGACCGCGGCCACGTCTACGACAAGTTCCGCGACCGGGTGATGTTCCCGATCGCCGATCGCCGTGGCCGCACGATCGCCTTCGGCGGCCGCGTGCTGGACAAGGATGACGGCCCCAAATACCTCAACAGTCCCGAGACCACGCTGTTCCACAAAGGCCGCGAACTCTATGGCCTGTGGCAGGTGCGCCAGTCCAACCAGAAGATCGAGAAGCTGGTGGTGGTCGAGGGCTACATGGACGTGGTCAGCCTGTTCCAGTTCGGTGTCACCTACGCGGTGGCCACGCTGGGCACGGCGACCACGCCGGACCACGCCGAACTGCTGTTCCGCAACGCGGCTGATGTGTACTTCTGCTTCGACGGCGACGCCGCTGGCCAGCGCGCGGGCTGGCGTGCACTGGAATCGGTATTGCCACGCATGAAGGACGGGCGCCAGGCGTTCTTCCTGTTCCTGCCGCAGGGCGAGGACCCGGACACCATCGTGCGCAAGGAAGGCGCCGAAGGTTTCGCCGCGCGCCTGGGCCAGGGCACGCCGCTGTCGCAGTTCTTCTTCGACGAGCTGTCGCGCGACGTCAACATGGCCACGCTGGATGGCAAGGCGCGCCTGGCCGAAAAGGCCAAGCCGCTGCTGGCGCAGATTCCCGATGGCGCGTTCGGCGACCTGATGCGCGCGCAGCTGACCCAGGTCACCGGGGTCGGCGCCAATCCGCCGCCTGCACCGCCGCCGACGCGCGCGCCATCGCGTACCGCCTCCGCGCGCGGACCGCAGCAGCGGCCCAGCCTGGTGCGCAGCGCCATCGTGCTGTTGCTGCACGTACCGTCGCTGGCGCTGGAAGTGCCGGCGCCCTACAGCTTCGCCGGCCTGCGCCTGGCGGGCATCGAGCTGCTGACCGAACTGCTGGACATCATCCAGGCGCGTCCGGACATCACCCCCGGCGCACTGCTGGAACATTTCGCCGACCGCGAGGAACTGCCCGCGCTGCAGAAGCTGATGCTGCAGGACCTGCCTGGCGAAGAACCCGCCTGGCGCCAGGAACTGCACGACGCGATAGTCCAGCTGGAGAGGCAGACCCTGCAGCAACGCCTGGACGAACTGCTGGCCAAGCAGCGCGCGCAGGGCCTGGACGACACCGACAAGTACGAGCTGCGCGAGCTGCTGAAGATCCGCGCCCAGGCGCAATGACCCGGGTCGGCGAACCGGGCGCGACATGCGCGCCCTGACGGTGCGTCCGCCGCTGCATCCACGCACCGTTGCTCCGCCCACGGCGCACCGCGCACCCTGGGGCTGGAATCAGACCTGCCGCATCACGGCGAGGCGCTGGCGTTCAGCGCATGCTGCCGCCCGGCTTCGGCCAGGCCGGCCATCGCAAACGCATGCAGGTGCCCAACCAGCACCGCGCGTGGCATCTGGAACACCTGCTGGATGGGTCCCGGCAGATGCCCGCCGATCATCAGCATCAGGCAGGGCGCCGCCACACTGAGCAGGCAGCGCATCAAGGCGGGATCTCCGGCGGGGATGCCGGTGATCTGACTGATGACCTGCACCAGGCGGGCCATCTTGGGCATCACCTCCTGCGCGAAGAGCATGTCCAGATGCGGGGAAGGCGAGGCGATCTCGCGCGCGATGACGCGGACATGCCAGCCATCGGCCTCCACGATGCCTCCGACGATGCGATCGAGCACCTCGCGGAGCTGCTCGCTGGCGGAAAGCCCGCTGTCGGCCAGCCTGGACAGCTCGGACAAGCTGACCAATCCACGATGCCCCTCGGCCAGCACGGCCTGGTACAGGCCGCTGCGGTTGCCGAAGTGATAGTTGATCGAAGCCAGGTCGACCCCCGCATCGGCGGCAACCGCCTTGCTGGTCGTCTCGGCATACCCGGATGCGGCGATCAACCGCCCCGCCGATTCCAGGATCCTGCTGCGGGTTGCATCCCCATCGGATCGCAACGGGCGAGCGCCCTTCGTCATTTGCACACCTGCTGAATTTCGCGCAGCCATTATGCACCCGCTTGCACCATAGATTAAATTAGTTTTAATCTATTCGCGGCGATTCGCCATTCGAGACCCGTCCATGAAGAAGTCGCGCCTGGTGGTATCCGCTGCCGTCGTCCTGGTTGTCATCGCGCTGGTGGCGTGGTGGTTCGTCCGTCGTGATGCCGCAGATGCCGGCCAGCTCACGCTCCACGGCAATGTCGATATCCGCCAGGTTTCGCTGGCATTCGACGGTTCGGGCAGAGTCGCCAGCCTGGCCGTCGAGGAAGGCGACCAGGTCAAGGCCGGGCAGCGCCTGGCAACCCTGGACACCCGATCGCTGGCCTTGCAGGCCGAGCAGGCCTTGGCCCAGATCGAGGTACAGCAACAGACGCTGGCGAAACTGCGCAATGGCTCCCGCCCGCAGGAAGTGTCCCAGGCACAGAGCCGCGCGACCGCCGCGCAGGCACAGGCACAACGGGCCGAACAGGACCTGGCGCGCCTGCAGGACATCAGCGCCAATACCCAGGGCCGGGGCGTCAGCTCACAGGAGCTGGCCCATGCCAGGAGCCAGGTGCAGGTCGCCCGGGCCCAGGCCGCCGAGCAGCAGGATGCGCTGCGCCTTGCCCAGCTTGGCCCACGGGCCGAGGAAATCGATGTGGCGCAGGCGCAACTGAAATCGGCGCAGGCGCAGCTGGCGCTGCTGCAGCTGGAACGCTCCCATGGCGAGCTGATCGCGCCCTCCGATGCGGTGGTGCGCTCGCGGCTGGTCGAACCCGGCGACATGGCCACCCCGCAACGCGCCATCTACACCCTGGCCCTGACGCATCCGAAGTGGGTCCGCGTGTATGTCGAGGAGGCCGACCTTGGCAGGATCAAGCCCGGCATGCCGGCGCGCATTTCCACCGATAGCCAGCCAGGCCAATCCATCCAGGGCAAGGTCGGCTACATCGCCTCGGTCGCCGAATTCACGCCCAAATCGGTCGAGACCGAAGCGCTGCGCACCAGCCTGGTCTACGAAGTCCGCGTGATCACCCAGGACAAGGACGACCAACTCCGCCTGGGACAGCCCGCCACCGTCCGCCTGTCGACCACCGCGGCCCCATGAGCGAAGCCCCGACCACCGTGGCGGCACGGGGCCTGCGCAAGACGTTTCCGGTGGCCGGTGGCCGCTCGTGCGTGGCCCTGGACGAGCTCAGCCTGTCGATGCGGGCCGGCGAACTGACCGCCCTGGTCGGCCCGGATGGCGCCGGCAAGACCACCTTCATGCGCCTGGTCTGCGGACTGCTGAAACCCGATGCCGGTGCGCTGACCGTGCTGGGTCACGATGTCATCGCCCAGCCGCAGGCGGTGCAGGACCGGATCAGCTACATGCCGCAGCGATTCGGCCTGTATGACGACCTGAGCGTGCAGGAAAACCTGGACCTGTATGCCGACCTGCATGCCGTGCCGCAGCAGCAGCGGCACGAACGCTATGCCCGGCTGCTGGACATGACCGACCTGGCCCGGTTCACCGCACGACCGGCCGGCAAGCTGTCCGGCGGCATGAAGCAGAAACTCGGACTGGCCTGCACGCTGGTGCGCTCGCCCGACCTGCTGCTGCTGGACGAACCCAGCGTCGGCGTGGACCCGCTTTCCCGGCGCGACCTGTGGGAAATCATCGAACAGCTGATCCAGCAGGAACAGCTGAGCGTCCTGGTCAGCACCGCCTACATGGACGAAGCCGAACGCTGCGCGCAGGTCTTCGTCCTGCATGAAGGCCACTTGCTGGCCGATGGACCGCCTTCGACGCTGCGCACCCGCGCGCGCGGCCTGACTTACGCCGTGACGCCGCCGCGCGGGATGCCCGCCCGCGCGCTCCAGGCGCGGCTGCTGGACGCCGATGCCCTGGTCATCGACGCGGTGCCCAAAGGCGGTGCCGTGCAGTTCATTCGCCGGCCCGAGGCATCGGTGGCGAACGTGGAAGCGCTGCTGGACGGGATCGCCGCCGAACCCCGCGCGGAAATGCTGGAAGACGCTTTCATGCTGCTGCTCAAGCAACATGAAGGCAGCGCTGAAGCGAAGGCCGCACCGATACCCGAGGTCGCCGCGTCGCTCACCGAAGCCTCACCCGGTGCAGCCAAAGAACCCGTGATCGTCGTCCACGACCTGGTCCGCAAGTTCGGTGATTTCACCGCCGTGGCCAGTACCTCCTTCGATGTGCAACGCGGCGAGATCTTTGGTCTGCTCGGCCCCAACGGCGCTGGCAAGACCACGACCTTCCGCATGCTCTGTGGCTTGTTGCCACCCAGCAGCGGGCAGTTGCAGGTGGCCGGGATGGATCTGCGCACCGCCCGCGCCAAGGCGCGCGGCCGGATCGGCTATGTCTCGCAGAAATTCGCGCTGTACGGCAACCTGAGCATCCGCGAGAACCTCAGCTTTTTTGGTGGCGCCTATGGCCTGCGTGGCCGCGTGTTGCAGGAACGGGTGCAGGCCTCGCTGGATCAGTTCAACCTGGACCCCAACGCCATCAGCGGCGAGCTGCCGGGTGGCTTCAAGCAGCGCCTGGCGATGGCCACCGGCCTGATCCACCAACCCGAGATCCTGTTCCTGGACGAGCCCACCAGCGGCATCGACCCGCTGACCCGGCGCATGTTCTGGCGCACGATCACCGGCCTGGCCCAGGCCGGGGTCACCATCATCGTCACCACCCATTTCATGGAAGAGGCCGAGTACTGCGACCGCATCGCGATCCAGGACGCAGGAAAACTGCTCGCATTGGGAACGCCGCAGCAGGTGCGTGAACAGGCCGGCGCCGATCACGCCACTGACATGAGCAGCGCGTTCATCGGCATCGTCGAGCAGGCCCGGCGACAGGGCATGGAGAAGGCCGCATGAGCGCGTCTGGGTTCTTCAACCGACTGTTCGCACTGACCCGCAAGGAAACGCGCCAGATGCTGCGCGACCGCAGCAACCTGGCGGTTGGCCTGGCGCTTCCGGTCGCGCTGATCCTGCTGTTCGGCTATGGCATGTCGTTCGATGTCACCCACGCGCCGCTCGCAGTGGTCCTGGAAGACGCCTCGCCCGCTGCACGCCAGGCCGTCAGCGGCCTGGAGGGTTCCCGATATCTGTCTCCGATCCAGACCCGCGACACGCAGGAAGCCGAACGCCTGCTGCGTGCCGGCGAAGTCGATGGCATCGTGCGCGTCCCCGTCGATTTCTCGCAACGCCAGGCTGATGGCCAGGCGCGCGTACAACTGCTGCTCAACGGCGTGGACCAGAGCACCGCGTCGACGATCGAAGGCTATGTCAGCGGTGCACTGGGCAGCGTGGCCCAGCAACAGCTGGATCGCGCCGGCAAGCCTGCCACCAGCGCGGGCGGCATCACCATCGTGCAGCGGATGTGGTTCAACGAGGCCGGCAACAGCACCTGGTTCCTGGTGCCCGGGCTGATCGCCCTGGTCATGACGCTGATCGGCGCATTCCTCACCTCGCTGCTGATCGCGCGCGAATGGGAACGCGGCACGCTGGAATCACTGTTCGTCACACCGGTGCGCCCGTTCGAGCTGGTGCTGGCCAAGTTGGCACCCTACGTGGTCATCGGCGCGATCGATCTGGTGATGTGCCTGCTGGCCTCGGCATTCCTGTTCCAGGTGCCCATGCGCGGCTCCCTGCTGCTTGTCGCGCTGGCGTCGCTGCTTTACCTGGTCTTGTCGCTGCTGCTTGGTCTTTTCATTTCCGGCAAAACGCGGAGCCAGTTCGTCGCCAGCCAGGTGTCGCTGCTGTTGAGCTTCATGCCCGCCATGATGCTTTCCGGATTCGTCTTCGACCTGCGCAACACGCCGATGGTCGTCCGCGTCATCAGCCAGGCACTCCCGGCAACGCACTTCATGGGGTTGATCAAGACCTTGTTCCTGGCCGGCAACGACTGGCCGATGGTGTTCGAGAAGTGCGGGATCCTGCTGCTTTACGTGATCGTGCTGGCCTTCGCCACCGCATCCACCCTGCGCAAGCGCCTGGACTGATCCATGAAAGACCTCATCGCCTACCTGGCCCGCATCGGCGCGCTGTGCCGCAAGGAAATCCTCACCCTGGTCAAGGAGCCGCGGACCCGGGCGATCCTGTTCGTCCCGGCGTTGATGCAGGCCTTGCTGTTCGGTTACGGCGCCACCTACGACCTCAAACATGCACCTTACGCGGCGCTGGACCTGAGCCATGGCAGCGCCGCCTCGGAGATCCTGGCCCGGCTCGACGGCACCGGCGTGTTCGAGCGCAAGGCCAACCTGACCTCCTCTTCCCAGATCGCCGAAGCCATCGATTCGGGCCAGGCGCTGATGGTGCTGACGTTTCCCTCCGATTTCGAACAACGCCTGGCGGCCGGCCAGCAGGCACCCATCCAGCTGATCCTGGACGGGCGGAACTCATCCACCGCCGGCTCGGCATCGGGCTATGTCGGGTCCATCGTCAACAGCTACAGCCAGTCCTTGCCGGGCGGTGGCAGCGGCATCACGGTCGTGCGCCGTGCCTGGTACAACCCGAACCTCGAGTCGCGCTGGCAGCTCATGCCCGCCCTGATCGCCGCGTTGAGCATGCTCCAGACCTTGCTGATTGCCGCGCTTTCGGTGGCGCGCGAACGCGAGCAGGGAACCTTCGACCAACTGCTGGTCACGCCGCTGACGCCCATGCAGATCCTGATCGGCAAGGCCGTGCCGTCGATTACGGTCGGACTGATCCAGTCGACGATCATCCTGCTGATCATCCGCTTCTGGTTCCAGATCCCCATGAATGGCAGCTATGGCCTGCTGTACCTGGGCCTGGTGACCTTCACCATTGCGGCGGTTGGACTGGGGCTGTCGATCTCGGCCCTGGCCGTGAACATGCAGCAGGCCATGCTGTACACGTTCCTGCTGATCATGCCGCTGATGCTGCTGTCCGGATTGCTCACCCCGGTCCGCAACATGCCGGCCTTCCTCCAGACCGCCACCTACATCAATCCGCTGCGGTTCGGCATCGACCTGGTCAGGCGCGTCTACCTGGAAGGCGCCGGGCTGCACGAAATCGGCTTCGACTTCCTCCCCATGCTGGCCATGGCCGCGGTGACCCTGCCGCTGGCTGCCTGGCTGTTCCGCAATCGCCTGTCCTGAGAAGGCCGCCATGTCCCGTTCGCTGTTGTTTTCCCGACCCGGCCGCCTGTTGCAGGTTGCCCCCTCGCTGCTCGCCCTGGCGCTGGCAGGCTGCGCCGTTGGCCCGGACTTCGTCCGGCCCACGCCCGATGCCCCCGGAGACTGGACCCAATGGCACGGCGGCGACGACAGCCTGCGTCCAACCGTCGAGGGCATCGTCACCAACGGCCCGTGGTGGAAGGCCTATGGCGACCCGGTGCTGGAGGTCCTGCAGCGCCGGGCACAGGCGAACAGCCCTGACCTGAAGACCGCTGCCCTGCACCTGGCCCAGGCGCGCGTACAGCGGCTCAGCACCAAAGCGCAGACGCTGCCCGAGGTCGATCTCAGCGCCGGTGTCACGCGCCAGCGCCAGAGCGAGAACGGTGCATCGACACGGCTGGTCCGAGCCATCGGCGGCGACCAGACCGATAGCCTGACCCAGGTGCTCAGTGAACCCTTCACGCTGTACCAGGCCGGCGTCGACGTGTCATGGGAGCCGGACCTGTGGGGCCGCATCCGCCGCTCGATCGAGGCCTCCGATGCCGATGTCCAGCAACAGGCCGCGCTGCTCGACCTGACCCGGCTGTCCATCTCTGACACCTTGGCCAGCGCCTACTTCGACCTGCGAACGACGCAACAGCGGATCGCCATCGCACGTGACGACATCAAGGCCCTGCAAGCACGCATGTCGCTGCTGGAAGCCCGCCTGCACGGCGGGGTGATCGACCATCTGGACACGTCGCGGCAACACACCGAGCTTGCCGCGCTGGAGGCAACCCTGCCCGCACTGCTGGCGCAGGAGAACAGCGATGCCAACCAGTTGGCGCTGCTCGTTGGCGAGCGGCCGGGCGCGCTGGCCGATGTCCTGCAGCCTGTCCAGGCGGATGCCGCACCGGCGTTGCCGGACCTCGCACTGGGCCTGCCTTCGGAACTCGCACGCCGGCGGCCGGATATCCGTGCAGCGGAAGCGGCCCTTCATTCGGCCACCGCCAACATCGGTATCGCCCGGGCCGATCTTTACCCCAGCGTCCGCCTTGGCGCCAAGTTCGGCTACGAGTCCTATCAATCCGGCGTGCTGACGGATTGGGGCAGCCGCACCTGGTCGGTGGGGCCGTCACTGGACCTGCCGATCTTCGACCACGGGCGGCGCGTGCGCGTGGTCCAGCTGCGCCAGCTGCAGCAGCAGGAAGCGGCCGTGGAGTACCAGAAGACCGTGTTGCAGGCGTGGAAAGAGATCGACGACGCATTGGCCAGCTACGCCTCCCTGCGCCAACGCGATGCCTTGTTGCGCGAGCGCGAAGCCAGCGCCAAGGACGCCTGGACACTGGTCAATGCCAAGTACGACGCCGGCGTGGTGGATTTCCTGTCGGTGATCGACAGCCAGCGCAGCTATCTGCAGGCGCGCAACGACCTTGCGCAGAATCGCGGACAGCTGCAGGCTGCCTTTGCCCACGTCAATCTGGCTGCTGGCAATCTGGGCGGCGAGGACGACGATCCGCACTGACGGCGGGGATGGCATCGGCGCCGGCCATGCACGGTGGCGGCGCGGACCACACCGACAAGCACGGGCTGCGCGCTGCTGGCGATCCGCGCCGCCGGGCCATGAAGCGGTTGCGGACGCAACCAGACAAGACCGGCGCACGCACGACCTTTAAACTACCGGTCCTGCAACTGCTGTGCGAACCGCCGTGAACCTGCTCAAGCGCCTGCGCATCGACAACTTCACCCTGATGCTGCTGGGCACCGTGCTGCTGGCCTCGCTGCTACCTGTGCGCGGCACCGCGGCGGTCTGGATGGACCACATCACCGACCTGGCCATTGCCGCGCTGTTCTTCCTGCACGGCGCACGCCTGTCGCGTGAAGCGGTGATGGCCGGCCTGCTGCACTGGCGCCTGCACCTGACCATCCTGGCCTGCACGTTCGTGCTGTTCCCCCTCGTGGGCCTGGTGCTGCATCCGCTCGCGAATCATGTGGTCACGCCGGGCCTGGCGCTGGGCCTGCTGTTCCTGTGTGCGCTGCCGTCCACGGTGCAGTCCTCGATCGCGTTCACCTCGATGGCCGGTGGCAACGTGCCGGCGGCCGTGGTGTCGGCATCGGCATCCAGCCTGCTGGGCGTGTTCCTGACCCCGGCGATCCTGGCGCTGATCGTCGGCAGCCAGGGCGCGATGGCCAACCCGGTCGACGCGATGGTCAAGATCCTGCTGCAGCTGCTGCTGCCGTTCGTGGCCGGCCATCTGCTGCGGCCGCTGATCGGCGGCTGGGTGGCGCGCCGTCGCGCGGTGCTGCGTTATACCGACCAGGGCACCATCCTGCTGGTGGTCTACACCGCGTTCAGTGCAGCGGTGGTCGAAGGACTGTGGCACGACACGCCGCTGCTGGCGCTGGCCGGTCTGCTGGTGCTGTGCCTGGTGCTGCTGGGCGTGGCGATGGTACTGATCACGTTCATCGCGCGGCGCCTGGGTTTCAAGCGCGCCGACGAGATCGCCATCGTGTTCTGCGGCTCCAAGAAGAGCCTGGCCACCGGCGTGCCGATGGCCAAGGTGATGTTCGCCAGCGGCTCACTGGGCGCGATCGTGCTGCCGCTGATGCTCTACCACCAGATCCAGCTGATCGTGTGTGCGGTGGTCGCCCAGCGTTACGCGCGCCAGCAGGGACTGTCGGTCGAGCAGCCGGCGGATTGAACCTTGGTCGGCCATGCGGCAGCCGGGCTCGCCTGTAGAGCCAAGCTTGCTCGGCTGAAGCCTTCCCGGTGAAGCCACAGCCGAGCAAGCTCGGCTCTACAGGATGGGGCGAACTTCGGCCTTGGCCGGGGTCCCGGCCGCTACGCGAACAGTTCGTACTGCCCCAGGTTTTCCGGCGTGATCAAGCGGAACCGGGTCAGCCCTTCCGGCGCCTGGTCCAGTTCGTCGTTGGCGTGCAGCAGATGCTGCAGGCCAGACAGCACCTGGCTTTCCGGGTCCTGGTCCAGGGTGGCGGCCATGTCGCCCGAACGCAGCAACTCGGCGCTCTCACGCGTGGCTTCGTGGCCAACCCACACTGGCGCCACCGCCAGCGGATGGCGGCGCAGCGCGCGCCGGATGCCCGCCAAGCCTGCGCCGGTGTTGTAGATCGCGACGATGTCGTGGTGCTGGCGCAGTGCGTCGTGCAGCTGCGCGTAGGCGCGCTCTGCATCATCGAACAGCTGCACGGGCGGGAGCGGATCCAGGTGCGGGAACTGCTCGGCCACGATCTGGGCGAAGCCATCCGCACGCTCGACGTGCGAACGGAAATCCAGCGAGTTCACCGCGACCCAGACCTTGCCCGCGCTGCGGGTGAAGCGCCCGGCCAGATAGCCGGCCGTGCGTCCGGCCAGGGTGTTGTCGATGCCGGCGTAGGCCAGCCGCTGGATGCCGGTGATGTCGCTGGACAGGGTCACCACCGGCGTGCCGGCCGCGTTGACCACCTGCAGCGCCTGGCGGATGCGGTCGCTGTCGCGGGCCACGATCAGCAGGCCGTGGCGCGGATACGGCGGATGCTCCAGGAACTCGGCCAGGCGCTCGTCGTCGCGTTCGCCCCAGGCGCTGCGGTGCACGGTCACGCGCGGGCCGATCAGGCCGGCGTAGCGCTCCAGCGCGTTGTTGATGCGCTGGAAATGCGGGACCTCGCTGTGCACTAGGACCACGTCGAAATGGAGCACGCCGTGGCGCACTTCCGGCAGCAGCCGGTTGGTGCCCAGGCGCTTGGCCGCCTCGACCACCTTGCGGCGCAGCGCATCGGACACACTCCCACGCTCGTTGAGCACGCGGTCCACGGTGCTGGGACTGACCCCGGCCTCGAGTGCGATCTCGGTGAAACGGGGACTGCGTTTGGTACGACGGCGCTCTGCGCTCATGGGAACTGGATCTGGGTCAAAAGGAACCTGGCGCAACCTGCGCCTCCGCGGGACTGCGCCTGCATCGTCCTGTGCTGCGGGCCGGAGTGCAACGTCTCGGTCATCAACCCAGGCTGCGTCCGGCGATGCCCGGCAGCAGCGGCGACAGCCAGTGGTCCACCAGCAGGAACGCGAACAGCGCCATCAGGTACACGATGGAATAGCGGAACGTGCGCATGGCGAAGAACTCGTCCGGCGGGTCCAGCATCTTCCACGCGTACCACAGGAAACCGATCCCCAGGACCAGCGCGCCGCCCAGGTAGAACAGCCCGCTCAGGCCGAACAACACCGGCAGCAGCGTCGCTTCGACCAGCAGCACCGTGTAGAACAGGATCTGCCAGCGCGTATAGACCACGCCATGGGTGACCGGCAGCATCGGGATCAAGGCCTTGGCGTAGTCCTCGCGGCGGAAGATCGCCAGCGCCCAGAAATGCGGCGGCGTCCACACGAAGATGATCAGCACCAGCAACAGCGCATGGCCCCAGTCCCACGGCCCGGTCATGCCAGTCACCGCGGCCCAGCCCAGCAGCGGCGGGGTCGCGCCGGCCACGCCACCAATCACGATGTTCTGCGGCGTGGCGCGCTTGAGGTACACGGTGTAGATCACCGCGTAGCCGATCAGCGAGAAGAACGTCAGCACCGCGGTGACCACGTTGACGAACGCCACCAGGATCAGCATCGACAGCGCGGTCAAGGCGAGCGCGAAGGTCAGCACCTGCCACGGCTTGACCTTGCCCACCACCAGCGGCCGCCACGAAGTGCGCGCCATCTGCGCATCGATGCGCGCATCGAGCAACTGGTTGATCGCCGCCGCGGCCGAAGCCGCCAGCCAGATGCCGAGGAACCCGAGCAACCCATGGCGCACCTGGGTGCCGGTCGGCAGGCCGGGAATGGCCAGGATCATGCCCACGAACGCGGTGAACACGATCAGCGCCACCACCCGCGGCTTGGTCAGGTCCCAGTAGTCGCGGAACGTACTGCGCGAAGTGTTCATGCCGGCACCTTCAGGCGCGCCAGCAGCGACACCAGCAGGAAGGTCAGCAGCACCGCGCCGGCGTTGTGCAGCACGGCCACTTCCAGCGGCAGCGCCAGCTTGACGTTGAGGATGCCCAGCGCCACCTGCGCCAGCAGTGCCAGCAGCAGGCCCACGGCCCAACCGCGCATGCCCGGCACGCGCCACAAGCGCAGGCTGCACGCCACCAGCCAGCAGAACACCACGATGGCCATCAGCCGGTGCGCCATCTGGATGGCGATGCGCGAGGCACCGTCCAGCACGCCGCCTTCGTAGTCCACGCCGATGCCGCGCCACAGGGTGAAGCCTTCGCGGAAATCATGTGGTGGCCACCACTGGCCCACGCACTGCGGGAAATTCGCTGCGCGCCAGCTGCCACCACCGCAGGCCAGCGCCGCGTAGTTGGAACTGACCCAGCCACCCAGCGCGATCTGCAGCACCAGCAGGCTTAAAGCCACCCACAGCCAGCGCTTGAGCGTGGCCGCTTCGCCCAGCTGGATCGGCAGCTGGGTCGCGCGCCATCCCATCCAGACCAGCAGCGCGAAGGTCGCCAGCCCGCCCAGCAGGTGGCCCATGACCACGATCGGCTTGAGCAGCCAGGTCACCGTCCACATGCCCAACAACGCCTGGAAGATGATCATCGCCAGGGTCAGCATCGCCACGCGCGCCAGGTCGCCGCCACCGCCCGGTGCGGACGCCGACGACCAGCGCCATGCCGCGAACAGCAGGATGCCTTCGCCCAGCAGCGCGACCACGCTGGCCGCGACATGCATCCCCTTCATGTAGAGCGGGATCGCCGCGGCCACCAGCACCGCCGACACGATCACCTGGCTCACGCCCAGCCGACGACGACGCACCGCCATCAACGCTAGGCTGAAGATCTCGATGCTCAGCATGCCGGCCAGGAAGCGGTGCACCTGCTCGCGCCAGGCCTTGTGGGTTTCCAGCGGGCGGATCTTCAGCGGCGCATGGTCGATGATGTCCGACGGCGCCTGCGGCCATGCCGCGCGGCCATAGCAGGTCGGCCAGTCCGGGCAACTCAGCCCGGCATCGGACAGGCGCACGAAGCCGCCAAAAACAATCGTGCTGGCGGTCATCAGCGCGGCCAGCCAGGCGATGCGGTGGAAGTGCCGGAACGGCAGGCGTAGGGAAGCAGGCATTACGTTGGGGTTCGCAAAGTCAAATAAGTTTCAGCAGCTTGGCCACGTCGGTGCGCAGGTCGGACGGGTCGAAGCCCGGCGCGAAACGCATCATCACGAAGCCATTGGGATCGATCACATACACCGGCACGCCGGCCGGGTCGTCCAGCCGCGGCAATGCGGCCAGCAGCGCCGGATCGCGCACCAGCACGCGCAGCGAGGCCGGGTGCGCGGCGCCGGGCGGCGGCGTGCCGATCCAGAGGATATGGACCTGGTCGGCATTGTGGCCGAACAGCTGCCACACCGTGTCCAGCTGCCGGGACAACGCGATACAGGCTTCGACACAGTCGGCCGGCGGCGCCAGCACGATGCGCCAGGTGCGCTGCGGCTGGGCCCAGTCGTAGGTGCCGCCCGCCGCCAGCGCCGGTTTCAGCGCGCGCAGGTCGCCCGGTGGATGCAGCAGCTCGCCGTGGTTCTTCATGCCGTCCGGCTGCCAGCCGGAAAAGCGCAGCACGCCCGCGCCCAGCACGCTGCCGAAAAACAGCACGAACAGGCCAAGCAGGATCAGCCGGCCGCGGCGGCGGCCAGGAGGAACGTCGGGAAGCGTCATGCCCCCATTTTCTCACGCGCAGCGCCCCGGCGCCGCCACGTCAGCACGCCCGCGGTGGCCAACACGGCCAAGGCCAGCCCGAACCACTGCACCGCATAGCCCAGGTGCCGCTCCGGCGGCAGCGTATTGGGCAGCACGTCCAGGTCGCGCGGATAGCCGATCGGCAGGGCCGGATCGAGCTTCAACACCCGTGGCGCAAGGGTTTCCAGCTTCAACGGGACTGCCAACGCCGCCGGTTGCAGCGCCACCGCAAGCAGGTCGCCATCGGCCTGCGGTGCCGCCGGCCCGCGGATCAGACCCGGCGACGGCGGCGGCGCCAGCAAGCCTGAAATCTGACGCGATCCAGTCAACGGCGCCACCGCCGGCAGCGCGCGATCGCCCTGCAGCGGCTGCCAGCCCAGCTCCACCAGCAGCGCAGGGCCGCCGTTGGCGGGCAGGAACGGGCGATAAACCCGCACGCCGGGCTGGCCATCGCGCACCTGGTTGTCCAGCAACACGGCCGGCCCGGCAACAAAATGACCTGCACCCGCGGCCCAGTCGAAATCCAGTCCGCGCGACGCCTGCGCGGCCACCGACAGCGGCACCGGCTGCCGGGCCTGCAACGTGTGCTGCACCTGGGCCAGCATCGCCCGCTTCTGCTCGGCACGCCCAAGCTGCCAGACACCCAAGGCGGTGAAGCCGCCCGCCAACAGCACGGCCAGCAACCAACCCACCGCCATCGGCATGCGCCGCCGGCCCACACGCATGGCCGGTACGGCTGCGATAATCGGCTCAGTCGGCATCACGCCGCACCGAGGTTCGCATGAACGATTCGCTCAAGACCCTGTTGATCGTCGCCTTCCTGATCATGATCGTATGGAACCTCGGCGCCGGCCTGTATTACCTGCTGGTCGACCGCGGCCAGACCAAGCGGACCGTGCGTGCATTGAGCTGGCGCATCGGCCTGTCGGTGGCCCTGTTCCTGCTGGTCGTGCTGGGTATCTGGAGCGGCATGATCAAGCCGCATGACGTCGGCCAGTAACGCGGCCGGCACAACCGGTCGCCTGCTGATGCTGTGCGCTTACAGCACGTAGACGAACAGGAACAGCGCCAGCCACACCACGTCCACGAAGTGCCAGTACCACGCAGCCGCTTCGAACGCGAAATGGTTGTCCTTGGTGAAATGCCCCTTGAGCACGCGCAGCCACATGATGGCCAGCATCAACGTGCCCAGGAACACATGCGCACCGTGGAAGCCGGTCAGCATGAAGAACGTCGAACCGTAGATGCCCGAGCCCAGGGTCAGGTTGAGCGTGTGGTAGGCGTGGATGTACTCATCGGCCTGGAAGTACAGGAAGCTCGCACCCAGCAGCACGGTGATCCCCAGCCAGACCAGGACCAGGCCGCGGCGCGCCGCCTTGAGCCCGTGATGGGCGATGGTCAGGGTGACGCCGGAGCTGAGCAGGATCAGCGTGTTGATCAGCGGCAGGCCCCAGGCCGGGATGGTCTGGAACGGGCCACCGATCGCCGCCGGCCCGTTGGTCGGCCAGCCGGCCGAATAACCTTCCCAGAGCAGCGCGTTGGTCATGACGCCATCGCCGACGCCGCTGAGCCACGGCAGCGACAGCGTCCGGGTATAGAACAGCGCACCGAAGAACGCACCGAAGAACATCACTTCGGAGAAGATGAACCACACCATCCCCATGCGGAAGGACACATCGACCTGCTTGTTATAGCTGCCGGCGACCGATTCGCGGATCACATCGCCGAACCACATGAACAAGGTCGCCGCCAGCATCGCAATGCCGATGAAGAACATCCATTTGCCCCAGGCCGCGTCGTTGAGCCAACTGGCCACGCCGATCATCAGCACGAACATCGCAATCGACCCGACGAAGGGCCACTTGCTGTGGTGCGGGACGAAATAGACGTCGGCATCGTGGGTGTGGGTCTGCGCCATCACGCGTTCCTTGGGTCAGCTTAAGGCGCCAGGCGCGCCGTGGGAGTTGCCGCTGCACCGTTGAGGCGCGCGGTCAGGACATCGTTCTTGAAGAAGGTGTAGGACAGGGTGATCGTGGACACGTCCGACGGCAGGTCGGGATCGATCATGAAACGCACCGGCATGTCGCGACTTTCACCGGCATCCAGCGTCTGCGCCGTGAAGCAGAAGCATTCGGTCTTGACGAAGTACTGCGACGCGCGCGCCGGCGCCACCGACGGCACCGCACTGCCGACGATCGCCCGCTTGCCATCGTTGCGGGCGAAGAACTGCGCGTCGTAGAGCTGGCCCGGCACGACCTGCATGCGCGGCTGTTCCGGGTGGAAGGCCCAGGGCAGCTTCGAGTTGACCCCGCCATCGAACTCCACCGTGACCATGCGCGGCTTGGCCAGTGTGCCAGCCACCAGCGCCTGTGCCGGCCCCCGCTCCAGGCGCACGCCGAACACTTTCTCGCAGGCCAGCCGATACAGCGGCACCAGCGAGAACGTCAGGACAAACACGACCACGGCCACGCCGATCATCCGCGACAGGCCCGCCGTGTGGCTGTCCCGTGCAGGCGATTGCGTCGCGCCGGTGTCGTTCACGTGCGCAGCACCCCGGACAGGATGAAGGCGATGTAGATCGCAATGGCGATGCCACCGACCACCAGCGCGGTATTACGCGTCGCACGGCGGCGGCGCTGCAACTCATCCATCGGCGTGCGCTGCGTGGCCATCAGTGACCGATGTCCTCATGCGCCAGGTCACCGGGCTTGAGCACCGGCGGCGTGGTGAACGTATGCGCCGGCGCCGGCGAGGGCACCGTCCATTCCAGGCCCTTGGCGCCTTCCCACGAACGGGCCTCGGCACGTTCGCCCTTGCGCAGCGACCAGCCCAGGATCGCCGCCATCATGAAGGGCGTGACGAACATGCCGAACGCACCGATGGAACTGACGAAGTTCCAGTCGGCGAACACCACGTTGTAGTCCGGGATGCGGCGCGGCATGCCGGCCAGGCCAAGGAAGTGCTGTGGGAAGAACAGCACGTTGACGAACACCACCGACCACCAGAAATGGAACTTGCTCCAGAACTGGCTGTACATGCGCCCGGTCCACTTCGGCCACCAGTAATAGGTGGCCGCGATGATCGAGAACACCGCGCCGGTGACCAGCACGTAGTGGAAGTGCGCGACCACGAAATAGGTGTCGTGGTACTGGAAGTCGGCCGGCACGATCGCCAGCATCAGGCCGGAGAATCCACCGATGGTGAACAGGATGACGAAGGCCACCGCCCACAGCATCGGCGTTTCGAAGCTCAACGAACCCTTCCACATCGTGGAAACCCAGTTGAACACCTTCACGCCGGTGGGGATGGCGATCAGCATCGTGGCGAACATGAAGTACAGCTCGCCGCCCAACGGCATGCCCACCGCGAACATGTGGTGGGCCCACACGATGAAGGACAGGAACGCGATCGATGCGGTCGCATAGACCATCGCCTGGTAACCGAACAGCGGCTTGCGGCTGAAGGTCGGGATGATCTCGCTGGCCACGCCGAAGGCCGGCAGGATCATGATGTAGACCTCGGGATGGCCGAAGAACCAGAAGATGTGCTGGTACATCACCGGGTCGCCGCCACCGGCCGCATTGAAGAAGCTGGTGCCGAAGAAACGATCGGTCAGCAGCATCGTCACCGCGCCGGCGAGCACCGGCATCACCGCGATCAGCAGGAACGCGGTGATCAGCCAGGTCCAGGTGAAGATCGGCATCTTCAGCAGGTCCAGGCCCGGCGCACGCATGTTGAGGATGGTGGCGATGATGTTGATCGCGCCCATGATCGAACTGATGCCGGCCACGTGGATGGCGAACACGCTGAAGGCCACGTTGGCGCCGCCCTGCAGCGACAGCGGCGGGTACAGCGTCCAGCCACCGGCAACCGCGCCACCGGGCAGGAACAGCGTCAGCAGCAGCATCGAGAAGGCCACCGGCAGCAGCCAGAACGACCAGTTGTTCATGCGCGGCAGGGCCATGTCCGGCGCGCCGATCTGCAGCGGGATCATCCAGTTGCCCAGGCCGACGAAGGCCGGCATCACCCCACCGAAGATCATCACCAGCGCATGCACCGTGGTCATCTGGTTGAAGAATTCAGGCTTGACGAACTGCAGGCCCGGTTCCATCAGCTCGGCGCGGATCACCACGCTCATCGCCGCGCCGATGATGAACATGATGAAGCTGAAGATCAGGTAGAGCGTACCGATGTCCTTGTGGTTCGTTGAAAAGAACCAGCGCTCGACGAACCCCTGCTTGTGGGCATGGTGATCGTCGTGGTGCTCTGCGGCGGAGTGGGCCATGGGGCGTGTTCCTCGAAAGCAGCGATGTGGCGGAAAGATCAGGCCTGCGGAGACGCGGGCGCTGCTTCAGTGGTGGGCGTGACGCTGGCGCTGCTGTCAGCGGGCGCGGCTTGTTCGGGCGTGGCATCCGGCGCAGGCGAACCCTCGACCGGTGCCGGCGACACCGGGGCGACCGGCTTCTGCGCGGCCAGCCACTGCTGGAATTCGGCCTTGGACACCGCGCGCACCACGATCGGCATGAAGCCGTGGTCCTTGCCGCACAGTTCGGCGCACTGGCCACGATAGACGCCGGGTTCTTCGATATTCGTCCAGGCTTCGTTGATCAGGCCCGGGATCGCGTCCTGCTTCCAGCCCAGCGCCGGCACCCACCAGGAATGGATGACATCGTCGGCGGTGATCACGAAGCGGATCTTGGTATCCACCGGCAGCACCAGCGGATGATCCACGTCCAGCAGGTAATGCGGATTGGTCGCGGCGGTCGGCACCTTGCCGGACTGGCGCATGCGATCCGAATCACGGTCCAGGCGGCTGGTGAATTCCACGCCCTGGCCCAGGTATTCGTACTTCCACATCCACTGGTAGCCGGTGACCTTGATGGTCATTTCCGAATCGCGGGTGTCGTACATCGCGATCAGCTTGGCCGTGGCCGGCCACGCCATCACCACCAGGATGATGATCGGGACGATGGTCCAGATCAGCTCGGCCGTGGTGTTGTGGCTGAACTGGGCGGCGACCGCGCCCTTGGACTTGCGGAACTTGAACATCGCATAGCCCATCGCGCCGAACACGATCACGCCGATGACCACGCAGACCCACAGCGCCACCATGTGCGCCTCATAGGCCATCCGGGCGGTATGGGTCACGCCCTTGCCCATGTTGAGCTGCCATTCCCTGGGATCGGCCTGCTGTGCCAGCGCCATCCTGGGAAGTCCTGCCAGTGCCAGCAGTACACCAACGTGCCTGCACCAAGCCTTCAGTTGCGTCATTGCCTAGACCCCACCCAGTGTCATCGGTCACGGCCGCAGCGCGGCCGCCAGTAAAGCGCGTAACTGTGTTGCCAACTGCTTGCGTTCGTCCGGACCCAGAAGCGCTCCCACCTCCACATGCCGGCCGCTGGAAGAAAGCGTGATCCGTTCGCCCTCGCCGCCCACGCCCAGCCGCACCCAGTAGGGATGGGCCCGGAACGCGGGTGCAGGCTGCGCTGACCGCCGCACCTCCACCAGTTCCGGGCCGATCGCGATCACTTCATCGCGCTGCCCGGATATCCATGCCGCCCGCAACGCCAGCCCGACCAGAGCGCTGTGCAGCACGGCGAACAGGGGCGCAAAGACATTGCCAGCCCACCAGCCCACCGCGGCCGCACCCAACATCAGGGCCGAACAGGCCGCGAACAGCTGCATGAACTGGGATGCATCGAGCGCCCTGGGTGGTCGCAGCGTCAGCTGCGTCCCCCGTCCCTCCGGGCCTTGATGCATCACCTCGATCATGTCGCCGCCCCGCACCTGTCACGCTGCGGAAAACGCCTGAATGGTAGCTGCGGGGGGCCACCCCGGCAACCGAGCGATTTTTGTGCAAACGCACATAAACGCTGCACGCTCAGGCATTTGCCGAGGGTCCGGCGCCGGCGCGAAGCCCGCCTGAGTGCGCTGACACCACGCCCACGGGCACCGATCGCCCGCGCGGGGATTCGCGGCGCCAACGGGATCGCCGCGAGACACACATTCCGGCACGTCCGGCCATTGCACCAAAGATGGAGGCCGACGCACGACGCAATGGCGGTGTCCGGGTGGGTGACGCGCCACGGCCAATCGCCACTATTCTCGCCACTGCACCGAAAGCCAGGTTGGCGACGACACGCCGCATCATCGGAGAAGCGTGCCGTCGCGCGCGTCAGCCTCAGCGCCGAACAGGCTGGCATGTTCCTTGCGTGATATGTCGATCACAGCAGTCGATGTCGCATGCCATACCGTCCGCAGTGGGGGGCAAGACCATGACCAACTCGGTGTTTTTCAGCCTGATCAGCGATTGCACGCTGTCGGTCGTGCTGTTTTTCCTGTTCCTGTACGTCGCCCGGATCTCGCGCACGCTGTACGGCATCGGGACCTGGGGGGCGGCGCATCTGGCCTACACCCTGGGCGCAGCCACGATCGATGTCGCCACCGATGCCTTGCGGGCACGCGGCCATCTGGGCGCAGCCATGTTGGCGACCAACCTGGGCGGCATGATCGCCTGCGCGGGCATGACCGGACTGGCCTGGGCCGTGGTGCAGTTCGTCCAGCAGCGCCCGCTGCGTCGACGTGAGCTGGCATGGATGCCGCTGGCGCTGCTGTTGCCGGCAATCGCCTGGTGCATCCGCGGCACCCAGCATGCGCAGGGCGTGGCGCTGAGTGCGGTCGAGGTGCTGTCACTGCTGGTGATGATCTGGCAACTACGGACCTTGAACACCACGCCCGACCGGGTTCCAGCGCGATTGATGATGGCCGCCTGCATCCTGCTGGTCGGTATCTACAGCAGTGTGGTCCCAGGCTGGTTCAAGGGCCTGTTCGGCCTCGACGACATGTGGGTCAGCGCCGACCTGGCGCTGTGGTTCATGCTCAATTTCTGCATGCTGACCCTGACCAGCTTCCATGCGGCCGAAGCGCTGCGCCGCAGCGCCCTGATCGACCCGCTGACCGGCGCGCTCAACCGGCGTGGACTCAGCCATGGCCTGGACCAACGCCGTGCCCCGGGTGCCGCCGCAATACCCGAAGGCCTGGCGGTCCTGGCCCTGGACCTGGATCGCTTCAAGGCGATCAACGACCAGCACGGCCATCGCACGGGCGACCGCGTGCTGCAGGCATTTTCCGACACCGTGCGCCGCTGCATCCGCCAGGACGACTTGTTCGCACGCACCGGTGGCGAGGAGTTCGTGGTGGTGAGCGCGGGGCTGGATCGCGATGAAGCTGCACAGCTGGCCGAGCGCATCCGCCTGGCGACCGAACAGATGCAGCTCCCGCAGCATCCCGGCCTACATGTCGGCGTGAGCGTAGGCGCGGCCTGCACCGTCCGGCGCGTCGCGGTCAGCGACTTGATGGATCTGGCCGACCAGGCGCTGTACGCCGCCAAGCATGGCGGCCGCAATCGCGTGGAACTGCACGAAGCCGGCTGAGTCACGCACAAAAGAAACCCCGCACGAGGCGGGGCTTCTTCACTACACGCTTGAAGCACGCGTCGGCCGAAGCCGACGCGAAGGATCAGAACTTGTAGGTGTACGAACCCGCCAGGATGTCGCCGGACACGTCGAACGAGCCCGCCAGCGTGCTGGAGGTGACCGAGGTCTCGTCGACGGTCGGGTCGGAGGTGAACAGGTGGGTATAGCCCAGGTTCCACTCACTGCTCGGCGAGGAAGTCCAGGTCAGACCCAGCGACAGCCACCTGCGGGTGGTGTCCGGCACGCGCACGTCGCGATATTCCACCGTGGTCGGGGTCTGGTCATAGGCCAGGCCGCCGCGGAAGGTCAGCGCGTCGCTCAGCTTGTAGTCCGCACCGACCGAGACGAAGGTCGTGTCGCGGTAGTTGAACACCAGCGTGTTGTCGGCCTGGGCCGAGTCGAAGTCGACGGTGATCTTGTCGAACTTGCTCCACGCCGTGCGGGTCACGTCCGCCGCGATCAGCCAGTGGTCGTTGATGATGTGGGTGAAGCTGGCCGTGGCGGTGGCCGGCATGATGACCTTGGCGCTGCCACCGGTGTTGATGTACTGCCCCGCCGCGGCTACGGCCAGCACGGCCGCAGCCTGACCCGGGACGTCGAAGGTGGCCTTGCCGTTGTCGATCTTGTGGTCGACCTGCGAGCGGTAGGTCAGGCCGATGTGGGTGTTCTCATCGATGCTGAACAGGCCGCCCAGGGTGAAGCCCATATCGGTACTGTCGCCCTTGACGCGCGAGTAGCCGTCAGCGCTGCCTGGGGTGAAGCCCGGCACGCCCTGCGCATACAGCGCGGTGCCGAAGTCGATGGCGTTGCTCAGGTCCACGTCCAGGCGTTCGGCGAACACCGACGCACCGAAGGACACCCACGGATTGACGTCGTAGGAGAACGAGATGCCGGCGTCGATGGCCTGCAGCTCGGTCTTGATGCCCTGGTAGCGGCCAACCCAGTCGCGGTCGTATTCGGTCTTGAAGCCGTACGGCACGGTGAGCGAGGCACCCAGGTGCATGTTGTCGCCGATCGGGGTGGCGAAGTAGATCGAGGGAACGGCCGCGATCGTGCCGGCATTGCCGCCGTCGCCACCACTGATCGCCGAGCCGGTACCAGCACCGGTCGCACCGACGTAGTTGCCACTGCCCTTGAAATCGGCGCCGAAGCTGATCGCGCTGACGCCGACGGACAGCTGGCGACCTTCGAGCAGGCGCATCGCGGCCGGATTGTTCACAACGACCGCGGTATCACCCGGGGCGCTGGCCGAACCAGCGAACGCGCGGCCCTGGGCCTTGGCGCTGTTTTCCTTCAGCTGGAACGCCGCAGCATGGGCGTGGCCACTGAGAAGAACGCCTGCGACACCGGCGGCCAGCAAGGAAAGACGGAAAAGATTCTGGGAAGACAGCATTTGGATGATCTCCGGAAGACAATATTTGGAACTGCCCGCGTCGTCGCGCTTGGCACCGTCATCAATGACGGCACCCTGCGCGCCGGAAGCCCCTCCCGACATACGACGGCGTATGTCAGTATAACGATTCGGGCTAACGCAACCGTAACGTTCATATTGGCTTTTAGTCGGGTTCAGGCCAGCTCCTGTACACCCGCCTTCGCAATTGGATTGCCCTGACCCGTGTTCATTTCCACGCCTTCCCGCCGCAAGCCGACCGTCCGCTGGGCCACGCCCCTGCTGTTTGCGTTGCTATGGCTCGCCTTCCTGTGGGCGATCACGCGCTCGGCGGGCCTGTACCGCAATCTGCTGCTGGAATGGGGCGCCCTGACCGGCGGCCTGGATACACCGCAGGACTGGCTGCAGGGCTTCACCGATGGCTCGGTGCTGCGCCTGTTCACCGCCTTGTTCCTGCATGCCGACTGGGCCCACCTGCTGGGCAACCTGGTGTTCCTGCTGATCTTCGGTCTGCCCGCCGAACGCGCGATGCGGGCCGTGGCGCTTCCTGCTGCTGTTCCTGCTGGGCGGTGCGGTGTCGAACCTGGCCGCGGTGCTGGTGATCGGCACGCCGGACCGGGTGATCATCGGCGCCAGTGGCGCGGTCTCGGCCGTGATCGGCGCCTACCTGGCGCTGTTTCCCAATGCGAAGCTGGGCGTGGTGGTGCCGCTGGGCTTGTTCCTGCAGTTCGTCAAGGCGCCGGCCGCGGTGCTGATCGGGGTCTGGGCGATCCTGCAGGTGGTGTTCGCCTACAGCGGCCCGGCGTTCGGCGCGGTGGCCTGGTCCGCGCATCTGGCCGGCTTCGTGTTCGGCGTGGTGTTCGCGCTGTTCGTGCGGGCGGCCATCGCGCGGCGGATGCGACGCCGCCACGGCTACTGAGCCGGCAGCCGTGGGAAAATAGCGGTGCAGCCCCCACCTCGGCGGCATCACTTCGTCTTCCGAATCCCGCGCCATGTCCAAGCCACTCTACAAAGTGACCTTCCTCAACCACGGCAAGGTGTATGAGCTGTACGCGCGCCAGGTGGCTTCGTCCAACGCGTTGTGGGGCTTCACCGAAGTCGGTGAGCTGGTGTTCGACGTGCACGATGGCCTGGTCGTCGACCCGACCGAAGAACGGCTGCGCGAAGAATTCGGCAACACCCGCGTGCTGCACCTGCCGATGCAGAGCATCGTGCGCGTGGAGGAAGTGGAGAAGAAAGGCGTCAGCGCAATCCGCGATGCGGTCAGCGGCGAAAAAGTCGTCACCCCGTTCCCGATGCCGTCACGGCCGCGCTGATGCCGATGCGCGTCGTCATCCCCGATGACTACCAGCGCGCGAGTGCCGCCCTACCCGCCTTGCACGCGCAGGGCGATGGGCTGCAGATCGAGGTGCTCGGCGCATTGCCCGATGACTTCGAACAACGCATCGCGCTGCTGAAAGACGCGCAGGCGCTGGTGCTGATCCGCGAACGCACGCAGATCGATGCTGCGCTGCTCGCACACCTGCCACGGCTGCTGCTGATCAGCCAGACCGGCAAGATCGGCGCGCATGTCGATGTCACCGCCTGCACCGCACACGGCGTGGCCATTGCCGAAGGCGTGGGCTCGCCGATCGCACCGGCGGAACTGACCTGGGCGTTGATCATGGCCGCGATGCGGCGCCTGCCCGACTATGCCGCCGCGCTGCAAACCGGGCGCTGGCAGGACGTGGGCGATGCGCGCCTGGGGCGCACGCTGCACGGGCGCACGCTTGGCATCTGGAGCTACGGCAAGATCGGTCGACTGGTCGCAGGCTATGGCCGTGCATTCGGCATGCAGGTGCTGGTCTGGGGCGGCGACGCGGCACGTGCGGCGGCGCAGGCCGATGGTTATGCGATGGCACCGTCGTGCGAGGCACTGTTCGAACGCAGCGATGTGCTGACGCTACACCGGCGCCTGGTGCCAGGCACGCGCCATCAGCTCGATGGCGCACTGTTGTCACGCATGAAATCCGATGCACTGCTGGTCAACACCAGCCGTGCCGAACTGATCGCGCCCGGCGCATTGCTGGCGGCGCTCGATGCAGGTCACCCAGGCATGGCGGCGCTGGACGTGTTTGAACACGAGCCGGCCAAACCGCAGCACGAACCGTTGCTCTCGCACCCGCGCGTGCTGGCGATGCCGCACCTGGGTTACGTCGAGCAGGACAGCTACGCGCTGTACCTGGGCACCGCGCTGGACAACGTGCGCGCATTCGCGACCGGTACGCCGCAGAACATCCTCAATCCGGAAGCGCTGTCCGCGCACCGCTGAGCCACGGCGCGCGCAAGGGCAAGGGCAAGGCTTACTTGCCCGGCGATGTGGCCGGCGTGGGCGCGACGTCACCTGCAGGTGACGCAGGGTCGGCCGCTGCCGGCTTGGCCGGCACTCCTGCAGGCTTCTTCGCAACCGGCTTGGCCTTGGCCGCTGCAGCCTTGGCATCGACCGCCTTCTGCGCCGCCGCGACCGACCCCGGATGCTTCAGCTCGGCCAGCGCCTGCTCCACCGGCTTGTCACCATTGAGCACGTCGCCGGCGGTATAGCCTTCGGCGCCTTCCTGATCGCCATGCAGGTGGCCCGGCAGGTTGGCTTCGCTGTAATTGGCAAGTGAGGGCGGGAGTTCCTCGTTGCCGGCGTCGTCGGGTTTGAGCAGCACGTCCGGGACAATGCCGGTGGCCTGGATCGACTTGCCGCTGGGCGTGTAATAGCGCGCGGTAGTCAGCTTGACCGAGTCACCGTTGTCCAGCGGCAGCACGGTCTGCACCGAGCCCTTGCCGAAGGTGCGGCTGCCGATGATGCGCACGCGGTTGTTGTCGCGCAGCGCGCCGGCCAGCACCTCGGCCGCGCTGGCCGAGCCACCATCGACCAGTACCACGACCGGCACGCCGCCCAGGCGATCGCCGGGCGTGGCCTCGAACTTGGCGTCACTGATCGCGATGCGGCCCTTGGTGGTGACGATGGTGCCCTTCTCCAGCAGGTCGTCTGCAATCTGCACGGCCGCGGTCAGCAGGCCACCCGGATTGCTGCGCAGGTCCAGCACCACGCCCTTCAGCGCGCCCTTGGATTTGACCTCGTCCACGGCTTTCTGGAAGTCCGCGCCGGTGTCGGCCTGGAAGGCGCTGATGCGGATATAGCCATAGCCCGGCTCCAGCATGCGCGAACGCACGCTGGCCACGCGGATGGTCTCGCGGGTCAGCACCTTGTCGAAGGGCTTGGGGGTCTTCTCGCGGACGATGGTCAGGGTGACCTTGCTGCCGACCGGGCCGCGCAGCGGCTCCATCGAGTCTTTCATGCCGCCCAACGACTTGCCGTCGATGGCGATGATCAGGTCGCCGGACTGAATGCCGGCGCGCGCGGCCGGCGTGCCGTCGATGGGGGAAACCACCTGCAGCGAGCCATCCGGCTGGGCCAGCAACTCCACGCCGATGCCATCGTAGGCGCCGTTGGCCTGCTCGTCGAAATCCTTGGCGTCTTCCTTGTCCAGATAGGCGCTGTGCGGGTCCAGGTCCAGCAGCAGGCCGCGGATCGCCGAATGCATCAGCTTCTGGTCGTCAACCGGCTCCACGTAGGCCTGCTTGACCGCGTTGAAGACCGAGACGAAGCGGCGGATCTCGTCCAGCGGCACGTCGGATGGCGTGGATTCTGACGCGGACGGATCGTCACTGGAGCCGACCGGCTTGGCGTCGTCGGTGCCGGTATCTTCCTGCTGGGTGGCGGGCGCCTGCTGTTGCGAGGTGTCCTGCGTCGTGGGCGTGGCTTCCTGGGCCAATGCCGGCGCGATGGCCAGCAGCAGGGACGACAGCAACAGGGACACACGCATGCGGCAACTCCGGGTGGATCGTGGGGACAGGTGCGGCTCGATTATGCGCGAAGCCAGGCTAAAACCTTGTTCCTGGCCACAAGGCCCGCACTTCCCCCTCGTCAGCGGCTTAGCGCCGCTGCAACCAGGACGACGGATCCACCGGCGAGCCGCCCTTGCGCAGTTCGAAGTAAAGCGCCGGAGTGCCCCAGCCGCCGGAACTGCCGACCTTGGCCACCGCTTCGCCCTTCTTCACCGTGTCGCCGGCATCGCGCAGCAGCGATTCGTTGTGCGCGTACAGGCTCATGTAGCCGTTGCCGTGGTCGATGATCAGGATCAGGCCGTAGCCGGTCATCCATTCGGAGAACACCACGGTGCCGTCGGCCACCGCGCTCACGGTGCTGCCGACCGGCGCACCGATCAACACGCCCTGGCTGGCGCGGCCGTCGGGCAGCTGCCCACCGAAGCGCGCCAGCAGGTTGCCCGATGCCGGCCAGCCCAGGCCACCCACTTTCAGCGCCGGCCCGGTTGCGACCTTGGGCGGCGGAGGCGGTGGCGCCTTGCGTGGCGGCGGTGCGGGACGGCCTTCGGCCAACGCTTCCTCGCGATCTTTCTGCGCCTGTTCGCGCGCGGCGGTTTCGCGTGCCGCTTCTTCGCGACGGGCGCGTTCGGCGGCGGCGCGGCGTTCGGCTTCGGCCCGTGCAGCGGCGGCACGCAGGTTGGCGAGCAGGGTTTCCAGCGCCTTGGCGTCGCGACCCAGCGCCTGGGCACGGTCACCGCGGTCTTCGTAACGCTCGTCCAGCTGGGCGACCAGCTTGGCCTGGCTGCCGCGGTCGCGCTTGAGCTGGGCGACCTGGGTCTGCTGCTGCTGGTGCGTAGCCTGCAGCGCGGCGCGACGGGTTTCGATTTCCGCTTCCAGCGTGCGCAATTCCTCCAACTGGCCGGTCAGCGCGTCGATGCGATGGGCGACATCGCCCTGCACGTAGCGGTGATAGACCATCGCCCGGTTCGCATCGGCCACCTTGTCCTGCGACAGCAGCACTTTCAGCGGTGCGTTGCTGCCAGTCATGTAGGCGGCGCGCACCAGCTGCGACAGCTCCTTGCGCTGCCCGGACAGATGCTGCTGCATGGCGTCACGTTTGGCCTGCAGTTCGGCCAGGGCCGCGGCCTCCTTCTGCAGCGCGGCCTGGGTCTGGGCCAGCTTGCGACTGCTGCTGCCGACCTGTTCATCGGCCGCGCGCAGCTGGCGCGACGCTTCGCCGCGCTGGCCTTCCAGGTCGCGGCGTTCGGCGGCCACGCTCTTGAGTTCCTTGCGGATGCCTTCGAGCTTCTTCTGCGTCTCTTTCTGGCTCTGCGCCAGGGCGATGCCACAGCCAGCCGTGGCCAGGGCCGCCAACAGCCCCAGCCTCACCTTGCGCAGCAGCACCGGCTTCATTCGGAGAACAGACTCACGCCGGTCATTTCGGCCGGCTTGGGCAGGCCGAGCAGGTCCAGCAGGGTCGGGGCGACATCGCGCAGGGCGCCACCTGCGCGCAGGTGCACGTTGCTGCGCTCACCCAGGTAGACCAGAGGCACCGGGCCGACGGTGTGGGCGGTGTGCGGCTGGCCGGTCTTGGGATCAGCCATCATCTCCAGGTTGCCGTGGTCGGCGGTGATGATCATGGCGCCATGTGCGGCGCGCACGGCTGCTTCGACTTTTCCGATCGCCACGTCGACCGCCTCGGCGGCCTGAATGGCCGCTTCCAGGATGCCGCTGTGACCGACCATGTCCGGGTTGGCCAGGTTGCAGATGATCACGTCGAAATTGCCGGAGCCGATCGCGTCGACCAGCTTGTCGGTGACTTCCGGCGCGCTCATTTCCGGCTGCAGGTCATAGGTGGCGACCTTGGGACTGGGCACCAGGATGCGCTGCTCGCCGACGTATTCGTCTTCGCGCCCGCCGCTGAAGAAGAACGTCACGTGCGCGTACTTCTCGGTTTCGGCGATGCGCAACTGGGTGAGGTGGTGCTCGGCCAGCAGTTCGCCCAGGGTGTGCTTGAGGTCGTCCGGGCCGAAGGCCACGTGCGCCGGCAGCTTGGCGTCGTACTCACTCATGCAGACGAAACGCGCCAGCTTCGGCTTGCGTGCTTCAAAGCCGTCGAAGGATGGCGACACGAACGCGCCGGTCAGCTGGCGGGCGCGGTCGGCGCGGAAGTTGAAGAAGATCACCGCATCGCCATCGGCCATCGGCGTGGCGCCGTCGATCACGGTCGGCAGCACGAATTCGTCATTCTCGCCGCGTGCATAGGCCGCGGCCAGCGCTTCCACGCCCGAGGCCGCGGTGAACTCACCCTTGGCTTCGACCATCGCGTCCCACGCCTTGCGCAGGCGATCCCAACGCTTGTCGCGGTCCATGGCGTAGTAGCGGCCGGACACCGAGGCGATGTGCGCGTTGCCCAGTTCGGTGCACTTGGCCTGCAACTTTTCCAGGCTGGCTTGCGCCGAACGCGGCGGCATGTCGCGGCCGTCCAGGAAACCATGCACGGCGACCTTGGCCACGCCACGGCGCTTGGCCAGTTCCATCAGCGCGAACAGGTGCTGCTCGTGGCTGTGCACGCCACCCGGCGAAAGCAGGCCCATCAACTGCAGGGTGCCGCCATCGGCCTTGACCGCGTCGCAGGCGGCGACCAGTTCGGCGTTGTCGAAGAAGCTTCCATCCTCGATGGCCGCATCGATCCGGGTCAGGTCCTGGTAGACGACGCGACCGGCACCCAGGTTCATGTGACCCACTTCCGAATTGCCCATCTGCCCGTCCGGCAGGCCCACGTGGCGGCCCTCGGTGTGGATCAGCGTGTTGGGACAGGTCTTCAGCAGCCGCCGCCAGTTGGGCAGCGTGGCCTGGGCCACGGCATTGTCGGTCGGGTCTTCGCGATGGCCCCAGCCATCCAGGATCAGCAGGACGACGGGCTTGGGGCGCTGGACGGAATCGGGCACGGGCAGGGACTTCCTCGACGTAGGCAGGCGCCGATTGTAGCGGGCGCTGCCGTGACGGCCTGCATGCGGTTTCGCGCCGGTTTAAACCTTCGGCCGGCAGGCTGCATCCCACTGGGCATCCACCAACACGGAAACACCGCCATGACCGACCGAAACCGTCGCCTGCCCATCGTCGCCCTGAGCCTGGCCCTGGCCCTGGCCACCGGCAGCGCTGCCGCCCAGCAGTCCATCGACAAGGTGCTGGGCAGCATCACTGCGCAGGCCGGCCAGGCCTATGGCGACCTGGAGACCGTCAACGGCAGCATCAGCATCGAGACCGGCGCCACCACCAAGGATGCCGGCACCGTCAACGGCGGCATCAGCGTGGCCGACAAGGCCATCACCGGCGACCTGGAAACCGTCAACGGCAGCATCAAGCTGGGCCGCGACGTCACCGTCAACGGCAGCCTGGAGACGGTCAACGGCAGCGTCTTCGTCGACCGCGGCGGCAAGATCACCAAGGGCATCGAGAACGTCAACGGCTCCATCGGCATCGTCGGCACCGACCTGGGTGGCGGGATCGAAACGGTCAACGGCGACATCACCGTCGGCGCGGGCTCGCATGTGCGCGGCGGCATCAAGATCGAGAAGAACGAATCCTGGGGCAAGAAGAACCGCAACAACCGCGACCTGCGCGTGATCATCGGGCCGAACGCGGTGGTCGAAGGCGCACTGGTGTTCGAACGCCCGGTCAAGCTGTACGTGCACAGCAGCGCCAAAATCGGCAGCGTGACCGGCGCCACGCCGGTGGCCTACAGCGGCGATACCGCACCGACCGAATAAACCCGCTGTCGGCATGGACAGGTGCCCGCGGCATATGCCGCGGGCTCGGGCTGGCTAGAATCCCCGGTTCCTGACGCCACCCCAAGGAACCCGCATGTCCCGCAAGCTGCTGCTGGGCCTGGCCGCGCTGACCGCGCTGTCAGCCTGCAAGAAGCCCGAATCCCCGGAGGCGCCCGCCGCTTCCGCCCCCCCGTCGGAGACCGTCGCCGCGCCTGCCGCGCCACATGCCTTCGCCCCGGAGATCAACGCCGCCGACTTCGGCGAACTGGTCAAGACCCTGTCTTCGGATGCGCTCGAAGGCCGCGGCCCCGGCACCGCTGGCGAAGACAAGACCGTCGCCTACATCACCGGGCAGATGCAGCGGATCGGCCTGCAGCCAGGCAATCACGGCAGCTGGACCCAGGACGTATCGATGGTGGAAACCACCGCCGACCCGGGCACGGCCATCACCCTGACCGAAGGCGACGGCACCACCAAGGCGCTGGCGTTCGGTGACCAGATGGTGATCGGCACGCGCACCGGCAAGACCGAAGTGAAAGTCGACAACAGCGAGCTGGTGTTCGTCGGCTACGGCGTGGATGCGCCGGAACGCAAGTGGAACGACTACGGCAACGCCAAGAGCTGGAAGGGCAAGACCGTGGTGATGTTCGTCAATGACCCGGGTTTCCACGTCGACGACGCCACGCTGTTCGACGGCAAGAAGATGACCTACTACGGCCGCTGGACCTACAAGTTCGAAGAAGCCGCACGCAAGGGCGCCGACGCGGCGATCATCATCCATGACACCGCCGGCGCCAGTTACGGCTGGGACGTGGTCAAGAACTCCTGGTCCGGCGCGCAGTACGACCTGCCGTCCAGGGACGATCCCGAACCGCGCGTGCCTGCGCAGGGCTGGATCACCCAGGACGTGGCGCGCGAGCTGTTCGCCAAGGCCGGGCTGGACCTGGACCAGGCTTACAAGGACGCGTCCAGGCGCGGGTTCAAGCCGGTGTCGCTGAAGGCCAAGGTCTCCTTCGACCTGAAGAGCAGCATCAGCGAAAAACAGTCGCGCAACGTGATCGGCGTGCTGCCGGGCAGCGAGAAGCCGGACGAAGCCGTGCTGTACATGGCCCACTGGGACCACCTGGGCAAGCATGACAACGAAGACGGCGACAACATCTACAACGGCGCGGTCGACAACGCGACCGGCGTGGCCGGCATCCTGGAAGTCGCCGATGCGTTCGCCCACCAGACGCCGAAGCCGAAGCGTTCGGTGGTGTTCCTGGCGGTGACGCTGGAGGAATCGGGCCTGCTCGGCTCCAAGTATTACGTCGCGCACCCGACCTTCCCGCTCGACAAGATCGCCGGCGTGATCAACATCGATGCGATGTCGGTGGCCGGCAAGGCCAGGGACGTGACCGTCACCGGCTTCGGCGCCTCGCAGCTGGAGGACATCCTCAAGCCGCTGGCCGAGGCGCAGGGCCGCACGCTGCACGCCGAATCGGCGCCGCAGAGCGGCTTCTATTTCCGCTCGGATCATTTCAACTTCGCCAAGGCCGGCGTACCGGCACTGTACACCGACGGCGGCGAAGACCTGCTCGAAGGCGGCAAGGCGGCCGGCGAGGCCTACGCCAAGGACTACGGCGAGCACCGCTACCACTCACCGGCCGACGAATACGACCCGGCCACCTGGAAGCTCGACGGCACCGTGCAGGACCTGGACCTGCTCTACGGCGTGGGCAAGTCGCTGGCCAGCGATGGCCAGTGGCCCAACTGGTATGCCGGCAACCCGTTCAAGGCCGCGCGCGACAGGATGATGAAGGCACCGGCGACGGCGAAGTAACGCCTGGTCCAGCGTCGCCAAGCAATCAACACAGGCCCGCAGATCGCGGGCCTGTGCATTTTCCGAAGATCACCACGGCAGCTCCGGGATTCGGCGGCCGCCTGCGACCAGCGTCATGCTGGCTTATGGCACCCGCGGTGCGCGCTCGCTGACCACGCCAGCTTCGACGATCTCGAGATGCGTCGGCGGCGCATCGCCGACGCCATCGAAGACCACCTGCAAGTCCCGCTCGCGCGCGAAGAAGCGTCGTGGCGATGCCGCATACAGCGGTAAATGGAAATCCCCTGCCGTCAGCAGCAGATGCGTCCCCTCAACCGTGATCCTGGCAAGACCAGCGGCACGGGTGTCGTACCGGCCCACCAGTCGCTGCAACTGCCCGGCATCCAACGACAGCACTGGATCGGTCGCCCGGTAGGGAGCGGCCTGATGATCGAAGCTCATGATGCGATGCATGCGCCACTGCATATCCGGGCCACGCGTCCACACCGAGGAAAATCGTGCCGAACCGTCAAGGCGCTCAGGCTGCGGCAGGCGGGTCACCAGAAAACGATGCTGGCCGGTGATCAACGCGCCGGCATCGGCCAGCGGATAGACCTGCACACTTCCAGCCACCGCCTCGCGCCGCAAATGCATGCCTGGAGTACCGCAGGGCCCCGCAGCCAATGACTGCACCACGGCCGCGCGCGTGCTGGTGAGTCCGGTCTTGTCGTGCCAGAACTCAACGTCAGGCGTCAGCAACGCGCCCATCGCCGCCAGGTCGCAACGGTTGTAGGCCTCCCAGAATGCCGCGTCGGCCTGACGCACTGCCGCCAGTTCGTCTGGTGCAGTGGCGGGTGGCGCTGCGCGTGCATTGGCAACGCCGACCACGAACACCGCCAGCAGCATGGCGCCTCGAACGAGATGCATGGCTGGTACTCGAAGAAGGCCTGCATGCAGCGTGCGCCCGCGCCACATGCCAGGAATGGGCCAGAGGTCATGGCCTGGCGTCCGAGTGCGACAGCAAGCGCTAAGCTGCGCGCCTTCTTCTGCCGGAATGCCGTCCATGTCCTACGCCGTCGCCTACTGGTGCGTGCTGATCATCGCTGTCCTGCCGTATGTATGGACCAGCGTGGCCAAGTCCGCGGCCGGCAAGCGCTACGACAACCGCAATCCACGCACCTGGCAGGCGCAGCAGGACAATCCGCGTTCGCAGTGGGCCCACGCCGCCCAGCTCAACGGCTTCGAAGCATTCCCGCTGATCGCCGCCGGCGTGCTGATGGCGCAGGTTGCAGGTGTGTCGGCGTCGGTGGCCGCGACGTTGGCACTGGTGATCCTGGCCGCACGCATCGCGCACGGGCTGGCCTACATCGCCGGATTGGCATCACTGCGCAGCCTGGTGTGGTTCATCGGCTTCGGCTGCACCGTGGCGCTGATGGTGCTGGCCGCACTGCACGTGGCGTAAGCGATCGTGCTCAACGCAGGTCGTGGTCCCAGCCGAACAGGTCCAGGGCTTTCAGGAATTCGGCGTCCAGCGGCGCCAGTGCTTCGATGCGCACGCCAGTGGCCGGATGCAGGAACGACAGCCGGCGCGCATGCAGCAGCATGCGATGCACGCCACGCATGCGGAACGCACGGTTGTGCCGCCCTTCGCCGTGGCTGGTGTCGCCGATCAGGTGATGGAAGGCATGCTTGAGATGACGCCGGATCTGGCGGAAGCGCCCGGTCTGCGGACGGCAGCGCATCAGCGCATAGCGCGAGGTCTCGAAGCCGCCTGACGGCACATCCAACTCACCCGTGGCCAGGCGCACGAAGCCGGTGATCGCCTGTTTCTTGACCGGCTTGCCCGGGCCGCCGTCGAGTTCGTGGTCGATGGTGAACTGCGCGTCCGGCCAACCGCGACACACGGCCAGGTAATCCTTTTCCACCTCGCGCGACATGAACACCTTGCCCAACGCCGAGGCGGTGTCGCGGTCGAAGGCCACCAGCAGGCAGCCGCTGGTGCCGCGATCCAGCCGGTGGATCAGGAAGATCGGCCTGCCCAGCTGTTCGCGCAGGTAATCGGCCAGGAACTGATCTTCGCCGCGCGCCAGGCCGCTGTCGTGGACCATCAGGCCCGCAGGTTTGTCGACGACGGCGAGCAGGTCGTCCCGATACAGCACGGGAATGGAAAGACGTTCGGACACGGAAAGCACGCAGGGCCAAAGGTGCTGATTATCGCCCGAATGGTGAACCATCCCGCCGTATCGCCGTCCGGAAAACGCAAAACGCACTGGCGGCCGGAAGACCGCCAGTGCGTTTCATGCAACGTTTCCAATGGTCCTGGCGTATCTGCGTCGGCGCATGCGCGCCGACGACCATCGACGCCGGCTTTGCCGGCCTAGAAGTACAGGCCCAGCTTCACGCCCACCGCCACCGCATTGTTACCACTGAAATCGCCGGCATAGCTGTGTGCACCGGTCTGGGCTTCCGCATCACCCAGCCAGAAGTACTTCACGCCACCGGAAATCTCGACCTTCGGCGTGGGGTTGTAGCGCAGGCCCAGGCCGACGTTCCAATAGCCTTCGGTCGGTCCAAGGGTGGTAACAGGGTTGCCCGCGCCACTGTCCCAACCCACCGAGACCGAGCCGCTGAATTGCTCGTTGAGCTTGCGACCCACGCCCAGGTTGGCCGACCACTGGTCCTTGGAGTAATCCACCAGGTTGAAGCCATCGGGCTTGCCGATCAGCGGGCCAACGGCTTCGGACAGCTGCCCGAATGCGGCCGGCTGGACGGCGAACTTGGACCACTGCACCCAGCGCACGTTACCGAAGGCCACCGTATTGGCCATGATGCCGGTCTGGAAATCCAGGTTCACCGACTGCGGCGTTGTCAGCTTGGTCACGCCACCGGTCAAACCTCCGCTCAAGCTCCCCAACGTCGCACCGATGGCCTGGCCCGTTGCCGCGGGGATCCTGCCAGCCAGCACCAGCTGCTGGATCAAGCCACCCAGCTGCGCGCTGTTGGCGCCCAGCGCACTGACCAGCGGCAGCGACTCCTTCGCATCCAGGTCGTAGTCGATCTCGGATCGATAGGTCAGCGAGACCTTCAGCGCGATATCCGGGACCTCGTAGGCAACGCCGGCCAGCCAGCCCCATTCACGCGTGGATGGAATGGAAAGGTTGTATCCGTTGTAGACCGAATACGTGGAGCCTCGCAGCTGCACGTTGCCCTTGATCTCCTGATAGACGCCACCGCCATAAATATTCAGGCCATCGATCGGCTGGAATCCGACGAGCGCGGTAGCGCTGCGGGTTCTCACTGAAACTTCCGTATCTCCGGTGAGTCCTGCATTCAAGCCGTAGGCAGCAAGCTGCCCGTTGGAGACGATGCTGGGGCCGGTGACCACAGGTAGGCCGGACAGCACGACATCGGTCGGGTTCGAAACAAAGTCGCTATTGCCGTGATACTCCGCGGAAGCACCAAACGGCTCGTCGTAAATCAGGCCGAACGAAACCTTCTGGAACGGCTGGATCTTGATCGCACCGCCGATGAAGTTATAGGTGTTCCCCACATCACCGGTCTTGTTGCCACTCTTGTCCTTGCCCTCCACGGTGGGATTGAGGAAGTTCCCGCCGTATTCGGCATAGTTCCCCGGCTTGAGGAAAGCGGCAATGGACTGCCCGGAGCGGTCCAGCGCCGCACCGAACACCGTTCCGCTCGCCGCAATGCAGGCCACGCCCACGCTCACTGCCAGCACATTCTTCTTGTTCAACATGTTGTCCCCTCACCCTGCCCTTGATGTTCAGGAGCCGAAGCAGCCCCCGCCCCATTGCTGTCGTCATGACACTGCCTGTTCAGGTACTTGCGGCCCATGTGGCCCTACATACTGGCAAGTACGGAGACATTCTGGGCCAGCCAAAGGATGGCGACTACTGACAAGATCCTCATTAAGTGGAATTTTTGTCAAACTTTGGTCTTAAGGGTTAGTCAGACCGCCATATCAAGCAACCACGGTCGCCACCGGCATCTCGCTCCACCCCTGAAATCATGGTGTTTTGAGGCCTCATCGGCCTCTCGAAACCGTCGCCATGCGGCGCGTCGACTAAATCCGCTTGCCCATTAACTTTCGCCGCAGCGCAGCATATTTTTCGTCGAAACTATCCCCGCCTTGCGTGGCGCGTTCGGGGTGCCGGCGTGGCCTGTGACCCCACTGCAGCACCTTGCCGATGGCATGGCCGGCAAGCGCGGTCAGACACTGCAGCCACGCCCATGCGCGCCCTACCCGATCGGCCGAAAGCCCGGCGTCATGGCCATCGGTCATGACGCCGGACCAGCGACACAGCATTCCGCGCAATTGCCCGCGGAGACCTTGACGCACTGCAGCGCGGCGGCCAACCATCACGAATCTCCCTCCGACGGCTCACCCCACCATGAAGCGCCTGCTACTGCCCCTGCTCCTGTTCGTCGCCAGCGGGACCGCACTGGCCGCGACCGGCCCCTACGATCCGGCCGCCGATGCCAAGGCCCAGGTCAAAAGCGCACTGAACGCGGGCAAGAAAGACCACAAGCCCACGCTGCTGATCTTTGGCGCCAACTGGTGCGGCGACTGCCGGGCACTGGACACCTCGCTGCACGGCGAGAAGAACGCCGCGCTGATCGCCAAGCGCTTCGAGGTGGTCAAGGTCGACGTGGGCAACTGGGACCACAATCTGGACATCGCCAACACCTATGGCAATCCGATCGAGAAAGGCATCCCCGCCGCGGTGGTAGTCTCGCCCGAGGGCAAGGTGCTCTACACGACCAAGCTCGGTGAACTGGCCAACGCCCGCAAGATGAGCGACGAAGGCATCTACGATTTCTTCGACAAGGTTGCCGCCCAGCACTGAGGGCTCAGCCGGCGCGAACCGCCAGCAGTTCGCCCTTGCCCACCGGCACCAGCGCGCAGGTGAAGTCCACATCGGCGCGCAGGACCTGTTCGAAGCTGCCCATCTGCGCGGCGTGCGAGATGGCGTTGTCCACCACCAGCAAGCCGCCGGGACGCAGCACCCGGCGCAGCGCCGGCCACCAGTCCAGGTAACGGCTGCGGTCGGCGTCCAGGAACACCAGGTCGAACGCGTCCGCCTCCGCAGCTGCCATCCAGGCCCCTGCATCGGCGTGGACAGCGGTGATCCGCGCGGCCAACCCGCTGCGCGCGAAGGTGTCCTGCGCCAGCTGCCACTTGGCCGCGGAAAATTCCAACGTGGTCACGTGCCCGTCGAGCACCGCGGCCGCCTCGGCCAGCCACAGCGTCGAATAGCCGTTGGACGTGCCGATTTCCAGCACGCGCCGCGCGCCGGTGGAGCGGATCGTCACCGAGAGGAATTCGCCGGTGTCCGGGGTGATGTTGAGCATCCGCTCGCTGCGCGCGGTGTGGGTGGCGTCGTTGTGTTCGCCGAACGCGGCCAGTTCGCGCTTGAGTGCCTGCAACTCCATGTCGATCCCTTGTCTTGCGTTGATCCGGCGAGCGCTGCGCTCAGCGCCGCAGCCAGGCCGACAGCAGCGCCAGGCTGCCCAGCGCGCCGGTGAACCAGGTCCACAGCGGCACATGGAACAACACCGGGCCGCCCACGCCGAAGGCGTGCAGCACCGCAGCCACCACCAGCAATCCGGCACCGGCAATCGCGGTCACCACGCGCCGCTGCAAGCGCTGCAGGGTCACGTTGAGATCGGCCAGGTCCTTGGAGCGCATCGCGAGTTCATGCTGACCCTCGACCTGCTGCTTGAGCCAGCTGTGCACCAGGCGCGGCATGTCCGGCGCGTGGGTCAGGATTTCCGGCAGCCGCTTGCGCAACTCATCGAAGGCGCGCTTGGGGCTGTAGCGTTCGACCAGGATGCGCTCCAGCACCGGCTTGGCCACGGCCCAGATATCCAGCTGCGGATCGAGCTGGCGGCCGACGCCTTCGATGTTGAGCAGGGTCTTCTGCAACAGGATCAGCTGCGGCTGCAGGGTGAGTTCGTACTTCTGCGCGGTGCGGAACAGCTTGATCAGCACCTGCGCCAGCGAGATCTCGCTCAGCGGCCGGGTGAAGTACGGCTCGCAGACCGCGCGCGCAGCGGCTTCCAGCTCGTCGATGCGTACGGTGCGCCGGCATCCAGCCCGCTTCGACGTGCAGCTCGGCGATGCGCCGGTAATCCTTGTTGAAGATGGCCATGAAGTTCTCGGCCAGGTAGTACTGGTCCTGCTGCGAGAGCTGGCCGACGATGCCGAAATCCAGCGCGATGAAGCGCGGATTGGCCTTGCGCGCCGGATCGGTATCGACCCAGATGTTGCCGGCGTGCGCATCGGCGTGGAAGAAGTTGTCGCGGAACACCTGCGTGTAGAACACGCGCACACCCTTGGCCGCCAGCGCCTTGCGGTCGATGCCGGCCGCGTCCAGCGCGGCGATGTCATCGGAGGGAATCCCGGTGACGCGCTCCATGGTCAGCGCGCGCTCTGCGGTGTGCGACCAGATGATCTCCGGCACGTACAGGTCCGGCGAGTCCTTCCAGAACCGGCGCATCACGCTGGCGTTGGCACCTTCGCGCTGCAGGTCGAGTTCGGCGGCCAGGGTGGTTTCGATCTCGGCGACGATTTCCTTCGGCCGGATCTTGTCGGCCGACGGGTGCGCGTAATCCACCAGCGCCGCGCCGGATTTCAGCAGCGCGATGTCGCCGGCGATCTGCGCTTCGATTTCAGGGCGCAGCACCTTGACCACCACCTGGCGACCATCGTGCAGCGTGGCTGCATGCACCTGGGCGATCGAGGCCGAGGCCAGCGGCTTGGTGTCGAACGAGGCGAAGGCTTCGCCGATCGGCAGCCCCAACGCTTTTTCCACGATGCGCAGCGCGGTATCGCCATCGAACGGCTTGACCCGGTCCTGCAGCAGGGTCAGCTCCTCGGCCACGTCCGGTGGGATCAGGTCGCGGCGGGTGGACAGGATCTGGCCGAACTTGACGAAGATCGGCCCCAGCTCCTGCAGCACCATGCGCAGGCGCGCGCCGCGGCTCAACGCCGCGATATCGTCGCGCGCACGCGGCACGAACGGCCGCGCCAGCTTCAACCATGGCTCGGCCGGCGTGCCGTCGAGCAACGCATCGAGCCGGTAGCGGATCAGCACCCGTCCGATCTTGTTCGCCCGCAGCGCGGCACGCACGCCCTTCATGCCCGGCAACATCATGCGCGGGCCGCCAGTCGGGTCATGCGCGCGGCCAGGCGTTCCACGTCGTCGCGCAACGTGTCCACGTCATCGTGGAAGGCGTCGAGTTCGCCGCGGGCCACGACATCGCGCGATTCCTCGGTGACGTATTCGGCGGCACTGGTCGCCAGCTCGCTGCCGGTGTCGCGCAGCTTGAGCAGGGTCGCGCGCACGCCTTGCGCGATCTGCACGCCAAGCACTTCACCGAACAGGGTGACAAATGGCTGCTGGAAATCCGGATCGAAGCGCGTGGCCAGGGTCTGCAGGCGGCGGGCCAGGTCGGCATCACCGGACACGCGCAGCTTGCCGACCGGCGCGGCGTCATCACGGCGAAAGAACGGCAGCTGGCCCAGCAATCCGCCCAGGGTGCTGCGCACGGCCAGGTCGGGTTCGTCGCCGGCGTCGACCGGACCGACGTGCAGGCGCTGGGCCTCCACCGCGATCTCCAGTGCCAGCGGCGGCGACTCCAGGGTGATCCGGATGCGGCGCCCGGCCAGTGGCGCCAGCGCATCTCGGGTATCCGGGTCCAGCGCGACGGCGCGGTTGAGGGCCGCTTCCAGCGCGCGGCCGGCCAGCGGTTTCAGGGCATCGAAGGGGGTCGGCGGCATGGCGCCATTCTAACCGTGACCTGACCTTGACCACGGCGCGGATGTGGTCAACGGCCGGCAGGTCGGTTCATGCTGTCGGCCCTTTTTGGCAGCAGTGGATAGACAGGCAGATGGGCAAGACGCGTGTGGGCATCATCTTCGGCGGTCGTTCGGCCGAACACGAAGTCTCCCTGCAATCGGCGCGGAACATCGTCGATGCGCTGGACACCGCGCGCTTCGAACCGGTGCTGATCGGCATCGACAAGCAGGGCCAGTGGCACCTGAGCGATCCGCGGGCCTGGCTGCTCAACCGCGACGATCCCAAGCGCATCGCCCTGCAGCCGTCAGGCCAGGCGCTCGCCCTGCTGCCCGGCCAGGCGCGCCAGCAGCTGCGCCCGGTGGACCCTGCCCTGGCGCTGGAACAGATCGACGTGGTGTTCCCGATCGTGCACGGCACGATGGGCGAAGACGGCTCGCTGCAGGGCCTGCTGCGCATGGCCAACCTGCCGTTCGTGGGCTCGGGTGTGCTGGGCTCTGCCGTGGCGATGGACAAGGACGTGGCCAAGCGCCTGCTGCGCGATGCCGGACTGCAGGTGGCGCCATTCGCCTGCCTGACCCGTCGCAGTGCCGAACACACCGGCTTCGACGAGCTGGTCGCGCGCCTGGGCCTGCCATTGTTCGTCAAGCCGGCCAACCAGGGCTCGTCGGTGGGCGTGAGCCGGGTCACCGACGCCGCCGGGTTTGCCGACGCGCTGGCGCAGGCCTTCCTGTACGACCACAAGGTGCTGGTGGAATCGGCCATCGACGGGCGCGAGATCGAATGCGCCGTGCTGGGCAACGACCAGCCGCAGGCCAGCGTGTGCGGCGAAGTGGTGGTGCACGACGCCTTCTACGCCTACGACACCAAGTACATCAGCGAAGACGGTGCGCAGGTGGTGGTGCCGGCCGACATCGACGGCGACACCCAGGTCCGCATCCAGCAGGTCGCGCTGCGTGCCTACCAGGCGCTGGACTGTGCGGGCCTGGCGCGGGTGGATGTATTCCTGACGCCGGGCGGCGAGATCGTGGTCAACGAGATCAATACCCTGCCCGGCTTCACCCGCATCAGCATGTATCCCAAGCTGTGGCAGGCCAGCGGGCTGGGCTATCGCGAACTGGTCACGCGCCTGATCGAACTGGCGCTGGAACGCCACGCTGCGGACGCCGCACTGCACAGTAGCGTGGCCCTGCCAGGATGAGCGCAGCACGCTTGCGCGCGATTGGCGAAGACGATTTTCCTGCGCTGCTGGCACTCAACAACCTGCATGCTGCCGAACTGTCGTGGCAGACGCCGGCGCAGTTCGCCGCGCTGCTGCGGCAAGCGTGCTGGACCCGAACGGCAGGCGACGGCGAAGCGCTGTTGGTTGCGCTGGACCAGGATGCGGATTACGACAACCCGAACTTCGCCTGGCTGAAGGCGCGGTTCGCACGCTTCATCTACATCGATCGCGTGGTGGTGGCGCAGTCACTGCAGGGCCAGGGCGTGGCGGGTGCGCTGTATCGCGAGCTGCAAACCCAGGCGCGCGCCTGGGATCATGCATCGCTGGTGTGCGAGATCAACCTGGACCCACCGAATCCGGCGTCGGTGGCGTTCCATCGGCGCCTGGGTTTCGCGCAGATCGGCCAGGCCGACCTGGCCAATGGCAAGCGAGTGGGTTACTACGTCTGCCCACTCTGATGCCCACAGGCATCAGGCGCTGCCAGATGCGACAGCGACCCCTCGTCGTGTCCCGGCAGTTCGGCACGCACACAGGCTGTCGACGGGCACATCGCAATCACGCAAGGATTCAACCCGGCGCGTTCCACGCAGCCTTCAGGCGCGCCAGGCCTTCGGCCATGGACACACGCGGCACGTAACCGAAATCGCGACGCGCCGGCTCCATCGAATACCAGTGTGGCGTGCACAGCTGCTCGGCCAGGAATCGCGTCAACGGTGGCTCGCCCTTGAGCGGCAGCACTTTCCACAATGCCTCGCAGGCGACGCCGATCCGGTACGCCGCCTTGAACGACAGCGTCTTGCGCACCGGCGGCGTGCCGGTGGCAGCCAGCAGGGCATCGAGCACCTCGCGCATCGGCCACGGTTCGCCGTTGGAAATGAAATACGCCTTGCCCGCGCAGGCCGAACCCGGCATCAGGTGATCGAACGCATCGAAATGCGCCTGCGCGGCATTGTCGATATACGTGGTGTCGACCTTGTTGCTGCCATCGCCGACCAGGCGCAGGCGACCACTGCGCGCACGCTCCACCAACCGCGGCAGGATCTGATGGTCGCCCGGCCCCCAGATCAGGCGCGGCCGCAGCGCGACCGTCGCCAGCTGCGCATCGTTGGCAGCCAGCACGAGCTGCTCGGCGATGGTCTTGGTAGCGGCGTACGGCGCCTGGAAGTCCTCGCCATAGGGCACTTCATCGGCGCCCAGCCCTTCGACCGGATGGGTGGCGCGATGGGTCACGCTGGGCGTGGAGGTGTACACCAGCCGGCTGATGCCTTGCGCGCGGCAGGCATCGAGCACGTGCTGCGTTCCGACCACGTTGGGCTGGTAGTAACTGTCGTAGCTGCCCCAGGCGCCAGCCTTGGCCGCGTTGTGGAAGACCGCCTCGACCCCGGCCACCGCATGGTTGAGCGCATGCGCATCGACCAGATCACCCTGCACCTGGCCCACGCCCAGTGCCGCCAGCGCAGGCGAATGGCTGCGCTGGAAGCTGATCACTTCATGCCCGCGCTCGACCAGCCCGCGGCACAGCGCCTGCCCGAGGAATCCGGCGCCGCCGGTGACCAGGATTTTCATGCTTGCTCCAGTTGCTGCGCCGCCCAGGCGGCGAGCTTCTCACGCCCGATCTTGGCGTTGTGGCGGATGTCCACCGGGAAGGCCGGATGGCACAGGAAGGTGTCGATGCCATGCAGCGTGTCGTGCCGCTGCGCGATGGCGCGCAGGTCGGCCTCCACCGCTTCGCGCTGCGTGGGTGGCACGCCCGGCAGCAGTTCGAAGCACAACACCGGCCGCTGTTGCCCGGCTGCGCCGACACCGACCAGCGCACTGCGACGCACTTCGCCGTGGACGTTGAAAACCGGCTCGACCTGCTCGGTGTACAGCGGCCCGGCCGCGGTCTCCACGCGCTGGGTCTTGCGCCCGCAGAACCACAGCCGCCCGGTCGCATCGAAGTAACCGACATCGCCCATGCGATGCACGATGCGCGCGCGGCCATCGGCCAGCGTCTCGCGGATCTTGGCGATCTTCGTGGCGGCATCGCGGTTGAAGTAGCTGTCGGTCGCGGTCGGGCCGGCCACGGTGATCTCGCCGACCACGCCGGCCGGCACCTCATGCGTGCCGGCCCAGTCTTCGATCGCGGCATCGTCGATGGCGATGATGCGGACTTCGTTCGGCGCGACCGCACGACCGACGCAGGTGCCGGCGCCGTGCTCGGTGGCTTCGCGCGTGGCTTCCAGCTCGCGGCCTTCGATCACCGCAACGGGCAGGCATTCGGTGGCGCCGTAAGGCGTCCAGAACTGGCCATCGTCAGGCAGCAGGCTGCGGATCTTCTCGACGATTTCCGGTGGCACCGGCGCGCCGGCCGAGGTCACCCGTTTCACCGTGGGCAGCGGATGGCCATAGTCGGCCAGCACCCGCATCAGCGCGGGCGAGCCGAACAGCTGGGTCACGCCGAAGCGCTTGATCGCCGCATGCAATTTGGCCGGATCGGCCTTGGCCGGACGCGTCGGGTCCATGTCGGGGATGACCGAGGTCAGCCCCAGCGCCGGATCGAACAGCGCAAACGGCGGGAACGTCGGCAGGTCGACCCCACCAGGCACCATGCCGAAGGCATTGCGCAGCAGTTCAACCTGGCCGACGAAATGACGATGCCGATAGACCACGCCCTTGGGCACGCCGGTCGAGCCACTGGTGAACAGGATGCCGGCCACGTCCTCGCCGTCGGTGGCCGCCAGCTGCGGTCCGGCGCCGGCACCATCGCGTTCGATCCGCGCCAGCGTCGCGCCGCCCCAACCCAGCTTCGGACCGGCAGTCACGATCTTCTTCGCACTGCGTGCCCAGCCCAGCGCCAGGCGCGCGATCTGGGCCAGCGGGATGCCGATGAAGGCCTCCGGCTGCGCTTCGTCCAGGCATTGCTTCAGCGCGCGCCGGTCGATGCCCGGATCGACCAGCACCGGCACCGCGCCGGCCTTGAACAACGCGAACATCAGCAGGAAGAATTCTGGCGAGGGCCGCACCATCACCACCGTGCGCGTGCCGCGGCCGATGCCGTACCTGCCCAGGCCCGCGGCGATGGCATCGCTGCGCGCATCCAGCTGCGCATAGGTCAGTTCGATGCCGTAGGCGCCGCCGCGACCCGGGCAACGCAGGGCGATCTGGCCGGGGCGCTCACGGGCCAGCTCCGGCAGGCGGGCAGCGATATTGCAGACAGTGGTCATCGGCCTATTGTCGCCGCTCGACGCAACCTGCGGCCAATGGCTTGCGCCTGCACGGGTTTCAGGCATGATCCGCGCCGCGATTTCCCGCTTTCACCGCGCACAGCCCGGTTTCCCGACATGCATCCCTGCCTGACCTGCGGCGCCTGCTGCGCCACCTTCCGCGTCAGCCTGCATTGGTCGGAAAGCGATCCCGACCTGGGTGGTGGCGTGCCGGCAGGCCTGACCGAGAAGATCGACGCCCATCGCGTGGCCATGCGCGGCACCTGGGAACAACGCCCGCGCTGCGTGGCCCTGGAAGCGGACATCGGCCGCCATTCGCGCTGCTCGATCCACCCGGTACGCCCCAGCGTGTGCCGTGAAGTCGAAGCCTCGTGGGAATCGGGCGTGATCAGCGCGCAATGCGACAAGGCGCGTGCGACGCATGGACTGCCGGCGCTCACGCCCGCGGATTGGTGACTGCAACTGGCGTGCAACCCGCGCGCAGTCGGCCCACACTATTGCGGTCTTTTGCATGAGGAATCGCACCATGGCCCGTCCCACCCTTTCCGCAGCGCTGGCTTCGGCCCTGGCGCTGGCCTGCGTGCCTGCACTGGCTGAAGTCCATGCCAGGCAGGATCTGCAGGTGATCGACAAACCGCACCTGGGCGGCGGCACCGGCACCGTGCACGGCCAGTTCGCTTTCACCCGTGACAAGGCGCCGGCCGATCATGCGCTGCGCGAGATCAGCTGGTTGACCATCGCCCCGGGCGACTCGATCGGCACCCACACCCATGCCAAGGACGAAGATGCCTACGTGATCGTGTCAGGCACCGGCACCTTCACCGATGCCGATGGCAAGCAGGTGCCGGTCAAGGCCGGCGACATCACCGTGGTGTACGAAGGCCAGTCACACGGCCTGGTCAATATCGGTACCGAGCCCCTGGTGCTGGTGGACGTGCTGGCAGCGAAGTAAACCGCTTCCCCCTGCCGCCGCGTTCAGCGCGGCGGCAGCGGATGGGTATCCAGGAAGGCGCGGATCGCCGGCACCAGTTCGGCCGCCTTGTCTTCCAGCACGTAATGCCCCGCATCGTCGAAGGCCGTGACCTGCGCATCGGGCAACGCCGCACGGAAGCCGGCCAGGAAATGCTTGTCGAACACGAAGTCCTTCAGCCCCCAGCCGATGAATGCCGGGCGGTCGGCGAAGGACGGCAACGCCTTGCCCGCCGCTTCCAGCAACGCCCAGGCGCGATCTGCAGAAGACAGTGGAATGTCCTGCATGAAGCGCACGGTCGAGATGCGGTTGGCCCAGGTGTCGTAGGGCGACACGTAGGCGCGGCGCACATCGGCCGGCATCTTCTTGCGCACGCCCACCCACGAGGCCCCGCCGGAGAACGCGTTGAACGCGCGGATGATGAAGGAGCCGAACAGCGAATCACGCCCCAGCGCGATCTGCCATGGCATCGGCTTGGCCGCCGGCAGCGGGAACGCCGCGGTGTTGGTGATCACCAGCCGCTTGACCTGCGCGGCATGCGACAACGCCCAGCCGAAACCGATCATGCCGCCCCAGTCGTGCACGGCCAGGGTCACCGGCGTGGCATCGTCGATCCCGGCATGGCGCAACAGCGCCTGCAAGTCTTCCACGCGCGAAGCCAACGTGTAGTCGTAATTGGGCGTGGCCGTGCCGTGCGGATGCGCCAGGCCACCGCCATCGTCAGGCTTGTCCGACAAGCCCATGCCGACGTGGTCGGGCACGATGCAGCGGTAACGGTCGCGCAACCCGCTCACCAGGTTGCGCCAGTAATAACTCCACGACGGATTGCCGTGCAGCATCACCACCACCTCGCCATCGCGCGGACCTTCGTCCAGGTACGACATGGCGATGCCAGGACGCACTTCGAAGCGTTTGGGGGTGAAGGGATAACCGGGAAGCTCTGCCATTTCACGCACCTGCGAAAAGGGCCGGATCACCGGCCCTTGTCTGATTCCATGCAACGCGCTGCTCAGCGCATCACCACACCACTTCGGCCATCGTGCAGTTCAGGCCCGAGCCGATGCCCAGCAGGGCGATGCGGTCGCCCTTCTTCAGGCGGCCCAGCTCCTTGAGCTTGCTCAGCACGATCGGCACCGAGGCCGGACCGATGTTGCCGTGCTCGCCGAAGATGGTCATGACCTTCTTCGGGTCGATGCCGAAGGTCTTCACGAACGCTTGGGTATGCGGGCGGCTGACCTGGTGGATGATGAACTGGTCGATCTCGTCCACCGCCCAGCCCAGCGCCTGGCGCGCGGCCACGAAGGTCTTCTGGGCCAGCTTCATGCCTTCGATCAGCAACATCTTGGTGTCGGTGACCATGCGGTCCAGGTTGCCGCGGCACAGCTTGTTCCACTCGGTGGCCGAGCGGGTCACGCCGCCTTTGTACACCGGCGCATCGGGCACCAGCTCGCGGCGCGCCATCACCATGGCCACCGAACCGCAGCCCAGGGTCAGGGCCGCCAGCTCGTCACGGAACTGTTGTTCGGTCACGTCCGGCGCGGTCATGCGCTCGATGGTCTTCTCATAGACCAGGTTGGCGGTTTCGCCATCGACCACCAGCGCGTACTCGATCTCGCCACGCTCGATCATGCGCGCGGCGATGTCCATGCCGTTGATGAAGGCCAGGCAGGCATTGGCCACGTCGAAGGCCATGCAGTGGTCGCCCACGCCCAGGTTGCCCGAGACGATGGAGGCGGTGGACGGCTCCAGGTAGTCGCGGCTGACCGAGGTGTTGACCAGCAGGCCGACGCGGTCGGCGCCGATGCCGGCATCGACCAGCGCCTTGCGGGCAGCCATCGTCGCGGCATCGGAAGCCTGGGTTTCGTCGTCCCACAGGCGGCGCTCGTGCACGCCGGCCACATCGTTCAGCACGTCGGTCTTGATGCCCAGCCGATCAAAAGTCGGCTGCAGGCGCGCGTTGATTTCCTTGGAAGTCAGCGTGTTGGGCGCATCGACGTGCGCCAGTCCCGCGATGGAGACGTTCTGGAAAAGCATTGGCGGGTGCCCAGGCTCAGGCGAAGGGGCGCCAAGGGTAGCCGGTTCCGGGATTTAACGCATCTTTGACGCGGCGCGCGATGTCCGACAAGTCGTCAACGGGCAGGCCCGCCGGATCGCTTGTTCAGCTGGCGGGGTCAGCGGCAGCGGAACGCGGCGAAGCGCTGCTCGCCGTCCACCGGCTGGGTCAATGGCTGGATCGTGTCGGCCTGCAGGGTCAGGGATTCGTTGCGGGCCAGGGTTTCCAGCTCGTCGCGGACCTTGACCTGGTTGCGTTCGTAGAAGGCCACCTTGTCCTTCACCGAAACCGCCACCTCGCCCAGCTTCTGGCAGCTGCTGGGATTGCCGGCGGGAATGACCTTGATCGCACTGGCCTGGGGCGATAACTCCACCCAGGTGCAGGCGGACAGCAGGGGCAGCAGGGCAGCGAGGGCGATCAGGCGCATGGGGGCTCCGGTCGGGAAAGCGGCGGTCGGGGCTGCATGGTGCCGCAGCCAGGATGAACGGGGAAGCGGATGTTTCTTCCCCGACCGCTCCACGCCCATGAAAATGCCAGCGCCCCGGAGTGCCTAGCGGGCGGCACGTCATCGCCCGCGGGTTCGCGTCATGAACCGGCAGATCCAATACCGCACAGGAAGATTTCAAGCCGCTGTTTGATGTGCTCGTTCCTGCGCGCGCGCTCAGGGGCGTGCTTGAGCCTTCTTCTTGGCAACAGCGCGCCAAAAACGATATCCATCAGCATGCCGGCATGCACCATCGGATCCCCGCCCGGCAGGCGGCCGCGTGCCGCTTCCCATTGCAGCCATTCGATCAACGCCTCGCGCGAGCGGAGGACCCCGTGTTCGTACAGGTAATCGGACAGCTCGGGAAACAGCACGGACTCGCGGACGATCAGGTTGAGCATCGCCTCGCGCGCGCGCTCAGCCTCATCGTCAATGTCCAGGCGAAAGATCCGGACCAGCGTCTCCAGCAACGGAAGTTCCTCGCCTTCTGGCCGCGGCAGGTCCAGGACCAGGTGCTGGTATTGGCCGATGACGGCCGCGAACAGTTCGGTCTTGTCGGCGAAGACCTCGTAGATCGAGCGCTTCGAGACCTTGGCACGGGCGGCGACATCGGCCGTGGTCGTCCGCGCGAAACCCAGCTCGACGAAGGCTTCCTGCGCGCCCTGGAGAATGGATCGGCGGCGTTCGTCATCTCCGATTACCCTGGGCCTTCCGGGCTTGCGGGCAGGCGCTGCTGGCTCCGTCGCTTTGATGTGCTTCCGGCGTTCTTCCATAACAACAAGCCTCCGATGAATATATCGGTACTATAACGGTACCTTATTTGTTGTAGATTATGGCAGTGTCTTGAAGCAGGCGCTCCCGGGAGACGACACGCGTTGCCGACCCGGCGCTGCACTCTTGTCCACTCGAGCAAGGAAAAGTGAACATGCCACGTGAAGTTCCGCAGGGAACCGGGCCAAGCCCCATCCGCGATCCGCGCGTACTGGAGGTCATCGAGCGCCTCAACGCCACGCGTCGCCATCCGCAGGACGACGCCTTCGCCGGGCCTTCGCGCCACGACGCCGACGCGTTCGCGGATTACGGATTTTCCATCCACCCTGACCAGGGCGACCTCATCTACCTGCTGTGCCGGGGCATGGGCGCAACGCGGGTCGTGGACTTTGCCACTTCCATCGGCATGTCGGCGCTGTACTTCGCAGCCGCCATGCGCGACAACGGCGGTGGACGCGTGATCGGCGCCGAACTGGTCCAGGCCAAGGTTGATACCGCGCGCCGCAACCTTGCCGACGCGGGACTGGCCGACTACGCCGACATCCGCGTCGGTGATGCCCGCGAAACGCTGCGCGACCTCGGTGGCCCGGTCGATTTTGCGCTGATCGACGGCTGGCCATTGCCGGAAGGTCCGTCGCTGGCCCGCCAGGTCATCGAGATCCTCGCGCCGCAACTGCGGATTGGGGGCTATGTGCTCAACGACAACGCCGAGCCAGACTTCCTCGCCTACATCCGCGATCCGGCCAATGGCTTCATGTCCGTCACCCTGCCGATCAAGCGCGGCACGGAACTCGCGCTGAAGATTGGCTGAGAAAATCCACATGCCTACACGACGCGAATTTCTGGAAACCGGGCTGGGCCTGAGCCTTGCCACACTGCTGCCTGGGACGAGCTTCGGCCAGGGGATACGGGCCGGGACATTCAAGGCTGGTGCGGGACGGGCGGATGTAGTGTTCGCCGCGGACCTCTATCCGCTGGACGGCTTTGCCGGCCAGCACGACCCACTCGCCACGCGCGTCCTGCTGCTGGAATCAGGCAGCGCCCGGCTAGCCATCGCCGTGATCGATCTGACCTCAATTTCAGAAGAGATGATTACCGGCATGAAGGCGATCCTCGCCGACGTTGCCGGCGTTGCAGCCGACAACGCCATCGTCTGCGCCAGCCACACGTTCTCGGCACCGCATGTCTTCACCGGAAACAACGCGCCGCCGGGTACCGATGTCGCGCGCAACGCTGCCGCCCTGGCGGCCTTCGAAGCGGCACTGCGGACGGCGGCGACGCAGGCCGTCACCGGGCTGCAGCCGGCGCGACTGGGTGCCGGCCAGGGCAGCACCCGGGTCAACGTCAACCGCGACGTCGCCACACCCCATGGTTGGTGGCTGGGTGCCGACGAGGCCGGCTTCGCCGACCCTACCGTCGGCGTGCTGCGTATCGATGGTGAAAACGACCGGCCGCTGGCGATCGTCATGAACGTCGCGGTGCAGTCCTCGATCATGGACGGTTCCCAGCGCGCGCGCGGCGGAAAGCTGATCAGCGCCGACCTGGCCGGTGCGGCGGCACGCCACGTCGAGGCCCATTACGGCGCCGGTACCGTGGCGCTGTTTCTGGTGGGGGCAGCTGGCGACCAGGCGCCCTACCTGCAGGCCAACCGCCACGTCGTCGATGCCGATGGCGTCGTCGGCCGGGCCGACATCCACGAGGCGGGCTTCGCGCTGGTGGACCTGCTCGGCGAACGGCTCGGTGGCGAGGTCGTGCGTGTCGCCGCGGGCATCCGCGTGCAGCCGGTGCCGGGACTGGGGGTGCGACGCGAGCAGGTGGAACTGACCTCGCAGGAATTCTCGCCGCGCAACCCGGCGACCGGGCCAGTCACCACCTTCAGCTATGCGGCCGGCGCCAAAACCGCGATGCCGGTGATGCTGATGCGCATCGGCAATGTCGCGCTGGTAGGCGTGCAGCCCGAGCTGGCTGCCAGCATTGGCGCCAGGATCCGTGCGGATTCACCATATCCGCATACCTTGGTGGCCACGATGGTCGATGGCGCGGCGAAATACATGCCAGACGCGCCCAGCTACGATCGCTATACCTACGAGGCGCGCAGTTCGCCCTATGCCCGTGGCGCGGCTGAAGCAGCAGCCACTGCAATCGCCAGCATGCTGAAACGGATGGACACCCCTTGAAAACCGAACTGGAGGACATGCCATGGCGTCACGTCGAGACTTTCTGATCATGAGTGCAGGCATCGGATCGCTGCTGGCGGTCGGTGTGACCGCGTGCGCGCGCAAGAGCATCGGCCAGGCGAAAAGCGCCACCGCCGTCACCCAGGTGTTTGGCGATGGCGTGCGCCTGACCGCGGTTGCCATCGAGTATCCGGAACCGGTCAAGAGCGCCGACCTGTCCGCCGCCGACTTCCAGGTCGAAGGCCGCACCGTCACCGACGTGTTCGCCAGTTCCTCCACCGATCCAGCAGACCGGGCAGAAGCCGGCCGCTTTGTCATCGTGACCCTGTCGCCCGAAGATGCCGACGCGGTCCTGGCCGAGAAGCTGCAGGCGCAGGGCGGCCAGGGTGGTGGCGGTCAAAGTGCCCAGGGCGGGCAGGCCGGGCCCGGGCCGGGCGGCCGTGGTCCCGGCAATGCGGGCGACATTCCCACCTACGACACGGCCTACAAGGCCGCCCAGGCCACGGTCGTGGCGCCAGGCGCCGGCACGCTGGCAACGACAGCCGCCCGCAACCTGATCGTCGACGATTTCCAGCAACTACAGTTCGACGACCCGAACACAGGCAAGACGCTGCGCTACAACCTGTTCGTGCCCAAGGACTACGACGCCAGCAAGTCCTATCCGCTGGTGCTGTTCATGCACGACGCCGGCGCGACCAGCGACGTAACCCGTACCACCTTGTTCCAGGGGTTGGGCGCGGTGGCCTGGGCCAGTCCCGACGACCAGGCCAAGCGCCCCTGCTTCGTGCTGGCGCCGCAGTACGCCGAGATCATCGCCGACGACGATTCGCGCACCTCGGATGCGCTCGACACCACCATCGACCTGATCAAGTCGCTGGCAGATCAATACAGCATCGATCGCACGCGTCTGTACACCACTGGCCAGTCCGGCGGCTGCATGACGTCGATCGCGATGGACATCAAGTATCCGGGCTTCTTTGCTGCCACGTTCCTGGTGGCTGGCCAGTGGGATCCGGCGTTTGTCAAGCCACTCGCGCGGCAGAAGCTGTGGATCCTGGTCTCGCAGGACGACGACAAGGCGTTCCCTGGCCAGAACGCGATCACCAAGGTACTGGAGCAAGAGGGGGCGAAGATCAGCCGCGCCACCTGGGACGGCACCTGGAGCGCCGAGCAGTTCCGCGCCGCCTTCGACAAGATCGACGCCGAGTGCAGTCCGATCAACTACGTGACCTTTGCCAAGGGCACAGTGATTCCCAAAGGCGACTCGGGCGCAGGCGCCAGCGGCCACCGCAACACCTGGCGCATCGCCTACACGATCGAACCGATCCGGGAGTGGATCTTCCGGCAACACGGGTAATCCAACAGCGCGTCGAGCCGGCGTGAGATGGCTCACATCGCGCCGGCCTCCGGGGTGTCCCGCCCGATTCCCGGAAGCCTTCTAAGGACCGCCAGCAAGGATGTCAGGCCGGCTTCGAAAAGCGCTCTGCACCTGTCGAGTCCGCCTGGATTGCTGTATCGGGCCCAGGCGTCATCCAGGGGCGTTCGGCACTGACGCCTTTATGAATTGGCAAAGCCCCGGCCCACGCTAGGTGGACCGGGGCTTCCGGAACGACAGCCGTGCTGCGACTTACTTGACCGGCTTGCCGTCGGCGTCGATCACAGACAGCTCGCCCAGCTTCAAGGCCTCGATCGGGGCCTGGATCTTGGACAGGTCGCCCACGATCACCCAGGTCAGCGCGTTGGCGTCGATGCCCTTGGCCGCGGCATTGGCCTGGGCCGGGGTGAACGCAGCCACCTGCGCGTTGCGCACCTGCACCCAGTTGTCCGGGCGGCCATAGCGGACGATGCCACCGATGGTGCTCATCACCGCATCAGCCGTCTCGTACGCACCGGGCTGGCTGCGCAGTTCGTTGGCGACGATCTTGTCGACCTCGGCCTCGGTCGCCGGCTGCTTGCCGCTGGTGTAGTCGACGATCTCGCGCTGCATCTCGGCCACCGACTCGGCGGTCTTGTCGATCTGCACCGGCGCAATGGACAGGAACGGACGCTGGCCCAGCGCATTGGTCAGCACGGTGCGGGCACCGTAGGACCAGTGCTTGTCCTCACGCAGGTTCATGTTCAGGCGCGAGGTGAAGGTCCCGCCCAGCACGTCGTTGGACAGGCCAAGCTGCACCGAACCGGCATCCTTGGTCGAAGGCATCAGCTCGCCGGCATAGATGTTGGCCTGCACCGCGCCCGGCTGGTCGATCAGGAACACGCGCGGTTTGGCCGGGCGCTTCACTTCCGGGATCGCCACGCCGGCCTTGGCCGTACCGATGCCCTTCCAATCGCCGAAGTACTTGTCCAGCATCGGCACGATCTGGGCCAGGGTCGTGTCACCAACCACGATCACCGTGGCCTGTTCCGGACGCAGCCACTGCTTCTGGTAGTTCAGCAGGTCATTGCGATCCAGCGCGGCAATCGCCGCTTCAGTGCCCGAACCGGTGAACGGGATGCCATACGGATGCGCCTCGCCGTACAGCAGCGGCGGCAGCACGCGCAGCGCGGCGGTCTGCGGACGCGCCTTCTCCTGGGCGATGCCGGCGATCCACTGGGCCTTGACCCGGTCGATCTCGGACGGCTCGAAGCGCGGCGCGCGCAGCATGGTCGAGAACAGGCTGACGGAAGGTTCCAGGTTTTCCTTCAGCGCCGATAGCGACGCGGTGGCGCCATCGAGCGAGGCACCGGCTTCCATCGCCGCACCCAGTTCTTCCGAACGCGACTTGAAGGCCAGCGAGCCCAGCTCGCCGGCGCCTTCGCCCAGCATCGAGGTCGCAAACCCGGCCGTGCCCAGCTTGCCGCCATGGTCGCTGGCGTAGCCGCCGTCGAAGTCATAGCTGATGTTGACCACCGGGATCTCGTGGCGCTCGGCCAGGACCACGGTGCTGCCATTTTTCAGCCTGGCGTGCTGCAGCGCCGGGAACTTGAGCTGCGGGAAGCTCTCGACCTTCGGCACGCCGGTCTTGCGGTCCACGCCGGTGGCCGAGACGGTGTACTTGGCGTCGGGCTTGGGCGTGATGAACGGCGCCGGCTTGGCCGAGGTTTCTTCCACCAGCGGCTGGCGCGCTCCCGGCTTGACCACGAAGGTGTGGCTCGGATTGCCCAGCCACTTGGCGGCGGCGTCGCGGACCTGTTCGATGGTCGCCGCGTTGATGTTGGCCAGCGACTCACGGAAGCAGCCCGGGTCGCCGGTGAAGGTCGCGCACGAAGCCAGCGCATCGGCCTTGCCGCCGAAGCCACCGATCCGCTCGATGCCACGGATGAAGCTGGCGCGGTAGGTGGTCTTGGCGCGCTCCAGTTCCTCTTCGGTCGGGCCGTCCTTGATCAGGCGGGCCAGCTCTTCGTTGATGACGGCCTCGACCTTGGCTTCCTCCACGCCGGTCTTGACCGTGGCGCGGATGCCGAAGTTGCCGCTCAGCTGCGAGCCGTAGTTGTAGGTGCTGATGCTGTCGACCAGCTGGTCCTTGTGGACCAGGCGCGCATCCAGGCGCGAGCTGGCGCTGCCGCCCAGCACGTCGGACACCAGGTCGAGCAGGTCGGCGTCCTTGCTGGCGGCCTGCGGCACGTTCCACAGGCGCTGCACCAGCACCTGCGGCACCTTGTCTTCCAGCGTGGTGCGGCCATCCTGCTTCAGCACCGCCACGTCGACCTTGGGCTGGGCCATGGTCGGGGTCGCCGGGATGTCACCGAAATACTTGGCGACCTTTTCCTTGGCGGTGGCCAGGTCGATGTCGCCGGCCAGCACCAGCACGGTGTTGTTGGGGCCGTACCAGGTCTTGAACCAGGTCTTGACGTCATCCAGCGAGGCTTCGTTGAGATCGTTCATCGAGCCGATCGTGGTGTGGTGGTACGGGTGGCCCACCGGGTACATGGTGCGCGCGACCACTTCGCGCAGCTGGCCGTAGGGCTGGTTCTCGCCCTGGCGCTTTTCGTTCTGGACCACGCCGCGCTGTTCGTCGAGGGTCTTCTGGTCGATGGCGCCAACCAAATGGCCCATGCGGTCCGATTCCATCCACAGCGCCATGTCCAGCGCGGTGGTCGGGATGTTCTCGAAATAGTTGGTGCGGTCGGTGTTCGTGGTGCCGTTCATGTCGGTGGCACCGGCCTGCTCGAACGGGGCGAAGTATTCGCCCGGCGCGTTCTCGCTGCCGTTGAACATCAGGTGCTCGAACAGGTGCGCAAAGCCGCTGCGACCGACCGGCTCATCCTTGCTGCCCACGTGGTACCACAGGTTCACCGCCACGATCGGCGCCTTGCGGTCGGTGTGCACGATCACGCGCAAGCCATTGGCCAGGGTGAACTGCTCATAGGGGATGTCGACCTTGGCCGGTGCGGTTGCGACCGTTGGCGATTGCGCCGCCGCGGTGGAGGCCACGCCGCCAAGCAGGGCGGCGGACAGGGCAAGGGCAAGCAGGTGGATCTGGGGACGCGGCGAAGTGCGCATGAAGCTCCTTTGTTCAACGAATGTCCGTGCGGCGCAAGCCGCGGCGGGTGACGGTCACAAGCCGTCGATGCTAGGCCGCGGACATCGGGTTTGCTCTAGGCCACAAGCCATGGTCGACGCTCCTGGACCGTTTCGTCATCCGGCGGGTGAAGCGATGCCCGCCTGACGGCCAGCTGATCAAACCACCCACAGCGCCCCTCCATCCAAACGCGGCAAGCGCGCATGGCATTCAAACCTTCGGGCACACCGCGGCATCTAGAGGGTGTACGCGGACACGTTCGCGGACAGCGGACACGCCGCGAGACTCCAAATAAGCCCATTGAAACAATGCGTTGCGGTTGGCACGCCGCCTGCTTGCTCCAGGAAGCACGTACCAGGCCCGGCGCAATATTGAACAAAAGCTGAATTGAAGCGGAATTTTTTCACTCGCCGCGCTTGACCGAACTGATTAGGTGTTCTACCTTACTACCACACCACGCAACGACATCACTACGGAGATATGCCATGAACACGAACGCCCTGCTGCCGCTGACCGCCGCGACCCTGTTCGCCCTGTGCACCGGCTCGATGATCCTGTCCCACAACGCCCGCACCACCGACACGCTGACTTCGGCTGCCACGGCCAGCACGCAGACCATCGTCGACCTGCCGACCGTCAGCGTCCGCCCCGATCCGGCCGACCTGGGCTATTTCAACGCGACCCAGAGCGCCCGCATCGTCGATCTGCCGGCTGTCACCGTGACCCCGGACCTGACCGACCTGGCCTACTACGAAGCCGCGCGCAGCGCCGAGCGCATCGTGACCCTGGCGACCGTCACGGTTCGCCCGGCGGCAGCCGACCTGGCCTGGTATGTGGCGCATCAGGCCGGCCAGGTGGCCAGCGTCGACACGCACGCCCTGCGTGCCAGCGCCAGCCAGATCGACGCCCAGATCGCCGTCGGTGCCGCCAAGCTGGTCCGCGAGGCCACCACCCGCTAAGCCACCTGCACCGCGGGCACGACGTGCGCATTCCCCAGCGCCGCGCCCGCCTGCAGTGAAGGGGCCGGCGAAGCCTCTAGACTTGTCGGGCCTTCGGTTCTTCCAACGCCCCCATGCATCCCCCGATCCGCATTCGCTCCACCGCCACCGCTGCAACCGAAGTCCGCGCCGCATGAGCGCGCCGTTCCAGCTGGATGTGCTGCTCTACCAGCCCGAGATCCCGCCCAACACGGGCAACGTGATCCGGCTGTGCGCCAACACCGGCGCGCGCCTGCACCTGATCCGCCCGCTCGGTTTCACCCTGGAAGACCGCCAGCTCAAGCGCGCCGGGCTGGATTACCACGAGTACGCCGCCCTGCAGGTGCATGACGACCTGTCCGCCGCGCTGGCCACCATCGCCCCGCGGCGGTTGTTCGCCCTGAGCACCCGCGGCCGGCATCGCTACGACGCAGTGGACTACGCGCCCGGCGATGCCTTCCTGTTCGGCCCGGAGACCCGCGGCCTGCCGGCCGACGTGCTGGAATCGGTGCCGACCGAACAGCGCCTGCGCCTGCCGATGCGCCCGGACAACCGCAGCCTCAACCTGTCCAACACCGTGGCGATCATGGTGTTCGAGGCCTGGCGCCAGCAGGGCTTCGACGGCGGCGCCTGAACGCCGGGCAAAATCATTGCTTGCAATTAGATTGTGCGCGATTTAAATTGCCCGCCATGGCCTCCCAAGACGCCCCGACCCGCGACCCGCTGCACCTGGACAACCAGGTGTGCTTCGCGCTGTATTCGGCCAACCTGGCGCTGACCCGCGCCTACCGTGGCCTGCTGGCGGAGCTGGGCCTGACCTACCCGCAATACCTGGTGATGCTGGTGCTGTGGCAGCAGGACGGCCAGACCGTGTCGGCGATTGGCGAGAAGCTGTTCCTCGATTCGGCCACCCTGACCCCGCTGCTCAAGCGCCTGCAGACCGCCGGCCTGGTGACCCGGACCCGCGCCGTCCAAGACGAACGCCAGGTCGTGATTGCCCTGACCGAAGAGGGCACGGCACTGCGCGCCCGCGCCAAGGCCGTGCCCGAGGGCCTGGTCTGCGCCATGGACTGCCCGCCGGATGCGCTGATGCAGCTCAAGGTCCAGCTGGAAGGCCTGCGCGACAACCTGGGCCGCAATACCTGACACGCCCTTCCCCTTCAAATCCTCGTGCCACGCTCATGAAGTCGCGCACGATTCAATCGCCAACAACCAAAGGAAACGCCACCATGCAACCCGACAAGATCCTCTACACCGCCACCGCCATCGCCAAGGGCGGCCGCGAAGGCCGCGGCATCACCCCTGATGGCCCGCTGGACCTGCAGCTGTCCACCCCGAAGGAACTCGGCGGCGCCGGCGGCCCGGGCACCAACCCCGAGCAGCTGTTCGCCATCGGCTATGCGGCCTGCTTCATCGGCGCGCTGAAGGCCGTCGCCGCCCGCGAAAAGATCAAGGTGCCTGACGACGTGGCCATCGAAAGCAAGGTCGGCATCGGCCCAGCCGGCAGCGCCTTTGCCATCGCCGTCGAACTGAGGATCGAGCTGCCCGGCATCGAGCGCGAAGCAGCACAGGCCCTGGTCGAAAAAGCGCACCAGGTCTGCCCGTACTCCAACGCCACCCGTGGCAACGTGGACGTCGTGCTGACCGTCGTCTGATCGGCACCAGCGCAGGAAAAGACGGCACGGCGTTGTACACGCCGTGCCGTCTTTCGTTTCAGGCAGGCTGACAGCGCGTCGCCCGGGTCAGCGAAGCGCGCCCGGGCCGATTCAGAGCCCCAGGTACAGATCCGCGCTGTTCTTGACCTCTTCCATCACCGCGTAGGTGCGGGCTTCACGCACGCCGGGCAGCTTCCACAGCACCTTGCCGGCGATCTCGCGGTAGTCGGCCATGTCCGCGGCGCGCAGCTTGATCAGATAGTCGAAACCGCCGGCCACCAGGTGGCACTCCATGACTTCGGGCTGGTCTTTGATCGCGGCCTGGAACTGCTCGAGGATGTTGTGCGTGGTCCGGTCCAGCAGGATCTCCACGAACACCAGCATCCCGGCACCGAGCTTGTGCGGATTGAGCCGCGCCCGGTAGCCAATGATGTAGCCCTCGGTGGTCAGCCGCTTGACCCGCTCCAGGGTGGCGGTCGGCGACAGGTGCACCGCCTCGGCCAGCTTGAGGTTGGTGATCCGACCGTCCTCCTGCAGCAAGGCGAGGATTCTGCGGTCGGTGCGGTCCAGGGCAGCGGGAAGTTGGCGCATGTGCGGATGATAGCCCTGGTTACCGAACAAAATCCGGTGGCACCGGGCTGAAAATGGCACATCTTCAGCTCACCCCTACTTTGGCGGTCAATCATGCGGCTTCCCATCCCCTATCGCGCAGAGCCGGACGTGCTCGCCCCGCTGCTGCAGCGCCTGCACGGCCTGGACTGGGCCCTGGCCAGCGGTGACGCGATTGGCTGGATCGGCCAGGTCCGCACCAGCAAGCCATCGGCGTTCGCGATGGAAACCCTGCTGCGCGAGTTCCCGCTGTCCAGCGCCGAAGGTCTGGCCCTGATGCGCCTGGCCGAGGCGCTGCTGCGCGTACCCGATGCCGATACCGCCATGACCCTGACTGCCGACCAGCTGGGCCGCGCGGATTTTTCCAGTGCCTCGCAGTCGTGGCTGGCCACGCTGTCCAACCAGGCCATCAGCCTGTCCAAGAAGATGCTGGGCGAAGACGGCCAGAAGGCCGGCTTCCTGGCGCGCATGGGCGCCAAGGCCGTGGTCGCCGCGACCGTGCGCGCGGTCCAGCTGATGGGCAAGCAGTTCGTCATGGGCGAGACCCTGGACGAGGCGCTGGATGACGCGCGCAAGCAGCGCAAGGCGCGCCGTGGCCTGCGTTTTTCCTACGACATGCTGGGCGAAGGCGCGCGCACCGACGCCGACGCGCTGGAATACATGCACAAGTACCACGCAGCCATCGCCGCGCTGGCCAAGTCGCGCGACGCCGGCACGACGGTGGAACAGGCCGATGGCATTTCGATCAAGCTCTCGGCCATCGATGCGCGCTACGAAGCGGTGCAGCACGGCCACGTCATGGCGCTGCTGGTCCCGCGCGTCTGCGAGCTGGCCGAAGCCGCCGCCAAGGCCGACCTCAACCTGACCATCGACGCCGAGGAAAGCGAACGCCTGGAGCTGTCGCTGGACGTGCTGGAAGCCGTCGCCACGCACACCGCCGCCAAGTATCCGCAGTGGAATGGCTTCGGCCTGGCCGTACAGGCCTACCAGACCCGTGCCCTGCAGACGATCGACGAAGTTGCCCGCATCGCCCGCGCGTTGAAGGTGCGTTTCATGGTGCGGCTGGTCAAGGGTGCCTACTGGGACTACGAGATCAAGCGCGCGCAGGAACTGGGCCTGGCCGCCTTCCCGGTGTTCACCCACAAGCACCATACCGACCTGTCGTACCTGGCCTGCGCCCAGGCGATGCTGGCCATGCCCGACGCGATCTATCCGCAGATCGCCGGCCACAACGCCGGCACGATCGCGGCGGTGCTGCACATGGCACGCGAAGCGAACGTGCCGTTCGAACTGCAGCGCCTGCATGGCATGGGCGATGCGGTGCATGAAGCCGCACACAAGCAGTATCCGGACGTCGGCCTGCGCGTGTACGCACCGGTCGGCCCGCACAAGGATCTGCTCGCCTACCTGGTGCGTCGCCTGTTGGAGAACGGTGCCAATTCCTCGTTCGTGCATCAGCTGGCCGACGAATCGCTGGCACCGTCCGCACTGGTGCAGTCGCCGCTGCACATCGAAGCAATCAGCGCGGTCACGCTACCGTTGGACATCCTGCGCGTGCGCCGCAACACCGCCGGGCTTGATGTGACCTGCAAGGCCATGTCCGATGTGCTGCTGGCCCCGTATGCCGGCACTGTGCTGCCGACACCGGTACTGACCCCGATCAACCAGATCGATGCGATCGTGCAGGACCTGGCCAAGGGCCAGAAAGCCTGGAACACCACCCGTGTCGAGACCCGCGCTAGCGCGCTGGAACAGGCCGCCGACGTGCTGGAACGCGACATCGCCCAATGGTGCGCGCTGATCGTGCGCGAAGGCCATCGCACCTGGGGCGACGCGGTGTCCGAAGTGCGCGAGGCCGCTGACTTCTGCCGCTACTACGCCTTGCAGGCACGCGGCCTGATGGCGCCGCAGGTGCTGCCGGGCGTGACCGGCGAACGCAATACCTATTCGCTCGGCGGGCGCGGCGTATGGGTGTGCATCTCGCCGTGGAATTTCCCGCTGGCGATCTTCGCCGGTCAAGTGGTCGCCGCGCTGGTCACCGGCAATGCCGTGGCCGCCAAGCCAGCCGAACAGACCCCCGGCGTGGCCGCCGCGATGATCGCGCTGCTGCACGACTGCGGCGTGCCGAAGGACGCGCTGCAGGGCGTGTACGGCGCCGGCGACACCGGTGCGGCACTGGTCGCCCATCCGCGCATCGCAGGCGTGGCGTTCACCGGTTCGACCCCGGTGGCCAAGGCGATCTCGCGCACGCTGGCCGAGAAGGACGGTCCGATCGTGCCGTTGATCGCCGAGACCGGCGGCATCAACGCGATGATCGTCGACTCCACCGCCCTGCCCGAGCAGGTCGTCGATGCGGTGGTGCAGAGCACTTTCCGCAGCGCCGGCCAGCGGTGCTCCGCACTGCGCGTGCTGTGCGTGCAGGACGACATCGCCGATGGCGTGCTGAAGATGCTCTCGGGTGCGGTCGCGCTGCTCAACGTCGGCGACCCGGCGCAGCTGTCGACGGACCTTGGCCCGGTCATCGATGCCGAAGCGTTCGCCAAGCTGCAGGGCCAGATCAGCGCGCTCGAAAGCCGCGCCAAGCTGATCGCGCGTGCGCCGCTGCCGGCGAGCGCATTGCCCAACAGCATCGCGCCGGCCGCCTTCGAAGTGGCCTCGCTGGCCGAAGCACGCGAAGAAGTCTTCGGCCCCGTGCTGCAGGTCGTGCGCTGGAGCGGCAGTGTCGACACGCTGGTCGAGCAGATCGATGCGCTGGGCTACGGCCTGACGCTGGGCGTGCAGACCCGCATCGATACCCGCGCCCAAGCCATCGCCGCCACCGCGCAGGTCGGCAACATCTACGTCAACCGCAACATGATCGGTGCGGTCGTCGGCGTGCAGCCGTTCGGTGGCGAAGGCCTGTCCGGCACCGGCCCCAAGGCCGGCGGCCCGAACTACCTGCCGCGCTTCTGCGCCGAATACTGCGTGAGCATCAACACCACCGCGGCCGGCGGCGACGTCGAGCTGCTGATGGGCGCGCACTGAGCCTTGCTGGCGCCACGCGACGACACACATCGTCGCCAAAGCGCCACGCATTTTTGAGCTTCCAAACCGCCGCCTGAATTAATAAACCGTTACGTTCAATATTCAGGATTGATTGCGCCGGCGAGGCAGAAACTCACTCCCGTACTCGCCGGGGTGGCTCTGGCGAATGCAGGCAACCAAGCGATCTCTCTCCCGCTTAGTTGCCGCCGAAGCCCGACCTTCCCCAGGTCGGGCTTTTTTTTGGGGCCACCATGAAGAAAACCGGATAGCCCAGGATCAGCGCGGCGGCGGCGTTGCCGGTGGGCCGGATTGGCCGTGAACGACTCCGGCGACAACGACCTTGACCACGGCGCCGCCATCGGTGCCGCTAACTGATGCGGAAGCCCACCGCGCCCATCGCCGCGCGAATCAGCATCGACACCAGCAGCAGCGCGCCGACGCTGCAGGCCCAGATCAGCACCAGCCAGCCGATCCGACGCAACCAGGATTTCGGCGCGGTCATCAGTGGTAACCGTCGCCGTGGCGCACCTTGCCGCGGAACACCCAATAGCTCATCGCGGTGTACATCAGGATGATCGGGATGATGAACAACGCGCCGACCAGGGCAAAACCCATGCTCTGCGGCGGCGAGGCTGCATCCCAGATAGAAATCGACGGTGGGATGACATTCGGCCAGATGCTGATCCCCAGGCCGCTATAGGCCAGGAACACCAGCGCCAGGGTCAGCAGGAACGGCGCGATCTGCCGCCCCGCCGCCAGGCTCCTGACCAGCCCGTACGCGCTGGCCGCCACCAGTAGCGGCACCGGTGCGAACCATAGCAGCCGCGGCCATGCCAGCCAGCGGTCACGGATGCCGGCATGGGTCAGCGGCGTCCACACGCTGATGATCACGATCACCAGCAGCACCGCCCATACCAGGTAGCGGGCGAAACGCCGGACCCGGCGTTCCAGGTCGCCTTCGGTCTTCATCACCAGCCAGGTCGCGCCCAGCAGGCCGTAAGCAGCCAGCAGGCCCACGCCGACGAACAGCGGAAACGGCGCCAGCCAATCAAGTGCGCCGCCGACGAAACGGCCATCGCGCACTTCGAAGCCGTTGAGGAACGCGCCCAGCGTGACGCCCTGGAAGAAGGTCGCCACCGCCGAGCCGATCACGAACGCCTTGTCCCACAGGTGGCGGCGTTCGTCGCTGGCCTTGAAGCGGAACTCGAACGCCACGCCCCGGAAGATCAGCCCGATCAGCATCAGCACCAGCGGCAAGGTCAGTGCCTCCAGGATGACCGAGTAGGCCAGCGGGAAGGCGGCCAGCAGCGCCGCGCCCCCCAGCACCAGCCAGGTCTCGTTGCCGTCCCAGACCGGCGCGACGGTATTCATCATCACGTCGCGGTCGCGCTTGTCCGGGAACAGCGGGAACAGCAGGCCGATGCCCAGGTCGAAGCCATCCATGATCACGTACATCATCACGCCGAACAGGATGATGACGGCCCATACCAGCGGAAGATCAATGCCCATGGTCGTTGTCCTGGCTTGAGGTGGTATCGCGCTCGCTGGGCATCGACAGCGGACGGGCCGGCGTGCGTCGCTCGCCCGGGCCACCAACATCGACCACCCCGCCTTCGTCCGAATGCGGTCCCTTGCGCAGTAGCCGCAGCATGTACATGGTGCCGGCGCCGAAGACGATGAAGTACACGACGACGAACAGGATCAGGGTCGAGGCCAGGTGCACCGTGCTGTGGTGCGAGGCTGCATCTACGGTGCGCATCAGGCCGTAGACCACCCAGGGCTGGCGGCCGATCTCGGTGGTGTACCAGCCAGCCAGGATCGCGACCAGCCCGGCAGGGCCCATCGCCAGCGCGAACCGCGCCAGCAACCGGCTTTCGTAAAGCTTGCCGCGCCAGCGCTGGAAGGCGCCGAGCAAGCCCAGCAGGATCATCGCCACGCCCAGGCCGACCATCACGCGGAAGGTCCAGAAGACGATGGTGGAGTTGGGCCGGTCTTCCCGGGGGAAATCCTTCAGCGCCGGGATCTGCCCATCCAGGGTATGCGTCAGCAGCAGGCTGCCCAGGTAGGGAATCTCGACCGCGTAGCGCGTCTTTTCCGCCGCCATGTCCGGGATGCCGAACAGGATCAGCGGCACGGCCTTGCCCGGCTCGCGTTCCCAGTGGCCTTCGATGGCGGCCAGCTTGGCGGGCTGGTGTTCCAGCGTGTTCAGGCCATGCGCATCGCCGATCAATGCCTGGATCGGCGCGGCGAACAGCACCATCCACAGCGCCATCGACAGCGAAGTCCGCACCGCTTCGTCGCGCCGCCCCTTGAGCAGGTGGAAGGCGCCAGTCGCACCAACCAACAGCGCGGTGGCCAGGAACGCGGCGGTCACCATGTGCGCCAGGCGGAACGGGAAGGACGGGTTGAAGATCACCTGCAGCCAGTCCACCGGCACCACGCGGTTGTTGATGATCTCGAAACCCTGCGGGGTCTGCATCCAGCTGTTGGAGGCCAGGATCCACGTGGCCGAGATCAGCGTGCCCACCGCCACCGCGGCCGAGGACACGAAGTGCAACCCCGGTCCGACGCGGTTGAGGCCGAACAGCATCACGCCCAGGAAGCCGGCTTCCAGGAAGAACGCGGTCAGCACCTCGTAGGTCAGCAGCGGGCCAGTGACGCTGCCGGCAAAGCGCGAGAACTCACTCCAGTGCGTGCCGAACTGGTAGGCCATCACCAACCCGGAGACCACGCCCATGCCGAAGGCCACGGCAAACACCTTGAGCCAGAAGTGGTACAGGTCCAGGTACACCTGACGCTTGGTCCTGAGCCACAGCGCCTCCAGCACGGTCAGGAAACTGGCCAGGCCGATGGTGATCGCGGGGAAGACGATGTGGAACGAAATCGTGAAGCCGAACTGGATTCTGGCCAGCAGCACTGCGTCGAGGGTCGCCATGTCTACGCTACCGTTGTCTGGATGGTCTTTCGGGCCGGATCGACCGCCGCGCCGGGTGCGGGGCGGTGCAACCGGCTATGTTTTGCGCGCTTTCGCGGGCACTTGCAACGACCTCGCCCGGCTCAGGAGCCGATGGCGGCGAAAGTCGCCATCTCGCCGTCCTGGATCTCGTAGCCACCGGCCACGGTGGGATACAGGATGTTGGCCTTGACCAGGCGATTGATGGCGGTCTGGATCTTCTGCGGATTGACCACGCGCCCATCGGTCAGCTCACCGCTCAGGCGCAAGGAGAAATCCCGCGTGTACAGGCTGCGTCCGCGTCCCTGCACGACATTGCACAGCAGTCGCTGGTCCAGCTCGCGCAGCGCGCTCCAGCGCCGTGAAAACCCGTTGCGTGCGGCCGTTTCCTGCCAGCGCGCGAAGGCGATGGCCGGGTGGCCCGCTCCAGCCAGCAGCCGCATCAGGGCGTCCATGTACTGCGGCACGTGGCCCACCTGCGCCAGCGCCTGGGCTAGGCCCGCGCATTCGGCGCGATCGATGCCCAGCCGCTCCACGCGGTCGAGCACATAGTCCTCTCCCAGCACTGGCAGCTGCATGTTGAGCCTGGCGCCACGCGAGATCGGCGCGGCATCCATCAGGCTGGACGGCAGCCCCGACAGCAACAGCCCGGTGCGCACACCAGACCGCGACAACAGCGCCAGCGCGGCGAACAGCTGCGCACGCGAGCCATCGCCCAAGGCTTCCAGCCCATCCAGCACGAGCAGGACCGGCATCGGTCGCAGGTCCAACGCGCGGGCCAGCCGCTCCAGGCGTGCACATGGCCCACTGGCCCGGGCCGATTCCAGTTCAACACTCCAGCCAGGCGACAGCGCGCCAGCCAGGCCGGCCAGGCCTTCAAGCTGATCGAACAATCCCTGCAGCACGCCGGGCTTGGCCGCCTGCGGCGACCAGCGCAACAGGTCCCAGCCCCACTGCGTTGCGGCCGGCACCAGTTCGTGGTCGATGAAACTGGTCTTGCCCATCGCGCTGGACGCGCTGAGCAGCACCAGCCGGGTGAACCCGCTCTTGAGTGCGGTCTCGATCAGCGACAACAGCGCTGGCCGGGGCACATAGGGCAGCGGCGGCACCCGGCACGCGCCGGCGTGCGTACCGGGCGTGGCCTGCGATGCGGCGCTCATGCCTGCCCGGCGCCGCAACGGCTTCGCCCATGCCAGTTCAGGCGTGGACAGAACGGTATCCATTTCAGTGGACCGCCGCCGGCGTCGACATGTCCATCGGCATCATGTTGAGGTTGGCGTTATGCATGACCCACAGCGAGCCTGCCACCACGATGACGATCAGGAATCCGGTGCACAGGAAGATGCCGGTGTTGTCGCGCTGGCGCTTGGCCGTGCCCAGGTGCAGGAACACGCGCAACTGCAGGACCAGCTGCACCACGCACAGCAACACCAGCAGCGGCAGCCGCAGTCCGGCTGGAATGGCCGAGATCGCAACGGTAGCGAACGAAGCAGCCGTCAGGATGAAGCAGGCCACCAGGCCAACGACATAGCTGCCGAGGGTGCCGTGCGCCGGATCGGCGTGGGAGGAATGGCTCATACGAACTCCCGCAAATAGACGAAGGTGAAGACACAGATCCAGATCAGGTCCAGGAAGTGCCAGAACAGGCTCAGGCAGGCCAGGCGACGGGCGACCACCGCATCCAGGCCGAACTTCCAGACCTGGTGGACCATCACCGCCAGCCACAGCAGGCCGAAGGACACGTGCAGGCCGTGGGTGCCAACCAGGCTGAAATACGCCGACAGGTACGCGCTGTGCTGCGGGCTGACGCCCTCGTGCAGCAGCTCGGCAAACTCGAACACTTCCATGCCGATGAACGAGGCACCCAGCAGCCCGGTCACCACCAGCCAACCCATCACGCGCTGGCGTTTTCCGGCATGTAGCGACAGCATGCCCAGGCCGAAGGTGAAGCTGCTGGCCAGCAGCAACATGGTTTCGCCGAACACGAACTTCAGGTCGAACAACTCGCGTCCGCCGGGTGATCCGGCGGTGGCGTTCATCAGCACCCCGTAGGTGGCGAACAGGACCGCGAAGATCAGGCAGTCCCCCATCAGGTAGATCCAGAAGCCGAGCGTGGTCTTGCTGCCGTCGTCGTGCGCATGGTCGTCATGCGCAGCGTGGCCAGCGGCGACGGGGTGTTGCACGGTGGTGGCCATCAGACCGCTCCTCCTTCCAGTTTGCGGAAACGCGCGTTCTCAATGCGCTCTACCTCGGCTGCGGGGACCCAGTAGTCCACGTCGCGGTCGTAGGTCCTGGCGATGAAGGTGCCGATGGCGCCCACCAGGCCCACGATTGCCAACCACCAGATGTGCCAGATCAACGCGAAGCACAGCAGGCCACCGAACACCGAGACGATCACCCCGGCGCCGGTGTTGCGTGGCATGTGGATGTCCTCGTAATGGTCAGGGCGCGAGTAGGCACGGCCGGAGGCCTTGTCCTCCCAGTGCTGTTCCAGCGAATTGATCTGCGGCAGCACGGCGAAGTTGTAGAACGGCGCCGGTGAATCAGTGGCCCATTCCAGGCTGCGTGCATTCCACGGGTCGCCGGTGAGGTCGATGTTGTCCTTGCGGTCGCGGATGCTGACGTAGAACTGGATCAGCATCGAGCCGATGCCGGCGGCGATGAGCAGTGCACCGAACAGCGCCACGATCAGCCACGGCTGCCAGCCTTCGACCGAGTAATGGTTCATGCGCCGGGTCATGCCCTTGAAGCCGAGCACGTACAGCGGCATGAAGGCGAACAGGAAGCCCCATAGCCAGAACCAGAACGAAATCTTGCCCCAGCGCTCGTTGAGCGTGAAACCGAACACCTTGGGGAACCAGAAGGTGATGCCGGCCAGGCAGCCGAACACCACGCCACCGATGATCACGTTATGGAAGTGGGCGATCAGGAACAGGCTGTTGTGCAGCACGAAGTCCGCGCCCGGCACCGCCAGCAGCACGCCGGTCATGCCGCCGATGGCGAAGGTCACCATGAAGCCGATCGTCCACAGCGTGGAGGAGTGGTAGCGGATGCGACCGCGGTACATGGTGAACAGCCAGTTGAACAGCTTCACCCCGGTCGGGATGGAGATGATCGAGGTCATGATGCCGAAGAACGCGTTGACGTTGGCGCCCGAGCCCATGGTGAAGAAGTGGTGCAGCCAGACGAAGAACGACAGCACGCCGATCGATGAGGTGGCGTAGACCATCGAGGTGTAGCCGAACAGCGGCTTGCGCGAGAAGGTGGCGATGATCTCGGAGAACGCGCCGAAGCACGGCAGGATCAGGACATACACCTCCGGGTGGCCCCAGACCCAGATCAGGTTGATGTACATCATGGCGTTGCCGCCAAGCTCGTTGGTGAAGAAATGCATGCCCAGGTAGCGATCAGCCGCCAGCAGCGCCAGGGTCGCGGTCAGCACCGGGAAGATCGCCACGATCAGGATGTTGGTGATCAGCGCGGTCCAAGTGAACACCGGCATCTTCATCAGGTTCATGCCCGGCGCACGCATCTTGAGGATGGTGACCAGGAAGTTGATGCCGGTCAGCGTGGTGCCGATGCCGGAAATCTGCAGCGCCCAGATGTAGTAATCCACGCCGGTGGTCGGGCTGTAGCCCAGTTCGGACAGCGGCGGATAGGCCACCCAGCCGGTCGCGGCGAAGTCGCCGACGAACATCGACAGCATCACCAGCACCGCGCCCACCGCCGACAGCCAGAAGCTGAGCGAGTTGACGAACGGATAGGCCACGTCGCGCGCGCCGATCTGCAACGGCACCACCACGTTCATCAGGCCGATGATCAAGGGCGTGGCCACGAAGAAAATCATGATCACGCCGTGGGCGGTGAAGATCTGGTCGTAATGATGCGGTGGCAGGTAACCGGCCGCGCCGTTGGCGGCGATGGCCTGCTGGGTACGCATCATCAACGCATCGGCAAAGCCGCGCAGCAGCATGACCAGCGCCAGGATGATGTACATCGCGCCGATCTTCTTGTGGTCCACCGAGGTGATCCATTCACGCCACAGGTAGCCCCACTTGCCGGCGCGGGTGATCGCCGCCAGCAGGAGCAGCCCAAGGACCGCGACCACCGCACCGGTGCCCATGATGATGGGCTCGTGGTAGGGGATCGCTTCGAGATTCAACTTTCCAAGCAACACGGTTAGTTCTCCTGCGTTGCCGGCGTTGCGGGGCCGGACATGGCGGACATGTCATGGCCCCGCATGCCAGGCATCGGCGATGAGGGATTGGGTTTCTGTTGGCGGAACTGGACCGACGCGTGGTCGATCTGTTGCACGCCGTGCGCATCCATCGGCCCGTACTTGCTCAGCACCGCATCGAAGGGATCGTCCATGGCCAACTGGTAGGCCCGGACCGGAGCGCCGGTGCTCGGCTGTTCCAGGGCGGTGAAGGTCTGTGCGTCGAGTTTGTAAGGCGAGGCCTTGGCGCTGGCGAGCCACTGCTCGAACTCGGCCTGCGGCTTCACCAGTGCACGGAAATGCATGTCGGAGAACCCGGCGCCGCTGTAGGAGGCGGACATGCCTGCGTAATCGCCCGGCGTGTCGGAGATCAGGTGCAACTGGGTCTGCATGCCGGCCATGGCGTAGATCTGGCTGCCAAGCTGCGGGATGAAGAACGAGTTCATGATCGACTCGGCGGTGATCTTGAAAGCGACCGGCTGGTCGACCGGCAGCACCAGCTGGTTGACCGATGCCACGCCCTGGTCGGGGTAGATGAACAACCATTTCCAGTTCAGCGCCACCACTTCCACGTTCAGCGCCGGCTTGTCGTGCGCGATCGGCTTGTAGGGATCCAGGTCGTGGGTCGAGCGCCAGATCAGCACGGCCAGCACGGTCACGATCAGGCAGGGAATGGACCACACCACGATTTCGATGGCGGTCGAATGCGACCACTTCGGGGCGTAGGTGGCCTTTTCGTTGGTCTCGCGGTAATGCCAGGCGAAATACAGCGTCAGCACGATCACCGGCACCACCACCATCAGCATCAGCGCCAAGGCCAGCAGGATCAGGGACTTCTCGTGCTCGCCGATGGCCCCCTTGGGATTCATCAGTTCAAGGCTGCAGCCGCTGAGCAAGGGCAGCAGCAGCGCCGCCGTTCCCTGGGTGACACGCCGCAGGCGTGTGGTGGCGGTTGCGCGTATCGGCCCGGGGCCGGACTTGCGTCGTGGGATCAACATGGCTTCGCTATCTAGGTGCCACGCAAGGACCCGTCCTGGATCCAGACGCCGGCATATTGGCTTGCATGTCCCTTACGGACCTGCTCTTGTACGGACTCTTCCGTTGCAGGCGCGATGCTAGAAGCATGCAAGATCCATACATGGATATTTTTATGACTGGATTTCGTCAATGAAGACGCCCCTGGGCTGGCTGGCCGGATTCGCGTCCGCGTCGGGCCCGCGCTACCTGCGGATCGTGTCCGCGCTCGAAGCAGCCGTTGCCGACGGCGTCCTGCTCCCCGGGGAGCGGATGCCGGCCCAGCGCACCCTGGCTGACGCGCTGGGGCTGGACCTCACCACGGTCAGCCGCGCCTACCAGGAGTGCCGCAAGCGAGGACTGGTCGACACGCGCGGGCCACAGGGCACCTTCGTCGCGCCGCCCAAGGTCGAGTTCGACCAGATCGTCGACCTGAGCATGAACATCCCGCCCGCGCCTGCGGGGATCAACCTGATGGATCTGTTGCGGTATGGACTGTCCCAGGTGCTGGTCCGCAGCGAAGCGCCCAGATTGATGACCTATCACCTCGGTGGTGGCAGCGTTGCCGATCAGGAGGCGGGCCGACGCTGGCTGCAGCAGATGCTGGGACCGGACTTCCCGGGACAGGTGATCGCCTGCCCTGGCGCCCAGGCCACGCTCGCCGCCTTGATCATGACCCTGACGGCCCCGGGCGATGCCATTGGCTGCGAGCCACTCATCTATCCCGGGCTGCTGCTCGCGACCCAGACCCTGGGCCGCCGCGTGGTCACCATCGGGACAGATGCGGACGGCATGACGCCGGACGGCCTGGAAGCGGCGCACCGCGAGCACGGCGTGCGCGTGGTGTATCTCAACCCGACCGCACAGAACCCAACCGGCCACACGATCCCGCTCGATCGCCGGAACGCGCTTGCCAAGGTCGCATCCGGGCTGGATCTGATCGTGCTGGAGGACGATCCCTACTGGCTGCTTGCCGAGCAGGCCCCGCCGCCATTGGCCGCGATCGCCCCTGGCCAGACCTGCTACATCGCCACGCTGTCCAAATGCCTCAGCCCGGGTCTGCGCACTGCGTACCTGCGACTACCGCCACAGGTTGATCCCCAGGCGTTCCTTGCAGCGCTCCGCTCCATCAGCCTGATGTCGGCACCGCTGCTGATTTCCATGGTGACCCAGTGGATCCTGGACGGCACCGCGCAGCAGCTCCTGCAAGCCGTGCAGAAAGAAGCCAGGGAACGACGCGCCATCGCACGCCATGCACTGTCCGGGCTTCACGAAGACCCCTGCGATGGCGTCCATCTATGGCATCGACTCCCGCCACACTGGAACGCCGATGCGTTTGCACGCGCCGCCCAGCGCGAAGGCCTGACCGTGGCACCCTCCTCCGCCTTCGCCCTGCATGGCGCCGCACCATACGACGCGATCCGCATCTCGCTGGGCGCGGTGACCACGCGTGCCGAACTCACTTCCGCCCTGCGCAAGCTGGATCGGCTGATCCAGCAACCACCTGCGGAGTCGCTGCGGATCATGGTCTGAATCCGCCAAGATTGACCGGCAGCCGATTGGCGCTTGAACCCGGATGTCGAGGCCAGCCCTTCGATGCCGATGACCTCGGTTGCCAGGACCTTGCTCCACCAGGCAGTGAGGGCAGCCAATAAGAAACCCGCGCAGGGCGCGGGTTTCTTATTGGCTATCGGACAGGGCTGCCGTCCGGACTGCCCTCAGCGACGTCAGCCTGCGCTGTCCTTGAACAGGGTTTCCGGATACTCCGGCTTCTGCTCGCGGGCCAGCAGGCGCTCCAGCGCATCACGCGGAGTGATATCGCCATGCAGGACATCGCTCACCGCCTCGGTGATCGACAGGTCGATGCCGTGCTTGCGCGCCTGGCGCATGACCTCATCGGCGGTCTGCACCGATTCGACCACCTGGCCGATTTCGCGCACGGCTTCCTCGATCGACTGGCCGCGACCCAAGGCCAGGCCCAGGCGGCGGTTACGCGACAGATCGCCGGTGCTGGTCAGGACCAGGTCGCCCAGGCCGGCCAGCCCCATCAGGGTCTCCGGGCGCGCACCGATCGCCGCGGCCAACCGCAGCATTTCGTTGAGGCCGCGGGTGATCAGGCCGGCACGGGCGTTCAGGCCCAGGCCCATGCCGTCGGCCACGCCGGTCGCCACCGCCAGCACGTTCTTCATTGCCCCGCCGAGTTCGGCGCCGACCATGTCGTTGCCGGTGTAGGCGCGGAACGCGGGGCCGTGCATCACGTCGGCGACCTGCTGGCAGAACGCCTCGTCGGCGCCGTGGATGGTCAGCGCGGTGGGCAGGCCCTGCGCGACTTCCTTGGCGAAGGACGGGCCGGTGACCACGGCCAGCGGCACGTTGGTGCCCAGCACGTCTTCGGCCACTTCATGCAGGAACCGGCTCGACCCCGGCTCGAAGCCCTTGGTCGCCCAGCTCACGCCCACGCCGGCCGGCAGCAGCGGCGCCAGCGCGCGCAGCGTTTCGGTAAAGGCATGCGAAGGCACCACGACCAGCACCTGGTCGGCACCGGCCACGGCCGCGGCCATGTCGGTGGTGGCGCGCAGGTTTTCTGGAAGTGGAATCCCCGGCAGATAGCGCGGATTCTCGTGGGCGGTATCGATGGCGTGGGCCACTGCCGCATCGCGACCCCACAGCACGGCCTGGTGGCCGTGCCGTGCGATCAGTGCAGCCAGTGCGGTTCCCCAGGAACCGGCACCGAGTACCGCGACTTTCAACACTTTCATTTCGTCCCCCGACGTGGGTCCAGGGGACCAAGCTTTAGCACAGGCAGCATCAAGACTCAGACGTTGCCGACCGGCGGGTCGTTTTCGATGATGCCCTGCTGGCCCTGCTGTGCACGCTGGCGCAGCGTCTCGGCATACAGGCCGTCGAAGTTGATCGGCTGCAGGAAGAACGGCGGGAAACCACCGGCCTGGATCAGGTCGCTCAGCAGCTGGCGCACGTACGGGAACAGGATGCTCGGGCACTGAGTCCCCAGCAGCGCGTCGATGGTCTGCGGGTCGAAACCGGCCAGGCCGAACACGCCAGCCTGCTGCACTTCGGCCACATAGGCGGTCTTGTCGCCGGCCTTGCAGGTCAGGGTCACGCCCAGGACCACTTCGAAGGCATTCTCGGCCAGGCGCTGGACGCGCTGGTTGAGGTTGAGGTTGAGCTCCGGCGCGATGTTCTCGGAGTAGATCCCCGGGGCGCTGGGCACTTCGAAAGACACGTCCTTGACGTAGATCTTCTCGACGGTGAAGTTCGGGCCGGTGGCCTGGTTGGCAGCCTCGGTGGCGCCGTTGGTGATCTCGTCGGACATCGTGTACTCCGGAATGCGTTGCAGTGATGGGCGGAAAACCCGGGATTATTGCATGGGGTGGCGGCGCGTCCGGCCCGGTTCAAGGGCAGGCGCGCGATCAGGCCTGTTCAGCGGTCAGGCGCGGCCCTTGACCAGCGGCAGGTCGGCGGCCTGCCAGGCGGCGACGCCGCCATCGAGCACGTAGACCTTGGTGAAACCGGCTTTTTTCAGCTGGGCCGCGGCGCCTGGCGCGGTCTGGCCGCTGCGGCAGACCAGCACCACCGGGCGTTCGCCCGCACCGGCCAGCAGCTTGTGCTTGGGATCGAACTTGCCCGCCAGGTTCTTGCTGCCGGGGATGTGGCCCTTCTCGAATTCACCACTGGCCGAGAGGTCCAGCACCAGCGCGTTCTCGCTGTTGACCAGCGCAGTCAGCTGGGCCGGGCGCAGGCCGGTGTAGCCGCGGAACAGACGCATGATTTCGGTCACGATGATCGCGAGCGTCAGGCCCACCAGGGCCATCGAAAGCATGGCGTTGTCGGCGGCGAACGCCTTGAGTTGTTCGAAGTTCACGGCAGAAGAAGGTCGGTAGGCGTGAAAAGGCCGGCGATTGTCGCACAGCGCGCTGTCCGGGACGTGCCGCCCCGGCGGATGGTTCCGTTATTGCCCCTGCCAGAGGTCGGGCAGGCCGTCCTGCAACCACCACTGGCCGTCGGCCTCGTCCCAGCGCCAGCGTTCGCGCACGCGCAGAGTGCGTTCGGCCATGGTGTTGCGGTTGACCACGCGCATCTCGATCACGCGCACCACGATGTCGTCCGGCTCGCTCATGCTGCCGATCTCGCTGTAGCCGGTGACTTCCACCTGCTTGTAGCGCGACAGCTCCAGCCCCGTCAGCCCGCGCGATTCACGCGCCTTCGGGTCGACCACGCTCCAGGCCTGTTCGAACTCGCCCCAGCGCATCGCCTTGGTGAACAGCGTCTGCGTATCGGTCAGCTTGCGCTGCTTGGCGCGGTTGCTCGCCGCCTGCGCCGGCAGGGCGCTGCTCACCAGCAGCAGGACGGCCAGCGTCATCCAGAAAAGTCGTCCCACGTCGATCGTCCCCTTGGCTTCTGGTCCGCATCCTACCCTTTGACCAGGGCCACGTAGCGGCCGGACAACTCGGCGGCCACGCCACCTTCAGGCAGCAGGACCTGAGCCCGCAGCTGCGCACGCGCCTTGCCGCGGCGACGGAAGGTGTCGACGAAATCCTCCCAGCGTGTGTCCGGATCCAGCCACGCCTCGGCGTGCAGATCCGACAACAGCGGCGCGCGGTAGTGCACGGTGCTGTCAGCCACGTACACCTCGGCGTCGAAACCCGCCTGCTGCAGCTTGAGCGTGACCAGCCCCCAGCCGGCGATGGTCATCAGCCCGCTGAGGCTGCCACCGAACGCGGTGCCCTTGTCATTGACGTTCGCCGCCAGCGGCGCCTCCACCTGCAGCCGTTCGCCATCGAAGTGGCGCAGCGACAGCTGCATCGCCGTCAGCGGCGGCATGGCCGCACAGGTGGCGCGCAGAGGAACGAGCAAGGCATCGAGGTCCATCACGTATTCTTCGTAGCCATGGGTCTGGACAAAGCGCGCGCATGGTACGTCATCTCGCTGCGACCGCAGGGGGAACATGCGGCGCTACGCCGCGCCGCCGCACGCATGCAGGCCGGCGTGATCGCGCTATCGCCCTGGGCGTTGGCGCCGCGCCGGGACGCCAGCACTCGCAACGCGCTGCAGGCCGCGCTGATGGCCGATGTCGTGCTGTTCACCAGCCCTGCCGCCGTGCGTTTCGCCGCGACGCTGCAGCCATTGGAAGCACGCGCCACCCAGGATTGGATCGCCACCGGTGCAGGCACGCGCCTGGCCCTGCACCGCGCCGGCATTGCCCGGGCCATCGCACCAACGCGCATGGACAGCGAAGGCCTGCTGTCGCTGCCGGCGCTGGCCGATCTGCATGGCCGAACCCTTGGACTGATCACCGCACCGGACGGTCGCGGCGTGCTGGCGCCGGCATTGGAAGCGCGCGGTGCCAGTGTGCGATTGGCCGAAGTCTATGAGCGCCTGTCCATCACCCTGCCGCCAGCGGCGGTCCAGCACCTTGAAGCCTTGGTCCAGCCAGCCTGCGTGGCCATCACCAGCAGCGGCGCCCTGCAGCAAGCGCTGCAGCAGCTGCCCCCACAAGCCGCCCAACGCCTGCGTGCCTGCGCGGCGATCACCGCCAGCGCGCGCCTGTCCGCACTCACAAAGCAGGAAGGTTTCGCAGATGTCGTGCAGGCGCAGGGGCCGCGCCCATCGCAGCTGATGCTCGCGGCGAACGCCTGGTTCTCACATCGCATCCGTTAGCATGCCGCGGCGCGCCATCCACGCCCCGCACGTTTCCCCGGAGTACCCGCTTTGAACGACGTCCTTGCCGACCGCGATCCATCCGACCGACCGCGCCGCAGCGTCATGCCCTTGCTCCTGGGCGTGGTATTGCTGGCCGCGATCGCTGCTGCGGGTTGGTATGGCTGGTCGCAATGGCAGGCCTGGAATGCACGCCAACAGAACCAGGCCCAGCAGCAGCTCGGTGCGCTGGAACAGCGACTGGACACGCTGCGTCGCGACCAGCACGCGCAGGGCGAACGCATCCAGGATGCGGCCGCCACCAACCGCGTGCTGCGCGATGAAGTCCTGGGCCTGAGCCAGCGCGGTGCACTGCTGGAAGACAGCGTGGCCAAGCTAGTCGACTCGACCCATCAGGGCGTTGCCGCGTTGCGCCTGGACCAGGCCGAGCTGGAACTGCACCTGGCCGCGCAACGCCTGACCATCGCCGGCGACCTGCCCGGCGCACGCCAGGCCTATGCCCTGGCCGCCGACACCCTGCACGGCCTGGACGATCCGCGCCTGCTCAACGTCAAGCAGGCGCTGGAACAGGAGCGGGCCGCGGTCGAACAACTCGGCGATGGCCCGCAAGCGAAGGCCGACGCGCAGCTGACCGAAGCCTCGGCCGCATTGGCACAGCTGCCACGGAAGGCCACCGTCGAAGACACCACGCGCCCGAGCTGGCAGCGGATCCTCTCGCCGCTGATCGACGTGCGCCCCAGCGGCACCCGCGTGGCGGTGGCCCCGGCCCAGCGCGCCGCGTTCGAAAACGCCCTGCAGCTGGAACTGACCCTGGCCCGGGCCGCGCTGGAGCGCAACGACCGGCCAGCATTCCAGGGCGCGATGACACGCGCCGCGGCGTGGCTGCCGCGGCTGTGGCCCGCCTCGCCGCAGGCCAGCGCAGTGGAAAAACAGTTCGGCCAGATCGCCGCGCTGCCGCTGCAGCCCGACCTGCCGGCGCAGGGCAGCACCCTGCGCCTGCTGCAGTCCGTGCGCAGCAGGCCAGCCGCGCCGACGCCACTGCCTGCAGCGCGCGCGCATGACGCCAACCCGGGCACCGGAGACACCCCATGAAGACCCTGCGCATCGCCCTTGTCCTGCTGGTGCTGGTGGCCGTGGGTGTCCTCGGCGCGCAATGGCTGTCGCACGAAGAAGTCCGCGACTGGGGCGAGGTGTTCGTCCGCGTCGGCGGCTACGACGTCAATGCCAGCCTGCCCGGCGCGATCCTGGCGTTGATCGCCGCCGCGCTGGTGCTGTGGATCGTGTGGACCCTGCTCACCCTGCCGTTCCGCGCCTGGGGCCGGCATCGCCGCAAGCGCGCCCGCGCCCAACTGATCGAAGGCCTGGAGTCGCTGCAGCACGGCCATTACCAGCGCGCCGAAAAGCAGCTGGACCGCGCCGCCCAGGACAGTGAGGTCGGCGTCATCGCCCGCACCGCCGCAGTCCGCGCCGCGCAGGCCCGCGATGACGCACCGGCGGTCGAACGCCATCTGCAGGCGCTGTCCGAACGCAGCGCCACCGCCCACGCCCTGCTCTTGGCCGAAGATGCCCTGGCCAGCGCCCAGCCCGCCCAGGCCCTGGTCGCACTCGATGCGCCCGATGCCCAGCCACTGCCACCGCGCGGCCTGGCGCTGCGGGCGCAAGCCCTGGCCCAGGTCGGCCGTGCAGGCGATGCCTGGGGCCTGCTGGGTCCGCTGCGCCAGCAGAAGGCCTTGTCGACCGCCGCATACGCCAGCCTGGAGACGCGCCTGGCCACGCAGTCGCTGCAACAGGCCAATGACGCCAACGTGCTGGCCGAACGCTGGGAAGCCCTGCCCAAGCCTCTGCGCACCGACGCCGACGTCGTAGCCGCCTATGCCGAACGCGCCGCCGCACTGCGCTGGGACGATGCCGCGACCCACGCGCTGGAACACGCGCTGGACAGCCGCTGGGACGAAGGCCTGATCGCGCTGTACGGACGACTGCCGGTGGGCAAGCTGGATTCACGCCGCGCCAGCGCCCAGCGCTGGCTGCACGGCCATCCCGACAGCCCGGCGCTGCTGCTGTCGCTGGCCCAGCTGGCCCGGCAGCAGGGCCAATGGCCACAGGCGCAGGACTTCCTGCATCGCGCCCTCGCCCAGGGCGCCGGCGCCGATGCCTGGGAAGAACTTGGCCACGGCCACGCCGCCGATGGCGATGAACTGCTGGCCCGCCGCAGCTATGCCAACGCGCTGTCCAGCCATCGTGGCGAATCCGCCGCGGCACTGCCGGGTCGTGACCTGCGTCAGCAAATCCACGACCACGCCGTGTCCGAAACGCGCGACGAGCACGGCCTGCCGCACCTGCGCGGCTGAGGCCTCAACGCGGCGCGCGCCTGCGCAGCAGGCGCAGTCCGGCACGCACCCCCAGCGCCACGGCCGCCAGCACCAGCCACAACGGCCAGGCCAGCGCCAGCCGCAACGCCAGCGCCTGCGCGCCTTCCCAGCCACCGCGCAGCGACTGCCCCAGCCGCCACAGGAACGACGGTGCATTGTCATCCAGCACCGCCGCTACATCCGGCAATTCGGTGCGGCGAATCATCGACGGCTGGTACAGCGAAAACGTCAGCGTGCTGAAGGCGATACGGTCTTCGGTGCGGCGCTGCTCCACCAGCGCACCGTCACGGCGCTCGCGCGCCTGGCGGCGTGATTCGATCACCGCCACCAGCTGGTCCGCACGCGCATTGCGTGCGCTCGCCTGGCCCAGTTCCTGTTCGGCCTGTGCATCGCGGCGCTCGGCCTGCGTCTGGGCCAGCAGGTCGAACTGCACATCGTCGGCCTGGAAGCGGCGTGCATCCAGGAACTCCACCTGCGCGGCCATCGCCCGCAGCAGTGCCTGGGTGTTCTCGCTGGGCACGCGCACGGTCAGCGTGCCGTTGACGGTGTATTCGGCCACTTCCAGCAGGCGCTGGTGGCCGATGGAGCGCTGCCGGGTGTCGAGCACGTGCGCGTTGATGTCGTTGAGCACGACAAAGCCATGTTGGCGCGCGACCAGGTCCTCGATCGCCAGCGCCGCGGCGTAGGTATCGCGCACCCGGAAACGCGCATCGGCGGTGCGCACGAAACGTCGCTGGCCGTCGGTGTAGGCATTGGCCGACGAGGCGAGCTGCTCAGGCGACACCGGCACTGGCTCCGATGCCGGACGCGGCGCCGCCCGTGCCAACATCATCGGGGCGGGCGGGGCCGGTGGCGCGAATGCATCCTCGGCCATCGGCGCGGCAGCGCCGGTCGCCATCGCTGCGGCATCGGCCGCCTGCGCGGCACCAGGCTGGCGCGCGCAGGCCACCAGCAGCAGGGGCAACACCACCACACAACGGACCACGCGTTCGGGGAAAGCCTTCATGGCACAGCATCCAGTTGGAGAACTGGAAGCTGCAAACGCACGGCCCACCGCAACGGGGTTGGCGCCGTTCGAGCCTCGACGCGTCGAACGCGCCCCGCGCTACTTCAGCGCGACATGCCGCCGCGCCAGCAGCAGGCTCAGGCCGGCCGCGCCCAACGCCGCGATGCACGCCACCAGGTAGATCGCGCCGAAATCCACCTGCGCCGCCAACAGGCCGGCCAACGGGCCGGTGATCGCCAGCGCCATGTCCAGGAACAGCGAGTAGATGCCCAGCGCGGTGCCACGGTTGCTGTCGGACACCCGGCGCACCGCTTCCATGCCCAGCGACGGAAACACCAGCGCGAAGCCCGCCCCGGTCACCGCCGCACCCAGGGCCGCATACAGCGGCTGCGGCGCCCACCAGATCATCAGCAGCCCGGCCGCTTCCACCGCCAGCGATACCACCGCCACCCGGTAGCCGCCGTAGCGCGTGATCGCATTGGGGAATACCAGTCGCGTCGTCACGAAGGTCACGCCCAGCATCGTCACCGCCAGCGCCGCATCGGCCCAATGCCGGTCGCCGTAATACAGCGCGATGAACGCGGTGATCGCACCAAAGCCGATCGAACCCAGCCCCAGGCACACGCCGAACGGCAGCATCCTGGCCAGCACCTGGCGCGCGGGGATGCGCTCGCCGGGCACGGTCTCCACGCCACGCCGCAACCACACCCCGATGAAGGCGCCCACGGCCAGCACGGAGGTCAGCGTGCCGATCATGAAGAAGTCGAAACGCCCCACCAACCACACGCCCACCGGTGCCGATACCGCCAGCGCGCCGTAGGTGGTGACGCCATTCCACGAGATCACCCGCCCGGTGTGCTGCGCACCCACCGCACCGATGCCCCAGGTGATCGTGCCGGTGGTGACCAGGCTTTCACCGCAGCCCAGCAGCAGCCGTCCGACGAACAGCAGCGCCATGCTCGCCACCGGCAAGGCCACGCTCATGGCCGCCGCAAAGGTCAGCGCACCTGCGCCTGCGCAGGCGATGAACCCGTACAACACCGAGGTCCGCGGTCCGCGCACATCGCACACCCTGCCAGCGAAGGTGCGGCTGAGCAGGGTCGCCACGTACTGCAGGCTCACCGCGAGTCCCGCCAGCACCGTGCCGTAGCCCAGCGTGGTGTGCACATAGCCAGGCACCACCGCCAGCGGCAGCCCGACGCAGGCATAGATGATGAAGTTGAAGACCACGATGCCCAGCACGCGCCGGGTGACCGGACCATCGGCAGCCACCGCAGCACCCGCCGGTGCGGATACGGAAGATTCGTTCAAAGCGATACGGGCGCGCCGCGGATCGCGGCGCGTACTCACTGTCAGTGGGGAGGGGAAACGCAGGCCATGATGCGCCCTCGCCACGGCCCACCGCCGCCTGAATGCCCGACGGCGTTGCCGAATTCTGGTCAGCGGATCAACACGCCGACCGGATCATTCAGCGTTCGACGATCGCCACCACGCCCATGCCGCCCGCGGTGCAGATCGACACCAGCGCACGGCCGCCGCCGCGCTGGGCCAGTTCCTTGGCGACGGTGCCGATGATGCGTGCACCGGTGGCGGCGAACGGATGACCGGCCGCCAGCGATGAACCGTTCGGGTTGATCTTGGCCGGATCGATCCGGCCCATCGGTCCGGGCAGGCCCAGGCGGTTGGTGCAGTAGTCCTCGCTCTCCCAGGCGCGCAGCGTGCACAGCACCTGCGCGGCGAACGCTTCGTGGATCTCGTAGATGTCGAAGTCCTGCAGGGTCAGGCCATGGCGCGCCAGCATCTGCGGCACGGCCACGGTCGGGGCCATCAGCAGGCCTTCGCCGTGGACGAAGTCCACCGCCGCGCTCTGCACGTCCTTCAGGTAGGCCAGCGGGGTGTGGCCGTGGGCCGCGGCCCATGCCTCGCTGGCCAGCAGCACCGCGGCGGCACCATCGGTCAGCGGCGTGGAATTGGCCGCGGTCAGCGTGCCGCGCCCGGACGCCTTGTCGAACGCCGGCTTGAGCGTGGCCAGTTTTTCCAGCGAGGTGTCCGGACGCAGGATGTTGTCGCGGCTGACGCCGCGGAACGGCACGACCAGGTCATCGAAGAAACCGCGCTCGTAAGCGGCGGCCAGCTTCTGGTGCGAGGACACCGCCCATTCGTCCTGCGAATCGCGCGAGATGTTCCACTCCTTGGCCATGTCCTCGCAGTGCTCGCCCATCGACTTGCCGGTGCGCGGCTCGCCCACGCCGGGGAACTCGGGCTTGAGCTCGGAGAACTTGAAGCCCTTCAGCAGCGCCCGGGCCTTGTCCTTCGGCGTCTTGGCACGGTTGGCCGCCAGCAGGCGCGCGCGCAGCTTCTTGCCATAGACGATCGGCACGTCGGAGGTGGAATCCGAACCGCCGCCGATGCCCGATTCGATCTGGCCCAGCGCGATCTTGTTGCCGATGTAGGCAATGGTGTCCAGGCTGGTGCCGCAGGCACGTTGCATGGTGATACCGGGTGTCAGTGCCGACAGGCCCGACGACAGCGCCGCTTCGCGGCCCAGGTTCCAGTCGCTGGCGTGCTTGATGACCGCGCCCATCGCCACTTCACCCAGCGCCTGGCCATGCAGGCCGAAGCGCTCGACCAGCGCCCCCAGCGTGCGGACCGACATGCCCAGGTTGCCGACATCCGAATAGGCGGTGTTCTGGCGGCAGAACGGAATGCGGACGCCGCCGAGGATGGCGACGGGACGGGGTGCTGACATGGAAGGACCTCGGTGGACAGCCGTGTTCGAAGAGGAGGGTCTGCGCATGCGCAGGCGTATGGCGAAGTGTAGCGGCGCGACCCGGTGGCGGCCATCGTCTGTCTCGACCTTGCGCGTGGGCGCGTGAATGACGCGCGTGGATGGCGTGTCACGGCTCCCGGGCCCGGGCTGGATAGAATGGCGCCACACGCACCGTCTTTGGCACGCAGGCAAGCAAACCGCATGACGCAAGCACACGAAACCGCGCAGGTGATGGGACTGGTGGCACTGGAACTGGCCGGCGGCGCACCGCCGCGGGTTGCGGCCCTGTCCCAGCAGGATGCCGGCACGCTGGCGGAGAAAATCGCCCGCGACCTGATCGGCCTGGTTCCGCAGGTCACCACGCTGGAGCTGACCCTGGCGGCCGCCCATTTCGACCCGGCCGAAGCCCTGCGGCCGGGCTGGCCGCTGCATCGCCGGCTGGACGAACTGCGCCAGCGCGCGCCGGGCCGCGATCAGGGGCCGCGCGTGATCGCCTTCGGTGCCGCGGCCGATGGCGCGGTGCCGCTGCCGTTCCAGGCCGATCCGGACCTGGTCGGCGGCGCGCTGCGGGTGCTGCCGTTCCTGCTCAGCGGCACGCCGGCCGATGTCGATGCGGTGGGCGAAGCGCTGGAAGAAGTCCTCATCGAACGCGGCATGGCCGGCGCCGATACTGCCCTGCAACTGCAGGATGGGCTGGGTGCGAAGGTCGAGCACGTGCGCTTCATGACCCTGCACGACCTGGCCGCGATGATGGCCTTGCAATACCAGCACCAGAACCTGGAAGGCCTGTGGCCGGTGATCGAAACCGCGCTGCTGGCCCCGGAAGACGAACAGTGGCTCGACGCACCACCCGAACCGCTGCTGCGCTACGCCGACGGCGAGGTGCGCATGGCGCTGCTGGACACCGCCGCCTGGAAGAAGCGCAACACGCCGCCGACCGAGGATCCCGAACGCCTGGCACGCAGCTACGAGCATTACCTGATGCGTCAGCGGCAGCTGGCCGCGGTGCTCGAAGCCCACGGCATCCCGGTCACGTTCGCCCATTGCCCGGACGATGGCGACCTGTGCGCGCATCTGAACGGCTGACACGCGCTTCGCACTGAAGCCCGGAACGAAACAAGGCGCCAGAAGGCGCCTTGTTTCGTTCTGCACCGCGCACGCCCACGCAGCAGCGCGGCGGCGCAAGCGCAGGATCACATCGCCGGAGCGGCCTCGATCACGCCGCAGGCCAGGCGGCCGCCGGCATCGCCGGTGGGCTGGGTCTTGTAGTCATCGGCCTTGGCGTGAACGATCACGCCCTTGCCGACGATGTCGTACTTGTCGCCCTTGCCGATGTCCACGTTGCTGGACAGCATCTGGTTGACGGTCGCGTTGCCATCGGCATCGGCGGTGATGTTGTTGCTGTCGCCGGCGTGGTGGACTTCGGCGGTGATCTGGCCGTGCTCCACGCCGTCCGGATTGAAGTGGCCGCCGGCGCTGGCACCGTCCGGTGCGCTGCAGTCGCCCTTCTCATGGATGTGCAGGCCGTGCTCGCCCGGGCTCAGGCCGGTCAGTGAACCGGTGACGTGCACGCCGCCTTCCATCGACATGAAGCTCAGTTCGCCAGCCACCTTGTTACCTTCGGTCGGCTTCAGGGTGACCTTGGCCATGCTCATGCCACCAGCCTCCGGTGCTGGCGTGGCGGCCGGGGCCGAGGCTTCCGGGGTCACCGCCTCGGGTGCGGCGGCGGGTTCGGGCTTGCTGCAGGCCGCCAGCGCCAGCACGGTAGCAGCGCACAGCAGGGTCTGGGTCAGTCGCATGGGTCTTCTCCTTATTACGGGGTGGAAAAAGCATGCGGGCAACGCATGCGGTCAGCGGATCACCTTGATCACGCCACAGGCCACCCGCGGGCCGGCGTTGCCGGCTGGCTGGGTGGCGTAGTCGTCGGGGTTGGCGTGCACGACCAGTGCGCGGCCGACCAGGTCGGTCGACCCGCCCCCGCCCAGCAGCACGCCACCCAAGAGGGTGTCGATGCGGGCCACGCCTTCGGCGTCGGCCACGATGTTGTCCATGTCGCCGAGGTGGTGCGCGCCGATCTTGGCGCTGCCATGTGGCTGGTGGGTGGGATTGAAATGACCGCCCGCGCTGCTGGCATCGACCGCACTGCAATCGCCGGTTTCATGCACGTGGAAGCCGAACCGGCCCGAGGCCGGCAACCCGCCGACGATACCGGCGATGCGCACGCCGCCCTGCACGGGGGTCAGGGTGAGCTTGCCGCTGACCAGGCTGGCCGACGCCGAACGCATGATCGCCTGTGCTTCCTGCGCCATCGGCGTGGCCACCGCCGCGGGTGCTGCGGGCGGAAGTGATTTGGGCGCGGGAGCGCTGCTGCAGGCCGCCAGGACCAGTGCGGACGCCAGGGTCGGCACGGTCAACAGGCGGCGGAAAGTACGGTGTGCAGGCATCAGGGCGGCAACGCTAGCGACGGCGGCGTTCAGGTGCAATGAAGGCACGACGTCACGCTGTGACAATCATGTCAGCGCCGGCGTGCCGCGAAAGCAGCCCGCGCGATCGCGACCGACACCGGATGCGGCACGGGACTGGCATCAGTTGCGCTTGCGGCCCGAACCGAGTTTGCGCGTGACCGTGTTGCGGCCCACGCCCAGGCGCGCGGCGGCGTCGGCACGGCGCCCGTTGGTGAACTGCAGTGCCGCTTCCAGCAGGATGCGGTCCAGGCGTGCACGCGCTTCGGCATGCAGGCCTTCGGCACCTTCGGCCAGGCGCGCGCGCGCCCACAGGCCCAGCAGCGCATCCCAGTCGCCCGGGCTTTGCGTCGCAGGCTGGGTGGTCCGGCTCAGGGATTGTTCGACATCACCGACGGTAATGGTGTCCGAAGGCGCCAGCGCGGCCAGGCGCCAGCACACGTTTTCCAGCTCGCGGACATTGCCGGGCCAATCGTGTGCGCGCAGCGCGTCGCGTGCGGACGGCGCGATGCGCTTGGCCGGCGTGCCCAGCTTGAGGCAGGCCTGGGCCAGGAAGTTTTCCGCCAGGCGCGGCACGTCACCGCGCCGCTCACGCAGTGGCGGCAACTGCAAGCGCACCACATCCAGGCGATGCAGCAGGTCGGCGCGGAAACGGCCCGCCCGCACCAGTCCCTCCAGGTCCTGGTGGGTGGCGGCGATCACGCGCACGTCCACGCGGATCAGCTCGCGGCCACCAACGCGGAAGAACTCGCCTTCGGCCAGCACGCGCAGCAGCCGGGTCTGCAGCGGCAGCGGCATGTCGCCGATTTCATCGAGGAACAGCGTGCCGCCGTCGGCCTGTTCGAAGCGGCCGTGATGGCGGCGCTGGGCGCCGGTGAACGCGCCTGCTTCATGGCCGAACAGCTCGCTTTCCAGCAGCTCGGCCGGAATGGCCGCGGTATTGAGCGCCACGAATGGTTTGCGCGAACGCGGCGATTCGTTGTGCAGCGCGCGCGCGACCAGTTCCTTGCCGGTGCCGGTCTCGCCGGTGACCAGCACCGACAGCGGCGCCTGCGCCAGCCGGCCGATGCCGCGGAACAACGCGCGCATGGCCGGGGTATCGCCGATCAGTTCCGGGGTGCCGCCATAGGACCCGGACATCGCCTCGGGCAGCACCACGTCGCTGGATTCGACACTGGGCAGCGCGCGCGCGGCCAAGGCCACCGCGTCGTCCAGATCGAACGGCTTGGACAGGAATTCCTGGGCGCCGCCGCGGAACGCACCGGCGGTGCTAGCCACGTCGGTATAGGCCGACATCACGATCACCGGCAGCTGCGGATGCGCATGCTTGAGCCGGTCGAGCAGCTTCAGTCCGTCTTCGCCCGGCATGCGCACGTCGGTGAACAGCAGGTCCGGCACCCCGCGCGTGCCCAGGGCCTGCAAGGCCGAGGCGGCGCTGTCGAAGCCGTCCACGTCGTACCCGGCATCGCGCAGGGCGGTGGCCAGGACGAAGCGCACGGAGCGGTCGTCGTCGACCACCCAGATGCGCTGGCTGTCTTCAATGGACATGGTGTCCCTCCTCGCCGGCGTCGCGCGACTGCGGCAGCAACAAAGTGAAAACGGTATGGCCCGGCCGCGAACGGAAGCTCAGCGAGCCGCAATGCTCGCGCGCGACCTGCTGGGCCAGCGCCAGTCCCAGGCCGCTGCCTTCGGCACGCCCGGACACCAGCGGCAGGAACAGGTGCTCGGCCAGTTCTTCCGGCACGCCGCGGCCGTCGTCGATGATTTCCAGGCGCAGCGCACGCGCATGCATCTGGTCATGGATGCGCAGGCCGTGTTCGACCCGGGTCCGCAGGGTGATCAGGCCCGCGCCAGCCTGCATGGCATTGCCGACCAGGTTCCAGACCGCCTGGGTCAGGCGGTCGGCATCGCCGTGGAGTTCGGGCAGGCTGGGGTCGTAGTCGCGCTGCAGGCGCACGGTCCAGCTGCCTTCGGTCTCGGCCAGGCGCAGCACCCGTTCCAGCACGGCGTGGATGTTGAGCGAGGCATGCGGCCGCTGCGGGGTCGGCGACAACAGGCGATCCAGCAAGTCGTTCAGGCGTTCGGCTTCGGCTTCGATCAGGCCGATGAGCTCGCGCTCGTCGGCATTGTCATTGCGGTGCTGGGCGCGGCGCGCCAGCAGTTGTGCGGCGCCCTTCAGACCGGCGAGCGGATTGCGCAGTTCATGCGCCAGGCCACGCAGGGCCGCCGCCAGGGCGCTGGGCAGCGCCTGGGCCGGGTCCAGCGCGGGAAAATCATCGACCGGGTGGGCTTCCATCAGCCAGCCACCGGCATCGGTACGCGACAGCCAGCCTTCGGCAAAGCGCGGCATCTCACCGGGAAATCCAAGCGCGACCCGATGCAGGCGCAGCAGATCGCGGTCCGTGTTGTCCATGAAACGGGCCATGGCATCGCCATCCATTTCCAATGCGGCCAGGGGGCGCCCGATCAAACGTCGGGGGCTGACGCCCAGCCAGCGTGCGAACGCGGCGTTGGCGCCAAGGACGGTGCCTTGCGCATCCGCCCAGGCCACCGGTGTGCTGAGTGCGTCCGGGGTGGGTGCGTCGGTCACGGGTCCTACGGGGTCTTCGAATAGCGGGGTTACGGAGTCCGGGGGCGGCATTGCACCATCTTAGTGCAATGCCGCCGTCCGGTTGCTGGATCAGGCCTCGTAGGCCGATTCGCCGTGCGAGGTGATGTCCAGACCCTCGCGCTCGGCGTCTTCGCTCACACGCAGGCCGAACACGACCTTGGTGATGAGCAACGCGATGACCGTGGCCACGGCGCACCAGACGATGGTGAAGCCGACGCTGACCACCTGCACCCAGACCTGGTGCCCGATATCCAGGTCCGCCTTGGTGCCGCCCAGCGACGCCGCACTGAACACGCCGGTCAGGATCGCGCCGACGATGCCACCGACGCCGTGGACGCCGAACACGTCAGCGGTGTCGTCGACCTTCAGCAGCTTCTTCAGGCCGGTCACGCCCCACACGCAGATCACGCCGGCCGCCAGGCCGATCACGATCGCGCCCAGCGGGCCAACCGTGCCGCAGGCCGGGGTGATGCCCACCAGGCCCGCCACCGCACCGGAGGCTGCGCCCAGTGCCGAGGGCTTGCCCTTGGAGATGGCTTCCACCACCGTCCAGCCCAGCACCGCGGCGGCCGTGGCCAGGATCGTGTTGATGAAGGCCAGCGATGCCACCGTATCGGCCGCTGCGGCCGAGCCGGCGTTGAAGCCGAACCAGCCAACCCACAGCAGCATCGCGCCGATGTAGGTGAACGGCACGCTGTGCGGCTTCAGCGCACTCTGGCCGAAGCCCAGGCGCTTGCCCAGGAAGTACGCGCCCACCAGGCCGGCCACGCCCGCATTGATGTGCACCACGGTGCCGCCGGCGAAGTCGATCGCGCCCATCTCGCCCAGGTAGCCGCCACCCCAGACGATGTGCGCCATCGGGATGTAGCTCAGGGTGAACCAGATGGCGGAGAACAGCAGGACCGCCTTGAACTTGATGCGCTCGGCGAAGGCACCGACGATCAGCGCGGTGGTGATGCCGGCGAAGGTCGACTGGAAGGCCACGAACAGGTAGTCGGGCAGGCCCGCGATGGGCGTGTTGCCGACCGAGTCGGGCGTGAAGCCCTTCAGGAAGGCGAACTTGGTGAACGAGCCGAAGAACGCATTGCCTTCGCTGAAGACGGCGCTGTAGCCATAGGCCACCCACAGCAACAGGATCAGCGAGAACACCACCAGCACCTGGCTGAGGATGGACAGGATGTTCTTCGAACGCACCAGGCCGCCATAGAACAGGGCCAGGCCAGGCACCACCATCAGCAGCACCAGCAGGGTCGAGGTCAACATCCAGGCCACGTCACCGTGGTCGAAGGTCGGTGCGGCTGCAGCTGCGGCCTCTGGCGCGACGGCGGCAGGAGCTTCGGCGACCGGCGCTTCCGCGGCGGGGGCTTCGGCAGCAGGGGCTTCGGTGGCGGCTGGCGCAGCGGTGTCCTGCGCAGCGACGGAGAAGGCAGTACCAGTTGCCAGGAGGCCGAATGCGGCAGCCAGGCACACCACTTGCAAACGGGTCTTCAACCCGGAGAGCAGACGACGAGTCTTCATGGGGGTTCTCTCCGAGTTGGGTTAGAGCGCGTCGGCGCCGACTTCGCCGGTGCGGATGCGGATGACCTGGTCAATCGAGGTCACGAAGATCTTGCCGTCGCCGATCTTGCCGGTCCCGGCGGCCTGCTGGATGGCTTCAATCACAGCCTCCAGGCGCTCGTCGGTGACGACGGTTTCGATCTTGATCTTGGGCAGGAAATCGACGACGTACTCGGCGCCGCGGTACAACTCGGTGTGGCCCTTCTGCCGTCCGAAGCCTTTGACTTCGGTAACGGTGATGCCCGAGACGCCTGTCTGCGACAGCGCCTCCCGGACTTCGTCCAGTTTGAACGGGCGGATGATGGCGGTGATCAGTTTCATGCACATTCCCCGATGGTGGATGGAACGACCGGCGCTGCCGGCCGACGTTGCTGCATTGCTACCCAGCGCCTGGCGCATCCCCGCGCCAGTGCCATTCGTGGAGCCACCCATGGGCCGCGCCGGACAGACGGGGCAAGGGCCCGCTGCTCGGCATGGGAGGGAGGGCGTTGCGGCCCATGGGTGCCCACCTTTTGCTTTCCCCGGTCCTGCGTACTGCGTGCGCGATCACCCCAGTCCTGCGTCACGCACCATCGATCGGCAAGACGGTGCGAGGAGAAAAAGTGCGACGATGGCGGAGGGTGGGAGGGGAGATCCGCCGCCATCGCCGCGGTTGCTCAGTTGGCGTAGTACAGCTGGTATTCGAGCGGGTGGGTCGCCGCGCGGAACTTGGTGACTTCCTGCATCTTCAGGTCGATGTAGCCATCGATCAGATCGTCGGTGAACACACCACCGGCCTTGAGGAACTCGCGGTCCTTGTCCAGCGCTTCCAGGGCCTGGTCCAGGCTGGAGCAGACCTGCGGGATCAGCTTCTCTTCTTCCGGCGGCAGGTCGTACAGATCCTTGTCGGATGCTTCGCCCGGGTCGATCTGGTTCTTGATGCCATCCAGGCCGGCCATCATCAGCGCGGTGAAGGTCAGGTAGCCGGACTGCAGCGGATCGGGGAAGCGGATCTCGATGCGGCGCGCCTTCGGGTTGGACACCCACGGAATGCGGCACGAGGCCGAGCGGTTACGGGCCGAGTAGGCCAGCATCACCGGCGCTTCGAAACCCGGGACCAGGCGCTTGTAGCTGTTGGTGCCCGAGTTGGCGAACGCATTGATCGCCTTGGCATGCTTGAAGATGCCGCCGATGTACCACAGCGCCATCTGCGACAGGCCGCCGTAGCCGTCGCCGCTGAACAGGTTGCTGCCGCCCTTGAACAGCGACTGGTGCACGTGCATGCCGCTGCCGTTGTCGCCAACGATCGGCTTGGGCATGAAGGTGGCGGTCTTGCCGTTGCGGAAGGCGACGTTCTTGACGATGTACTTCATCGCCAGCAGCTCATCGGCCTTCTTGACCAGCGAGTTGAACTTGGTGCCGATCTCGCACTGGCCGGCAGTGGCCACTTCGTGGTGGTGCACTTCGGTGGCGATGCCCACCTGCTCCAGCGTCTTGACCATTTCAGCACGGATGTCGTGCAGCGAGTCGGTCGGCGGGACGGGGAAATAGCCGCCCTTCACGCCCGGACGGTAGCCGCTGTTGCCGCCTTCGTACTTGGCGCCGGTGTTCCAGGCTGCTTCCTCGGAATCGACCTTGAAGAAGGTGTTGCCCATCTCGTTGGAGAAGCGGACCGAATCGAAGATGAAGAACTCCGGCTCCGGGCCGAAGAACGCCACGTCGGCGATGCCGCTGGACTTCAGGTAGGCCTCGGCCCGCTTGGCCACGCCGCGCGGGCAGCGCGAGTACGGGGTCATGGTGGCTGGGTCCAGCACGTCGCAGGTGATGTTGATCGTCGGATCGGCGTAGAACGGATCCAGGTAGGCGGTGTCGGCATCCGGCATCAGGACCATATCCGACTCGTTGATGCCCTTCCAGCCGCTGATCGAGCTGCCATCGAACATCTTGCCTTCTTCGAACAGGCCCGGCTCGACGATGTTGATCGGGAAAGTGACGTGCTGCTCCACGCCGCGCAGGTCAACGAAGCGAAGGTCGACGAACTCGGCCTTGGAATCCTTGATCAGCTTTTCGACTTTGTCGACGGACATCTTTGCTCCTCGAATCGGTGGTGATGTGGAATGTGTGACAGGGGTATCGCAAAGCGCGTGCCAACTCCAAAATCTGCATAACTCATTGTTTTTACTTGAAACACACCCCGCCCGACCCTCTCGAAATGCACCAATGAAGGGAACATCATTTCAATTTGCACCAATGACGTGCATTTCGAAACCATCGTATTCTTTTCGATCCCCCCCGCTTCGCCTACTCCCCATGTCCGAACTGTTCGCTGCACTGTTGCTTGGCATCCTTGAAGGCCTCACCGAATTCCTGCCCGTGTCCAGCACCGGCCACCTGCTCATTGCCGAGCGCTGGCTGGGCCACCGCAGCGACCTGTTTAACATCGGCATCCAGGCCGGCGCGATCCTGGCGGTCGTCCTGATCTACCGCCAGCGCCTGCTGCAGCTGGCGCACGGCTTCCTGAAGCCGGACCAAAGCGCACTGGCCACCATCGATGGCGACACGCCGCGCGGCTATGCCATGAAGCTGGCAGTGGCCTTCCTGGTGACCGCGGTCCTGGGCCTGGTGGTGAAGAAGCTCGGCTTCCAGCTCCCTGAAACCGTCACGCCGATCGCCTGGGCGCTGGTGATCGGCGGCATCTGGATGATCGCGGCCGAATACTTCGCCGGCCGTCGCGCGCTGACCCTGGGCGAGCGCGCCCGCATTACCTGGACGGTGGCCATCCTGGTCGGTATCGCGCAGGTCGTGGCGGGCGTGTTCCCGGGCACGTCGCGCTCGGCGGCGACCATCTTCGTGGCGCTGCTGGCCGGCACCACCCGCCGTTCGTCGGCCACCGAGTTCGCGTTCCTGGTGGGCATCCCCACGATGTTCGCCGCCAGTGGCTACGAGCTGATCGACGTGGTGCGCTCCGGGCAGGCCGCGCATGAGCCGTGGGGCCTGTTCGCGGTGGCGTTCGTGGCCAGTGCGGTGACCGCCTTCATCGCGGTGAAGTGGCTGCTGGGCTACATCCAGAGCCACCGCTTCACCGCGTTCGCGGTGTATCGCATGGCGCTGGGCGCGGCACTGCTGCTGTTCCTGCCCAGCGGCGCCTGAGCGACCGACCGGCGCCCGCAAGCAATGCCGGGGCATATTGACCTCGCCCCGTGGCGGCCCGAATGGCGACCGCAGTAATCGCGCACCACAAAAAAAGCCCGCGGTCATCCGCGGGCTTTTTGCTACGCAAGTTCCAGGGCTCAGCCCGCGGCCACCTTGGCGTTGAGCGTATAGGTGCCAACCCATTCGGCCTGGGCCAGCACATGGCCTTCGACCGCGGCCAGCAGCTCCTGGCCGGTAAAGCCCGCCTTGACCGGCAGGGTGGCCACATCCAGCGCGTACAGGCGGAAGTGGTAGTGATGCATGCGCAGGTCGTTGTACGGCGGGTACGGACCGTCATAGCCGAAATATTCGCCGCCCAGCTCGGCATTGCCGGAAAAATAGCCGGTGTAGTCGTTCAAACCCTGGCGCGCGCCAGCGGGGCCTTTCGGCGCACGCTTGCCCTTGGCGGTGAAGCCATCGCTGCAGCTGCCGGCCGCCAGTTCGCGCGCGTCCGCCGGAATGTCTGCCATCACCCAGTGGAAGAAGTCCGCGCGTGGCTGGTCCACCGGCACTTCCATGTCATGGCGGTTGGTGGTTTCCGCGACGGTCGGCACGTCCGGGTCCACGCAGACCAGGGCGAACCCGCGCGTGCCCTCAGGCACCTCGCTCCAGGCCAGCTGCGGATTGCGGTTGGGCGCGAAGCCGTTGGCGTGACCGCCGGCGAATTCGGCCGGGATCAGGGCGCCGTTGGTGAAGCTGTCACTGTGGATGCGCATGCACGTTCTCCTGGAGGAAGGATTCAATCGGCCGGGTAGCCCAGCCGCATCGCGACCGGGGCCAGCGTGGCGAAAGGCTCGGCCAGGGCCTCGGCGTACTGCCGCCAATGCCCCGCGGGCAGGCGCGGCGGGCCCAGATGCGCCGGCGCGGCCAGGTCAGTACTGAATAACTGGTTGATCTGCGCAGTGGCCGCAGCCGGATCATGGCCGATTGCGTCGGTGCGCAGGATCCGGTGCGGAAACAACTGCGCCTCGCCCAAGGTGACCACCTGACCCAGGCTGACGGCCAGCCAGTCCGCCGCGGCCTGCGGTGAATCCGGGGCGAAGGCCGCCGCCGCGCCGTAGGCCAGCCAGTCCAGCAGCATGTCGCGCGGATCGCGCAGGGCGATGACCAGGGTCGCTTCGGGCAGATACGGGCGCAGCACATGCAGCAGTGCGTTGTCCCACCACGGCAGCCAGTCGGCGACCGTGCCTTCAACCAGGCCGCGGCGCGGCAGCGTCGCCCACCAGCGCGCGGCGACCTGGGCGGGATCAAGGGTGCCATCGGTCAAGCCCGCGACCAGCGCAGGATCCTGGAAACCGTCATCCGGCGGACTGTCGCCGAAACGGTCGGCGCTGAAGTGATCGCGCACCGGTTCCATCACCGCCGCCAGCCGGTCCACCGCCGATCCCGGCGCGCCCCAGACCAGCACCACGCGGCGCGCATCGGGCGCGCGCTCGGCCATCGTGGGCCAGCCCTGGGCCGTCGCGCTCTGCGGCGGCAGCGGCGCACGCCCCTGCGCAGCAAGCTGTTGTTGCATGCGGGTCCAGGCGGCGATCGCCGCATCCGCCTGCCCGGCCGCGTCGCAGGCCAGGCCCAGCAAGTGCCAGCGGCCGGGCTGCTCGGGGGCCTGCGCCACCCAACCCTGCGCCAGTGCCAGCGCGCGCGCGGACTGGCCGGCGTGGAGCGCCCGGAGGATCTGGTCCTGCATGCCTGAACTACCTAGATCGGAACCCGCCCATTCTACCGGGCCGCCCGAAGACGGCCGCTCAGCCCCGGGTCAGCCGGTCGGTGACCCAGCGCTCGCCGAAGCCGTCGCAGTGGGCGTTCTCGATGAAACCGCAGTGCCCGCCCCAGCGGGCGACTTCGAGTTTGGCGCTGGCCGGCAGTTGCCAGTCGGCGAAATCGGCGAAGGGAATCACCGGATCGTCCTGGGCCATCAGGATGTTGGTCGGCACGGTCATCTTCGCCAGGCGATCGCCGGCGACCGAATAACCGTCCAGGTAGTTGTCCAGCGTACCGAAGTCGGTTTCGTTCTCGACCATCCAACGGGTCAGCTCGCGCACGCTCAGCGACAGGGTCTGGTCATCGTAGACGTGGCGCTCCGGAAACAGCGCCCGCTTGAGTTCCAGCGAGTGGCGCCATTTGCGCTGGAAATACCAGTGGTACAGCGGCAGGCCGCGCTCCATCCCCGTCAGTGCTGCATGCGGGTCCAGGACCGGGCACACCGCGGCCACATGCTTGAGCGGCAGGCCGGCTTCCGGTGCGCGCAGGGCCAGGCGCAGGGCGAAGTTGCCACCCAGCGAATAACCGGCAGCCACCATCGGCCGCTGCGGGAATTTTTCCGCCACGTCACAGGCCGCGTGCAGCACTTCCGGCAGCAGGCAGGAGTGGAAGATGTCTTCGTTGAGGTGATGGGTGTCGCCATGGTCGCGGAAGTTCAGCCGCACCACTTCGTAGCCGGCTTCCAGCAGGCTGGCGGCGGTCATGCGCATGTAGCTGGAATCGGCGCTGCCTTCCCAGCCGTGCAGCAGCAGCGCCAGGCCGCGGATCTCCATGCCGGGGATCACCGTATGCCAGCCCTGCAGGCGCACGCCGGCGCCGCCGTCGAAGATATGTTCTTCGCTGACCGCGCCCAGCGCCTGCAGCCTACGCAGGCCGCGACGCCGGCGCAGGTCGCTGGAACTCAGGATCGACTGCAGGTGGGCGTTGCGCAGCCAGCGCGGCGGCAGGTAGTCATCGGGCGAAACCGGGTCGCGTGAAGTCTGCGGCACGTCCCCAGCCGCCGCCGGCACCGGGCTGGCGCCGGGTACCGCAGGCCTGCCGCCGAAGCCGAGCATGCTCACGCATCCATCGCCGCGACGATGCGCGCGCGCGCGGTGTCGGCGATCTGCCGGCGGCCCTGCACCTGGTCGGGGAAGATCGGCTCCAGGAAGCACACGTCCGCCGTGCGCGACGGCTCGCCCAGCAGGCGCAGGAAATTCGTGAAAAAGCTCTCGCGCGGGCCGAAGGCCACCACCGCTTGCGCATCGCCGTGGTCACCGTAGCGCAGCGCGACCGGCTGCACCGGCACCGAGGCCTCGACGGCCGGCTGGAAGATGCGGGCGTGGAAGGGGCCGACCTCGCCACCATCGCGGGTGCGGCCTTCCGGGAACACCGCCACCGGCCGGCCCTGCTGCAGGCGCTCGAGCATCGCCTCCATCACCCCGCCCAGCGATTCGGTGCTGCCACGCTGGTGGAAGATGGTTTCGCCGCGTTCGGCCAGCCAGCCGACCACCGGCCAGGCGCGGATCTCCTGCTTGGCCACGAATCCAACCATGCGCTGGCTGTGGACCATCTCGATGTCCACCCAGCTGACGTGGTTGGAGACGAACATCACCGCTCCCTTGAGCGGCACGCCGCTGCTGCGCAGGCGAAAGCCGAAGATGCGCATCAGCGCAGCCGACCAGTGCTCGACGGAAAACTGCTTCAGCGTGCGCCCCGCCACCGGCAGGCCTGCCCACAGCGGCACCATCATCAACAGCAGCAGCGGCAGCATCACGAACACGTGCACCAGCAACAGCGGCGTGCGCAGCAGGTAACGGAATGCGCGGCCCGCACCGCTGGCCGCCGGCACGGGGGTAGATGTCGAAATCATGACGGCACGATACCGGAACGGCTCGGTGTCCTGCTACTGGAACGCCCTTAAATGCAGCGTTCCGTCAGCGGCCGGCAGGTTTTCACGCGTCCTTGCACGCACTCGGCGACAGGCGCTGGCGTCCTCGCATCAAACCGGCTTGTTGATCACCGCGAGCGTCAGCCGCGACAGGCAGACCAGCTTGCCGGCGGCGTTCTCGATGCGGATCTCCCAGACCTGGGTGCTGCGGCCGACATGCACGGCGCGTGCGGTGCCGGTGACCAGGCCACTGCGTTCGCCACGCAGATGATTGGCGTTGATCTCCAAGCCGACCACGGCCTGGGTCTGCGGGTCCACGCACAGGCCGCCGGCCATGCTGCCCAGGGTCTCGGCCAACACCACCGAGGCGCCGCCGTGCAGCAGGCCGAAGGGCTGGTGGGTCCGCGCATCCACCGGCATGGTGCCGCGCAACCAGTCATCGCCGGCCTCGGTCATGACGATGCCCAGGTGGCCGACCATGTTGCCGGCGGCCATCGCATTGATGGCATCAAGATCGACGGGGGCGCGGAAGGCCATGGGGAATCCTCGTGGATGTGTGGGTTACAGGATCGGCACCAGGCCGGCACCAAAGGCAATCAGGATGCGCGCGTACAGCCGTTTCGGGCCGATGCTGACTTCAGGGAAATCGCCGACCGAGGTGTAGCAGGCATGGAACATCGGGTCGTTGACCTGCAACGGCTCCGGGCACTTTTCGCTGCGCACGAATGCATAGCTGGTGGCGTAGCGCCACGGCCAGATGTCGAACAACGGCAACGAGGATGACACCTTGTCCAGGCTGTAGTTCAGGCCGGAAAACACGATCGGCTTGGCCCGTGGCGCGATCACCCAGGAGTTTTCCGGTTCGATGTCGCGGCGGATGCTGGCCTCCACCTGCTGGGCGAAGGCGCGGTCTGGGATGACCACCACCGCCTCGGTGTTGTAGTCGATCGAACGCGGATCGAAGTTGTGGGTGCCGATCACGGCGATATCGCCGTCGATCACCATCGACTTGGCGTGCAGGCCCATGCGCACGCCGGCGCGCTTGAGCGGCAGCGGGTCGCTGCCGGGCCCCTTGCTGAGGAACGAAGGACGGTTCTCGGTGCGCTGCAGGCGCCGGTCGATGCGGTTCTTCTGCCGGGCCCGGCGCTTGGCGCGGTCCTGTGCCTCGTCGCGCTCGACCACGCCGAACGGCCGGCTGCCCGGCATCCAGCCGCGGATGCGCGTGTCGCTGTCGTCCTGCTCGGCCGTGTCCACCGGCGACGCGCTGCCATCCGGCAACGCCACCGGCGGCGGCAGCATGGTGGCGTAGTCCACCGGCGCGTCTTCCGGGAACGGCTTGTACTCGTACAGGCGGAAGCCCAGCTTGCGCAGGTACATGCGCTTGTACTTGGCCGACACCGAATAGACGATCGGATTGTCGGTGGCGGCCAGGCTGTTGGTGGACACCACCACACGTGGCGGATCGGCCCGCTTGCGCAGGTTCTTGAAGAACTCCTCGGCCTTGTCGGACATCACCAGGTACGGGGTCTGCATCAGGATCTCGTCCCTGGCGCCGGCCAGCAGCGTCACCAGCTCGCCGTCCGATGCCGCCGCCGCTTCCGGATCCTTGGCCCGATGCTTGCGCGGCGTGTCGGCGATATAGCTGACCTTGCCCACGGGCAGCGCGCGCGCGACCAGGCGTTCGTCGATCACATCCGGATCGCTGGCGTCCTCGTCCATGTCGGCCACCCGATCGGGACGCTTGAAGTTTTCCGCCGGCATGGCGGGCACGCCCTGGTGCAGCAGGGCCTTGCCGACATCGTCCAGGCGTTCGACCGGGATGCTGCGCGGCGCGCTCCAGAACTGATCGAAGCTGCGGCCCATGTCCCCGCCTGCGGGACCTGCGATCAGCACGTCGCGATCACGGAAGTTGTACTCCGCATCCCAGTCGTAATAGTCGTCCTGGTAGTTGCGCCCGCCGGTGATGCCCACCGCGTCGTCCACCAGCAGCAGCTTGGTGTGCATGCGCTGGTTGAAACGGCGGAAGCAGCACAGCACGCTGGCCGCGTAATCCAGGTAGCCCGGCACGGCCTGGTTGAAGGTGGGGTTGTAGATGCGCAGCTGGAAATTGCGGTGCGCGCCGGACAGCGCTGCCAGCATGTCCAGGTTGGAGATCGCCGAGAGCTGGTCGATCAACACGCGCACCTGCACGCCACGCTTCGCCGCCGCCAGCAATGCGTCGAGCACCAGGCGCGAGCTGTCATCGGTGTCGAAGATGTAGGTCTGCACGTCGACACGGCTGCGCGCGGAGCGGATCAGGTTCAACCGCGCCAGCAGCGAATCCTCACCGCGGTCCAGCAACAGCGCGTAATGACGCGGCGCGGCGGGGGTGGATTCGGCCACCGCCGTATCGGCCAGCGCGCGCAGTGCCGAGGGTTCGGCACAGGCATTCAACCGGTCGCAATCGACCACCTGCGAACGCGCAGCCAGGGCGATATCCACCGCACGCGCATGCTCGGCCTGCGACAGGCTTGCGCAACCGCTGCCCAGCAGGGACAGCAGCAGGGCCAAGGCCCCCATCCATTGCCTCAAGGCGTATCCCCCGGCGGCTCGAGCCGCGCGTGCAGGAGGAACACCACCCGGTCGTTGATGGCCAGCTTAAGGCTGTCCATTTCGTAGTCGCTGCGGCGCACCGCACCGGACAACACCACGTCGCAGTCCAGCGCCGGGCGCAGGCACTGGGCCGGTTCCACGGTCAGGGTTTCCGGACGGCGGATGCCGCGGATGACCAGTTCACCGGCGATCTGGCCGCCACCGATCAGCGTGGCGGCGTCATAGGGATGGGAAACAAACACCACTTCGGGCCATCTTTTCGAGTCGAAGAACGCGCTGCCGCGCGCCCATTTTGCGTAGCGCTCATGATCGGCGATCTGCACGTCGGCCGTATACATCCGCAGCGACACCTGGTGGCGGCCATCGGGCAGCACGTTCACCACGCCGTCGTAGCGCGGGAACTGGCCTTCCAGGGTTTGCCCCCAGCGAGTGGAGAGTTCAAACCCCAGCCGGGTGTGCTGCTTGTCCAGCGGCATGGCACGCGATTGTGCCGCCGCCGCCGCGCACAGCGTCAGCCCGACGCTGGCGCAGGCGCGGATCAGATTCTTGAAACTCACGGCCATCTGAAACTCACGGCCACCAGAACGCCGACAGGGTGGCCACGCCCGGCTCCACCGGCCCTTCGCCGGCAAAGGCCAGTACCGCCACCGCACCCGGCGGCATGCCGCGGTACTCGCTGCTGCTGCCGCTGTGCAGCAGTGCGGCCAGCCGTTCCAGGCCCGGGTTGTGGCCCAGCAGCAGCAGCCGGTCGACGTCCCGGTGGGCATCGGCCAGCGCGATCAGGGTGCCGGCGGTCGCTTCGTAGATGCTGTCCTCCAGCCGCTGTTCGACATAGCCGGTGATCCCCAGCACCGCTTCGAGCGTCTCGCGGGTGCGGCGCGCCGGGGAATACACCGCCCGGTCGGGGATCAGCCGGTGTTCGCTGATCCACTTGCCAGCGGCTTCGGCTTCGCTGACACCGATCGGGGACAAGGGGCGATCAAAATCCGATTGCCCGGACGCGGCAGGTTCGGCATGGGCATGGCGTAGCAATATCAGTTCACGCATCGGGAAACCGCCTTGGCTTTCAGGCCTGGGCGAGCCACTTGAACAGTGGCTGCCAGTCTTCCTGGTGATCACGCACATGGGCCGAGTGATAGTCGAACAGGCTGCGGCCCAATCCAGCCATGACCACATACCCCTGGGTATCGCGCACGGTGGTCAACACCGGGTACGGCCACTGGCCCAGCATGTCCAGCGCCTGCTGGGCGACATTGGTCCACGGCTTGGCGCGATTGAGCACCAGTCCGACTGGAAGCTTACGCTTGTGCACGCGCGGCACCTTGGCCAGGGTATTGAGGAAGCCGACCGTGGCTTCGATGTCCAGCCCCGAAGGCAGCACCGGCACGATCACGGCATCGGCCACTTCCAGGAAGGACTCCAGGTCATCGGCCATGGCCCCGGCGCGTCCATCGACGATTACCGTCTCGGTATCCGGCGGCAGCTTGGACAACCATTTGCGGCCGGTGCCGTCGATGGGCAACACGGCGCTTTCCAGGCCGGCACGACGCTGGGCCCAGCGGGTCGAGGATCCCTGCGGATCGGCATCCACCAACACGGTGCGCTGCCCCTGCAGGGCGAAGTGGGCCGCCAGGTTGGTGGCGATGGTGGTCTTGCCGGCACCGCCTTTGGAGCTGGCGACCAGGATCGTCTTCATGCGCACACGCCTTTGCACTCGTCCGGGAAGCCGGAGCGTACACCGGACGACGTGAATACGAGAACCGCGAGCCCGGCCGAGCCGGCCACGCCGGTCTGCTAGTGTTCGCCGGCCCTGCATGGAGTGCACATGAGCGAACTGCAAGACCTCACCGCCCTGATCCGCGCCAACACCGCGTTGATCGTGATCGAGACCCAGGACGAGGTCCGGGTGGTGCACTTGTTCCGACAGGCCCTGGCCCAGGTCTGGCGTGCGCTGTATCGCTGGTCGGCCACTGAAGGCCTGCGTCGCCTGGACATGGACCGCGAGGATCCGCCCGAAGGCGCGCCCGAAGCCGGCGCCGCGCTGCAGGCGATCAAGGCCGCCGAACAGCGCGGGATCTACCTGCTACTGGATTTCGCCCACTACCTGGAATACGCCGGCCACCAGCGCGGCTTGCGCGACATCCTGCAGCGCCGCCACTGCCAGCCGCACGTGGTGGTCATCGTCGGGGCCAAGGTCGAACTGCCCGAGGAACTGGAGCCGCTGGCGGTGCGCTTCACCCCGCGCCTGCCCGATGCGGCGGCGCTGCTGAAGATGCTGCGCGAGGAAGTGGCCGCCTACCCGCCCGAGAACGGCGGCCGCCGCGTGGAAGTCGATACCGAGGCGGCCCAGCAGATCATCCGCAACCTGGCCGGGCTGGACCTGGTCGATGCGCGCCGCATCGCCCGGCACCTGATCTACGACGACGGCGCGCTGGGACCGGGCGACCTGCCGCAACTGGCCAAGCTCAAGTTCGAACTGCTCGGCCGTGGCGGCCAGCTGCATTACGAATACGACGGCACGCGCCTGGACGAGGTGGCCGGCGCCGACCGGCTCAAGCGCTGGATCGCCCAGCGCCGCAGCGTCTTCACCTCGACCACGCCGCCACCCGGCCTGGACCCGCCACGCGGGATGCTGCTGCTGGGCGTGCAGGGCTGCGGCAAGTCGATGCTGGCCAAGGCCACCGCCGCCGGTTTCGGCGTGCCGCTGCTGCGCATGGACCTGGGTGCGCTGTACGACAAGTACCACGGCGAAACCGAGAAGAACCTGCGCAAGGCGCTGGCCGCCGCCGAACAGCTGGCACCGTGCGTGCTGTGGATCGACGAAATCGAAAAAGGCCTGGCCAGCGGTGGCGGCGAAGACGGCGGCGTCTCGCGCCGGGTGCTGGGCACGCTGCTGACCTGGATGGCCGAACGCACCGCCCAGGTGTTCATCGTCGCCACCGCCAACCAGGTCCACGACCTGCCGCCGGAGCTGCTGCGCAAGGGCCGCTTCGACGAGATCTTCTTCGTCGACCTGCCCGGCCCGGACACGCGCGTGGAGCTGCTCAAGCTCCACCTGGGCCGGCGCAAGCTGCACGCCGAATCGTTCGAACTGCCAGCGCTAGCGGCAGCGAGCAACGGATTTTCCGGCGCCGAGATCGAGCAGGCCATCGTGTCCGGCCTGTATTCGGCCTACGCCGACAACCGCCCGCTGGACACCGACGGCCTGATGCGCGAGATCCGGGCCACCCGGCCACTCTCCGTGCTGATGGCCGAACAGGTCCAGGCGCTGCGCGACTGGGCCAGGGAACGCACGGTGCCGGCGCACTGACCCGGCTTCACCGCGGCCCTGCGCTCGATCCCGGCTTGAATCGACCACACCGCCGAGACACGCCGTGCCATGCAACGCCGGGAAGGGTGAGCGACACGCGTTCCCGCTACCGATCCTCACTAAAATCCTCGGTTTTTCAATTACTTGTCGCTTGCCGCATCTCCTTTCACTGCCGTACGCTCGGCGTCCCCACGCGGACCGATGGAGTGGAACGAACGCAATGGAGCAGCACCCTCACTCGCTTCCGGACCCATTGGAGACGGCGGGCACCGATACGCCTGGCGACGCACTCAGGCGCCTGGCGACCCACCTGATCCTGACGCATCAGCGAGCCGACGGCCGGCTTGCAACCCGGAACCTGGCCGGGCAGCTGGCTTCCGCAGCGGAGGCCGGCAACGTGCCGTTGCCGGCGCTGCTGTGCGCGGTGGTGTTGCAGCTTCCACCTGCCTCGGCACGACGCCTGGCGCCACGCGCGCCCTGGCGACGGAAGGGCTGCGTCTATCGCATGTTCGATGTGCTGGCTCCCATCCGCTGGTCGCGCTACCAGCTGCGCCAGTCACGTTATGCCTGGGTGCGCCAGCGCGCCGCCGATCGCCTGGGGGTTGGCGCGTTCACCCTGGTCGAGCGGGCCACCGACGTCGCGGTCGCCCGCTTCGCGCGCGTGGTCAACCTGCGCTGCTTCGCCTACCTGTTCGCGCAGGACCCGGCCTTCCGCAATCGGACCGTACAGCTGGTCCGCGCATTGGCCACACCCGTCCTGGCCAATCCTTCGGGCGCGGTGGCGCGCCTGAACATGGTTGCCCTGTCCGACCTGACCGCCTGGCACGGCACGGCCACGCCCTCGCATGCAACCGCCGATTACCAGCTCGGCGCCGAACTGGTGATGCTGGCCATCCCTGCCACCGTGTTCGACGACATCACCACGCAGATCCGCGCGTTGATGGAGGTCCATGGCAGCAACGTGCCGGACGTCGCAAGGCGCACCCCGGACATGCCGCCTACAGATCTGCAGGCCTGCTGAAACCGCCAGTTGGTGCGCGGGCGACACCACCCACGCAGGAAGACATCAGCCGCTCAACCCACTAGGTGCGGCAACAGCCAGGTCAATACCGGCAGCGTCACCAGTGACAGCACGATGGAATAGCCGGTAATCGCCGCACACAGGCGCGGGGCGAGGTTGTGCGAGATCGCCAGCGCAGCGGCGGTGATCATGGTGGGCATGGCCGACTCCAGCACGTTGACCTGGAACAGCTCGCCGCGCAGGCCAAAGGCATAGGCAATCGGCAATGAGATCAGCGGCATCACCACCAGGCGCAGCAGCACGCCGACGGCCAGCGGCTTGAGTTCGCGACGCGGCAGCCTGAGCTGGATCGACAACCCCACCGACAGCATCACCAGCGGCAGCATCGCATCGGACAGCTGCTGCAGGCCGCCGCCGATCCAGTGCGGCGGCGACGCCGGCATCAGCGTCAGTGCGAACGCCAGGGCCCACAACGGCGGGAACTTCACGATGCGCAGCGCGATCTGGCGCGTGGTCGGCGTGGTCTCGCCCGAGTAGCGCGCCAGGATGTAGATGCCCAGCGTGGACAGCATCAGGAACGTGCCGAACTGGTCGTACACGACGGCATAGGGCAGCGCATGGTCGCCGAGCAGCGCGCGCACCATCGGATAGCCGATGAAGCTGGAGTTGGAAAATCCCACGCAGATCAGCAGGGCGGCGTGCTCGCCACGCTGCAGCTTCAGCATCCGCGTCGCCAGCGTGACCAGCACGAAGGTCGCGCCCATCAGGATCCAGGGCGTGGCGACCAGGCCGATCAGCGACGGATCCAGGTGCAGGCGCGGCACGAAGGTCAGCACCGCCGCCGGCAGGCACACATAGAGCACCACCAGGTTGAGCACGTTGGCCGCGCCGTCCGGGAACAACTTCAGCCGCGCGAAGACCATGCCAAGGGCCAGCATGGCCAGGATCAGGGCAAACGCATCAAAGGCCACGGCAAGTCCTGGGAAGAGGATTCGCGCAGTCGTCCCGCGCTGCAGCATTGTCCGCGCCAGCCACCACGGCCGCAAATGCTGCATCGCCCACGCGCAGAAAGTTTCAGATGAACGCATTGCTAGACTCGGGCCGACGCCATCGCCACCCGCTTCCACCGGGCCAGCCAATGACCAGCACTGCCGAACTGATTTCGCCGTCATCCGCCAACACACCGGCCATCGCGACGCTCGACAACGACTACACGCTCGAACACAAGTACACGCGCACCGATGGGCGGATCTACCTGTCCGGCGTGCAGGCGCTGGTGCGGCTGCCGCTGATGCAGCGATTGCGCGACGACGCGGCCGGCTTGAACACCGCCGGCTTCGTCAGCGGCTATCGCGGCAGCCCGCTCGGTGGCTTCGACCTGGAGCTGTGGCGCGCGCGCAAGCACCTGGAAGCGGCCAAGGTGAAGTTCCAGCCCGGCCTCAACGAGGACCTGGGCGCGACCATGCTCTGGGGCACCCAACAGACCAACCTGTTCCCCGGCGCCACCGTCGATGGCGTGTACGGCATGTGGTACGGCAAGGGCCCCGGCGTGGATCGCAGCGGCGATGTGTTCAAGCACGGCAATGCGGCCGGCACCTCGCCGCTGGGTGGCGTGCTGGCACTGGCGGCCGACGACCACGCCTGCCGCAGCTCGACCCTGCCGCACGGCAGCGAAGAGGAATTCGTCAGCGCGATGATGCCCATCCTCAATCCGGCCGGGGTCCAGGACATCCTGGACATGGGCCTGGTCGGCTGGGCGATGAGCCGCTACACCGGGCGCTGGATCGGCTTCAAGACGATTGCCGAAACCGTGGAGTCCTCGGCCTCGGTCAACGTCGATCCGTTCGCGCGCAGGATCGTGCTGCCGGAGGATTTCATGATGCCCCCGGCGGGCCTGAGCATCCGCTGGCCCGATCCGCCGCTGGAGCAGGAAATGCGCCTGCATCGCTACGCCGTCGCGGCGGCACAGGCTTTCGCCCGGGCCAATCACATCGACCGCATCGTGCTGGATGCGCCACGCGCGCGGCTGGGCATTGTCACCACAGGCAAGAGCTACCTGGATGTGCTGCAGGCGCTGGAATATCTGGGCCTGGACCAGGCGGCCTGCGCCGACATCGGCATCCGCGTCTACAAGGTCGGCATGACCTGGCCGCTGGAACCGGTCGGGATCACGGCCTTCGCGCAGGGGCTGGAAGACATCGTCGTGGTCGAAGAGAAGAAGGCCTTCATCGAGCGGCAGATGAAGGAGCTGTTTTACAACTGGCCGGCTCACGCCGGTGCGCGTCCGTCCATCGTCGGCAAGTACGACGAAGCCGGCGAATGGATTCTTCCTTCGACCGGAGAACTCACCCCGGCCACGATTGCCGGGGTGATCGGCAGGCGCATCCAGCGCTTCGCCAACACCGAATCCATCGAACAGCGCTTGCACTGGATGGAAGCCAAGGAAGCCGAAATGGCGCTACCGCGCGCCAGCTTTCCGCGCGTGCCGCACTACTGCAGCGGCTGCCCGCACAACACCTCGACCGTGGTGCCCGAGGGCGCGCGCGCGATGGGCGGCATCGGCTGCCATTACATGGTGACCTGGATGGACCGGTCCACCGACACCTTCACCCACATGGGCGGCGAAGGCGTCACCTGGTCGGGGCAGGCGCCGTTCACGCAGACACCGCATGTGTTCCAGAACCTGGGCGACGGCACCTACTTCCACAGCGGCTCACTGGCGATCCGCCAATCCATCGCCACCGGCGTCAACATCACCTACAAGATCCTCTACAACGACGCGGTCGCGATGACTGGCGGCCAGCCCGTGGATGGCACGCTTACCGTGCCGGACATCGCCCAGCAGATGCGCGCGGAGGGTGTGCAGGTGATCGCGCTGCTGTCCGATGACATCGACAAGTGGCATGACCGCGCGGTGTTTCCCGATGGCATGACCTTCCACGACCGCAGCGAGCTGGATGCGGTGCAGCAGCACCTGCGCGCGGTGAAAGGCACCTCGGTCCTGATCTTCGACCAGACCTGCGCCACCGAGAAGCGCCGCCGCCGCAAGCGCGGCAAGCTGGTCGATCCGCCCAAGCGGGTGATGATCAACTCGCTGGTCTGCGAAGGCTGTGGCGATTGCGGGCAGAAGAGTTTCTGCGTGTCGGTGCTGCCGAAGGAAACCGAGTTCGGCCGCAAGCGCCAGATCGACCAGTCCAACTGCAACAAGGATTATTCCTGCGTGTCGGGCTTCTGCCCGAGCTTCGTCACCGTGCATGGCGGCAAGCCGCGCAAGGGCCAGCGCAGCGACGCGGCGACGCTGCTGGATGACCTGCCCGCGCCGGTCTTCAAGTCAGACCTCGCCCAGCCCTGGAACATCCTGATCACCGGCGTCGGCGGCACCGGCGTGGTCACCATTGGCGCGCTGCTGGGCATGGCCGGCCACCTGGAAGGCAAGGGTGCCAGCGTGCTCGACCAGACCGGCCTGGCGCAGAAAGGTGGCGCGGTCACCACCCATATCCGTATCGCGCGCACGCCGGAAGACATCCACGCCGTGCGCATCGCCGCCGGCGAGGCAGACCTGGTACTCGGCTGCGACATGGTGGTGGTCAACGACTACTGGGTGTTGTCCAAGGTCCGCGGCGAACGCGCGCAGGTGGTGCTCAACACCTACGAGGCGATGCCCGGCACCTTCACCACCCACCCGGACATGCAATTCCCGGCCGCCGAGATCATCGCCGGCGTGCGCGTGGCGCTGGGCGGGCGCGATCCGCTGCTGCTCGATGCCACGCAGCTGGCGACCGCGCTGCTGGGCGATGCCATCGCCACCAATCTCTTCATGCTGGGCTACGGCTGGCAGCAGGGACTGGTGCCGATCTCGTTCGAAGCGCTGATGCGCGCCATCGAACTCAATGGCGCCGCCATCGAGATGAACCAGCAGGCCTTTGCCTGGGGCCGGCTGGCAGCGATTGACCCGGCCGCCGTCGCCCAGGCCGCCGGCGTGATCCACACCCCGGGCACCCGCGAAGAACACACGCCGCAAGCGCTGCATCTCCTGCCGCCCGGCCAATGGGAAACCACCGAATGGGGTGCCAACAGTGCGCCGCGCAATCCGCACAACGCACGTCAGCTCCGCGACCTGCCCGAGACGGCCGCCGGCGACGGCGTGGCGCTCCTGCCGCTGGACGATGCACGCCTGTCGCGTTCGCTGGATGAAGCCATCGCGCGACGCAGCGCGTTCCTGGTCGATTACCAGGACGCGGCCTATGCGCGCCGCTATACCGATTTCATCGCCACGGTGCGCGATGCCGAAAGCGCCAGCGCGCCCGGTTCGACCGCGTTGACCGAAGCTGCCGCGCGCGTCCTGTTCAAGCTGATGGCCTACAAGGACGAATACGAAGTCGCCCGGCTCTACACCAATGGCGAGTTCCAGCGGAACCTGGAGCAGCAGTTCGAAGGCGACTACACGTTGCGCTTCCATCTCGCCCCGCCGCTGCTGGCCAGGAAGGACGCGCAAGGCCGACTGCTGAAACGGGAATACGGCCCGTGGATGCTCAAGGCCTTCGGCCTGCTGGCAAGGCTGAAGTTCCTGCGTGGCGGTGCGCTGGACATCTTTGCCCGCACCGAAGAACGACGCATGGAGCGGCAGCTGATCGAGGACTACCGCGCCACCGTGTCAGGACTGCTGACGACGCTCGACGCCACCCGCATCCCGCTGGCCGTGCAGATCGCCAGCGTGCACGAACAGATCCGCGGCTACGGTCACGTCAAGGACGCCAACCTGCACGCCGCCAAGGCCCGCCAGGCGCAGCTGCTGGCGCAGTGGAACAATCCGAAGGCGATCCCGATCGTGCAGGCCGCCTGACGCTTCTTGTAGAGCGGAGCTCGCTCCGCTGCACTCCGGTCAGATCGGAGGGAAAGCCCTAGCGGAGCAAGCTCCGCTCTACAAAAAAATTAAAGATCCGGCGTGCCTGACGGCGTCGCCATCCTGTAGAGCCGAGCTTGCTCGGCTGCGCTCCGGTCAGGTCATGGAAAAAGCCCTAGCGGAGCAAGCTCCGCTTTACAAAATAATAAAGACCCGGCGTACTGACGGCGTCGCCATCCTGTAGAGCCGAGCTTGCTCGGCTGCTCTCCTGGCAGGTTATGGGAAAGCCCTAGCGGAGCAAGCTCCGCTCTACAAAGGAATAAAGATCCGGCGTCCCTGACGGCGTCGCCATCCTGTAGAGCCGAGCATGCTCGGCTGCGCTCCGGTCAGATCGTTGGGAAAGACCCAGCGGAGCGAGCTCCGCACTCCATCAAGCCGGCTGCAACAGGCGCAGGCCGAACCAGTCGCGCGCGTCATTCCAGCCGTGGGTGGTCCTCAGGCCCGCATGCGTCGCCAGTGCGTTGAACCCGGCATCGGTGTACTTGTGGCTGTATTCCACCTGCATCGCTTCATCGGCTGCAAAGTCGAATGTCCTGCCCGCCAGCTGCACCGATTGCGCCCGCTGGCTGACCAGGAAGGTTTCGATGCGGCCGCGTTCGCGCGCATAGACCGCCTTGTGGCGGAATCCGCCCAGATCGAAGTCGCTGCCGATCTCGCGATTCAGCCGCGCCAGCAGGTTGAGGGTGAATTGCGCCGTGACACCGGCCGCATCGTTGTAGGCCGCCTCGATCAGCGCATCGTCCTTGTCCAGGTCGATGCCGATCAGCGCACAGCCATGGGCGCCCATCGTCTGGCGCATGGCGACCAGCAACCTGGCGGCTTCATCAGTGGTGAAGTTGCCAAGGGTGGAGCCGGGAAAGAACATCACCGTGCGCTGCGCCGGGCGCTTGGCCCCGGGCAGCGCCAGTGGCCTGGTGAAGTCGGCGCAGACCGGCAGCATTTCGATCTGCGGGAATTGCTGGGACAGCCGCGCGGTGCTTTCGATCAGGGCCGTGCGTGAGATCTCCACCGCCGTATAGGCCACTACATCGTGCAGGCTTTCGAGCAGCAACTCGGTCTTGCGTCCGCTGCCACTGCCGTATTCCACCACGTGCACGCCGGGGCCGATGGCCTGCGCGATCGAGGGCAGGCTCGCCTCAAGCAGGGCCAGCTCGGTGCCGGTGAGGTAGTACTCGGGCTGGCGGGTGATGGCCTCGAACAGGCGCGAGCCTTCCGCGTCGTAGAAATACTTGGATGGCAGGGTCTTGGGCGTCTTCGACAGGCCAGCCACCGCATCGGCGGCAATGTCGTCGGGCAACGGATGCAGGTCGGTCAACGCGGAGCGGGCGCGCATCAACGCGCTGGCGGCGGCATTCAAGGCAGATCCCTGGCAAGCCGCACGCCGGCGAACTGCCAGCGTGCATCGGCGGGGAAGAAGTTGCGATAGCTGGCGCGGATGTGGCTGCGCGGCGTTGCGCAGCTGCCGCCGCGCAGCACCCACTGCGCGTTCATGAACTTGCCGTTGTATTCGCCCAGCGCGCCCGGCCACGGGGCAAACCCCGGATACGGCAGGTAGGCGCTGCCGGTCCATTCCCAGACATCGCCGAACAGCTGCGCGAAGCCAGCCTCCGGGACCGCGGCAGAACGCGGGTGCAGCAGCCCGTCCTCGGCGAAGTTGCCGGCCATCGTGATGCCGGTGGCGGTCTGCTCCCATTCGGCTTCGGTCGGCAGGCGCGCGTCGGCCCAGCGCGCGAACGCGTCGGCCTCGAACAGGCTCAGGCCGCTGACCGGCGCGTCGGGATCGCGTTCGCGCCAGCCGCCCAGGGTGAACTCGCGTGCGCCGTCTTCATGCCAGTACAGCGGCCGCTGCCAGCCACGCGTTTGCACGGTGGCCCAACCATCGCTGAGCCAGTACGCGACCTGGTGGTAACCGCCGGCCTCGACGAAGGCCTGGAATTCGGCATTGCTCACCGGCCGGCTGGCCAGCGCATGCGCAGCCACCAGCGCGCGATGGCGCGGCGATTCATTGTCGTAGGCGAAGGCCTTCACCTGCGGCCAGGCATCAGCGCCGATCTGCACGATCTGTTCGTCGCGTTCGATCCAGCGCAGCGGCGACGCGCCGACACGGTCGTGGTGCAGGTTTTCACGATACGCCGGCTGCAGCGGATTGCTCCACAGCGCATGCCGGATGTCGGTCAGCAGCAGTTCCTGGTGCTGCTGCTCGTGCTGGATGCCGAGCTGCAGGATGTCCAGCGCCGCCTCGTCCAGCGCCTGCGCCTGCAGGCGTTCTTCCAGCTGCACTTCGACGTGGTCGCGATACGCCCAGACCTGTGCCAGCGATGGCCGCGACAACACGCCGCGCCGGGCACGCGCGTGCATCGGCCCGACGCTGGTGTAGTAGCTGTTGAACAGATAATCCCAGGCCGGATCGAACGCGCGGTAGCGCGCGTCGCTGGCCAGGATGAAGCGCTCGAAGAACCAGCTCGTATGCGCCAGGTGCCACTTGGCCGGACTGGCGTCGTCCATGCTCTGCACCATCGCGTCCTCGGCGCTGAGCGGCGCGGCCAGGGTGCGCGTCAACCCGCGCGTGGCACGGAAGCGTTCGAGCAGATCGGTCGTGCGCAATGTCCGGTCATCGCGGGGGATGGCCGCCGGTGGAGTTGCATGCATGCGTCAAGCTTAGGTGTGGATGGTGAAAGCCCTGTTAGATCGCGTTTTCACGCCGCGATAAGCTCGGCGGCATGCCGACGCGCACTGCAGACCTCATCATGCCACCGGTCGCCTGGGAAGATCGCCATGCCGCGTTCGCGCTGCCCGACGACGTGCGCTACCTGGATGTAGCTTCGACGGGGCCGCGACTGGCCAGCGTGCAGGCCGCCGCGCATGCCGCGGTGGAGCTGGCGGCCACGCCGTGGCGCAGCCCGCATGACGCGGTGATGCAGCAAGTTCAATCCGTCCGGCAACGTGCCGCCGATCTGCTGTTCGGCGGCGACGTGGACGGCGTGGCGATGATTCCTTCCGCGGCCTACGGGCTTGCGACGGCGGCACGCAATGTCCCGCTGGCACGCGGCGATGCGGTGCTGGTGCTGGACGGGCAGTTCCCTTCCAACCTGATTGCCTGGCAGCAGCGTTGTGCAGAAGTCGGCGCGCAGGTGGTCGCGGCAACCCCCGCGCCGGGGCAATCGCTCACCGATGCGGTGCTGGCCCAGCTCCAGGACACGCCGCGGATCGCGGTGGTGAGCCTGCCGCACTGCCACTGGCATGACGGGCGGCTGCTGGACCTGGATCGCATCGCACCGGCCGTGCAGGCGCGCGGCGCGGCGCTGGTGCTCGACCTCAGCCAGAGTGCCGGCGTGCTGCCGGTCCGGCTGGACCTGTGGAAACCGGATTTCGTGGTGTCGGTCGGCTACAAGTGGTTGCTCGGCCCGATCGGCCTGTCCTGGCTCTGGGCCGCGCCGCGCTGGCGCAGCCAAGGCACGCCGATCGAGCAGCACTGGATCACGCGCGATCCCGGCGCGGACTGGACGTTCCCCATCGCAGCGCCACCGCCGTTCCTGCCGGGCGCGCGCCGGTTCGATGCCGGCGCCATCAACGATCCGATCCGGCTGGCGATGGCCGCCGCCGGCCTGGCCCAGCTGCAGCACTGGGGCCTGCCGCGTATCGCGGCGGCGTTGGCCGAGGTCACTGCGGCACTGGATGCTGCATTGGAAGCACGCGGACTGGCGGACTGGAAGACGCCGGGCCACGCGCCGCATCTCACCGGGCTGCGCGTGCCCGGCGCCCGCCTGGACGCGGTGGCCGCGGCGTTCGCCGCACACCGGATCCTCTGCGCGCGGCGGCAGGGTGGCCTGCGGCTGGCGCCCTCGCTGACAGTGCGCCCCGCGCAGATGCAGGCCGTGGTGGAGATCGCTGCCAGCGCCTGACGCTGCAACCGCACTCGGTCATCCCGCGTGTTGCGGTGAGGACGCCCTGGTCGATCAACCCCCGCCACCGCCATGCCCGGTCCCGGCGACATGGTCGGCAACCACTGGCAAGCCGGCGTAGGACGACCAGGCGTTTGCGCAATCCGGCGCGCCAGGCGCCTGCGTCAAGCCCGCCTTGTCGGCCAGGAACTGGCAGCTGGCCGCGAACACCTGCGGCGCCGACTTCGAGCGCAGCGGCGAGGCAATCACGTGGTTGTCGGCCTGCGGGAAATCCACCATCTCGCGCGCGGCCGGCGGCGTGCCCAGCTGCGCGAACATCGCCCGCATCGCCGGCACCGAAACGGTCGGATCCTGGTGCTGCTCATCGCGGTAGAAGTAACCCAGGAACACCGGCATCCGGATCCTGGAAAACACCGCCGGCAGCATGCCGCCGCGGCTCAGCGCCACCAGCGCGCGATAGCCATCGACGTGGATCGCATCGGCCCAGTAGGCACTGCCGGCCGGATGCCGCAGCACCGGGTCGCCCCCATTCTTGCTCCACAGCAGCAGCTGTTCGCCCCAGGGCCACAACAGCGGCTGCAGCTGGTCGTCGCGTTCATGCACCAGCGGCGACCACAGCAGCAGCGCCTGCACCTGGCGCGGGTGCGCCGCCGCGGTCTGCACCGCCAGGGCGCCGCCCATCGAGGTGCCGATCAACACCACCCGGCGGCCCAGGGCCTGGCCCACCGCCAGCGCTTCGGCGGAGGCATCCAGCAGGCGCTGGGCATCGATGCCACGCAGCGCATCGGCAGCTTCCAGTCCATGCCCCGGCAGGCGTGGCAGGTAGAGGTTGCAGCCGAACACCCGCGCCAGCCGCTCATGCGCCGGCGCGCCCTCGCCCTGGCTGGCGCTGAAGCCATGCAGGTAGACGATCGCGCAACTGCTGCGCGCCGGATGCGCTGGATCGGCCCAGACGATGCGTGCGCGGGTGTCCTTGCGCAGCCCCGGCGTGGCGGCTTCGCGTGCATCGATCCAGGCCTGCAGGGCCAGCGGCGACTGCGGTACCGACGGCAGCGGCGAGGCCACCAGCCGCGGCACCACCCGCGGACCCAGGGCCAGCACGGCCAGCAACACCAACCCCAGGGCCAGCGCCAGCCACGCGTAGCGACGCCAGCGGCGCGGCGGCCGGCCCCCGACAGTCGTGGCCATGCCTCAGAACCGCCCCGACAGGCTGACCCCGAAGGTGCGTGGCGCGCCGCGGATGTAGGTCGGCAACCCGAACGTGGCGCCGGTGTTGCCGGCGTCGATCAGGTACTTCTCATCGGCCAGGTTGGCGCCGAACAGGCCCACGTCCCAGCGGCCGTTCTGGAAGGTGACCCCGGTGCGCAGGTTGACCAGCCCGTAGGCCTTCTGCGCCAACCCGGCGGTGTTCTCGTCGTCGAAGAACATCTTGTCCTTCCACTCATAGCTCGGGCGCAGGTAGAAGCGCCGGTTGCCACCGATGTCGTGGCCATACATCAACACCAACGACGCGCTGTTGTCCGGGCTCATGCGCAGGCGGTTGCCGCCCAGTTCCTGGGCCGACCCATCCTCGTCAACCGCGTTGAAGCGCGCCTTCATCCAGGTGTAGTTGAACAGCACACCCAGGTCGGCGTTGAAGTTGTGCTGCAACGACATCTCCAGTCCCGGCGCATGCGCGCGGCCGGCGTTCTGGGTCTTGTACTGGCCATCGACGTAGGCGCTGGACTGGAAGTTCTTGTAGTCGTAGTAGAACGCCGACAGGTCGTACAGGAACTTGCCCTGCGCCAGTTCGCCCTTCAGGCCGATCTCGCCGCTGGTCAGGATCTCCGCCGGCAGCTCGGTGGTGGCATCTGGCTGCACCTCGATCACGTTCGGCTTGCGGCCGCGCGAGACGCTGGCATACAGGTTGGCGCTGTCGCCCAACTGGTAGTTGGCCACCAGTCGCCCGGTCACGCCCCAGAAGCTGTCCGAAGCACGCAGCATCTGGCCGTTGGTGGTGGCGAACAGGTTGTTCGGCGTCACCGGGACACCGCTGGTGGTCAGGCCGAGCAGGCCCAGCGTGCCGGTGCCATCGGCGTTGATCGTGCGGTAGCCGGAGGTGATGTCTTCATGCGAGACACGCAGGCCGGCGGTCAGCTGCAGGCGGTTGGTCACATCGAAGCTGAGGTCGCCGAACGCTTCCACTGCATGGGTGGTCGATGCGTTGACGTAGCCTTCGGTGATGTCGTTGTTGAACGGCACATAGGCGCCGGCCAGCAGGTACTGGACCGGGTTGAGGTTGGATGCCACCAGTCCGTCGACCGCGCTCTGGTACGCAGCGTAGGCCGGATAGGACTGCAGCAGCAGCGGCCAGACCACGTTGGAGAACAGCGCGGCCTCGTCGGTCTGCAGCGTGACCTGCTGCTGGCCCTTCTCGTAGAACACGTTGCCGCCGACGAAGCCGCGCACGCGACCGCCACCGTCGTAGTTGAAGCGAAACTCCTGGCTGAGCTGCTTGCTCTTGACGTACTCGGACATCTCCAGCAGGTCCAGGTTGCTGCCGTCGGCGTCGAACTTCTCGTAGGAATTGAACCGGCGCAGGCCGGTGGTGGAGTTCAACTGCCAGCTGTCGCCCAGGCGGAAATTGCCCAGCACCGTCAGGCCCTGGATGCTGCGGTCCAGGCCGAGGTCGCTGCCGCGGTTGAGGTCCGAGTCGCCGTAGACATCGGTGGAGCCATTGCGGTTGGCCAGCGTGGCGCTATGGAAATCGGTGCCCGGCGGCGTGTCTTTCTGGTAGTTGAAGATGGCATCGACGCTGCCATCCTCCAGGTCGAAATGCAGGCTCAGGCGCGCGGCCTTGGTGTCCTCGCCATTGAGGTCGCCGCCGCTGAGATTCTTGACGTAGCCATCGTGCTGGGCATCGTAGATCGCCACGCGCGCGGACACCGCTTCGTTGAGCGGGGTGTTGTAGAAGGCGCTGAGCTTGTGGCTGGAATAGTTGCCCAGCTCGGCGTCGAAGCCGGAGGCCGTCGTGTTGCTGGCCTTGTTCTGGATCAGCGAGACCGCGCCGGCCTCGGCGCCACGGCCGAACAACGTGCCCTGCGGTCCACGCAGCACCTCGACCCGGTCCAGGTCATACAGCGCCACCGCCGAACCGCGCGAACGGCTGATGTCCACGCCGTCCTGGAAGATCGACACGCGCGAGGTCTGGGTGCTTTCGCCACTGTCGGTGGTGATGCCGCGGACCACGTAGCCGGGGTTGTTCGGGCTCTGCAGCTGGGCGTGGAAGCCCGGCACGAAGGCACTCAGCTCGTCCATGCGGGTGATGCCCAGCTTGCGCAGCATTTCGCCGCTGTAGGCGCTGATGGAGATCGGCACGTCGGCCACCTGCTGCTCGCGCTTCTGCGCGGTCACGGTGATGCGTTCAAGCTGCGAAGGCGTCGTTTCAGCCTCGGCCGCCAGCGCCGGCAGCGGGGCCAGGCAGGTCAACAGGGCCAGCGACAGCGGCGAGCGCCGCAACGGACGGAGCGTACGGATCAGGGTCATCAGCAAACAGACGGAAACGTGGCGAGCTGCCACCTATTCAGTCTGGCCGACGATCATGACAATTACGCTTTGCGCGACCGCCCGGATGCGCGCCGCGCGGCCACGCGCCTAGACCCTGGCCGCCAGCCGCAAGCCCCGCGGCGTCATCGCCCGTTCGAACAGCTCGAACATCCCCTGCACCAGCAACGCCAGCACCGCCGCCGGCACCGCGCCCTCCAGGATCATGCCGATGTTGTCCAGGCGAATGCCGGTAAGGATCGGCTGCCCGTAGCCACCGGCACCGATCAACGCGCCCAGCGTCGCGGTGCCCACGTTGATGACCGCGGCGGTTTTCACCCCGGCCAGGATCGTCCCCAGCGCCAGCGGCAATTCGACCCGCCACAAGCGCGTGTGCGCCGGCAGGCCAATCGCGGACGCCGTCTCGCGCAGGTCGCGTGGAATCCCGGTCAGGCCCGCATGGGTGTTGCGCACGATCGGCAGCAACGAATACAGGAACAGCGCGGCAATCGCCGGCTTGGCGCCAATGCCGAAGATCGGAATCATGAAGACGAACACCGCCAGCGACGGCAGCGTCTGCAGCACCCCGGTCAGCGACAGCACGACCTGCCCCAGGCGCGGGCGGCGCGCAGCGAGGATCCCCAGCGGCAGCGCAACGAGCAGCGCCAGGCCCAGCGAAATGCCGACCAGCGCCAGGTGCTCCAGGGTGCGCTGCGCGATGCGTGCAGCACGCCCGCTGGCCTGCGGCGCCTCCACGCCCAACCAGGCCGAGGCGACCTGCGTTTCGGTTTGGTGCTCCAGCTTGACCTGCGCGTTGAGCCGCTGCATCGCCGCCGCATCGATCCTGCCCTGCAACGACTGCAGCGCCTGGATGAAGCCGGGTGCGCGCTGCGCCAGGTCCTGTCGATACAGGAACACCGCCTGGTAATCGGGGAAGTAATGGCGGTCGTCCTCCAGCACCACCAGGTCGTAGTACGGGATCTCCGCATCGGTGCTGTACAGGTCGGTCACGTCGATCGCGCCGCTCTGCAGCGCGCGATAGGCCAGGTCGTGATCTAGCCCGCTGGGCTGCTGCGGCAACCGGTACGCATCGCGTACGCCCGGCCAGCCATCGACACGCTGCAGGAACTCGTTGCTCAGGCCGAGCTTCAGCCCGGGATGCCGGGCCAGGTCGCCCAAGGTGCGGATGCCCAGCTGCGCGGCGCGTGCCTTGCGCATGCCGAAGGCGTAGCTGTCCTCGAACCCCAGCGACCCGGTCATCGCCAGGCCCTTTCGTGCGAGCGCCGCACGCACCTGCGCGTCGTCGGCATCGGGTTGCTGCAGCAGCTCCTGCTTGAGCGTGCCGGTGTACTCGGCGTAGGCGTCGATGTCGCCCGCCTCCAGCGCGCGCCACAGGATCCGGGTGCCGCCAAGCTGGCGCCTGTGTTCGACCTCGATGCCGGCCTTGCCGTGCCTGGCCGGCGGCGATCTCGCCCAGGATCACCGCTTCGGTGAAGTTCTTCGAGCCAACGACTCCTTTGTCCTCTCCCAGTGCGGCCATCGGTGCGCACAGGAGCCACAACGCGACGCCCCATCCGGCCCACCTCATGCCGCATCGTCCAGGCTGCGCTGCGCGGTCAGGAACCGGGTGACGAAGTCATCGACCGGATGCGCCAGCAAGGCGCGCGCCGTGCCCTGCTGCAGCACGCGGCCGGCGCGCATCAACACCAGCGTGTCGGCCAGATAGGCGGCTTCGGCCACATCGTGGGTCACCAGCACCACGGTCTTGCGCAGATGGGCGAACAGCGTGCGCATCTGGGTCTGCAGTTCGTGGCGCACGATCGGATCGAGCGCGCCCAGCGGTTCGTCCAGCAGCAGCACCGGTGGGTCCAGCATCAGCGCGCGGATCAGGCCGACGCGCTGGCGCTGGCCACCGGAGAGTTCCGCCGGGAAGCGCACCAGCAGTTCGCCCGGCAGCTGGCAGAGCCGGGCCAGTTCGGACAGGCGCGCATCGATGCGCGTGCGCTCCCAGCCCAGCGTGCGGGCGAGCAGCGCCGCGTTGTCGCGCACGCTCAGGTGCGGGAACAGGCCGCCCTCCTGGATCACGTAGCCAATGCGCCGACGCTGGGCCAGCAGGGTATCGCGCCGCAACGGCTCGCCGCCGAAGCGCACCTCACCGCGGTCCGGCCACTCCAGGCCGACCAGCATCCGCAGCACGCTGGACTTGCCGGCGCCACTGGGGCCGATCAACGCCGTGGTGCGGCCGGGCGCGATCTCGAGATCGACGCCATCCAGCGCCACGGCCTGGCCGTAGCGGCGCGTGACGCCATGCAGGGAAAAGTTCGCCATGGCCCGATGCTGGCACAGGCCACGGCGACATGTCGCCCAACCTCAGCCAGCGGGTGACGACGTCGCCTTGCCCAGCGGCGCGCCACGCAGCCAACGCTGCTTGATCCAGCGCTCGGCCGGCAGCGTCCACGCCTGGGCGAAGGCCCAGGCCAGCACCCAGCACAGCGGCAGCAGCGCCAGATACCACCATGCGCCATGGCGCACGTCCGCGCCCAGCCGCCGGTACACCCCGACCAGCGCGAACACCACGAACATATGGGTCAGGTACAACTCGTAACTCAGCCGGCCGGCGCTGCGCAGCCAGCGCAATGTCCGCATCGGCGTGCGTGGCGGCATTGCGTGCAGGCCAGCGATCAGCAGCGCGGATGCACCGGTCAGGACCAGCATGTACCCGTTACCCAGCGACGCCCACAGCTCGCGCCCGCACAGCAGCACCGCCAGCAGGCCGATCACGCCAGCCGCGCGACACCAGCGCGCGGTGGAAGCGGGCATCGCCCAGTGCTTCACTGCCAATGCCGTCAGCACGCCGGCCGCAATCGCGGAGAAGCCAGGCAGATACGCCTTCTCCTGCCAGATCTCGTTGCCGTCCAGCGCCGCGCGCGTGACCGGCAACGACACCGCCAGCAGCGACAGTGCGATCACCAGCCACGCCCGCCTGCGCAGCACCAGGCACAGCAGCGGGAAGACCAGGTAGAACACCTCCTCGATCGACAGCGACCACAGCACGTCCCAGCCGCCGGGCAGCCAGCCGGTGCGGCCCTCGTACCAGTTGAGGGTGAAGCTCACCGCCGCTGCCAGCGCGCCCGGCAGCGATTGGTCGTCGCGTTCGATCACGTACTGCGCCACGCCCAGCAGGTGCATCGCCGACAACACCGCCAGCAGCAACGCCAGCGGCGGCACGATGCGGGCGACGCGGCGCAGGTAGAAGCGCCGCACGTCAATCCGCGCCAGCGATGGCGCCCGTTGCAGCGCATGCCAGGTGATCAGGAAGCCGGAGATCACGAAGAACACGAAGACCGCTTCGTAACCGTTGTAGCTCAACGCGCTCAACAGGCGGCGCGGCAGCCAGTCGGCCAGCGCGGTGTCGCGCAGCGGGATGCGCAGCGCCAGGTGGTGGATGAGCACCAACAGGATCGACACGCCACGCAGGGCGTCGATGCCGGCGTTGCGCTGCGACGTTTCGGTCACGGCGCAGGCGCAGGCGTTGCGGGTGCGGCCGCAGGCGGCAACGCCACCGGTGGGCCCGCCGCACGCAAGGCGTCCAGGATCTTCTGGCCGGCGCGACCATCGGCCGGCAGCAGGCCCAGGCGTTGCTGTTCTTCGGCAATCGCGCGACGGGTCACCGCCCCCATCAAGCCATCGGGCGTGCCGATGGCATGGCCACGGGCCAGCAACAGTGTCTGCAGCTCCTTGCGCGCCGCGCGGTCCAGCGGTGGATCGTCGGTGGGCCAGCGCGCGACCAGCGGCCCGCCACCACGCAGGCGATCAGCTAGCAGCGCGATCGCCAGCGCATAGCTTTCGGCGGCGTTGTAGCTGTAGATCGCATCGAAATTTCGGAACACCACGAACGCCGGTCCGGCCACACCCGCCGGCAGCAGCACCGCGGCTGGCGTGTCGCTGGGATCGATCGCGCCACCGTCGATGCGGGTCACGCCGCGTGCCACCCACTCGCGCAGCGGACGCTTGGCCTTGCGACCGGCCAGCAACGCATCGAAGCCCGCCGGCAGCTTCACCTCGTAGCCCCACGGCTGGCCGGGCTGCCAGCCGGCACGGTCCAGGTAATTGGCGGTGGAGGCCAGCGCGTCGGGCACGCTGTGGACCAGGTCGCGGCGGCCATCGCCGTCGCCATCCACTGCGATGCGCGCATAGGTGCTGGGCATGAACTGGGTCTGCCCGAACGCGCCGGCCCACGAGCCGGTCAGGCCATCGGTGGTCAGGTCGCCGGACTGCAGCAGCTTCAACGTGGCGATCAGTTCACCACGGAAGAACGCCTGCCGCCGTCCGAAGCAACTCAGCGTGGACAGCGACACCAGCAGCGGCCGCTTGCCCTGCACCCGGCCGTAGTCGCTTTCCACGCCCCATACCGCGGCCACGGTCGCCGCATCGACACCGCTGGCCTGGGCGACCCTGGCGAAGGTATCGGCATGTTCAATGAGCAGTGCGCGGCCATCGGCGATGCGCGCGTCATCCACCAGCGGCGCCAGATAGTCCCAGATCGGCGTGGAGAATTCGGGCTGGCTGTCCAGCAATGGCAGCACGCTCATGTCCGGCGTGATGCCGGCCAGGAAGCGGTCGAAGGCCTCGCCTGCCACGCCGCTGGTGGCGGCCAGGCCGCGCAGTTGCGCGCTGCAGGTGGCGAAGGCGCGCTGTTGTTCCGAGGTCGGCAGACCGGGGGCTGGGGACACCTGCTGGGCCTGGACGGACGAAGCCAGCAGCACCAACGCCAGCGGCAGGGAGCGTGCAACGATGGGAGGCATGGGCAATGCGCGGCGGGAAGGATCCTGGCGATTGTAGGCCGGGCCCCGGGCGGGTTCGCAGCGCCTCAAGGCCGCTGCTGTTTGCTGGTCGCGCCGAGCTTGTGGAAACCCCTGGGGACTCGGTTGCTCATCGGCAGGATCGCCGCACAGGACCCAGCGGGGTGGACTCCGCGTTACGCGTGGTGGGCTCGACCGCGGCGCCACACCAGCAGGCGGTTGTTCGCCGGCATCGCATGGTCCGCCTCCAACCGCAGGCCAATGCCGCGCGCCAATGCATCCACCGCCTCGAAGTCACGAATGCCGCTGGCCGGATCGCGCGCCTTCAGCCATTGATCGAACTGCGCATTGCTGTCGCTGGTGAACGCGCCGCCGTCGTTGAACGGCCCGTACACCGCCAGCGTGCCGCCGTCGGCCAGCACGCCATCGACGCCAGCGAAAAACGCCTGCACCTGCGGCCAGCCCATGATGTGCAGGGTGTTGGCGCTGAAGACCGCGTCGAATCGCGCGGTCGGCCAGGGACCGGTCGCCACATCCAGCGTCAACGGCAGTCGGGTATTCGGCAAGGCCGCCTCCTCCAGCCACTGCACGATGCCGGGCAGGTGCTCAGCCCGCTCGCTGGCCTGCCAGACCAGCCACGGCATGGCCGCGGCGAAATGCACCGCGTGCTGGCCGGTGCCGCTGCCGATTTCCAGCACGCTGCGCGCAGCGCGCAACGCCACGGACAGCACGGCAAGAATCGGGTCGCGGTTGCGTTCGCAGGACGGCGCGAAAGGTTTGTCGTGCATCGTCCAGGCGTCAGAGCGTGCCGGTGGCCAGGGCTTCGGCGACGGCCTCGAACACCTCGTCCAGTTCCAGCGGCTTGTCCAGCAGGTAGACCGGCAGGTCGCTGGGCAGCGCGGCCTGGTCGAACGGCCTGGCCGGGTCCTGCAACAGGATCACCGGTCCGCGATAGCCACGCTGGACCAGCGCACGCATCAGCGTCAGCGCCGGCAGCAGCACCAGATCGCTGTCGATGACGAACAGGCCCGGCATGCCATCGACGGTCACCGCCCGTAGCGCATAGGCGCCATCGGGTGCGCGGGCGGGGGCGTAGCCGTGGCTTTCCAGGGCCGAGCACAACAACGTCTGCCGGGTGCTGTCGCCCATCCACCAGCAGGATCCGCTGGCCCTGGCCGGACGCGACGCGCCTGGACTGCGGCGCCGGGTCACTGGCCAGGGTCGGCAGGAAGACCGAGAAGGTGGTGCCCGCCCCCGGCGTGCTGTCCACGTCGATCCGCCCCTGGTACTGCTCGACGATGCGCAGGCAGGACATCAGCCCCAGGCCGGTCCCGTCGGGCTTGGTGGTGAAGAACGGCGTGAACAGCTGCTTGCGGACCTTCTCGTCCATGCCGGTGCCCTGGTCGGACACGCGCATGCACACGGCACCGGGTGCGTCGTGCGCCGACACCGTCAGCGTGCCGCCGGCCGGCATGGCCTGGATGCCGTTGAGGCACAGGTTGATCAACACCTGCTGCAGCTCGACATAGTTGGCGTCGATCTCCATCGGGGCCAGCGGCGGCTGCAGCTGCAGCGTCACCTTGTCCGGCAGGCTGCCCTGTAGCAGCACCTGCACGGCCTGGAACAGTTCGCCCACCGACACCGGCTCGCGTGCCTTGCGCGCGCCGCGCACGAAGGACAGCATCGATTCGGCCATCTCGTGGCCGCGGCGGCCTGCCTCGGCGATCACCTCGCCCAGCTTGTGGATCTTGGGATCGTCGCTGTGGATGGCCAGCAGGTCCGGCACGATCAGCAGCGGTTGCAGGATGTTGCGCAGGTCGTGGCTCAGGCCGGCGGCCAGCATCGCCATCGAGTCCAACCGCTGCGAACGCAGCAGTTCCTTCTCCACGCGCTCGTGTTCGTACCTGCTGCGCGCTTCGCGGATCGCGCGCGCCGCCGCGGACGGCAGGCGCGCGGTCTTGTCCTTGAGGATGTAGTCGGCCGCGCCATCGCGCAGGGCCTGCACCGCGGTGTCCTCGCCCATGGTCCCGGACACGAAGATGAAGGGCACCGGCGGTTCCAGCGCCCGCACCGCCCGGAGCGCGTCGTAGCCGGAAAACCCCGGCATGCTCAGGTCCGACAGGACCAGGTCCGGATCGAATTCCTGCAGGGCGCGCCGCAGCCCGGCTTCCGAATCCACCCGCTGGAACTCGGCCTCCAAGCCAGCCTCCAGCAGTTGTCCGGAGGTCAGTTCCGCGTCTTCGGACGAATCCTCCACCAGCAGGATGCGGACCGGGCCAATCGGGGTGGTACTCAACGGCATCTTCAGTCAGTCCTGGCCCGGCGCTTCGTTCAAGACCGCCCAGAACGTGCCCAGGGTCTTGACCGCGGTGAAGAACTGGTCGATGTCCACCGGCTTGACCACGTAGGCATTGGCGCCCAGGTCCCAGCTGCGGGCCAGGTCGCTCTCTTCGCGCGAGGACGACAGGATCACCACCGGCATGGTCTTGAGGCTCTCATCCTCGCGGATGCTGCGCAGCACTTCCATGCCGTCCATGCGCGGCATCTTGATGTCCAGCAGCAGCACCGCCGGCAGGCCTTCGGCGCGGTCGGCATAGGCGCCGCGGCGGTGCAGGTAGTCCATCGCCTCCACGCCGTCCTCGACGTGCACGATGGGATTGACCAGGTTGGCTTCGCGCAGCGCGTCGATGGCCATCTCGGCGTCGGCGGTGCTGTCTTCGGCCAGCAGGATGGTGCGGATGGCACTCATGCAGTGAACTCCGGGGATGAAGGGGTGCGGGTGACCGGGACGTTGTCCTGGGAACCGGGGATGACGAAATGGAGCGTGGCGCCCTGCTCGGGCTGGGCTTCGGCCCAGACCCGGCCGCCATGGCGGGAGACCACCCGGCGCACGCTGGCCAGGCCGATGCCGGTGCCGGCGTATTCGCTGGCCTTGTGCAGGCGCTGGAACACGCCGAACAGTTTCCCGGCATAGGCCATGTCGAAACCGGCGCCGTTGTCCTTGACCCAGAAGTGGTGCCCGCCTTCGCCTTCCGGCGCGTGGCCCACCTGGATCCGCGCCACTTCGCGCTTGCTGCTGTACTTGACCGCGTTGCCCAGCAGGTTCTGCCAGACCTGGCGCAGCATGTTCTCGTCGCCTACCAGGATCGGCAGCGGCTGGATGTCCCAGTCCACGCGCAGCGGCAGGGCGTGTTCGTCGGCCCTGACGTTGGCATCGAGCATGGCGCGGGTTTCGTCCACCAGCGACTGCATGTCCACCGCCTGCAGGCGCAGCGCGCTGCGACCCAGGCGCGAATACACCAGCAGGTCGTCGATCAGCGAGGACATGCGCCGGGCCGAATCGCCGATCACCTGCAGGTAATGGCGGCTGCGCTCGTCGGCGGCATCGCCCAGGTGCCGGGCCAGCTTGTCGGAGAAGCCCGAGACGTGCCGCAACGGCGCGCGCAGGTCGTGCGACACCGAGTAGCTGAAGGCCTCCAGCTCGCGGTTGACGTCGGAGACCTGTTCGATCTTGCCTTCCAGCTGGCGGTTGAGGTCGATGATGCGCTGCTGGCTGACCTTCTGGGTGGTCACGTCGCTGATGGTCATCAGCACCGCTTCGTCGTCGCGGTCGGGCAGCGACATGCGACGGGCGTTGAGCAGCAGCACGCGCGACACGCCACCGGCGGTTTCCTGCTGCACTTCGTAGTCCCACAGCTCACGCCCGCGCGCGAAGACGTCGGTCAGGCGCTGGAGCACCACATCGTCGTTCCAGCCGTCGCTGACCTGGGCCAGGGTCAGATCGACCCCGGCTTCCCCTTCGAGCGCATACAGCTCGCCGAAGGCGGCGTTGTACATCAGCACGCGCTGGCCGCCATCCAGCAGCACGATCGGTTCGCGCACCGATTGCAGGATCGCCGATGAGCGCGCGGAACTGCGCGCGGCGCGGCTTTCGGCATGCAGGCGATGGGCGATCTGCCGGCCCAGCACCACAGTCACCACGGTCAGCAGCAGCAGCTGCACCAGCAGGCCACCCCAACCCACCCAGTTGGCCAGCCTGCGGGTCTTGTCCGACCCGGCGGTACGGCGGGTGGCGAACCGCTGCTCGGTGTCCTGCAGCGCGCGCATCAGCGGCACGATCGGATACTTGTCGACCAGTTCGGACATCAGCGCACCGCGCTGCTCCGGGGGCGCATCCAGCAGCGCCTGGGCGATGGCCACGCGCTGCTCCAGGACTTCCTTCAGCTGGCCCAGCCGGACCTGCTGCTCCGGCGAATCCCGGGTGAGGACCATGACATTGGCCAGCATGGGCTGCAGGGTGTCACCGCCACGTTCGACCCGGGTGCGCAGGCGCGGTGCGGGCACGCCCAGGCTGACCAGGACGGCCGACTGCTCGATCTCGTCGATCTCCACGTTAAGCGCGCCCAGCTCGGTCTGGACCTGGCGTGTATGGGCCAGCAGGTCGGCCGCGACCAGGGTGTCGTCCTGCAGCGCCTGCCGCAGCACGGCGGGCGCGACCACGATCAACAACACCGCCACCCCGATCAAAGGCAGTCGCCAGCGCCCCCACTCCACGCGGGCCAATCGTTTCCGCATTCACACCCCGGCTCACATGGAAATCAACAACTGCGATATCGCATCCGAATTGTCACAAAAACACCAAACCGCCGCATCCGGAGCCTCTGCCCGTTCAGCGTTGGCGCATGTCCGCGTGACCCACGAACATGCATCCGAGGCCAGCAGCAGGGCCTTGCAGATGACGGCCATGGTCGCACGTCCGGCATCGGTACTGCCCGCGCACTCACTCCACCATGGACCGGCCTTGGCTAGGATGCGACGCTTCTCGTCCCTGACCGCATCCCCTGCCCATGATCCGACGCCAGTTCCTCAGCCGCGCCGCCGGCACGCTTGCCGCCCTTGGCCTGCCGCCAGGCCTGTTGCTGTCCCAGTCCGCCTTCGCTGCGGCCAGGACCGGCAAATCCAACCTGGTGTTTGGTCCGGCCGAGCCGTTCGACTACGCCAGCCTGAAGGGCCAGGCCCGCGCACTGGCAGCCAAGCCCTATCACGCCCACGGCGGTCCGCTGCCGGCCGCGCTGGACGGACTGAGCTGGGACCAGTACCAGGCCATCGGCTACCGCAGGGACCACGCGCTGTGGGCCGGACAGGACGACAAGTTCCTGGCCCAGTTCTTCCACATGGGCCTGTACTTCAAGAAACCGGTGACCATGCATGAAGTCGCCGACGGCCAGTCCCGCGAGATCAAGTACAACGCCGGCATGTTCGACTACGGCAAGAGCGGGCCGGGCAAGGCCCGGCTGCCCGACACGCTGGGCTTTGCCGGTTTTCGACTGAACACCAAGGACGATCCCAGCCGCGATTTCGCCGCGTTCCTAGGCGCCAGCTATTTCCGCGCGGTCGGCAAGGAAGGCCAGTACGGCCAGTCCGCGCGCGGCCTGGCGATCGACACCGGTAGCGGCAGGCCGGAGGAATTCCCCGATTTCGTTGCCTACTACCTGGAAAAGCCCGACCCGGATTCGGACACGCTGGTGATCTATGGCCTGCTGGATTCGCCCAGCGTGGCCGGCGCCTACCGCTTCGCGCTGACCCCGGGCGAGCCGCTGCTGATGGACATCGACTGCGCGCTGTATCCGCGCACCACCATCGACCGCATGGGCCTGGGCCCGTGCACCAGCATGTACCAGACCGGCGAGAACGACCGCCGCATGGCCTGGGACTGGCGCCCGGAGATCCACGACACCGATGGCCTGGCGCTGCACACCGGCAGCGGCGAATGGATATGGCGGCCGCTGACCAATCCGCCGCAGCTGCGTTTCAACGCCTTCGCCGACAACAACCCGAAAGGCTTCGGCCTGCTCCAGCGCGACCGCGACTTCGACCACTACCAGGACGATGGCGTGTTCTACGAGAAGCGCCCGTGCCTGTGGGTGGAACCCAAGGCCGGCTGGGGCGAGGGCTCGGTGCAGCTGATCGAGATCCCGACCATCGACGAGACCTTCGACAACATCGTCGCGTTCTGGAGCCCCAAGGACAAACCCAAGGCCGGCGACGAGCTGCTCTACGGCTACAAGCTTTACTGGGGTTCGGCCGCGCCGATGGTGCCGACCCAGGCGGTCTGCGTGGCCACCCGCACCGGCCTGGGCGGGGTGGTCGGACAGAAGCGCAACCACTGGTCGCAGCGCTTCGCGGTGGATTTCACCGGTGGCAACCTCGCTGCGCTGGAAAAGGCCGACGCCAAGCTCGAGCCGGCGCTGCAGATCACCGGCGGCACGCTGGAAACCGTGTCCTGCCGGCCGCTACGCGAGCTCAAGGGCTTCCGGGTGATGTTCGACGTGGTCCCCGACAAGGACGACAGCAGCCAGATCGACCTGCGCCTGTACCTGAAGGACGCCACCGGCGCGCTCAGCGAAACCTGGCTCTACCAGTTCAGCCCACCGCCGCTGGCCGAACGCAGGATCTACTGATCCGCCCGGGGGCGCAGACGCCCCGGCGACGTATTTGGCACGGGCAGAAGGCCCGGCGAATCGGAGGCGTCCGGTTGGCCGGGCCTTCTGCGTTGAATCCCGGGTAACCGCCGAGTCGTGGTGCCTGCACGCCGCCCCCTTTCCGACTTCCGTCAGGACAGGGCGGATGTGCCGGGCAGCGCCGGCTAGCGGTTGCATCACGTGCGGTCGCGCGATTGCGACCGATGTTCCGAACCACGATGGTCCATCGCCCGCCTGGATGCGGCGATTCCCATTGGACGTCGGGCGCCACGTGCGTCAGGTACCCCCCAGCTTGACGAGGGATCTTCCATGGCCGACCGGTCTGTCCTGCTGTCTTCCAATTTCAACGCCTGGCCGGAGCCGTTCAATGGCCAGGCCTACGCTTTCCTCAACGTCATCGAGCAGGTCGAGGACGCCGACATCATCGCGCCGCGGCCTCCGCCCCATGCCGATGGCCGCGGCGTGAATCCCAGCGTCGGGTATCTGTGGAACGAACTGCGCCACCGGCTTGCCTCGCAGGCGTGGCGCCGGTTCGGCAATGCCGGGCTGTCCAACGCGCAGCCGGTCCACGTCGCGCGCGACTACGACGTGTTCCTGTTCGTATGCCAGTTCCCGCTGGAGCTCACCGCGCTCAAGCGCATGCATGGCTGGCGCGAGCGTTCGGAAAGGGCCTACGTCTACCTGCTGGAGGGTTGGCCGGAACGCTTTCCGGCGCAGGCGCAGGAGCTGCGCATGCTGGACCAGTTCGACCACGTCTTCGTGCTCAACGCCGAAAGCATCCCGGCGCTGCGCCAGTACACCTCCACGCCGGTCTCGTTCCTGCCCAGCGCCTGCGATACCGCGCTGGCGTGTCCTTACCCGGGCACGCCCCAGCGCGGCATCGACGTGCTCAGCCTCGGCCGCCGCATGCCCGAGCTGCACACCAAGCTCAGCGCACTGGCCGCGCAGGACGGGGATTTCTTCTACGTCCACGATGTGCTCAAGGCCGGCGCGGTCACCGACTGGGCCGAACACCGCGCCCAGTCGGCGGCGATGATCAAGCGTTCCAAATACTTCATCGCCTACGACTTCACCGTCGACACCACGGGCATCTTCAAGGGCGTGCGCAAGAACGCGCTGGCCACGCGCTACTTCGAAGGCACCGCCGGCGGCGCCATCGTGCTGGGCGCGCGCCAGCAGTGCCCGGAATTCGCTGACCACTTCGACTGGGAAGACGCGGTGATCGAACTGCCGCCGGGCACTCCGGACGTGGGCGCCTTCCTGTCAGACCTCAACAGCCAGGGCGAGCGCATCGAACGGGCACGCACCACCAACATCAGCCAGGCGCTGCGCCGGCATGACTGGGCCCATCGCTGGGGCCAGCTGCTGGACATCGTTGGCCTGCCACGCAGCGCACGCCTGCAGCAGCGCATCGAGCGGCTGGCCAGCATGGCGGCGATGGTGGAAGTCGCGCATGGCGCTCCCCGGGGGGTGCGACGGCATGACATGACGGCATGAGGGATTGGGGAACGCTTCACCCCGGCGGCGGGATGCCGTCGCCTCGCCTGCGCATGGACCAGGGCGGTCCGTGGCAGGAACAACACGCAGCCGGCATGCCGGCGAAGGACGAGCACGTGGCGCGGAAGGAGTTCGAATGAAGGCCGTCATCCTGGCCGGTGGCCTGGGCACCCGGATCTCCGAGGAAACCTCGGTGCGCCCCAAGCCCATGGTGGAAATCGGCGGCAAGCCGGTGCTCTGGCACATCATGAAGATCTACAGCCATTACGGGATCAACGATTTCATCGTGTGCCTGGGCTACCGTGGCGAGGTGATCAAGGATTTCTTCATCAACTACCACCTGATGGAATCCGACGTGACCTGCGACCTGTCCACCAACACCACCACCCTGCACAACTCGCGCGCCGAACCGTGGCGGGTGACGCTGGTGGACACCGGCGCGTCGACCATGACCGGCGGCCGCCTCAAGCGCGTCATGCCATACCTGCAGGACGAGGAAGCGTTCTGCCTGACCTATGGCGATGGCGTGTCCGATGTCGATATCGCCGCCGGCATTGAACTGCACCAGCGCGAAGGCCGCTTGGCCACGGTCACCGCGGTCCAGCCACCGGGCCGCTTCGGCGCACTGCGCGTGGAAGGCGACCAGGTCACCGGTTTCCGCGAAAAACCCGCCGATGGCGATGGCCTGATCAACGGCGGCTTCTTCGTGCTCTCGCCCAAGGTGGTCGATTTCATCGAAGACGACGCCACCGTGTGGGAGAACGCGCCGCTGGAAGGCCTGGTCGAACAGGGCCAGCTCAGCGTCTACAAGCACGAAGGCTTCTGGCAGCCGATGGATACGCTGCGCGACAAGAATTACCTCAACGACCTGTGGTCCACCAACAAAGCGCCGTGGCGCGTATGGGAGTGAAGACGATGCGCATCCTGATCACCGGCAACATGGGCTACATCGGTCCGGTCCTGGCGCGCCACCTGCGCCAGCGCTTTCCGCAGGCGCATCTGGTGGGTGTGGACCGCGGCTGGTTCGCCCACTGCCTGTCCGACAAGCGCGGCCTGCCCGAAGTGGTGCTGGACGAACAATGGTTCCGCGACGTGCGCGACCTGACCGCGCAGGACCTGACCGGCTTCGACGCGGTGGTGCACCTGGCCGCGGTGTCCAACGACGCGATGGGCAAGCGCTTCGAGATCGTCACCGACCAGATCAACTGCAAGGCCAGCCTGTCGGTGGCCCAGGCGGCGGCCGATGCCGGGGTGAAGCACTTCGTGTTCGCCTCCAGCTGCAGCGTGTACGGCGCCGCGGCCGACGGCACGCCGCGCTCGGAGACCAGCCCGATCGCGCCGCTCACTGCCTACGCCCATTCGAAGATCGACACCGAGACCGGCCTGGCGGCGATGAAGACGGACATGACCATCACGGCCTTGCGCTTTGCGACCGCGTGCGGCGCGTCGCCACGGCTGCGGCTGGACCTGGTCCTGAACGACTTCGTCGCCGGTGCGGTGGCCAGCGGCAAGGTCGAGGTGCTGTCCGATGGCACGCCGTGGCGCCCGCTAATCCACGTGCGCGACATGTCGCGCGCCATCGAGTGGGCGATCCAGCGCCCGGCCGACACCGGTGGCCGCTACCTGTTCGTCAACGCCGGCTCCGAGCGCTGGAACGTGCAGGTGCGCGACCTGGCCAATGCGGTGGGCGATGCCATCCCGACCGCCGAGGTTTCGATCTCCACCAACGCACCGGCCGACAGCCGCTCGTATCGCGTGGATTTCTCGCTGTTCGAAAAGCTGGCACCCTACCACCAGCCGATCGAAACACTGGAAGGCACCATCGCCGAGCTGCGCGACGAACTGCAGCGCACTGCGTTCTCCGACCGCAACTTTCGCCAGAGCGGCTTCATCCGCCTGCGCATCCTGGAAGGGCTGGTCGACAGCGGGGTGCTGGCGCCAGACCTGCGGGCGGCCGCATGAAATTCCACGAGACGCCGCTCAAGGGCGCGTATGTGATCGAGCCAGAGAAACGCGGCGACGAACGCGGCTGGTTCGCCCGCGTGTTCTGCGAAAAGGAAATGGCCGGCGCTGGCCTGGTCGACCGCTTCGTCCAGGTCAACAACTCCTACAACGCCGAAGCCGGCACGCTGCGTGGCATGCACTACCAGCTGCAGCCGGCCGCGGAGGTCAAGATCGTGCGCTGCGTGCGCGGTGCGCTGTGGGACTGCATCGTCGACCTGCGCCCGGATTCGCCAACCTACCTGAAGTGGCACGGCGTGGAACTCACCGCGGAAAACCGGCTGGCGTACTACGTGCCGCGCGGTTTCGCCCACGGCTTCGTGACGTTGGAGCCGGACACCGAGGCCTTCTACCTGGCCAGCGCGTTCTATGAACCCACCGCCGAACGCGGCCTGCGCTGGAACGATCCGACCTTCAATATCCAGTGGCCAGCCGAAGGCAGGATCATTTCAGACAAGGACGCCAATTGGCCGGATTTCGATCCGGACTACCACGGCGTGGACCAGCTGCGCGGCCTCTAACGAAGGAACCCCCATGGTGATCGATCGACTGCTGCAGGAACGCCAGGCCGCCGGCCTGCCCATCCGTGTGGGCCTGTATGGCGCCGGTTTCATGGCCAAGGGCATCGTCAACCAGATCGTGCATTCGGTGCCCGGCATGGTGTTGTCGGTGATCTGCAATCGCAACGTGGACAAGGCCCGCACGGCTTTCGAACAAGCCGGCGTCATCGCAGCGGTGGTCGATACCGGCCATGCCCTGTCCGAAGCGATTGCCAGCGGCACCGCCGCCGTCACCGACGACCCCGCGCTGCTATACGAATGCGATGAACTGGACTGCCTGGTCGATGCCACCGGCGCGGTCGAGTACGGCGCCCACATCAGCCTGGCGGCGATTGCGCATGGCCGCGACATGGTCACGATGAACGCCGAGCTGGACGGCACGGTCGGCCCGCTGCTGAAGAAAAAGGCCGATGCCGCAGGCGCGATCTTCACCGCCTGCGATGGTGACCAGCCGGGCGTGCAGATGAACCTGTTCCGCTTCGTCCGGTCGATCGGGCTGACACCGCTGATGTGCGGCAATATCAAAGGCCTGCAGGACCCGTACCGCACCCCGACCACCCAGGCCGGGTTCGCGGCCAAGTGGGGCCAGGACCCGCACATGGTCACCAGCTTCGCCGACGGCACCAAGATCAGCTTCGAGCAGGCCATCGTCGCCAACGGCACCGGCATGTCGATCCTCAAGCGCGGCATGACCGGCCATGACCATCGCGGCCATGTCGATGAGCTGACCAAGGTCTACGACATCGACGCGCTCAAGGCCGTCGGTGGCGCGGTGGATTACGTGGTCGGCGCGCAGCCCGGGCCCGGCGTGTACGTGCTGGCCACGCACGACGATCCCAAGCAACGGCACTACCTCAACCTCTACAAGCTGGGCGAAGGCCCGCTGTACAGCTTCTACACGCCCTACCACCTGTGCCACTTCGAGGTGCCGCTGTCGGTCGCGCGCGTGGTGCTGCTGCGCGACGCGGTGCTGCAGCCGCTGTGCGGTCCGTTGGTGGAAGTGGTCGCAACAGCCAAGCGCGACCTGCAGGCAGGCGAAACCATCGATGCGCTCGGCGGCTATCTCACCTATGGCCAGTGCGAACGCGCCGATGTCACCGCCGGCGAAGCGCCTGCTGCCGATGGGCGTGGCCGAGGGCTGCGTGCTCAAGCGCGCCATCGCCAGGGACACCGTGCTGACCTACGACGATGTCGAACTGCCGCAGGGCCGGTTGATCGACCGCCTGCGCGATGAGCAGGCGGCGATGTTCACCACCACGCCTGAAGCCGTGGGCGTCTAACTGGGCAGCGGCTCCGCACCAGGCACCGGCGCGGCGGCGGCGAAGAAGTCCCACATCGCCTCGGCCGCCTTCGGTAGGCGCGCGGCCGGACGGAACAGGCGGATCTCGATCGGGATTCGCAGCGTCGACGATGCCGGCGCCGCTTCCACCAGCCGGCCATCGGCCAGGTCGCGCGCCGCCAATGACCGCGGCAGCCAAGCCACGCCGTCGCCTGCCCGCGCCATCGCCAGCAGCGTGGCGGCCAGGTCGGAGGTGAACACCGGTGTGGCCTTGGCGATCACCGGCGCGAGCGGCGCATGTCCGGACAGGATCCTGCCCAGGCCCGAGTCGGCGCTGTAACCCAGGTACGCAGTCTTCGCGTTGGGGCGTTCACTCAATGGCCAGCGCGGGCGACCATCGTCGCGCGGCGCGCATAGCGGCAGCAGCACGTCGCCGCCGACCAGCACGCTGCGGAACTGCGACGGTTCCAGCATCAGCCGCATGCGCGGATGGTGGTGGCAGAGCAGGAACTGCGCGCCACCCTGCACCATCATCCGCTCGCAGGCGCGCATGGTGTCCGACACCAGCTTGAACGTGCCCAGCTCGGCCAGCTGCGGATTGCCGCGGATCCATTCGGGGAAAAAGGTGAAGGACAGCGCGTGGGTCGCGGCGAAGGTCAGCGACGGCGCGCTGCGACCGGCCACTTCCAGCGTCTCGCTGCGCAGCTGGTGCATGGAACGCACCAGCGCGGTGGCCTGGGTGCGGAAGTGCTCGCCGGCCGGCGTCAGCTGCACGCCCTGCCGCGAACGCTTGAACAGCGGCGTGCCCAGCCACTGTTCCAGCGCGCGGATGCGCCGGCTGAAAGCCGGCTGGGTGACATGCCGCAGTTCGGCGGCGCGGGAGAAGTTGAGCGTGTCGGCCAGGGCGACGCAGTCTTCGAGCCAGATCAGATCCATGATGCCTATTGTGCATCACGCGACGGTGGATTGGCATTGGATCAGCCGCCGAGCCGGCTCCTAGGATGACTGAATAACCGATGCACTCTGGCGGGGAAGGACGCCGCAGTGCATTGGCCATCCACTATTTCTGGCATCACGCCAGCATGTCGACGGGAGCGGACGAGCATGCAGGGGCAAGCGAAAAAGGGGCTGCTGAGGCAGCTCTACATCCAGGTGTTGATCGCCATCGTGATCGGCGGCCTGGTCGGCTATGCCTGGCCCGGTTTCGGCACGGCGTTGCAACCGGTAGCCGAGGGCTTCATCAAGCTCATCAAGATGATGCTGGCACCGATCATCTTCGCCACCGTGGTCGTGGGCATCGCCAAGATGGGCAGCATCCGCGATGTCGGCCGGACCGGCGTCAAGGCGCTGGTCTATTTCGAGGTGGTGTCCAGCGCGGCGCTGGCGATCGGCCTGATCGTGGTCAACCTCATGAAGCCCGGCGTGGGCATGAACATCGATGCGACCACCATCGACAGCAGCGAAGTCAGCCAGTACGTACAGCGCGCGCATGAAGGCGGCATCGTCGAGTTCATCCTCAGCATCATCCCGGCCACGCTGGTGGATGCCTTCGCCAAGGGCAACATGCTGCAGGTGATCCTGGTGTCGGTGTTGTTCGCCATCGGCCTGCTGCAGTTGGGCGAACGCGCCAAGCCACTGGTGGAGTTGATCGATACCGGCCTGCAGGGCCTGTTCCGGATGATCAACATGATCATGCGCCTGGCGCCGATCGGTGCCGGCGCGGGTGTGGCCTACACCATCGGCAAGTACGGCATCGGCACGCTGGCCTCGCTGGGCCACCTGATGCTGGGCGTGTACCTGACCTCGGCGCTGTTCGTGTTCGTGGTGCTGGGCGTGATCGCGCGCTGGGCAGGCTTCCCGCTGCTGCGGCTGCTGCGTTTCATCAAGGACGAAATCTTCGTCACCTTTGGCACCTGCTCCACCGAGGCGGTGCTGCCCCGCATGCTGGTCAAGCTGGAACAGGCCGGCGTGCGCAAGTCCACCGTCGGCCTGGTGCTGCCGACCGGCTACACCTTCAATGCCGACGGCACCAGCATCTACCTGTCGATGGCCGCGGTGTTCGTCGCCCAGGCCACCAACACCGACCTGCCGATCTACCAGCAGCTGGTGCTGATGGGCGTCCTGCTGCTGACCTCGAAAGGCTCGGCCGGCGTGGCCGGCGCCGGCTTCGTCGCGCTGGCGGCCACGCTGTCGACGCTGCATACCGTGCCGGTCGCCGGCCTGGTCCTGCTGCTGGGCGTGGACCGCTTCATGAACGAGGCGCGCGCGGTCGTGAACCTGATCGGCAATGCCGTCGCAACCATCGCCGTGGCCAAGTGGGATGGCGCGTTCGATCCGGCCAAGGCCCAGGAACTCATGCGTCGTCAGGACGCGGGCGAAGCCATGCCCGCGGCCATCGCCAAACCCACCGATCACTGACCTGCCGCGCTGCGCCCGTGCGCAGCCAAACCAATTTTCCGAAACGATTCGAGGAGACCCCGCATGCGCATTCTTGATGTTGTCGAAATCACCCAGCCGATCGCCTCGCCGATCCGCAACGCCTACATCGATTTTTCGAAGATGACGGCCAGCCTGGTCGCGGTGGTCACCGACCAGGTGCGTGACGGCCGCCGCGTGGTCGGCTACGGCTTCAACTCCAACGGCCGCTACGGCCAGGGCGGATTGATCCGCGAGCGCTTCCGCGACCGCCTATTGCAAGCCGAGCCCACATCGCTCCTCAACGACGCCGGCGACAACCTCGATCCGTCCAAGGCGTGGGCGGCGATGATGTCCAACGAAAAGCCCGGCGGCCACGGCGAGCGCTCGGTCGCGGTCGGCACGCTGGACATGGCGATCTGGGATGCCACCGCCAAGATCGCCGAGATGCCGCTGTTTCGTTACCTGGCGCAGATGAAGGGCCGCGAAGCCAACCCGCGCGTGTTCGTGTATGCGGCCGGCGGCTACTACTACCCGGGCAAGGACAACAGCGCGCTGCGCAAGGAAATGCGCGGCTACCTGGACCGCGGCTACACCGTGGTCAAGATGAAGATCGGCGGTGCATCCATCGACGAAGACCGCGGCCGCATCGAATCGGTGCTGGAAGAAATCGGCAGCGAAGCGCGGCTGGCGGTGGATGCCAACGGTCGCTTCGATCTGGAAACCGGCATCGCCTACGCCAAGATGCTGCGCGACTATCCGCTGTTCTGGTACGAGGAAGTCGGCGACCCGCTCGACTACGCGCTGCAGGCCTCGCTGAGCGAGTTCTATCCCGGGCCGATGGCCACCGGCGAAAACCTGTTCTCGCACCAGGACGCGCGCAACCTGCTGCGCTACGGCGGCATGCGCCCGGACCGCGACTACCTGCAGTTCGACTGCGCGCTGTCCTACGGCCTGGTCGAATACCTGCGCACGCTGGAGGTGCTGGAACAGTTCGGCTGGTCGCCGTCGCGCTGCATCCCGCACGGCGGCCACCAGATGTCGCTCAACATCGCCGCCGGCCTGGGCCTGGGCGGCAACGAGAGCTATCCGGACCTGTTCCAGCCCTACGGCGGCTTCCCCGACACGGTGAAGGTGCGCGACGGCCACATCGTCATGCCGGAACTGCCGGGCATCGGCTTCGAAGGCAAGTCTGACCTGATCAAGGTGATGCGCGACCTGGCCGAATAACGCGCGGCAGTGCATCCGCGGGACCCGGCCCCGCCCGTCCCGCGACGCGTCATCGGTTCAACGCACCACCAGCACCGGCACGGTGCTGCGGGTGACCACCTCGGCGCTCTGGCTGCCCAGCAGCACGCGGGTCAGCCCGCGGCGGCCATGCGAGGTCATCACGACCAGGTCGCTGCCGCGCTCCAGCGCGGTCTCCAGGATGCCGTCGGCCGCATACCGGTCCAGCACATGGACCGGTTCGGCTTCCACTTCCATTTCCGCGGCACGGTCCAGCGCCGGCTGCAGGATGGCGTTGGCGGACTGCTCGCGCTCGGCGCGGTATTCCGGCCCGGCCTCGTAACCGACCGCCCAGCCCTGCACGTCGGCCATGCCGCCGGCCCAGGGTTCGGACACGGTGACGATGTCGACCTTTGCGCCCAGGTGCGCGGCCAGGGACAGGCCGTGTTCCAACCCGCGCAGGGACAGGTCGGAACCATCGATGGCAATCAGGATTCTGGTGTACATGGCGTGCCTCCAGCGTCTGCGATGAAGGTATTGAACGCCCGTTAGCGTTAGCGCGCCTTGATCGTGATCAACGCCTAGTGATGCGGGGGCGTAGGGCGGGTCTTGACCCGCCATCATCGAAGTCCTGACCCGCCATCGCAATGCCCGCCGACCCGCAGGCGGTGGGTCAAGACCCGCCCTACGCCGGTTGCAGGTTGGCGTAGGCCATCACCAGCCACTTGGCGCCTTCGTCGAACTGCACCTGCACGCGCGCGTGCGCGCCGGCGCCTTCGTAATCGATGACCACGCCTGCACCGAACTTCGGGTGCGACACGTTGGAACCCAGCTTCAGCGCTGGCGCTTCCAACGGGGCGTGACCACCGCCGCGCGACGCACCCAGCGACGCCGGGCGCGAGACCTGCACCTTGGGCCGCACTTCGTTGAGCAGCTCGCGCGGGATTTCGCGCAGGAAGCGCGAGGGCACGTTGTAGTTGTCCATGCCGTGGATGCGGCGCGACTCGGCATAGGTCAGCACCAGCTTCTCGCGCGCGCGGGTGATGCCCACGTAGGCCAGGCGGCGTTCTTCCTCCAGCTTGCCGACCTCTTCCACCGAGCGTGCACTGGGAAACAGGCCGTCTTCCAGCCCGACCAGGAACACCAGCGGAAATTCCAAGCCCTTCGCCGAATGCAGGGTCATCAGCTGCACGCCGTCCTCGCCGGCCTGGGCCTGGCCTTCGCCGGCCTCCAGCGCCGCGTAGGACAGGAACGCGACCAGCTCGCTCATGGTCTCGGCCGCGTCGGCCGTGTCGTCCAGGTCCAGCGGATTGTTTTCCGCACGGGCGAAACGCGAAGCCACCGAGACCAGTTCGTCCAGATTCTCGGTGCGCGAATCCGAATCCAGCCCGCCCTTGCTTTCCTTGGCCCAGTGCTCGCGCAGCGCCGAGCGCGCCAGCACGTGGTCGATCTTGTCCTTCAGGTCCAGCTCGGCGGTCTCGCTGTTGAGCTGTTCGATGACCTGGGTGAACGCGGCCAGCGCGTTGCGCGCGCGCCCGGCCAGGTCGCCGCCCTGCGCGCATTGCTGCGCGGCATCCCACAGCGACAGCGAACCACCGCGCGCGACCCGGCGCACTTCATCCAGGGTGCGCTCGCCGATGCCGCGCGGCGGCGTGTTGACCGCACGCTCGAACGCGGCGTCATCGGCCCGGTTGGCGACCAGCCGCAGGTAGGCCAGCGCGTCCTTGATCTCGGCGCGCTCGAAGAAGCGCATGCCGCCATACACGCGGTACGGCACCTGCTGGGCGATCAGCGCTTCTTCCAGCGCGCGCGACTGGGCGTTGCTGCGGTAGAGCACCGCGACCTCGCCATAGCTGCCACCGTCACGCACCCACTGGCGCGCGCGTTCGACCACGTAACGCGCTTCGTCCATCTCGTTGTACGAGGCGTACAGGTCGATCGGGTCGCCCTGGCCGGCGTCGGTCCACAGCTCCTTGCCGATCCGGTCCGGGTTATGGGCGATGACCGCATTGGCCGCGCCAAGGATGTTCGCGGTGGAGCGGTAGTTCTGCTCCAGGCGGATGGTCTGCGCGCCGGGGAAATCCTTGAGGAAGCGCTGCACGTTTTCCACTTTCGCACCGCGCCAGCCATAGATGGCCTGGTCGTCGTCGCCGACCACGAACACATGCCCGGTGTCGCCGGCCAGCAGGCGGATGAAGCCGTACTGGATCGCGTTGGTGTCCTGGAATTCGTCCACCAGCAGCTCACCGAAACGGTGTCGGTAATGCGCCAGCAGCGCGGGCGTATCGCGCAGCAGCTCGTGCGCGCGCAGCAGCAGCTCGGCGAAATCGACCAGCCCGGCCCGGTCGCAGCGCGCCTGGTATTCAGTGTACGCGGCCACCATCGCGGTCAGCCACTCGTCGCGGCCTTCGGGCTGGATGTGCTGCGGGCGCCTGCCTTCGTCCTTCTGCTGGTTAATCCACCAGGCGATCTGGCGCGGCGGGTACTTGCCGTCGTCCAGTTCCAGCGACTGGGCCACGCGCTTGACCAGGCGCTGCTGGTCGTCCGAGTCCAGCACCTGGAAGCTTTCCGGCAGTTTGGCGTCCTGCCAGTGCAGGCGCAGCAGGCGGTGGGCCAGGCCGTGGAAGGTGCCGATCCACATGCCGCGGCCGCCGTTGCGCAGCTGCGCATCAGTGCGGTGGCGCATTTCGGCTGCGGCCTTGTTGGTGAAGGTCACCGCCAGGATGCCGTGGGTCGGCACGCCGTGGACCTCGTTGAGCCAGGCGATGCGGTGGGTGAGCACCCGCGTCTTGCCCGAGCCGGCGCCAGCCAGGACCAGGTAATGCCCCGGGGGGGCGGACACGGCCTCGCGCTGGGCCGGATTCAAATCATCGATCAGGTGGGAGACATCCATTGCCCCGCCATTCTACCGGGCCTGTCCAGCCCGGTCCGCCTGCCGGACGACCCGGCGTGTGCCGGGGAACGCCGTCGTCAGCGTCCCGGCCGCCCCGCGCCATGCACGGCAGACGCTTCGGCGCCGGCGCGGCCGCGCTGGAACGCCGCCACCATCGGCGAGGCCATCAGCGTGGTCACCAGGGTCATGCCAAACAGCAGGGTGAACAGGTCCGGGCCGATGACCCCGCTGTCCAGGCCGATCTTCATCACCACCAGCTCCATCAGGCCACGCGCGTTCATCAGCGAGCCCACGGTCAGGCTGTCGCGCCAGTCGTAACCACTCAGGCGCGCGCCCAGCGTGCAGCCGACCAGCTTGCCGACCACCGCCACCGCGATCACCAGCGCAAACCCGGCCACGCCGGCGCCGGCCAGGGCCTGCGCACTGGTGGCCTGCCCGGCCAGCGCGAACAGCACCGGCATCAGCAAGGTGATGGCCAGCGGCTCGATCCGCCCGGCCAGATGCTCCAGCAGGCGGTCTTCGCGCGGCAGGCAGATGCCGAACAGGAATGCGCCGAAAATGGCATGCAGGCCAATCCACTCGGCCGCCGCCGCGCACGCCAGCAGCCCGATCAGCACCCACACCAGCGCCGTCGGCGCAAAGCTGCCATCGCTGGCACGCGGGGTGAGCAGGCGCGCATACACCGGCCGCAACCCCAGGAAGACCACGCCCACCAGCACCAGCGCGCCGGCCGCGGTGAAACCCACCCCGCCATGGGCGCTGTTGCCACCGGTCAGGGTTAGCACCACCGCCAGGAACAGCCACACCGTCGCATCGTCGATCACCGCCGCGCCCAGGGCCAGCCGCCCGGCCGGCGTGCGGGTCATGGTGCGGTCCTTGAGGATGCGCGCCAGCACCGGGAAGGCGGTCACCGACATCGCCGCGGAAATGAACAACGCGAACGGCCAGAAGCCGATCCCGGCCGGGGCAAAGCGCGGGAACAGCCAGGGCGACGCGGCCAGGCCCAGCAGCAGCGGCAACGCGATGCCGGACAGCCCGACCGAGAACGCCGAACGCACCTGCGCCCTGGTGCCCTCGGGCGCGCGCAACTCCACGCCGACGATGAACATGAAAAGCACCACGCCCAGGTTGGCCAGGCCCGACAGCGGCGGCAGGCTGTCCTTGGTGAACAACGTGTGGTGCAGGTCGGGCATCCAGGCGCCGAACACGATCGGCCCCAGCATCAGGCCAGCGGCCATCTCGCCGATCACCGGCGGCTGCCCGAAGCGCTGCAGCAGCTTCCCGCACAGACGCGACGCGCCCAGGATCACCGCCAACTGCACCAGCAACAACGTGGTGGGATTCATCCGCGCATTCCTTCCGTTGGAGATCTGCCGAGCAGGCGCATCAGGCGCCTGCCCCGGCCAATGCCGGCGGCACGGCCGGGCAGTAGCGGCGCAGATACTCCATGTGTGCGGGCAGTTTTTCAACGACGTCCGACACGCGTTTGCCAATCCCGTCGAGGAACTGCCGCAGTTCCGCGTCCCCCATCAGGTCCGGCGCCGGATGGCGATGCCGCGGGGTGATGCCCTGGCCCAGCATCACCTGGATCCAGGAGTTCTCGGCGAACAGCTCGCCGGGGACGTGGAAGACAGTGCCGGTTTCGCGGAACAGGTCGATGCGATGCTGCAGCGTCGCCGGCAGTTCCATGTTGGCCACATATTCCCAGTACGGCGTGTCGCGCCGTTCGGTGGCGTGGTAATGCAGCACCACGAAATCGCGCACATGCTGCAGCTCGTCGTTGAGCTGAGCGTTGTACTCGTCGACGGCCACCTGGGTGATGACCTGCGGGAAGGACCGCATCAGGTTGACGATGCCGCGCTGGATCAGGTGGATGGTGGTCGATTCCAGCGGCTCGATGAAGCTGCCCGCCAGGCCCAGCGCCACGCAGTTCTTCTCCCAGCATTTCAGCCGACGCCCGGGGCGGAAGCGCACCGGCCATGGGTCCTTGATCACCTCGCCCTCGACGCTGGCCAGGAACTCGGCCTTGGCCTGGTCGTCGCTCATGTGCTTGCTGGAATACACGATGCCGTTGCCGACCCGGTGCTGCAGCGGAATCCGCCATTGCCAGCCCGCCTTGCCGGCAATCGCACGCGTATACGGCACCGCATCGCGCACCGCCGTGGTCTGCATGGCGATGGCGCGGTCGTTGAGCAGCCAGTGCGACCAGTCCTCGAATCCCACGCCCAGCGTCTGCCCGATCAGCAGCGCGCGGAAGCCGGTGCAGTCGATGAACAGATCGCCTTCGATCACGTCGCCGCGTTCCAGGCGCAGCGCGGCGATGTTGCCGCTGGCAGCGTCGGTCAGCACCTCGACGATCCTGCCTTCCACGCGCCGGCAGCCATGCGCCTCGCTCAAGGCCCGCAGGAAGCGCGCGTAGTAGCTCGCATCCAGGTGGTAGGCATAGTTCATGTGATGGCCAGGCACGTGCGCGAAGCGGTCGGCCAAAGCCGCTTTCAATTCGATGCAGTAGTCGTCGTAGCTGCCGGCCAGGCCGCGCTCGCGCCCCTTCAGCCAGAAATGCTGGAAGCCCGCGCTCCAATGGTCCTTGCCGGTGGCGCCAAAGGAATGGATGTAGCGGTGCTGCCGCGTGCGCCAGTTCTCAAACGAGATCCCCAGCTTGATGGTGCCTTGGGTGGCGGCCATGAACTGGCGCTCGTCGATGTCCAGCAGCCGGTGGAACGTGGCCAGTGAGGGAATCGTCGCTTCGCCGACGCCGACCGTGCCGATCTCCTCGGACTCGACCAGCGTGACCTGCACGACCTTGCCAAGCACGCGCGAGATGGCGGCCGCGGCCATCCAGCCGGCGGTGCCACCACCGGCGATCACGACGCGCCGGATCGGCGTTGTCTGCGGACTGTCTGTCATGCAACTGCTTCCTCTTGGGGCGTCAGCGATTCAAGCGCTGTAGCAGGCGTGCGCGCAGTTCGCGCGCGCGGGTTTCATCCATCGGCGCCAGCGCACCACGGGCCTCGGCCGCGATGTGCGCGGCGGTGCCGGCGTCGGCATCGAACACGTAATGACGGAACACCTCGCGCCAGTGTTCGCGCTCGTGCGCGGGCAGGTCGCGCACGCTCAACAGCGCCAGCATCAGCGCGTTCATCGGCGAATCCATGTAGGCCGGCGACTGCCGCCACCAGTAGTTCACCAGGATGTTGAACGGCGCCAGCCCTTCCATGTGATGCCACCACAGCGAGGGAATCAGCACGGCGTCACCCGGCTCCAGCACGGCCACCTGCGCGTGCTGCAGTGCCTGCGCGAAACGCGGATGCTGCTGCAGGTCGGGCGCGGCGAAATCCACCAGGCTCACCGCCTGCCCGGCCGGCGTGCGGTCCAGCGGGCCGATATACAGGTTGCGCAACTGGTCGGGCGGAAACAGCGTCACCCTGCGCCGGCCCGCGACCACGCAGGCAATGTTGTCGGGCACGTCCTGGTGCGCCGCGATGCGGGTGCGATTGCCGATCCAGATGCTGGCCAGTGGCGTGTGTGCGCCGAGATCAAGATCGTTCTCCGCGCGGAAGCCGGGCAGCCAGGTATCGATGGTGGTGGAGCCCACGTAGATCGCCGGTGGCGTGGCCTGTTCCAGGTATTTCAGCAAGGTGTCCAGCACCACCGGAAGCGGCACCCGCTCCTGGCGGAAATTGAAGCCCTGCTGGTCCTGCGTGTAGAAGAAACGGCCGCCCGATTCCGGCGCGGCGACCGAGGCCACGACCGGATCGGGCCGGGCGAAGCGCCGTAGATAGTCCACCGCGGCCTGTGCGGACACCGCACCGGCCCGCGCCATCGGCCAATCCCTGACCAGCCCACGCAGTACCAGCGGACGGCCCGCGGCCAGCAGCGCCGGATCCAGCGCGTCTGGCGCCAGGCCATGACGCTCCTCGATCGGCGCGGCGTCAGCCAGCGACGGCATGCGCGTGCTCCATGCGGCCGATCAGATCCCGCAGGTGCGCCATCGAGGCCACCGCCATGAAGATCGGCTCCAGATACCCCGCCTGCGACAGCGCGTGCAGCGCGACGGCGTCCAACGCACGTAACCGTTCCTCGTGGATGGTGTAGCAGCCGGTCAGGCGCCCGCTCTGCCCACCGGAAAGCTTGATGTCCAGCACGAAGGATTCCAGCAGCGCATGCGCAAGCAGTGCGTCGATGAAGGCAGCATTGCCGGCCAGCCCTTCGTGCAACGTGCGCAGTACCGAGGCGATGTGCTGCAGCAATGGTGTATGGCCGCCATGTTCGAGGAACAGCGGCTCGCCGGCCGGATCGATCCGCGGATGATCCAGGTCCACGTGCAGCAGCGGCTCGCCCTGCGCATCGTGGCCGATCGCGAACGGCTGGCGCTCGATTGCCAGTGGCAGGTAATGCGCATCCCAGCCGTCGCCGCGCAGGAACACGTTCTGTCCCGGCTGCAGCCCAAGCAGCGCCAGCGGGTGGAAGACGCCCTGTCCGTCCTTCTGGAACACGATCGGGTAATACGCCTGCAGCGCACGGAACTCGCCCGGGAAGGTCACCACCGACATCACCTCGTCGCCCAGGCCGGCGCCACGCCGGGTGCTGACGCGCAGGTCGCGATGGTCGATGTTGTTGAGCAGGGCGTGACGCGGCATCGGGAGGTCCTGGATCAGAGACGGGGCAGGCCGTGGGCCTTGATGTGCTCCACCAGCGCGCGGTGCGCGGGCAGTGCCGGCAGCATGCGCTGGGTCGATGCCGCACTTTCGGCGAAACAGGCTTCGGCAGCCAGAAGACTTTCGGCCAAGCGCGCCGGGCGCGGCTGCGGGCGCGCGCCCATGCCGTAGAGGATGTATTGCCAGCTGGCGGACGGAAAGATCTCTTCGCTGCGCGGAAAGTCGCTGCGCGAGGGCGGCTGGTGCTGCCACAGCTGCAGCAGCTCGCGCAGGCGCTGCGGGATCGTCTCTTCGCGCCGATGCGCCTGCCAGTACGGCGTCTGGCGGTGGCTGAGCGCGTAATGCAGCTTGAGGAATTCGATCACCCGCTGCCAGCGATAGGCGAAGCTTTCGTTGAAGCGTGCGGCCAGCAGCGCCATGTCGGCGCGGTTGGCCGGCATCTCGTCGGCCAGGCGCGCGGCCGCCAGTTCGACCAGGACCAGCGAGGAGGCTTCCAGTGGCTCGACGAACCCGCTGGCCAGGCCCACGGCCACGCAATTGCGATGCCAGGGCGTGGCGCGATAGCCGGGATTGAGATCGATGCGCCGTGCCGCCGGCAGGCTGGCGGCGGCCGGGCCACCGCTGGCCTCGATATAACGCCGCAGGTCGTCTTCGGCCTGGTCGTCGCTGGTGTAGGTGCTGGCGTAGACATGGCCGACGCCGCGACGCGCGGACAGGCCGATGTCCCAGATCCAGCCCGCACGCTGCGCGGTGGAGATGGTCTGGCAGGCGATGGGGCCGTTGGGATCGGCGTAGGCCACCTGCAACGCCAGCGCGCGGTCGTTGAACAGCGTGTCATCGACGCGAACCGGCGCGATCCCGTAGTGCTGGCCCAGCAACAGCGCGCGCAGGCCGGTGCAGTCGACGAACAGGTCACCGGCCAGCGCGTCCTGCCCACGAACCTGGAGCGCGGCGATGTCGCCGTTGTCGTGGCTCATCACCGCGTCCATGTGGCCCACGACGTGGCGTACGCCGAGCGTGCCCACGCAGTGCTGGCGCAGGAAACCGCCCAGCGCGGTCGCGTCCAGGTGATAGGCATAGTTGGCCACCGCCGCGTATTCGGGCGTGGCGAACTGCTTGGGGCCACGTCCGGCATCGCATAGATGCGGCTGGACGCTGGCCAGGTGGGCAAACGAAGCGTGGCCGCGCGCGTTCCAGCCCACCGCCAGCTGGGTATCGCCGTAACCCCTGGGCAGGGAGAAAGGATGGGTGTAGCGATCCTGCGCGCTGCCATCGACCCAGCCGACGAACTGCGAACCCTGCTTGAAGGTCGCATCGCACGCACGGACGAAATCGGCCTCGCCCACGCCGATCGCCGGCACGTCCGGAGATTCGAGCACCGTGACGTCCAGGCTAGGACCTGCACGATCGCGATGCTCGGCTGCGATCAGACCTGCGGTCAGCCAGCCGGCCGAACCACCACCCACGATCACGACATGACGGATGGCCTGCTCCACGGTTCCTCTCCCGCTCCGACACCGGTGTCCGTGACAACGCGAAGGGCCACTGGAATTCCAGTGGCCCGTGCGCAACTTCCCGTGCGGGCAGCGCTCAGAACCTGTAGCGCGCGCCGAACATGTAGCGTGGCCCGAACTGATCCAGCGTATACACCTGATGCGAATTCCGGCCGTGTACGCGAGCGGTTTCGTCGGTGACGTTGATGCCTTCCACCGACAGGGTCAGGTTCTCGGTGACCTGGTAGCTGACGTTCAAGTCGAGCTGGCCATAGGCCTCGGTATACAACGGGTTGGAGCCCTTTCCGTCAGTCAACGCATTGAGGAATTCGTCGCGCCAGTTGTACGCCGCACGCGCCTGCCATGGCCCCTTGTCGTAGAAGACCACGAAGTTGGCCGAATCACTCAGACCTGTCAGCGCGAACTGCGTTCCCAGCACGCCGTTGTTGTAGGTCAGGCCCGAATCGACCTTGGTGTAGTTGGCCGACAGACCGAAGCCGCTTTCCCCGAACACGTGCTGGATGTTGAACTCCCATCCATCGAGCTTGTCCGAGCGGTTGTTGACCGGACGGGAAATGTTGAACTCCAGCGACGGGTCGCCGGGCTGTCCAACGATGCTGCCCGTGGCCGCATTGACGCCTGGGTTGCCCATCGTAATTGGCGAAGATGTAGTTGCGGATGCAGACCCGGTTGCTGGCAGCGCAGCCACCGGTCCCGATGGCCTCGTTCCAGTAGGCGCCACCCGCAGGCGTGGTCAGGCCGGGAAGCGGGGTTTCGCGCACCGTCTGGCTGGCGATGAAGTTATCGATCTTCTTGTAGAAATAGCCAACCGACAGGTAGCTGCCTTCGGCGTAATACCACTCATAGGACAGGTCAAAATTCCTCGACACCAGCGGCTTCAGCCCGGGGTTGCCGGAGCTGCCACCACCGCCATCGAACCGGGCCGGGCTGCCGAAGCTCTGCGCGGCATTGAGGTCGCTCCAGTTCGGTCGACCGATGGTCTTGCCGGCACTGAAGCGCAGCTTCATCGCATCATTCAGATCGAGCGCCAGGTCCAGGCTTGGCAGCCAGTACTTGTATTCGCCGCTGCGCGTATTGAACTGAGAACCTTCATACACAAGGTTGAATTCATTTTCCGAAGCCCAGTTGACCGCAACGGGCGCCGGCTGCAGTGCGTTGGCCGTCACTTCGGTGTCTTCGTAACGCATGCCGATATTCACGCTCAGCGGCATCGCCAGATCGAAGGTATTGCTCCACTCAACGAAGGCGCTGCGCGATTTCTCGCGCACACGACTGTCGCCGACGGTGCGGCTGGCCGAGGTTCCCTGGACCGTCGCGCCGCTGTAATCGGTCGAGGCCAGGTAGTCCTCCGGCACGCCCAACCCTGCCGCCGTGCGCGCATTGGCCGCAAGCTGACGCATCGTCTCGAAGTCGAACAGGAAGAACGCGTCCGTGAAGTTGGGATTGCTGGAACCGGGGATATCGAAGAAGTCACCCATGTGTGCAATCGGGAAGGCTTCGTCCGGATAGGCCGCCGGACCTTCGGGCACGTTGCCGCCCCAGGTATCGAGCTGCACGTTGGTGAAGGCCGAGCGGTTCTTGTAATCGGTGCTGGACACACCGAAGTTCAGCTTGGAATAGTCCTCGAACTGGAACTGGCCGCCGACCTGGAACTGCTTGATCGTGGCCTTTTGATAGTCATTGCGGAACACCGAGCCGGTCGCCTGCATCATCGACGGATCGATCTCGGTCATGCCCGGCGGGAGTTCCAGGGTCAGGACCGGGAAGTCACCGCTGAAATCAAGGCCGGCGCCCTGGCGGAAGAAGCCCGCGGTGGACATGCTGTTGCTGGTGCCATACGGGCTGTCCGGGCGCGATTCGGCGCTGGAGTCGTGGTAATCGAAGTTCAGGCTGAAGGAATCATTGACCTGCCACTCCACGTTGAAACCCAGCGACTTGTTCTCGTGCACGACCGCGGTCTTCTGCGCGGCCATCGCAAAGTCCGAGCAACCCGGATCGGTGGCACCGGTGCTGTAGGTCCTGGGCGTGCAGGTGTAGGACTCGTGGTATTCCAGCGGCGACGACCCCGAACCCGGCGTCCAGGCGCTCTGGTCGGGCGTCATGTTCATCCACACCGACATGTCGTTGCGCAACGACTGGATCTTGTTTTCCGAATAGGTGTAATCCAGGGTCGCGGTCAGGTTGTCGGTCGGCGCGAACTGGAAGGCCAGCTGGCCATTGGTGCGTTGGCGGTGCACCGAGTTGATCGCGTAGCCCAGGCTCTGCGGCATCGAATAGACATCGTTGGCGCCCGGCCGGTTGGTGACCGCCGGCGAGCCATCCGGCTGCAGGTTGGAGTTGCGCGGAATGCCGTCGGGCTGCAGCGTGTCGATGTAGGGCTGCCAGCCATTGCCCGGCGCGACGAAGGCCGAGGCCGAACCCGACTCGCGCTCCTGGCGGCTCGCGCTCAACGAAATACCGAAGCGGTTGTCGGCCCAGGTGTTGCTGAAGATGCCGGAGATTTCCGGCGTGACCGAATCGCCCTTGTACTTGCCCGGCAGGTCGTCGTCGGACGTGTCCACCACGCCCTTGACGCCAGCGCTGGCGTGGAAGCCCGGGTTGTCCAGCGGACGCGCGGTCTTGATGTTGATCGTGGCGCCGATGCCGCCGACCGGCGTGCTGGCGCGGCTGGTCTTGTAGACCTCGACCGCGGAGATCGACTCGGAGGCCAGGTCGGAGAATTCAAACGCGCGGCCGCCGGTGGAGGTCGGCATCTGCCGGCCGTTGAGCAGCACCAGGTTGAAGTCCGGGCCGACGCCGCGCACGGTGACCTTGGAGCCTTCGCCATTGCTTCGATCGATCGACACGCCGGAGATGCGCTGCAGCGACTCGGCCAGGTTGGTGTCCGGGAACTTGCCGATGTCCTCGGCCACGATGCCGTCGACCACACCCTGCGAATCACGCTTCAGGTTGGCTGACGAGATCATGCTGGCGCGGATGCCCTTGACCTGGACCGCGTCCAGATCGGTCGGCGTGCCGGCATTGCCAGGTACCGCTTGTGCAGCCGGATCGATCGGCTGCTCCTGGGGCTCGGTCGTGGTCTGCGCAACCACTGGCGCGGACAGCGCAAGCAGCATTGCGGAAACAAGCAGCCGCTTTTGCGGCACGGTGTTGGGATGCTTCATGGAACGGCCCTCCCCAGGGAATTCGCAGCGTCACGGTGGCTGTTTGGCGCCGGAAGCGAACACAGCCCGCCACCAGCGGGGCGGATTTGTGTCATCCAGTGACAGCGCTGTCACGCCGCACCGCAGCACCATGGCCGAAACGCTTAAAGCCCGTAGGGAAAGGGCTTTTGAGTGCTGCCATGCAGCAAAAACAGTGCGCAGCCACACGCCATCCAGAGCATGTCTGGATGCACGTATGACAACGTTTACAGATGTGTGCCGATGCTTGCCAACCCCGCCACCAAATTCCTGCGGCCGGTCGTTGGCGGCCGCGCGCCCGTCAGTGGCTGGCCGGACGATCCCCTCGGGCAGGATGCGGGGCATTCATCAGGCGGTCGGTCCAGGCGATACCGATCGCCGACAGGATGAAGACGCAGTGGATGATGGTCTGCCACAGCACGCCGTCGCGGGTCAGGGTGGAGCAGGTCGCATTGGCGCCGATGCTGCTCGCCGCCTGGGCCAGCATGTCCGGCGAACAGAACGGCAGGCCACCCAGCGCGCCGGCCGCGATGAAGGTCTTGAGCAGGTGGATCGAGGAGATGCCGATGATGGCCATCGCCAGCTTCACCTTGAGCACGCTGGCGTTGACGTGGCTGAGCCACTCCGGCTGGTCGGGATGGTTCTCCAGTCCCAGGCGCGAGACGAAGGTCTCGTAGCCGCCCACGATCACCATCACCAGCAGGTTGGAGATCATCACCACGTCGATCAGGCCCAGCACGATCAGCATGATCTGCTGCTCGCCCATGCTCGGTGCCTCGTGGATGAGGTGGTAGAGCTCCTTGGCGAACAGGAACACGTAGACGCACTGCGCCAGGATCAGCCCCAGGTACAGCGGCAGCTGCAGCCAGCGCGAGGCGAAGATCAGGCCGGCGATCGGGTTGAGCTTGGGGTGCGGTTGCGGAGACATGGGCGGAACGCTCCATTACGTGGGCGCGGCAGCGTAGCGACGGGCCGGGACACTGCCAAGCGCAGGCCCCGCGTAACATCGGCTTCTTTCAGCACTGTAAGGAAAGCCCCCGATGATCGACCTGTATTACTGGCCCACGCCCAACGGCCACAAGATCACCTTGTTCCTGGAAGAAGCCGGGCTGGACTACACGATCAAGCCGATCGATATCGGCAAGGGCGACCAGTTCGCCGCCGATTTCCTTGCCATTTCCCCCAACAACAAGATGCCGGCCATCGTCGACCACGCCCCCGCCGATGGCGGCGCAGCGGTCAGCGTGTTCGAATCCGGCGCGATCCTGCTGTACCTGGCGGAAAAGACCGGGCGATTCCTGCCTGGCGATGCGCGTGCGCGGATCGAAGCGCTGGAATGGCTGTTCTGGCAGGTCGGCGGACTGGGACCGATGCTGGGCCAGAACCATCATTTCAACCAGTACGCACCGGAAAAGATCCCCTACGCGATGGACCGCTACGTCAACGAAACCCGTCGCCTGTACGGCGTGCTGGACAAGCGCCTGGAAGGCCGCGCCTTCCTGACCGGCGACGATTATTCCATTGCCGACATGGCCGCCTATCCGTGGATCGTGCCGCACGCCAAGCAGCAGATGGATCTGGTGGACTTCCCCAACGTGCAGCGCTGGTTCGAGGCGATCGGCGCGCGTGCGGCCACGGTCAAGGCCTATGCCCTGGCATCGCAGGTCAATCCGACGCTGGGCGCGCCACTGACCGATGAGCAGCGCAGGCATATGTTCGGCCAGCAGGCCAAGTAAGCGTCTATCCGCCGAGGCCCCACCTGTAGAGCGGAGCTTGCTCCGCTGGGTCTTCCCTGCGATCTATTCGAAGAGCAGCCGAGTCCCCAAAAGGGGATTGCAACAAGCTCGGCTTCGCAAGGAGACCGCTGACCCGCGCCCGCTTACCCTGCTCCAGCTCTCCCTTTCATCGCAACGCATGCCCACTCCACTACCCGCCACGCCCTTGACCCTCGACGCCATCACCGGCGACAAGCCGCTGAGCGGACCGACGCTGCTGAAGCCGACGCTGTCGCCCGACGGCACGCGCGTGGCTTACCTGCGCGGCCGCGACGACGAGCGCTATCGGCTGGACCTGTGGGAGTACCACCTGGCCAGCGCGCAGCATCGGTTGCTGGTGGAAGCCTCGGCCGTGCTGTCCGGCGAGGAAACCCTGAGCCAGGAAGAACAGGCGCGCCGCGAGCGCCAACGCATCGCGGCCTACCGCGGCATCGTCGATTACCAGTTTTCACCGGATGGGCAGCGCCTGTTGTTTCCGCTGGGCGGCGAGCTGTACCTGTTCGATCTTGGCGGCAGCGGCGCCGATGCCGTGCGTCGACTCACCCATGGCGAAGGCTTCGCCACCGACGCCAAGCTTTCGCCCGCGGGCGGCTTTGTCGGCTTCATCCGCGCGCGCAACTTGTGGGTGATTGACCTGGCCGACGGCACCCAGGTGCAGCTGACTTTCGATGGCAGTGCGGTGATCGGCAACGGCGTGGCCGAGTTCGTCGCCGACGAAGAGATGGCCCGGCACACCGGTTACTGGTGGGCGCCGGATGATTCGGCCATCGCCTTTGCGCGCATCGATGAATCCGGAGTGCCAGTGAAACAGCGGCACGAGGTGCATGCCGACCGCACGGTCGTGGTGGAACAGCGTTACCCGGCCGCTGGCGAGCCCAACGTGCAGGTGCGACTGGGCGTGATCGCCCCGCGTGCCGGCGCCGCGACGCAGTGGATCACACTGGGCGAAGAGGCCGACATTTACCTGGCGAGGGTGGACTGGCGTGATCCGCAACACCTGACCTTCCAACGCCAGTCGCGCGACCAGCAGACGCTGGCACTGATCGAACATCGCCTGCAGGACAACGTGCAGCACACGCTGCTGACCGAACATGCGAAGACCTGGGTGCCGCTGCACGATGCGCTGCGTTTCCTCGAGGACGGAGGCTTTGTGTGGGCCTCCGAGCGTAGCGGCTTCCTGCATCTGTATCGCTGCAGCGAAGACGGCCGCACGCAGACCGCGCTGACATCGGGCGCCTGGCCGGTGGATGCGCTGCTGGCCATCGACCAGGCCGCCGGCCTGGTGTACTTCAGCGCCGGGCTGGACGACGGCCTCCCGGCGCCGCGCCAGATGCAGCTATTCGCCGTGCCACTGGCCGGCGGCCCGATCCGCCAGCTGTCGCGGGACACGGGCATGCACGCCGCCAGCTTCGCGCGCGATGCGCAGGTGTACGTGGACAGCTGGTCCAGCACGACCGTGCCACCGCAGCTGACCCTGCACCGCGCCGATGGCGAACGGCTCGCCACCCTGATTGCCAATGACTTGGACGATCCCGCGCATCCATACGCGCCTTACAGGGACGCGCAACGTCCGCTCGCATTCGGCACGCTCATCGCCGCCGACAGCAGCACGCCGCTGCACTACAGCCTGCTCACGCCACCGGGCTTCGACCCGACCAAGCGCTATCCGGTCGTGGTGTACGTCTACGGTGGGCCGGCCGCGCAGACCGTCACCGACAGCTGGGCCGGCCGCGCCGATGCGCTGTTCAACCAGTACCTGGCACAGCAGGGCTATGTGGTCTTCAGCGTGGACAACCGCGGCACGCCGCGGCGCGGGCGCGACTTCGGCGGCGCGCTATACGGCTGCCAGGGCACCGTGGAAGTGGCCGATCAACTGGCCGGAGTGGACTTCCTCAAGCGTCAGCCATGGGTCGATGCAACGCGCATCGGCGTGTACGGCTGGTCCAATGGCGGCTACATGACGTTGATGCTGCTGGGACAGGCGCCGCAGGTCTATGCCTGCGGCATCGCCGGTGCACCGGTCACCGACTGGGCGCTGTACGACACCCACTACACCGAGCGTTACATGGACCATCCACAGGCCAACGCGGACGGCTATGCCAACGCCAGTGTATTCACCCATGCGGCGGGCATCGCGCCCGATGCGCTGCTGTTGCTGCACGGCATGGCCGACGACAACGTGCTGTTCTCCAATGCGACGCGGTTGATGAGCACGCTGCAGGCCGCCGGCACGCCGTTCGAGCTGATGACCTTCCCCGGCGCCCGGCACGGCCTGCAGGGCACCGACCTGCACTACCGTTACCGCCTGACCGAAGCCTTCCTGGCCCGCCGCCTGAAATCCTGACACCGCAAGCATCGCGCATGCGGCGTGGCGCTGATGCCGGCGCGATGAGCGTCATGGAGTCCGGCTTCAGCGGTGCGGCTTCTCTCCCTCCACAACGGCGACAAGGCGCGCGTGCCGCGCCCTACTCCGTGCGCGGCGGCTGCACCTGCGGCTGATCGTCGACCGGAGGCTCGGCGCCCGGCGGCACATAGATCGCCACGCCCGCACCCTGCTTCTGCTGGGTCGGAATGCCGATGCCGATCCCGCCGCCGACATGGCCGCCATAGGTGCCTCCGCCGACCGACACACCCACCGGCGAACGGCCACCGCCGCCCACGCCGATCAGCACGATGCCATTGGCGCCGAGCTTGGCGGCTTCGTTCTTCAGCCGCCGGACCACCGCGTCGGTCTGGCCCTGGGTGCCGAAACCGACCGCGCTTTTGGCATCGAGCTGGGCAATCTGGATGGACCCCGGTGGCACCGCCGTGTAGATGCGTACCGTGGCCGGGTCCACCGGCGGGCGGGCATCGGACAACATCACCTTGGACGTGCCGGCGCAGGCGGCCAGCGACAACAGCAACGCAGCGGCAAGGACAGGACGCAGGTTCATGGCACACCTTCTGTGGCAGCGAAATGGCAGGACGCCATCTTGACCCGGAATGATCGGCCAATCGCACTGAATCCGCACCGACACGCCCTTACCTGCGGGCACCGCATCCGGGCGTGAGGATGCCTTCACTGCTTTCCCACGGCGACGCAACCGCGCCTCCGCGCCAATGCGCGCAAGGCGAACCTGGCCGCGAACACGTCAGCGCCAAACCGTCCGTTGCAAGGGGCTGCGCCAAGGCCGGGCGTATCATGGCCGGGTTCAGCAGGAGTCCCCTCGATGTCTTACCCCGCCCAGCGTCCGCGCCGCATGCGCCACGACGATTTCTCGCGCCGCCTGATGCGCGAGAACACCCTGACCACCGACGACCTGATCCTGCCGGTGTTCGTGCACGAAGGCGAAGGCCGCATCCCGGTGCCGTCGATGCCGGGCGTGGAGCGGCTGTCGGTCGATGAGCTGCTGCGCGTGGGCGAACAGGCACTGGAACTTGGCGTCCCGGTACTCGATCTGTTCGGCGTGCCCGATCCGGCCGCCAAGACCGCCGACGGCCGCGTGGCCTGGGACGAGAACGGCATCATCCAGCGCGCCGCGCGGGCGCTCAAAAGCCGCTTCCCCGAACTGGGCCTGATGACCGACCAGGCGCTGGACCCGTACACCACGCATGGCCAGGACGGCCTGATCGACGACACCGGCTACATCCTCAACGACGACACCATCGAAGCGCTGGTCAAGCAATCGCTCTCGCATGCCGCCGCCGGCGTGGACATCCTCTCGCCCAGCGACATGATGGATGGCCGGATCGGCGCGATCCGCAGCGCACTGGAAGGCGCCGGCTTCATCCACACCCGGATCATGGCGTATTCGGCCAAGTACGCTTCGGCGTTCTATGGTCCGTTCCGCAGTGCGGTCGGCAGCGCCGGCAACCTGGGCAAGGGCAACAAGTTCACCTACCAGATGGACCCGGCCAACCTGGACGAGGCCATGCACGAGATCGCGCTGGACCTGGAGGAAGGCGCGGACATGGTGATGGTCAAGCCGGGCATGCCGTACCTGGACGTGCTGCGCCGGGCCAAGGACACCTTCAAGCGCCCGACCTTCGTCTACCAGGTCAGCGGCGAATACGCGATGCTCAAGGCGGCGGCCGCCAACGGCTGGCTGGACGAGCAGGCGGTGATGATGGAATCACTACTGGGCTTCAAGCGCGCCGGTGCCGACGGCATCCTGACCTACTTCGCCTTCGACGCGGCCAAGCTGCTGCGCCAGCGCTGATGGATACGGCGATGGCGCTACAGGCACTGCTCGGCCTGCCCATGGTCTGCGCCACCGCCTTCGCATTGGTGATCGCGCTGGTTGCCCCGCAGGTGCCGGGCCGGGGCCTGGCACGCTGGGGTGCGGCGCTGATGCTGGCCAGCCAGCTTGGCGCGCTGGCGGTCAGCGTCGGCCAGATGTCGTTGATCCAGCACAGCCTAGCCCAGGGCAGCGACGGCCTGCGCCAGGTGCAACTGGTGATCGGCATGGTCCACATGGGCCTGGGCGTGGTCGCGGTGGTGGGCATCTGCCTGCTGGCCTGTGGCTTCCTGCGTACCGCCCGGGTGGCCGCGCGCGCCACCCCGTAAAGCCGGTGCCGGCATGCCGCGCCGTCGACGCGCGGCGTGGGACACTAGGCCACTTCGGTTCCGCACGAGTTCCCACATGAGTCGCTACGCCCTGTTCGGCCGCTCCGTTTCCAAGTCGCCGTCCCCGCAGATCCATGCCGCGTTCGCCCGCCAGGCCGGTATCGCGATGGCCTACAGCGCCATCGACGTCGAACCCGAAGCGCTGGATGCCGCGCTGGATGCCTTCGTCGCCGGCGGTGGCCGCGGCGCCAACATCACCGTGCCGCACAAGGAAGCCGCCTTCGCCCGCTGCACAGCGCTGAGCGAGCGCGCCCGCAAGGCCGGCGCGGTCAACACCCTGCGCCTGGACGAGACCCAGTGGTACGGCGACAACACTGATGGCGCCGGCCTGATCCGCGACCTCACCGGCCGCCACGGCCTGGACCTGCGCGGCCGCCGCACCCTGCTGCTGGGCGCCGGTGGCGCCGCGCGCGGGGTCGCCCCGGCCCTGCTGGATGCCGGCGTGCGTGAGCTGGTCATCGTCAATCGCAACCCGGAACGGGCCGACGCACTGGCCGATGTGCTGGGCGAACCCGCACGCGCCCACACCCGCTACTGGGAAGACCTGGCCAACATCGGCGACTTCGAACTGGTCATCAACGCGACGTCCGCCGGCCGCGACGACGGCGTGCCGCTGTCGCTGCCGTTCGCCCTGTGCAACGACCTGACCGCGGCGGTGGACCTGAACTACGGCGAGGTCGCGATCCCGTTCCTGGCCTGGGCCCGTACCGCCGGCCTGCGCACCATCGTCGATGGCCTGGGGATGCTGATCGAACAGGCCGCCGAGAGTTTCGAGATCTGGCACGGGGTGCGGCCGGAGACCGACGCGGTGTATGCGCTGCTGCGGGCGCAGACGCCGGAGCCGAAGGCGGCGTGAGGCTTCGCGCCCTCCACCCGGCAGCCACTTGACCCGGTGATGCGCCCCTATAATTGCGTGCCACGCCGCACGCCGGCCCGCGCTTTCTGGTTGCTAATGCCGTGATTCAATTACAGGACGTCTCCAAGATCTACCGCACCTCCAGGCGGGACGTCACGGCGCTGTCTTCGATCAGTCTGGACATCCGCCGCGGTGAGGTCTTCGGCTTCATCGGTCATTCGGGCGCGGGGAAGTCCTCGCTGATCCGCCTGATCAACGGGCTGGAATCGGCGACGTCAGGCACGGTGACGGTGGACGGCGAAGCAGTCGGCCGTCTCGATGCGACCGCGCTGCGCGTGCTGCGGCGCCGGATCGGCATGATCTTCCAGCATTTCAACCTGCTGTCGTCGCAGCGCGTGCGGGACAACGTGGCGTTTCCGCTGCGGCTCGCCGGCCTGCCGGAACAACAGATCAAGGCGCGCGTGTCCGAACTGCTTGCCCGCGTGGGCCTGGAGAGCCATGCCGATGCCTTTCCCGCGCAGCTCTCCGGTGGACAGAAGCAGCGCGTGGGGATTGCGCGTGCCCTGGCGACGCAGCCGAGCATCCTGCTGTGCGATGAGGCGACCAGCGCACTGGACCCGCAGACGACGGCATCGGTGCTGGACCTGCTGGCCGAACTCAACCGCGAGCTTGGCCTGACCATCGTGCTGATCACCCATGAGATGGAAGTCATCCGCAGGATCTGCGACCGGGTGGCCGTGCTGGACCAGGGGCGCATCGTGGAAACCGGCCCGGTGAGCGAGGTCTTCCTGAATCCGCAGCACCCGACCACGCGCCGGTTCGTGCAGGAGTCCGAGCCTTCGCCCGAGGCAGGCATCGCCAGCAACGCCACTGCGCACGCGGGCCGGATCGTGCGGATCACCGTGCTGGGTGCCGATGTCGACCAGCCGCTGCTCAGCGAAGTCGTCAAGCACACTGGCGTCGATGTCTCGGTGCTGTCGGGCCGGGTGCACCGGATCAAGGACGTGCCGTATTCGCAGCTGGTCCTGAAGGTGTCCGGCCAGCAGGTCGACGCCGCCTTGCAGCAGCTCGCCGCGCTTGGCGCCCGGGTCGAGGAGGTGGGCGCATGAGCTTTTTCCAGCACCTTGACGCGGGCAAGTGGATCGAGATCCTGGCCGCCACGCGCGACACGCTGATCATGCTGGCGGCCTCGCTGCCGCTGACCCTGGCGGTCGGCCTGCCGCTGGGCGTGGCGCTGTACCTGACCGGCAGCAGCCAGCCCACCTCGCGTCCCTGGGTCAACCGCGGCGTCTCGTTCGTCATCAACGTGCTGCGCTCGGTGCCTTTCATCATCCTGATGATCTGCATGATCCCGCTGACGCTGCTGGTCATGGGCACCTCGCTGGGCGTGCGCGGCGCGATCCTGCCGCTGGTGGTCGGTGCGGCGCCGTTCTATGCGCGCCTGGTCGAAGGCGCGCTCAGCGAAATCGACAAAGGCGTGGTGGAAGCCAGCCTGGCCATGGGCGCGACCACCCGGCAGCTGGTGTTCCGCGTCCTGCTGCCGGAAGCCACGCCCGGCCTGATCGGCGGCGCCACGGTGACCGCGATCGCGCTGGTCGGCTTCACCGCCATGGGCGGTGCGATCGGTTCCGGTGGCCTGGGCGACCTGGCTTATCGCGAAGGCTACCTGCGCTCGCATACCGACGTGGCACTGGTGACCGTGGTCCTGCTGTTGATCCTGGTGCAGCTGTTTCAATTCGTGGGTGAGCGCATGGCCGCCCGCTACTCCCATCGCTAAATCCCTGGAATCGTCATGAAGCCACGCACCTCCCTCCTGTTCCTGATGGCCGCCGGCCTGTCTGCCTGCGGTGGTGGTGGCGCGCCCGCGTCCGGCTCCTCGCACCTGAGCGTGGCGGCCACGGCCGTGCCGCATGCGGAAATCCTGGAAGTGGTCAAGCCGATCCTGGAAAAGGAAGGCGTCCAGCTGGACATCAAGGTCTTCAACGACTATGTCCAGCCCAACGACCAGGTCGTCCAGAAGCAGATCGACGTGAACTACTTCCAGACCGAGCCCTACCTATCGGCCTACAACAAGGACCGCGGCACCCAGCTGGTGACCCTGGTCGGCGTCCACATCGAACCCTTCGGCGCGTACTCGCGGCGCTTCAAATCGCTGGACGCCCTGCCCCAGGGCGCCGATGTCGTCATCCCCAATGATCCAAGCAACAACAGCCGCGCGCTGATCCTGTTGGACAAGGCGGGCCTGATCACGCTGAAGGATGCGTCCAACCCGCTGTCCACGTTGCGCGACATCACCTCCAACCCCAAGCAGCTGAAGTTCCGTGAGCTGGACTCGGCGATGCTGCCGCGCGTGCTGGACCAGGTGGACCTGGCCTTGATCAACACCAATTACGCGCTGGATGCCGGCCTGGACCCGACCAAGGATGCCCTGGCGATCGAAAGCCGCGACTCGCCGTACGTGAATTTCCTGGTGGGCCGCGCCGATGAGAAGGACGATCCGCGCGTGCTGAAACTGGAAAAGGCGCTGACCAGCCCGGAAGTCAAAGCCTTCATCGAATCCAAGTACAAGGGCGCCGTCGTCCCGGCGTTCTGACGGCGCGTCGACCTGCATACGGCTGGACGCCTGGCGTCTCCAGCCGCTGCATCCCCTGCTTGAACCTCAGCTGCGCAGCCAGTGTTCGCATGCGGCCCGGTCGCTGCCGGCAGCCTCTGGCCTGGCGCACTGCCGTTGCATCTGCGTCTGCAGCTGGGCCAACGTGCTCGCGCCGTGATGCGCATCGCTCCATGCCGTCAAAGCCTTGCCCAGGCTCTCGAACCGTTGCTGGGTGCGCTGGTGATAGCCGGCGCCCTGGGTGTCGAGTTCGCCGATGACCGACGAGGCGGCCTGTTCGATGGCCGCGGCGTCGTTGGGCGTCAGGCGGATCAGGCCGGTCACATACAGCACGCCCCACTGCACGCGCGTGGCCGGACCTTCGGAACTCTCGTAAGCCTTGCGCAGCCACGCGACGGCGGCCTTGGTGTCACCGCGCTTCTCGGCCAGGTCGGCCAGGTCGGGCATGTAGTAATACGGCGTGTGGCTCTGGCTGAGTTCGGCGGTGAGCAGGGCTTCGGCGCCGGCGGCATCGCCGGCTTCATCCAGCAGCGAGGCGGCGTTGCTGATGGTCGCCTGGCGTTGGTAAGGGGTCTTTGATCCGGCATCGGCCGCGGCCACGCTGGCCTTGACCTTGTCCAGCAACGCGGTGGGAAGCGCGGCGTCCGGATGCTGCGCACGCTGCAGCTGGATTTCGGTGTAGAGCAGGCCGAGCTGGTCGTCGACATCGTTGCCGCGCGCCTTGAGCGAGCCCTGCAGCGCGCCGATCAGCTGCGCGCCAAGTTGCTCGAACTCGCCCGCATCGGGACTGGCCAGCTGCACCAGCGCCGGGCCGCGGTAACTGAGCAGGTCGAAGTTGGTACGGACTTCTTCCGGCGAGGACAGCGTGGCCTGCAGCAGGCTGCGGATCTGCGCCGGGTTCGGCTTCGGTCGCGCGGCATCCTTGGATGAGGATGCGTCAGCCAGCGCCAGCAGTTCGAAGCGCCGCTTCAGCGGTTCGTCCGGGGCTTGCCGGGCCAGCGCCGTGAACACCGCACCAGGGCCGTCGGCACCGGCGAGGTGATTGGCATCGACCTCCCAGCCGTAGTCGCTGAGCAGCTTCCAGTCGTCCGGCTGCAGTGCTTCAGGCTGGGCCAGCGCCGTGCGCAGGATGTCAGCCACCGAGGCGCGACGCCCGACCGCCAGCGTGAGCGCGGCGGTGATGCGGTCGGTGTCGCTGCCGCCAGCCAAACGCGTGATCTCGCGCTTGTCCGGGGTCAGGACGATCAGGGTCGGATAGCCCTTGACGCCGAAGCGCTCGCCCCAGGCCTGCGCGCCCGGCAGGTCGCCATCCAGGTACACCGGGATGTAGTTGCGGGTCAGCGCGATGAAATCCGGTTCCTGGAACAGCGTCGCCTTGAGCTTGTTGCAGGGCGGGCACCACACCGCGCCCCAATACAGCAGGACCGGCTTGCCGGATTCGACCGCTTCGGCAAATGCGTCGTCGACATCGCCCTTGCGCCAGGCGATGCCGGCCTGCGCGTCGTGTGCGGCTGCAGTCGCTGCCGGCGTCGCCGCGACCGGTGCGGCAGGCGGCGACTGGGCGCCCTGCGAGCAACCTCCCAGCAGGACAAGCGTGGCGGCAAGCGTGGGGATGGCGCGCATGGGAATCCGTTGGATGGTCGGGAGTGAGCCGGACGATTGTAGGAGCTGCCCGGCGCTGCATCGCATGGCGCTCATGTCGATTGGTTATGCCGTCAGTGGACGGCATGCGCATCGCCCGACCGGCGCAGCGGCGGCATGGAACACAGCTTTCGCGGTGTCCTGTTTTGCCGACCCGGGTGCCGGGCTACGGTGCCGCCGGAACATCCGCACCCAGCCCCAGGAGATCCCCCATGGCAGAAACGAACACGCGCGTTGTCCTGGCCTCCCGGCCCAAGGGCGCGCCCGTTCCAGTCAACTTCCGGCTCGAAACCCTGGCGGTCCCCGACCCGGGCCCCGGTGAAGTGCTGGTCCGCAATCTTCATCTTTCGCTCGATCCCTACATGCGCGGTCGCATGGACGATGGCCCCTCGTATGCCGCGCCGGTGGCGCTGGGCGATGTGATGCAAGGGCGGACGGTGGCGCAGGTGCTGCAATCGCAGCGCGCGGATCTGCGGCCCGGCGACCTGGTCGTTGCGCCAGGTGGCTGGCAGACCCACGCAGTGCTGCCGGCGCAGACGCCTGTCCGTCCGCTCGATCGCAATGGCCCCCCACTGATCACCGCGCTGGGCGTGTACGGCATGCCGGGCTTCACCGCCTATGCGGGCCTGCTGGAAATCGGTCGGCCGCAGCCCGGCGAAACCCTGGTCGTCGCGGCGGCCAGCGGCCCGGTCGGCGCCACGGTTGGGCAGATCGCCAAACTGCGTGGCGCGCGGACGGTCGGCATCGCCGGTGGGCCGGACAAGTGCCGCTACCTCAGGCAGATCGGTTTCGATGTCGCCCTGGACCACCGCGCGCCGGACTTCGCTTCAGCGCTGGAAGCGGCGGTCCCCGGCGGCATCGACATCTATTTCGAGAATGTCGGCGGCAAGGTCTTCGATGCAGTGCTGCCGCTGCTCAATGATTTCGCGCGGATCCCGGTGTGCGGCACGATCGCCAGCTACAACGCACGCGGCCAGGCCGGTGCCGGTCCCGACCGCGTGCCGCTGCTGTTGAGCCAGATCCTGCGCCAGCGCCTGACCGTGCGCGGCTTCATCCAGACCGATCTGCAGCATCTGTTCCCGCAATTTCTTGACGACATGGGCGCATGGCTGCAAGCCGGTGTGATCCAGCATCGCGAGGATGTGGTGGATGGCCTGGACCACGCGGTCGAGGCCTTCATCGGCCTGCTGGAAGGCAGGAACTTCGGCAAGCTGGTGATCCGGCTGGATCCGGACGCGCCGTAAGCACGAATGCTTCGCGCAGGACCCGCGGCGCGTTGGACGCCGCGTATCTCGGCCCACGCGACGCCCCCATGCGAAAATAGCGTCCATGAGTGATGGCACCGGCCCAGCAGCAAGCAAGGACACGGCCGAAGCGGGGCGCAGCCTCGACGAGGCGGTGAAGACACGCATCCGCGAGGCCTACACCGCCCTGCGCGACAACACGCCGGGTTTCACCACCCGCCGCGCGCAGAGCCAGATGATCGGCGTGGCCTCGCGGGCGCTGGGCACCAGCGGCGGCGTGGGCGTGGTCGAAGCACCCACCGGCGTGGGCAAGTCGCTCGGCTACCTGACCGCCGGCGTGCCGATCGCGCTGGCCGCGCGCAAGAAGCTGGTGATAAGCACCGGCACCGTCGCGCTGCAGGCGCAGCTGGTGGAGCGCGACATCCCCGCCTTCCTCAAGGCCACCGGCATCCAGGCCAGCGTGGCCCTGGCCAAGGGCCGCACCCGCTACCTGTGCACGCGCAACGTGGCCGAACTGCAGGGCGGCACGCCGACGCAGGAAGGCATGTTCGGCGACGAGGGCGCGCTCTACGACCGCCCGCTGACCCCGGCCGATGCGACCCTGGCCAACCGCCTGGCCAAGCTGTTCACCGACAACCAGTGGAACGGCGACCTGGATGCTTCGCCCGAGCTCGTCAGCCCGACCCTGCGTGGCCGCATCACCACCAACGCCGCAGGTTGCGCGGGCCGCAAGTGCACCTACGCCAGCCAGTGCCCGGTGTTGAAGGCCCGCACCAACGTGCGCGAAGCGCAGATCGTGGTCACCAACCACGCACTGCTGCTGTCCACCCTGTCGCTGGGCGACAACGAAAACGGCCAGCCGCTGATCGCCACGCCCAGCGAGATGCTGCTGGTGCTGGACGAAGGCCACCATGTCGCCAACGTCGCCATCGACCAGGGCGCAGCACGCCTGCCGATGGACGACATGAGCCGGCGCACCGGCCGCCTGCAGACGCTGATCGCGGCCACCTACCGCATGGTCGACAAGGACACCATCAGCCAGCTGCATCCCAACGAGGCGATCGACCTGGCGGTCAACGTCAGCCGCCAGCTCAAGGCCTTCCGCGATGCGCTGGATGCGGCGTGGACGCCCGACCCCAGCGAACGCGAACCACAGTGGCGCGCACCCAACGGCCGCCTGCCGGTGGAATGGTCGCCGTCCATCGACGCCCTCGCCGATGACACCCGCAACCTGCTCAACTGGGTCACCGCCGCCGCGCCGCTGGTCAACAAATCCAAGCAGGAAGACGCCACCAAGGAGCGTGTGCAGCGCAACCTGGGCATGGCGCTGGAAATGATCCAGGCCCAGTACGACCTGTGGGCCGGCTGGAAGCGCGAAGACCCCGACGGCGCCCCGCCGATGGCGCGCTGGATGACCCGCGACCGCGATGGCGACCTGGTCTGCCACTGCTCGCCGGTGTCGGCCGCGCACGTGCTGCGCCAGCTGCTGTGGAAGGAAGTCGATTCGGTGGTGATGACCTCGGCCACGCTGACCGGCGGCAATGGCTTCCAGGCGCTGTCCATCGACACCGGCCTGCCCGATCACGCCGAGATGGTCACCCTGACCTCGCCGTTCGACCTGGCCACCCAGGCGCAGCTGGTGGTGCCGAAATTCCCGGTCGCCCCGGATGACCGCGAAGGTCACCCGAAGGAAGTGGCCAAATACCTGGTCCGCGAGCTGGACTGGGGCAAGGGCTCGATGGTGTTGTTCACCTCGCGCTGGAAGATGGAAAAGGTCGCCGACCTGCTGCCGGTCACCCAGCGCAACCGCGTGCTGGTCCAGGGCGAAGGCAACAAGTCGCAGATCATCGGCGAGCACCTGCGCCGCATCGCCGCCGGCGAAGGTTCGGTGCTGTTCGGCCTGAACTCGTTCGGCGAAGGTCTGGACCTGCCCGGCGAAGCCTGCACCACGGTGGTCATCACCCAGGTGCCGTTCGCAGTGCCCACCGATCCGCAGACCGCGACCTTGAGCGAGTGGCTGGAGAGTCGCGGCCACAACGCCTTCAACCTGATCGCGATCCCGCACGCACTGCGCACGCTCACCCAGTTCGCCGGGCGCCTGATCCGCACCTCGACCGACACCGGCCGGGTGATCATCCTCGACTCACGCTTGCTGACCCGCCGCTACGGCCGCCAGATCATCGATGCGCTGCCGCCGTTCGCGCGGGTGATTGGGTGATTGGGTGATCATTCCATCAGCGGCTAGCAGGAAATGCGGCTGATCTGCCTGGATGTGCGGACATCCTGCTTAGTGATAACTTGATCGTCGAGCTCACGTTCACCGTGATCTTCAAAGGATGCGCCTCCGGGCGCTTATTGATTTCCAGCCCGCTCAAGGACCAATACGATGCATCACAAGGCCATGTTTGCCGCTGCCCTGCTGTCTGTTTCTTTTCTCGCTGCCGTGGGCAGCGCCAAAGCCGCAAGCTGTGAAGACAACTTCTCCGTGGAAGGCTCGTTCTTCAAGGGCAAGCAGTTCAAGACCTGGGCAGAGCACTCGGGTGTGAGCTATGACAGTGCTTTCCGCAAAGTCGCCCAGGCGGTTGCCGCCGGAGGCTTTGGTGCGGTCGCGTCCGACAAGGACACCGGCATCATTACTGCCGGTCAGGCCGTGACGATGGGCAACGGCTCGGTCGCCCCCCTGAACATCATCGTGCAGGAGAAGGCGGGAGGCCTGATCCATGTCGATGCCAATTTCAGTATTGCCGGGGGCCAATCCGCATCGGCTGATACCGCCAAGAGTGAACTCTGCAGGATCGCGAACGCACCTGCGGGCTGATTGCCAGCAGGCTGCTGCCCGGCTGGCGTCGTGGCCCGCCGGGCCAGTGTTTCTCCTGCAGCCGCTTTTTGTTCGCTCACGGACCTGATGTCGCACCACGACCCCGGTTTGCCGCTATGGTGGCCTAGTCACATTGCCCACCCCGCTCATGACGTCCGCTGCCCCCGCCCCGCTCCGCCGCCGTGCCGATGCCGCGCAGAACCGCGCGGCGCTGCTGCGTGCGGCCGAGGAGGTCTTTACCGAGCTGGGTGTGCAGGCGCCGCTCGATGCGGTGTCCAAGCGTGCCGGGCTGGGCCGGGCCACGCTGTTCCGCAATTTCCCGGACCGGCAGACGCTGGTCATGGCCCTGCTGGAAAGCGCGATCGAGCAGATCACCAGCGAATCCCAGCGGTTGCTGGGCACGCCGGACGAACTCATCCAGCTGCTGCACTTCATCCTGGACCGCATGGTGTTTCGTGCGCCGCTGGTCGAGTACTGGCAGACCTCCGGCCGCCTGCAGCCGGAGATGCAGGCAGCCATCGCATCGGTGATGGCGATCTTCGAACCCGTGATCCAGCGCGCGGTGGCTGCGGGCCGTTGCCGCGCCGATCTGGTGTCCCGCGATGTCCTTCCGCTGCTGGCGATGTTCAGTGGCTCGCTCTGCGGTTGCCCACTGGAACAGCGCGACGCACTGGCTGCCCGCACCTGGGTCTTCGCGATGGATATCGTCAAGCCAGCCCCGGCCCAGCCTCCGATCAAGGGGTGAGTCCCCGCCTGCACGACCGCGCAGGCGGGGCTTGTACCCATCAGTAGGCGATGCTGAAACGCTGGCGCACGTGCTTCAGCGTTTCGATTTCATCCAGCAGCGCAACGGCGTAATCCTCGTAGGAAATCGCGCTGTTGCCTTCGGCGTCGACCATGAAGGCATCGCCGCCCAGGCGGAAGCTGCCGGTGCGCTGCCCGGCATGGAAATACGCGGCCGGCGACAGGAAGGTCCAGTCGATATCGCTCACGCCACGCAGGTCGTCCAGGAACTGCGCGCCCGGCGTGGCTTCGGATTTGTATTCGGCCGGAAACTCCGGGGTGTCGAGCAGGCGCACGCCCGGCGCCACTTCCAGCGATGCGGCGCCGCCGACGACCAGCACCCGCTTGATGCCGGCCGCGCGTGCGGTGGTCAGTACGTGTTCGGCGGTGACCGTGGCAAAGCGCGCCGCGCTGACCAGCACGTCATGGCCGGCGAGCCTGGCGCCCAGGCCGGCCGGGTCGGCGGCGATGTCGCCTTCGACGAAGCTGACGCCTGCGCCGGCCAGGTCCTGCGCAGGCTTGCGGGCCACGACGGTGACGGTGTGGCCGCGGCGCAGGGCCTCGGCGAGGATGCGGCGGCCGACGTTGCCGGTGCCGCCGATCAGGGCGATGGAAGACATGGGTGACTCCTGTGGTTACGAAAAGGAACCATGGCATGATGAGCGCCTGGCGACGCCCTGCCAAGAAGGGATCGGTACGTCGCCAGGTAACCCCTGTGTAACCCATTGGACCTGCCATGACCCTGCGCCGCTCTTCCGCCCCCTATGCCGCCAACTGCCCGGTGCGCGATGTACTGGATCGCCTGGGCGACCGCTGGAGCACGCTGGTGCTGCAGGCGCTGGAACCGGCGCCGCTGCGGTTTTCGGCGCTGCAGCGGCAGGTGGACGATGTGTCCAAGCGGATGCTGGCCAAGACCCTGCGCGGTCTGGAAGAAGACGGACTGGTCACCCGCACCGTGTTCCCCAGCAAGCCGCCGGCGGTGGAATACGCGCTGACCCCGCTGGGCCGCAGCTTCGTGCCGCATATCGCCGCGCTGGTGCAGTGGGCCACCGACCACCACGACAGCATCCGCGCATCGCGCCTGGCCTACGCGACAGTCGACCGCGCCGCCGCCTGAGCGGCAGTCGCCTTAGCCCGCGTCGGCCTGGGCGTCGGTGCGCGCTTCGGCCGTCCTGGCGATCCACTGGCTGAAGCGCGCAACCCACTTGTCCAGGAACACCCGCGTGCGTTCGTCGGACACCTGGCCCTGGGCGTCGAACAGGTCCGGCTTCCAGGTGAAATACAGCTCAGGCTGGCCCATCAAGACCATGTCGCACACCGTGACCAGACCCTTGAGCGCGTTCTGCGCCGCGGCGGTGCCGATCGCGCCGGGACTGGTGCCGATGATCGCCGCCGGCTTGGCTTCCCAGCAGTTCTGGCCGTACGGGCGCGTGCCCCAGTCGATGGCGTTCTTGATCACCGGCGAGAACGAGCGGTTGTACTCGGGCGTCACGAACAGCACCGCATCGGCCGCTTCAACCCGTGCCTTCATCGCCAGCACGGCGGCGGGCGGGTCGGCCCACAGGTCGTCGTTGTACATCGGCAGTTCGTCCAGCGCGACCGGCAGCAGCTGCAATCGATCGCCAGCCAATGCAGCCAGTGCATGCACCAGCTTGCGGTTGATCGAATCGCGGCGCAGCGACCCGATCAGCACGGCCACGGTAGGGGAAGACGTCGACGACATGGCAGGCACCTGAGTGTGTGGAAGGCCGCTACGGTGACAGATGCGGCGTCAAGACGAGGATGCGTCCACGCAGCCCATCCGCCACGCCACCGAACCATGTCCAGGCCGCGATGCGCGGCGCGATAATCGGGCTCCCCACGCCAACACCGATCCCATGTCCGTCGAACGCATCCTGGACACCCGTCTTCATCAGCGCATCGTCTCCGCCGAAACCGCCGCCGCCATGATCCAGCCGGGCGAAACCGTCGCCATGAGCGGTTTCACCGGTTCGGGCTACCCCAAGGCCGTGCCACTGGCATTGGCCCAGCGCATTGAAGCGGCGCACCTGGCCAACCAGCCCTTCCAGATCAAACTGATGACCGGCGCCTCGACCGCACCCGAGCTGGATGGCGCGCTGGCCAAGGCCGAGGGCATCGCGCTGCGGATGCCGTTCCAGACCGATCCCGATGCCCGCAACCGCATCAACGCCGGCACCCTGGACTACATCGACATCCACCTGAGCCATGTCGCCCAGCATGTGTGGTTCGGCTTCTATGGCGAGATCGACACCGCGGTGGTCGAAGTCTCTGCCATCCGCGAAGACGGCGCGCTGGTGCCATCCACCTCGGTCGGCAACAACAAGACCTGGCTCGACCTTGCCAAGAAAGTGATCATCGAGGTCAACGAATGGCAGCCGTCGGCGATCGAGGGCATGCACGATGTGTACTACGGCACCGCGCGTCCGCCGCACCGCAAGCCGATCCCGCTGGAACACGGCGATGACCGCATCGGCCAGACCACGCTGCGCTGCGACCCGGACAAAATCGTCGCGGTGGTCCGCACCAATGGCCCGGACCGCAACAGCCCGTTCAGTCCAGCCGACGAGAACAGCCGCCTGATCGCCGGCCACCTGATCGAGTTCTTCAAGCACGAAGTCGCCAGGGGACGCCTGCCGGCCAACCTGCTGCCGCTGCAGTCCGGCGTGGGCAACATTCCCAACGCGGTGCTGGCCGGGCTGGCCGACAGCGGCTTCCGCGACCTGGAGGCCTTCACCGAGGTGATCCAGGACGGCATGCTGGACCTGCTCAAATCCGGCGTGCTGCGCTACGCCTCGTGCACCGGTTTCGCCTTGAGCCCGGCCGCCAACGAGGAATTCAAGCGCGACATCGATTTCTACCGGCAGCGCATCGTCATGCGCACCCAGGAGATCTCCAACCACCCCGAGCTGGTGCGGCGCCTGGGCTGCATCGGCATGAACGGCATGATCGAAGCCGACCTGTACGGCAACGTCAATTCCACCCATGTGATGGGCACGCGGATCATGAATGGCATCGGCGGGTCCGGCGACTTCGCCCGCAACGGTTTCCTGTCCACGTTCCTGAGCCCATCGACTGCCAAGAACGGGACCATCTCGGCCATCGTGCCGATGGTCAGCCACGTCGATCACACCGAGCACGACGTGGCGATCATCGTCACCGAGCAGGGCCTGGCCGATCTCCGCGGCCTGTCGCCCAAGCAGCGCGCGCGGGTGGTGATCGACCAGTGCGTGCACCCGGATTTCCGCCCGCAGCTTGAAGACTATTTCGATCGCGCCTGCCACCACAGCTACGGCAAGCACACCCCGCACCTGCTGCCTGAGGCACTGTCCTGGCACCAGCGCTGGCTGGACACCGGCAGCATGCGCGCCTGACGCACACCTGCCGGCCAGTGGCGCGCGCCTTGCCGGCATCGCCACGCGCCACTGGTTACCCTGTGCCGATGAAGTCGAGACCACCCGCGTTCTCGCAGGACCATGACGCCCTGCTCGCCTCGCTGGCCGCCACGCCGGACCTGCTGCTGATCCAGGACCTGGACGGCGTGTGCATGGAACTGGTGCGCGATCCGCTGACCCGGCGGATCGAGCGTCGCTACCTGGACGCGGCACATGCACTGAATGGCAGTTTCCAGGTGCTGACCAATGGCGAACACATCGGCACGCGCGGCGTGAATGCCATCGTCGACCGCGTGTTCGACGCCGATGCCGGCACGCACGGCCGCTATCTGCCCGGACTGGCCGCCGGTGGCGTGCAGCACCAGGACCGGCACGGGCAGGTGCGTCATCCGGGCGTGAGCGAAGCCGAGCTGGCGTTCCTGCAGACGGTGCCGATGCGCGCCACGCGCTTCCTGTCATCGCTGCTGCTGGGCGCGCCGTATCACGTCGAACCACACCAGCTGGCCTCGCTGGTGCATGCGGCCGTGCTGGACAATCCAGCCTCGCCGACGCTCAACCTCAACGTGCTGCATCGGCATTTCGATGCACAGCCAGGCCTGTACGCACAGCTGCAACGGCAGGTGCAGGCCTTCGGCCAGTCGCTGCTGCACGATGCCCATGCGGAAGGCCTGGAGGGCGCGTTCTTCATCCATTACGCGCCCAACCTGGGCCGCGATGCCGATGGCGTCGAGCGCCTCAAGCCCGCCGATGCACACAGCGCCGGCACCACCGACTTCCAGTGCATGCTCACCGGCGCGGTCAAGGAGACCGGCGTGCTGGCGCTGTTGAACCAGCACATCCACCAGCGCAGCGGACGCTGGCCGCTGGGCGAGGACTTCAACGTGCGCCGGGCACCGCGCTCCATCGATGCGCTGGTGGCGTTGGCCAAGGAGAAAATCGAACCGACCGACATGCCGCGCATCGTCGGCGTCGGCGACACGGTCACCAGCGTCGCACAGACTGTCGATGGACAGACGCAATGGCTGCGCGGCGGCAGCGACCGCGGCTTCCTCACCCTGATCCAGCGTCTGGGCGAGGCCTTCGGCACCGACAACCGCGTGCTCTACATCGACAGCAGCGGCGGTGAAGTGCTGCGCCCGGCGCTGGATGCGGCGCAGCTGCGGCGCAGCGCCGACGATGCTTCACTGTCAGCCCACGAGGCAGCGGCCGGCATCACCGATGCCGACGATCCGCTGCGACTGGACGTGGTGTTTCCCGGTGGGCATGCGCAGTACGTGGATTTCTTCTGCGCGCTGGCGCAGCGACGTGGTGCCTGATGCCTGCGATGGGCCGCTCCTACGGTTCCGGCAGCAGCGCCAGCGCGCGCTGGATGTCGTCGGCCGAGCGCGGGCGGATCATCCGCGCCACTTCCACGCCATCGCGCATCAGCACGATGGTCGGCCACAGCTTGACCCGGAACGTGCGTCCCAGCGGCCGGCCGCGGCCGTCTTCCACCTTGACGTGGGTGATGTCGGGGCGGGCGTCGAACGCCTGCTGCAGCGGCGACTGCGCGGAAATGCAGTGCGGGCACCAAGCGGTGCCGAATTCCACCGCAGTGATGCCGGACATCGCATCAATCTGTTCGCGCGCCGGTTCCGGCGTGGCAAAGCGTCCGGTGTAGGCCATCGTTCGCCCCTCCCAAGGCGGGTTGATCGGGCCACCCTACCTGCCCGCGCATGACGCGTGCACGAATGGCGGCTACAGCGAACGCACGTAGAGGTGCTTGCCGCCGTTGGCGCCCGGCGCCGGACGCTCTTCCACCGCGAAATGCTTGGACTGGCTGCGGAACAACCCGCTCAGCTTGGCGTGGCCATACAGGCGCTGGTCGAAGTCCGGGCGGATCTTGTTGAGATAGCCGCCGACCGTGCCCAGGAACGCCCAGCCCGATTCGTCGGAAGCTTCCTCGATGGCCTGGCGCAGCAGCGACAGCGGCGGCGTGCTGCCCTTGGCCTGCGCGGGTGCAACCACCGGCGCCTCTAGGTCGGGACCGGTCGCTTTGACCGCGGCACGCTTTTTGGCCGGCTTGGGCGCGGCGACCACGCGCGCGGTTTCCTGCGGCTCGGCCATGCGCAGCACGTCGTTGTAGATGAACTTGTCGCAGGCCTGGACGAAGGCGTCGGGCGTCTTGCGCTCGCCGAAGCCATAGACCACCAGGCCTTCCTCGCGCAGGCGCTGCGCCAGCCGGGTGAAGTCGCTGTCGCTGGACACCAGGCAGAAGCCATCGAAGCGATGCGTGTACAGCAGGTCCATCGCATCGATGATCAGCGAACTGTCGGTGGCGTTCTTGCCGCTGGTGTAGGCGAACTGCTGCACCGGCGCGATCGAATGCTTGAGCAGCGCGGCCTTCCATTGGGTCATGCGGGTGCTGGTGAAGTCACCATAGATGCGCTTGACGCTGGCCACGCCGTACTTGGCCACTTCCGCCAGCAGGCCTTCGATCACCGAAGGCTGGGCGTTGTCGGCATCGATCAACACGGCCAGGCGCTGCTGGTCGTCGTCGGCATCGGGCTTGAGCGAGGTCTTGTTTTTCATGGGCATTCCCGGCAGTGCAGATGGCATCGTACTGCGATGCCCTGCAACAGGATGTCGACCGGCGGAAACTGTTCCGGACATGCATCTCACCCGGGTGCGCTGCGCTTACCAGGGCTACGCACCGTAGAGCCGAGCTTGCTCGGCTGGGCCTTTCCCAGCGACCCGGCCGGAGAGCAGCCGAGCAAGCTCGGCCCTACGGGAATCGGGCGCGTCCAGACATAGGAGCGGACATGACCGCGACGCCCCTCACTGTGAAACCCAATCGCGCCCATGTCCCCCGAAGATGGGAAAAAAGCGCTCCTACGCTCGCCGCCGCCTGCGCCACCAAAGCACCGGCAGGGCCAGGATTACGATTGCCGCCAGCGCCAGCACCGTCATGCGCACCGCGATGCCGTGCTGGAACACCAGTTCCTTGCCGGTCCCGTCGAGCGTGTAGACCACCAGCGCGTCGTCCAGCTTGCCGAAGCCTTCGCGCCCGCCGGCGGCAATGGCGATGTATTGCCGGCCCTTCACCGCATACACCGATGGCGTGGCGTGTCCGCCAGCCGGAAGCTTGGTGTCCCACAGCAGTTCACCGCTGGCGGTATCGAAGGCGCGCAGCCGCGAATCACCGGTCGCGGCGATGAAGGTCAGACCGCTGGCGGTGGTCACCGCGCCACCGAGCAGCGGCATGCCGACGTCCAGCGGCAGCCAGGGCAGCACGTCTTCCAGCGTGCCCAAGGGGCGCTCCCATGCGACGGTGCGCGTGCGCAGGTTCACCGCCACCAGCTTGCCCCACGGCGGTGCCACGCATGGCGTGCCCTTGGGCGAGAGCAGCGCGCCGCGGCGCATGGCGTAGGGCGTGCCGTCCATGCCGTTGAATTCCTGGCCGGGGAAGCGCTCGCGCGCCTGTTCGGACGTCAGCGCCTCGTAGTCGGCACGCGGGATCAGCGCGACCTGCATCGGCAGGTCCATCACCGGCAGGATCGCCAGCTGCCGCTGCGGGTCCACTGCGATCCCGCCCCAGTTCACCCCGCCGGCCCAGCCGGGCAGCGCGATGGTCCCGCGCACGCTGGGCGGGGTGAAGATGCCTTCCGAGCGCAGGCCGCCGATCAGGTCGGCACAAGCCTGGCGCGAACTGGGCAGCACGCCCCAGGCGTCGGCCGCAGTGATCGGCGCATGCCGGGCCAGGCGCAGCGCGGGCTCCGGCATGGGCTGGGTCGGCGAGGCGTGTTCGCCGGGCACATCCGAGGCCGGCACCGGCACTTCGCTGATCGGGAACACCGGCTCGCCGGTACGCCGGTCGAAGGCGAACAGGAAGCCGGTCTTGGTCGCCTGCAGCACCGCTTCGCGCGGGCCCTGCGCGGTCTGCACCGTGGCCAGCGTCGGCTGCGAGGCCAGGTCGTAATCCCACAGGTCGTGGTGCACCAGTTGCTGCGCCCACACCCGGCGCCCGGTTTTGGCGTCCAGCGCGACCAGTGAGTTGGCATCGCGGTTGTCGCCCGCACGCTCGCCGCCGTAATAGTCCGGGCTGGCCGAGCCGGTGGGCACGTAGACCAGGCCCAGCGCCGGGTCCACCGACAGCGGTGGCCAGGCGTTGGCCGAACCCACCGTGGCGGCCTGTTCGACCTGCCAGCCGCTGGCGCGCGGATCGTCCGTGTTGCGCGGCACCGGATCCCAGCGCCACAGCTGCCGGCCGCTGCGCACGTCGTAGCCGCGCACCACGCCCTGCTCCTGCGTGTGCGCGCGGTTGTCGCCGACCGAACTGCCACTCACCAGCACGTCGCCAGCGACCACCGGCGGCGAGGTCACCGCGTAGTTGCGCCAGGGCTTGTCGGGTTCGTCGATGCTGTCGATGCCCACGTGCAGGTCGACCATGCCGCCATCACCGAAGCCGCGGCACGGCTGGCCGTTGGCCGCATCCAGCGCGACCAGCCGCGCATCCAGCGTGCCGAACACGATCCGCGCGGCGCAGGCCGCACCGGCGGTCGCCTGCGGATCGCGCCAAAAGGTGACCCCGCGCGAGGCCGGGTCGCTGTAATGCTTGTCGCGGGCGATCTTCGGGTCGAACGACCACAGCTTCGCCCCGCTCGCCGCATCCAGCGCGAACACGATGTCGGTGCCGGTGGTCAGGTACATCCGCCCGTCCACGACCAGCGGATTGGCCTCGAACCGCATCCGCTCAGGGTCGGACAGGCCGGCGCCTTTCTCGCCGGTGTGGAACGACCAGGCCACCTTCAGGCGGCCGACATTGCCCGGCGTGACCTGGGTCAGCGGCGAGAACTGGCCGCCGCCCGGCGCGCCGCCGTAATGCGCCCAGTCGCCTTCGGCCGCCGTGCCGGCACCGGCCAGCCATGCCAGCGCCGCCCCGGTTGCCCATGCCATCCATCCACGCATGACCCGCTCCCACCTTGTGTCGATGGGCAAGTCTGGGCGCCTCGTCACCACACCCGCCAGCGGTCAGTGACCGGCCCACGTCCCTCCGGGACGAACCGCGGGCACAGAGGGATGAATCCCGGGGCGAATCACGCCGCGAGGACGGCGACGCGGGTCCGTCGCACTGGACCAGCCCGGACTTACCGCACCAGCGACCAGGCGACAGCATCACCGGCACGCATCGGCACGCAGGTCGAGCCAGCCAGCGGAATGGTGGCCGGCACCGTCCACGGCGTCCGCTCCAGCATGATGCGGTCCTGGTTGCGCGGCAGGCGATAGAAATCGGGGCCATGGAAGCTGGCGAAGGCTTCCAGCCGGTCGAGTCGACCGACCTGCTCGAACGCTTCGGCGTACAGCTCGATCCCGGCATGCGCGGTGTACAGCCCGGCGCAGCCGCAGGACGTCTCCTTGGTCTCGCGCGCATGCGGCGCGCTGTCGGTGCCCAGGAAGAAATGCGGATCACCACTGGTCGCCGCTTCCAGCAAGGCCTGGCGATGGGTTTCGCGCTTGAGGATCGGTGCGCAGTAGTTGTGCGGGCGGATGCCGCCTTCAAACAGCGCATTGCGATTGAGCAGCAGGTGATGCGCGGTGATGGTGGCCGCGACGTTGGCCGGCGCGCTGGTGACGAAGTCCACGGCATGCTTCGTGGTGATGTGCTCCAGGACCATGCGCAGCCCTGGGAAGCGCGCCTGCAGCGGCAGCAGGTGGCGTTCGATGAAGATCTGCTCGCGGTCGAAGATGTCGACCGCAGGATCGGTCACCTCGCCGTGCAGCAGCAGCGGCAATGCGTGCTTCTCCATCGCCTCCAGCACTGCATGCACGCGCGACAGTTCACGCACGCCCGACTGCGAATTGGTGGTCGCGCCAGCCGGGTAGTACTTCACCGCGAAGACACTGTCGCTGGCCTTGGCCCGCGCGATCTCTTCCGGCGCGGTGTCCTCGGTCAGGTACAGCGTCATCAGCGGCTGGAACGCCGAACCGGCCGGCAGGCAATCGAGAATGCGCTGACGGTAGGCTTCGGCCTGCGCCACGGTGGCCACCGGCGGCTTGAGGTTGGGCATCACGATGGCGCGTGCGAACCGCTCGGCGGTGTGGCCGACCACCGATGCCAGGGCATCGCCATCGCGCAGATGCAGGTGCCAGTCGTCTGGACGGGTGATTTCAAGGCGCGTGGAAGTCATAACGTGTCGGCGGGAACCCATGATTCGAAGTGGCGTCACGGCACGTGCGAGGCCTCACCGTACCGAATCCGGCCGGGAAATCCTGTGCTGTGGGCGAGGCCGTCATGATATCGCTTCATGCCGCCCGGGCCACGCGCTTCCGGTATCAGGCGGATGCTGTTCCCGCGGCCGGCTGCGACTGCAGGAACACCGCCTCCTGCGCCGCGTAGGCGCGCTGGTAGGCCGGCCGTGCAGTGGCGCGTGCGACGAAGGCGGCCAGGTTCGGGTACCCGTCGACCAGGCCCGAACTGCCCAGGCGCAGCAGCACGCTGGCCATCATCAGGTCGCCCGCACTGAACGCGCCATCCAGCCACGGCGCCTCCCCGAGACGACGCGACAACTCGCCCAGCCGCTGATGCACCCGCGCTTCCAGCACCGTCATGCGCTGCGCATACCAGGGTTCTTCGCGCTCGAACAGCCAGGCCATCGAACGTTCGACGATGGGCGGTTCTACCGTATTGAGCGCGGCGAACATCCAGCTGATCGCACGCATCCGCGCGTGCGCATCGTCCGGCAACAGGCCCATGTGCCGTTCAGCGAGTCGCAGCACGATGGCCCCGGACTCGAACAGGATCAGGTCGCCCTCCTCATAAGTGGGGATCTGGCCAAACGGATGCCGCGCAAGGTGCGGCGGCTGCTTCATCTCGGCCAAGCTCACCAGCCGGACCGCATAAGGCTGGCCGACCTCCTCCAGCGCCCAGCGCACGCGCATGTCGCGTGCCAGACCCTTGCCGCGATCAGGCGAGGTTGCGAATGCGGTGATGGTCGGGGTCATCGGAATCTCCTGTTGCGTGATCGTCTGCCGTCACGACGCATGGGCGTGGCGGAAATCGACAGGGCCCGGGCATCCGGCGCACGCCCACGCCGGTGCACCACGACGTGCAATGTGCACGTGGCATCGGCCACACTCGCGGTCTTCATCTTCGATCGAGGCACACGCATGTCGAGCTGGCTGCGCCGCAAGGACATCAACACCGTCACCGTGCACGAAGCCGGGCGCCAGCTGGTGCCCACGCTGAGCTGGCCGCACCTGATCGCGCTGGGCATCGGCGCCATCGTCGGCACCGGCATCTACACGCTGATCGGCGTCGGCGCCAACCTGGCCGGGCCTGCAGTGCTGATCTCGTTCCTGGCCGCGGGCATCGTCTGCGCCTGCGCGGCGCTGGCCTACGCCGAGATGTCCACGATGATGCCCGCGGCCGGCAGCGCCTACACCTACAGCTACACCGTGCTGGGCGAAACCATCGCCTGGGTGGTCGGCTGGAGCCTGATCCTGGAGTACTCGCTGGTGGTCAGCACCGTCGCGGTCGGCTGGTCCGGCTATGCGGTGGGTTTCCTGCAGGGCCTCGGCGTGGACCTGCCGCTGGCGCTGACGGCCGGGCCGCACGCCGGCGGCCTGCTCAACCTGCCGGCGGTGGTGATTACCTTCGTCGTCGCCGGCCTGCTGATGGCCGGCACCCGCGAGAGCGCCACGCTCAACGCGATCCTGGTGGTGGTGAAGATCGTCGCGCTGACCGTGTTCGTGGTGATCGCGCTGCCGCACTTCGACGCCAGCCACATGCAGCCGTTCATGCCGCATGGCTTGCAGGAAACGGTCCAGAGCATCGACGCGGATGGTAAGCCGGTCACCGTGAAGTACGGCGTGATGGCCGCCGCGGCGATCATCTTCTTCGCCTTCTATGGCTTCGATGCGATCTCGACGGCTGCCGAAGAAACCAAGAAGCCCGAGCGCGACCTCGCCATCGGCATCGTCGGTTCGATGGTCGGTTGCACGCTGATCTACGTGCTGGTGGCGCTGGCCGCGATCGGTGCGATGAGCTACACGATCTTCGGCAAGAGCGCCGAGCCGCTGGCGCTGATCCTGCGTGAACTGGGCTCCCCCGGCGCGGCCAAGGTGATTGGTGCCGCCGCGGTGATCGCCCTTCCGACGGTGCTGCTGGCGTTCCTGTACGGGCAGAGCCGCATCTTCTTCGTGATGTCGCGCGATGGCCTGCTGCCGCGTGGCCTGTCCAAGGTCAACGCGCGTACCGGTACGCCCATCGCCACCACGCTGTTCACCGCGATCCTGGTCGCCGCGCTGGCCGGCGTGGCACGCCTGGACGAAATCGCCGCGCTGGCCAACGCCGGCACCCTGGCCGCCTTCACCGCCGTGGCCGCATGCATGCTGGTCCTGCGCAAGCGCGAGCCGGATCGCGCCCGTAGCTTCCGCACGCCGCTGGCGTGGATCGTCGGGCCGGTGGCGATCCTGGGCTGCCTGTATCTGTTCTTCAGCCTGCCCAGCAAGACCCAGCTCTACTTCGCGATCTGGAACGTGATCGGGCTGCTGGCGTATGTCGCGTATGGAAGGCGCAATGCGGTGCTGGGGAAGGGCCGCTGACCCACTGGATCTGGGACCCAGCAGGCGGATACTGCGGTGTTGCTCGGGCGAATCCCGGCAACACCGCAGGAAATACCTCAGCCGTTGCCGACAATGGCTGGTTCGTCGCGGCCCAGCCAGCCGTACAGGCCGCCGCCGATCAAGCCACCGATGATCGGCGCCACCCAGAACAGCCACAGTTGCGACACTGCGCCGGAGCCCGCGAAAAACGCCACGGCAGTTGAACGCGCCGGGTTGACCGAGGTGTTGGTCACCGGGATGGAGATCAGGTGGATCAGCGTCAGCGCCAGGCCGATGGCGATGGGCGCGAAGCCGACCGGGGCACGGGTGTGGGTAGACCCCATGATCACGATCAGGAACACCGCCGTCAGTACCACTTCGGTGAGGAACGCGGCCGTCACCGAATAACCGCCGGGCGACAGGTTGCCGTATCCGTTGCTTGCGAAGGCACCGGCGGCGGTGGGGTCGATGGCGAAGCCCGCGGCTCCCTTCGCAATGGTCAGGATGACAGCGCCGGCCAGCAGGCCGCCCAACACCTGGGCCACGATGTAGGGCACAAGATCCTTGCCCGGGAAGCGACGGCCGGCCCATAGGCCGATGCTGACGGCAGGATTGAAATGGCCGCCGGAAATGTGGCCGAACGCATACGCGCCGGTCAGCACGGTCAGGCCGAACGCCAGCGAGACGCCGACGAACCCGATCCCCAATGGATTGCCGTCGCCGCCGAATTTCGCAGCCAGCACGGCACTGCCGCAACCGCCCAGGACGAGCCAGAACGTACCGATGAACTCAGCGATCAATCGTTTTGAACGTGTCATGCCGATTCCTTTGCTGGAGTGACGGCAGCCGGTTGGCTGTCGTTGAACGTCATGCGCCTGCACACTCAGGACGTGCCAGCGCCAACCTTCCCCGACAGCCGATGGATCATTTCCGGCCTGACAGATCGATCGCACACAACGCCGTCCCGTCGCCATCTTGGCTGACTTCGCGGATCGGCGGGAGTTTCTCGGCCTTGGCGACATCCAGCTTGCCGGCCGGGCAGGCGAAGGTCAGTGGACCGGCAGCCTTGACCGGGGCGAAGCGCCAGGACGTCCGCTCGATGTCCTTCGCCGTCACGGTGCCCTTGTCCTTCAGCCACGCGGCCAGGATCTCGCGGCTGCCGTCGGGCGCAGCCAGGACCACGTTGCGGCCGTCCAGGCCGGGGAAGTCACCGCCGCCGCTGGCGCGGTAGTTGTTGGTGACCACGATGAAGGGCTGGGCCGGCTGCACCGGCTTGCCCTGGTAGGTCAGCGAGGTGATGCGCTGGCCGGCGGGCCTGGTGATATCGATGACGTAGGCGATGCCGCCCTGGATCTGGTCGACGTTGTAACCCACGTAGTGCGTGTTGATCAGCGCCTGCGGACCGGGCTTGGCCGGTTCGATGCGGTTGTAGCGCTGAGCCGATTGTTCCAGCCAGGCCTTGACCCCGGCGCCGTCGATCTTCACCGCGCTCAGGGTGTTGGGATAGAAGTACAGGTCGGCCGCGCTGCGCAGGGTCAGGGTGCCGGCCGGCACGTCGGTGTAGTCATCCGGGCCGCCGAAACCGGTGCGGAATGGCGAAGCCGCGGTCAGCACCGGCACGCCGGCCAGCTCCGGATGCAGGCGCGGCAGTTCGCGCTGCACGTAGTCGCGCTGGGCCGCGTTGACCACCGCCAGCGCACTGCTGTTGCCTTCATCGGCGAAGTAGCTGGTGAACGCCATTTCGCTCTTGCCGATGGCCGTGTTGACGTAGGCCTGCGCGGCGGCGTGCGCCTGCGCCACCAGCGGCGCGATGGCCGGGTCGGCCGGCACGCAGTCGCCCTTGGCCTTGCAGATCGGGCGCACCTCGCTATGCGTGGTAGCCGGGTCGATCACCCAGCGGCCGTCCTTGCGCACCAGCTGCAGGTCGATCACGCCCAGGTCCTTGCCGAAGAAGCCGCCCATCACCGCCGGCTTGCCGCGCACGAAGCCGCGCGTGGCATCGGTGTCGGGCAGGTCCTTGTAGCGCGGCCCGGGGAATTCGGTATGCGAATGGCCGAGCAGCAGCACGTCGATGCCGTCCAGGCCAGCCAGGTGCCAACCGCCGTTCTCCATGTCCGGCGTGTACGGCGCGGCGTTGAGCCCGCCGTGCAGGATGCCGACCACGATGTCCGGGTGCTGCGCTTCGAGTTCGGGCAGGTAGCGCTGCGCGGCTTCCATCACGCCGATGACCTTCACCTTGCCTTCCAGGTTCTGCTTGTCCCAGGCCATGATCGGCGGCGGAGTGAAGCCGATGATGCCCACGCGCAGCGGCACGGTCTGCGGCTTGCCGTCGGCACCGGTCACGGTGATCTGCCTGGTGACGACGGTGTACGGCTTGAAGATCGGCTGGTCGTCGCGCGTGCTGAACACGTTGGACAGCACCAGCGGATAGTTCGGCCCCTTGCACTTTTCGGTGGTGCCGCCGTCGACGTTCATCGGCGTGCCGCTGACCTGGGACAGATAGCCCAGGCCGTAATTGAACTCGTGGTTGCCGGCGGTGCCGCCGTCGTAACCCATCGCGTCGAAGGCCTTGTAGATGCCCAGCTCCTCGTCGCACTTGACCCGCTGCACCTTGGCCTGGAAATCGGCCAGCACCGTGCCCTGGATGGTGTCGCCGCTGTCGAACAGGAAGCTGTTGGGAAACTCGGCGCGCGCCTGGCGGATCAGCGTGGCCACGCGCTCGTAGCCCAGCGAGGTGTCTTCCTTCTGCTTGTAGTAGTCGTAGCTGAGGATGTTGGAGTGCACATCGGTGGTCTCCAGGATCGCCACCTGTGCGGTGGCGCCATCGGCCAATGCAGTGCTGGCAGATTCGGCGCCGGTGGTGGCACAACCGCTCAGCGCGGCAACGACGGACAGGGCAAGCAGGAGACGCGAAGAACGAGCGGGCATGGCAAGGCGGCCGTGGAAAGAACCGCGAAAACTTACCAGATCACCCCGTCCGGGAAATGACAGCCCTGGCTGCGATTCCGTCAGGTCGGCATGGCCTGCGAAGGCGGGTCCTGGCGCTCCGGAAGCTCCGGCAACGCGGCATCGACGGTCACCGGCTCGTCGCTGCGTAGCAGCGCGCGGGCCTCGGCATCGCTGGCCACCGCCGGCGGCGAACCACGCAGCGGCAGGTTGGCCGTTTCGCGCACGCAGGCCATGGTCACGATGCCGATCACCGCCGCACCCATCAGGTAGTACGCCGGCACCAGCGGATCGCCGGTGCGCTCGACCAGCCACGCGGTGACCAGTGGCGTGGTGCCACCGAACAGCGACACCGACACGTTGAAGGCGATCGACAGCGCGCTGTAACGCACCGGCGTGTAGAACAGCGCCGGCAGCGTGGACGGCATCGAGCTGGTGAAGCCCACCAGCGTCAGCCCCAGCAGCATCAGGCCCAGGAAGATCAACCAGTCATTGCCGCTGCCCACCAGCAGCAGGCAGGGCACGGCCAGCACCAGCAGCGCCGCGCAGGCGCCGATCACCATCGGCTTGCGCCCGAGCTTGTCACTGAACAAGCCACCGACCACGTTGAGCGGCATCATCACCAGCATCACGATGATGATCAGCAGCAGGCCCTTGCTCTCGGCATAGCCCATGGTGACGCTCAGGTAGCTGGGCATGTAGGTCAACAGCATGTAGTCGGTGACGTTGAACACCAGCACCAGGCCCACGCACCTGAGCAGCTGCGGCCAATGGACGCGGAATAGCGCAAGCAAGCCCGGCGCGTCGTGTTCGCGCTTGCCGGCTTCTTCGGCATAGGCCTGGAAGGCCGGGGTTTCCTCCAGCTTCATGCGCATGTACAGGCCGAGCAATCCCAGCGGGCCTGCGATCAGAAAGGGAACGCGCCAGCCCCAGTCCAGCATCTGCGCATCGCTCAGGGCGAAATGCAGGGCAGTCACCGTAGCCGCGCCGGCGATGTAGCCGGCCAGCGTGCCGAACTCCAGCCAGCTGCCCATGAAGCCGCGATTGCGGTCGGTCGCGTATTCGGCGATGAAGGTCGCCGCGCCGCCGTATTCGCCGCCGGTGGAAAAACCCTGCACCAGCCGTGCCAGCAACAGCAGGATCGGCGCCCAGATACCGATGCTGGCATAGGACGGAATCAGTCCGATCGAGAACGTGCCCAGCGCCATCAGGATCATGGTCGCGGCCAGCACTTTCTGTCGGCCGTACTTGTCGCCCAGCGGACCGAACACCAGGCCGCCCAGCGGCCGCACCAGGAAGGCCACGGTGAAGGTGGCGAATGTGGCGATCAGCTGCGCGGTCGGGCTGCCGGTGGGGAAGAACACATGGCCCAGGGTCACGGCGATGTAGCCGTACACGCCGAAGTCGAACCACTCCATCGCATTGCCCAGCGCCGCGGCACCGACGGCCTTCTTCAGCATCGGTCGGTCGACGACGGTGACTTCGTCCACGTGCATCTGGCGTCGGCGTTTGTACCAGCCGAAATGGGCGTGCGCGGCGTGGGAATCGGACATGTGCTTCTCCTTGAAAACGTGAGGTCATGGCCTCCCCACGCCCGCCAACCGGCAGGACACACGCTAGACGGAAATCACGGCGCGACGCGCCATCGCTGTCTGCAAGGGGAGCCATCCCGGACGGCCGCGTGGATCCAACGACGCTGCGGGATGAAGGACTGGGGAAATGGGGCGCGGTAGTCGCGCAGCCCAGTCAGGGCGAGCATTGTATACGACGGGCTGTGAAGCCCACCTTGACCGATGCGCAAAAAGCAGCCAAAAACAGCCAAATGCGCCGTATCGGCACGCTTCGTTGCGGTCATCGGCGCAGCGCATCGTCGCTGCATCGCTCGCCGCCATACGCCCGCGCACGTGGCCGTACGGCGGTGCGGGGATTAAGATGCCGCGCGCACAGCATTCCCACGAGGCATTCGTTTTGATCATCCATCCCAAGGTCCGCGGCTTCATCTGCACCACCACCCATCCGCTTGGTTGCGAACTCAACGTGCGCGACCAGATCGCCGCCACCCGCGCACAAGGGCAGCGCAGCGATGGCCCGAAGAAAGTGCTGGTGATCGGTGCCTCCAGCGGTTACGGCCTGGCCGCACGGATCACCGCCGCATTCGGCTTCGGCGCCGACACCCTGGGCGTGTTCTTCGAAAAGCCCGGCAGCGAGAAGAAAGCCGGCACCGCGGGCTGGTACAACGCGGCCGCGTTCGACAAGTTCGCCAAGGCCGAAGGGCTGTACAGCAAGTCGATCAATGGTGATGCGTTCTCCGACGAGGCGCGCGCCAAGGTCATCGAGCTGATCAAGACCGAGATGGGCGGCCAGGTCGACCTGGTGGTGTATTCGCTGGCGTCGCCGGTACGCAAGCTGCCCTCGACCGGTGAACTCAAGCGCTCGGCGCTCAAGCCGATCGGCCAGCCGTACAGCTCCACCGCCATCGACACCAACAAGGACGCCATCACCCACGCGTCGATCGAGCCGGCCACCGAGCAGGAAATCGAAGACACCGTGACCGTGATGGGCGGCCAGGACTGGGAACTGTGGATCAATGCGCTCAGCGACGCTGGCGTGCTGGCCCCGGCCACCAGGACCGTGGCCTTCAGCTACATCGGCACCGAGATCACCTGGCCGATCTACTGGCACGGCGCGCTGGGCAAGGCCAAGGTCGACCTGGACGCTACCGCACAACGGCTCAACGCCAAGCTGTCCGCCAACGGCGGCAGCGCCAATGTCGCGGTGCTCAAGTCGGTGGTGACCCAGGCCAGTGCCGCGATCCCGGTGATGCCGCTGTACATCTCCATCGCCTTCAAGGTGATGAAGGAACAGGGCCTGCACGAGGGCACCATCGAGCAGCTGGACCGCCTGTTCCGCGCACGCATGTACCGCGAAGACGGCGCACCGGCTGAAGTGGACGAGGAAAACCGCCTGCGCCTGGACGACTGGGAACTCAAGCCGGAAGTGCAGGACGCCGCCAAGGCGATCTGGCCCACGGTCACCACCGAGAACCTGTTCGACACCACCGACTACGCCAGCTACAAGCACGAGTTCCTGAAGCTGTTCGGCTTCGAACGCGACGACGTGGATTACGATGCGGACGTCGATCCGGACGTGAAATTCGACGTGATCGAACTCTGAGCCACCGGCACCACCGCCGGTCGTGAGCGATGCCCGCCCCGTGCGGGCATCTTCACTTTCAAGCCCTCGGACCCCTGCCATGCCCGTCCGCAAGACCAGTTTCCAGGACATCGCCGACCTCGCCGGCGTCAGCCCCAGCACCGTCGACCGGGTGATGAATGGCCGCGCCGGCGTCTCTGCCGTACGCCGCCGCAAGGTGATCGAGGCCGCGCGCCAGCTGGGCAGCAACCGCCTGCCGGCGTTGTCGGAGGACTACACGCTGCGGGTCCTGGTGGTGCGCACCGCCGAGGACGATGAGTACTTCCACCGCATCGATGCGGCATTGGACGCGGCCGCCGCGGGCATGCGCCCTCGCGTGGAGCTGACCCGTGTCCACCACGTGCGCGCCGCCGATGGCCTGGGCGCGATCATCAAGGACGCCAGCCGCCACTGCCACGGCATGGTCGTGCTGGCCCACGATGGCGCCGAGATCCGCAAGGCCCTGGGTCGTGCGGCCAAGGCCGAAATCCCGATCGCGGCGCTGACCAGCGACATCAGCTTCCAGCAGCAGCGCACCTACGTGGGCATCGACAACGTCGCGGCCGGGCGCAGCGCCGCTTTCATGATGAGCCGCTTCATGCAGCAGCCTGGCCGGGTGCTGCTGATGACCGGGCCGCAGTCCTACGTGGTCCACCGCCAGCGCACCACCGGCTTCGTCGAAGGCCTGGCCCGGCACGCACCGTGGCTGCAGCTGATCGGCCCGATCGACGTCGGCGACGTCAACGCCCGCGCACAGGTGGCCATGCGCAATGCGCTTCATGGGCACACCAGGCTGGTCGGCGTTTACAACAGCGGCGGCGCCAACGAAGGCGTGCGCAGCGTGATCGAAAGCCTGCCGCCAGCCGAACGCCCGGTGTGGTTCACCCACGAAACCCACCCTGGCAATATCGACCTGCTGCGTCGGGGAGTGATCTCGCTGCTGATCGACCAGGACCCTGCCGCGCAGGCGCTGGCGGGGCTGCAATCGATCCTCTACGCCAATGGCGAGATCGCGCTGCCGCCGGATCAGCACGTGCGTTTCCACCTGGTCACGATGGAAAACGTCGAAACCGCAGGGCTCGACCCACACCGATAGACCGGTTTCTGGGTGGATCTCGTCAGATTTGGAAAACCTGACGGTTTGGCCAGTTCGGGCGCTGTTTAACATCCCGCCCCGCGCTGGCCTGCATCGCTTCTCGCCAAGCAGGCTTCGACCGTTCCTCACAGGGTCTTCGTCGGATCCCGGCAACGCATGAGCAATCCGTGTGCGGTTTCGGCCGTGCCGACGGGCTTGTCCATGCGCGAGGAATTGCCCGGCGCTTTCTCCATCGCCCCCGGGCACTCACGCCCGGGGCACTCACGAGGCGTGTATGCGAAAACTATTGACGGGGCTGACCATCGTGGTTGGCATTGTCCTGGCCCTGGCGGGCCTGGGCTTGGCGGGAGGCGGGGCGTATCTGCTCTCCCTGGGGGGTTCCTGGTTCTATCTGCCGGCTGGCCTGGCGATGGCCGCGGTTGGTGGCCTGCTGGTCGCGCGGCGCGCGCTGGCGTTGTGGATCGCGCTGGGCCTGCTGGTGGTCGCGGCGATCTGGGCAGTGACCGAGGTCGGCATCGACTTCTGGCAGCTGGTGCCGCGCCTGATCGCCTTCCTGGTGATCGCGCTGGTCGCCTCGGCGGCCGCGCCGCTGCTGCGTCGCACCGGTGGCGCGCCTGCACTGGGGTGCAAGCCGGCCGGCGTGTTGGCGGCGGTGTTCGCCCTGGGCCTGGTGGCCTTCTTCACCGGCATGTTCCGTCCGCACCCGACGGTAGCGGCCGATGGCAGCATTGCGCCGGTGGTCAAGCCAGATGCCGGCCAGGCCGATGGCAACGACTGGAGTGCCTACGGCCGCAACACCAGCGGCGAGCGCTTTGCCCAGTTCGACCAGATCAACAAGACCAACGTCAAAGACCTCAAGGTCGCCTGGACCTATCGCACTGGCGATCTGGCCGTCGATGGCGCCGAGTACCAGGTCACCCCGCTCAAGATCGACGACACCGTCTACCTGTGCACGCCGTTGAACAAGGTGATGGCGGTGGACGCGACCACGGGCAAGGAAAAGTGGCGCTTCGATCCCAAGGCCGTGGTCAGCCCCAGCACCAAGGGCTGGAAGCGCTGCCGCGGCCTGGGCTATGCCGACCTGGACAAGCTGGCCGCCGCTTCGCCGGCACCGACCGCACCGGTCGCTGACGGCGTGGCCCCAGCCGCTGCACCCACCTGCCGCAAGCGCATCATCGAAACCACCATCGATGCGCGCCTGCTCGCCCTGGATGCGCAGACCGGCGAGCTGTGCCAGGACTTCGGCCACCAGGGCTATGTCGACCTGACCATCGGCATCGCGCCGGCTCCTGCAGCCAGCGACCAGGGCACCTACAACGTCACCTCCGCCCCGCTGGTGGCCGATGGCGTGGTCATGGTCGGTGGTCGCCTCAACGACAACCTGAGCGTCGACGAGCCGGGCGGCGTGGTCCGCGGCTACGACGTGGTGACCGGCAAGATCCTGTGGGCCTGGGATGCCAAGCGTGGCGCCACCGACGGCACCCTGGCGCCGGGCGAGCTGTTCCCGCTGGAAACCCCCAACTTCTGGGGCACCGCGGCCTACGACCCGAAGCTGGGCCTGGCCTACTTCCCCACCGGCAACCAGACGCCCGACTTCTGGACCGGCGACCGCCATCCGTACTCGGACGAGTACAACGATGCGATCGTGGCGGTGGACCTGAAGACCGGCAAGGAAGCCTGGCATTTCCGCACCGCCAATCGCGACCAGTTCGACTATGACGCGACCGCGCAGCCGATCCTGTACGACCTGCCGCAGAAGGATGGCTCCACCACCCCGGTGGTGATCCAGCTGACCAAGCGTGGCCAGGTGTTCATGCTGGACCGCCGTGACGGCAAGCCGGTCGCGCCGGTGGAATACCGCAAGGTCGCCACCGATGCGATGCCGGGCATGAACGTCGCCCCGACCCAGCCGTACTCGTCGATCGCCGTGGGCGCCACCGCGTTCAAGGAATCGGACATGTGGGGCGCGTCGATCTTCGACCAGCTGTACTGCCGCATCGAGTTCAAGCAGATGCGCTGGGAAGGCGAGTGGACGCCACTGTCGGACAAGCAGCGCACGCTGATCTACCCGGGCTACTACGGTGGCTTCAACTGGGGCGGCGGCGCGCTGGATGCCTCCACCGGCACCCTGATCGTCAACGACATCCGCATGGCGCAGTGGGGCCGCTTCATCAAGCAGGCCGAGGCCAAGCGCATCGGCCTGAAGCCCTCCACCGAAGGCGAGTACTCCGAGCAGGCCGGCACCCCGTGGGGCGTGGAACGCTCGATGTTCGTCTCGCCGCTGGGCGTGCCGTGCTTCAAGCCGCCGTTCGGCACCATGACCGCGATCGACCTGGCCACCGGCAAGACCAAGTGGCAGGTGCCGATGGGCAGCATCCAGGACGCGCCGGTGCACGGCATCGTGCCGGGCGTGCGCATCCCGCTGGGCATGCCGACCATGGGCGGCCCGCTGGTGACCAAGGGCGGCCTGACGTTCTTCCACGGCACGCTGGATTACTACGTGCGTGCGCTGGACAACGACACCGGCGCCGAACTGTGGCGCGGGCGCCTGCCGGTCGGTGGCCAGGGCGCGCCGATGAGCTACATCGGCAAAGATGGCAAGCAGTACATCGTGGTCGTGGCCGGTGGTGCGACGCGTACCGGCACCAACGACAACCGCGGCGACTACGTGATCGCCTACGCGTTGCCGGACAAGCCGTCCGCACCGTGATCGGGTGAACCCGCTTCGATGCGGCAGCCGTCGCATCGAAGCCATCGCCGCAAGGACACAGCCCGCTTCACGCGGGCTGTGTCTTTTTTTTGCGTCGGTTCGCAGGGCGAACGGCCTCACGGCAACGCCCATGTCCATCATCGTCCGTGGGCCTGGACACAGCGCCATGCGCGAAAGCCAACGCCCTCCCATCGGAACGCATCGTCATGCCTGCATGGCCATCGGGGCAGATCGGTGACCGCTATGCTCCGTCCGGGTGGCATGACACCCGTTCGCTGCAACCCATCAACGCCCGGGCCGACACCCTGTCACCCGGTACCCCACACCCGAAGACAGGCACGCATCCTGCACCGCACCTGCTTCCACCAAGGAGTCACCCATGGCACAGACCGCAGTCGTGTATTTTTCGGGCTACGGCCACACCAAGCGCGCCGCTGAAGTCGCCGCGCAGAGCGCAGGCGCGGCGCTGATCGAGATCGACGCCGAGGGCAACATCCTCGAATCGGACTGGGACACGCTGGACCAAGCCGACGCCATCCTGTTCGGCACCCCGACCTACATGGGCTCGGCGGCATGGCAGTTCAAGAAATTCGCCGATGCCACCTCCAAGAAGTGGTTCACCCGTGCCTGGCAGGACAAGGTGTTCGGTGGCTTCACCAACAGCGCCAGCCTCAACGGCGACAAGCAGGTCACGTTGATCTTCCTGCAGACGCTGGCCTCGCAGCACGGCGGCATCTGGGTGAGCCTGGGCCTGCCCCCGGCCAATACCAAGGCCGCGACGCGCCAGGACACCAACAACCTGGGCGGTTCGGTCGGCGCGCTGGTGCAGTCGCCTTCCGATGCCGGTGCCGACGAGATGTCCACGGGCGATCTGGAAACGCTCAAGCAATACGCCGCGCGCGTGGCCGGCATCGCGGTTCGCCTGCACGGCTGAAGCCGCTGTGTTCCAGTCGGCGACCCTGCCGGCCTGACCCCGCCTTGAGTCCGCTTGAACGACGAAGCCCGCGCGATGCGGGCTTCGTCGTTCCTGCAGGTACGCCAATCACCTCAGCGCTGCATGCCCCAGCGGCGCACGGTGATGCGCTCCAGCCCGGCGAACACCACCACTTCCACCAGCAGGCCCAGCACGATCACCATCGCCAGGCCGGCGAACACCTTGTCGGTGTAGAGCTCGTTGCGGTTCTGGAAGATGTACCAGCCCAGTCCGCCCTGGCGCGAGGTCGCACCGAACACCAGCTCGGCCGCGATCAAGGTGCGCCAGGCGAACGCCCAGCTGATCTTCAGGCCCGACAGGATCGCCGGAAGCGCGGCCGGCACCAGCAGCTGGAACACATAGCGCGGCCCGCGCAGGCCAAGGTTGCGGCCGGACATGCGCAGCGTCTCGGGCACCGACTGGAAGCCGGCGAAGATGTTCAGCGCCAGTGGCCACAGCACCGAGTGCACCAGCACGAACACCAGGCTGCCGTTGCCCAGGCCGAACCACAGCAGGGCCAGCGGCAGCAGCGCGATGGCCGGCAACGGGTTGAACATCGCCACCAGCGTGCCCAGCACGTCGCGACCGATGCGCGTGGACGCCGCCAGTGCGGTCAGCGCGAAGGCACCGGCCACGCCCAGCGCGTAGCCCTGTGCCAGCACCCACAGCGAGGTCGCCACCCGGCGCGGCAGTTCGCCACTCACCACGCCGTCGTAGAACGCACGCGCGGTCTGCATGACGCTGGGCAGCAGCAGGTCGTCATTGACCAGGCGGGCGGCGATCTCCCAGGCGATGGCCAGCACCAGCAGCACCAGCGCGCGACGCACGCCGGCGGGCAGCTGGCGATGGCGTGCCTGCGGCGCGACCGGCAGCGAGGCCTGCACGCGCACGACCTGGTGCTCGTATTCCGGGCGTACCGGCGGCAGCCGGCGCAGCGGCGTGGCGGCCGCACTCATGGCGTGGCCTCCTGGCGCGCGCGCAACGGCGTCGGTTCGGCCGCTTCGACCGGCGTCTCGAACAGCAGCCGGTGGATGCGCTGGGTCGCCTGCTGGAACGCCACGCTGGCGCCGCTGGTCGCGTCGAACTGGTGCGCGTTCAACTCCGCGCGCACCTGGCCCGGATGCGGCGACAGCAGCAGCACGCGGGTGCCGACCACCAGCGCTTCCTCGATCGAATGGGTGACGAACAACAGGGTGAAGCGCAGCTGCTCGGCCAGCTCCAGCAGCAAGCCCTGCATGCGCTGGCGGGTCAGCGCATCGAGTGCGGCGAAGGGTTCGTCCATCAGCAGTACGCGCGGCTGCATGGCCAGCGCGCGGGCGATGGCCACGCGCTGCTTCATGCCACCGGACAAGGTGTGCGGATAGGCATCGGCGAACTCGATCAGGCCCACCCGCGACAGCGCGTCATCGGCGCGCGCGATGGCATCGGCACGGCTGATCCTGCCCGCCGCGCGCAGGCCGAACACCACGTTCTGGCGCACGGTCTTCCACGGCGCCAGCTGGTCGAATTCCTGGAACACCACCACCCGGTCCGGACCCGGACCCTGCACGGCCTTGCCGTCCAGCCGGATCTGGCCCTCGCGCGGCGCGATGAAACCGGCCACCGCCTTGAGCAAGGTCGACTTGCCGCAACCCGAGGGCCCCAGCAGCACGAAGCGGTCGGCTTCGTGCACATCGAAACTCACCCGGTGGGTGGCACGCACGATGCGCGCGCCATCGGCGTACTCCAGGCTGACATCGTCCACCTGCAGCAGCGGCGTCGGCAGCGCATGCACGGTCACAGGCTCTAGCTCCCGCCCGCGATCAGCGGGTCATCGAAGAAGTAATCGCCCACCGCGGTCGGCGCCTGCTTGATCGCACCGACGTCGTGCATGAACTTGCCCAGCCCCAACGTGTTCTGCGGCGCGATCTTGAACTGCACCTGCGGGTCCTTCAGCACCTGCAGCACCTGCGCACGGTCGCTGCCGGGGTTGCGCTTGACGAACAGGTCGGCGGCTTCCTCGGGATGGGCGGTGACGAAGGTCGCCGCTTCATCCAGCGCCGCCAGGAACGCGTGGTAGGCCTTCGGGTTGTCCTGGCGGTACTTCGCGGTGGCATACAGCACCGTGGCCGAGGACGGCCCACCCAGGACCTGGTAGGAATCCAGGATCACGTGCGCCTTCGGATTACGCGCCAGCTCCTGCTGCTGGTACGGCGGGCGTGGAGAAATGCGTGGTGACCTCGTTGCCACCGGAAATGATGGCCGCCGCAGCATCCGGGTGCGGCAGCGCGACCTGCAGGGGGTCCAGCTTCAGCGCCTGGTCCTGGCCCCAGCGCTGGGCCGAGGCATATTGCAGGATCCGCGACTGCACCGACACGCCCACCGCGGGCACGGCGATGCGGTCGTCCTGGCCCAGGTCGTCGATGCTGGTCACGCGCGGGGAATTGCTGATCAGCTGGTACGGGAAATTGCCCAGCGAGGCGACGCCACGCACCTCCTGGCGGCCGCGGGTGCGGTCCCAGATGGTGAACAGCGGCCCGGTGCCGGCGCCGGCGATGTCGATGGCGCCACTGAGCAACGCATCGTTGATGGCCGAGCCGCCGGACAGCTGGCGGCTCTCGACTTTCAGGTCGATACCCTCGGCCTTGGCCTGTTCGGTGATCAGGCCGCGCGCCTCGGCCACGTCCAGCAGCAGGTAGACGATGCCGAACTGCTTGCCGATGCGCAGCGTGGCGCTTTGCGGTTCCTGCGCCGGCGATGGCGACGTCGTGCCGCCGCACGCCGCCAGCAGCACGCACAGCAGCGCAGCCAGCAACGGGAACAGGCCGCGCGGTCGGCGCGGGGCGGAAGCAGAACGTGGGGACATGGCGACAGCTCGGGGAGAGGGGAAAACAGCAGCGGCCGTCAGAACGGCGCGTCGCCTTCAATCGTGGTGCGGTAGAGCAGGCGGCGTTCGTGGTCCGGCGTGCCGGCGGCCAGGTGCATCACCGAACGGTTGTCCCAGAACACCAGGTCATGCGGCTGCCACTGGTGCCGGTAGACCAGCGATTCCCGCGTGCTCAGCGCGAACAGCTCGGCCAGCAGCGCATCGCTTTCGTCCTGCGGCAGGCCGACGATGCGCGTGGTGAAGTGCTCGCTGACGAACAGCGCGCGCCGGCCGGTTTCCGGATGGGTGCGCACGACCGGCTGCTGCACCGGCACGACCTCGTCGATCTGCGCCTGGGTCAGCGCCGGCCGGTACGGATTGCGCGCACGCAGCTCCTCGTACTTGGCCAGGTAGCTGTGTTCGGCCAGGCGGCCATGGACGGCACTGCGCAACTCCTGCGGCAGGGTGTCCCAGGCCAGGTGCTGGTTGGCGAACAGGGTGTCACCGCCTTCGCCCGGCAACTCTTGCGCGTGCAGCAGCGAGCCCAGGCTGGGCTTTTCCTTGTAGGACAGGTCCGAGTGCCAGTAAGCCCCGGCATCGCCCAGGCCGATCGGCTTCCCGTCCTCCTTGATGTTGGAGACGATCAGGACTTCCGGATGCCCTGCCAGCTGGAAGTTGCGCAGCACATGGATCTGCAGCGGGCCGAAACGACGGCTGAAGTCGACCTGCTGGGCCGGCGTGATCCGCGCATCGCGGAACACCAGCACGTGGTGGTCCAGGTGTGCCTGCTTGATCCGGGCGAAGGTCGCCGTGTCGACCGGGCGTGACAGATCCAGGCCGAAGACCTCGGCGCCGAGCGGCGCGTCGAAGGGCACGATCTGGACGGCATCAGGAAACGGCGCCGAGGGGGAGATGGCAACGGCAGCGGAGGCCATGGCAGAACACCTGTACACGGAAGGGAACCGGCGCTTCCCTGTGCCGGACCGCCACCCTAGGCAGGCCCGTGCCCGGCGTGAAATGGCGATCGGCACCACCCATATGCGTTTTCCGTCATAAGCGGGTGCATCAGTCGCCGTGGCGGGCATTTCCGCCGTTTGGCCTGCAGTGGGGTGGCATGCACTACCCTGCGCCAGCGTTGTGCCAGCCGTGCAACGCAACGACTTTTTTGTCGCCGCCATCCCTGGCGGCAATCCCCGGATCAAGTCCGGGGCAGGTGCTCCGGGCCATCGCTACGCGATGCCAAAAACCTGCTCCGGACAGTTTTTGGCGCGCCGATTGCGCTTGCAGGTGCCCGCCTCGCGCGGGCATCTGATTTTCCATAACGCTTGCAGTGATCCCGCAGCAGGCGGCCGCAACCCGGCGCCGGGCTTCAACCGCAGCTTCTGAAGATCGTATGGCAACCGCCAACGGCGCCACGCGCCGCGGGCGTCTTCCTGCGCGGCCTTGGGATGACAGGCCTGACAGCGGCCAACGGCGCCCTCACGATCCCATGCGAGACTGCGCGGCCTGACGTGATTTGAGATGTAACGATGGAATGGCTTGCCGACCCCTCGATCTGGGTGGGTCTTCTGACACTGGTTGTCCTGGAGATCATCCTGGGCATCGACAACCTGGTGTTCATCGCCATCCTGACCGACAAGCTGCCGCCCGCGCAGCGCGACAAGGCGCGCTTGATCGGCCTGGGCCTGGCGCTGGGCATGCGCCTGATCCTGCTGGCGACGCTGTCGTGGATCATGAAGCTCACCGATCCGCTGTTCGCCATCGCCGGCAAGGCGTTCTCCGGGCGCGACCTGATCCTGCTGATCGGCGGCGCGTTCCTGCTGTTCAAGGCCACCATGGAACTGCACGAACGGCTGGAGCCGTCCGAGGCGCACCACGGCCAGGCCAGGGCGTATGCCGGCTTCGGCCTGGTGATCACCCAGATCGTGGTGCTCGATGCGGTGTTCTCGCTGGACTCGGTGATCACCGCGGTCGGCATGGTCGACCGCCTGGGCGTGATGGTCGCGGCGGTGATCATCGCCATGGCGGTGATGATGCTGGCCAGCAAGCCGCTGACGCGCTTCGTCGGCCGCCATCCGACGGTGGTGATCCTGTGCCTGGGCTTCCTGCTGATGATCGGCTTCAGCCTGCTGGCCGAAGGCATGGGCTTCAAGGTTCCCAAGGGCTATCTGTACGCGGCGATCGCCTTCTCGATCCTGATCGAGGGCTTCAACCAGTGGTCGCGCTTCAACCGTGAACGCCATGCCCGGCAGAAGCCGTTCCGCGAACGCACGGCCGAAGCGGTGATGCGCCTGCTCGGAACACGCACCGACGCGCAGGACGGCCACGACGATCCGGAACAGGCACGGGATGCGACCGAAACCCTGCACCCGGCCGAACACGACATGATCCGCAGCGTGCTGACCCTGGCCGAGCGCTCGGTCTCGACGGTGATGACGGTGCGCGCCGACCTGGACTGGGTCGACACCAACCGCAGTCCGGCATCGACCGTGCAGAAGCTGATCGAGTCGCCGCACACGCGCCTGCTGGTCTGCGACGGCGAACTGGACAGCCTGCACGGCGTGGTCCAGAGCCGCGACCTGCTGGCCAGCGTGCTGCGCGGCGAAGCGCTGGACCTGGTCGTGGCGGCGCGCGAACCGCTGGTCCTGCACGAGAGCACCACCGCGCTGCGCGCGCTGGAGCAGATCCGCGAACACCCGATTCCGCTGGCGGTGATCGTCGACGAATACGGCGGCATCGAAGGCCTGGTCACCGCCAACGACCTGCTGGCCGCCATCGCCGGCGACCTGGCCGACACCCAGGATGCCGACTATGGCGTGGAAACCGTCAGCGACGATGTGTGGATCGTCGATGGTTCGATGAGCATGGACGAGATCGAACGCGCCACCGGCGTGGCACTGCCACGCTCGGTCAACTACCAGACCCTGTCAGGCCTGTTCCTCAACGCGCTGGACCGCCTGCCGGTGGCTGGCGATACGCTGACCGTCGGCACCGTCATCGCCGAAGTGACGACCCTGGAACGCCGCCGCGTCGGCAAGGCCCGCCTCAGCCGCCGCGCGGCGCCCGACAGCACCGTATAAACCGGCGTGCAGGCAGGCCCTGGCCTGCCTGCAGATCCAGCCCGGATCGGGAACACCAGCGGATTAGAACGCCACCTGCGCGCGCAGGCCCACGGTGTTGCCCGAGTCCTGGCCCTGGTAGCTGCCGACCTTGTTGTTGGTACTCCAGTGGACCACGTTGAGCATCAGCCGCGACCAGTTGTTGAGGTACCAGTTGACGCCCACCGTCCACGCATCGCCTTCGCCGCCACGGGCGGTGTCGGTGTAGTCGTAGTCGTCATAGCGGGCCAGCAGCTCGAACGCGCCCCAGCCCCCTTCGGTCACCGGATTGAGCACCTTGGTGGTGCTCCACAGGCCGGAGCGGGCGGAGAAGCCGGGCTTCTCGCCGGTCAGCAACCAGCCGGCGGAGTAGCTGCTGGCCTTCTGCTCGCGCGAGGCCTCGCTGGAGGAGTTGATGGTCCGCACGGTGGTTTCGGCGAAGGCCCAGCCGCTGCGCCACACGCCGCCCAGTTCCGCGCCCCATGCATGGTCGTCGGTCGGGTTGGCGATGGAGCTGGCCGAAACACGCACTTCGCCATTCCAGCCCAGTGCGACCTGCGAGGTCTTGTTGATGCTGGTGACATCGCCACCCAGGTCCTCGTACCAATACCAGCCGCCGACATGCAGGAATCCGGCGCTGCCCTTGACCGGATTCCAGTGGGCGCGGGCCAGGTAGGCGATGGTGTCGTTGGCACTGCTGTCGTTGCCCACGTCGTCGCCGGTCACCGCCAGGCTGGCGTGCCAGTTGTCGCCATAGACCTTGGTGGTCAGGCCCAGGCCGAAATAGCCGCTCTGCATGCCGCCGACCGAGGCCACCGCATTGCGCTCCATGAACGGCGTGGTGGTGTTGCCGGTGGCGCCGTCGATGCTGCGGTCCTTGAGCTTGTTACCCACGTAGAACTCGGTCGGCAGCCCGCCGATCCTGGTCTCGTAGGAAGCGTAGATATCCTTCAGCGTGACTGCGTTGCCGGCGAAATCCGCTTCGATCTTGTAGCCCACGTCGCCGTAGGTGCCTTCGGCGCCAAGGCGGCCGCTGGCCAGGTCGGTGCCGGTGACGTTGCGCGCATCGAAGCCCGAACCATGCGTGCTGCTGAAATCCATCAGCACCCGTCCGCGCGGATGGAAGGTGAAGGTGCCGTCGGCCGACTTGAACTCCGGCCCGCCCTTGCGCCAGTTGACGTTGCCGTCGCCACCGGTGCCCTTGGTTGCCATCTGCGCGACCTGCGCCTGCAGGATCGCCAGGTCATCGTCCTGGCGGGTATCGGCGACCGCCGCGGCGACCTGTACCTGGGCCGGATCAGGGGCGGGCGATGCCGATGCATCGGGTGCCGCCTGGTGTTCCAGTGCGGACAGGCGCTGGTTCATGGCCGACAGCTGCGTCTTCTGTTGTTCGATCTGCTGGGCCTGCAGTTCGATCATCCGGCGCAGCTGCGCCTCGGTTTTGCTGTCGGCCAGCGCCGGCAGGCTGACACCGGCCAAAGCGGCCGCCACGGCCGCGCCGAGCGCAGCCTTGCGTGCATGGATCATGGTGGTTCCCCGTGAGTGGAATGGAGGCCTGCGCGCGGCAGGCGCGGCGTCAGTCGCCATCGCCGGAAACAGCCGGCGCCTGTTTGCCTTGGTCATCCGCCGCGCCCGATGCGCCGGCCGGGGCCGTCCCCCCCAGGAAGCCATGCCGGCGTGCCCAGGTAGCGAACAGCCGCGGCCACTGCGCCGGCGCCGTGCCCGGGACGCCCATGCCCCAGCTGTGGCCACCGGTTTCGAATTCATGCAGCTCCACCGGTACCTTGGTCTTCAGCGCGGTCTGGTACAGCAGCAGGCTGTGGCCGACGTCGACGATCGGATCGTCCACGGCCTGGGCGATGAACATCGGCGGCATGTCGGCGCGCACGTGGTCTTCCACCGAATACGCACTCTGGTAGTCGGGCTGGGTGGACAGCTCACGCGCGCTGCGGGTCTTGTCCAGCGGCGGCTTCATCGACACCACCGGGTACAGCATGCCGAGGAAGTCCGGCCGCGAGGACAGCGTGTCCACCGCATCGATGCGCGGGTAGAAATCGTGGTCCCAGCGGGTGGCGGTAATGCCGGACAGGTTGGCGCCGGCGGACGAACCGATGATGCCGATCTTGTCCGGGTCCACGCCCCACTCGGCGGCGTGGCTGCGCATCAGGCGCATCGCGCGTTGTCCATCCTGGAACGGCGCTTCAGCCTTCCAGCCATCGGCCGGCAAGCGGTAATACAGCACCGCGCTGGTCACGCCGATCGAAGCGAGCCACTGCGCCATCGGCCTGGCAGCGGTGCCGATCTGGATGCGGAAATAGCCACCGCCACCGACGATCAGCGCGGCACTGCCGTTGGGCTTGGCGGCGCGATAGATCTCGATGCGGGGGTTGGAGACGTTGCTGACCGCGCCGTTGGCGCTGCCGTTGCTGCCGACTTTTTCAGGTCCGGACGTCGCCTTGGGCAAGCTGCCCGCGGGCCACAGATCGATGGTTTCCACCGTGCCGGCCTGCGCCCACGCAGTGGGCACGATGCCCAGGCAGGACAACAGGCACGACAGGACGATGACGCGGGTTGATACGCGCATGGATGGCCCCTCCCAAGGCTTCTGTTCCAGCACATGACCGTCGGATCGGCGGCGTATGTGCCCAATCGCCCGACGTGTCGCCGGGCGAGGCAGGATTTATAGGCCAACCCTGCTCGGCTGCAGATAGCGAATTGGAGTTAGGCCGATGGAACTATGCAGGACGCAGGCCCGGCGTTCGGCCTTGCGGAGGGACTGCCTGGTCCACGCAACGGCACAACGCCCACCGTGGATCGAAGCCTGTCGCCGACGCCTGGCCGCCAGCGCGCCAACCGGGACGGCGAGGCACAAAAAAAATGGCCGGGGGGAACCGGCCAAGAAGGGGATTGCCCCCGACCCTGCGTGCGACCTGCTCATGGCCGCGCCCGGGGTCCTTGCTGAGCGGCATCCATGGCCGGTGCGGGGCTGCTGTCGGGGGCAGGACCAGCATGCCTGCGCGCCTGGACGAGGTCTGTCGGTCGATGGCCCGCTGGCCAGTAGGAAAAGTCCGAATGCGGAGCGCGCGGCTACAGATCCAGCAGGCGTTCCAACTCCTGCAGCGCAATCGCACCACTGGCCACGTCCTCGGCCAGGGTGAAATCAAGATCGGATTCGGCATCGTCGTCATGGAGGGTATAGCCATGGCGTTCGAGCAGCGCGCGCTTCTGCGCGGCATTCAACAGGTACAGGACCGAGGGAAACTTCTGCATCGAGGGGCGGTGTGGCGGCAGGCCGGAAGCGGAAAACCCACGAATTCTAACGATGCCTGCGCCCAATGGCGGCCCCGCATGGCTCAGGCCGCGTGCTCGTCCAGCGTCGCCGTCCGCAGGCTCGCCCGCAGCCCTGCCCGGGCGCTGGTCCAGCCAGGACAACCGAAGCCGACCAGGATGGTATCGGTGGCGATCTCGAAGGCCGCGGTCTGCTGCGGGGTGAAATTGCGCGACAGGTCGTCATAGACCTCGGAGAACGCGCCCCACCAGTCGATTCCGTCGCCCTGGCTGTACTGCTGGGTGGCGACGTATTCAAGGATGAGATCGATGGCCTGGCGAACTTCCTGGTCGCTGACGCCACGGCGGAAAATGCGGACCTCCACGTCTGACGCGGCCTGCGCCAGGAAAGGATCAACTACGTTCATGCGATGCCACGGGGACTGAATTCGGGCGGCATGGTGGTGCCTGCATTGTTTACGGCGGGTATACGCAAACCGAACTTCCCATGACACCTGGCATGCAGCGCGCCGATGCCGCAACGCACCACGCGGCGATGCGCCAACGAGATCGCCGGAATGCATGCATCGCAGCGCTTTTCTGAATCAAGCGTGTCGTTTCAAAGACGCCAACCCTGGATGTCCAGGTGCTGACTGCACGGTCATCCCACGCGGCGAGGCCGCTCACGATCGTCATGCCCGGCGCCACGTCTTCGAACCTGCGGATGAAGCGCCGCACCTGGCCGACGTTGCTGTCGCAGCAATGTCATTACCGCACCGAACATGCGAGCGCACCCGCGTTTGCCGCAAGATGCGATGCACCGTTGCCGATCAAGGCTCCCGCATGCGCCGACTCGCCTGCTTCTGTGCCGTCCTGCTGTCCATCGCCACTGCGACCGCCGGCGAACCCATCGCCGCCGTGCGCGTCAACTTCGACCGCCATGGCATCACCGACAGCAGCGCGCGAGGCATGGCCGATGTGGCGACCCAGCGTGCGGTGACCCCGGACGATCCGGTACGCGTGGCGTCGATTTCCAAGCTGGTGGTCGCCATCGGCGTGATGCGGCTGGTCGAGGCCGGCACGCTGGATCTGGATGCCGACGTCTCCCCGCAGCTGGGCTGGACGCTGCGCAATCCGCGCTTCCCGAAACGGCCGATTACCTTGCGCCTGCTGCTGTCGCACCGCTCCAGCCTGACCGATGCGGCCGGCTACTACGCCACGCCACTGGATGGGCAGCTGAAAGACACGCTGGATGACCCGCGCGCGTGGGATACCGAACACGCGCCAGGCACGTTCTACCGCTACACCAATCTCAACTTCCCCATCGTCGCGGCGGTGATGGAGCGCGCGACCGGCGAACGCTTCGACAAGCTCATGCAACGGCTGGTGCTGGCGCCACTGCAGCTGGACGCCTGCTACAACTGGGAAACCTGCAACGACGCGACGGCCGCGCGCGCGGTGGTGCTGTACGACAAGGACGGTGTGGCGGTGAAGGACGACAACCACGGCGCCAGGCCGGCGTGTGCGGTGGTGCCGGCAGCCGATGGCCGCTGCGATCTGTCGCTGTGGAAGCCGGGCCGCAACGGCGCCACTTTCGCCCCGCAGGGCGGCCTGCGCATCTCGGCCAAGGGACTGGCCAGGATCGGTCGGCTGCTGCTGGGCGATGGCGAAGTCGATGGCGTGCGCCTGCTGGCGGCGAAGTCGGTCCGCACGCTCGAATCCCCGCTGTGGACCTACCGCCCCGGCAACGGCCAGGCCTTCGAGGACGACGACGGCGCCGCACCCGGCCAGGCCACCCTGTGCCGCTATGGCCTGGCGGTGCAGACCCTGGCCACCCATCGTCGTGGCTGCGGCGATGACCTGTTCGGCGATGGCATCGCCCGTGTCGGCCACGCCGGCGAGGCCTATGGCCTGCTGTCCGGCCTGTGGATCGACCGCAAGGCCGGCACCGGCGTGGCCTACTTCGCCACCGGCGTCGAAGTCACCCCTGCCGGCAGGCATTCGGGGTTCAGCGCGATCGAGGAAGCGCTCGCTGCACCTTGAGACCCATCGTCCGGCACCCTATCTCAATCCGGAATCAGCCGCCTGTCACCGGGCCGTTATCTGACTGATGGATCGCCCATGCTCGAATGGATGAAATCCCTGTTCAACCCCGTCTGGTACCGGCCGGAGAACCTGGCCCGCGTCTGGGTGCGGGAGCGCGTCGGCGCCAAGCTCATGCGCCTTTGCACGGTCATGGTGGTCCTGGCGCTGTGCACCAGCTTCATCTCCCTGCCGCTGGCTGGCTACGTCGACTCGGTGGGGCTGGATGCAGCGTTGTCGATGCTCGACCTGCAGCTCAGCGTGTGTCTCGCGTTGTTGATGGTGCCGGTGGTCGGCTTCATCCGGCGCAAGACTCCGAGACGGAGGCGGGTGAGCTTCCTGCGCAAATTGCGAAACCTCAGGTTGCTCAGGGAGCTTATCGCCACGCCCTGGTATGAACGTTGATTGCGGCGCCCTTCCCAAGCTACCCGGCCGCCGAGAATCCATCAGATCCAGACGTCAGCGGCAATCCGTGCGCGCACGTCCAGGATGATTGCCATTTTCGGAAATGGATTGTCTCGCCTGGCGGTCTGGTTGCCGGCGGGGCGGCCGCTTAGGCTGCCTGCACTTTCCCACCGAGCCCGCCACCATGACCAATGCCTTCCTCCACGCCCACAAGACGCGCCGCACCCAGTACGTGCTGGGCAAGACCCTGCCGCTGCCGCAGGACGAGCTCAGCGCTCTGATCCAGGATGCGGTCAAGCACACGCCGTCCTCGTTCAACTCGCAGAGCTCGCGCGTGGTGATCCTGTTCGGCGACCAGAGCGTCAAGTTCTGGGGCCTGGTGGCCGACGAGCTGCGCAAGATCGTCCCGGCCGATGCCTTTGTCGCCACCGAGCAGAAGCTGAGCAGCTTCGCCGCCGGCGCCGGCACCGTGCTGTTCTATGAAGACCAGGACGTGGTGAAGGGCCTGCAGGAGAAATTCGCCCTGTACGCCGACAACTTCCCGGTGTGGTCCGAGCAGGCCAGCGGCATGGCACAGCTGGCCGTATGGACCGCGCTGGCGACCGTCGGCGTGGGTGCCAGCCTGCAGCACTACAACCCGCTGCCCGATGCCGCCGCTGCGGCCGAATGGAACCTGCCGGCCAGCTGGAAGCTGCGTGCACAGATGCCGTTCGGTTCCAACGAAGCACCGTTCGGCGAGAAGGGCTTCATGGATGATGGCGAACGCTTCCGCGTCTTCGCCTGATCCATCACCGCGCCGGGCGCCTGACGCCCACGTGTGCTGACCCGCAACGCCCCGGTGGAGTCCTTCCACCGGGGCGTTGCGCTTGGGGAGATCCGTTCGCTTCCGGTGCAGGACCCTGGCTCCAGGTCGCCTCCGGCACCGATGTACGCCAACTTCAACGCGCGATGCTAGCTATGCCGCACGCCGACCTGCGGCGTGGGTCGCACGCTGCGATACGCAACGACCGCCATATGCACCAGGCTGTACAGGGCCACCAGCACCACCAGGCCCTTGAAGGCGCTGTCGCTGGCCTGGGTCATGAACGCCGGGCCATCCAGGACGGTCCAGATCATCGCCGCGCAGGTCAGCAGGCCCAGCCCGAGTTCGAGCCTGCGCAGCAGCGGCGACCAGCGGCCACGCACCATCACCGCGGCAAACAGCGGCAGGTTGAGCAGGATCAGGCCGAGCAGCACCGGCGCTTGGCGGTGCAGGAACTCCGGCGTGTACGTCAGCGCCGCATACGCGGCCGGCGCGGCGCGCCCATGCCAGAGCACATCCAGCATCCAGGTCGGATCGAGCAGCACCGCCACGCCACACACGATGCCGACCATCCCGAACGCCATCGCCACGCGACTGCCCTGGATGCGGTCCGGCGCACGCGGCGTCCATTCGGCGCGCTGCGGCTGGCGGCGGCGCGCCCATGCGGCCAGGCCGAAGCCCAGCACCAGCGCACCCGGCCACCACAGCGCGCCTGGCAGCGCGGCTCCCCACCAGCGGCCCAGACCCAGCCAGAACGCTTCGGCCGATGCCGCCGGCTGCTGCAGCTGGCCCAGCAGGCCCGCGCCCCAGATCACCGCAAGCCCGATGACCGTCGTCCACAGGAAGGCACGGCCGTCGACTGGATCGATGATGGTCACCGTGGGCCGGTAGCGCGCCGCCGCTTCCGCTGGCCGACCGAAGCCGCGTACCAGTCCAATCGCCATGTCAGCATCGGGCGCACGCCCGGCCGACGCGGCGCGGTCCTGCAGCTCCTCGTCCAGCAGGGCACGCAGCTCGAAAGCCACATCGTTGCGCTGCCGGCGCGGCAGGCGCACGGCGACGTCGGTGACATAGGAATCGATCACATCGTGTGCGTTCATCGTCATGCCTCTTCAAGGAGTCGGACCATCGCTTCGTTCATGCCCTGCCAGGATGCGGTGAGCTTCTTCAGCAATTTCCGGCCTTCCGCGTTGAGCGCGTAGTAGCGCCGCGGCGGGCCGTCCTCGATCTTCCATTCACTGCTCAGCACGCCCTGCGCCTCCAGTCGGCGCAGCAGCGGATAGAGCGTGCCTTCCTCGATCGGCAGGCCGCTGTCGGCCAGCGCCTGGCGCAGGCTGTAGCCATAGCGTGGCTTGCGCAGCTGCGACAGCGTGGCCAGCACCAGCACCCCGCGGCGCAGCTCCAATTCGAGTTTCCCGAAAGCCTCTATATCACCCATGCCGCGCACACTACTGTGCATCACACAGCCATGTCAACGAGGAATTCGGTCGGACGGATTCCCCGAAGAGCACCTGCAGTTCCGGCATCTCTTCCCGGCGAGACCGCGCGGACGCCTTGCCCGCCCGACACCTCGATCCGATGCTCATTGATCTAGCGATTGGTCTATGGCCATCGCACCGATGCTGTCTGGAGCACGCGGTCCAGCACTACCATTTCGACGAGAATCCTGTCGATTTACTGGGTGTCACGCTCCTCGTCGCCGTTGCGCGATACGCAGTGCACGTGCAAGAACATCGACGCTATTGCATGAATCCCAGGTTCAAGGAAATAACACCGCCTTTGGTTTAACCTCCAGGCTCTGTGCCACACCCTGCGTCACTGGAGGATGCATGCGAACAATCCACGGAAGCCGCGCGTCGACACCCATCGGTGGCTCGCCAGCGCCGCCTTACTCCAAGCGACTCAAACGCTCGCTCTGCACCATGGGCATGGCGTCTGCTTTTTTCCTCTCACTGACGGCGTGCGCCATGCAAGATACGGATACCTTTGATTCAAATGCTTGGAAGGCACAGCGCGGCGTAGAGTTCGAGAAGAACCAGCGTGTCCATATGCTTTCTGCCATGAAAAAATTCATCCATGTCGGAATGGCTCGCCAAGAGATCATTGCCCTTCTGGGAGAACCCGATTACAGCGATAAGGACGGCACGCAATCGCTCGATGTCTATTACATGGGGATTCCCGAATTCAGTATCGATACCCAGCAATACGAGATCCGCTACCAGAACGGAAAGATCACGAGTCATCGCGCATCACAGGGCTGATGGCGCTTAAGTACTTCAAGAGGAAACAAGGATGTCGGACAGAACTGATCTCAACGAGATCCGCACACAATTTCAGGTCGCCGAAGAGCCCCTCATTCAGTATCACCCAAGGCTCATGGGAATGGTGGACATTCCAGGAACTCATGCGGTCGAATTGACGGAAACAGAAGGAACACTCATCGACCGGATGGTCGGCAACCGAGGTCTTCCGGGTCTTTTTGACCTCAAAGGCACCTACGACCTTGCCTTTAGCGAAAGCAAAGCGCGCTATCCAAACAACCCGTTGCCCGCTGGCATTCCAGAAGAACGCAGCAACGAATGGCAACAGAACGACGGTCATCGTGACGCGTATCGACACGCCTACTGGAATGCATTATTGGGCAAGGAGTTCGGCGACGACTGGGCAACAGCGTTTGCCACAGCACATGAAGGGCGCCCCGGCAATCCGGCAAACAGAGAGGCCATGGACCTCTACAACAACCAGATTGGACGCGCTATTGCCATTGCAAATCCGCATGCTTCCAAAGAAGAGCTTGCAACACTTGTCGGGGGCGCGCTGCAGGAAGGGCGGCTTGTACTGATGGACAGCAAAGGTCAATTGGCTTGGAGTGATCAGGTTGCAGTGGGGCAACATGGACTTTCGCCAAACGAGGTCATCCAGGCGCAACGGAACACTCCAGAAATCGTTCCATCCGAGTCGTCCCTGCGTGGTCGTTCGAACTCATCAAGCGCTGCGGATGACGCCCCCTTCATTACCCCAGACAAGACTGGCCATCCGCGCCACAGCCTCCACCAGCAGTGCAGCGCTGGCGTTGACGCGCTCGACCAGCAGCTTGGGCGGCCGTCGGACCAGAGCAGTGCGTGCATGAAGGCCAGCCTGACCACGCTGGCGGCGACCAATGGGTTCGAGCGCGTGGACCATGTTTTGCTCAGCAGGAACAGTGGCGAGACGCAGGCCGGGCAGAACGTGTTCATCGTCCAGGGCGATCCGAGAGATCCGACGCACCTGCGTGCACACATGCCAACCGGGCAGGCGGTCAACACACCGGTGGACGTCTCGTTCCGCGAGCTGGCGCAGGTCGATCAGCAGCAGGCGCAGCTGCAGGCCACGCAGGTGATGACGCCGCAACAGGATGCGTTCGGCCACGGTGCACGCACGATGGGAGCATGAGCTAGGTGCTCGACCCCCGCTGCTCGCAGCGTCGATCATCGGGGCGCCACCTGACCCGTTGCTGATGTCGCGCAGCGCCTGCGGTTCCTCCGGTGCAAGCGAACACGCGGTTTGATGTTCAACTGCGTCGATGCTCGACATCAACGCGATCGGCCGGCGCTATCCGAGCTTCCTCACCGATCTGCGCAGGATCAGCTCCACGGGTACCACGGTATTCATCGCGGCGGCCGACGGATCGCGCATCCGCAACTGCAGTGACTGCACCGCCCATCGAGCCTGCTCCACGACGTTTTGCCGCAGCGTGGTCAGCGACAACATTTCGCTGGAGGCGGCGGGGATGTCATCGAAGCCGATGACAGACACATCATCCGGCACCCGCAATCCGAGCGCATGCAGGCCATTGATGGCGCCGATAGCGACGAAATCGTTGACGGTGAAGATGGCCGTTGGCGGTTCGGGTTGGCGCATCAGTGCATGGCTGCCGCGCCAACCCGAATCAGTGTCGTTGCGACCGATCTGCACCTGCGGCGTCAGCCCGGCCTCGGCCATCACCTGCAGATAGGTCTGCAGGCGCTCAGCGTCGGCCGGCTCCGGGCCGCCGCCGATATGCGCGATCCGGCGATGCCCCAGTGCGATCAGATGCAGCATGGCCGTGCGCACGCCAGCTTCGTCATCGGCACTGACCGTGGAAACATCGGGGTGATCGACACTGCTGCCCAGGTAGACGCAGGGCAGGCGCCGGGCGATCTCCGCGATGGCCTTGCCGCCATGCGGGGTACTGATCAGCAGCACTCCGGCCGCACGCAACGAGATCAGCCGGTCGCTCTCGCGCAGGCTGGACGCGTCATCCAGCGCACGCAGCGAGACCACCGAATCCAGGCCAGCGCGCGCCAGCTCGGCATCCAGCGCCTGGGCCAACTGCATGTGATACGGGTTCATCGGCTCGCCGATGGCCAGGCCGACCGTGTTGGACTGCGCCGACGCCAGGTGGCGGGCGGCCATGTGCGGGCGATACCCCAGCGCCGTGGCGGCCTTGACGACGCGCTCGCGGGTGCTCGGCTTGACCCCCAGGTCGCCGCGCAATGCCCGGGACACCTGCGCGCGCGACATGCCGACGACGTTGGCCACGTCCTCGAGCGTTGCATATTTTTCCGCCACACCACCTCCTGACCGTGCGCCTGGAAGGTCCTGGTTCGCAGTTCCGCCACCAGGCGCGCCGAGCGGCGGAAATCCTAACCCATTGACACCTGGGGACCGCCTGCCTACATTGCCCCGACCAAAAATGACCGCGCTCTCATTTTCGCCGATTGCAACACCCCCGACGCCACGATGTGGTGCTCGCCGGCGTTGTTTCCTCGTCAGGGAAGCACGACCCAATCACGCCCGCACCGATGCACGACAGACGAACACCCGTCTTTTTCAAAGAAAATGACCGCGCTCTCATGAATCGAAATACGCCGCTCGATCCGCACCCCGCGGGCCGACCCGGCCACCCCAATGCCCGGCGCGGCTGATGGCTCCTACGCGCCCACCACTCCCCATCGAGATCTCGCCATGACGCACCCATCGATCCCGCCGGAGCAGCATCCCGGCACCTTGCCCCGGCGCAAATTCCTGGTCACCGCCCTGTGGGGCATCGGTGCGGTCAGCGTGGCCACCAGTGCCACCTGGAGCTGGGCCCAGGCGGTATCCGCCACGGACACGCCACGCGCACCGGCCAGCTTCATCGCGGTGTCGCGGCTGTTGACCGGCCACACCATCGACGCATCGCTGGCCGACCGCGGCTGGGCGGCCATCAGCGCACGCGAGACCGACTTCGCCCAGCGCTTCAGCCAGCTGGAAGCGGCCATCACGCGCGCCGGCCTGACCGACATGCAGGGCTGGTCCGGCTCGGCCATCGCAGCCGATCCCGCGCTGAAGGCCACCGCATTGGCCATCGTCAGCGCCTGGTACCTGGGCGTGGTCGGCCAGGTCAAGGACCGCGCCGAGGATGGCCCGGCCTTCATCACTTACGAAGGCGCGCTGATGTGGCGGCCGACGCTGGATGTGACCGTCATCCCCACCTATGCGCGCGGCCGTCCGGGCTTCTGGAAGGACAAGCCGGCCAGCGTCGCCACCGACTGAAACGCCCCGCCCTCTCCCTCTTAACCCAGCCAGGAATGCCATCGCATTCCCGGAGCCAGGACCCCCCCATGGCCAATACCCAATACGACGCCGACGTCATTGTCGTCGGCTCAGGCGTGATCGGCAGCATCGCCGCCCATAACCTCGCCCAGCAGGGCAAGTCCGTCCTGCTGCTGGAAGCCGGCCCACGCGTGCCGCGCTGGAAGATCGTCGAGGCCTTCCGCAATTCCGGCAACGCCAGCTCCAACGGTGGCAACCGCAACCAGCCTTATCCCAACGAGGAATGGGCACGGACCTCGTTCACCCCGGGCTACATCGAAAACAGCGGGCCGGTCGAATACATCCCCGGCATGCTGCGCCTGGTCGGCGGCACCACCTGGCACTGGGGCGGCGCCTGCTGGCGGATCCTGCCCAACGATTTCAAGCTCAAGAGCCTGTACGGCGTGGGCCGCGACTGGCCGATCGGCTATGACGAGCTGGAGCCGTACTACGCCCGCGTCGAAGTGGAGATGGGCATCTCCGGTGACGACCACGCTGACTACAGCGGGCATGCCGGTGCCCCGTATCCGCCGCGCAGCATCCCCTTCCCGGTCCGTCCGCAGGAACTGAGCTACTACAGCCAGCGGTTCGCCGAACGCGTGGCCGCCGGCGGCTATCCCTTCACCTACCAGCCCAATGGCCGCGCCACCGATCCCTACGGCGAGCGCCCGGCCTGCGTGGGCAACAACAACTGTTCACCGATCTGCCCGATCGGCGCGCAGTACAGCGGCGATCGCCATGCCACCAAGGCCGAGCGCGTCGGCGCCACGCTGATCGACAACGCCCCGGTCTACAAGATCGAAAAGGCCGCCGACGGCAAGAAGATCGTCGCGGTCCACTACCACACGCCGGAAGGCAAGAGCGTGCGCCTGACCGCGCGCTATTTCATCATCGCCGCGCACGCGATCGAGACCCCGCGCCTGCTGCTGCTGTCGGACGTGGCCAACTCCTCGGACATGGTCGGTCGCAACCTGATGGACCACAACGCGTTCTCGCTGACCCTGCTGGCCGACGAGCCGCTGTGGTCCGGCCGTGGCCCGGTCCAGCAGGGCGACGTGCTGAAGTGGCGCGATGGTCCGTGGCGTTCCAAGCACGGCGCGATCCGCTACGAAATCGGCAATTTCGTCGGCAACGTGCAGATCGCCCAGCGCCTGCTCGCGCAGGGCGTGATGGGTCCGGAACTGGACCAGCGCATCCGCCACATGGCCGCACGCTGGACGCCGATCTCCTCCAACATCGAAAGCCTGCCCGACCCGAGCAACCGGGTCACCCTGCATGCCAGCAACAAGGACAAGTTCGGGCTGCCACTGCTGAACATCCACTACGACGTCAGCGACTACGTGCGCGCGGCCGGCGAAGTGGTCAAGCAGGATTTCGGCAACTTCCAGACCCTGCTCGGCGCCGAGGTGTTCGAGAAGAACGTCAGCACTTGGGAGAACCGCGACCATCCGATGGGCACGGTGATCATGGGCACCGACCCGAAGGACTCGGTGGTCAACCACGAGTGCCGCACCCACGACCACGACAACCTGTTCCTGGCGACCACGGGCGTGATGCCGGCCTCGCAGGCCAACAACCCGACGATGACCGGTGCGGCGCTGGCCATGCGCTCGTCAGACATCATCGCCAAGGAACTCTGAGGACCACCGACATGAAAAGCACGACTGCATTGAAACTGCTGGTCGGCGCCGTGTTCGGTGCCGCCGCCTTCGCCGCCACCGCGGCCGATGACAGCCACGAAGCAACCGCCATGCAGGGCGAGTACGTCGCCCGCGCGGCCGACTGCGCGGCTTGCCACACGGCCAGCGATGGCGGCAAGGCCTATGCCGGCGGCTACGCGATCCAATCGCCGCTGGGCACGATCTACGCCACCAACATCACCCCGTCCAAGACCGCCGGCATCGGCAACTGGAGCGAGGCGCAATTCGCCCGCGCCGTGCGCCAGGGCGTGGCCGCCGATGGACACCACCTGTATCCGGCCATGCCGTATGCCGACTACAGCGGCATCAGCGATGCAGACATCCATGCGCTGTACGTGTACCTGACCACCCAGGTCGCCGCAGTCGATACGCCGCCCACGCAGGTGACCAAGCTCGGTTTCCCGTATGGCATCCGCGGGCTGATGGGGTTCTGGAACCAGTTGTTCGTGGACAAGCCCGACACGTCCGCGCCGGCGCCGCAGGACCCGCTTGCGCGTGGCCGCTACCTGGTCGATACGCTGGGCCATTGCGGCAGCTGCCACACCCCGCGCAACCTGTTCATGGCCAGCGACAAGGACCAGTACCTGGCCGGTGGCGACGTGGCTGGCTGGCATGCACCCAACATCACTTCCGATCCGGTCTCCGGCATCGGTGACTGGTCCGAAGACGAACTCGCCCAGTTCCTCAAGACCGGGCACGTCGCAGGCAAGGCCCAGGCTGCTGGTGGCATGGCCGAAGCGGTCGAGCACAGCCTGCGCCACCTGTCCGACAGCGACCTGCACGCCATGGCCGCCTACCTCAAGCAGGTGCCCGCCAAGGCCGCCCCGGGCCAGGACAAGCCGGCCTCGAGCTATGGCCAGGCGCCGGCGCAGGCCTATGGCTTCGATGACCCGGACAGCACCCAGACGCTGCGCGACGCGGCGGCAAGCACGCCAACCGGCGATGCCCTGCTGGCCAGCCGCACCTATACCGATGCGCCCAAGGTCGAAGACGGCGCGCGCCTGTATGCCGATGCCTGCGCCAGCTGCCACCAGCCCAACGGCGGCGGCACCGGTGACCATTACTACCCGTCGCTGTCGCACAACAGTGCGGTCGGCGCGGCCAGGCCCAACAACCTGGTGATGGCGATCCTGCATGGCGTCGATCGCACCGGCGCCGATGGCCCGACCTACATGCCGGCCTTCGCCCGTGACATGACCGATGCCCAGGTCGCCGCGGTGGCCAGCTACGTCAGCCAGCGTTTCGGCAACCCGGCCACCAAAGTCGACGCCAAACAGGTCGCCGAACTGCGCGCCGGTGGTCCGGCACCGGCACTGAAGGCGCTGACGCCGTGGCTGCTCGGCCTGGGCGTCCTGGTGATCGTGGTGTTGCTGCTGCTGGTTTCCCGCCTGTTCCGTCGCCGCAAGGCGGCTTGAGCCGAACCCTCGCCGGTGCCCATGGCACCGGCAGTTTTCCGATGGCTGGGCGCATGCGCGTCCAGCCTTCTCCTGTTCTTGATTGACGTCTTTCGAAGGCCTTTCCCATGAAGTCGAAACACTTGCTGCCTGCCCTGATCCTGCTGCCACTGGCCGCCCCCGCGCTGGCGCAGGACAGCAATCCCTATCTGTTCGGCGGCTGGAATGGCGAGCGCCAGGCGCTTGCCGACAAGGGCGTCGAGTTCAATTTCGGCTACACCTCCGAGGATTACCGCAACGTCGGCAGCGGCGGCCGCTCGGTCGGCGCCCATGCCGGGCAGCTCACGCTGTCCAGCAAGTTCGACCTGGAAAAACTCTGGGGCCTGCCTGGTGCGGAAGTGCACCTGGACGTGAGCTACCGCGATGGCGACGACCTCCGCAGCCGCGGCGTGGACACGTTGATGCAGCCGCAGGAGGTCTACGGCCGCGACCAGACCTGGCGCCTGACCGGTTTGTGGTGGGGCCAGCACCTGTTCGATGACCACCTGTTCCTGAAGCTGGGCCGGCTCACCGTGGGCGGCGAGTTCGGCGATGTCGAATGCACCTTCGTCAACCAGGGCCTGTGCGGGACCGAGGCCGGCAACATCAACGGCGACTACTGGTACAACTGGCCGATCAGCCAGTGGGCCGCGGTGGGCCAGGTGCAGTTCGATGCCACCCATTACCTCAAGCTGGGCGTCTACCAGGTCAACCCGGCGCTGCTCGAACGCGGCCACAAGTTCACCCTCAATCCTTCCGGCACCACCGGTAGCCTGTTCCCGGTGGAACTCGGCTGGACGCCAAAGTTCGCAGGCGATCTGCCCGGCGCTTACAAGGTCGGCGCGTGGTACAGCAACATCGACAAGGCCGATGTCTTTACCGACGTCAACGGCGATCCGTCCGCGTTGAGCGGGCTGAATGCCCGCATGCGCGATGGCGTGTACGGCGGCTACTTCACCTTCGAGCAGCAACTCACCCGCGGGCACCAGAACAGCGCCCGCAGCGGGCTGCGCACCTTCGTCAACGCCACGGTCTCCGACCGGCGCACCAGCACCATCGACCGGACCCTGGCAGTCGGCGCCATCTATGCGGGGTTGTTTGCGTCCCGGCCGACCGACGAGATCGGCGTGGGCGCGTCCGCGCTGCATGTCAACGAACGCGAGAAGTCCTACCAGGCGCTGCTGTACCAGCAGGGCCTGAGCACCCTGCCTGCGGATGGCTCCGAGTACACCGCCGAGCTGTTCTACGGTTGGCAGGCCACCGGCTGGCTGCGCTTCCAGCCCGAAGTCCAGTGGATCTTCCACGCCGGCAACGGCGCGGCGAACCTGGACAACTACACCATCGTCGGCGTCAAGACGAGCATCAACTTCTGAGTGAAACCCGTGCCCGCCTGCAGTCGCAGCGGGCACTTTCGCACAGCGTGGGCAGCCTTATTCATTCGGTGCGGCAGCGTCCTGCGATTGGCGGATGCGAGCGGCGCGCTCCATCTGTTCCAGGTCCAGCGGCGGCGGGCGGGCGATGGCGGGCTGGACCTCGCCCTTGATGCCGGGGATCTTCTGCAGGCCTTTGGCGACGACCCCGGCGCCCTTTTCAAGCAGCAGTCCCAGGCCGTAGTAGAGATAGCCGCCGCTCTCGGAAATCTCCTTCGGTGACGGCGGCGGATGGTAGCTGTTGCTGAAACGATTGGACTCGACCTTGATCGGGTTATCGAATGCGTAGAGGTCCAACGCCTCTTCGTCCGGCGGCAGCGCGCGGACTTCTTCCAGCGTGGTGACCAGCGGGGCCTGTGGTGGTGTGGCACCCATCGGCGGTGTGGCGTCCTGCGCGACGGCCTGCCCCGCCAGCGTGATGCATGCGCCCACGCTGCCGCACACCCAGCACCTGATCCTGATCATCCGCGTCGTCCCCTCGTCGTTGCGGTGTAGCCAGCGCACGGGCGTGGCCATGTTGCTCCCGGCGCGTGCTGCACGACTGTAGGTGACGGTGCGGCGCGCGTGGTTTGTTTTCCGTTGCGCTGCAGCCTGCGCGATGGCGCCTGCGAAAGCACGGATGCGAGACGCGTGGTGTCGCCCGTGCCAGCCGCGCGCGATGCACCGATGCAGCGGGTGTGTTCCGTTGCCGGTCTCGGCCGGCACGCCCGACTTGCCTATGATGGCCGGCCACTTCACGGAGCGCCCACGTGTCCCCACACACGTCTTCCTCCGATGCACGCGCTGCGCGCTGGGCGTTGTTTGCCCTGGCCATCGGCGCCTTTGGCATCGGCACCACCGAATTCTCCCCAATGGGCCTGCTGCCCGAGATCGCCCAGGGCGTGGGTGTGTCCATCCCGACCGCAGGGCTGCTGATCAGCGCCTACGCCATCGGCGTGACGGTGGGCGCGCCGATCATGACCCTGCTGCTCAGCCGTTATGGCAAGCGCCCGGCGTTGATGCTGCTGATGGGCATCTTCACCGCGGGCAATCTGTTCAGCGCGTTTGCATCGGGCTACCTGCCGCTGCTGTTGTCGCGGCTGTTGACCAGCCTCAACCACGGCGCGTTCTTCGGCCTTGGCGCGGTGGTGGCCGCCAGCGTGGTGCCAGCCAACCGCCGTGCCAGCGCGGTGGCCACCATGTTCATGGGCCTGACCATCGCCAACATCGGCGGCGTTCCCGCATCGACGTGGATCGGCCAACACCTGGGCTGGCGCTGGGCCTTCGTCATTGCCGCAGCGCTGGGCGTGATCACCATGCTTGCGCTGCGTCTGGCCTTGCCGGTGGGTCAGCCCGGCCGCAAGCCCGATATCGCGGCCGAGTTGAAGGTGCTCACCCGGCCGCAGGTCCTGACGGCGCTGGCCACCACCGTGGTGGGCGCCGGCGCCATGTTCACCGTGTACACCTACATCAGCCCGTTGCTGACCACCTTGACCCACGCCAGCGGCAATTTCGTGACCCTGATCCTGGTGCTGGTGGGGGTGGGTTTCACGCTGGGCAACTGGCTGGGTGGGCGGCTGGCCGACTGGTCGTTGATCGGTTCCACGCTGGTGTTCTTCCTGTCGCTGGCGGTGCTGATGCTGCTGATGCCCTGGACCATCGGCCACACCTGGAGCGCGGCGCTGATGTTCGTGTTGTGGGGTGCGGCTGCATTCGCGATCGTGCCGCCGGTGCAGACCCAGGTGATGCAGGTCGCCGAACAGGCACCGGGACTGGCGTCGTCGGTCAATATCGGCGCTTTCAACCTGGGCAACGCCCTGGGCGCGGCCCTGGGCGGCGGCGTGTTGCAGCTGGGCCTGGGGTACACGGCCGTGCCCCTCGCCGGTGGCGCACTGGCGGTGCTCGGGCTTGGGCTGGTCGGCCTGAATCATCATCTCGCCAACGCCAGGTCCGCCGCGCCCGCGGTGTAGCGCTTGAGCGCGGGCGCAGTTGCCGTTCCGCGGTCTGCAGACCTGCGCATGATTCGCTGGCGCATGTGGCCGGGCTCAGTGCCCGGCTTCAACGCCCTGCGTGAGCGCTGATTGCTCCGCTGCCCTGCGCATCTGGTCCTCGGTCAGCGGCGGCGGCCTGGCGATGGCGGGTTGTTCGTAAGGCCGCATGCCGGTGAGCTGCTTGAAGCCTTTCCAGGTTTCGTACAGCCCGCGGTTGATGCCGTAGTTGATGTAGCCACCGTGGTGCAGCGCCATCTCCTCCGGGCTGATGCCGGCGTCATAGGCCTTGTCGAAGCGGTTGGAATCGACGGTGATGGGATTTTCGAAACGGTAGAGGTCCAGCACCTCTTCCTCGTCCGGCGGCAGGGCGCGCACTTCTTCCAGGGTCCGTACCACCGGCAACGCGGGCACAGGCTGCGATGGATCGCCTGCCTGCTGTGCACTAGCCGATCCCGCCAACGCGAGCAGCGCACCGGTCCACATGCTGCTTGCCTTCTTCCAGGTCCGTCCCAAGCCGAGTTGCTCCTTGTCGTGCCGCAGTGACTGATCGTGGTCGAGGCTGCATGGCTCCCCGATGGGGAAGCATTGAAGACGCAGGCGGGGACCACACCCACCGAAAGATACGCGATCCCGACGCCCGCCTTCTGCAGCCGCGCATACGCGTCGCCCGGATGCCATGACACCCATGGCGATCGGCGCCACGCGTGCGCGCATCACCAGGATCGAAAAGCACAGTCCCGGTGCCTGCCGCGCGCCGCTTCGAAGTGCGTCGGGCGCAATCGCCGAGCATCGGAACGCGCATGCAGGCCGCTCATCATTCCGCATCGCCTTTCAAGCGCGGCCGCTTGGCATCGGGCAACAAGCACACATCGGGATCACGCAATTTCGCACTGTGCTCATGCGCGTAAACCTGCTTTGAACGGGCCGTTAAACAAGACTTTTTAAAGCGTGAATATTTCGATGCGCTTCAGGTCGAAAGTCCTTTACTGACGCCACGTCGCACATGTGTCCGCACCGACGTCCAATCGCGCACACGCCGCTACGGTTTGGCATGTCCGCCCAAGTATTAAAGGAATCCTGAAGTGAAAAAAATCATTCTTTGCGCAGCCCTCGCAGCGGCTCTTGTTGCACCTTCCGCCTTTGCCCAGAGCAGCAGCGGCGACACGTATCGCCCCGATCTGGATGTCGGCCAGGGCAACTGGTTTGCCTCCGGCACGGTCGGTCGCACCGATGGCGGCACTGCCGGACGTTTCGGCAGCGGCGACTTCAACGCTTTCCATAGCCGCGACGGTCGTCGCACCGGCTACGAGCTCGACGGTGGGTATCGCTGGAAGCTCGGCCCGCAATGGGGCCTGGGCGTGGAAGGCGGCTACGTCGATCTTGGCAACCTGGAGGTCAGCAACGCCCTCAGCGACGATTCGATCAACGAGCGCAAGAGCGAGAACGCGCTGCGCGGCTGGACCCTGGGCGGCAATGCCCGCTTCAACCTGACGCCGGCCTGGTACATCGGTGCGCGTGGTGGCTTCTTCCGCGCTTCGGACAACGACGCCAACTACTACAACTCGGCAGGCCAGGATCTTGGCCTCACCAGCGGTGGCCGCGACGGTCGCAACAGCTGGTATGCCGGTGTCGGCACGGGCTGGAACGCCACCCAGAACTTCAGCGTCGGCCTGCATTACGACTACTTCCGCGCCAAGTCGGGCGAGCTGCGTGACCCAACGACCGGCGACCAGTTCGACGGTCCGAAGCGCTCCACCGCGCTGCTGGGCGTGACGGCTGAGTACGCGTTCTGATCCACGCATCGGCAACGCCATGATGTAGACCGCACGGGCACCTTCGGGTGCCCGTGTCCTTGTCCGCCCCGGCCAATTGCACGGACCGATGGTGCAGGACCTGCCCGCGTAACTGCTTGACCGACAAGGCGTCTCACCCGCTGAGACCAGCATCGGTTTCCCTGTGTGTCTTTGGGGAATGCAGACCATGGCCTACGCGCTGGCCCGCCGCACCGAAGATGCCGAACACGCCCTGGCCACCACCGATGGCCAACCGTCGAAAGATGGCGCGCTGTTGACGCAACGCCTGGAGCGCCGTTACCGCGATCGCATCACCGGCAGCTTCATGTTGCCCGGGCGCGAAGGCCGCTACGCGCCGATCCCCGACGACGTGCCGGCGGCGCTGGCCGATGCCCTGCGTGCGCGCGGGATCGAGCAGCTGTATTCGCACCAGGCCGAGGCCTGGGCCGCAACCCAGCGCGGCGAACACGTCGCCATCGTCACGCCCACCGCCAGCGGAAAATCGCTGTGCTACACGCTGCCGGTGGTGAGCGCGGCGATGGGCGGCCGGGATGGCACGGCGCCCGCTTCGAAGGCGCTATACCTGTTCCCGACCAAGGCGCTGGCGCAGGACCAGGTGGCCGAACTGCTGGAACTCAACCGCGCCGGCGAGCTTGGGGTCAGAGCCTTCACCTTCGACGGCGACACGCCGGGTGACGCGCGCCAGGCAATCCGCCTGCACGGCGACATCGTGGTGAGCAACCCGGACATGCTGCACCAGGCGATCCTGCCGCATCACACCAAGTGGGCGCAGTTCTTCGAGAACCTGCGCTACGTGGTGATCGACGAGATCCACACCTATCGCGGCGTGTTCGGCAGCCACGTCACCAACGTGCTGCGGCGGTTGAAGCGCATCTGCGCGTTCTATGGCGCCAACCCGCAGTTCATCCTGTGCTCGGCCACCATCGGCAATCCGCACGAACACGCGCAGGCATTGATCGAAGACCGCGTGCATGCGATCACCGAATCCGGCGCGCCCAGCGGCGACAAGCACGTGCTGCTGTGGAACCCGCCGGTGGTCAATGCCGATCTCGGCCTGCGCGCGTCGGCGCGTTCGCAGGCCAACCGGATCGCGCGCATCGCCATCAAGAGCGGGCTCAAGACGTTGGTGTTCGCGCAGAGCCGGCTGATGGTGGAAGTGCTGACCAAGTACCTGAAGGACATCTTCGACCACGATCCGCGCAAGCCGCCGCGCATCCGTGCCTATCGCGGCGGCTACCTGCCCACCGAGCGGCGCGAAGCCGAACGCGCGATGCGCGACGGCCGCATCGACGGGATCGTCAGCACCTCGGCGCTGGAACTCGGCGTGGACATCGGCAGCCTGGACGTGGTGATCCTCAACGGCTATCCCGGCAGCGTGGCGGCAACGTGGCAGCGCTTCGGCCGTGCGGGCCGACGCCAGCAGCCGGCGCTGGGCGTGCTGGTGGCCAGTTCGCAACCACTGGACCAGTACGTGGTGCGGCATCCTGACTTCTTCGCCGACTCGCCACCGGAACACGCACGCACCGCGCCGAACCAGCCGCTGATCCTGTTCGACCACATCCGCTGCGCCGCCTTCGAACTGCCATTCCATGCCGGCGAACCGTTCGGCCCGGTCGATCCACTGGTGTACCTGGAAGCGCTGGCCGAAAGCGAAGTCGTGCACCAGGAAGGCGAGCGCTGGGAATGGATCGCCGACAGCTATCCAGCCAATGCGGTGAGCCTGCGTTCGGTCGCCGATGGCAACTTCGTGGTGGTCGACAAGACCGACGGCAAGCAGAACATCATCGCGGAAGTGGATTATTCGGCCGCCGCGTTGACCCTGTACGAAGGCGCGATCCACATGGTGCAGTCCACGCCGTACCAGGTTGAACGGCTCGACTGGGAGGGCCGCAAGGCTTACGTCACCCGCACCCACGTGGGCTACTACACCGACAGCATCGACTACACCAAGTTGAAAGTGCTGGAGCGCTTCGACGGCACGGAAGCCGGACGCGGCGACAGTCATCACGGCGAAGTGCATGTGGTGCGGCGCGTGAGCGGCTACAAGAAGATCCGCTACTACACGCACGAAAACATCGGCTACGGGCCGGTCAACCTGCCCGACCAGGAGCTGCACACGACTTCGGTATGGTGGCAGCTGCCGCAGGCGACGCTGGGCAAGGCCTTCCCGTCGAAGCAGGACGCGCTGGATGGCTTCCTGGGCGCCGCATACGCACTGCACGTGGTGGCGACGGTCGCGGTGATGGCCGACGCGCGCGACCTGCAGAAAGCCGTGGGCAACGGCGACGGCGCGTGGTTCGCGGTGGCCGACCAGACCGGGCGCGGCCAGCTGCGCGGCGTGGAAGCAGGCGACGGCGCGGGCGTGCTGGAGCATGTCACCCTGGAGCAGGCCTTCGTGCCGACGGTCTACCTGTACGACAACTTCCCCGGCGGCGTGGGCTTGAGCGAACCGCTGTGGCTGCGCCAGGCCGAGCTGGTGCAGCGTGCGGGCGAACTGGTGCAACGCTGCGACTGCAAGGCGGGCTGTCCGGCGTGCGTGGGTCCGGTCCTGGCCGCGCATGAGGAAAGCGATGGCGCGTCGCCCAAGACCCTGGCGCTGAAAGTGCTGGCCTTGCTGTCGGAACTTGGCCAGTGCGACGAACGGCAGGCCGACGACGGCGTGGACACGCGGGTGTCGGCGTCGCACGACGAAGCGCTGGACGTGAAGCGACGCGCATTGCTATCCGACCGCGACGCGCTGGATCAGCTGCCATGAGTGTGAGCCTGGAGCGCCTGCGGGCTCTGCGCAGACAGGCTGGCGACACGACGGTACGGGAAGCACCTGCGACTGTGGCGTTGCAGGAGGGTGCCAATCCAATGCAGGCAGGCGATGGACATGCCTCGGGTGATGCCACTGCCGTGACCCGGACGACGTCCGATGCTCCAGCGCGCGCGGAGTTGAATTCGTCATCCCCGCGCAGGCGGGGCCCCCGCGACGTTTCTTCGGAACGGGCGCAAGGCACTGGACGCCCGCCTGCGCCGGCGCGAAGGGATCAGGAAACACTGACTGCTCCAGGTGCGAGCGAGCCTGCATCAGGCCCGCCGCGCCGACTGCCGCCTTCACAAGGAATCAGGCGCACCGGCGAACGCTCGGTCCTCGACTGGATGGCCCCGCCATCGATGCCCGCAGCCAACGACCAGGCGCGCCGCGGCGTGCAACCCACCAGCATCGATGCGCTGCGCCGGCTGATCGCCACGCGTGAGCGCAAGCCGGTGGCCGGTGCCGCAGTGGTCGCGCGCGCGACGCGTGAGCCACTGGATCGCCATCTGCCCGGCACCGAACTCTCGCCGGGCCTGCACCTGATCGAAGCCTTCGTGCCGCAGGCCATTCCGCCAGCGGCGCTATCGCTGTCCTTCGCCAAGCGCGCGGACGACGTCGTCGAGCCACGGCACCTGCTGTTCTTCGACACCGAAACCACGGGGCTGGCCGGCGGCACCGGCACGCGCGCCTTCATGGTCGGTGCGGCGGACTGGCATGACTGCCCGCAACGCGGACCGGGCCTGCGCATCCGCCAGCTGATGATCTCCACCATGGCCGCCGAAGGCGCGATGCTGCGCGCGTTCGCCGACTGGCTGTCGCCGCACACGGTGCTGTGCAGCTACAACGGCCGCAGCTATGACGCGCCGCTGCTGAAAACACGCTATCGACTGGCCCGCCTGCACGAACCGATCACCGCGCTGGATCACGTCGATCTTCTGCATCCCACCCGCCGGCGTTATCGCGGTACGTGGGAGAACTGCAAGCTGGCCACCATCGAACGCCAACTGCTGCGCATCGTGCGCGAGGACGACCTGCCCGGTTCGGAAGCCCCCGCCGCGTGGCTCACCTATCTGCGCGGCGGCAGCGCCCGCAACCTGCGCCGCGTGGCCCACCACAACCACCAGGATGTAGTGACCCTGGCCTTGCTGCTGCAGCGGCTGGTGCAGGCCGAGCAGGACGACCGCGAGGTGCTGGCGTTCGAGGAAGCGCCTTAGGGAAGGTCTGAACAACCCTGCTTTTGCTCGTCATTCCCGCGAAGGCGGGAACCTAGTGACTTTGCTTTCAATGACTTGAAGCCACGGGATCCCCGCCTTCGCGGGGATGACGGCAATTGTTCAGACCTTCCTTAGCGCACGCGTCTGGATGGAGTCGGCGACCCTTGCGCGCGCGGAGCGGCGCAGGGACTTCACTCGCGCTCCAGCGCGACGCGCATCACCCGTCGATGCGCTGGGCCAGGCCATCCTTGATGGCGCGGTCGATGATGGCTTGCGCTTCCTTGGCGGCGCGCTGGGCGATGTCGGCCTGCTTGGCGCCCAGGTCGGCCTGCTTCGCGCCGAGTTGCGCCTGCTGTTCGGCCAGCGCGGCGATCTTCTGCTCCATGCCCTGCTGGCGCGCGTCGTGCATGGCCGCGTCCACCTGGCGCCGGATGGCATCGGCATCGATCTGCGCAGCCTGCGCGTCGGCCGCAGCGGCGGCGGCATCGCGCAGGGCGTCCTGCTGGGATTGCGAGCGCAGCGCGTGTTCGTGCGCCTTCATCGCCGCCGCACGCGCCTTGTCGGCACCAGCCAGCGCGACCTGAGCCTGCTGCATGGCGCGGTCGGAAACCTGCGTGCTCAGCTGCGCCATCTGCCGGCCCAGTTCGCCCTGTTGCCGACCCAGCGCACCCTGCTGCTGGCCCAGTGCCCTGCTCGGTGCGTGCAGCGCATTCAAGCGCTGCACGGTCGCCGGATCGCGGATCACGTAAGTCTGCTGGTCACGCTGGAAGACGACGCTGTGCTGGTCATGGATGCTCAGCCCGGTGATGGACCTCGGCGGGACCGGGGGCGCGGGGGGCGCCACGGGCGGTGCCGGTGGAGGCGGCGGCACCGCGGCCGGCGGCGGCGGGACGCGTCTGCTGGTCACCGGCATCGCCGCCGGGGCTGCGGCCGCAGCGGGCGCAGGCGCGGCCGCGGGCATCGCATCGGCCGCGTCTTTGGCGCCAGTCACGACCACCGGCTTGGCCGCGGGCGCGGTCTGCGCCACCAGCCGCAGCGGCGTGACGCCGACCACGCCGACGAACGCCAGGATCAGGGCCGCGCCCAGGCGCGGGAATGCATCAGTGTGCTGCAGCATGAGCAGTCTCCGTTTGAGGCTCAGGTAGGACGGCGAAGCGCTGGCCAGACCGGCACCGGGACGCGGCGCCACGCCCAGCCGCATCAGCAGCCGGCCGTAGTCGCTGCGGCAATGCCGGTTGCCCGCGACCACCGCGGCATCGACTGCCGCTTCGCGCGCGACGCCGTATTCGCGCAGGGCCAGGTGGATCAGCGGGTGGAAGAAGAACAGGTGCTGGGCCAATGCGGGCAGCAGGCCCCAGGCCAGGTCGCAGCGGCGCAGATGGACCAGTTCATGGGTCAGTGCCATGTCCAGGTCGTCGTCGTTGATCGACGACAGGCCATGCGCCGGCAGCAGCAACGACGGTGCGAACACGCCCACCAACTGCGGCGAGGTGATCCGCGTGGACACCAGCAGCGGTGGCGTGCGGCGCAGGCCGTGGGCTTCGGTCGCCAGGCGCAGCGCGCCGACCAGCACCGCGTCGGTGCACAGCCGCGCGTCGCGCACCAGGCGGCGACTGGCGTTCCAGGCGAACGTGGTCCGGGCCAGCATCACCAGGACGCCGGCTGCCCACAGCGCCAGCACGACCAGCTGCCAGCTGATCACCGGTTGCGCGGCCGCTTCCGGCAAGCCGGCGATGGCTTGCGTCGTCGCATTGGCGCTGGCGACGAAGACCGGCGCGACCTCGACAGGCGCGGCCGGCAGCAGTGCAAGTTCCAGCGGCCTGGCGACCAGGCCCAGGACCGCCTGCAGCGACACCGACCACCACAACCAGCACTGCGTGGACGCCGGCAGGCGCGGCAGCGCACGGCACAACGCCCACACCAGCGCGGCCAGCAACACGGTCTGCACGCTGGTGGCCGCCAGGCGCTGCAGCAGTTCAGAGGCGATCATGTCCATGTCAGGACTCCTTGCGCTGCGATTGCAGCTTGGCGACGAGGGCTTCGAGTTCGGCCAGTTCGGTCTCGCTGACCTCGGCCCGCTGCGACATCCAGGCCACGAATGGCGACACCGAGCCCTGCAGGGTTTTTTCGACGAAGCTGCCGACCGCGCCCTGGACCACGTCATCCTGCTCGGCGGTGGTGGCGTAGCGGTACACGCCCTCGGCCTGGTGACGGGTCAGGTAGGCCTTGGTGCGCAGCCGTTCCATCATGGTCAGCACGGTCGAACGGGCCAGCCCGCGCGCCTCGCCAAAGCTGGCGGCGACCTCGCCGACCGTGGCCTCGCCCTGCTCGCCGATGTACTGGAGCAGGGCCAGCTCCTGATCCCCGATGCTCTTGCGGCGCATGGCCGTTCTCCGTTGCCTACACTTGTAGTCAACCTAGTCTTGACGACAGCTGTAGTCAACCCTGCCGAAGGTCATTCCCGACGAACGGACGGGGACGCTCTGTCGATCCTCGACGCTGAAGGCAATACGGCCTTTGCTGAGCTCCCGTCCGAACACAAGCAAGCCTTGCTCGGCATTGCCGAGACGATGACTTGGGTTGCCCACACCGGGCAAAGCTCGATAGGTTTCGATGACCGGCGGGACGAGCTGCCATGGCTGGTCGCTCTTGGAAATGCCGGCCACCCGCCAGCGGATGCCCTAGCGGATACAACGCGTCGTTGGAGGCATGCAATGGCATTACGCCGCGGCGCGTGACCAAGCCACGCCAAGCGCAGGCCTGGCAGCTCCTGCGCCTAACGTCGCGAATCAAGAAGTGCCTGACCGACCGAAATCGCGTGCTCACGCGTTACCACCATCTTCATGGGGTAGCCCCAGAATTTTTCATACATCACAGCAAACCCGGCGCTTGCGGTCCTTAGTCGCTCGCTGGGTTCAATGAATACGGCACCTTTGACGTAAGAACGCAGCGCGGTCTTGTTCCGCTTCATCCAGAGCGAGATCTGCTTGCGCTGGTCTTGCGTCTGCGCTTCGCCTGGAGTTGCAAGCCCTTCGTCGTTTAACAGGACGAAAGGGCGCTGCAGGGCCAGCAACGCTTCGAACTGCGTGAACATCACCGGGCCTTGTCCATCGCCTATCGATTTGTAGCGCGTCCAGACGAGCGGAAAATCAGTTGTATTCATCTGCATGATCAATCTTCATTTTCGAGTTGGAATATGGCGCCGCGGCGGACCTGGGTGTCTTCTATCCCCAGCCTTGTCCAAGGGCACGGTAGAGCGAGACCATTGCGACCGAGACCGCCGTGGTGCTGTCCGCTAGCGCCGCCTCGTTGTTGAGCATGGATTGCTGCATGGTGAGCACGTTGAGCATGTCGACCGTTCCGGCCTTGTACTGTTTCTGCGCGCTGTCCAACGCAATGCGGCTTTGGTTCACGGCTTCTCGCAGGTACTGCTGGCGTCGCTGCTGGGTTCGATATGCGGAGACGGCATCGTCTACCTCAGACCAGGCAAGCAAGACGGTCTTTTGGTACTGCAGCGCTGCTTCTTCCTGGCGCAGCGTGCTCAGTCGAAGGTTGGCGCGTAGCCGCCCACCATCAAATAGCGGCAGGCTCAGCACAGGGCCAATGCCAAACCTGCGGGCACCCCAATCCCCCATGCTCGATAGCTGTTGCGCCTGATAGCCGGCGTCACCGGAAAGACTGATCCGCGGGTAAAAGCTCGCCTTGGCGAGGCCGATATTTGCGGTTGCCGCATGCAGCGCGGCCTCGGCCCGCACGATATCCGGCCTGCGCTGCGCAAGTTCGCTCGGCAGGCCGACGGGCACGTTGATCGGTCCAGCGGGTACCGGCCTGGCTTGTCGAAGCTCAGTTGCCAATGCTCGCGGCGATTGGGCCAGCATGACGCTCAGCGCATTGATGAGCGAAGCCTGCTGCTGCTCAAGCGCGGGAATGCGCGCCTGGATCGCTGCCACCTGGGCTGCAGCACTGGCCACTTCCAACTGTGTCGCAACGCCCTCACCCAGGCGCACGTGGGTGAGATCCAGCCCCGCTTGCGCACTGACAAGATTGTCCTGCGTGATGGCTGTCAGCGCCTGTACACCGCGCAGCTGCAAGTAGTCTTGTGCTGTCTCGGCCATCACCGCCAGCGCCGCGCCCTGGCGATCGGCACGGGCCATCGCAATCTGCGCGTCGGCGGCTTCTACCTGGCGTCGCACACGCCCCCACAGGTCCAGCTCCCAGGACAGGGACAGCCCACCTTGGTAGAGCCCGTAATCATCGAGTCCCGCATGACCTGATGGATCTGACAAGCCGACCTGGCTGTTGCGCGCGCGCATGGCTGAGGCACCGGCGGACACCGCGGGACTGCGATCGGCTGCCGTCGAGCCGCGCACGGCTCTGCTCTGCGTCAAGCGCACATCCGCTATCTGCAGGTCCAGGTTGCTTTCGACGGCGCGCTGTACCAGTGAAACCAGCAGCGGATCACCAAACCTCTGCCACCAGGCTGGAGCAGCCTGGATAGGCGCCTGCTCAAGCTGTCCAGGTACATCGTCGGCCCGTTCAAACGACCACGCGGCCGGCAATGCCGGAGTTGGCGCGCGAAAATCCGGACCGGACACGCATCCAGCAAGGCTGGCTGGCAGCAGGGCGATGCCTGCAACCAGCAGTGCCTTGCGCATCACGCCCCCGCTCCTACAGCCGAATCATGTCCGCTATCCAGATCGATGTCCGCTTCCACCGACATGCCAACACGCAGCTGTCGGCGCAGCGCTTGGTCGTGATCCAGCAGCACCTTCACCGGGATGCGCTGCACGACCTTGGTGAAGTTGCCAGTGGCATTCTCAGGCGCCACCGCGGCGAAGGTCACGCCCGTTGCCGGGGCAATGCTGTCGACATGGCCATGCAGGACCTGGCCTGGAAACACGTCCACGCGTATCTGCACCCGCTGCCCCGGACGAACGTGGGTCATCTGGGTTTCCTGATAGTTCGCAATGACGAACGCATGCTGTAGCGGTACGACGGCCACAAGCGGCGTACCCGGAGTCACGTACGCGCCGACGCGCAAACCACGCCGCCCGACCATGCCATCGACCGGCGCACGTAGTTCGGTATGACTGAGATCGAGCTCGGCACGGGCCAGGGCCGCCTGGCCGCGCTGCACGCTGGCCTGGGCGGCATGCACGCCCGCTTCAAGCAAAGGTGCCTGTTGGATCGCCGCCTCCAGCGCTGCCTGGCGCTCAAGATGGTGAGCTTGTGCCGATTCGAGGCGTGCACTGGCCTGCTGTGCGTTCTGCACGGTGCCTGCGCCCTGGTCGGAGAGGTTCTGGTAGCGCCGTCGCTCGGCACCTGCCAGGCGCAGGTCGGCGGCATCACTCTGGACCACTGCACGTGCCTGGCGTACCAGCGCTCCCTGGCGTTCCAGCGCGGCCTGCGCGCTGGCCAACTGGGCCTGTGCACTCGCCAGATCGGCCCGTGCCGTTTCCCGTGCCACGTCGTAGTCACGCGCATCAATGCGCGCCAGCAGTTGGCCGCGTTTGACGGACTGGTTGTCTTCGACCAGGACGGCCTCGACAAAGCCGCCGACCTTCGGCGCGACCAGGACCGAATCTGCGCTCACATAGGCATCATCGGTGGACTGGCTGCTGCCATCACGCGTAACCGCCCAGCCAGAAAGGGCCAGCACGCACACGCCAAGGGCAATGAACAAGAGCGAAGTATTCCGTTGCATGAGGTAGCTCCTCGAAATCAGAATCAGGAAGGCGCGCGCGGGGGATAGATCCGCGTGGCCACAAGGGGAATCAGGACGATGAGGCCGGCCGCGATCGCGGCCACCAGCAGGTAGAGGTCGGACGAAGTCAGTGCCGTCACCTGCGCATGAAGGCGCGTGCCGAGACCCAACTGCCCGTCAGGTTCCAGGATCGGCATCTGGCCCAGGCGATCCACCAGAACACTGGAGTGGTAATGACTGCGCGCTGTCGTGAACGCGTCCAGCAAGCCGCTGGCCAGCACTGCCGCAAACCCTTTGACGGTGTTGAACCAGGACGATGCAAACGGGCCATCCTGCGGCGCCAATCCGGTGGTCGCCAGCATCAACAGCGGGATCACCGCCATCGGCTGGGCGAAGATCTGGACGGCCTGCAGGGCGTAGAAGTTCTCCCGCGTCCAGGCAGAGGTCACGTGCGATCCCATCCAGCATGCCAGCGACAGCATGGCCAAGCCGCACGCCAGCACCCAGCGGCAATCCACCTTGCGCAGGTTGCACAGCGCCGCAGTCAGCGGCAGGGCAATCAACTGCGGCAGCGCGACCCACAACAACACCGGTGCGGTCTGTCGCGGGCGGTACCCCTGGACTTTCGCGAGAAATGCCGTGGGGATCAGGATCACCGCCAGCAACACGAACAGGACGCCCCCCAGTGTGATCAGTGCGTGGGTGAGATTGCGGTTGCGCAGCAGTTGCAACTTGAAGAACGGCAGTGGATGGGACCACTCGTTGAACAGGAACAGGCCCAACAGGCCACTACCGCCGCCGATAAGCCACACGATGGCGTCGGAGGAAAACCAGTCAAGGCGCGGACCTTGGGCCAAGCCCAGCACCACCATGCATAAACCTGGCAGGCCCAACGCCAGGCCCACGCCATCGAACTGCGCGAAGCGCTCCAATCCAAGCGGATCCCGCGGAAGCCCCCAGGCCACCGCAGCCATTGCCACCATCGACCACGGCACGACCTGCCAGAACGCCCAGCGCCAACCCAGCCACTCCACGCTCAAGGCGGCCAAGGGCACGCCAAGACTGGGGCCGAACGTCGCGGTCAATGCATAACCAGCTAGTCCGTAGAGCTTGATGCCAGGTGGCAGGAAGCGCAGCGCGACAGACATCAGCATCGGCGGCAGCGCGCCGCCGGCAAGGCCCTGCATGGCGCGTAGCACCAGCAGCGTGGGCAGGTTCGGCGCGAATGGGCAGAGCACGCCCAGGACCGCAAACAGGGCGATGGCGACCATCGTGAATCGCCGGAGCGAAAAGGTGGCCGCGCACCACGGTGCGAAGGCCATGGCACTGACCGACATGGCCGTGTACAGGCTCACAACCCAGGTACCCTGATCGACGCTGAGCCCCATGGCACCGCGGATGTCTGCCAGGGCCATCTTGGTGACGTTCTCGTTGATGCCCGAGATGAGCACCGCCAGGAGCACGCCCAGCAGGCCGGTGGCGATTTTCCCGCCCAATGCCGAACTCGGCGCGCTGCTGGTCACCGCTGCCGCGGCCGCGCTCACGCCGCTAGCTGCCAGGCAACTGCGATCACCGTAAACCCCATCATCGTGCTGGCCCGTCCACTTGAGGACGCGCAGTCTAGAAAGGGCTTACCTGTCGGGAAATGCAGTGATCGCTAATCCTGCCGTGCGCCGGACGCACGCATGGCTAGCGTGAACCGGTCACCGCTGACTGCTCGTCGCAAATTTGCTTGATGGTGCGCCTGAGCCATTGATGGGCCGCGTCCTGGTCCAGGCGGGGGTGCCATGCCTGGGTCAACACCACGGTTTGCAAGGGAATGGGAAGCTCGAAGGTCCGCAGTGGCAAGCCAAGGCGCTGCACGGCCGCCAGCATGGCGCGCGGCATCTGCGGCAGGATCAGGTCGCCATCGACCGCCGCAAAGATCGCGGCATGAAAGGTCGGGACGATCAATGACACGCGCCGCCTGAGCCCCAGGCCGTCCAGCACATCGTCGATGGGGCCGTACATGCGTCCTCGCCGCGAGACCGCAATGTGATCGAAAGAAGCAAAGCTCCTGGCGTCGATCTGGCTGGAAAAGATGGGATGGGTCGCGTGTGCGAGTCCGACGAAGGACGTGCTGAAAAGCGTCTGCATCTTGATATCAGCGGCGAACTGACGCGTGGCGCTGATATAGAGGTCGATCCTTCCCTGCTCCATGGCGTCATCGTCCACGTCGCTTTCCGGGACGAATCGCAGGATCGCGCGTGGCGCCTGCTTGCGAAAAGCCTCGCGAAGCTGCGTTCTGTAGGCCGCGATGAAAACGTCATTGGCGCGGATGCTGAAGGTCCGTTCCAACGTGGCGAGATCGACCTCCCGCCCGGCATGGAACACCGAGTGCGCCTGCTCCAGCACGCCCCGGACCTGTTCGCGCAACTGCAGGGCCCTCGGGGTCGGAATCAATCCACGCCCAGAGCGCACCAGAATCGGATCACCCACCGCTTCGCGAATACGGGCCAGGGTCCGACTCATGGCCGGGGCGCTCAGATCCATGCGGCGCGCGGCGCCAACCACACTTCCCTCCTCGATCAACACATCCAGGGCAACGAGCAGGTTCAGGTCGGGCATTTGCATGCGCTCAGCATAATTGCTCGGCAATTGGGTGGCGAATATCGAGCGCGCGGCGCGCTTCTTCCATGCCCCGGGTGGGACATCAGGCGCCGGGGGTCAAACGCTAAGCGGCACCGCCGCCGTTGCCGTCTGCCAGCGGCTGGCGCCACGCCGCAGGCAGGCAGGAGTGCAGGTGCTGGAGAAAGGATTGCAATTTGGGGGTCAGATCACGGCGATCGCTCAGACACATGTGGATCCGCATCGGCTCAGGCTCCGCATCGAACTGCGCAACGCGCTCTTGCCCGGTCAATGCGACCAGTGTTCCCTGCGCCAGGTAAGGCTCGGCGACGAAGGCGGCCAGACGGCTAATCCCGGCGCCGGCGGCTGTCATCGCCGCAATGGCGTCTATGTCGTTGCTGACAAGCGCGGGCTTCAGCTCCGGCACGATGCGCTGCCCGTCGCGCACGAAGCCCCAGCGAAGATGGCGCCCATCAGCTGGCTGCCGAAACAGCACGCAGTCATGGGCCGCCAACTGTTCGGGATTTGAAGGCGATCCATGCCGTGCCATGTAGTCCGGCGCAGCACACAGCACGAATGGGATCACCGCGATGCAGCGAGCGACCACGGTATCTTCCAGCTGCTCCTGGATGCGCAGACTGGCATCGAGTCCGTCGCGCGCATGATCGGCAAAACCATCCTCGACGCGCAGCTCGAGCTCCAGGCGCGGATGGCGCGCACGTAGCGATGGCAACATCGGCGCGAGGACGTGACGCGCGAATGCTCCGCTGCTGGCGATCCGCAATCGACCGGAAGGTGCTTCGTCGTCAACGGTCGCGGCCTGGTGGGCACGCTCAAGCTGCCGATCAATCTCCCGGACCTGCTCGAAGTAGCGTGCTCCGCGCTCGGTCAAGGCCAGGCTGCGTGGGCTGCGATTGAGCAGGCGTACGCCCAGCTCAGCCTCGAGTCGGGCGATGTTCTGGCTGACGGCCGCCGCACTGATCCCCAGGCTTCGGGCACCGCCAGCGATGCTGCCCGCCTCGACCGTGCATACGAAGCTACGGATCAACTGCAGGAGATTCATGCGGGAAGAGATTAGCGAGGCCATGCATAAGTTGCGCTTGATATTGCTTCAAGTACGCCAGGACTGGTGGCGGCGCGGCGCGCAGCATACCGTCAATCACATCCGCACCGTCACGGTGCACACATTCGATGTCCGGGGAGGCTCGTGTGATCAACCTGATCCTGTTGCACGGAGACGAGCGCTTTAGCCGCCGACTTGGCAATGAGGCCCCGGAACTGCTTGAGCATGATGGCCTTGACTACTCGCTTCGGGCAGGTCCGCGCACTCCGCGGCCTACCGCTGGAAATTCAAGCGACCCGATCGCCGTCTATGCACCGGACGAAGCGACCGATGAGGAATTTCAGGAGATGTACGCAGCAGCACGCCCGCATGTGGCTGAGTTCAACCTGGCTTTCTGAGCCATGCATCGGGGCAGCCGGTTCTCGGACAAGACCTTAAGCAAGCCTTGATGTAGAACCAAGCCAATGGCGGCTACTGGCACCGTTGCCGTGGCGGCAGGATGGACTGCCATGTCAGTGCGACGTCTCCAGGAATTCCATCCGTGTCCTCACCCTTGTCCGCTAGCCGCGGACGCAGACTCCCGCGCCGCGCCACGCCCATTGTTTTTGCCTTCTACATGGCCACCATCATGGCCATGCTGATGTGTCTCGTCATTACCGCAGGCGAGAGCGGCACCGGACCCGGCTACTTTCATCAAGTACTGAGCGCCTATCGGTTGGCCATGCCAGCGGCGTTCTGCTGTGTGCTCGTTGTGCGGCCGCTGGTTCTACGCCTGGTGGCACTGACGGTTCACCCGCATTGAACCTCGTTCCAACCTGGCCAGGAAACGCTGGACGGCCTTGAGAATGGCCCGGGCTCTACCCCCGTCACCACGGTGCCCAGTCGTGAGGTAGCCGTGTCAGGAGAATGGCAAATATTGCAAATGCGACACATTCTCATGTAAGGTCCGCGCACTTAATGACCGCCTGGACGGGTGCTGGCCTGCCTATCTGGCCAAGGAGTGCACTGTGTCCTGGAATGTTGTTCGCGCCTCGGCGCCGCGTTGTTCTGCTCTGTCGCTTGGGCTGCTGGCCGCCTGCTTTGCCGCACATGCCCAAGATGCAGCGACTTCCCAAGCCGAGGCAGCACAGAACGACACAAAGGAAGCGCTCAGCTCCGCCAAGGACGCCCAACAGCTCGATACAGTGCTGGTCAAAGCCGAGCGCCTCAACCTCAACCTCAATCTGGATCAGAACTCGACCACCGGTGCCCTTGGCGCCAAGCGGCTGTTGGACACCCCGTTCTCGGTAACGGTCGTCAATCAGGATGAGATCGCCAAGCGTCAGGCCACGACCCTCGGGCAGATCTTCATCAACGATCCTTCAGTCTATGCAGCCGAACCGTCGGCGAGCACGAACTGGTGGGGGACGCAGATCCGCGGCATCGGCGTCCAGAACCACTACGTCGATGGCGTGCCCATGCTGATGGAATGGGGTGGCCAGTTCCCACTGGAAGCCGTGGAGTCCGTCCAGGCACTCAAGGGGCTGGGCGGCTTCATGTATGGCTTCGGGTCGCCCGGTGGCATCATCAGCTATCAGACCAAGCGCCCGACCGATGACCTGCTACTGGCCACCACGGTTGGCTATCGCAATGACAGCGTCTTTTCAGGTGCGCTGGACGTCGGCGGTCGATTGAATGGTCCGGACTCCCTGGGCTACCGGCTCAACGCAGCGGTGGAGAACGGCGATGCGTACAACGGATCGGGCATCGATCGAAAGATGGTGTCTCTGGCTGTCGATCAGCCGATTGGCGACAGCCTGACCTGGCATGCGGAAGTCATCCATGAGGACAGCACGCTCAAGCACGAGCCGCTGTATTTCTATTGGGACTCTTACGAAGGCGACCATCTCCCGGACCCGACCTACCAGTACGAAAATTTCAGGGTCGGCAATTCGTTCTACAAGTCCAAGACCCTGCATGCCACCACGGGCCTGAAATGGCGCATCAGTGATACCTGGAGCGCGGACCTCACCCTGGGAAGCAGCCGCCGCGAGCACTACTCCCACAAGATGTTCGCCGATCTGCTGGACGAGGCAGGCGATTACAACGGATACGTCTACGACTTCGGCGCAGTGCTGCGCAGCAGCGTCGCCCAGCTGGTCGTCTCCGGCAATGCCACCACAGGCCCCATCGAGCACGACCTGGTCTTTGGCTTCTCCCAGCAACGTACCTGGGACCAGTGGAGCAACGCGTTCTACTACAGCAACGATTTTGATGGAAACCTGTATCAGCGCCAGACGTTCCTGTCCGCGCACACGCCGAACTATGGCCTGGCACCGGTGAGCGCTGATCTTCGCCAGAAGGCGGTCTTCGCCAGCGACACGCTGCATTTCGGCGAACATTGGCAGGCCATCCTGGGCGCACGCCAGGTGGATTACGAACAGCGCGATCTGGATGGCGACCCGGATGTGGATAGCCGCTACACCACCTCGGTCGTGACGCCCACGGCCGCCTTGATCTACAAGCCGGTGGATGAGGTCTCGCTCTACGGCAGCTATGTGGAATCGCTGGAACCTGGCAGCCGCGTTGGCACCGATGCCAGCCCTCCCTATGCCAACGCCGGCGAGATCCTGGATCCGACGGTGAGCAAGCAGTACGAGATCGGAGCGAAATACCAGACCGGCCGGATCGGATTGACCGCCGCTGCGTTCCGGGTGGAGCGCGCCGCGCAGGTCGACCAGTTGCGCGATGGCCTTCGCTATCTGACCCAGGATGGCATGACGCTATACAAGGGCTTCGAGATCACCAGCAGCGTCGGCATCACCGACAACCTGGACCTGGGCCTGGGCGGCCTCTGGCTGGATGCGAGCCTGGAAGATCTGTCGCCCGACAACGCAGCACTACAGGGCAACCGCCCCGCCGGCGCATCGCGCAGGCAACTGCTCGCCAATTTCGAGTACCGGCCAGCGGCCGTGAATGGATTGAGCCTCCATGGCAACGTCCGCTACTCAGGCGATGCCTACTACGAAGACCAGAACCGGGTCCTCATTCCCGGGCATACGGTCGCGGGCCTGGGGTTCCAATACAACCTGACGCTGGCAGGCAGGGGCGCGACCCTGACGGGGAACATCAACAACCTGTTCAATCGGAAGTACTGGAACTTGAACACCATGGGCGAAGAGATCAACGGCTCGCTGGACCTGCGCATCAACTGGTAATGCTCAACGGCCGTCTGTCCTTGGCGATTCGGCCATGAAGATGTCGTTGGCCGCTTGCGGGATCTCCAGTAGCTCACCGGCGCGATCAGGCTGTGGTCGCCTAGGGAAGGTCTGAACAATTGCCGTCATCCCCGCGAAAGCGGGGATCCAGTAGCTCAGGTCATTGAAGGCAAAGTCACTAGGTTGACCAGCTATTCGGCTGTTGAGAAGCGATATCCGCCTTCGCGGGGCTTTCAACAGCCGAATGGCTGGTAATGACGAGCCTTGGCTCCGCGTGCCAAGTTGGGTTCGGGCGCCCTGTAAAGCCACCGAGCGCGACAGTCCCGGCACGTGATCCACACGTCGGGCACTGGGCGCGTGCGCGGCTCAGGTTTCCAGCGGAACCGTTGGCACGATGTTGGGATAGATGCGCTCCAGATTCCGCGCACCGCCCTTTTCCAGATCGGGCATGCCGTAACCATTGACCGGCTGCGAACGGTTGACCCACAGCGCGTAGTACAGGTGATCGGCGCGCTCATCGCCGGTATTGGGATGCAGCAGGATGGTCAGGCCCAGGCTGTTCAACTGCAGCCACGGCACCAGCACCGGCAGCAGGTCGTTGGTGAAGCCGAAGTAGAACGACGGCGTTACGTGCGGGCCGCGCGGCTCCAGGTTCCAGTTGCCCAGTTCGACCGGGAAGCGCTTCGCCTCATGGACTGGTGCCGACATCGGGCGGCGGCATGATCCCACGAAAGCTCGGCTTGCCCGGCTGAGTGAGGTTGTCGCCGATCTTAGGCGCCGCCGTGACGCTGCCGCTGGCCGGCGCAGCCTACCTCCAGAGCACGACGCCGTCAGGGCGAAGCAATAACGGCTCGGTCACCGTAAATCTCTTGCCCGCCTTCCAGGCACGCGTCCGGATCTCGACCTGAAACAACCCATCGTCGCGGGGCAGCCAGGCAATAGGTAGCGTTTCGAATCGATCGGCGTCGCGCCTGTCGGTGCCCGACTTGCCGAAGTTACCACCCTCCACCGCGCTCACATCGACTTCGAGAAAGTGACCATCGCGCTGCTTCAGATAAGCGGTCAGACGCGTTCCTGATGATGCGGGTACTGCGGTGATGGCCGCGGTCTTCTGAGTATTCCAAAAGGCATTGGCTGGTGGCTCACCAGCCATCGCCGCGCAGCTGTATCCAAAGCCCAGCAAAACGAGTGTGATGATGCGCGGCACGCGGCGTTCCCTTCTTCGTTGCGAACGTGGCGTCAAGCGCATCGACGCGCGCTCAGCCTCCAATGAATCGTAATCCCACGCCCGGCTCAGTCGCGATATAGCGCGGATGCAGCGCCGAATCTCCTAGCTTCACCCGCAGCTTGCCGACCAGGATGCGCAGGTAGTGGGTGTCTTCGGCGTGGGTCGGGCCCCAGACTTCGCGCAGCAGTTGCGGCTGGGTGACCACGCGGCCGGCATTGGCCAGCAACAGCGAGAGCAGCGCGAATTCCTTGCGGGTCAGCACCACCGACGCGCCGTCCAGGTGGACTTCGCGGCGGACCAGGTCGATCTGCAGGTGGCCGTCGTCGAACAGCGGTGATGCGCCGGCCTCGCTGACCACGCGCTGGCGCAGCAGGCCGCGCACGCGGGCCATCAGTTCCTGCGTGCCGAACGGCTTGGTGACGTAGTCATTCGCGCCGGCATCCAGCGCGGCCACCTTTTCGCTTTCGGCCGAACGCACGGTCAGCATCAGCACCGGCACCTGGCTCCACTGGCGCAGCTGGGCCAGCACCTCGTGGCCGTCCAGGTCAGGCAGGCCCAGGTCCAGGATCACCAGCTCGGCGCCCTGGGTGGCCAGCAGTTCCAGTCCGCTGCGGCCATCGCCGGCCTGCAGCACGAGGTAACCCTGCGCGCGCAAGCTGATCTCCAGGAAGCGGCGGATCTGCGCTTCGTCATCGATCACCAGCACGCGCGCTGGCGGCGCGCTGGCGACAGGATCACTCGAGGTCGTCGACATCGTCGGGGGGCGGCGGTTGCAGCAGGGGCAGGGTCATGCGGATCAGGGTACCGCGCCCGTCGCGACCGGGCAGGGCTTCGACGCTGCCGCCGTGGGCGCCGATCATGCCCTGGCAGATGGTCAGGCCCAGGCCGGTGCCGTGGCGGCCGCGATCGCCGCGCTCGACGCTGTAGAACATATCGAAGATGCGCGCGCGTTCGGCCTCCGGGATGCCCGGCCCGACATCGCCCACGTCGATGCGCAGGCCGCCCTCGGCCAGGCGCGCATCGACAGTGACCGCCTCGCCGGGCGGGGAGAACTTGGCCGCGTTTTCCAGCACGTTGAACACCGCCTGCTCCACCAGCGCCGGATGCACCCAGATCATCGGCAGGTCGTCGGCCAGGGTCATCGCCAGGCGCACATCGGGCTGGTAGCGCTGCAGGCGACGCGCAGCTGAGCCGACCAGTTCGTCCACGCCGATCCAGTCGCGGTTGAGGCTCAGGCCGTCGTGGCCCAGGCGGGTCATGTCGAGCAGGTTCTGGATGTAGCGGTCCAGCCGCTCGCCTTCGGTGAGGATGGTGTCCAGCAACGCGCGACGGTCTTCCAGCGGCATGGCCTCGGCATAGCCGGACAGGCTGCTGGCCGAGCCGATCATCGCCGCCAGCGGCGAGCGCAGGTCGTGCGACACCGACGACAACAGGGCCGAGCGCAGGCGCTCGGTTTCGTTGCCGACGCGGGCGGTTTCCAGGTCAGCGACCAGGCGCGTGCGCAGGGCGGCCTGGGCGATGTCCTCGATCATCGCCTCGGCCAGGCGGCGCTGTTCGTAACCCAGGCGCGGACCGGCGCGGTCCACATGCAGGCCGGCCACGCCGATGGCGCCCTGCTCGCCAGCGCGCATCGGCGCGAACCACCACTGCGCGCCGGCCAACGTGTCGGTGCCGCGTCCGCTGGCCGTGCCGTGGCGCTGGGTCCAGGTGGCGGCCGCCAGGTCGGTGTCACCGGGCGTGGCGACGACGCCGGTTTCGATGAGGTCATCCACGCGCAGCCAGGCCTGCGCGTCCAGCGCACGTTCCAGCGACAGCCGGCCGGCGTGCAGCACCTGGCCCAGGTCGGCGGCGGTGGCCAGTTCGCGCCCGAGCGTCTGCAGCGCGGTGGCGTGGCGGTTGGCCGCACGCAACGCCAGCACCTGCATGCGCAGGCGCGAGGCCAGTCGCCCGGCGACCAGCGCGGCGGCCAGGAACAGGAACACCGTGACCACGCCCTGGCGCGCGCCGATGGCAAAGGTGAAGCGCGGTTCGATGAAGAAGAAGTTGTAGGCGAAGAAGCACAGCGCCGCGGTCAACACCGCCGCGGTCATGCGCGTGCGCGTGGCCACCAGCACCACCGCCACGATGAACACCATCGACAGATCGTCCAGGCCGATCCAGCGCTGCGCCAGCCACGACAGGCCAACCGCAGCCAACGTGGCGGCCAGCACCAGCAACACATCGTGACGAGCCAGGCGCGTGCCGATCCCATGCGCGGCGCGACGCGCGCGGGCCCGTGCCAGCGGCGTGCTGACGATGTTGATCTCCAGGTGGGCGCCATGCTGGATCAGCTGCTGGGTCAGCGTGCGGTTGATCATCCGCGCCAACGGCCGCTCGCGCGTGCGGCCCAGCACCAGCGTCGACACGCTGTTGTGCCCGGCGCAGTCCAGCAGCGCATCGGCGATGCCCGGGCCATGCAGCAGCTCGGTGTCGCCACCCAGGCGTCGCGCCAGGGCAAAGGCCTGGTCGATTTCCTGCTGGGTGTCGGGATCGAACGCGCGCCGCTGCACGGTCACAACCGTCCACGGCGCGCCGCGGCGTTCGGCCAGACGCCGCGCCACGCGCACCAGGTACTCGCTCTGGCCGCCGCCATCGATGGCCACCAGCACGCGCCGGCGCACCGGCGTGCCGGTCTGCCCGCGCGCGGCATGCGTCTCGCGCAAGGCGTTGTCCACGTGCTCGGCCGCGGTCTGCATGGCCAGCTCACGCAGCGCGGTCAGGTTCGAGGGTGAGAAGAACGCCTGCAGCGCCTGCGCCGCCTGTTCCGGCAAATAGACCTTGCCCTGTTGCAGGCGTTCGACCAGTTCGCGCGGCGGGATGTCCACCAGCACGATGTCGTTCAGCTGGTCGAACACCACATCGGGCACGGTCTCGGACACGCGCACGCCGGTGATGCGCAGGACCATGTCGTTGAGGCTTTCCAGGTGCTGGACGTTGACCGTGGTCCACACATCGATGCCGGCATCGAGCAACTCCACCACGTCCTGCCAGCGACGCTCATGCCGGCTGCCCGGCACATTGCGGTGCGCCAGTTCGTCCACCAGCACCAGCGCCGGCTTGCGCGCCAGCAGTGCGTCCAGGTCCAGCTCGTCCAGCAGGCGGCCCTGGTGCTCCATGCGCCGGCGTGGCTGCTGCGGCAGGCCTTCGGTGAGTGCGGCGGTCTCGCTGCGGCCATGGGTCTCGACGATGCCGATCACCAGGTCGGTGCCGCGCTTGAGCTGCTCGCGCGCGCGGCTGAGCATGGCGTAGGTCTTGCCCACGCCGGGCGCGGCGCCGAGGAACACGGTGAGCTTGCCGCCGTGTTCGCGCGCAAGGCCGTCGATGAGGGCGTCGGCCTGGCGGGTGCGGGAGTCGGTCATGGTTGGGGATTGTCTGCTTTTGTCGCAGGTTGTGGCATGAGGTGCTTTGGCTGTGTGGAGATCAGAAGCAGAGCGTTCGCGCCGCTGCGCGGCACGCCCTACTTTTGTCTTGGCAAAAGTAGGCAAAACCGTCTTCGCCGGTCCCAAAAAGGGGATTGAAAACACTCGCCGGCGCGCTGCGCCGGTGCCCTGTGCTCCTCGCTGGACGCGGCACGGCGCGGAACTCGCTGCGCTCAAACACCGCGCCTCTTCGGCCACGCCCAGCTCCGGTGCTCGGCTCGCTTTACGGCTCGGTTGGATCAAGCGCGAACAGCAAAAGCCGAAGCGGCAGCGGCAGCGGCAGCGGCAGCGGCAGCGGCAGCGGCAGCGGCAGCGGCAGCGGCAGCGGCAGCGACGAGTATCGCGCTGCACCCTTTCAGATCGTCATTCCCGCGAAGGCGGGAACCCAGGGACGTTGCTTCCTCAAAGAAATGAATCAGCGTCTAGATTCACCAGGTGAGCTGTAAGAAATCAAAGTCCTTGGATTCCCGCCTTCGCGGGAATGACGGATTGAAGAGTGCGGCAAGACTCAGCACCACAGGCCCGCCAAGCCAAGCCAAGCCAAGCCAAGCCAAGCCAAAGTTTGCTTCGGCTCTGATCTGCGTTCACCCGATAAATGTTGAAAACGTTCTTTTTATTGCACGTGACAATTCTGTTGCAACGCTCGTTCCGGTGATCCTGCGTTTCTTTCTGTTTCTGTTGCTGTTGCTGTTGCTGTTGCTGTTGCTGTTGCTGTTGCTGTTGCTGTTGCTCAGATGTTGATCTTGATTCTGACGTTCAGCGCCTTAAAGCGAACCGAGCACCGCAGGCTGAAATGGACGAAGAGGCGCGGGTGTCTGAGCGTAGCGAGTTCCCGCGCCGTGCCATTTCAGGCGAGGAGCGCAGGGCACCGATGCGCAGCATCGGCGAGTGTTTTCAATCCCCTCTTTGGGACGGTGCTGGCGGTTTTGGCTACTTTTGACAAGTACAAAAGTAGCTCGCGCCGCGAAGCGGCGTGAAAGCCTTTGCCTTTGCCTTCGTTCCGCATGACGCACATAAACCATCCAAACCCACAAGCAATCAACGCCGAGCAACCACCGCCTCCAACGCCAGATTCAACTTCAACACATTCACCCGCGCCTGCCCCAACACCCCAAACTGCGGCCCCAACGTATGCGCCTGCACCAGCGCCTCCACCTGCTCGACCGGTAAACCACGCGCCCGTGCCACACGTGCAACCTGGATGCGCGCCGCAGCCGGCGAGATGTCCGGATCCAGCCCACCACCGGACTGGGTCACCAGGTCCGAAGGCACATCTGCACGCGCCACACCCTCGCGCGCAGCCACTTCGCTGATCGCTGCGTCGACGCGCTTGCGCAGATCAGGATTGCTGCGCGCCTGGTTGCTGCCGGCCGCGGCCATCGGGTCGTAGCTGGCAGCCGATGGACGCGGATGGAACCAGCCCGCGCCGGTGAACGGCTGGGCAATCAGCGACGAACCGACCACCGTCTCGCCTTGGCGGACCAAGCTGCCGGTGGCCTGGTCCGGAAACGCAGCGCGTCCCAGCCCGGTGCCGGCCAGCGAATAGACCAGGCCCAATCCAACCAACGTGATCAACGACAGCACGATGGCCGGGCGCCACGCGGCGCGGCCATGCAATACAGGGGACGACATGGCGATACCTCGAACGGGGTTCTTGTTGGGTAAGGACGCAAGCAGGTGGGCGAGGTCGACGCGGCTCATGCGCCCACCACCGCGGCCAGCAACAGGTCGATCAGCTTGATCGCCACGAACGGCAGCGCCACACCGCCTACGCCGTAGACCAGCATGTTCCGACGCAGCAGCACCGTGGCCGTAGCCGGACGAAAACGCACGCCGCGCAGGGCCAGCGGAATCAGCGCCGGGATGACCAGTGCGTTGAAGATCAGCGCCGCCAGCACCGCATTGCGCGGGCTGGACAGGTGCATCACGTTGAGCGCAGCCATCGACCCCATACCAATAGAAGCGGGCGCCGCGGCGAACAGCGCCGGCAGGATCGCGAAGTACTTGGACACGTCGTTGGCCAGTGAGAAGGTGGTCAACGCGCCGCGCGTGATCAGTTGCTGCTTGCCCACTTCCACCACCTGCAGCAGCTTGGCCGGATCGCTGTCCAGGTCGACCATGTTGCCGGCTTCCTTCGCCGCCTGAGTGCCGGAATTCATCGCCAGGCCCACGTCGGCCTGGGCCAGCGCCGGCGCATCGTTGGTGCCGTCGCCGACCATCGCCACCAGGCGCCCGCCGGCCTGCTCGGCGCGGATGCGGGCCAGCTTGTCCTCGGGTTTCGCTTCGGCGATGTAGTCGTCGACGCCGGCCTCGGCGGCGATGGCCGCGGCGGTCAGCGGGTTGTCGCCGGTGATCATCACCGTGCGGATGCCCATCTCGCGCAGGCGGGCGAACTTCTCCTTGATGCCGTGCTTGACCACGTCCGACAGCTCGACCACGCCCAGCACGTGGCGCCCTTCGGCCACCACCAGCGGCGTGGCGCCGCCGCGCGCGACCTGCGCGACGCGACCGGCCAGTTCCGGCGGCACGCTGCCACCCAGTTCGGCCACATGGCGGGCGATGGCATCGGTGGCGCCCTTGCGGATCGCGCGCCCGGCCACGTCCACACCGGACATGCGCGTCTGGGCGCTGAAGGCGAGGTAATCGGCAACTTCAGGTTCTGCCGTGGCGCAGCCCTGTTCGCGCGCCAGCCTGACGATGGATTTTCCTTCCGGCGTCGGGTCGGCCAACGAGGACAGCAGCGCCGCCTCGCGCAGCTGCGACGCGTCCACGCCCGCCAGCGCATGGAACACCGTGGCCTGGCGGTCGCCGTGGGTGATGGTGCCGGTCTTGTCCAGCAGCAGCACGTCGACGTCGCCGGCCACTTCCACCGCCTTGCCGGATTTGGCCAGCACGTTGGCGGCCAGCGCGCGGTTCATGCCGGCGATGCCGATCGCCGGCAGCAGGCCGCCGATGGTGGTCGGGATCAGGCACACCAGCAGCGCGATCAGCAACAGCGGATCCACGCGCACGCCGACGAACGCACCGATTGCCGGCAGCGTGGCCACCACGATCAGGAAGGTCAGCGTCATCGCCGCCAACAGCAGCGTCAGCGCGATCTCGTTGGGCGTCTTCTGCCGGTTGGCGCCTTCGACCAGGGCGATCATGCGGTCCAGGAAGCTGTGCCCCGGCTCGGCGGTGATCTTCACCACGATCTCGTCGGTCAACACCTTGGTCCCGCCGATCACGCCGCTGCGATCGGTACCGGCCTCGCGCAGCACCGGGGCCGATTCGCCAGTGACGGCAGCCTCGTTGATGGTCGCCAGGCCGCGCACGATCTCGCCATCGGCCGGGACGAACTCGCCGGCCGAAACGATCACGTAATCGCCGGTGCGCAGCTCGGAGGCCGGCGTGCGCGCCTCATGGGCGTGGCCACGCACCGTATCGACCTTGCGCGCCACAAGATCCTGGCGTGCACTGCGCAGCGAAGCGGCCTGCCCGCGGCCGCGCGCCTCGGCGATGGCTTCGGCGAAATTGCCGAACAGCACCGTCAGCAGCAGGATCGCGCTGACCGTCAGGCCGAAGCCCAGCGGCGCGTTGCCGCTCAGCGTGACAATCAGGCTGACGAGCGTGCCGGCCATGACCACGGCCATCACCGGGCTGTGCGCCAGCTTGGCCGGGTTCAACTTCAGCACGGCATCGCGCAAGGCCGCGCGCAGGCCGGCACCGTCGATGAGCTTTTGTTTGGCGCGATGGGAGGGAAGGGTTGTCGTGTTCATTGGAAAGGCCTTAGTGCGCGTTGAGCGCAAGGTGTTCGGCGACCGGGCCCAGCACCAGCGCCGGCATGAACTGCAGCACGGTCAGCACGGCGATCACCGCGATCAGGGTCAGGGCGAAGGTGGGCGTCTCGATCTGCAGGCTGCCCGGCGACTCGGGCGCACGGCGCTTGGCGCCCAACTGCGCGGCCACCACCAGCGGGATGATCAGCGCCGGGAAGCGGCCCAGCAGCAGCACCGCCACGCAACTCAGGTTCCACCACACCGTGCCATCGCCCAGCCCTTCGAAACCCGAACCGTTGTTGGCGAAGGCCGAGGTGTACTCGTAGAACACCTGGCTGATGCCGTGGAAACCTGGATTGGAGTTGCCGGTGATCGACGGGATGGCCAGGGTGAAGGCGGTGAAACCCAGCACCACGATCGGCTGCAGCAGGATCAGCAGCGCCAGCAGGCGCACCTGCGGCGTTTCGATCTTGCGGCCGAAGATCTCCGGCGTGCGCCCGGTCATCAGCCCGGCCAGGAACACGGTCAGCAGCAGGTAGACGATGAACTGCAGCAGCCCGCAGCCCACGCCGCCCCAGATCGCGTTGACCAGCATGTTGACCATCGCGACACCACCCGTCAGCGGCGCCAGCGAGTCATGCATCGCATTGACCGAGCCGTTGTTGACCTGGGTGGTGAGCGCGGACCACAACGCCGAGCCATCGACGCCGAAGCGCAGCTCCTTGCCTTCCATCAGCAGCGGGCTGGCGGCGGTGGCCGAGTGGCCTTCCGACCACAGCGAGGCGCCGGTGGACAACACCGACATCACCAGCATGCTGCCGAACACCAGGCCGGTGAGCTTCCTGCGCCCGGTGAAGCCACCGACCATGAAGACGATGGCCAGCGGGATCAGGACGATGCCCAGCAGCTCGATGAAGTTGGACAGCGGGGTCGGGTTCTCCAGCGGCATGGCGCTGTTGGGGCCGTACCAGCCGCCGCCGTTGGAGCCCAGCTGCTTGACGGCGACCATCGCCGCGACCGGGCCCAGCGGGATCTTCTGCGCGGTGAACGCGGTGCCCTGTTCGACCGGCGTGGCGGTGGGACCGGCCTGCAGCGTGGACGGCACGCCCTGGCTGGTCAGCAGCAGCGTCCACACCAGGCACAGTGGCAGCATGAAGCGCACGCTGGCGCGGATCACGTCGGCGTAGTAATTGCCCACGTTGATGCTGCGGTCGTCGCCCTCGCTGCGGCGCGCGTCATCGGGGAAGAACCCGCGCAGCGTCGCCACTGCCAGGGCCAGGCCCATCAGCGGCGTCACCACCTGCAGGCCGACGATGCCGGTCATCTGCGACAGATACGACAGCTGCGCCTGGCCCGAGTAATGCTGCTGGTTGGTGTTGGTCAGGAACGACACCACCGTGTGCAGCGCGGTATCCCAGCGCATGTTGGGAATCGCATCGGGATTGAGCGGCAGCCATGCCTGGGTCATGAACACGACCCAGGTCAGTCCGCCGACGATGGCATTGCTCAGCAGGAACGCGCCGACATAGCCGCGCCAGGACATGCCGCGGCCGGGCCGGGTGCCCAACAGCGCGTACAGCGGCTTTTCGATCAGGCCGAAGACGCGATCGCCGCGCATCGGCGCACCGCGCATCACCCGCGCCAGGTACAGGCCCAGCGGCCAGGCCAACGCGATGGCGATGACGAACAGGAGAAGGGTTTGGGTCATGTCGGCGTCCTCAGAAGTCTTCAGGACGCAGCACGACGTACAGCAGGTAGGCGGCGGCAATCAGCACCAGCGCACCGCAGAACAACGCAAGCCAGCCAGGCATGGCACATCTCCAGATCAGAAGGACGCTTGCACGGCCGCTTCCACGCGCGACCCGGCCAGGCCGGGGAACAGCGCGCGGGCGGCATGGTCGGTGTCGTGCCAGGTCACGCGCAGTTCGAACGGGGCCTTGAACGCCCACACCGCGCCGAGCTGGGCGTGCGAGTAGCTGTCGCCATAGGCGTTGTCTAGCCAGTAGTGGCCGACCGCGCCTTCGATGCGCCAGGCCTCGCCCAGCGGCACGCGCGTCCCGAGCTGCGCGTAGGTGCCGGTCGCGTCGGTGGCGAGCACGTCGTTGGACCAGCCGACCTGCAGCCAGCTGTGCTGCTTCCAGGTCAGCGTCGCGCCCAGCTCGGTCCAGTCGAGATCGACCGTGGTCGACGGATAGCGGTAATGGGTCAGGCTGGTATCGAGGGTCCAGTCCGTCGACAGCGCGCCGCTCCAGCCAACGACCAGATCCAGTTCGCTGCTGGCATGGGTCTCAGGCGAAAACTCGACGTTCGAGCCCCAGGCCGATGCGTAGATGCCGCTGTCGGCGGCCCACTTCACCCCGGCCTGCGTGGAGAAATCGCCCTGGGTCTGGGTGGTCCCGCGCCAGACGTAATCGTTGGTCAGGGTGGCATTGCCCGAGAGCGTTGAAGCCTGCGCGGCCGGGCCGAACAGGGAAGCCGCCGCCAGGCCGATGGCCGGCAGCGCGCGTTTGAACTGACGCACACACATGTTGTTGTCACCCCAGGCGGAACCGCTCCGCCGCAAGGTCGCCATGGTCCGGCCGCGCTGCGTAAAGTCTCCACGGCACACACGACCGCCCGGCGTAAAGAATGCATAAATTCCACGCGCTCCGGCGTGTCCAAGGCTGTTATCGAATGCAGTCGATGCCGCGTATCGAAGACTTCATGCAGCACCGCTTGCACCGGCATGGTCGCCGTTACGCGTGCCACGCCTCCAGTGGACCTCACGCACCGCGGTGCACCCTGCAACGCCTATGTCCATCTTCATTTGCCGGAACCCGGCGCCGGGTTGCGCTGGTCGATGACGAAATCTGCTCGGGCGACCAGGCCATGGCCCGGGGTCAGCTGGTGCAGTCTTCGGCCGTACTGACGAATGCCGCAAGCGACGATGCCTTGCCGGATGTTGACGCGGCTTTGAGCCATTCCGTCAGCGCGGGCCAAGGAGACTTTTTGACAACATCGACACCGAGTTTCATCAAGCCTCAACACGTAGCGGGCAATGCTTCGCTGCGTTCGCGCCCGACCGGAGAGACCCACATGCGCCTTGCCCTTGTTGCCGTAGCCGTTGCCCTGCCACTTGCCCTGTCCGCCTGTGCCTCGGCGCCGCTGGCGTTCGAACCGCTGGACGGCACCATTTCCGGCACCTGCCACACCGACATGGTCAAGGGCGCGGTCGGCCTGGCCGCCGCGCAGCCCACGCTGGAGCGCATCCGCGTGGACAGTGACAGCACGGCGCTGACCACCGGCGGCAACGGCGATGCCGCATCGACCGAAGGCGGCTCGACCGTCAACGTGCAGATCGGCGACAACAACGCGATCACCGCCGTCAGCTGTAGCGGCACCCAGGTCGCCGCCAACTGAGGTTGGCGTTTCCCGCACCGGCCACCATCACGGCCGCCTCAGGGAAATCACGACAGAACGCGGAAGGCCGGCGCCAGCGTCGGCCTTCTCGTTTTCAACACGGCCGCCTGGGCACGCGCCTGATTGCCAAGGCCCGCGCCGCCCCGGACGGTGGTGGAAGCAGGGCGCGGGGCACAGGCCACGCGCCGTCCAAGGTGCCGCGATGGCCATCAAAACACCGCCAGGCGTCCGCGCAGGCACGTCGCCGATGGTTAACATGGCTCCTCACTGTCCGGAGCCTTCGCATGTCACGCATCGTCCTGCCGCTGTCCCTGCTTGTCCTGTCCCTGGCCGCGTGCAGCGGTCCTGCGCCGGACGAACAGCAACAGGCCGTCGCCCAGTCCGAGCAACGCGCCGAAGCCGCGGCCACCAGCACGCCTGATGCCGCTCCGCCGGCCGATGCCAACGCCTGCGATGCCACCCAGGCCCAGTGGATCGTCGGCAAGACGCCGACCGAGGCCGACACCACCCAAGCCAAGGGCGATGCCGGCGCGTCCAGTGTGCGCCTGCTCAAGCCCGACCAGGCCGTAACCATGGAATTCAACGCCGCGCGCCTGAACATCGAAGTCGACGACCAGGGCGTGGCCGTTTCAGTGCGCTGCGGCTGAGGCAGGAAGTGCCCGGTTCTGGCGGCATTGCGGCGATGCGCGCACCGCTTTTTCGTTGCCCCTGAAACCGTCTGCGCACCATGTTGGCGCGACCGTTGCGGCGGCGCACCAACTTGTGGTGTTATCGCAAGTCCGGTGACACCTCTACTCGTCTGCGCCGCCCAATGAAGGGCACGGGTGCCGCCTCACCCTCCCTGTTTTGAGGTAGCACCAATGGCCCCCCGCAACCGCCACGGGCTGTACGACCCCAACGATGAACGCGATGCCTGTGGTTTCGGCATGGTCGCGCAGTTGGACGATCAGCCATCGCGCCAGCTCGTCGATACCGCCATCGCTGCGCTGTCGCGCATGACCCACCGCGGTGGCGTCGCCGCCGACGGCCTGACCGGCGACGGCTGCGGCCTGCTGATCCGCAAACCGGATGCCTTCCTGCGGGCGCTGGCGCGCGAGGCGAATATTTCGCTCGGCGCGACGTTTGCCTCGGGCCTGGTGTTCCTGCCCAACGATGCCGACCTGGCCGCGCAATGCCGCACCCAACTGGAAGCCGAACTGGCCACCGTCGGCGCGCGCGTGCGCGGCTGGCGCGTGCCGCCGACCGACGAATCGGTGTGCGGCGAACTGGCCAAGAGCACCCTGCCGCGCATCGAACAGATCTTCGTCGAAGCCGGCGAAGGCCAGGACGTGGAGGCCTTCACCCTGGGCCTGTTCCTGGCACGTCGCCGCAGCGAACAGGCCGTGCGCGAAGCCACCAATGACTATTACGTGGTCACCCTGTCGCCGCATTCGATCGGCTACAAGGGCATGGTGCTGCCGGACAAGCTGTCCACCTTCTTCCAGGACCTGCAGCGCAGCGACCTGACCTCCAGCGCGATCGTGTTCCACCAGCGTTTCTCGACCAACACGTTGCCGCGCTGGCCGCTGGCGCACCCGTTCCGCATGCTCGCCCACAACGGCGAGATCAACACCATCGAAGGCAACCGCTCCTGGGCGCAGGCGCGCAGCAAGGTGTGGAAGACGCCGAAGTTCGACATCGGCCAGTTCAACCCGGTCATCTCCATGCACGGCTCCGATTCGCAGAGCCTGGACAACATGCTGGAGCTGCTGATCGCCGGTGGCATGGACCTGCTGCAGGCGCTGCGCATCCTGGTGCCGCCGGCAACCCAGTCGCTGGAGTTCAAGGATTCGGACCTGGCCGCGTTCTACGAGTTCTACGGCCTGAACACCGAGCCGTGGGACGGCCCGGCCGGCATCGTCGCCTGCGACGGCCGCTATGCCGCGTGCATGCTCGACCGCAACGGCCTGCGCCCGGCGCGCTGGATGCTGAGTTCCGACCGTCACTTCCTGGTCGCCTCCGAAGCCGGCGTGTGGGAACTGCCGGCCGAACGCATCACCCGCAAGGGCAAGCTGGGCCCGGGCGAGATGATGGCCATCGACCTCAAGCGCGGCGACCTGCTGGATTCGGACGCCATCGACCGCGTCAATCGCGCGCGCGCGCCGTACAAGCAGTGGCTGCAGCAGGGCGTGACCTACCTGCAGACCGAGCTGATCGATCCGTCGCTGGTCGAGGAACCCTTCGACGAGAAGACCCTGCGCAGCTACCACAAGCTGTTCCAGCTCAGCACCGAGGAAGTGGAGCAGGTGCTGCGCCCGCTGGCCGAGATGGAGCAGGAAGCCACCGGCTCGATGGGCGACGACACGCCGATGGCGGTGCTGAGCCAGCACACCCGGCCGCTGTACGACTATTTCCGCCAGGCGTTCGCGCAGGTCACCAACCCGCCGATCGATCCGCTGCGCGAAGACTGCGTCATGTCGCTGTCCACCCAGTTGGGCCGGGAGACCAACATCTTCCACGCCGGCCCGGAGACGGTGAACCACGTCATCCTGAATTCGCCGGTGCTGAGCCAGCGCAAGCTGCGCCAGCTGTTGAAGATGGAGCAGTACGCGGCCAAGAACCGGCTGATCGACCTGTCCTACAGCGTCGAGGAAGGGCTGAAGGCCGGCATCGAACGGATCTGCGCCGCCGCCGAAGCCGCCGCGCGCGACGGCATGGTCATGCTGCTGCTGTCCGACCGCTACCCGACCACCGACCGGCCGATGGTCCATGCACTGCTGGCCACCGGCGCGGTGCATCACCACCTCTCACGCGCCGGCCTGCGCTGCGACGTCAACCTGATCATCGAAACCGGCACCGCGCGCGATGCACACCACATGGCCTGCCTGCTGGGCTATGGCGCCACCGCGGTGTATCCGTACCTGGCCTACCAGACCCTGTTCGACCTGGGTCGTCGCGGCATCCTGCAGCTGAAGAAGGGCGGCGAGCAGGCCCAGATCGGCCGCAAGTACCGCAAGGGCATCTACAAGGGCCTGTCCAAGATCATCTCCAAGATGGGCATCGCCACCATCGCCAGCTACCGCGCCGCGCAGCTGTTCGAGATCATCGGCCTGGACGATGACGTGGTGGAGTTGTGCTTCACCGGCACCGCCTCGCGCGTTGGCGGCGCCGGCCTGGCCCGCCTGGATACCGAAGCGCGCCAGCTCAGCGCACGCGCCTGGAACGACCTGCTCAAGCCCGAAGTCGGCGGCCTGATCAAGTACGTGCATGGCGGCGAATACCACATGTACAACCCGGACGTGGTGCTGACCCTGCAGCGCGCGGCGCGCAGTGGCCAGCAGGGCGACTGGCAGAAGTACGCCGATGCGGTGAACCACCGTCCGCCGTCGGCCCTGCGCGACATGCTGGTGCTGAAGAAGTCCGACACGCCCACGCCGCTGGACCAGGTCGCCGATGCGTCGGAGATCCTGCGTCGCTTCGACACCGCCGCCATCAGCCTGGGGGCGCTCTCGCCCGAGGCGCACGAAGCGCTGGCCATCGCGATGAACCGCCTGGGCGGGCGCAGCAACTCCGGCGAAGGTGGCGAGGATCCGGTCCGCTACGGCACCGAGAAGCGCTCCAAGATCAAGCAGGTCGCCTCCGGCCGCTTCGGCGTGACCCCCGAATACCTGGTCAACGCCGAAGTGCTGCAGATCAAGGTCGCCCAGGGCGCCAAGCCCGGCGAAGGCGGCCAGCTGCCCGGCCACAAGGTCAACGAACTGATCGCCAAGCTGCGCTACGCCAAGCCCGGCATCGGCCTGATCTCGCCGCCGCCGCACCACGACATCTATTCCATCGAAGACCTGGCCCAGCTGATCTACGACCTCAAGCAGGTCAACCCGACCGCGCTGGTGTCGGTGAAGCTGGTCAGCCATGCCGGCGTCGGCACGATTGCCGCGGGCGTGGTCAAGGCCGGCGCGGACCTGATCACCGTGTCCGGCCACGATGGCGGCACCGGTGCCAGCCCGCTCAGCTCGATCCGCTATGCCGGCGGCCCGTGGGAACTGGGCGTGGCCGAATCGCACCACGCGCTGGTGGTCAACCAGCTGCGCGACCGCGTGGTGCTGCAGACCGACGGCGGCCTGAAGACCGGCCTGGACGTGGTCAAGGCCGCGCTGCTGGGCGCCGACAGCTTCGGCTTCGGCACCGGTCCGATGATCGTGCTGGGCTGCAAGTACCTGCGCATCTGCCACCTCAACAACTGCGCCACCGGCGTGGCCACCCAGGACGAGCGCCTGCGCGCGGAGTACTTCACCGGGTTGCCCGAGCGCGTGGAAAATTACTTCCGCCTGCTCACCGAGGAAGTGCGCCAGTGGCTGTCCTACCTGGGCGCCAGGTCGCTGGATGAAATCATCGGCCGCACCGACCTGCTGGAACAGCTCAACGTCTCTCCGCGCGAAGGCGTCAACGTCGATCTGTCGCGCCTGCTGGCCGGCGCTCAGTTCGACAGCAGCAGCTGCGGCGCGCAGCGCCTGTATGAATCGCCCGACAGCCTGGCGACCCAGCTCGATGGCCTGCTGGCCGAACCGATCCGGACCAAGGCCGGTGGCGAACACCGCTTCCTGATCCACAACACCGACCGCTCGATCGGCACGCGCCTGTCCGGCGCCATCGCCAGGGTCCACGGCAACCAGGGCATGGCCGATACGCCGCTGCACCTGCGCTTCCGCGGCAGCGCCGGGCAGAGTTTCGGCGCGTTCAACGCCGGCGGCCTGCACATGGAGCTGGAAGGCGAAGCCAACGACTACGTCGGCAAGGGCATGGCCGGCGGCCGGCTGGTGGTGCGTCCGCCGCGCGGCGCGCGCTTCGAGGCCCGCAACACCGCGATCATCGGCAACACCTGCCTGTACGGCGCCACCGGCGGCGAGCTGTTTGCCGCGGGCCGTGCCGGCGAGCGGTTCGGCGTGCGCAACTCCGGCGCGCTGGCGGTGATCGAAGGCGCCGGCGACCACTGCTGCGAATACATGACCGACGGCGTGGTGATGGTGCTGGGCCGTACCGGGCTGAACTTCGGCGCCGGCTTCACCGGTGGCCTGGCCTATGTGCTGGACATGGATCGCGACTTCGTCGACCGCTACAACCACGAGCTGATCGACATCCACCGGATCAGCCCGGAAGGCTTCGAGAACTACCGCCAGCACATCCACACGCTGATCCAGCGCCACCGGGAACTCACCGGCAGCATCTGGGCCCAGCAGATCCTGGATGAGTTCCGCGACTACATCGGCAAGTTCTGGCTGGTGAAGCCGAAGGCGGCCAGCATCGAATCGCTGACCGACGCCCTGCGCAGGGCCGCGTGATGATCCACCGCCCTGCCGCACCGCGCCTGCCTGGCAAGGACACGCGAAAACCGGCGCGCGCGTAACCCGCGCGCCGACCGCTTCGACCTTCCTTCCACGCACGCCGCATTGCCCGGCCGAACACGCCGGGCGCACGACTGAGCCGAGACACGCCATGAGCCGCAAGCAAGCCTTCCAGTTCCTCGAATTGCCCCGCCAGATGCCCCAGCGCATCCCGGTGGAGCTGCGCACGTCCGGCGACTGGGGCGAGCTGTACGGCAAGTTCGACAAGGCCGACGCCCAGTACCAGGCTGGTCGCTGCCTGGACTGCGGCAACCCGTACTGCAGCTGGAAGTGCCCGGTCCACAACGCCATCCCGCAGTGGCTGCAGCTGGTCCAGGAAAACCGCATCCACGAAGCGGCCACCCTGTGCCATTCCACCAACCCGCTGCCGGAAGTCTGCGGCCGGGTGTGTCCGCAGGATCGGTTGTGCGAAGGCAGCTGCACGCTGGAGGAATTCGGCGCGGTGACCATCGGCGCGGTCGAGAAGTACATCGTCGACACCGCCCTGGCCACCGGCTGGCGCCCGGACATGTCCAGCGTCACGCCCACCGGCAAGCGCGTGGCTGTGATCGGCGCGGGCCCGGCCGGCCTGGCCTGCGCCGACAAGCTGGCCCATGCCGGCATCCACGCCGTGGTGTTCGACCGTTACGAACAGATCGGCGGGCTGCTGCAGTTCGGCATCCCCAGCTTCAAGCTGGACAAGTCGGTCATCGCCACCCGCCGCCACGTGCTGGAAGGCATGGGCGTGGAGTTCCGTCTGGGCGTTGAAGTCGGCCGCGATGTATCGGTCGCCCAGCTGCTGGAAGAGTTCGACGCGGTGTTCCTGGGCACCGGCGCCTACCGTTACACCGATGGCGGCCTGCCCGGCCAGGACCTGGAAGGCGTGCTGCCGGCGCTGCCGTTCCTGGTGCAGAACGCGCGCATCGTCACCGGCGGCGACACCTGGGGCCGGCCGATTGCCGGCTGGGAAGACAAGATCACCCTGCCCGACCTGACCGGCAAGCGCGTGGTCGTGCTGGGCGGCGGCGACACCGGCATGGACTGCGTGCGCAGCGCGATCCGCCTGGGAGCGGCCAAGGTCACCTGTGCCTACCGCCGCGACGAGGCCAACATGCCCGGCAGCGCGCGCGAAGTGGCCAACGCGCGCGAAGAAGGCGTGCGCTTCCTGTTCAATCGCCAGCCGCTATCGGTGGAAGCCGGTGCCGATGGCAAGGTCAGCGCGGTGCAGGTGGTCGAAACCCGCCTGGGTGAACCCGACGCTCGCGGCCGCCAGAACGCCGAGCCGATTGCAGGCAGCGAATCGCTGCTGGACGCCGACGTGGTGATCATCGCCTTCGGCTTCTCGCCGACCCTGCCCGAATGGCTGTCGGCGGTGGGCGTGGAAGGCCAGTCCAACGGCCGCATCATCGCCGGTGGCGAAGCCGATGGCCGCCTGCCCTACCAGACCACCAACCCGAAGCTGTTCGCCGGTGGCGACGCAGTGCGCGGCGCCGACCTGGTCGTGACCGCCGTGGCCGAAGGCCGCGACGCCGCCGCCAGCATCGTGACCTCGCTGCTGGGCTGATCCAACGCAGGCGCGAACCGCGCCTGCTTCCACCGGCACCGGTCCAACCGGCGGCCGCCTTGAAGAAAGTTGCGCCGATGTCCGTTTCGTCCCCCACCCGCGTCCTGCGCGATTCCTCCCTGTCGGCGCTCGCGGCCGGCTTTGTCACGGTGCTGGTGGGCTTCGCCAGTTCGGCGGTGATCGTGTTCCAGGCGGCCCAATCGGTCGGCGCCAGCCAGGCGCAGATCAGCTCGTGGATCCTGGCGTTAGGGCTAGGCATGGGCGTGACCTGCATCGGGCTGTCACTGCGCTATCGGGTGCCGGTGGTGACGGCGTGGTCCACGCCCGCGGCGGCGATGCTGGCGGCGACCACCACCGGCCTGCCGCTGTCCGATGCGATCGGCGCATTCGTGGTGTGCGCCGTGCTGGTGGCGATCGCGGGATTCTCCGGCGTGTTCGAGAAGATGCTCGGCCGCATTCCGCTGCCGCTGGCCGCAGGCATGCTGGCCGGCGTATTGCTGCGCTTCGGCCTGGATACCTTCGTCGCGCTGAAGACCCAGCCGGCGCTGGTGCTGGCGATGCTGGCCGTTTACCTGCTCACACGACGCTTGTGGCCGCGCTATGCGGTGATCGCCACGCTGCTGGTGGGCATCCTGGTGGCGGCCAGCAGCGGGTTGCTGCACCTGGGTGGCGTCACCCTGGCGCCGGCGCGACCGGCCTGGGTCACGCCCAGTTTTTCCTTCGCCGCGCTGCTGGGCCTGGCACTGCCGATGTTCGTGGTGACCATGGCCTCGCAGAACGTGCCCGGCGTGGCGGTGATCCGTGCATCGGGCTACCAGGTACCGGTGTCGCCGGTGATCGGCTGGACTGGCGCGCTGAACGTGCTGCTGGCGCCGTTCGGTGCGTTCTCGCTGAACCTGGCCGCGATCACCGCCGCGATCTGCATGGGCCCCGAAGCCCATCCCGATCCGGCGCGTCGCTACATGGCCGCGGTCTGGGCGGGCGTGATCTACCTGGTCGTCGGGCTGTTCGGCGCGACCGTGGTGACCCTGCTGGCGGCTTTCCCGAAAGAACTGGTGATGGCCATCGCCGGCATCGCCCTGCTGGGCACGCTCGGCGGCAGCCTGAGCGGTGCGTTGAAGGACGAAGGTAGCCGCGAGGCCGCGCTGGTGACCTTCCTGATCACCGCCTCGGGACTGACCCTGGCCGGCATCGGCGCCGCGTTCTGGGGCCTGCTGGGCGGCGCCCTGACCCTGCTGGTGCTGCGCCCGCGCGCCGCGCACTGAGTGGAACGGCCTGACTGCACGGTCAGGCAGGCGACGGTATCGGTTTCATCCTGCGGTTGCATTGGATGACCTAGGCTGGTCGCGGCGATGCATCCGCCTTCCCCCACCGCAGCCTGCGTTGCTGCCATGGCCACCCCGCGATCCTTCGCTGACGACGGCGCCGTGGTGGCCGCATGCCAGGAGTTGCCCATGCGCCCGACCCTCTTCCGCACCCCCGGCCTGCTGCTGGCGCTCGCAATGGCAGGCACGCCACTGGCGGCCATGGCCCAGCAGCGCGTGCTGCAGTACGCCGGCGTCAATCTGGCCGGCGCCGAGTTCAAGTCCAGCCAGAAGCCCGGCACGCTGTTCAAGGACTACACCTACCCATCGGAGAAGGATTTCGTCTACTTCGCCAGCAAGGGCATGAACGTGGTGCGGCTGCCGTTCCTGTGGGAGCGCCTGCAGCCGCAGCCTAAGGGCGAGTTCGACCCGACCCAGCTCAAGCTGCTGCAGAAAACCGTGGAAACCGCATCCAAGCACGGCATCAGCGTGCTGTTGGATATCCACAACTACGCCCGGTACAACGGCCAGAAGATCGGCAGCGACGCAGTGCCCGTGGAGGTCTTCACCGACCTGTGGACACGCCTGGCCAGGGAGCCCGCCTTCGCCAACAATCCGCGGGTGCTATTCGGCCTGATGAACGAGCCGCACGACATGGGCGCCAGCGACTGGGCGCAGTCCGCGCAGGCGGCGATCGACGCGATCCGTGCGGCCGGGGCGAACAACCTGATCCTGGTGCCGGGCACCGCCTGGAGCGGCGCGCACAGCTGGGGCAGCCTGACCGCCGGCCGCGGGACCTCCAATGGCGACGCGCTGGCCAAACTCACCGACCCTGCCAACCAGATGGTGTTCGAGGTCCATCAGTACATCGACAAGGATTCGTCCGGCACCAAACCCGAATGCGGCAGCGATGACAGCATCGGCGTGCGCCGGCTGGAAGGCTTCACCCGCTGGCTGCGCGAACACGGCAAGACCGGCTTCCTGGGCGAGTTCGGCGCCAGCACCGATCCGACCTGCCTGGCCGCGCTCGACAAGATGCTGGCCTACATGCAGACCAACGGCGATGTGTGGCGCGGCTGGAGCTATTGGGCCGCGGGCGGGTGGTGGCCACCGAGCTACATGTTCAACGTGCAACCGGACAAGGAAGGCAACGACACGCCGCAGATGGCGGTGCTGTCGAAGTACGCGCGTGAGGTGACCGGCGCGAAACAGAGCGCCGACTGAGGACACAAATCGACCATCGCCGACACCCTGACAGCCGCTCTCCCGAGCGGCTGTTTTTCCAGGCGCGTGTCCGAATGCACAGTTCCGCGCGATGCAATGTTTCCCGTGCCACGCGCGTGCACGGCACCCTGTCACAACACGCGACATGCCCGCCCTCGATCGCTTGCGCACGGCATGGGACATGCGAGATTCCTTGCTGACTTCGACAAGAGAGGGCGGGACCTGCTGCACGCGATGCAGCTGCGTTTCTCTTCGACGGAGTACCTCGAGCAACACGCCGACGTCAGTCAAGGCGGCACACCCGCGGATGCCACCCGCCGCCGCGCCGCCACGGATTCCGCCGCCAGCACGACGTCCTCCCCCATCGCGTGCGCGTACCGCCATGCCACGCCCGACAGGAATTCCCCCATGCGCCTTTCGATCCCCACGTCACTGTCCGCACTGGCCCTTGCCACCGCACTGGCCAGCACCTCCGCCGCACACGCCCAGACCACCCTCGCGTACGCCGGGGTCAACCTCGCCGGCGCCGAGTTCAACGCATCGGTCAAACCGGGCGTGCTGTACAAGAATTACGTGTATCCCTCGGATTCCGACTTTGCCTATTTCGCCGGGCAGGGCATGAACGTGATCCGGCTTCCGTTCCTGTGGGAGCGGCTGGAGCCCCAGGCCGGCACCACGCTGGATGCCGCGCAGTTGTCCTACATCACCACGGCGGTGACGCGCGCCAGGAACCATGGCCTGAAAGTCATCCTGGACCCGCACAACTACGCCAAGTACAACGGCGCGCTGATCGGCAGCAGCAGCGTGCCCGATGCGGTCTTCGCCGACCTGTGGAGCCAGCTGGCCAGCGCCTTCGCCAACGACGATGCCGTGATCTTCGGCCTGATGAATGAACCGGCCGGACTGTCGTCCACGACCTGGGCCGATGCCGCACAGGCGGCGATTGATGCGATCCGCGCCACCGGTGCGAAGAACCTGGTGCTGGTGCCCGGCGTGGCCTGGACCGGCGCGCACAGCTGGAACAGCGCCTCGGCCGGCGGCGGCGTGTCCAACGGCGACGCGCTGGCCAACCTGAGCGATCCGGCCGCCAACCTGGCCTACGAAGTGCATCAGTACCTGGACCAGGATTATTCGGGCACCTCGGCCACCTGCGTCAGCACCACCATCGGCGCGGACAAGCTCGAGGGCTTCACCGAATGGCTGCGTGCGAACAACAAGATCGGCTTCCTCGGAGAATTCGGTGCCGCCGATAACGACACCTGCATGACCGCGCTGGACGGCATGCTGGAGTACATGCAGGCCAACGATGACGTGTGGCTGGGCTGGACCTACTGGGCCGCTGGCGCGTGGTGGAACACGAGCTACATGTTCAGTGTGCAACCGGTCGATGGCGTGACCCGGGCACAGCTGCCGGTGCTGTCGGAACACGCCCGCGAAATCACCGGCAAGTAAGCCGTCGCTCACCGCGCGCGCCGGACCGAGGTTGGCGCGCGTGGAAAATGATCTGGAGACGATGCAAGAACGCAGGCCGCCACGCCAGGCGGCCTGCTGTTGCATGGCGCACGCGCTGCGCATGCGCGGTGTCCTGAAAGCGCCGCAAAAGGGGTTCTGAAAAGGACAGAAGCCGGCTTCCCCCACCCGGCACTCCCCGGAATTCCCATGCGTCCACGTCGCCCCCTCGACGTCCGCCTGCGTCTGATCCTGATCCTGCTGATGCCCTCGCTGCTGATGGCGTGCGGCAAGTCGCCGCCCGCTGCCCAAATAACCGCTCCGGCCGAACCCACGCCACCGCCGCCCGTTGCGGCATCCACGCCAACGGTGGCCAGCACGCCATGCGAGCTGATCACCGATGCGGAACTGCACGCGGTCTTCAGCAGCACCGTCAGCAGCAGGCCGGAGCGGCACGATGCCTTCGGCATTGCCGCCTGCGAATGGAATGGCGACTTCGGCCGCCTGCTGCTGCAGCAATGGCCATCCAAGGGCCACACCCCGCAGGACGAAGTCCGCGACCTGGTCAGCGGCTTCATCGACACCGGCATGCCCGGCGCGCGATCGCGCGTGCGGCTGGTATCGCTGCAGGGGCTTGGCAATTTCGCGACCGCGGTGGTCGAGGCGCGCGATGCGAAGAACGGCGTGCTGGCCGACATCGCGGTGCTGTCCATCGCCCGCAACGGGCAGACGCTGGTGTTCCTGACCGATGGCCTGGACGAGGACGAACGCGAGGAAGCGCTGCGCAAACTGCGCGAGCTGGGCCATTACGCCTACGCCCGGCTCTGAGCGGTTGCGCGCATCCGGTTGCGTGAGCGGCGGACCGCCGTCGTTCGCCCGACCAGGTAGCGGGCTGTGGCCTGACAGTGTCCGGGTTGATGCGCCCCGTGCCGTTGTTTCTTCACACGCGGCCTGCATTCGCTGCTGCGCGCCTGGAGGGCAATCCACAATGCGTGCTTCACATCGTCCCCTGCGCATGACCTGCACGTGGCTGCTCGGCGTGACACTGCTATCGGCCTACGTCCCGATGACGCAGGCACCGGCCGCGACTTCGTTCGCACCCACGATCAACGCCGTGTCCGGCCCGGCCGACAGCCTGGTCTGTGCGCTGCTGGCCGATGCCGGTACGCAGCTGCTGGTTGCGACCGCCGGTCATGGGCAGCTTGGAAGAATCCGCCGGCACGCCGGCATCAACAGCTGCGGCACCGAAGGCGACACCAGACGATCCGCCCGACGCGCAGCGGGCGTGGTCGATGCCATCGTGGCGTTGGCGGACGACAGCCACGGCCGCTGAGACGCCGCCGCAAGCCGCACCCAATCCACTCGCCGGCGTTACCCCAGCGGCAGCACTTCCACCGTCTGGGCCAGCGTGTGCGTGGCGCCAGGGGCCAGGGTGACGATGTCGCGCGCGGCGTTGGCCGCTTCCACGCACAGGAAGTCGTGCCAGGCCGCATCGGGCACATCGCCCATCGCCTGGGCACCGGCCTGGCCCGGGTTCCAGACCACCAGCGCATGGCTGCCGGTCGTGCTGATGCGCAGGCGACGCCCGCGTGCGGGATCGTGCAGCACGTAGTGCCCGCCGGCCGCGTGGTAGATGCGATCGCTACGGCCCGGATCGCGCGGATCGTCCAGTGACCAGTCGCCGGACTGGGCGAAGGTGTCGCCGGTGTACTTGTCGGCGTAGTCCAGCCCGTCCAGGCCTTCCACGCGCACCCGCGAGGCTTCGCCCACCGCGAAGTAGCTGTGCAGTGCCTGGGTGAAGCCGAGCCTGACATCGGACGGGTTGTGGGTGATCAGGGCCTGCTGCAGGCCGACGCCCAGCACCAGCGTCTGCCTCAAACGCAGTGGCGTGCTTGCATCTTCTGGCAGCGAGAGCGTCAGGTGCAGGTTGCCGTCGCCGTCCTCGCGCGTGTCGTCCAGCGTCCATGTCGTGTTGCGGGCGAAGCCGTGCTGCTGCGCGTCGGCCGGCTGGTTCTCCTTGCCGAAATACGGCCAGCACACCGGCACGCCGCCGCGGATCGCGCCGGGCGCCCCCTTGGCCAGCGGCGACAGCCACAGCACGTCATCGCCACCGGCCGGGATGAACGACAGCAGCTGGCCGCCATGCAGCGACAACGCCGCGCGGCACAGCGGCGTTTCCACCCGCAGCACGGGCAGGCCAAGCAGGGTGTCTTCGGTCAGGGTGTAAGGCATGTCGGCTCGCGCAAACAAAAACGGGCGGCCAGTCTAGCCAGCCGCCCGTTGTTCCGTCGTTGAGGCGAAGCCTTACGCAGCCTTGTCCAGCTTGGCCAGGTCCATCACGAAGCGGTACTTCACATCGCCCTTGAGCATGCGCTCGTAGGCGTCGTTGATCTGCGCCGGGTCGATCACTTCGATGTCCGACACGATCCCGTGCTTGGCGCAGAAATCGAGCATTTCCTGGGTCTGGGCGATGCCGCCGATCAGCGAGCCGGCAATCGTGCGGCGACGCATGATCAGGTTGAACACGGTCGGCGTGGGGTGCGGATGCTCCGGCGCACCGACCAGCACCATCGCGCCATCACGCTTGAGCGCGTTGAGGAACGGGTCCAGGTTGTGCGAGGCGGCCACGGTGTTGATGATGAAATCCAGCTTGCCGCCCTGCGCGGCCATCTGCGTTTCGTCCCTGGAGATCACCACTTCATCGGCGCCCAGGCGCTTGCCGTCTTCGCGCTTGCTTTCCGAGGTGGTGAACAGCACCACATGCGCACCCATTGCCTTGGCGATCTTCACCGCCATGTGGCCCAGGCCGCCCAGGCCGACCACGCCCACCGACTGGCCGGGACCGACCTTCCAGTGCGCCATCGGCGAGTACACGGTGATGCCGGCGCACAGCAGCGGGGCGACCGCGGCCAGGTTGTCGGTGCCGTGGGTCACGCGCAGGACGTACTTTTCATCGACCACCACGTGGTCGGAATAGCCGCCATAGGTGTTCTCGCCACCGCCGAACAGCGGGCCGTTGTAGGTGCCGGTGAAGCCGTTGTCGCAGTACTGCTCTTCGCCCGCCTCACAGGACGGACAGGTACGGCAGCTGTCGACCATGCAGCCGACGCCGGCCAGGTCGCCGACCTTGAAGCCGGTGACATCACTGCCGACGGCGGTGACGCGGCCGACGATCTCGTGGCCCGGCACCGACGGGAAGACGGTGTTCTGCCACTCGTTGCGCGCGGTGTGCAGGTCGGAATGGCAGATGCCGCAATACAGGATGTCGATCTGGACATCGTTCGGGCCGGGCGTGCGGCGTTCGAAAGCGAACGGCGCCAGCGGCGCATCGGCGGACAGGGCGGCGTAGCCGTGGGCATGGGACATGGGAATGCTCCGATGTTGGGAAAAAAGGGGGGATGCGCGCGCGACCGGCGGCAGGGGGTGCAGATGCTAGCCCCCCGGCGTGAAGAACCGGCTGCAACGCAGTATTTCGGCGGTCTGTTGACGCTTTCACCGCAGATGCATGCCATCGGCAGCGTGATCGCCTGCGGTTCAGCGCACCTCGCCATCCAGGTAGAACCAGTGCCCGTCTTCACGCATGAACCGGCTGTGTTCGTGCATGCGCTGGGCCGAGCCGCCGCCCACGCGCAGGCGTGCGGTGAACACCACTTCAGCCGTGTCCTCGCCGGTGACGGTGTGTGATTCCACCTTCAGGCCCAGCCAGGTGGTGCGCTGGCCAGGCGCGTCGGCCAGCGACAGCTCGGCCGGACGCGTAGACGCGTGCCAGCTGGCACGCAGGTAGTCGGCATCGCCCAGCACGTAGGCGCTGTAGCGCGAACGCATCAAGGCCTTCGCGTCCAGCGCGGGCGCACCGGCGTGCAGCGGGCCACAGCAGCGCGCGTAGGGCAGGCTGCTGTCGCAAGGGCAGGCAGTGGGAACAGGCGTGGCCATCGCGATCAACCTGCCGCGCCGCTGAGGTGCTCGTACAGGATCGCCGCACCGACCAGGATCAGGATCACGCCGCCCACCAGCTCGGCGCGACGCCCGATCACCGAACCCAGCGCGCGCCCCAGCATCACCCCCAGCGTGACCATGGTGAAGGTGCACAGGCCGATCACGCCGGCCACCACGAAGATCGGCACCTGCACGAAGGCCAGGCCCACGCCAACGGCCATCGCGTCGATGCTGGTGGCCAGGCCGGTCAGGGCCAGGGTGACGATGTTGCCGTGCTTGTGGTCGGCGCCTTCCGCATCGTCTTCGTCAGTCTCGTGCAACGCCTTCCAGATCATGTGCAGGCCCAGCGCGGCCAGCAGGACGAAGGCGATCCAGTGGTCCCAGGCTTCGATGTAGCGGGAGGCGGCCGAGCCGATCAGCCAGCCGATAACCGGGGTGATGGACTCGACCACGCCGAAGATCAGGCCGACGCGCAGCGCCTGCGGCCACTGCGGCCTGGTCATGGCCGCGCCCTTGCCAAGCGCAGCGGCGAACGCATCGGTGGACATGGCCAGGCCGAGCATCAGGATGGAAACGGGATTCATGGGGTTCAAAACACCAGGCCGGGAACGCGGACGAAACGAACGGCCCTGCACGCCGGCCATGAGCCGTGCTGGGCTGCTCGTTGGTCTCGCCAACCGAAAGTGGTTGCATCCGCCATGGCCGATGTGGGCCAAGTATGTTGACGGCTACGCTCGCTCCGCAGTGCGGAAGAGCCGGCTACTCCCCAAGGAGGTTCCCCGCCGGCATCGCCAACGGGGCGCGCAGTATACACATCGCCGTCAAAGCATCCGCTGGACCACGTTGTCCCGGCGCACCAGCAGGTGGAACAACGCCGCCAGGATGTGCAGGCCGATCACCCAGTAGAAGGCCGTGCCCAGCCACACATGGGCCGACTTCAACGCGTGCGACAGCGCCTCGTGCGTGCCGAAGAACCCGGGGATGCGGAACCCGCCCGGCAGCCCCACGCCCTTGCCATCGGCCAGGCCCGACACCAGGCCGAGCAACGGCTGGATGACGATGAAGGCGTACAGCAGCACGTGGGTCAGCTGCCCGGCCCGGTGCATCCAGCCCGGCGGCGGTGGCTGGATCGGCGGCGTGTGCGCGCCCAGGCGCGAGACGATCCTGGGCAGGGCCACCAGCAGCACCGCCAGGCCGAACAGGAAGTGGGACTGCATCACCAGCGTCCGCTCGGGGGTGCCCTTTTCCAGCAGCGTCCGCACGTTGATGGTGACGTAGGCCCCGGCGACCAGGACGACGGTCAACCAGTGGAAGACGCGGGTACGTGCGCTGTAACGCGTGCTGGACACCGGGGTCATGCGGGCCTGGGCGGTCGGGAAGACCTGGCGATCCTACCCCGTCCGGCGCGGCCCGATGGCCCGGCTCAGCGCTTGGTGCCGACTTCGATGAACTGCAGGAATTCAGCGCGCGTGCGTGCGTCTTCGCGGAACGCGCCCAGCATCTTGCTGGTGACCATGCTGACGCCGCGCTTGTGCACGCCGCGGGTGGTCATGCACTCGTGCGCGCCCTCCACCACCACAGCCACGCCGCGCGGCTGCAGCACGTCCTGGATGCACTGGGCGATCTGCGCGGTCATCTTTTCCTGCACCTGGAAGCGGCGCGCGTAGGCCTCCACCACCCGCGCCAGCTTGCTGATGCCCACCACCTTGCCGTCGGGCAGGTAGCCCACGTGGACGCGGCCGATGATCGGCGCCATGTGGTGTTCGCAGTGGCTTTCGTACTCGATGCCACGCAGCACGATCAGCTCGTCGTAGCCGGCCACTTCCTCGAAGGTGCGGGCCAGGTATTCGTGCGGATCGCGCTGGTAGCCGCTGAACCAGTCGCCGTAGGCCTTGGCCACGCGCTTGGGCGTGTCCAGCAGGCCTTCGCGGGCCGGGTCTTCGCCGGCCCAGCGCAGCAGGGTGCGCACGGCATCCTCGGCCTGGTCGCGGCTGACGCCGCCACGGGTGTTGTCCGAATCGCTCATGGCGGTCCTTTGATGAGGCAGAAAAACAGGGCCGGCATCGTACCGGACGGGCCGATGGGCGTCTTGGCAGGGGCGGAACGCAGCGGACCGCACGGCGGACAGGCCGGCTGTGGAGGTCCGTATATGACGCAAGCAGGAAATATTAAGAATCAATAACTTAGCCCACCACCGGCCGCCTATCGCGCGAACGCTCTACTAGCCAGGGTTCTACCCCCAAGACCACGGACGGTTGCGAAAGGGTGGAGAACCTCATCAACACTTCGTCGCCCTGGCGGTGCCAGGCCGCCATCTGCACCGCCCGGATCACCATCTGTCGGTCCTGCCGGTGATTCATTGACCAGCCTGCGGCCCGGTGGTCGAACAGGTCCAGCACGATGCACAGGTACAGCCTGCTCTCGCCGGTCATGATCTCGGTGATATCAGTGACCCACTTGGTCTCTGGCTCCAGAGCGCTGAAGTCCCGCCCCAACAGGTTGCGCATGCCCGGCGGCGTCAGCGCTGGCTGGCTGCGCTGACCGCACCGCTTCGGACGGACAACCCTGCAGGCCGTCAGCCGCCATCAGTCGAGCCGCCCGGTTCAAGCTGGCCGTCTCGCCTTCATCGGCAAGATCTATCCTGCGCTTTGACATGAACACTCCTCAGGCCTCCCGGAGCAACCTTCCTGTAAGTGTCCGGGATAATGGGGTGAACCCAGTCGACCGACCAGACCGCATCAGGCAGCGCCGGGATGTAGAGCGCAACGCGCTCTCGCTTGGGAAGGCGCCGCTTGGCGGCGCGACGCAGGTTGAGCTTCATGGCCTTGTACACGCGATAGATCCGCTTGGGGTTCCAGTCCGGGTGTGTCTTGCGCAGCTGATCGCTGCACTTCCAGAAGCCGCGGCTTGGGTGGGCTTCCACGAAGCCGGCGATGGCCGCGATCAACTCGGCATCGCGCACCGTCCAGTCCAATGGCGGCGCGTACCACGCCGCTCTCGACAGGCCGACACAGCCACAGGACCGACGCAGTGGCCGCCCATGCACCTCCACCAGATGCTGGACGGCTTGGCGCTTACGCGCCGGCCCTAGAGTTTTTTTGCGATCAGATCCTTCATCGCCGCGTTGTCCAGCGCCAGCTCGGCGTACATCCGCTTGAGCTTGGCGTTCTCGGACTCGAGCTCCTTGACCCGGCGCAGCTCGGAGGCTTCCAGGCCGCCGTACTTGCTCTTCCACTGGTAATACGTCGCTGTGCTGATCCCGGCTTGGCGGCAGAGGTCCTTGACCGGTAGGCCGCATCAGCCTGCTTGAGCGTGGCGACGATCTGCGACTCGGTGAACTTGGATGTACGCATGAAACCTCCTGGCTGGGAAAGATGCCAGAAAGTTCTACTTATGCGGTCTCTGTCAGGCGGGGGAGCTTACGCTTGATCTTCAGCGCCTTAGAGCGAGCCGAGTACCACAGGCTGAAATGGCCGAAGAGGCGCGGGTGTCTGAGCGCAGCGAGTTCCCGCGCCGTGCCATTTCAGGCGAGGAACACAGGGCACCGATGCGCAGCATCGGCGAGTGTTTTCAATCCCGTCTGTGGGACGGCGCCTGCGGTTTTTCTTCCTTTTGCCAAGACAAAAGGAAGTTGCGCGGCGAAGCCGTGCGAAAGCTCTGCTTCAAAGCAGTTGCTTCAACCCGGTGCAGCAGCGCGCAAGAAGCGCGCCAGAAAAAAGCATCAACTCAACACCGCCCCCAACCGCAACGCCGCCTCCCGTAGCGGCGGCAGCAACTGCGTATGCATCGTCTGCAGGCTGATGCGCCCGGCCTGCGTGCCGATGTTCAGCGCCGCCACCGTCTCGCCCCTGCGGTTGCGTACCGGCACCGCGATCGAACGCAGGCCGATCTCCAACTCCTGGTCGGTCAGCGACATGTCGTCGCGGCGGACCTTGGCCAGCAGTTCCAGCAGGTCGGTCGGATTGGTGACGGTGCGTTCGGTGCGCGGGCGCAGCGGATTGCGTTCCAGATAGCCTTCCAGCGTGTCTTCCGGCAGCGCGGCCAGCAGCACGCGGCCCATCGAGGTGCAGTACGCCGGCAGGCGGCTGCCCGAACGCAGGCCGATCGACATGATCCGCACGGTTTCGGCACGGGCGATATAGAGCAGGTCGTCGCCGTCGAGCACGCCCAGCGAGCACGACTCGTGCACCGCATCGCGCAACGCATCCAGCACCGGCTGGGCGGCCACCGCCATCGACGCCGAGGCCACGTAGGCGCCACCGATGGCCAGCACCCGCGGCAGCAGCACGTAGCCGCGGCCGTGTTCGCCCACGTAGCCCAGCTTGGCCAGCGTATACAACGCGCGCCGCACCGCCGCGCGCGGGATGCCGGTGTCGGCGCTGATCTGCGACATGGTCACCTCGCGCCCATGCTGGGCGAACACGCTCAACACCGCCATGCCGCGCGCCAGCGAGGTCATGAAATCCGGGTCGCCCTGGGCGCTGTCGATCTGGCGCATGATCTCGCGCGCCAGGCCACGCTCGCTGGGTGCGGGCGCGGCGCTAGCACGCCGGGTGCGGGAAGCCTTCGGGGAATCGGTCATTGCGTGGCGTACGTCGGGGCTGGGCTGGCGGTCTGCCATGGTAAGCGCATGCCGTCGCCGGTGCCCGCGGTGCCGGACGCCCCACGCCCCGCGCGAACGGAAGGAAAGACACTGTCCGCGTTGAATGGGAAAGTGCCACACCGCAGGCGGATTCGACGCAAACCGCGCCAAAGAAAACGGGCGGACCGCCACGCGATCCGCCCGTCATCAAACGCGATGATCCCAGTACTTACTTCTGCTCAGGCAACGCGTAGGCGATCACCGCGTCGCCACGATCCGGCGACTGGCGTGCGCCGCCGGCGGTGATCACGATGTATTGCTTGCCGTGCTGGGTGTAGGTCATCGGACCACCCTGGCTGCCCACGGGCAGACGGCCCTTCCAGAGCTCCCTGCCATTGGCCGTGTCGAAGGCGCGCAGGTAGTAGTCCTGGGTGCCAGCGATGAACAGCAGGCCACCCTGCGTGGACAGCGTGCCACCCAGCGTCGGCATGCCGATCTGCATCGGCAGGTGCATCTTGATACCCATCGGGCCGGTGTCTTCGACCGTGCCCACCGGCACCTGCCAGGCGATCTGGCGGGTCTTCAGGTTGATCGCCGTCAGGCTGCCGTACGGCGGGGCCTGGCAGGGCACGCCGAGCACCGACATGAAGCGGTTCTTGTTGACCGCGTAGGGCGTGCCCTTCAACGGCACCGCGCCCATGCCGGTGTTGACCGCTTCACCACCACTGGAGGCGGCCGCGACGCTGTCCTGCTGCTGCGGGATCATCTGCACCCACAGGCCCAGGCGCATGTCGTTGGCGAAGATGTAACCATGCACCGGATCGACCGACAGGCTGCCCCAGTTCATGCCACCCAGCGAACCGGGGAAGCTCAGCGACTTGTCCGTGCCCGGCGCGGTGTACAGGCCTTCATAGCGCATCTGCTTGAAGGCGATGCGGCACATCATCTGGTCGATCGGCGTGGCGCCCCACATGCCCGACTCGGTCAGCGGCCCAACGCCGATCTGCGGCATGCCCACCGACCGCGGCTGGGTGAACGAATACTGCTCGCCGGTGATGTCCGAGCCCTTGACCGGCGTCTCCTGCACGTCGGTCAGCGGCTTGCCGGTGGCACGGTCCAGCACGTAGATCTGCCCGGCCTTGGTGCCGATCACCACGGCCGGCGTGCTGCCGCCGTCCTGGTTCGGGAAATCGATCAGGCTGGGCTGCATCGGCAGGTCGAAGTCCCACAGATCGTTGTGCACGGTCTGGTAGACCCACTTCACGTTGCCGGTGGTCGCATCCAGCGCGGTGATCGATGCGCCGAAGCGATGGTCCAGGCCGGTGCGCTTGGCACCGTAGAGATCGGTCGAGGAACTGCCCATCGGCATGAACACCGTGTTCATCGCCGGATCGTAGGACATCGGCGCCCACGAATTGGGCGTGCTGCGTACGTAGGTCTTGCCGTCGACCGGCGCGGCCTTGTCGTCAGGGTTGCCCGGATCGAACGCCCAGCGCTGGGCGCCGGTGATCACGTCGAAGCCGCGGATCACGCCGCCAGGCATGTCGGCCTGCACGTTGTCGGCCACGCGCCCGCCCACCACCACCGTGGTCCCGGCCATCGTCGGCGCCGAGGTCAGCTGGTAGAACGGATCGGGCGCATCGCCCAGGCCGGCTTTCAGGTCCACCTGGCCATGCTGGCCGAAGCCTTCGCACAGCGCGCCGGTGTCGGCATCGATAGCGATCAGGCGGCCATCGATGGTGTTGTTCAACAGCCGGCGACGGCAGCTGGCGTTGTCCGCCAGCACCACCGGGGTGACCGGCGAAGCACCGGCCAGGGTCGGCTGCTGCAGCGGTGCATCGGCGTCGAAGTAAGCCAATCCACGGCAACGCTGCCACACCGAGGCCTTGGCGTTGATCTCGCGCTTCCACAGCTGCTTGCCGGTGGCTGCATCCAGCGCGATGACATTGTTGTGCGGCGTGCACACGAACAACTTGTCGCCTACCTGCAGCGGCGTGTTCTGGTCTTCGGCACCGTTGCCATCGCTGATCGCCACGTCACCGGTGTGGTAGGTCCATGCCACCTTCAGGTCTTTCACGTTGCCGCGATTGATCTGGTCCAGCGCCGCGAAACGGCTGCCACCGGCGGTGTTGCCGTAGGCGGCCCAGTCTTTCTGCGCATGGGCCGGATCAACCGGCGTCAGCCCCGGCCCATGCCCATCGGCTTCCACTTCCGGGTGCGCCACGAACATGCCGGCAAAACCGGCAGCGAACCCCACCGCGACCACCGCGGCCAGCGCATAGGCACCACGCCCACCCGTCTTGCCCGCCAGCCGCTTGAGCGTGGGATAGGCCAGGGCCACCAGCACGGCAAAGGCGGCCGGCATCATCAACCGCGAGATCAGTGGCCAGAATGCCAGGCCCGCATCCACCAGCGCCCACACGATGGTGAGCGCGAAGGCGAGCAGATACAGCAACGCGCCACTGGGCCGGCGCAGCAGCACCAGCACGCCGGCCACCAACGTGGCCGCGCCCATCAGGCCGAAATACAGGCTTCCGCCCACCATGGCCAGCTTCACGCCGCCCACCAGCAACACCACGCCCAGCAACACCAGCAGCACGCCCAACAGCACCAACGCGCCACGGCACAGGGCCGAAACTCCAGTCTGAGTCTTCACGACATCGTCCTTTGTTGTTCAAGGTCAGGAAGCGGCCACATCGGCCCTCCCCTCCGCCCGTGCACGCGGGCAACCTCAGCGGTGCGGGCGAGTCGGGTCCAACCAGTTCGAACGACGCGCATGGGGAATGACCTCATCGCCATTGCGCATCCGGAGCCTCCACGCAGGCCATCCATCGGGGACCATGCCTACCGACCAGCGGGACGTTCGCGCTTCGAATGATCGCGGCGATTATCACGCCGGGAATCGTCCATTCGCACGGGCCTCGGACAAACGGCAGCGAGTCTGAACAGGCAGGAACATCCCGCCAGAAAGCTGACGGGAAACCCTCCGTTTGCGTCTGTTCGGTGTGACGACGGCGCGGCACGGCGCACCGTCTGCGCAGAAACTCAGGCCACCGCGCTGCGGCGCGCGCGCTCCAGATGGACCAGCAACAGCGAGATCGCCGCGGGCGTCATGCCCGGAATGCGTTGCGCCTGCCCCACGGTCTGCGGCTGTACGCGTTCAAGCTTCTGCGCCACTTCCAGCGACAGGCCGCGGACGCCGGCGTAATCGAAGCCGACCGGAATCGCCGTGCCTTCGTTGCGCTGCTGGCGTTCAATCTCGGTGCGCTGGCGATCCAGGTAGCCGGCGTACTTGACGCTGATCTCGACCTGCTCGGCCACCTGTGCATCGTCCACGCCCGGCCCCAGCGCCGGCACCTGCATCAGCTTGGCGTAGTCCAGTTCGGGGCGCTTGATCAGGTCCAGCGCATTGGTCTCGCGGGTCACGGCCACGCCGAGGGTGGCTTCCAGTTCGCGGCCGATGCCGTTGCCGGGCGAAGCCCACAGCGCGCGCAGGCGGGTGGTTTCCTGCTCGACCGCTTCGCGCTTGGCCTCGAAGCGCGACCAGCGTGCGTCGTTCACCAGGCCCAGCTCACGACCGACCGGGGTCAGTCGCGCATCGGCATTATCCTCGCGCAGCTGCAGGCGGTACTCGGCGCGGCTGGTGAACATGCGGTACGGCTCGGTGGTGCCGTGGGTGATCAGGTCATCGACCAGCACGCCCAGGTAGGCCTCGTCGCGGCGCGGCGACCAGGCTGCTTTTTCCTGGGTGAAGCGTGCGGCGTTGACGCCGGCCAGCAGGCCCTGCGCGGCGGCCTCCTCGTAACCGGTGGTGCCGTTGATCTGGCCGGCGAAGAACAGGCCGGACACCTGCTTGGTCTCCAGCGAAGTCTTCAGCCCGCGCGGATCGAAGAAGTCGTATTCGATCGCATAGCCCGGGCGGGTGATGTGTGCGTGTTCGAAGCCGCGGATCGAACGCACCAGGTCCAGTTGCACGTCGAACGGCAGCGAGGTGGAAATGCCGTTCGGGTAGATCTCGATCACGTCCAGGCCTTCGGGCTCGACGAAGATCTGGTGGCTGGCCTTCTCGGCGAAGCGCACCACCTTGTCCTCGATGGACGGGCAGTAGCGCGGGCCGATGCCTTCGATCTGGCCGCTGTATAGCGGCGAGCGGTGCAGCGCGGCGCGGATAATCTCGTGGGTGCGCTCGGTGGTGTGGGTGATCCAGCAGCTGACCTGGGCCGGGTGCTCGGCGACGCTGCCCATGAAGGACATCACCGGCAGCGGATCGTCGCCGGGCTGTTCGTCCATCACCGTGTAGTCCAGGGTGCGGCCGTCGATGCGCGGCGGCGTGCCGGTCTTCAGGCGATCAATCGCGAACGGGCGCTCGCGCAGGCGCGCGGCCAGGGTGGTCGCCGGCGGATCGCCCATGCGCCCGGCCGCGTACTGGGTTTCACCAACATGGATCTTGCCGGCCAGGAAGGTGCCGGCGGTCAGGACCACGGCCGGCGCGTCGAAGCGCAGGCCGGTCTGGGTCAGGACCCCGCGCACCGCGTCACCTTCGATCACAAGATCATCGACCGCGGCCTGGAACAAGGTCAGGTTCGGCTGCGACTCGACGATGCGGCGGATCGCGCTGCGATACAGCGCGCGGTCGGCCTGGCAGCGCGTGGCACGCACGGCCGGGCCCTTGGAAGCATTGAGCGTGCGCCACTGGATGCCGGCCAGGTCGGCCGCATGCGCCATGGCACCACCGAGTGCGTCGATTTCCTTGACCAGGTGGCCCTTGCCGATCCCGCCGATGGCCGGGTTGCAGCTCATCGCACCAACGGTTTCGATGTTATGGGTCAGCAGCAGGGTGCGGGCACCGCCACGGGCCGCAGCCAGCGCGGCTTCGGTGCCGGCGTGGCCGCCGCCGATCACGATGACGTCGTAGGAATGAAAGGAAGCGCTCATGACGCGGATTTTCTCATGCGGGGATGCAGCGCGGCTGACAGCGGCACTCGGCTGCGAAAAAGTTGGCACGGCTCCTGCTTGGTACTTCCCGCACCCAACGTGGCAAGCGACTTCGGGCGCCTAAGGCTGGTATTGGAACAGGGGCCAGCCGCTAGCGCACGTTGGGGATGCCGGGGCCGGCAGTCGGGGGACTGTCGGCCCCACTTTTTTTCCGGATCCTGGCCACTGGCCCGGCAATCCCGCAAACAACAACGCCCGGCATTGCCGGGCGTTGTTGTTGTTAGGCGCCGACGACCGGCAAGGGCCGGAACAGGGGGGATCCAGATTTCCCACCGGGCGTCGGCATAGAGCTGGGAAGCCTTATGCCCCTGTTACGTCATAAAACGACGCAACCGGTCAACGACGGTTAGCTTGCGTGGACACTCCCGCCGGCGCAAGCCTTCGGCGCGTGTCACTGCCCGACCGAGTGCCAAAGTGAGACTCCCTTGGCACTCGTTGGCGCAGCGATCGGTCACGGCTTCGCCCGCCGCGCCGGCCGATCTGGCGCGGATTGCGATGATGCCGGGCGCGAAGGTCGGGCACTGCCTTCGGCACGCGGCGGCATCGGCCGGCCGGTTGGCGGGCGCAGACGATCCGGCAGCGTGGGGCGCGGACCATCCCCGCCGCCCGAAGACGGCGGACGCGGGCGACCATCGCCGGGCCGGCCGGGCCGCGGGCCACCCGGTGGTGGACGATGGCCGCCGCCATTGGCATCGGGAGGCGGGCGGTGATCGTTGCCGTGACCGCCATGCGGCGGGCGCGGCTGGGGACGGATCACGTAGTACGGGCGGTTGTAGTACCCGTAATAGCCTGGTGAATAGCCATAGCCACCATAGCCGTAGTAGCCGGACCCGTAGCCACCGTAATAGCCGTCCGGATAGGAATACTCGTACCTCGGGCTGCCGCTGTAATAGCCGCCCGGGCCGCTGCTGCGGGCATCGTCATAGTAGGTGGCACAACCACCCAGCCCGGCCAGGGCGATGACGGGAATCAGAAGACGTCGCATGGGTGGCCCCCCGGCCTGCACCGAACTGACAAGGTGTCAGCCTGGACCTAAACCATTGAACCCGTGATTAATTCTTGCCGGGCGTGCGCAGGCGTTGCGGCTTCATGCCATGCATGTCGTGAAGGGCATCGGTTAATCTTGAGCGCATGCCTGCCCTGCCCTGTTTCGACGACGTCCTCGACGCCGCCGCCCGGATCGCGCCGCACGCGCGCGTCACGCCGGTCCTGACCTCCCGCTCGCTCGACGCGCTTGCCGGTGCTCAGCTGTTCCTGAAAGCCGAACACCTGCAGCGCAGCGGCGCGTTCAAGTTCCGCGGCGCCTGCAACGCCGTCTGGGCGCTGGATGACACCCAGGCCGCCAAGGGCGTGGTCACCCACTCCTCCGGCAACCACGGCGGTGCGCTGGCATTGGCCGCGCGCAGCCGGGGCATTCCCTGCCACGTGGTCGTGCCCGAGAACGCGATCGAAGCCAAGCTCGCCGGGATCCGCCGCAACGGCGCGGTCGTGCACCTGTGCGCACCGACCATCGCCGCGCGCGAAGCGGTCTGCGCCCAGGTCCAGGCCGACACCGGCGCACACCTGATCCATCCGTACACCAACGTCCACGTCATCGCCGGCCAGGGCACCGCTGCGCTGGAACTGCTTGCCGAAACCGGTCCGCTGGACGTGGTCATCACCCCGATCGGCGGCGGCGGCCTGGCCTCGGGCACCGCCCTGTCGGTTCGCGCCAAAGCTCCGCAGGCCGAACTCTGGTTTGCCGAACCGGAGGGCGCCGCCGATGCGGCACGCTCGATGGCCGCCGGCAGCCTGCAGCTGGATTTCACGCCCGATACGGTGTGCGACGGCCTGCGCGGCACGCTCGGCGCGCCCAATTTCGAGCTGCTGCGCCAGCAGGACGTGCAGGTGGCAACCGTGTCCGAAGCGGACACCCTCGCCGCCATGCGCCTGCTCTGGCAGGTGACCAAGCAGACCGTGGAACCCTCCTCGTCCATTGCCCTGGCTCTGGTCCTGGCGCGGCCGCAGGACTTTGCCGGCAAGCGCATCGGCATCGTGCTGTCGGGCGGCAACGTGGATCTGGATGCATTGCCATGGATGGCCGCCTGAGCAGGCGCCGTCGACGCTGGGGCCTGGGTGGCTGGTGCTGGCGCCTGGCCTGCGTCGTCCTGCTGTGGCTGGCCGGCGTGTCGGCCTACATCGTCTGGATCGGCCAGCGTGACCAGGCCGCGCCGGCCGATGTCATCATCGTGCTGGGCGCGGCTGCCTACGACGCGCGCCCTTCACCGGTGTTCGAAGAGCGCCTGCGCCATGGCATCGACCTGTACCAGCGCGGCCTGGCCAGGCGCCTGCTCTTCACCGGCGGCTTCGGCGGCGCGGGCGCGCGCTTTGCTGAATCGCAGGTTGGTCGGCGCTATGCGCTCAGGGCCGGCGTGCCGGCCGGTGCGATCCTGATCGAAACCGTCTCGCGCACCACCCGCCAGAACCTGCAGCAGGCCGCCCGGCTGATGCAGGCCAACGGCTTGCATACCGCGATCATCGTCAGCGATCCGCTGCACATGGCGCGCGCCATGCGCCTGGCACGCGAGGAAGGTATCGACGCACTGGCTTCGGCCACACCGACCAGCCGCTTCCGCACCTTCAGCACGCGCTGGCGGTTCTTCCTGCAGGAGCTGTACTTCTTCCACCGTGATCTGTTCATGGAAGCGGTCTGACCCGGAAGCCGCCTGAGGCCGACGGCGCCGAGCGCTATCATCCACGGGTCTCCCGCTTCCCAGACATGCCCATGAAGATCGACGGTACCCGCCGGCAGGACCGCGCCACCGAACTGGTGCTGGCCTATTACGCGGCTTTCAATCGCGGTGACCGCGACACCATGCTGGCGCTGCTGACCGACGACATCGCCCACGATCTCAACCAGGGCGCCCGCGAAACCGGGCGCGATACCTTCGCCGCCTTCATGCGGCGCATGGACACGTCTTACAGCGAACAGCTGCGCGACATCGTGGTGATGGTCTCGCCCGATGGCGCGCGCGCGGCGGCCGAATACGTGGTCCACGGCACCTACCACCACAGCGATGAAGGCCTGCCCGAAGCCACCGGCCAGACCTACGTGCTGCCGGGCGGCGCGTTCTTCGAGATCCGCGGCGAGCAGATCGCCCGGGTCAGCAACTACTACAACCTGCAGGACTGGATCGCGCAGGTCTCGGCGGGCTGATCCGGCCCTGCTGCACTGCACGCCTGGCATTGCGGGCCGGCGTGCGATGCTCGCGCCTCCCCGCGCCGCATCCCCTCAAGGAGTGTCTTCGATGGTCAAGGTCAGCGTGATGTATCCGTTCAAGGCGGGCGCACGGTTCAACCACGATTACTACGCCAATACCCACATGCCGCTGGTCGCGGCGCGCATGGGCGGGGCCTGCCTGTACTACACGGTGGACAAGGGCCTGTCCGGCGGCATGCCTGGCAGCGATCCGGCTTACGTGGGCATGTGCCACATCTTCTGCGACTCGGTGGACAGCTTCAGCGCCGGCTTCGGCCCACATGCGCAGGAGATCCTCGGCGACATTCCCAACTACACCGATCTTGAGCCGGTGATGCAGATCAGCCAGATCGTCATCGGCCACTAGGCCGGACGGCCGCGTCAGCTGCCGCGGCGACGGATCGGAATGCGCGCCAGCGGCACCGACGCCACATCGTGTCCGCCTTCGCGGATCGGCGTACCGGCTTCCGGCGCCCAGGCGTGGGCGTACATGACTTCCCAGGTGCTGGGCAGCCGGCCTTCGGCGGTGCGCATCGGCTCGTAGGCCTGGGCGGCAGCGGCGAAGCGCGACCTGCCGGTCAGGCTGGCGCGGCGGTTGGCCAGCGCATTGGTCGCGCCGATCTGGCGCAACTCGCGCATCAGCGCCGGCAGGTCCGGATAGGTCAGGGTGAACTGGTCGCGGTCCAGCACCGGATCGCGGAAGCCGGACATCATCAGCGCATCGCCGAACTGGGCGATCTGCGCGAACGGACTGACATGCGGCGCCGGATCACCGGCAAAGGCCTCGCGCAGTTCCACCAGCGTCTGCGGACCAAAGGTGGAGCACAACAGCAGTCCACCCGGCTTGAGCACGCGGCGGAATCCGGCGAACGCCGCCGGCAGGTCTTCCACCCATGGCAGGCACAGGTTGCAGAACAGCACGTCGACGCTGTCGTCGGCCAGCGGCAGCGCGCGCGCATCGGCGGCAACGCGCGCGAACGGTTTCCACCAGCCGGCCTGCTTCTTCGCCTCGCGCAGCATCGGCAGGGCCACGTCCAGCGCGACCACCTGCGCCTTGGGCCAGCGCTTGCGCATGCTGGCCGCGGCCGTGGCCGGGCCGCTGCCCACGTCCAGCACCACCTGCGGCACGCGGGCTTCCAGGTAATCCAGGGATTCCAGCAGGCGCTTCTCCACCTCGTGGTGGAGCGCGGCGGCGGCGTCATAGGTGCCGGCCGCACGCGAGAACGCGCGGCGGATGTGGCGGGAATCGAAAATCGGCATGGCGCTATTGTCCGCCAGCACACGCGCCGGGGCGACCGGCAAGCGTCAGGATGCGCGGAACGCTTTGTCCAGGAACGGCACCAACGCCGCTTCCACCTGATCCAGATGGCCCAGGAACGGGGCATGGCCGCCACCGGCAATTTCCAGGAATGCGGATTGCGGGGTCAGCGCCGCGGCCGCTTCCATTCCGCGCGGGTGCACCAGCCGGTCGCGGGTGCCGGCAATCCACAGCGACGGCACGTCCAGCCCTGGCAGGGTGTGGCGCAGGTCGCTGCGTTCCAGCAGGCCAAGCCCGGCCTGCAAGGCGGCTGCGGTGGGTTCGCCGCGGGCGTAGAGCATCTGGCGCAACGCCTGCAGTTCGGCACGGCCCTGCTGCGTGCCCAGCGTATCCAGGGCGATGAAGCGCTCCAGCGTGCCGCGATAGTCCTGCTGCAACGCCACGCCGAACTGGGCGAACACCGCCGGGTCCACCGCCTGCGGCCAGTCCGGCGCGGTACTGAAACGCGGTACCGAGGACACCATCGCCAGCGCGCGCACCTGGCCTGAAACCGCCGCCGCCTTCAACGCGAACAGGCCACCCAGCGACCAGCCCAGCCATGCAGCGGGTGGGGTGGCGTCGCAGATCGCATCGACGCAGGCCTGCAGGGCCAGCGGCACCGCACTGTCGCGGCTGCCACCGTGGCCGGGCAGATCGACGACGTACAGGGTGAAGCGGTCCGACAGCCGCTCGGCCAGCGCACCGAACACGCCGCCGTGCAGCGCCCAGCCGTGGACCAGCACCAGCGGTGGGCCGCTGCCAATCGTCTCGATCTGCACGTTCATGTGCGCCGCGTGCCGGCGCCGAACCATCGATTCACGCGCCCGCGCATCAGGCCAGGCTGACCGCCTGCTGCTGCGGTTCGCGGGCGCGGACCAGCGCATCGACCAAACCGTCGATGTCTTCCGGCGAATGCAGCGCCGACAGGGTCACGCGCAGCCGCGCCCCGCCTTCGGGCACGGTCGGCGGGCGGATCGCCGGCACCCAGTAGCCGGCATCCTCCAACGCGGCCGACCAGGCCAGCGCCTGCGCATCGGCGCCGCATAGGACCGGCTGGATCGGCGTGTCCGACACCATCAGCTCCAGCCCGGCGGCGCTGGCCCGGGTGCGGAAGCGATCAACCAGGCCGGCCAGCTTGTCGCGGCGCCAGTCGTCGCGGCGCGCCTGGCGCAGCGCCTCGCTACTGGCCGCGGCCAGCGCCGGCGGCAGCGCCGTCGTATGCAGATAGGGGCGCGCGGTTTCGGCCAGGTGCTGGATCAGTGCGGCATCACCGACCACCGCCGCGCCATAGCCACCAAGCGCCTTGCCCAGGGTGACCAGCTGCAGCGGCGCTTCCTCCACGCCCAGGCGCGCTTCGGCCACGCTGCCGCGGCCGTTGGGACCACGCACGCCGACGCCGTGGGCGTCGTCCACATACAGCAGCGCCTTCTGGACGCGCGCCACCAGCGCCAGCGCGCGCAGCGGGGCGACATCGCCGTCCAGGCCGAACACGCCGTCGGTGGCCAGCATCGCCGCGCCCTCGGGCACGTTGCGCAGCTGGCGGATGGCGCCTTCGGCATCGCCGTGCGGATAGCGGCGCAGCCGGCAGCCGGCCAGGCGCGAGGCATCCAGCAGGCTGGCGTGGTTGAGCCGGTCCTGCACGCAGGCGTCGCCCTCTTCGCTCAGCAGCGCCTGCTGCACGGCCAGGTTGGCCAGGAAGCCGCTGCCGAACAGCAGCGCGGCCGGCATCTGCAGCCACTCGGCGATCTCCCGTTCCAGCGCCGCATGCGCGGCATGGTGCCCGCTGGCCAGGTGCGAGGCACCGGCGCCCACGCCATCGCGCGCGGCCGCGTCCTGCAGTGCGGTGGTCACCTGGAACTGCTGCGACAGGCCCAGGTAGTCGTTGCTGCAGCACTCGACCAGCCAGCGGCCGTCCACTTCGACCCGCACGCCATCGCGCCGGGTAACGGTTCGGCGCACGAGGACGCGGCCCTGAGCCACCCGCAGCTTGCGCAGCGACGCGATGCGGTCGTGGAGGTCGGGGCGGGCCATGGAGCGTCCTGTGCGATGGGTGCCAAGCCGGCTAGCGTAATTCAGTGGGACTGGTCGGTGATGACCGGCGGGCCGCCTTTTTCACGCCGCGCGTCCGCGCAGATGCCACTTCGACGGCACCGCCGGGACCAACATCCGTCGGTGAAGGCTGGCCACGCACCGTGGCGGCCCGGCGAACAGCCGCGCGAACAAGGCGAAGTTCCCTGCATGGCCACGCCGTGACGCGGCGATGCGACCGGCTTGGACGGAGCGTTGTCACGGCCTCTCGCAAGGGTAAAGTCCACGGGTCTGGAGATCGTGGGCAAGGCTGCCAACCGCATGGATGCGAAACACGTTGACCGATGGTTGCGACGCGCCGGCCAGCTGCTGCTGGCGCCGCGCTGCCTGGTCTGCAGCGAACCCGGTACCGGCGGCCTGGATCTCTGCAGTGCCTGCACCGATGCCCTGCCCTGGAACCACAGCGCCTGCCCGCGCTGCGCGCTCCCCACGCCGCACGGCGATCTCTGTGGGGAATGCCTGCAGTCGCCGCCCCCGGTGGCCGCGACCCAGGCCGCCTTCGTCTACGGCTTTCCACTGGACCGGCTGGTGCCGCGCTTCAAGTTCCACCAGGACCTGGCCGCCGGGCGGCTGCTGGCCGAGGTGATGGCCCAGGGTCTGGCGACGACGACCCGGCCGGATGCGCTCGTACCCGTCCCGCTGCATGCCACGCGCCTGCGCCAGCGTGGCTATGACCAGGCCCTGGAACTGGCCCGGCCTGTCGGACGTCGGCTGGACGTGCCGGTGCTGACCACGGTGCTGCTGCGCCAGCGCGACACCGCGCCGCAGTCCGAACTGGATGCCGCGGCGCGGCGACGGAACCTGCGCAAGGCCTTCGCGATTCGTCCGGACGTCGCCTTGCCGGCGCATGTCGCCCTGCTCGACGACGTCATGACCACCGGCGCCACCCTGCACGCCGCCGCGCGGGTGTTGCTGCGCGCCGGGGTGAAGCGCGTGGATGCCTGGGTCTGCGCGCGGGCTCCGTGAGCCCCGACCTCATTCCCTCGGTCAGCCGCCCGCCGCCGGCATCACCGGCGCCACGTATGGCAGGGTCAGGCCCAGCAGCCACAGCAGGCCGATCACCAGCGGGATGTGCACCAGCAGCTGCATGAAGGTGAAGCCAACGATGTCGCGCGCTTTCAGCCCAAGCACGCCCAGTAGCGGCAGCATCCAGAACGGATTGATCAGGTTGGGCAATGCCTCGGCTGCGTTGTAGACCTGCACCGCCCAGCCCAGGTGCGCGTGCAATTCGTTGGCGGCCTGCATCACGTAGGGCGCTTCGATCAGCCACTTGCCACCGCCCGACGGCACGAAGAAACCCAGCACCGCCGAGTACACGCCCATCACCGCCGGGAAGGTGTCCTGCGTGGCCACGTGCACGAACAGCTGCGAGAGATGGTGCGCAAGGGTGTCGCCATCGGCGCCCTTGGCCCCGGTGAGGATCATCGCGATACCGCCGTACAGCGGGAACTGGATCAGCACGCCGGTGGTGCTGGGCACCGCCCTGGCCACCGCGTTGAGGAAGCTGCGCGGCCGCCAGTGCAACAACAGGCCCAGCGACAGGAACAGGAAGTTGTAGGTGTTGAGATTGGCGATCGCGCTGACCAGCGGCTTGCTGGCGAACTCAGAAAACAGCCAGCCGAAGGCCAATAGCGACAGCAGCACGGTCAGCAGCGGGCTGTATTCCAGCCACTCGCCCGGGCGGGTGCGCGGCGGCAGCGCTGCCTTGGCCTCGGTCGCAACGGCTTCATCGAAGTCGGCCACGGTGCGCGCGGCCTTGCCGGTCGGCGCGGTCAGCCAGCAGATCAGCAACGACACGGCGATCAACACCGCGGTCAGCACGATCGACTGCCACAGGAAGATCGTCTCGGTGAAAGGCAGCACGCCGGTGATGTCCAGCAGGCCCGGCGGCATGGACGCCGGATTGGCCTGCAGCTGCGCGGCTGACGAACTCAAGCCCATCGCCCAGACCGCACCCAGGCCCAGATAGGCTGCCGCACCGGCGGCGCGGTAATCCATCTTCAGCTCGGTGCGGCGGGCCAGCGCGCGCACCAACAATCCACCGAACACCAGCGAAAACCCCCAACTCAGCAGCGAGGCCAGCATGCTGACCAAGCCGACATAGACGATGGCCCCGCGCCCGCTGCGCGGCACCCTGGCCAGCTGGTCGATGAAGCGCGCCACGACCGGCGCGGTCGCCAGCGCATAGCCACCGATGACCACGAAGGCCATCTGCATGGTGAAGGGAATTAGGCTCCAGAAGCCGCCACCGAACGCCTCGGCCGTGGCCTTGGGCGTCGCCCCGGCGGCCATGGCCGCGAGCGCGACGATGACCACGCCCAGCACCGCGAACACGTATGCATCGGGGAACCATTTCTCGGCCCAGGCTGCACTGCGCAGCGCGGCCCGCGCCATCAGGCCCTGGCGGGCTTCTCCATTGGTCGTTGCCATTCCCGGTCTCTCCGCGCGGTGTCCGCCGCATTGTGGGAACACCGGCTGCACCGGTCTGCTGGACCTTGGTCTTGGGTCAGGACAATGCGGGTTCCACCCCATCGCTCCCCGCGCGCAGGGAAGCGGGACGGAGTGAGTGGAAAGCGGATATCACCGATCCCCAGGAGAAGCACCCCATCGCCCGGGTTACCGCAGCAGCTGGTCGGCCACGATCCCCGCAAACACCGCCGCGCCAACCCAGTTGTTGTGCAGGAACGCACGGAAGCATGGCCCGCGCTCGCGATGGCGGGCGAGGAAGAACTCGTAGACCACCAGCAGCACGCCCACGCCCAGCCCGGCCCAGTAGGCCGCGCCCAGTCCGGCCCGGTGCCCCACCAGCAGCAGCGTGGCGAAGGTCAGCGCGTACAGCACGCCCTGGATCACCAGGTCCAGGTCGCCGAACAGGATCGCGGTGGACTTTGAACCGGCGCGGATGTCGTCCTCGCGGTCGACCATCGCGTACCAGGTGTCGTAGGCGGTCGCCCACAGGATGTTGGCCGCATACAACAACCAGGCCAGCGGCGGCACCGTGCCCTGCACCGCGGCGAAGGCCATCGGAATGCCGAAGCCGAACGCCAGGCCCAGATACACCTGGGGCAGGTAGGTGTAGCGCTTCAGGTACGGATAGCTCGCCGCCAGGAACGCCGCGATACCACTCAGGGCGATGGTCAGGCCGTTCATCGTCCACACCAGCGCGAACGCCACCAGCATCAGCACCGCGAACACCCACAGCGCCTCGCGTCCCGACACCCGCCCGGCGGCCAGCGGCCGATCCCTGGTGCGTTCGACCTTCGGATCCAGCCAGCGGTCGGCGTAATCATTGATCACGCACCCGGCCGAACGGGTCAGCCACACGCCCAGCGTGAACACGACCAGCGTCCACCACGGCGGCATGCCGCCCGCGGCCAGCCACAGCGCCCACCAGGTCGGCCACAGCAGCAACAGGACCCCGATCGGCTTGTCGCCACGGATCAGTTTCCAGTACTGGCCCAGCCGCCCGGGCGGCCGCACCACCGGTGCATCGAATCGTTCGTAACCCATCGTCAAAAGGTTAGCAGGCCGGGCGCGGCGGTGACCGGGTGAAGGCCGGCGCCGGGACATCACTAGAATGTGCAGGCTGCAACGTACCGCGCGCCCCCGACAAACCTCCGAGCCCTGCCATGACCGCCTCGACCCAACCTCTCGCCATTGCCGTCAACGACGCGATCCGCGTCGCCAACGACGCACCGTTCGTCCTGTTTGGCGGGCTCAACGTCCTGGAAGACCTGGATTCCACCCTGTTCGCCGCCGAAACCTACAAGCGGGTCACCGACAAGCTGGGGATCCCGTACGTGTTCAAGGCCTCGTTCGACAAGGCCAACCGGTCCTCGATCAATTCCTATCGCGGCGTCGGCCTGGACGAAGGCATCCGGATCTTCGAGGAAGTGAAGCGCCAGCTGGGCCTCGCGCTGATCACCGACGTCCATGAGGTGGCGCAGGCCGCGCCGGTGGCCGAGGTCGTGGACGTGCTGCAGATTCCCGCCTTCCTGGCCCGGCAGACGGACCTGGTGGCCGCCATCGCCAGGACCGGGCGCGCGGTGAACATCAAGAAACCGCAGTTCCTCAGCCCCACCCAGATTAAGAACATCGTCCACAAGATCCGCGAGACCGGCAACGAACGCATCATCCTGTGCGAGCGCGGCGCGCAGTTCGGCTACGACAATCTGGTGGTGGACATGCTGGGCTTCCGCGAGATGACCGAATCCACCGGCGGCCTGCCGGTGATCTTCGACGTCACCCACAGCCTGCAGCGACGCGATGCCGGCGCCGAAGCCTCCGGTGGGCGTCGCCGCCAGGTGCTGGAACTGGCACGCGCCGGCATGGCGGTGGGCATTGGCGGCCTGTTCCTGGAAGCGCACCCCGACCCCGACCACGCACGCTGCGACGGACCCAGCGCGCTGCCGCTGGATGCGCTCGAACCCTTCCTGGCCCAGATCAAGGCGATCGACGACCTGGTGAAAGGCTTCGCGCCGCTGGAGATCAGGTAAAGCACCACGCGCCCGTCACGGCGCGGGCATGGCCTTTGCCTGGGCACACCAACGCCATTCCACACGAGAGACCGGATGGTCATGCCCGGCCAGGCGTGCACCCACCCGGGCCATGATCCGCTCGCTGGGTAACCTGACCTGCTGCTGGGTGGCCCACGGAATGCACAGGCAGGCGGCCGGGATGAAGACGGCCTTCTTTTCCAGCTTCAACGCACAACTGGCAAGCAGCCGCAGCGAGGCCAGCACAAAGGACGTCTTCCGCGGCTCGCGTGGCAAGACAGGAAAACATGGTGCCGTTGCAGGGCGGCCACCAGCACACGGAACTGGGCAACCTGAGCGCACGGGGCCGCGGCGCCGCGCGCTGGGAGCCCGCTGGTGGAGGCAGGCCTCACCGGGGCGGTTCGCTTCGGGCGCCGCTTTCAGTGATAATGCCGCGCTGTCGCCGGCCCAGCCGCGACGGACTGCAGTTCCAAGCGCCTGTAGCTCAGCCGGATAGAGTAGTGGCTTCCGAAGCCATTGGTCGGGGGTTCGAATCCCTCCAGGCGCACCAGCAGACATCCCTGGAAAGTCCAAAACCCTCGAGGAATCGGGGGTTTTTTGTGCCCGACAATCCTGCGCTGCCCAGCCCGATCCATTGAAGTCCGACCTGCTGGGGGCATGGATAGGGAGCGGTCTCTACATCGATCTCTCCTGCAGGCGGGAAGCCATCCATGGCAGCGGAGCGCGCGCAACTTCAGTACGACTGCGAAGAAAACGCGCCGTCCTGATCGGGAGTGGATTGCTTGGAGCTCCCAGCCTTCCCTGGACAAAGCCCTGGGGCCTGAGTCCTCAGCGCGTGGCAGCGCCCGCGTCTGCGCGCAGGACTGCGCCTGCGATGGTTCGAATCAGCTGTCGCTGTCTGCCGCGCAACCCAGCGAACAGGAATTCCAGACCGTCATGCCCACCTGGCGTCGGCGTTGCTCCGAGGTGGTGGCCGTGTCGTTTTCACTGGCCGTCACGTCAGCGGCTTCGTCCGGCGAGAACAACCATCCAGCCGCCGCTTCCAGTCCATGCCGGACCGAGCTATCGACACCTGAAAAAATCATGCGCAACGTCATGAACTCATCTCCGGCACAGAAAAAACCACGCGATTTCCTGCTCGCTTTTAGCACTGGCCATCGAACCCCGGAATGGAACCTTAGTCGAACCCATGCCGCGCCAGGCGATGAAATAAGAGCGCTGAATGCCAGCAATCGCGAGTCGCGATTTCTGCCGCGGCGTTCCGCTGGTTATCGTGCGGAATTCATTGCATACACGAGACCGGACATGGATCGGCTGAAAGGAAAGATTGCAATCGTGACCGGGATCGGCAGCGGGATCGGCAAGGGCTGCGCGCTGCGCTTCCTGGCCGAGGGCGCCACCGTGGTGGGCTGCGACCTGGACCCGGTGGCCGCCGCGGCGACGGTCCAGGAAGCAAGCCAGCGCGGGCTGTCTCTGGACAGCGTGCATCCATGCAACCTGACCCGGCCCGAAGACGTGCAGGCGCTGGTCGCACATACGCTGCAGCGCCACGGCGGCATCGACATCCTGGTGAATGCGGCGGCATGGGGAGCATTCGAATTCATCGAATCGATGGATTACCAGTCGCAGTGGAAGACCACCCTGACGGGCGAGATCGACGTGGTCTTCCTCGCCTGCCAGGCGGTCTGGCCGCACATGCAGCAGCGCGGCGGCGGGGCGATCATCAACTTCGCCTCGGCCAATGCCTACCAGGCCCTGCCTGGGTCCGGCGCGCTGGCCCACTGCGCCGGCAAGGGCGCGGTCCTGGCCATGACCCGGCAGCTGGCGATGGAAGGCGGCCCGCACCGGATCCGCGCCAATACCATCTCGCCGGCGCTGGTGGTCACCGGCGCGACCCAGCCGCGCCTGGACAACGAACCCGGCTTCCGCGAGGCGGTGACCGCCAAGATGATGATCGGCCGGCTGGGCACGCCGGACGACATCGCCTGGTGCGCCACCTACCTGGCCTCGGACGAGGCCGGCTGGGTGACCGCCGCCGATTTCAGGCTGGACGGCGGCGCCACGGCCTGGTGACACGCTTTTGCGCGTGTCCCTGCGCATTGGCGCAAGAACGCCGCGGTGCGCTTCGCAACGGCGCACCCAGCTCCCAATCCCCTGCGCCTTCGACGCGCCCCTAACCAAGGCGGCTTTGCTCCAGATTGTTCAGTTGGTCAGAGCAGGACTCGCTATCGAGACACGGAGACAATACCCGCCCGGGGTGCGTCTACTTCCGAAGACCGTGCCCTGGAAGCTTTGGATTTGGCTTTGCACGCATTGCATCCAGGCACGACAAAGGCGGCCTGATGGCCGCCTTTGTCGTGCGTTGCGCCGATCCCCCTCAGATCGGCGATCGCAATACCTGCAGGGCCTCGGACATCAACCGGCTCTGCTCCAGCGGCGAGCCATGGCGCATTTCCAGCTCACCCAGCTTCACCGAGTTCTCGATCACATGCCGGCAGCGGTCGAAGCGCCGGTCGGTGAAGCGCTGCAGCGCCTCTTCCAGCGTGCCGCCCTTGCCCAGCTCCTCGGCCAGCACGATGCCGTCCTCGATCGCCATGCCCGCGCCCGAGGCCAGATGCGGCGTCGTGGCATGCGCGGCGTCGCCGATCAGCACCACCCGGCCGCGATGCCACGGCGGCGGCAGCAACTGCACTTCCAGTGGCTTGTAGTTGACCGACTCGGCGTTCTTGCCCAGCACCGTCTCGCGGATCTGCGGCACGAAGCTGCCGAAGCCGGCCAGCTTCTGGTACAGACGCTCGCGCTGCTGCTCCACTGTCAGCCACGGATTCTCCGGGTCGGCATATAACAGGAACATGTACATGTGAGTCGGCGAGACCGGGTTGAAGCCCAGCTTGATCTCATCGCCCATGAAGAAATGGGTGCGATCAAAGCCCTCCGGCCGCTCGGCCAGCAGGCGGAAGATCACCTGGCCGGTGAAGTTCGGCTTGGGTGCGTCCGGGAACAAACGCTGGCGGGTCTGCGAGTACAGCCCGTCGGCGCCGACCACCAGGTCGTAACGCTCCTGTCGGCCATCGCTCAACCAGGCCAGCACGCCGTCTTCGTCCTGGCTCAGGTCGACCAGACTCACGCCCAGCGACACCTCGATGCCGGCCGCCAGGGTCTTGTCGGCCAGGATCTTGTGTAGCACCGGGCGCAGGATGCCACCGGTCGCCGGCAGCCCATCGTCCAGCGGCGGGATCGGCATCTCGGTCAGCAAGGCGCCCTGCTGGTCGTGCATCTTCGCCCCGCTCCAGGTCGCGCCCTGGGCGACGACCTCGTCGAGCACGCCCACCGTGCGCAGCGCGCGCAGGGTCGGCCCGGTGATGGTCAAGCCTGCGCCATAGGCGCGCCAGTTGAGGTCGATATCGATCAGGTGCACATGCAGGCCCTGCTTGCGCAGCTGCAGCGCACAGGCAATGCCAGCCACGCCACCGCCAATCACCAGCACCTTGCGCACCTGCGCTGCCGGGACGGCCGCCACCGGCACGTCCTGCCCGAACGCGCCGAGCGCGTCTTCGCTTTGTTTCATCATGGACTTTCCCTCCCCCCGCTCGAGACATGGACAGTGCGAGGACCGGCTAACGCTAGGCGCTCGGCCCCAGGCTTGGGAAGCGGCTTCTCGTGATCGCAGCCATTGTCCGCGCTGATGCATTGCGCCGGATGCCAGGGCAAGGCCATCGCGACCGACATCGCCCGCGCGCGCCGATGTCGTTCGTCCGAGCGCCTGCACGGCCGGCGTGGGCATCTGCCCTTCCTGGACCTGTTCCAGCGGCGCCACGGCACCTGCAGGACGACGCGGTTCCGGCGCTGGGCGGCGGGCATGGCTGAACGCATTCCGATCGGCCATGTCCAGAATCACCACAAACGATTGGCCGTCACCGCGGTGCGCTGAATACAGTGGCTTCATTATCGAATGCATGTAGCGAAGCCATCTTGAACACCCACTACGACATCGTCGCGATGGGCGCCGGCCACAATGGCCTGGTCGCCGCCGCCTACCTGGCCAAGGCCGGCAAGAAGGTGCTGGTGCTGGAACGCAAGTCCCATCCGGGCGGCGGCGTGTCCACCCAGCAGCTCAACACCCCCGGCTACTGGCATGACGAGCACTCCAGCGTGCACATCATGATCCAGGGCAACCCGATGCTGCGCCAGGACGAACTGGGCCTGCTGTCCCAGCACGGGCTGAAGTACCACTACTCGCACGTGCCGCACGCGACGATCTTCCCCGACCAGTCGGTGCTGTACACCTACAAGGACCTGGACAAGACTTGCGAGTGCTTCGCCAAGGTGTCGCCGAAGGACGCCGAGACCTATCGCGGCTTCGTCAAGGTCAGCCAGCAGATCCTGCAGGTGTTCATGCCCGGCCTGTACTCGCCGCCGCCGCCGCTGGGCGAACTGGTGGCCATGCTGGACCGCAGCGACGAAGGCCGGCTGATGCTGGAGTACATGACCCGCGACTGCCTGAGCCTGGTCAACGACCTGTACGAATCGGACAAGATCAAGATCCACCTGCTGCGGCTGGTCAGCGAGAACCTGCAGCACCCCAACGAACTGGGCACCGGCATGGGCGTGCTGCTGATGCCGGGCATCATCCACACCTACGGCGTGTCGCAGCCGATCGGCGGCAGCGGCAAGCTGACCGAATCGCTGGTGCGCTGCATCGAGTCCTACGGCGGCGAAGTGCGTTGCAACGCCGAGGTGGCGCAGATCCTCACCCGCGACGGCCGCGCCAGCGGCGTGCGGATGGCCGACGGCGAGCAGATCCTGGCCAAGGACGCGGTGATCGGCGCGATCCACCCGCACGTGGTGCGCAAGTTCGTCGAAGGCGTGCCCGAGCCGGTGCTGAAGAAGGCCGAGCGCACCCAGCTGGCGCCGTTCTCGATCATGGTCAGCCATTACGACCTGAAGCGGAACTGCGAGTACTACGCCGGTGAGGACGTCGGCTACGCGACCATGCTGGAGTTCATGGCCACCGACAACCTCAACGAGATGCTGGCCGACTTCGACGACCTCAAGCGCGGCCTGATCACCGAACGCCGGCTGTGCGCCGGTGGCGATGAGAGCATCGGCGACAAGACCCGCGTGCCGGCCGGCGCCGGCATGTTCCACGGCATCACCTTCGCGCCCTACCAGGTGACCGACAAGCGCTGGAGCGGCCAGCACTGGGACGAGTTCAAGGAAGAGATCGGCGACCTGTCGTTGCAGCACTACCGCAAGTTCGTTAAGAACCTGGACAGCGACAACATCATCGCCCGCAAGATCGTCAGCCCGCTCGACCTGGAGCGCAGCTCGCCCAACAGCATGATGCGCGGCGACCTGCACGGCGTGGCGCCCTACTTCCACCAGAGCGCCGGCGCGCGTCCGACCCAGGACCTGGGCCAGTACACCGTGCCGGGCGTGGAGCGGCTGTACCTGGCCGGCCCATTCCAGCATCCGGGCGGCGGCGTCTACGGCGCCGGGCGCGCCACCGCGATCAAGATGTTCGAGGAACTGGGCATGGACTTCGGCAGCGTCGCCGGCGGCGTGCGCCAGGACACCGGCACCGCCGAGACGGTGGCGGCAGTCAAGCGCCGCGGCATGGTGCTGCGCGGCCCGGCCGACGAGGAACTCATGCAGGTCGAGTCGCTGGATCGGATCGGCGACGAGCTGGTGATCAAGGGCAAGAGCTTCGGCACCATGCCGATGGAAGCGCGCCTGGATGCCGACTCCGCGCGCGCCGGCCTGAAGCTGCTGGGCATGCGCAAGCTGGCGTTCCTGGCCTCGCTGCCATTCCGCAAGGGCCAGGCCTGAGGGCCACGGGATTCCCATGGGGACCTCCTACCCGGACTTCATCCGCACCGGCGCCCGCGGCGTCACCCACCACATCGGCATTCCGCACTGATCCCATGAACTCGCAAACCCTCAAAGGCAAGATCGCCATCATCACTGGCGCCGGCGGCGGCATCGGCAGCGCCACCGCCCGCGTCATGGCCCAGCGCGGCGCGCGGCTGGTGCTGGCCGACCTCCACCTGCCCGGCGCCGAGCGCGCCGCCGCCGAAGTGACCGCCGCTGGCGGCAGCGCCGTGGCCGTGCACCTGGACCTCAACGATCCGGCCAGCATCCAGGCGATGGTCGACCACGCCATCGCCACCTACGGCCGGCTGGACATCCTGCACAACAACGCCGCCGACCAGGACCCGCAGCTGACCATGCGCGACGGCAACATCGCCGACATGGACATCGAGGTCTGGGACCGGGTGTTCCGGGTCAACGTGCGCGGCACCATGCTGTGCTGCAAGGCGGCGATCCCGCACATGCTGGCCCAGGGCGGCGGCTCGATCGTCAACACCGCCTCCAACCTGGGCCTGCAGGGCCAGGTGATCCAGGCCGCCTATGGCGCCTCCAAGGCCGCGATCCTGCAGATGACCCGCTCCATCGCCGCCTCCCACGGCCGCCGCGGCATCCGCTGCAACGCGGTGCTGCCCGGCCTGGTGCTGACCCCGGCCGCGCGCGACAACCTGCCGCCGGCACTGCTGGAAACGGTGGAAAGCGAAACGCTCACGCCCTACCTGGGCGAGCCGGACGACATCGCCTACGCGGTGACCTACGTCGCCTCCGACGAGGCGCGCTACATGACCGGGCAGAACATCGTGGTCGACGGCGGCACTTCCACCCACGTCCCGGGCTTCGCCCGCTTCAGCACCCTGTTCGGCGCCGCGCAGTGAAAGTGGCGCTGCTGGGTGCCACCGGCAACGCCGGTTCGCGGATCCTCGACGAGCTGCTGGCGCGTGGCCACCAGGTCAGTACGATCATGCGCCGGCCGGCCAGACTGGCCAGCCGCGTCTCCAGGCAACTGACGTTGCTGGAGGGCGACGCCAGCGATGGCGCATCCCTGGCCGTGCTGCTGCGCGGCCACGACGCCGCGCTCAGCGCGATCAAGTTCCATCAGGTGCCGGCGGCCACGCTGATCCAGGCCGTCGCCGAGGCCGGTGTGCCACGCTACCTGGTGGTCGGCGGCGCCGGCAGCCTGCAGGCCTGGCCGGGCATGCTGGAAATGGACCGGCCGGACTTCCCGCCCAAGGTCGTGCCCGAGGCTCGGCTGGGCGCGGACTTCCTGCGCCAGCTGCGCGCCAGCGACCTGGACTGGAGCTTCCTGTCGCCGTCGCGGCTGTTCGTGCCGGGCCTGCGCAGCGGCCGCTTCCGGCTTGGCGGCGAGCAGCTCTTGTTCAACGCCGAAGGCACTAGCGCGATCTCCTTCGAGGACTACGCGATGGCGCTGGTGGATGAGCTGGAACACCCGGCCCATTCGCGCCAGCGCTTCACCGTCGGCTACTGACCTGACCCTGCCACCGGGAGCACCGGGCATGCGCAAGTACCACCGTTGGCTGGCCCCTGTCTTCGGGCTGTTCCTGCTGTTCATGAGCATCACCGGCACGCTGCTGGCGCTGGACGACATGACCTCGCCAACCGCGCTGGAACGCCGCGGCAGCAAACCGGTAGCGCCCAGCGCCCCGGCCGCGGCGCTGCCACTCGAGGAAAGCGCCGCCCTGCTGCAGAAAGCGCTGCGCCAGGCCGGCAACGAAAACCTTGCACTGCGTTCGATCACCTTATCCGCACAGGGCCCGCAACTGCGGATCGAGCTGCAACCACAGGGGCACGGCGCGTCGATCCTGTTCGACGCCCGCAGCGGCGTGCGACTCCCGCTGGCTCCGCCCGGGCCGGACGGGATGCCGGCCTGGCGGGGCAGTGCGCACGGCTGGCTCGAATACCTGCACCGCGGCGCCTTCGCCAGCTGGCCCGGGGTCATGCTCGTGCTGTTGAGCGGCATGGCCCTGTTGGTGTTTTCGATCACCGGCCTGACCGTCTACCTGGACATGGCCAGGCGCCGCTGGAAAAGCGGCCGTAAGGAATGGTTCTGGTAGGCAGCGCAGGCCAGCTGCCAGGCCCAAAGTGCCTTCAACCCAACGCCACGCCGTCAATCTCGACCAGCAACGCCGGCCGGGCCAGCGCATGGACCACCAGCAGCGTGCTCGGCGGATAGCGACCATCGGGAAACAGGCGCGGCATCAGGTCCGCCATTTCCGCTTCAAACGGCAGCACCAGCGCGCTGTCGACCAGATAGATCGTGATCCGCAGCAGGTGGCGCAGTCCCAAGCCCTGCGATTCGAGCGCGAGCCGCAGGTTCTCGAACACCTGCCGGGCCTGGGAAGCGACATCGACTCCCAGACGGCCTTCGGCGTCGCTGCCCGCCTGTCCGGCAAGGAACACCAGGTAGCCGGCCCGGCTCAGGTGCGAATAGGTCGCCGGAGGCGGCTTCAAGGTGGCCGGATTGAGGTACTCAGGCACGGGTGTCATTGGGACGCCTGGTCAGGCACCGGCGAAAGCGCCACCCAGATCCAATCGGCGTGCACCCGCACAGGCAACGTCATGAGGCGTTCGCCGAGGCAGGGCCCATAACTGCAGACGCCATCGACGATGTTGAAATGCGCGCCGTGGGCGTAGCAGATGATGTCGCTGCCATCGGCGCTCAGGAACCGGTCCTTGGCGTACTCCAGTGGCCGCAGGTTGTGCGGGCACAGGTTGCGGTAGGCATACAGCCCGCCGTCGCGCTTGACCACGAAGGCGCCATCATCGCCACGCGGATCGGTAGCGAAGCCGCGCGCCCTGCCGTCGGCCAGGTCATCCAGCCGACACACCGGTTGCCAGGGTGCCGGCAGCGCCTCAGTGCGGGTCGCCGCCACGCGGGAACCACAGTGGACGATGTTCGAACAGGAAGATCTGCGACGTATCCTCGGCCGCATCGACCTCACGCGGCACCCAGCTGTCGTCGTGCAGGTCCATGTCGGCGTCGTACTCGATCGCCCCGCCGAACGGGCTGTTGAAGTACCAGAAGTAGTTGGAACCGAAGATGTGCCGGCCCGGGCCCCAGAAGCCCTTCCAGCCCTTCTCGCGGAACTTCCAGCCAGCCTGCAGCAGCTCGCTGGCACCGGCCATGTGGAAGGTGAAGTGGTTGATGCCCAGCATGTGCTCGGGCGCCTGGATCAGGAACAGGGTGTGGTGTTCCTGGGTCCCGGCCGGGCGCAGGAACGGCCCCACGTTGGAGAAGCGGTCGATCATGCGGAAGCCCAGCCGTTCCACGTAGAAGCGCTCTGCCTTGGCCACATCTGGCACGAAGTACACCACGTGCGAGAGCGAGCGTGGCTCCGACATGGCGCCGGGGTCGGCGGCGACCACGTTCGGCGGCCGCTGCGGGGGCATGCCCGGCACGTTGATCAGCACCGGCGGGGCCACGATCGGCCGGCGCACGGTGACCCGGAAGCCGATGGCGATGCCGGAATCGTCGCGGCTGTGCAGCACGCCCTCGGCATCGAGCAGCGCCGGGCGGTCCTTGGACAGCTCGGCGCCGATCGCGTCCAGGGTCGCCTGGTCGGCGACGCCGTAGATGGTTTCTCGGATGTTGGGCGAGCGCGAGATCGCGCTGGGCAGGCCTGCGTCGCCGGCACGGCGCACCTCGATGGAGGTGCCGTCCAGCGCCTCGTAGAGGCCGCCTTCCATGCCACGGTGCGCCTGCTTCAGGCCGTAGTCCTGCAGGCAACGCACCGAGGCGTCGTAATCGTCGACGCCGAAGACCAGCGAATCCAGACCAATGATGTTCACGCACTTCCTCCCGATAGCCCCCGCCTTGTCCAGGACAGCGCTCAGGGCCGCCCCCACGACGGGGTTTTCCCACATTAGCCGGCCACTGTTGCCGGCGGAAATGGGGTTTCGCCATGCTTGCCATCTACGCGGCGCATACCCCGGGGCAGGCATGGGAACACCACGCCGTATCCGGCGGAATCCTCCGCACGATACGGCGTGGTCGAACGCCAGCAGCACCGGAGCCAATCGACGATGGACCGCTTACACGCCGCTGTGGATCAAGGCACCCACAACGACCTGGAGCCTGGTCCCAACAGGTGGACGTTGATCTGCGAACCCTGCAGCTTGCCGTCGTAGACCTGCAGCACCTGCATCGTCTCGCCCACCGCCGGCATCGGCTTGACCAGCCCCGCGCCCTTGCCGACCAGCTGCTTGTCCAACCATTGCTGCTGGGCATCCTGGGCCTGCTTCATCTGGTCGGGAATGAAGGCCGAGATCATGTGGCCGTAGAAGGGATACGGATACACGCGGCCGGGGACCATGCCGGCATCGACCACGATGCCCAGCTCTTCGTCGATCACGATCTCGCGGGCCTTGCTGTCGACCGGCCGGAACGGCGGGAACATGCAGCCCAGCGGCGCGTTCGGGTCGCCCGGTCGGTCGCTGTCGCCCAGGCCCGGGTCGATGACCTTCGAACCGGCTTCCAGGAACGAGCAATCCGGGTCAACCGCGATCTCGTAGGGAACCTCGGTGCTGAAGGCCGCCCGGCTCAGCTGCTCCAGTTCGGCGCGGCTCGCCTTGGCCCGGTTGCGCGGAGGCGTCATCCAGCGCTTCAGGTTGGCCGGCGCGTCCTTGGCCGAGTACGAGAAGCCATGGTCGCCACGCGAGCGGTTGATGAAGAACTCCAGCTCGGACAGCTTGCGGTCGACCACCTTGACCCGGCCCCACAGCATCGACGGGCTGCCGCCCTCTTCGATCTGCAGTTCGAAGAACGCCTGGCCGGCGACGGTATCGATGGCCAGCAGGTCCGGCCTGCCCGCCCGGGTGACCGAACTCCACAGCGTCATCATGCCCAGCGCGGCCGGGTGCGAGTTCTCGCTGGCCGAATACGCGCGCGCCAGCGGCAGGCGGTCGGGATCGCGCGCCACCATCGATTGCAGGAGCTGGTCGACCAGCGAGGACATGCACTGGCGGTCGCACGCCCCACTGGCAGTGGTGGGGGCGGCCTGTGCCGCCAACGGCACAACTGCACCGGCCAGGGCCAACAGCGGCGCGGCCAGCCAGGCCGTCGCCTTGGACGCATTCTTGTTCGTTTTCATGGAATCTCGCTTCTGAGTGACCCTCCACCCCGGCAGCCCGGGGTGGGGGCAAGGGATTACGGGGAGCTGGCCTCGGCCGGCACGTCCTGCTCGCAGTTGCAGTTGGTGTACTTGGACTTGCTGAAGGTGGCGTACGGCTCGGGCAGCTTGGGCCAGATCACCGAGGCGCGCTGCGGGCTGTAGGCCGGATAGCTGTACAGCGGCTTGCGGAAACCCTCGGGCAACTCGCCGCCCATGCGCTCGCCAGCCTCGCCCCCGGTCTGCTTCAGCGGGTGCCCCAGGGCCAGCGCGCCCAGTTGCTCATTGAGCTGCTTGAGCATGTCTTCCGGCAGGCCCGGCACGAAGTCGTAGGCCATCTGCAGGTGCCAGATCCTCCACTTGCCATCCTCCTTGATGAAGTCGCCGCCGTACTTCTCGTTGAACAGCATCGACTGCAGGTGGATCTTGCCGTCCTGGTACTGCGGCATCACCCCGATGCCCGGCGAATACCAGGCGCCCTGCGCGGTCTTGCCGTCGTCGGCGATCTCGATGATCGGCGTGGTGCTGTTGTGCATGACCCACTCGGCGCCGGCGCCGAAGAACGCATCGGTGTCCTTCACCGAAGGATCGATTCCTGACAGCTGCTTGCGCGCTGCCTCGGCGTCGGCATGGCTCTTCTCGCCGTAGGCCTTGCGGATGGTCTCCACCCCGTACATCACCCAGGCCGGGCTGCCGAAGGTGGCAGTGGCGGCGAACTTGCCGTTGCGCGAGACCCAGTAGCTGTCCAGTTCCTCCAGGTTGCGACCGGCGGCGTGCATGTATTCATGCCGGCTCATCAGGTTCTGGATCTGGATGGTGTCCACAGCGCGCTGGCCGTCGGAGATGCTTCCGGTCGCTGGCGCCGCCGCTTCAGCAGGCGCGCCCGGTGCGGTGCCTTCGACGGGCTGCTGCTTGCATGCGCTCAAGGCCAGGCCAAGTGCCAGGCCGGCCGCCAATGCTTTCATTTTCATCCGATGTTCCCTGCGTTGATAAAGGATCGGCCTGGCCTTGACGAGGCGCGGCCGCTGCGTTTCAGAAATTGACGTTGACCGCAACGCCATAGGTGCGCGGGTCGCTGACCATGGCGCCGGCAATGGCGGCATTGGGCACCAACGAGAACAGCAGCTGTGCCTTGTTCTCGATGTTGCGCACGTAACCACGCAGGCCCCAACGCCCGGATGCCGCGGTGTAGTTGAGCGAGAAATCGCTGCGGGTGAAGCCGGACTGGATGTCCCAGCCGCCGGCGACGTCGTCGATGCTGGAGTCGTACTTGCCCGAATAGCGCACATCAAGCCGCGCATTGATGCTGGCGCCAGAGGCCAGGTCCCAGTAGTGGCTGTAGCTGAAGAGTCCTGACAGCGTCGGCGAGTTCGGCATCTTCTCCCCCGTCCGGTCGACCACGCCCGAACTGTCGGTATAGACGAAGCGGCCAAAGCGGGCATGCAGGTAAGCCACGCTCAGGTCGAAGCGGTCGCTGGTGGTCGGCATCCAGCTCGTTTCCAGTTCGCCACCGTAGATGCGCGCGGTCGCTGCGTTCTGGATCTTCTGGCTGAAACCGCCCGAGGCGGTGGCATCCGGGTACGCCAGGTTGGCCTGGAAGTTCTTGTAGTCGTAGTAGTACGTGCTGGCGTTGATCTGCAGGCGATTGTCGAAGAAGCGGTTCTTGATGCCGGCCTCGAACGCAGTGATCTTCTCCGGCTCGTAGATGGATCCGTCGACATTGTTGATGCCACCGGCCTTCAGGCCGTTGCTGGCTTGGGCATACAGCATCGAGTGCTCGGCCAGGTCGTATTCCAGTCCTTCCTTCCAGGTCCAGGAATGCCAGCTGGCCGAGTAGTCCGGACCGACCGTGAAGCTGTGCTCGGCCTGGTAGATCAGGAAGTCCTTGGACTTGTCATCGATGGTGTAGCGGCCGCCGGTGACCAGGCGCAGCCGCTCGGTGACCGGAAACGTGGCCTGGCCATACAGCGCATAGGTGGTGGATTCGGACGAGCTCAGGATCAGGTCGCCGGCACTGGAGCTGCTGTGGGTGGCGTTGACCTTGAGCGTGGGGTCCGGGTTCACCGTATCGGTGGCGTTGAAGTAGTACATGCCCGCCACCCACTTGACCGGGCTGTCCTTGGACACCAGCCGGAACTCGTTGGATTTGGCGTACTCGGAGGTGTCCTGCGCACTGGCGCCGACGATCAGCAGTTCCGAATCCTGATACTGGTGGGTATGGGCATAACCCGGCAGCCAGGAGAAGGTGGCAAAGCCCAGGTCGTAGTCCAGCTGCGCATACACGCGCGACATCTCGGTGTCCTGCACGCCGGACACGACCACGGCCGCCCATGGGTCGGAACTGGACAGCGGCAAGGGCACGGTCGCCTGCGGCGTGCCGGTCTCACGCGAGTGGTCGGCGGTCAGGCGGATCTTCAGCTTGTCGCTGGGCTCGTACAGGAACTTCACCCGCGCTGAGTTGCTGTCCTCGGCATTGGCGCCATTGGAGAGGTAACCATCGTGCTTGGCGGTTGCGTAGGCCACCCGCACCGCCAGCTGGTCGTTGACCGGCAGGTTGATCGCCGCATCGGTGCGCACGGTGTTGTAGTTGCCCAGCTGCAACTGGGTACTGCCGGAGAACTCGCCCAGCACCGGGTCGTTGGTGATGATGTTGACGCTGCCGGCGTTGGAATTTCGACCGTATAGCGTGCCCTGCGGGCCACGCAGCACTTCGATCCGTTGTACGTCCAGGGTGTTGGCCAGGGCGACCGCGGCCTGCTGCTGGTAGAAACCGTCCAGACTCATGTTGACGGCGGGGTCTCCACCTTCTTGGGCGTCGCCGGTCGAGCCGACGCCGCGGATGAAGACACTCTGTCCCTTGCTGGTGTTCTGCATCACCACGGCCGGGGTCTGCGACAACACGTCGCCGATGTTGACCAGGCCACGCTCGCGGATCTGCTGGCCGTCAACGGCACTGATCGCCACCGCGGTTTTCTGGATGTTTTCCTCACGACGTTCGGCGGTCACGGTGACCTGGCCGAGGGTGCGCGGCTCGCTCTTGCCGGTGCTGGCAACTGATTGGGCGGCGGCCTGCGCATCGTCCTGCGTGGCTTCCTGGGCGACGGCCAATACCGGCCACTGCAGGGCCAACATCACCGCTATTGCCAGGGTGTTCTTGTGATTCATGGTGTTCTCCAATGCCTGATCACGGCCATAGCTCGCCGTGCCGCGCCGGGGGCGCTGTCGTTGCCGGGTGGTTGGAACGCAAGTGGGCGCCGGGCCCACGCGGGATCACTGCTGCACGGGCGCAGGTCTGTCTTTCATCAGCGGCGCCATCTTCTTGTCGAAGGCCTTCATTTCAGCCAACGTCAGCTTGCCATCGCCATTGGCGTCGATGCCGCCTGGCGCGGACTCGTTGAACATGCGCTCGTAGGTGACGCAGCCCTTATCGTCCTTGAGCATGTTGTAGGACGACAGCGGCGCCCCAGCCTTCACCACCCATTCCTGATAGCTCATGCAGCCGTCATGGTTGGCATCCACCTCATCGACGTAAGGGCGGATGTCCAACGAGCGTGGTGCCATCATCTTCGGCCCACCAGCCGCGGCGACGTCCTGCTCCGCGGCCAGGGCGGCGACACTGACACCCAGCAGCAGCGATAGCACGCCCATGCCGATCTTGTTGCGCGATAACTTCTTCATCGGTATTCGATCCAGACCCGTTGGAATGCGAAAAGTGGCGACAAGGCACGCAGCGACCACTCCCGCGCGGCACTGCGGAGCGGCGCGGTCGGAAAGGTGCATTGCGGTGGAGCGCGCCAGGGCGGCGCAGGCGACTAGGTGACGCGGCGGTGGCGCGTTCGATTGCGGTGCATGGTTACCCTCCCAGGCAATCATCAAGTCTTCGGTTGCCGGGAATAACGACGAGAAACCCGCCGGCGCCTTGCGAAGCCCCGGCCATCGTGGCGGGTGACTCCGGATTTACTTTGCATACGTATGCAAACCAATGCAAAAATGTACCTCGTTACTACGCAACCGACTATATTCAGGCGCGGGGCTCCCATGAAATCGAAATTGCTGATGACAGCAATGAGCAGGCTGAATTCCCGGCCACGCCGGTACAGGATCGCCACCTGATGCCACCCAGACTCCCGCCGGGCCGGCCGGCCACCGCCTCGGATGTGGCCGAACTGGCCGAGGTGTCGCAATCGGCGGTGTCGCGCACCTTCACCCCCGGTGCGAGCGTGTCCGAGATCACCCGCGCGCGCGTGCTGGCAGCAGCCGCCAAGCTCAACTACACACCCAACCACCTGGCCCGCTCGCTGAGCACGCAGCGCTCGCAGATCGTCGGGGTGGCGCTGACCTACCTGGACAATCAGTTCTACCCGCAGGTGCTGCAGCGGCTGTCCGACGAACTGGGCAAGGCCGGCTACCGCGTGCTGCTATTCATCACCCATGGCCGCAGCGAGGCCGACCCTGCGCTGGAAGAGTTGCTGCGCTACCGGGTGGACGCCTTGATCCTGGCCTCCACCAGCCTGTCCTCACGGCTGGCCGCCGAATGCGCGCGGGTGGGCGTGCCGGTGGTGATGTTCAACACCGTCGATGCCGACAGCACCACGCCCGGGGTCAGTGGCAGCAACGTGCTCGGTGGCCGCACCATCGCCAGCTATCTGGCCACCGGCGGCCACCAGCGCTTCGCGTTCCTCGCAGGCGCCAGTGAATCCTCGACCACCCGCGAGCGCGAGCGCGGCTTCGTCGAGCGCCTGGCCGAGCTGGGCCATCCCCGGCCGCGGCGCGAGGAGGGTTACTACACCTTCGACGGCGCTCTGGCCGCCACGCGCCGGCTGCTCAAGCCCGCCCAGCGCCCGGATGCGATCTTCTGCGCCAACGACCACATGGCGATGGCGGCATTGCAGGTGGCGCGGATCGAATTCGGGCTGGAACCGGGCCGCGACGTGTCCATCGTCGGCTTCGACGACGTGGACATCGCTCGCTGGCCCGGGTTCTCGCTGACCACCTATTCGCAACCGGCGGCGTCGATGGTCACCGAGACCATCCGCATCCTGCGCCAGCTGTTGGCGGGCAAGCCGCCCGCACAGCAGCGTACCCAGGTTCCCGGAAGGCTGATCGTGCGCGGCTCGGCCAGGCAGCCGGCCACCGGCGTACGCCAGGACGAAGACGGCATCGCGTTCTGGGAAGACGTCTCGGCAACGGCATAACGCGTGACGCCTGCCATTGCCGGGGCAATGGCACATCCGGCGCTAGCCGCCGAGGTTCCGTTCCCAGCACTACTGCAACTGTTCCGGCGCCAGCGAACTCACCGCCCACCCCGCCCAGCTGGATCGAGACGGCGTGGACAGCCAGGTGGCCGTACTGGCCGGGTTGGGGCCGTACCGATCGACTCCCGGCAAAGGCCCGTTGCGGCGGAAGCCGCGCCTGCACACGATCGCGTCAGTCAAAGTTCCAATTCAGGCGCACGCCGGCATAGCGACTCGAATCGCGCGCCGGCTGGCCGGTGATGGCAATCGCCGAGTCGCTCCAGATGCCGCTGAAGTTATCGGTGACGTTGACCAGGTAGAACTTGTCGAACACGTTGTTGACGAACAGCGAGGCAGTGAACTTGCCGTTGTTCCATTTGCCGGTCAGCGACAGGTTGAACAGGCCGAATGCCGGCTGCCAGGTGTACGGGTTGTTGTCGGCCTGCATGTAGGTGCCGCTGCGCCAGGCGTACTGACCGGACAGGGTCAGGTCGGGGCGCTTGGCATTGTTGCCAAACCAGGTGTAGTCCACGCCGACGTTGGCTTTGAACTTCGGCGCATCCGGCATCGATTTGCCGGAGAGGTCCTGGTAGGTGCCATCGACGCAGCCCTCGGCCTCGGTCTGGCTGGTATTGCCACCCCAGCACGGCGCACCCTGGAAATCGACGAATTTGGCCTGGATCCAGGCCAGGCTGCCAGTGACACGCAGGGCTTCGCTGGCGGCCCACTTCACGTCCGATTCGACGCCGCGGGTGCGCGCCTTGCCCGCGCTGGACAGGTGCAGGTCGGCCAGGTAGCCGTTGCTGGTTTCGTAGGTCTGGACCTGGTAGTCGCGATAGGTGGTCTGGAACAACGCGCTGTCGATCGTCAGGCTGCGATCCAGCAGCGACAGCTTCAGGCCCAGCTCGATGTTGTCGACGGTCTCGTTGTCCACCGGATCCAGCGCATCGTTCGAGGAAAGCGCTGCGGCGGTGTTGAAGGCCATCGGCTTGTAGCCGCGCGCCAGGGTCAGGTAGCCCATTGCATCGGGCGTGAAGTGCTTGCGCAAGGTCAGGTCGCCAACCCAGGTGTTTTCGCTGGCCTCGTTGCTGCTGTAGTAGTAGGTGGCCTGGTTGTCGTAGCTGCCGTACTTCCAGTAGCTGACCTTGTCATGGTTGAAGCGCAGGCCGGTCAGCAAGTCGAAATCGCCCGGCAGCTTCCAGGTGAAACGGCCGTAGGCATCCAGGGTCTTGGTGTTCGAATCCACCACGTAGTCGTAGGGATTGAAGAACATCGTACGCAGGCCGCTGCTCCATACGTCGGTCTCGGAGTAGAACACGCCGGCGACGAAGCTGACCGGGCCATCCAGCGGCGAGGCGATCTTGAATTCCTGCGACTTGGTGGTCGGCTTGAGGATGATGTGCTGGGCGTTGTCCCAGGACGCAGCGCAGAACGCAGCGGCACCGGTGAGATCGCACATCGCATCGGTCAGGCCGTCTTCCCAGTAGGTCGCGACGGCGCCCGCGTCCTGCACCATGTGCTGACGCTCGCGCTGGTAGGCGGTGGTCGAGCTGATGGTGTAGTCGCCCAGGCGCCAGTCGACGTTGGCGCTGAAGTCGCTGCCGCTGGTCTGTGCACGCATGTCCACCGGCGAGTTGTAATCGGTATTGCCCCAGTGCGGGGTGACCCCGGCCATCACTGCGGAGTACGCGGCGCTATCGGCCGTCACCGGCAAGCGCCCGGAGAAGATGTCCTGCTGGGTCAGGTACTGGTAGGTGAAGCTGCCGCCCCTGGCGTCGATCTTGTAGCCGTGCGCGGCCAGGGTCACGTCCACGTTGTCGGAGGGCCGCAGCAACAGCTTCAGGCGCGCGCCATCGCTGTCGGTCGTGGAGTCCTTGCTGGTGGCGATGTTGTGGATCGGCAGCACCACGTGGTGGTTGTAGGCCGACAGGCTGAACGAGGCTCCCTCGCTGATCGGGCCGGACAGGAACGCATCCACCTTGTTCTCACCGTCGTTGGTCCCCATCGCGCTGAACGCGCCGCTCCAATAATCGGTCGGCTTGCGCGTCACCAGGTTGATCACGCCGGCCGAGGCGGCACGGCCACCCAGGGTGGACTGTGGTCCCTTCAATACCTCGACGCTGGCCAGGTCGGACAACTCGTTGACGCCCGCCGCGTCGGAAGACACCGGCACGCCGTCGATCATGATCAGCACGCCCGAGGTCAGGCCGACGGTGGTCTCGTCGGCATTGGTGGAGATGCCGCGCATCGCGATCGGCACGCGGCCGTTGTTGGTGCCCTTCAATTGCACCGACGGCACCAGCTTGTTGAGGTCGGAGATGTCGCTGGCGTTGGCGTCTTCCAGCGCTTGCTGCGACACCACGGCGGCGGACACCGGGGTGTCCTGCAGACGCTCACTGCGCTTCTGCGCGGTCACGACGACTTCATCCAGGGTCTTGGTCTTGCTGGAAACTTCGTCCTGCGCATGCGCAAGCACGGGCAGCGCCAGGCAGGCCATGATGGCCAACGGAAGATGCCGGCGCGTCGGCGCCGGGGTGCAACGGTGGTACCCGGACATATTGGTTCCCTCCCAGGAATCATGTGCTGCGGACCAGATCGGAAGCGCTTCCCGCGGGACTACCGGCGGCGGCATCTACGCCACGGCGGCACCGTGTTCGCGATCACGCCAAACCTGAAAATTTCGTTCGTTCGGTCGCGTCGGCGGGGACGCTACTCCGGCCGCAGTGCAGCAATGAAATCGGATATTGGAATGCTCCCCATGGATGCCGGTGATGGTTGCCGGCCTGCCGGGTGGTGCCGATCGCGTCAGTGCGTGGGCTGGCCTTGCGTGATCTTCAGGGTGCCGCCACTGGCCAGGCGCTGGGTGCCGGTGAGCGTGCTGCCCTGGCCGGCCACGGCCTCGATGGTGACGCCGGTGGGGGCATCGATCTGCGCCAACTGCACGCTGCCGGCCAGCAGCACGCGGGAATTGCCGGTGGCCAGCCAACGGCTGCCCGAGTCCAGGCTGACTTCGGCATCGTGGATGGCCCCCTTCAGGCGGCTGTCCTTCAGGCTCAACTGCATGTGGCGGTCGCCGTCCTCATGGACGATGTTGCCCTCGACCTGGGTATGGGCCAGGCTGACGCGCACGCCGCTCACCTGCTCGCCGTTGACCTTGGTGGCGGCGCGGTCGTCATTGACGATCGCATGTACGAGCACGCCGTTTCCGGCCTCCAGCGTGGCCCCGTCGATCTCGATGTCAGCATTGGCGCTCTTGACCAGGATGGCATCGGAATCGCTGCGGTACTGGCCGCCCTTGATGGCCAGTTTGCTGATCTCCGCGGGCTTGCCCATGACGCTGTGGATCATCACGGTATTGCCGTGCGACATCGACTTGAGGCCGTTGAAGGTCAGGCTGCCGGGGCCGGCGACCACGCCGGCATAGCTGGGCACGTCGAAGCTGCCGCGGTTGATCACGACTGTGCAGTCGTGGTCGGCATAGGTGCCGTAGCCGCTGTTGTTCACCTTTACGATGGTGTCGTTGGCTTCCAGGTAGGAAGCGCCGGGCGCATCGGTGGACAACGCGCCCCAGCCATCGGCGATCACCGTGCTGTTGTAGAAATAGCTCTTGGAATCCCCTGCGGTCAGCGCGGCGCGTGCGGTGCCGGTAATCTTCAACGGCGCCGGCACCTCCATCATGCCCGGGCCGATGTGCGGCACGTAGCCGGGCGGCAGCGGGCCGCCATGCGCATGCAAGGTGGAGTCGTAGACCTTGAGCACGCCCTTGGACAACGCCGCAATGGTGCTGGCGATCACGCCATAGGTCTGGATGCTGCTGTCGCGGATGACCAGGGTGGCGCCGCCTTCGACCATCGCGCCGGCGCCCAGGCCGAGGAAGTCGTTGCTGCCATCCCCATGCAGGTCGAGCTTGGCGTGGCTCAGGGTGTACTGGCCATTGCCACGCACCAGCACCGCATTGAAATCGTTGCGGCCCTGGGTGGCGATGGCCAGGTTATCGGCACCGCCGTCCTTGACCTGGCCACCGCCAAAGGCGGTCGCCTCGGTTCTGTCCTTGACCACCTTGCCGTCGACCACGTACAGGCCGGCGCGGTAGTCGGTCTGGGCGGTGCTGGGCATCTCGGGGAAGCCGCCGCCGGCCGGGGCAGCCGCCGCGGGAGCAGCGGCAGGTGCGGTAACGGAGGCGGTGGCCGCGCCCTCCGGCGCCGGCGTGGCCTGCTGGCAGGCGCCCAGCAGCAGGGCGGTGGACAGGGCCAGGGACAGCGACTTCAGGGCAGGCAAAGGCTGGGACACGGGAAACTCCGGAAGATCGGCAGACAGCAGCCCGCCCCGGTATCGAGCCGGGGCGGGAGCGGCAACAGGGCGGGATCAGAAGCGCGCGGTGAAACTGACGCCGTAAGTGCGCGGCGCGCTGATCGATCCCATCGTGGCGGTGCCGGCGGCGTTGGCCTGGTAGATCACCGCTTCGTTGCTGAGGTTGTTGCCATAGACGCTGACCGTATACCGACCCGTGGGATCGTCGTAGCTCAGGTTGGCGTCGTAGATGGAATACGCCTTCTGCACGAAGTACTGCGGGTTGAGGTAAGTGAAATAGACCAGGTCGGTCACGTACTTGGTCGAATACTTGGCACCGATCCGGCCGGTCAGGCTGCCACCGTTGGCCAGGTCCCAGATATGGCTGTAGCCGGCGCTCAACTTCCACTTGGGCATGCGCGCCATCTCGCGGCCGCCCATGCTGGTGTAGCCATCCGAACTGGCGCCCAGCAGCACATCACCATGGGCGTAGTCGTTGTAGCTGTAGGCAGCCGAGAAATCCACGCTGTCCTGCGCGGTGAACAGCCACCTGCCCTCGACTTCGATGCCACCGATCAGGGTCGTGCCCGGGACGTTGGCGGTGCGGGTTTCGTACTCGGCCACGCTCGGGTCCGGGTACCAGTTGGTGCTCAGCTGGTAACCCTTGTAGCGGTACCAGAACAGGTCGGTGTTGAGCACCAGCGAGTTGTCCAGGAACTTGCCCTTCCAGCCAAGCTCCAGGGCGGTGATCGTTTCCGGCGCATAGGTGTAGATCTCGCCGGTGATCGAACTGACGCCGACGCCGCCCTGGCGGTAGCCGGTGGACAGGTTGGCGAACAGCATCGTGTTGTCACCCACGTCCTGCTCCAGGCCGGCCTTGTAGGTGAACTTCTTCATCGAGGCGGCGGCGACCAGCGTGGTGCCGCTGCTGGTGGTGTTGGTTTCGTACTTGTCGCGGGTATAGCGGCCGCCGATGGTCAGGCGGGTGGTGTCGCGCAACGGGATGGTGGCTTGGCCGAAGAGGGCCGCGGTCTCGTTGATGTTCTTGTCGGTCTGGGTATCGCTGTTGAACGAGTAGTTATGCACCCAGCCGCCGGAAGCGTCGTACTTGAGCCAGTACAGGCCGCCCACCCAGGTCACCGGCGAGTCGTCCTTGGATGACAGCCGCAGTTCGGTCGATGACTGGCTGACCGGGGTATGGGCATCCTCAAGCAGGTAGGAATAGACCTGCCGGTAGTCGCTGCTGAACGTCTGGTGGGCGGCGATGAAGGTCAGGTTGCTCCAGCCCAGGTTCCAGTCCAGCTCGGCGCGGCCGCTCTTGTTCTCGGTGCGCTGGTAGGGCTCGCAGCTGGGGGTGTCGGTTTCGCCACAGATGGTGCTGCCGGCGAAGCTCAGGGTGGAGTAGCCGGGCGCGTACCAGGCATCGCCGCGCGAATCGGTGGGCAGGTAGACGTTGCCGGTGCCCTTGCCACCATTGCGGGCGTAGTCGGCAGTCAGCAGCACCTTCACGTCCTCGTTGGGCTTCCACAGCCACTTCACCCGCGCCGACTTGCTGTCCTCATCGTTGAGGCCGTTGCTCAGGTAGCCGTCATGGCTGCTGGTGCCCAGCGCCACGCGCAGCGCGGTGGTCTGGGTCAGTGGCACGTTGAACGCGGCCGAAGTGCCCACCTTCGAATAGTTGCCGGCCTGCACGGTGACATCGCCAGAGGTCTCGCCCAGGATCGGGTCGTGGGTGATGATGTTGACGGTGCCGCCGGAGTTATTGCGGCCATACAAGGTGCCTTGCGGGCCGCGCAGCACCTCGATGCGCTCCACGTCGAGCATGCCCAGGTTGGTCAGTTCCGAACGCGCCTGGAACACCCCGTCGTAGAAGGTGGACACCGGCGAGTCCACGCCGGGCAGGCGCGCGCCGATACCGCGCACGTAGAAGCCACCGCCGGTATTGGACTGCTGGAACTCCACGCCCGGCACGTTGGCGATGGCGTCCTGCAGGGTCACCTTGCCCTGCTCCTTGAGCGCCTCGGCGTTGACCGCCGTGATCGCCGTGGCCACTTTCTGGATGTCCTGGCTGCGGTGCTCGGCGGTGACGGTGACCGTCTTCAGCGTGGTGGTCTCGTTGGCCCGCTGGGCCTTGCCTTCCTGCGACACGGCAGCGGGATCGGTGACACCATCGGGCTCGGCGACCTGCGCCCCGGCCACCGGAGTCCACAACGCGGCGGTGATCGCCAGGCACAACACACCCTTGGCACCCATCGCGGGCGCTTGGCTACGTATGAACATGATCCCCTCCCAGGGCTTTTCGATTGTGCGGATTCATCCGCCGCCCAATTGACCGTGGTCCGGGCGGGGTCTTTCGGCGCGATTGCTACGCTAGAACATGGGTCAATTCAGGGCCTGCACGTCCACCACCAACTTGCCCTGGTAGTGGCCCGGCTTGAGCGCCTGCACCTTGCCGTCCACGCTCAGGCTCAGCTTGTAACCGGGTGCGGCCACCACCTCGCTGCCCTTGGCCAGGTCCAGGCCGGTCAGGTACGAAGTCTTGGTGACGACCCAACGCGAACCTTCACCGACCTTGACGGTGGCGCCGTTGGCTTCCGGCGTTGGCGCGAAGGTGTTGATCACATGGCCGATCTGCCAGTAAGTTTTGTCAGTGGGCTCCTGGCCGCCGAGCGCGGCCTGGGTCCCGGTGGAAACCGCACCGACCAGGCTGGAATCGCGCAGCTCCAGGTTCAGCCCGCCTTGCTTGGTGCGGGTGTTGATGAAGTCGCCGGTGAGCTTCATGCCGTTGGCCAGCACGTCCACGTCCGGATGCGGCGGCGGCTCGGGGGTGGCGCCTTCCGGGCCCTGCTCGCCGACGATCGGTCCCGGCGGCGGGCCACCGGCCATCATCTTCTTCATGAACGGGTCGTCGTTCTCCATGGCCTGCAGCACGATGCCGTTGCCGGCATTGACCTGGGCATGGTCGAGGATCACCTGCCCGCCACGGCCTTTGGCCTCGATCGCGGTGGAACGCGAGTTGATCACGCTGCCCTTGTCCACGGTCAGGGTGCCGGCGCCGTTGCCGGCGTGCATCATCACGCCATAGCGGCCTGAATTGACCACGCTGCCATCGGTGAACACGCCCGAGCCCTGCCCGGCCATGATCAGGCCGACGTCGGCGACGTTGAGGGTGCTGTTGCTGAAGGAATCGATCGAGTCGCCAATCGAGTAAGCGCCGTAGCCGCTGTCGATGACTTCGATCAGGCTGTCCTTGACATACATGCGGGTGACCGCGGCATCGTCGGTCGACAGCGCGCCCCATCCCTGCGCCTTGATGTGCGCACGGGTGTAATAGACGGTGCCGTGGTCGACCAGGTTGGTGGCGCGGACGTTGCCATGCAGGCCCAGCATCCACGGCACTTCCATCATCTTGCCCACCTCGATGGTGAACTTGTAGTCGGCCGGCAGCGTGCCGTTGTAGACCTCGATGTCGGCATCGTTGACGTGCATGGTGCTCTTGCCGCCGACGAAGATCGCGGTGCGGATCGCACCGTGGGTGCGGATCTTGGGCCTGTTGACGGTGACCTCGGCGTTGCCGCTGGACATGATCGCCGCGCCGTAGCCGGCGAAGTCGTTGCCACCGTTGCCGACCAGGTCGATCACCGGCGCGTCCAGGGTGTACTTGGAGTCACCGGTCACCACCACGCCGTTGAAGCGCGCCTCGTTCGAGTCGATCCTGACGCCGCGCGCGCCCTGGTCGTCGACGCTGCCGCCCTGCACTGCCGCGGCCACCGACTTGCCAGCCACATAGCGGCCGTCGTTGACGTAGATCGCGCTGCGGAACTGATGCGGGTCGAGTTGCTTGTAGGTGACCACCACGTCGTCGGTGGGCGTCAGCACCACCTTGCCCCGGTAGCTGCCCGGCGCGATCGGCGTGGTCATGCCGTCCACCGTCATGGTCAACTGCTTGCCTGCCGCTGCCACCGGCAGCGCGCCTTCCTTGATGACCAGCCCATCAGACGTGGCCGGCGCCTGCACCACCCAAGGCTTGCCGGCGGCCAGCGCCAACGGCGCGGCGGCCAGCAACGAAGTGATCGCGAATGCCATCGCGGTGGTGCGGACGCGGGTGATACGGGCGGAACCTGACTGGACACGCATGTAAACCATCCTGTTGATTGATTCGTTTCGATTGGCTTTCCGGCGCCGTCCTGCGCCGTCCTGCAAGTGACCGGCATTGGCCGGCGTCGCCGCGGAGAAGCCCTTCTCCTGATGGCGGCCTGAATGCAGCGCATGGCAAGCCGCCCATCGACGATGCGCCGATCCTACGGAGCAGGCAGGACCGGGCGGAAATCGCGATTTCTAATGGGCTGCAACAGGCGATTCAATTTCTGCGGTGCAGCAATGCTTGAACGGCGACAAGCCATCGCACGCTCCAGCGACACCACGGAGCCAGCTGACCATGCATGAAGGACGCTCCCGAGAACGAGTCCATGCGCTGGACGCCGCACATTCGCGACGCACACCATTGGAGGGCATCGATCGCCGCGGCAGGGCGATAGGCAGTGACCACAGGCAAGCCACGCGACACTCGCGCCCGCGCCGTCCCGATCTCGCTACGCGCTGCACTGCTGGTCGCGAAGTGAGCGGAATGGCCAAGAGAAAAACCGCACCCGGAGATCACCGGGCGCGGCTTGGATGCGGCAGGTGCATGCGGTGCCGGCATTGGCCGCCGCCATCGGCACGCGGGCTACAGCCCGGCAGCGCCGCCCTTGTCCTGGGCCACCCGCTTGGACGGCAACCGCACGGTCGCGCCACCGGCGGTCCAGATGTGGCCGTCGATGGTTTCCACCCACCAGGCCAGTTCCACGTACGGCTGGCCATCGCGGAAGTACTTGTCGTAGACGTAGGACCTGACGATGGCGACATCGCCGGTGAGCCCGTGGGCATCCACGTCGCGTCCCTTCAGGAACGGGACCTTGTCCAGGAAGTGCTGCGCATCGGGATTGACCGGCACCGGCATGCCGAACTGGGCATGCAGCGTGGCCGGCATGATCCCCCAGCGCAGGTTGCTGATCCAACCGGCGTCGCCCATCCAGTTGTTGATGTGGTGGATGGCCGAATCGCGGCCGATGTAGTTCAGCAGGGGCGCACGCTCCTTGCCCTTCTTCTTGTGGATGTCGGTGGTATCGATGGCGCCGTCATCCTTGCCGCCGCCCGGGGCCTGCGCCATCGCGTTGTCGGGCACTGCCGGCACGTTGTCGGCCTGGTTGGCCATCCGATAGATGCCATCGTCACCGCGGACCATCTTCTTGAAGGTCTTCGGATTCATCACCTCATGCTTGAGCGTGCGGTTGCCGCCCACGCCCATCCCGTACGGCGCGACGGGGATGATGAACGCATCGAACGGGCCATCCAGGGTCCACGCTGGCTGGTCGCCAACCTTGACGTCCTCCCAGTAGCGCGGCGTGGCGCCACGCACTTCCTCATTCGCCCAGATCTTGCGGATCGTCTGCCAATCGGCATCGGTGTAGAGGTGCTGCGGCCGCTGGGTCCAGGTGGGCGCCTTCCACATCTGCATGAAGTCGAGCTTGCCGGCCGGCTTCTTCTCCGGGCGGTAGATGCTCACCGTCTCCATCACCCGGAACACCACGTCCTCGACTTTCTCGCCGCGCTGGTTGTAGATGCTGCCCTCGGTGCGGATCACGATATCGCGCGCGTAAGCGCCTTCGGTCGGGGTCAGGTCGGACAAATCGCGGCGGTTGGCCACCAGGTACAACTGGTCGCCCGGATAGACCGGCTTGTACGACGTGATGCTGTGGTTGAGCTGGGAGACCTGCAGCTTGTCGCGCGCCTCGCCCGGGTAGGGAACCATGAAGGTGTCGTCGTGGGCGGCGAAGGTCGGGAAGGCGAAGATGTCCCGGTAGCCCAGCGCGCGCGCGTAGGCGGCGTCGTTGAGCACGCGGTTGTCCGGATCGTACTTCTGGTTGTCGTAGCGGACCATCGCCTCGGTGACGGTGATCGGCCCACGCACGCCGGGCGTGCCGGCCGGCAGGTTGCCGTGGATCATCGCCTGCACGTCGATCGGTCCGCGTTGCAGCAGGGCCTGGTTGTCGGCCAGGTACTTGCCGACCAGGCTGGCCTCGCGTTCGCTGGGCACGCCGGGATGGACCCGCACGAAATCGCGGTCCTGCGTCGTCGCGCTTGCGGCGACGGCATCGGCATAGGCATGCCCGGACTGGCTGGCCAGCGGCAGCATCGCCGCGACCAGGATTGCGCCAGCGAGGCGTGTGACGAAACGCCCGTGACCGGGTACTTGCTTGGACTGCATGGGTTGTCTCCCTAGAAGGGCGCGGGCGCCGCCGGAGCCTCGGCTGCCGGCCACGCATCGCGCCTGGATGATGTCGGCGGCCCCCGCTCCCAGGGTGCCCCGCCGATGCTCACCCTAGTCAGCCCGGCCTGGTGTCGGAAATGGCGTCTCGCGCTGGCAGCAATCGGCACTGCCGATACCTGTCACGGTCGGCCACATGCCGCGACGGGAGGTGACTGGCGCCGGCCGCCACCCCCGCGGCATGCGGGATGCATCGCGTTCGCGGTTCTGCGGTATCGGCTTAAACGATTGGTGCCGGTGCCAGGCAACTCCCAGTATCGGCTGCAGCAAAAATTCCCGCGATTACCCGTTACTCATCTAGCCTGGGAGGGCACTGAAACATGGCATCCGTCACTGGGGTTTCCACCCCGCAACAGGCCGGTACCGCCACCGGCCTGTCCTTGATCCTGCCGGTCGCACTGTCGACCATGGGCGCGGTGCTGCTCGCACCGATCGTGCCCAAGTTGTTCGAGCAGTTCCACGACGTTCCCAATGCCAACTACTGGGTGCCGGCGCTGCTGTCGGTACCTGCATTGTGCATCGCGCTGTTCTCGCCGTTCGTGGGCGCGCTGGCCGACCGCATCGGCCGACGCCGGTTGCTGATTGCCTCGATGATCATCTATTCGTTCTGCGGGATGGCGCCGCTGGTGCTGGACGACTTCGTCGCGCTGTTCGCCAGCCGCATCGGCGTGGGCATCTGCGAAGCGGTGGTGATGACCTGCAGCACCGCGCTGATCGGCGACTGCTTCGCGCCCGCACAGCGTGACCGCTGGCTCGGTAGCCAGGCTGCGACGGCCGCGATTACCGCGTTCTGCATGTTTCCGCTCGCCGGAAAGCTCGGTGACCTGTGGGGCTGGCGCGGCCCGTTCCTGATCTATGGCAGCGGCCTGCTGTTCCTGATCGGCATCCTGCTGTTTACCCGCGAACCCAAGCGCAGCGAAGCCTTTGGCCTGGACGAATCGTTCGCCGGCAGCGCCCCGTCCGGTGCGTTCCCGTGGCGCCATATGCTCACCGTTTGCATCATCACCGTGGTCGGCGGCGTGCTGTTCTACATCCTGCAGTTCCAGATGGCCTCGGCGATGCAGGCACTGGGCGTCAAGAACGCCACCAACACGGGCCTGCTGATCTCCATCGCCAGCCTCGGCGTGCCGGTTGGCGCGATCACCTTCGGCTACATCAAGCGCTCGCTCCGCATCCGCTCGTTGCTGCTGCTGGAATTCGCGATGATGGCGATCGGCTTCTACGGCATGTGCAAGGCCACCAGCCCGCAGGTGTTCATCATCCCCGGCATCATCAACCAGATCGGCGCCGGCCTGATGCTGCCGACCCTGCTGACCTGGGGCATGCAGCCGTTGAGCTTCGAGAACCGCGCCCGCGGCACCGGCATCTGGCAGGGGACCTTTGCGGTGGCGCAGTTCTTCAGCACCCTGGCCTTCTCGTTCGTGATGGCCCGGGTCAGCGGCCTGCAACCGGCGTTCGGCGTGTTCGCCGGGGTGGCGGCGGTCAGCGTCGTGCTGATCGTGCTGTTCTCGCGCTTCATCACCGGCCGCGCCGATGGCGCCAGGGTGAACCCGGGGCACTGAGCGGCCGGATCGTTCCCGGACACGATCCGGCGGCGGCCTGTCCTTCGTCGCCGGACCGGTCCACTTGGCCGCCCTCGCCGGCGGCCATCTTCATTCTCAGGAGATGCTTCATGTTCGAACCCTTCCCCGGCAATTACGTCTGGAACCTACAGACCAACCTGGCCCTGGTCTGCGGCGGCAACCACGGCGAGATCGACGTGGCCAACCGACCCCTGATCGAAGCGGCCAAGGCCGGCGCCGATGCCGGGTCGGCGGCGCTGTTCGACAGCTGGATCGCGGTCGCCGACCAGGTGACCCGCAATGCCGCGGCCGACGAAGCCGCCGGCTATCGGCTGTCGGCCGGCACCAAATACCTGCGCGCCGCCGGCTACTACCTGGCCGCCGAGCGCATGCAGAGCCGCGACTATGCGCCGCGCTGGATTGCCTACGACAAGGGCCTGGCGCTGTATCACAAGGGTGCGGCGTTGCGCGGCCTGCACATCGAGAAGGTTGAGATTCCCTACGAGGATTCCAGCTACACCGGCATCTTCGTCCACGACGGTAGTGGCACCCCGCGTCCGACCCTGGTCTCGGTCAACGGCCTGGACTCGATGAAAGAGCAGGTCAACATGGCCGGCCATGGCGCCTCCAACCTGGAGCGTGGCATCAACACGCTGTTCGTCGACCAGCCCGGCACCGGCGAGGCGATCCGCAAGCGCGGCCTCACCGCCGTGTTCGATGCCGAGCGCTGGGGCTCGCCGGCGTTCGACTACCTGCTGACCCGCAGCGACGTGATCCCGTCCAGGATCGGCATCTTCGGACTGTCCTTCGGCGGCTACCACGCCCCACGCATCGCCGCCAACGACCCGCGCTATGCGCTGTGCGCGGTGATGGGCGCCAACCACGTCTGGGGTCGACGCCAGCGCGAACGGGTCAGGAACGAGGGTGAAAATCCCGTGCCGCACTATTGGGACCACGTGATGTGGGTGTTCGGTTTCGACGACCGCGACGCGTTCCTGGACTACGCCGACCAGATCACCCTGGATGGCCAGGTCGAGAAGATCAGGGTGCCGTTCCTGGTGACCCATGGCGAGAACGACCGGCAGATCCCCGCCTTCAACGCCCAGCTGTCCTACGACCAGGCGGTCAACTCGCCCAAGCGCGACCTGCGGGTGTTCACCCACGCCGACTTCGAAGTGGAGCATTGCGGTGCCGACAACGGCACCGCAATGCGCGACTACATCGCCGACTGGTGCGCGGAGACGTTCGCGCAGTTGTGATGCGTCGCCGCAGCGCGGGCATCTGCCCGCGCTGCGGGGCTAGTCGGCGTGCAGGCGTGGGCGGTTACGCGCCGGCCGCGCGCAACGGCACCACGCTGGCTGCCGGCTTGGCCGGAACGGCACCCAGCGGATGCACCGCCTCCAGTGACGGAATCTGCCGCGCCATCTCGATGATCCGCTCGCGCACCCACTGGTTGCCCGGGTCCTGGTCGCGATAACGGTGCCACTGCAGCACCTCCACCAGCCTGGGCACCTCGAACAACGGCCGCACCAGCCGGATCGGCAAGCCCTGCAGGAAGGTGCTGGCCATGCGCGCATGCAGCGTGGCGACGCGGCCGGTACCGACCACCAGCTGCGGCAACACATGGAAGGAATTGGTCACCACCTCGACCCGGCGCGCATCCTCGCCGTGCTGGCGGCCAAACCAGGTTTCGAACATCGGCAGTCCCTGGCTGCTGCTCTGGAAGGTGACGTGGCTGGCCGCCAGGTATTGCTCCAGGCTGATGGTGTCGCCGATCTGTTGGTTGTCGCGGGCCACGGCCATCACGTAGCTGTCTTCGAACAGCACCTCGTGTGACTGCGTGATCGACGCCAACTGCTCCGGATGGATGATGAAGTCCACCTCGCCGCTTTCAAGCTGGGCCGGGGCGCGCTCGCTCGGGGCACACAGGCGCCAGGTGATCCCGGGGGCCTTGCTGTGCACGCGCCGCAGCACCTCGCACAGGAACACCGAGGACACATAGTCCGACACGACGATGGTGAAATGCCGGCGCATCGCCAGCGGATCGAAATCCGGGCGGGTCGCGATGGTCGCGTCAATCCGCAACAGCACGTCGTTGACCGGCTCGATCAGGCTTTCGGCCAATGGCGTCAGTTCCATCTTGCGACCGACCTGGACGATCAGCGGATCGTCGAAGTAATCGCGCAACCGCGCCAGGATGCCGCTCATCGCCGACTGGGTGACGTACATCTCCTCGCCGGCGCGGGTGACGTTCTTCTTTTCCAGCAGCACTTTCAGCGCCGACAGCAGATTCAGGTCCAGCTTTTGGTATCGCATTGCTCACTCCGTCCAGCGCGCTTGAGCGCTGTCGGCGAGTCTAGGTCGCGGTCCACGATGCACGCATGCTGCGTCACAGCAATCGAGCAATGGGCGAACGTGATGCTGCGCATCGTGAGGTTCGATTTCCGCCGTATGGCAGCGCTGGCGAAGATGCCTCATCTTCTTCGACGCCTCTCCTATGCACCTGCTTGTTACCGGCACCAACGGCTTCATTGGAACGGCCCTGGTCGCTCGCCTGCTGCGCGACTGGCCCGGTCTTGAGCGATTGACCGCACTCGACCTGAAGGCCCCGGCCTTCACCGATCCGCGCGTGGTTTCCATGCCTGGCGACATCACCGATCCGGCCCTGCTGGCACGTGCTTTTGCCGAGCCGGTGGACGTGGTGTTCCACCTGGCCAGCGTCCCTGGTGGCGCCACCGAGCGCGACCCGGCGCTGGGCTACCGGGTCAACGTCGCCGCCACCGCTGCACTGCTGCAGCACGCGGCCGCCTCCAACGCCCGCTTCGTGTTCGCCAGCTCGATCGCGACGCTGGGTGCGTCCCTGCCTGACATCGTCGACGACAGCACCCCACTGCGCCCGACCATGAGCTACGGCGCGCACAAGCAGATCGGCGAGATCCTGCTGCACGATGCCAGCCGCCGCGGCCAGGTCGATGGCCGTGGCATCCGCCTGCCGGGCATCGTGATGCGTCCGCCGGCACCGGCTGGGCTGCTGTCGGCTTTCATGAGCGACCTGATCCGCGAAACCGCCGCCGGACGTCGCTTCGTCTGCCCGGTTTCGGCCGGCGCCCGGCTCTGGCTCATGTCATCGCAACGCATCGTCGACAATTTGTTGCACGCCGCGCAAATGCCCGATCCGGGCCTGCAAGTGCGCAACTGGACCCTGCCGGCGCTGCTGGTGACCGTGGCCGAACTGGTCGACGCGGTCGGCCGGCAGACCGGCCAGGACGCCGCCGCCCTGGTCGAGTACCAACCCGATCCGGCGCTGGAACAGGCGTTCGGTGCCTACCCCTTGCTGTCCACACCCGCTTCCGAAGCCCTCGGCTTCCAGCACGACGGGGACGCGGTCGCGCTGGTCGCAAGCGCCCTGCAAGCCGACCAGGAGCGCCTCGCCCATGCTTGACCTCGACACCGCCACGACCACCAATCCACTGCACGGCTTCCGCGTGGAGCGCAGCCAGATCCGCAACGTCGGGGTTGGCCTGCAACGCCCCGAATGCATCCTGGCCGAAGCCGACGGCACCTTGTGGACCGCCGATGCGCGCGGCGGGGTGATGCGGATCAATCCGGACGGCCAGCAGCACCTGATCGCCCAGCATGAGGCCGGCAACGACGGCAGCGCCGAGGACCTGATCCTGGGCAAGACCCTGCCCAACGGCATCGCCTTCGACCGCAACGGCGACATCCTGATCGCCAACTTCGGCACCGACGCGATCGAGCTGATGACGCGCGACGGCCAGTCGCGCACGCTCTACACCGAGATCGACGGCCAGCCGCTGGGCAAGATGAACTTCATCCTGACCGACTCGCGCGGCCGGATCTGGTTCACCGTCACCACCCGCCTGCAGCCGTGGACCCGCTCGATCAACGAGAAGGCCCCCGACGGCTATGTCGGCCTGATCGACGAGACCGGCATCCGCGTGGTCGCCGACGGCTTCGTCGGCACCAACGAGATCCGCTTCGACGCCAACGAAGAATGGTTGTACGTGGTCGAATCCAACGCGCGGCGGATCTCGCGGCTGCGGGTGCACGCCGACGGCAGCCTGAGCGACCGCGAAGTGTTCGGCCCGGCCGACCTGGGTGGCACGCCCGACGGCTTCGCCTTCGACGCCTACGGCAACCTGTGGATCACCCTGATCCTGGCCGAGCGGCTGGTCGCGCTGACACCGGAAGGCGAGCTGCTGACCCTGCTCGACGATGGCAAGCCCGAGCAGATCGAGATCTACGACCGCCACTTCTTCGCCGGCACCGTGACCCCGCAGCTGATGGATTCGTGCTCGGGCACGCTGGCGCCGTGGATGGCCAGCCTGACCTTCGGCGGCCCTGACCTGAAGACGGTCTACCTGGGCAGCCTGAAGGGCACCACGCTGGCTTCGTTCCGATCCCCGGTGGCGGGGCTGCCGCTGCCGCACTGGCATGCGCGCCGGACGCGCGCGGGGGAGCCCGCATGATTCTTGAGATCGCCACCTTTGACATCACACCCGGCGGCCAGGCGGGTTTCGAGCAGGCCTTCGCGGAAGCACGCAAGGTCATTGCGCAGGCACAGGGCCACCTGGGCCACGAGCTGCTGCGCTCGCACGAACAGCCGGCCCAGTACGTCCTGCTGGTGCGCTGGGAAACCGTCGAAGACCACACCGAAGGGTTTCGCGGCTCGTCCCTGTTCGGACAGTGGCGCGCGCTGCTGCAACCGTTCTTCGCCACCGCTCCGTCGGTCGGCCATTTCCATTCCATCGCAGCGCGCTGAAGCGCCAGCGATATCGCACACTCCATCACCGGGAACCACACCATGATCCGCCATATCAAGCAGGGCAAGCCGGCCGAGGCAAAGGCCGAACTCAACGCCCAGGTCCGCGACACCGTCGAGAAGATCATCACCGACATCGAAGCGCGCGGCGAAGCGGCGGTGCGCGAGTATTCCGAGAAGTTCGACAAGTGGAACCCGCCGTCGCTGCGGTTGAGCGCCGAGGACATCCAGGCCTGCATCGACAGCCTCTCCCCGCAGGCGATCGAGGACATCAAGTTCGCCCAGGCGCAGATCCGCCGCTTCGCCCAGGTGCAGCTGATGTCGCTGCGCGATGTCGAGGTGGAGACGCTGCCGGGCGTGGTGCTCGGCCACAAGAACATCCCGGTCAACTCGGTGGGCTGCTACATCCCCGGCGGCAAGTACCCGCTGCTGGCCTCGGCGCACATGAGCGTGCTCACCGCCAAGGTCGCCGGCGTCAAGCGCGTGATCGCCTGCGCGCCGCCGTTCGACGGCAAGCCGTCACCGGAAATCATCGCCGCCATGGCGCTGGCCGGGGCCGATGAGATCTACGTGATGGGCGGTGTGCAGGGCGTGGCGGCCATGGCACTGGGCACCGAGAACATCGCCCCGGTGGACATGATCGTCGGCCCGGGCAACGCCTACGTGGCCGAGGCCAAGCGCCAGCTGTTCGGCCGTGTCGGCATCGATCTGTTCGCCGGCCCGACCGAGACCATGGTGATCTGCGATGACAGCGTGGACGCCGAACTGGTCGCCGTGGACCTGCTCGGCCAGGCCGAGCACGGCCCGACCTCGCCGGCCTACTGCCTCACCACCAGCAAGAAGATCGCCGAGGAACTGCCGGGCCAGATCGAGAAAGTGCTGGCGCGCCTGGACACCGCTCCGATCGCCAGCGTTTCCTGGCGCGACTACGGCGAGATCATCCTGTGCGACACCGACGAGGAACTGCTGGCCGAGTCCGAGCGCCTGTGCTCGGAGCACGTGCAGGTAATGACCCGCGACCCTGAGTGGTTCCTGCAGCGGATGACCAGCTACGGCGGCCTGTTCCTGGGCCACCGCACCAACGTGTCCTACGGCGACAAGGTGATCGGCACCAACCACACCCTGCCGACGATGGGCGCTGGCCGCTATACCGGCGGCCTGTGGGTGGGCAAGTTCATCAAGACCCACACCTACCAGCGCATCCTCACCGACGAGGCCAGCGTGGCGATCGGCGAGGTCTGCTCGCGGCTGTGCGCGCTGGAACACTTCTCCGGCCACAAGGAGCAGGCCGACATCCGCGTGCGCCGGCTCGGCAAGCCGCAGGCCGCCTGAAATGACCGCGGACGCACGCGCGGTCGCGGTCGTCACCGGCGGCGCCGGCGGATTGGGTGCGGCAATCTGCCAGTCACTGGCACAGGCGGGACTGCGGGTGGTGGTCACCTACCGCAGCTCGGCCGATGCGGCCAGGGCTTTGGCAGCCACGCTTCCCGGTGACGATCACCTTGCCCTGCCCGCCTCGGTCACCGACAGCACTTCGCTGCAGGCGCTGGCGACGTCGGTGCAGGCCGCCTGCGGCCGCGCCGATGTGCTGGTCAACTGCGCTGGCACCACCCGCTTCGTCGCCCATGCCGACCTGGATGGGCTGGACGACGCGCTGATCGACGAGATCCTCAGCACCAACGTGCGCGGCGCCATCGCCGCCACCCGCGCGTTGTTGCCTTTGCTGCGCGAAAGCCAGCTCACCGGCGGCGGCGTGGTGATCAACATCAGTTCGATCGCCGCGCGCACCGGGATGGGCAGCAACATCGCCTACTGCGCCTCCAAGGCGGCGCTGGACAACCTGACCCTGTCGCTTGCGCGTGCGCTGGCGCCGCAGGTGCGGGTGCTGTCAGTCGCGCCCGGCCTGGTCGATACCGAGTTCGTCAAATCGCTGGACGTGGAATGGCGCGACCGCCAGTGCGCATCCACCCCGCTCGGCCGGCTCGCCGAACCGGCCGAGATCGGCCGTGCGGTGGTGGTGGCAGTACGTGACCTGACCTTCTCCACCGGCTGCATCCTGCCGGTCGATGGCGGCCGCCCGCTTGGGTGAGGACGACCCGCTTGCACGGCACCGCCGCGCGGGTCGCCCGAGCGCCCGGCGCGCTGCGCCGGACCGGGTCGCACCGAGATGCACTTTCCTTCTACCGATGAGAAACCGCCCATGAAACTCGCCTCCCTCCGCAACGGCACCCGCGATGGCCGCCTGGTGGTGGTCTCGCGCGACCTGACCCGCGCGCTCGATGCGACTTACGTGGCCGCGACCATGCGCGCGGCCATCGATGACTGGGCAGTGGCCGAACCGGGCCTGCGCGCGCTGGCCGCCACCCTGGAAGACGGCAGCGCCGACGGCGCATTCGCCTTCGACCCGAGCCAGGCCCTGGCCCCGCTGCCACGCAGTCACCAGTTCGTCGATGCCTCGGCCTTCCTCAACCATGGCGACATCATGGAGCGGGCCTACGACCTGGCGATCAAGAAGACCCCGGGCATGTGCATCCTGGTGCCACGCCAGGGCGACGATTTCCGCGGCCCGCGCGATGACTACGAATTTCCAACCGCCGAAGACCAATGCGATTTCGAAGGCGAGTTCGCGGTGATCACCGACGACGTGCCCATGGGCGCGACGCCGAAAGAAGCACTCACCCACGTCAAGTTGGTGACCATCCTCAACGACGTGAGCATGCGCAAGCATCTGTTCCGCGAGATCTCGCTGGGATTCGGCCTGGTGATGGCCAAGCCGGCGACGATCTTCGCCCCGGTGGCGGTCACCCCCGACGAACTGGGCGAGGCCTGGCACGATGGCCGGGTCCTGCTGGATATGCAGGTCCACCGCAACGGCGAACCGTTCGGTCACCCCAACGGCCGCGGAATGGACTGGAGTTTCGGCGAACTGCTGGCACAGCTGGCCTATAACCGCCGCCTGGGCGCCGGCATGGTGCTGGGATCGGGCACGGTGTCCGACCGCGACTATCGCAACGTCGGTTCGGCCTGCCTGGCCGAGCGACGCGCGCTGGAAAAACTGGACAGCGGCGAATCGGTGACCCCGTTCATGCAGTACGGCGAATCGCTGCAGTTCGAGGTGTTCGGGCTCGACGGGCAGTCGGTGTTCGGGGCGATCGACACACGCCTCGTGCCGGCCACGCCCGCCAATGCCTGACTGCGGCGCACCGCCTGCCGCGGGATGTGGCGCTGGCCCGGCCACCGTTGCGGCCTCCTCGCTGGACATGCTGCGCTACACCGAAGGACTGTAGTACCGATGCTCGGAACTACAGTCCTTGTTGCACGCCAGTAACGATGCCGACATCACGGTCCATCCCACTGCCGGCTATTTTTCCCTCATCGTCGCCCGACGCCTTCCAGGTTCATGATCATGTCGACCGAACACGCTGCCGCCAGCGCGGCCACCGCGGCGCTGCCGCTCAAGCACCACCACGGCGCGATGAGCGTGCCCGATCTGAACGCGGCCATCGCCTGGTACGCACGCGTGCTCGGCTTCGCGTTGGAGCGCCGCTTCCCGATTCCGGCCATCCCCGCCGAAGTGGCGATGCTGCGGCGCGGGCCGATGCGCATCGAACTGTTCGAGGTGCCCGGCGCTGCACCGCTGCCACCGGAACGCCTGCTGCCGGACAGCGACAACCGCACCCACGGCAACAAGCACGTGGCCTTCGCCGTGCCCGACGTGGATGCCGCCGCCGCGCACCTGCACGCACAGCAGGCCGATGTCGTCTGGGTCAAGCGTTTCCCGTGGGGCGCCAACATCTTCCTGCGTGATCCGGCCGGCAACCTGATCGAACTGGTCGAAGAACCCGAGCTCTGGCAGGCCGACTGACGGCCAATGCGGCATCCCGGGTCCCACGACCGCTGGCGTCCCTGATCAGCCTGCTGCCGAAAGCCGATGCACGGCCACGCCAGTCATCGGAGCCGATGCTCGCCAGCATCGGTCGAATCGATTTGTCGGCCCGGGGTGCAACTTCCACTATCGCAGGCCAGGGTCCCGGCGGCACGCGTGATGGTCCGCATCGGGACACGCGCCGTTCCACCAGCGATTCCCATGCCGGCGCCAGCGCCGCATGGCCTGCGTCCGGACTGGCCGTGACCTTCCCTTCCCATTCGATAGCCGCCATGAAGACAGACGCCCATCCCCCGAGCCCCCCTGCAGCGACCGACCAGCGCGAAGCCGCCCTTGCGTACCATCGCTGGCCGCAGCCGGGCAAGCTGGAGGTCCGGGCGACCAAGAACGTCGCCAGCCAGAACGACCTGGCCCTGGCTTATTCGCCAGGCGTGGGTTACGCCTGCGAGGCGATCGTCGCCGATCCGTCCCAGGCCGAGGCGTTGACTGCACGCGGCAACCTGGTCGGCGTGGTCACCAACGGCACCGCGGTACTGGGCCTGGGCAACATCGGCCCACTGGCCGGCAAGCCGGTGATGGAAGGCAAGAGCGTCCTGTTCAAGCGCTTCGCCGGCATCGATGCGTTCGACATCGAACTCGATGCCAACGATCCGCAGCTGCTGATCGAGATCGTCGCGGCGATGGAGCCGACCTTCGGCGGGATCAACCTGGAAGACATCAAGGCGCCGGAGTGCTTTGCGATCGAGCGCACCCTGCGCGAGCGCATGGGCATCCCGGTCTTCCATGACGACCAGCACGGCACCGCGATCGTGGTCGGCGCGGCGGTGACCAACGCACTGCAGCTGGTCGGCAAGCGCATCGAAGCGGTCAGCCTGGTGGTCTGTGGCATGGGGGCGGCCGGCGTGGCCTGCGTGGACATGCTGGTCTCGCTGGGCCTGCGCCGCGAGCAGGTGCTGGCCGTGGACCGCAGCGGTGTGATCCACAGCGGCCGCAGCAACCTGGATCCGACCAAGGCGGCCTACGCCCACGACACCGACAAGCGCAGCCTGGCCGACGCCCTGCACGGCGCCGACATCTTCCTCGGCCTGTCCGGTCCAGGCACGCTGACCCAGTCCATGCTCGCGACCATGGCCGCCGACCCGATCGTGCTGGCCCTGGCCAATCCGTATCCGGAGATCCTGCCGGCCGACGCCCATGCGGTGCGCCCGGATGCGATCGTCGGCACCGGCCGTTCGGATTTCCCAAACCAGATCAACAACGTCCTGTGCTTCCCTTACCTGTTCCGCGGCGCGCTGGACGTACGCGCCACGCAGATCAATACCGCGATGAAGATCGCCTGTGTCCACGCACTGGCCGCACTGGCCGCGTCGCAAGTCAGCGATGATGGCAGTGCGCGGCTTGGACGCGACTACCTGATCCCGCATCCGCTGGACCCGCGCCTGCTGGTCGAACTTCCCGCCGCGGTCGCCAAGGCCGCCATGGAAAGCGGTGTCGCCACGCTGCAGATTTCCGACCTGGACGGCTATCGCCAGCGTCTCGCGGAGTTGGCCACGCGACTGGCGTAAGACTCAAGGACGGCAGCCGTACGGAGCGAATCTCCGGCAATGGGCTCGCCCGCCTGCACCGGGTGCGTCAGCACGGCCGCCTGACCGGCAACGTGCGCGGCCACCGGGTTATCCCCATACGCGCCAGTCAGCCCGAAAGCCGCCGAGGGATGCAGGCCGTGATCGACCAATGCCCCTGTAGTCACAGGTCAGAACATCGAATCCATGGCCGAAAAGATAAGTCGCGAAACGGGAATAGAAGCGTGCCACGACCGATGTGGCTGGATTGACGATCACGACCGGCCGGAAGCCCGCTTTGGCGTCACCGTGATGCCGCCAGATCTGGCCTTGCAGCTTGTCGCCATCAGCGGCGTCGAAGGCCATCGGCTCTGGCGCAAGGCTCATACAGCGTCCAAATCGCGTAACCCGGTTGCCCGTCAGTCCTTCACCGCCAGAATCTCGGTCGCTGCCATCTGGAGCACTAGAAAACTGCGAGGGGCCTGGGGCTCACGACATCCTTCATGACCAGCGTGGACGTCAATCTCAGCACACTCGGCAATGAAGCCAGCTTCTGGTCGTACAGCTGCTGGAATGCCGCCAGATCGCTGACGATGACATGCAGCAGGTAGTCAGGGTCACCAAAGAGACGCTGGGCCTGGGTGACCTGAACGACATCGGCGACAGCCTTCTCGAAGGCTTCGACGGCAGCCCTGTCGCCGTCACGAAGGGTCACGAACACGACTGCCGAGAAAGCCAGGCCCACGGCGGATGGATCAAGTTCCGCTCGATATCCCCTGATCACACCGGCCTGCTCCAACGCCCGAACCCTGCGGTGGCATGGAGAGAGGCTCAGCCCGATTCGCGCTGCCAGGTCCGTCACGCTCAGGCGCCCGTCCATTTGCAGCTCAGAGAGAATCTTCCTGTCGTAAGCGTCCAATCGAGATTTCCTCCTAATCCAGGCCCTGCCAGAGGGCAGATATAGGAACACATTTCCCATTCTTGCGAATACCATTTTTCGCCACCAAACGGGAAAGTTCGATGAAGACGAGAGCGGGGCCGCGCGTAGCGATCATTGGGCCAGGCGCAATCGGGCTTTCAATCGCGGCCATCCTGGCGAAAGCAGGCTGCTCGGTTGAAGTGTGCGGCGGCAGTCACAGGTTTGAGCACTGCACCGTTGTTGATGCGCGTGGTTCGTGGAGCTTCCCGGTTGCCCACCATGACAATCCATCTGCGCTCGAGGGCATCAACATCGCGGTGCTGGCGACAAAAGCCCAGCACACCGATGCCGCCCAGCACTGGTTGAGGGCCCTGCCGGACGGGACCAGCGTACTCATCGCACAGAACGGGATCGAGCTTGAGGAGCGTGCCGTGAAGCACGTCGGCCAATCCGCATTGATTCCCTCCGTGATGTACCTCAATGCCGAGCGCACCTCCCCAGGTTGCGTGACCATCCGACAGGTTGGCGACGCAGATGTGTGCCTGCCTGATGTGCAAGGCGGCCGGATCTTCATCGATCTGCTGAAAGCCGGAGGCCTGCGCGTCGCGACATCTGCGGACCTCAGGACGACAGCCTGGGCGAAGCTGCTGACCAACATCACGGCGAACCCGCTGACCGCGCTGACGGGTAGGCGGGTGGACGTCATTCGGGAAGCTGGAATCACCTCGCTCGCAAGAACCCTGATGAACGAGGCTGCAGCCGTCGCGCGCGCTGACGGCGCCGCGCTGACCGACCGGCATGTCGAGGACGCGCTGCAGTGGCTGCTGAATGCTCCGCCAGACGCCACGACATCCATGCGGGAGGACCGCCTGGCGGGCCGTCCGATGGAATACGACGCATTGACCGGCGCCGTCCTTCGGGCCGCAGACCGGCACGGGATGGATGTTCCCGCCAATCGCCTGATCCATTCCTTGCTCGTGGCGGTACAGCCTTGAAGCGTGCCAGCGACGTCGCTCCCCAGCATCCAGCACTGACATGACGACCCATCTCCTTCTCGCCTTCTGGGCGGTGTCCATTCTCTTTGTGATCACGCCCGGCGCCGACTGGGCTTTTGCCATCTCCGCCGGCATCCGTGGAAAGGCCGTCTGGCCAGCCGTCACAGGCCTGCTCTCTGGACACATCGCCGCAACGCTGGTGGTCGCAGCCGGTGTGGGCACCCTGGTGGCACAACAACCGGATGTCCTGACTGTTTTGACCTGTATCGGCTCCACGTACCTGCTTTGGCTGGGGATCAGGATGCTCCTCGCCCGGACCGTCGACATGCGCGCAAGCCCAACCGGGGAGATATCAGCGCTGAGCTGGTGGACAAAGGGCGCCTGTGTGAGCGGCTTGAACCCAAAGGTCTTCCTGCTCTTCCTGGCCTTGCTTCCCCAGTTCGTTGATCCCACCTCCCGCTGGCCCGTTTCGGCTCAGATGGTGACGCTGGGCCTGGTCCATATCCTGAGCTGTGCCGTGGTCTACGTCGCTGTCGGATTCGGCGCAAGAAAAATGCTGGGCGCCCGCCCCAGCGCTGCAACAACCGTCACGCGCATCTCTGGCGCGGCCATGCTCGCAATCGCCATGGTCCTTCTCATTCGGCAATTTTTCAGTTGATCCCTGCACATGACTAAAGAGCAAACCTCCCCCTACGGCACCGGCTCCAAGCCCTGGGACAACGCCACACGCGTTCGCATCCCTCACTTGAAGCAGATGAAGGAGCGTGGCCAGAAGTGGGCGATGCTCACGTCCTATGACATGTACACGGCCGCGATCTTTGAGGAGGCCGGGATTCCCGTCCTCCTCATCGGCGATTCGGCATCGAACAATGTCTTTGGCAACGAGACCTCCCTCCCCGTCACGGTGGACGAACTGCTGCCCCTGGTGCGCGCCGTCTCGCGATCATCCAGGCGTGCACTTGTCCTGGCCGACCTTCCCTTCGGCTCTTACCAGGCATCTGCCGAGCAGTGCTTCCACACCGCCGTGCGCTTCATGAAGGAAGCTGGCGCGCACGCCGTCAAGCTTGAGGGCGGCGTGGAGATGCTGCCGCAGGTGGAGAAGCTGAGTCGCAATGGCATTCCCGTCATGGCCCATATCGGCTTTACCCCCCAGGCAGAGCATCAGCTGGGTGGCTACAGGATTCAGGGCAAGGGCCAGGACGCGCAGCGCCTTATCGACACCGCGCTCGCATTCGAGTCGGCAGGTGCGTTCTCCCTGCTTCTTGAGATGATTCCGGGCGATGTCGCCGCGCGGATCACGTCATCGGTGTCCATCCCGACTGTCGGCATAGGTGCTGGAAACGCCTGTGACGCGCAGGTTCTGGTCTGGCAGGACATGGCTGGCTTGCGCACTGGCAACCTGCCCAGGTTCGTCAAGCAGTACGCAGACCTGCATGGCCAGCTGCTCTCCGCGGCAAGGGCTTACGCGGAAGACGTGGCGGCGGGCACTTTTCCCGAAGCCAAGCACACCTTCTGACCGACCGACGCCCCTCCCGACACCCCGGGTTCCTCCGGTTCTCCCGGGCTGTCCTGAATCAGGCTTGGGGATTCCGCTGCCGCCATCCGATCGGCCGCGGATGCGCTGGTCGCGCCGATCCGCAGGATGGTTCCTGTCCGCCGCATCCCGGCCGCAAGTGCTTGCACGGACAGGGAAAGCTGCCCATAATGCGCGGCTCACTGCGTCCGGCTCCTGCCGGAACAGGACTGGAAGCGCGATTCCGGCCCGCCAGCAGTGGTTCCAACCTCCCGTATCGCATGGCCTGGTCCGCTGTCGGATTCAGGCCGGGGCCGCCATCTCCCAGGCTATGGGCGATCAAATTCATATCGAGGTGCACAGATGTCCCGTGTATGCCAAGTGTCCGGCAAGCGCGTGATGACGGGTAACAACGTCAGCCACGCCAACAACAAGACCCGTCGTCGTTTCCTGCCCAACCTGCATGAGCGCCGCTTCTGGGTTGCCAGCGAGAACCGCTGGGTCAAGCTGAAGGTTTCCGCGCACTCCCTGCGCACCATCGACAAGAACGGCATCGACTCCGTTCTGGCTGAGCTGCGTGCGCGCGGCGAAAAGATCTGAGGAGATAAGTCATGGCAGGCAAGCGCGACAAGATCCGTCTGATTTCGACAGCCGGTACCGGTCATTTCTACACGACCGACAAGAACAAGAAGAACACCCCGGGCAAGATGGAAATGAGCAAGTACGACCCGGTCGTGCGAAAGCACGTGCCCTACAAGGAAGGCAAGATCAAGTGACGTGATGGCCCGTGCGCGATGCGCACGGCTTTGCCATCACGTCATCCCCGCGAAAGCGGGGATCTGGTGCCTGAGAAGAAACCCGCCGCAAGGCGGGTTTCTTCGTACAGGCCAACGACGATCTCATCGCGGGCGCTAGCGCCCGCCTTTGCCGCGCCGTCATCCCCGCGAAAGCGGGAGGCGCCTTTCAACAGCGTGTAGCGCTGGTCATCCAGCGCCTTGAAACAAAAAGCCCGCCGCAAGGCGGGCTTTTTCGTGGACGGCCCATGGTCTTCCACGACAACGGGCACGCTGCTCCGGCTGGGCTCGCCTTCTCATTGCACCCGGATGCCACAACGGCTGGCACCACCCTGACAGCCCCCTCACTATCGTGTTCACCGCGCGGACGGCAGAATCCGGGCATGACCCGATCACCGGAGCTTCGATGACCGAGCCGTCCTCCATCGGCGCGTGGCTGCTGGCCCTGGACTGGGTGATCCGCCTGGCCGCGCTGGCGTGGATTCCCTCGCGCACCACCCCTGCGGCCGCACGCAGCTGGCTGCTGCTGGTGTTCTTCGTGCCGCTGGCCGGGCTGCCGCTCTACCTGCTGCTCGGCCATCCCTGGCTGTCACGCGAACGCCTGCGCCGCCAGGCCGAAGCCTCGTTGCTGATCCGCGAAGAACAGAAACTCCTCGGCGAACTGCGTTGGGCACCGGAAGGCGACGGCGCGGAAAGCGAGATGGTCCCGTTGATCGAGCGGCTGGGCGATTTCATGCCCACCCACGGCAACGCGGTGACCCTGCTGGATGACTACGACGCCTCGCTGCGGGCGCTGCTGGAAGACATCGCCACCGCGCACGACCGCGTGCACCTGCTCTATTACCTGATGTTCGCAGACCAGGTCGGCGACCTGGTCTGCGAGGCGCTGCTGCAGGCCGCCGCACGCGGCGTGGAATGCCGGCTGATGCTCGATGCGGTCGGCGCGAAACCGGGCATGCGCGCCTATGCCGGGCGCCTCCGCGCCGGCGGCGTGCAGGTGCAGGAACTGCTGCCCGGCGGCCTGCGCTGGCGTCGCAGTGGCCGCATCGACCTGCGCAACCATCGCAAGCTCGCCGTGATCGACAACCGCGCCGGTTACGTGGGCTCGCAGAACCTGGCCGATGCCGGTGCGTTCGTGCGCGGCTATCCCAACCGCGAACTGGTCGCGCGCGTGGAAGGCCCGGCGGTGTCGCACCTGGAAGCGGTGTTCGCCAGCGACTGGTACCTGGAAACCGGGGAGCGGCTGGACGTGATCGCCACCACGCCGGTGCGCGATGCGAACGTGGCCGCGCAGCTGCTCCCGAGCGGCCCTGCATATCCGTTTTCCAACGCGCGCGACGTGGTCTGCGCGCTGATCCACCTGGCGCAGAAAAAACTGGTGCTGACCACGCCGTACTTCGTGCCCGACGACGGCACCCTGAGCGCGCTGCGCATCGCCGCGCTGTCGGGCGTGGACACGCAGTTGATCCTTTCGCGCAGCAACAACCAGCGGCTGACCGCATGGGCGCAGGAGTCGTACTACGGCGAGCTGCTGGCCTCGGGCGTCAAGATCGCGCACTACCGCCCGCATTTCCTGCACGCCAAGCACCTGAGCGTGGACGATTCGATGGCCCTGGTCGGCTCGATGAACCTGGATATCCGCTCGTTCGCGCTCAATGCCGAAATCGGCATGCTCTGCTACGGCGCCGACGTGGTGACCCGCATGCGGCAGGTGGAGGCGGAATACCTGGCCGACAGCGATGTGCTGACCCTGGCCGAATGGAACCGGCGGCCTGCGTGGAAGCGGAGTCGTGAGGGCATTGCGCGGTTGGCGGATTCGTTTATCTGAGTTTTGCTTTTTCGGCTTTTTTACTCAGCCGATTAGTGCCGTTTGCGAGGTGGAGAAAAAGTAAAAGCTTTCGCGCGGCTTTGCCGCACGAGCTACTTTTGTCTTGGCAAAAGGTAGCCAAAACCGCCAGCGCCTGACACTCGCCGCCGCGTTGCGGCGGTGCCCTGTGCTCCTCGCCGAAAACGGCACGGCGCGGGAACTCGCTTCGCTCAGACACCCGCGCCTCTTCGGCCGTTTACAGCTCCGGTGCTCGGCTCGCTTTGAAGGCGCTGAAGATCAAGGGCGGAGCAACAGCCAAGCAACAGCGAAGGCAAGAGCCTCAGCCGGAGCGGCCTAGCAAGCTCAACCTCAGGCAAAGGCTTTTGGCGAATGACGAGCCAGACGGGCTGTTCCGCTCTTCGCTCTTGCTTCGGCTCTCAAACCCTCCGTGAGGCACGGCGAAGGGGCGAGGTAAGACCCGCAGAGCCTGCCCCGTACTTGATACGGGGGCGCCGCACATGGAAGTGCGGCGTTTTTGGAAGGGACATGGATGTCCCTTCCAAAAATCCCTCGGCCCGTAGCGGACCTGCGAAGCAGGCGTGCCGCCCCGGGGCGTGTTTCTTTGCCCAGCTTTCTTTGCACGAGCAAAGAAAGTGGGTCGGGCGGCGAAGCCGCACGAAAGCTCTCGCTCCTAAAAAAGACGTCCCGCGTCGGATGAGGCGGCTCAAACCGCCACAAACTCCGGCAACCGCGCCTCCACCCATGCCACGAAATCTGCCCGCATCTGCGGGGTCAGCTCGTGGTCGGCGTCATACGCCTTCAACGCATGCGCCACGCCATGCCCGGCCAACAACGCCTGCGCGCGTTCGGCGAAGAAATAGCCAAGCTTGGAATCGCGCGTGCCGTGCAGCACCAATCCGTGCAGCGCGTGGCTGGCAATGTCGGCAGGAATCAGCGGCTCGATCTCCGGCAGGATGCGCCCGCTCAGCACGCCGAAGCCGGCCACCGATGCCGGCGAGGTCAGCGCCACGCTGGCGCTCATGATCCCGCCCTGGCTGAAGCCAGCCACCAGCGTGCGCGATGGCACGATCCCCAGCCGCGTTTGCTGTTCGGCGATGAAGTCGATCAGCGCCCGACGGCTGGCGTCGGCCTGCGCCGCGTCGATCTGCGGGCCCTCGGCGGTGAAGCGCACCGGGAACCACGCATGCATGCCCGGCCCCAGCGCCAGCGGCGCGCGCACCAGGACCACCTGCAGGTCCGCCGGCAATTCCAGCGCCAGCGGCCACAGGCTGCCTTCGTTGGCACCCACCCCGTGCAACAGCACCAGCAGGCCGCGCGGCGTGCCGCTGGCCGGGCGTTCGATGTAATGCAGCGCGCTCATGCCGCGGCCTGCACGGTCAGCGCATCGTCGAAGCGATAGATGTCCATCGCCAGGAAGCCCATGTCGATGCCGGCATCGATGCGGGTGGCGCGGAAGTGTTCGCCGGCCGCGCCCATGGCCACGTAGATCGGCTGCCAATGCTCATCGGTGGGATGGGCACGCTCGGCATCGGGTGCCTGGCGGCGGTAGTCGAGCAATGCGTCCACGTCGCCTTCGGCCAGCTTGCGCTCGACCCAGTCGATGTAGGGCTGCACGTACGGCGCCTGCTTGCCTTCGCTGTAGCTGCGCCAGTCGTGCAGGTTGTGGGTGATGCTGCCCGAGCCGATCACCAGCACGCCTTCGTCGCGCAGCGGTGCCAACGCGCGGCCCACCGCCAGCTGGTGCGCCGGACCGGCCATCGGCTGGATCGAGACCGGCACCACCGGGATATCCGCATCCGGATACAGCAGCCGCAGCGGTACCCACACGCCGTGGTCCAGGCCGCGCTGCGGATCGATGTGCGGGTCCAGACCGGCCGCGTGCAGCAGCTCGGCCGCGCGCAGGGCCACCTCGGGCGCGCCCGGCGCCGGGTACTGGATGTCGAACAGCGCCTGCGGGAAACCGCCGAAGTCGTGGATCGTCTCCGGCTGCGCGGCACCGCCCACCAGCGGCGCACGCGCCAGCCAATGCGCGGAGGCGACCACGACGGCCTTGGGCCGCGGCAGGTCGCGGGCCAGCTCGGCCAGGCGCATGCCGACCAGCTTGGGGTCCAGCGCGGTCATCGGCGAACCGTGGGAGATGTAGAGCGAAGGCAGGCGGGCGGTCATGTTCATGCAAGCACCTGTTCTGGAAGAGAACGAGGGAGCCAGCCTATTGCGTCACCGTTAGCGGATAAACTCCACGGGAAGCCAGAATTTGTTACGGGGCAAGAAACAATGGACACCATCGAAGCCATGCGCGTCTTCGCCACGGTGGTCGAGCGCAGCGGGTTTTCCGCCGCCGCCGACGCCCTGGACATGTCCACGCCCAGCGTCACCCGCCACATTGCCTGGCTGGAGCAGCGCCTGGGCACGCGCCTGCTCAACCGCACGACCCGCCACGTCAGCCTGACCAGCGCCGGCGCCGCCTACCACGAGCGCTGCCTGAAGCTGCTGGCCGAATTCGCGGCCACCGAGGCCGCCGTCGCCGCCCAGTCTCTGGAACCCTCGGGCACGCTGCGGGTCAATGCACCGGTGAGCTTTGGCATCGCCCGACTTGGAGACCTGGTGGCCCGTTTTGGCCAGCTGCATCCGCAGGTGACCATCGACCTGGACCTGTCCGACCGGCTGGTCGACCTGGTGGAGGAAGGCTACGACGTGGCCATCCGCATCACCCGGCAGCCGGCCGGCTCGCTGATCGCCCGTCCGCTGGCCGAATCGAGCATGGCCCTGTGCGCCTCGGAAGACTATCTGCGCCGCGCCGGCATGCCGCAGACGCTGGCGGCCTTGGCCGACCACGACGTACTGGGCTACCGCTACTGGGCCGGCGGCGACGAATGGCGCCTGGAAGGACCCGATGGCGAAGAAACCGTGCGCGTGCGTGAACGCCTGCGCGCCAACAATGGCGACATCCTGCGCGAGGCCGCCATCGCCGGCATGGGCATCACCCTGCAACCGGACTTCATCGTCGGCGATGCCATCGCCGATGGCCGGCTGGTCCGCATCCTGCCGCAATACGACATTCCCCCCGTGCGGATCTTCGCGGTGTACGCCAGCCGCAGCCACCTGGCGCCGAAGGTCCGCAGCTTCATCGATTTCCTGGTCGAATCCCTTGCCGACGGCTGCCCACGGCAGCCGGTGGCGGGCGACCCGCCGGACGCTGCTTAGGAACGCCTGATGTTTGCTTCAACCCCGCTTTACGACATCGCCATTGCCGGTGGCGGTGCCGCCGGCACCCTGCTGGCGATCCAGTTGCTGCGCGCCGCCCGCGCGCCGCTGCGCATCGCCGTGCTGGAGCCGCGCGCCCAGCTGGGCCGCGGCGGTGCGCATGCGACCCGCCATGCCGAACACCTGCTCAACGTCCCCGCCGGTGGCATGAGCGCGTTCAACGACGCGCCCGGCGATTTCGTCGACTGGCTGCTGGCTGGCCAGGTCGAGGCCACGCGCGAGGCGCTGGCCGCGCGCTTCGTGCCGCGTCGTGCGTTTGCCGATTACCTGACCCAGCGCCTGCAGGAGGCGCGCGACGCCAGCACCGGCGTCATGGTGCATCTGCAGACCCGCGCCACCGGCATTGAACGCATAGCCAACGGCCTGCGCCTGGAACTGGAAGACGGCACCACGCTGTCGGCCACCACCCTGGTCCTGGCCACCGGCAACGCACCGCGCCCCCTGCCCGCGCGCGGCGCGTCGGCGCTGCCGGCGGCGCAACGGATCGAGGCCTGGGACACCGTCGCGGTGGACAGCATCGCCGCCGATGCGCAGGTCTGCGTCATCGGTTCGGGCCTGAGCATGGTCGATACCGCGATGGCGCTGCTGACTGCCGGCCACCGCGGCACGCTGCACGTCCTGTCGCGCCATGGCCTGATGCCACTGCCGCACGTCGAGGGACAGCCGCCGTCGTACGCGCTCGATGTCGATGCATTCGCCGCACTGCCGCTGCGCGGCCGGATGCATGCCCTGCGCGCGCATGCCGCGCGGGCAGTCGCCGCGGGCACGCCCTGGCAATCGGTGATCGACGCCCTGCGTCCGCACGTGCAGCGCCTGTGGACCACGCTGTCGTGCGTCGACCAGCGTCGTTTCCTGCGGCATGTGGTGCGGTTGTGGGATGTGCATCGCCACCGCATCGCCCCGGCGGTCCATGCCCGCCTGCAGCAGGCGCTGACCAGCGGCCAGTTGCAACGCCACCGTGCGCGGCTGGATTCGGCCATCGCTGGCGAGCGCTGCGTGCAACTGCAGGGCCATGGCCCGCACGGGCGCACGCTGTCGCTGGAAGCTGCGTGCGTGGTCAATGCCACCGGCGTGGAGCTGCGCGTGCAGGCCATGCGCAATCCCCTGCTGAGCGAACTGACCGGGCGTGGCCTGGCCCGGCCGGGACCACATGGGATCGGGCTGGATACCGACGGCGATGGACGCGTGCTGGAGGCCGATGGCGTCGCCCAGGCCGATCTGTTCGCGCTGGGCAGCCTGCGGATGGGATCGCTGTGGGAGAGCCTGGCGATTCCCGAACTGCGCGGGCAGGCGGAGGCGATTGCCAAGGCGTTGCTGGGCGCTCGGTAGGCGCGGCGCAGTGCGGGTGCCGCGATTCAGGTGCTGCGGTCGGTATGTGCGGCCAGGAACGAGCGCAACGAAGCGGGCTTCACCGGCTTGGTCAGCAGGCGATAGCCGCGTTCGCGCGCTTCCACCTTCAGCTCGTCGCGGCCATCGGCGGTAAGCAGCGCGCCGGCAATCGGGCGCGGACTCGCAGCGCGCAATGCATCGAGCGTATCCAGTCCCTCCAGGCGATCGTGCAGGTGGTAATCGACCAGCATCACCGCCGGGCCTTCGGCGACGCGCTCCAGCGCTGCATCGACGGTGCTGGCGGTGATCACATCCACGCCCCAGCGACCGAGCAGCACGCGCATGCCGTCCAGGATCTCCTGGTCGTTGTCCACGCACAGCACTTTCAAGCCAGCGAGCGAATCGCTGGCCGGCGCGCGCCGCGGACGCACCGCTGGTTCGCTGATGCCGGCTGCACGCGGCACGGTGATCGAAAACATGCTGCCCTTGCCGACATTGCTGCGCGCATCCAGCGGCGCATCCAGGACGCGCGAGATGCGCTGGCAGATCGACAGGCCCAATCCAAGGCCCTGCTCGCCCCAGTCGAACGGCTGCTGGTAGCGCTGGAACTCGTCGAAGATCTGGCGCATGTGCTGCGGCGGAATGCCAGGCCCGGTATCCCACACCTGCAGCTCCAGCAGCGCGCCGCGGCCACGCATGCCCAGCACGATCCGGCCCGAACGCGTGTAGCGCAGCGCGTTGGCGATGAAGTTCTGCAGCACCCGGCGCAGCAGGCGGCGATCACTGCGCACCGGCGCGGTGCCGCGGGTATGGATGCGCAGCTGCAGGCCACGGCCACCGGCCACCGGCGCGTACTGCGCGGCGAGTTCGCGCAGGATCTCCGCGGCGTCGAAGTCGGTGAGTTCGGCGCGCAGGCGATTGGCATCCATGCGCGAGACGTCCAGCAGCCCGTCCAGCAGTTCCTCGGCCGCGCGCAGTGAGGCATCCACGCGTTCGGCCAGGCGTATCTGCTCGGCTGCATCGCCGCCGCTTTCGCGCAACGCCGAGGTGAACAGCCGCGCGGCATTCAACGGCTGCAGCACGTCATGGCTGATCGCGGCCAGGAAGCGGGTCTTGGACTGCTGCGCCGATTCAGCCTCCTGGCTGCGCTCGGCCACGCGCTGTTCCAGGTTTTCATTCACCTCCAGCAGCGCCAGTTCGACGCGCTTGAATTCGGTCACGTCGTTGTAGCTGGTCACGTAACCGCCGCCGGGCAGCGGCTGGCCGCGCATCTCGATCACCTGGCCGTCGCTGCGCACGCGTTCGAACACATGCGGCGAACCGGCACGCATGTAGCTGATGCGCTTGTTGACCTGCTCTTCCACCTGGCCGTCGCCCAGCTCGCCCTTCTCGGCGTTGTAGCGGATCAGGTCGGCAACCGGGCGGCCGACGTAGAGCATGCCTTCGGGATACCCGAACATGGTCTGGTAGCGGCGGTTCCAGGCGACCAGGCGCATGTCGGGATCGACCACGCTGACCCCGGAGCTGATGTTCTCCAGGGTGCTGGACAGGATCTCGCGGTTGAAGCGCAGCTCCTGGCCGGCCTCGTCCAGCACCGCCACCACTTCGCCCAGTTCCATGCCCGAGCCGCGCAGCACGCTGGTCAGCACCAGGCGCGCCGAGGCGGCACCGATGGCCGAGGCCAGCAGGCGTTCGGTGAACTGCACCCAGGCGCGGTCGGCGTTGGCCTCGGGCTTGAGTTCGCGGCCCAGCTCCTGGGCCTGTTCGGCGAAGGCGCGGCCGGCATGCCGCTCGCCGACCACGCGCTGGGCCAGCGAGACCAGGTCGGCCACGCGCACGTTGCCCGGCCACTCGCTGGCGATCAGCGCGCGCCGCTGCGCATACGGGTCAAGGAACGGCACGATCCGCAGGCGTTCGTCCAGGCTGGGACGCCAGCGCGCCGAGACGATCATCATCGTGCCGGCGTTGAGCAGCAGCGACCAGAACGTACCGTGGGTCAGCGGGTCCCAGCCGGTCAGGTTGAACAGCTGCTGCGGACGCAGCCACGACACGCCGAAGGGACCGGTGGTGAGCCACTCCGGCCCCAGCCAGCCCGACGCCGACAGGGTGGGCAGCAGCAGCGTATAGGTCCAGGTGGCAAAGCCCACCGCCATGCCAAGTTCCACGCCGTGGCGGCTGGCGCCGCGCCAGTACAGCGCGCCGAACAATGCCGGGGCGAACTGCGCCACCGCGGCGAAGGCGATCAGGCCATAGCTGGCCAGGGTGCTGTCGACATTGCTGTTGCGGTGGTACGCGTAGGCGCACAGCGCCAGGACCAGGATGGTGAAGCGGCGGATCCACAGCACGCGCGTGGCCATGTTGGCGGCGTCATGGCGCTCGCCCCAGCCGCGGCGCAGCAGGATCGGCATGACCAGATCGTTGCTGACCATGGTGGCCAGCGCGATGCTGGCCACGATCACCATGCCGGTGGCCGCCGAAAACCCGCCGATGTAGGCGGCGATGGCCAGGCCTTCGTTGCCGATGCCCAGCGGGAAGGCCAGCACGTAGGTATCCCCGGCGATCGCCCCATGGCCACCCAGCAGTTCGGCGCCGGCGGTGGCGATGGGCACCACCATCGCCGAGATCACCACCAGGTACGCACCGAACAGCCAGCGCGCGCGGCGCACGTCGGCCACGTCGCCGCATTCGACCACCGCCACGTGGAACTGGCGCGGCAGGCAGACGATGGCCAGGAAGCCGAGCAGGGTCTGGTTGAAGAAGCCCACCGGCGGGGCGTTCTCGAACAGCGTGCGGGCCGACTCGCCCAGCGCCTGTTCGCGCGCGCCCAGCCAGCGCCAGGCGAACACGCCCACCGCCACGATCGCCGCCAGCTTGATGATCGATTCCAGCGCGATGGCCAGCATCATGCCGTGGTGGTGTTCGGTCGCATCGACCTGGCGGGTGCCGAACAGCGCGGCGAACAGCGCCATCAGCAGCGCCACGTACAGCGCCGGATCGTGGAAGAAACTGGTGGTCTGCGGGTTGTAGCCGGTCAGCACGCCCAGGCTCATCGCCACGGCCTTGTACTGCAGCGCCAGGTACGGGATCACCCCGACCAGCGCGATCACCGTGACCAGCGCCGCCAACCGGCGCGAGCGTCCGTAGCGCGAGGAAATGAAATCGGCGATGGACACCGTGTTCTGGCTGCGCGCCACCAGCGCCAGGCGTTCGATGATCCGCCAGCCGAAGATCAGCAGCAGCAACGGGCCCAGGTAGATCGGCAGGTAGCCGATGCCGTTGCGCACCGCGCTGCCGACCGCGCCGTAGAAGGTCCACGAGGAGCAGTACACCGCCAGCGCAAGCGAATAGATCGCCGGCCGCAGCCAGCGCCGGTTGGGATAGAGCGGATAGCGGTCGCCGAACCAGGCGATGCCGAACAGCAGCACGGCATAACCGATCGAGATCCCCAGCAGTACCCAGCCTGAAATCATCATGTCCCCTGGAGGTCGCGCATGTGGCGCGGCGCACAGGCGCGCCGCATGGAGCGCTGCAGTTTACGTGGCGGGGAAAACGCGTGGGGCCAGCATCGGCCTGCTGTAGCGCGGAGCTTGCTCCGCTGGGGCTTTCCCGATGGTCTGAACGAAGCGCAGCGGAGCAAGCTCCGCTCCACAGGATTCGTGCCTGACGATCCGACCAAAGCGCAGCGTGGCAAGCTCCGCGTTACGGGGTTTGCGCCGGCGCGAAACTCAGGCGGGCCACCGTGCCGCGGCCCGGGTCGGACTCGATCCGCAGCTGCCAGCCCAGGTGTTCGCACAGGCGCGCGATCAGGTCCAGGCCGATGCCGCCGCCGTCGCGACTGCCGCCACCACGGGCCAGGCGTCCGTACACGGCGCTGATTTCTTCCGGCGACATGCCGTGGCCGGGGTCGCGGATGACCACGGTGGCATCGGGCTCCAGGCCGACTTCGATCCGGCCACGGTCGCTGTTTTCCACCGCGTTGCGCAGCAGGTTGCCGATGGCGGCCTGGACGATGGCCAGCGGCGCGCGGATCACGCACTCGGGCAGCGGGGCCAGCACCAGCTCCAGGTCACGGCCTTCGGTCAGGTGGCGATGGTCGTTGACCACTTCCGGCAGCAGGTCTTCCAGCGACACCACATCGGCGCTGCGGGCCAGGCGCGAAGGGTCCTTGGCCAGGACCAGCAGCAGCGAGATCAGCTGCTCGACGTTGCGTGCGGTGCGGCGCACGCGCAGCAACGGCTGGCGCGCGGCGGCGGGCAGTCCGGGTTGCTCCAGGGCCAGTTCGTTGGCGCCGGCAATCACCGCCACCGGCGTGCGCAGTTCATGGCTGGCGCTGTCGATGAAGGCGCGTTCGCGCTCGACGAAGCGCGCGTTGCGCTCCAGGTAATCGTTGAAGGCCTGGCCGATCACGCGCAGCTCTTCGCTGGCGTCGTCGGCCACCCGGATGCGTGCGTTGGATGCATCCGGCTGCAATCCGGCGATCTCGCCAGCCATGGTGCTCAGCGGACGCACCGCCAGGCCCAGGCCCCAGGCCATCAGCAGGCCGAACACGGTGATGGCCACCGTCGCGGTGCTCAGGGTACTCACCGTGACCCAGCCTTCCACGCCTTCGAAGCGGGTCAGGTCCAGCGCCAGCGCCAGCCGGCCCAGCGCGGTGTCATCGACCAGCACCACGTGCTTGACGCCATCGATGACGAAATCATCGTGCAGCCCGGGCTTGAGCGCGGCCAGGTCGGCCGGCACATGGGCGTCGGTCTGCAGGAAGTACATGTGCTCGGCCGGATCGTCGATCCAGTTGTAGCGCGGGTCGGCCTGGCGGCGTTCGACGAAGTGCTGCAGGTCCGAGCGCATCAGCGAGCGCCACACCTGGCGTTCGGCGTGTTCGTTGACCACTTCGCCGCCCAGCACCACCGCGGCGGTGACCACGACCAGGTAGACCAGCGCCCAGCGCAGCAGGCGCGTGCGCAGCGAAGACCTACGCGCCATCGGACGCACCGTCGGCACGATGTTCGGCGTGCAGGCGGTAGCCCACCCGCGGCAGGGTCTGGATCAACTTGGTCGCGAACGGGCCGTCGACGCTGCGACGCAGTTCATAGATATGCGAACGCAGCATGTCGCCGTCCGGCGGCTCCTCGCCCCACAGCGCGTATTCCAGGCGTTGGCGGGTGACGGCGGCGGGACTGGCCTGCATCAGCACTTCCAGCAGCTTGCGGCAGGCCGGGTACAGGTGCAGCGGCTCGCCGGCGCGGGTGGCCTCCAGCGTGGACAGGTCCAGGCTCAGGTCACCGACCTGCAGCACGCGCCGGCGGTTGCGGCCGTTGGCACGGGCCAGCAGCGCCTCCAGGCGCACTTCCAGCTCCTGCATGGCGAAAGGCTTGGTCAGGTAATCGTCGGCGCCGGTGCGGAAGCCATCGACCTTGTCCGGCAGTTCGTCGCGCGCGGTCAGCATGATCACCGGCACCGCGCTGGCATGTTCGGTGCGCAGGCGGCGCAGCACTTCGCGGCCATCCATGCGCGGCAGCATCCAGTCCAGCAGCACCGCATCGAAAGCCTGGGTGGTGGCCAGGTGCAGGCCGGTGACGCCATCGGGCGCGGCATCCAGGGCATGCCCACGCGGCTCGAAATAATCGAACAGGTTGGCGACCAGATTGCGATTGTCCTCGATGACCAGCAGCCGCATGACCTTAGCTCTTCTCCAGGGGGCGACCGCGATGCGGCCGCCGTGACCGCGCGCATGGTTGGGATGCCGATGTCGGAATTGCGTTGGAGCGCGCGGGCGCGGGCATTCTCCCATAGCCACCGGAAGCTGAACGGTTCAGCGCGAAGGGCGCCATTCCGACGCAGCTCCGACACGCGCCGACACAGGATCGATGGCGATCCTTCCGCAATACCGTGCGCTTGCCATGCAGATTCCCGCCGTTGCCAGACCGCGAGCGCTCGTTTCGCTCCGCTTCCAACCCGATCCCCTGTTGTGGGGCCCGCTGTGCGCGGCCGTTGCGGCCATCGCGCTGCTGCAGGGCCTCGGCGGGGACCTGTGGGTCGCCGACCACCTGTATGCCGCCGAAGGCGGCCGCTGGGCGCTGGAACACCACTGGATCACCGAGACCCTGGTCCACCAGTGGGGCAAGCGCCTGGACATCGTGGCGTGGCTGCTGCTGGCCATGGTCCGCGTGTCGCTGCCGCGCCATCCAGCGGCACGCGCCTGGGCCAGGCCGCTGAACTACCTGCTGGTCGCCACCCTCGCCGGCCCGCTGCTGGTGTCGTGGATGAAGTCCTGGACCGACGTCGACTGCCCCTGGGACCTGGTCCGCTACGGCGGCCTGCATCCCTATGTGGAGCTGTTCCAGCATCGCCCGGCCGGTTACGGCCCGGGGCAGTGCTTCCCGGCCGGGCATTCCAGCGCCGGCTATGGCTGGGTCGCCCTGTTCTTCGGGCTGGGGGCGATCAAGCCGCGCTGGGGCTGGATCGGCCTGGCGGCCGGACTGTCGGTGGGACTGCTGTTCGGCATCAGCCAGCAGCTGCGGGGCGCGCATTTCCTGTCCCACGACGTCGCCTCGGTCACGGTCTGCTGGCTGGCGGCCTGGGGATTGCAACGCCTGATGCTGCGCACCTCGAAGGAGGCACGGGGATGAGCACCCACCTGCCAGTGCCGCGCAAGCAACCCCACGAAGGCGGCATCAGCCTGCCCGGCTGGGTCCAGCGCCGGCCGCGGCTCACCAGCGATGCGCTGGTGCTGCTGGTCAGCCTGTATTTCGCCGTCTTCAGCAATGCCCGTTTCTGGTCCGCGGCGATCACCACACCGACCCAGCAGTGGCCGATGGCGATCGCCCTGTTCGCGCTACTGGTCGGGCTGCACGCGCTGCTGCTCGGCCTGGTGGTCAACCGCTGGACGGCCAAGCCGCTGCTCACCGTGATCCTGCTGGTCACGGCGATGGCCTCGCATTTCATGGTCGCCTTCGGCCTGTATCTGGATGCGGACATGGTCCGCAACGTGCTGGCCACCGACCGACGCGAGTCATCCGAACTATTGACCTGGGCGCTGCTGACGCCGCTGTTGCTGGGCATGGTCCCGGTGGCCTTGCTGTGGCGCGTGGAGCTGATCCGCCGCCCGATGAAGCAGGCGATCGGCGCGCGCGCACTGCTGCTGGGCAGTGCCCTGGCGGCCAGCGTGATCGCCGCGATGGCCGGCTACCAGCCGCTGGCGGCGTTGATGCGCAACCAGCATGACCTGCGCTACCTGGCCACGCCGGGCAACTGGATGGTCTCGCTGGGCAATGTCGCCTTCGCCAGCCCGCCCGGCGCCAGGAAGCCCAAGATCCCGATCGGCACCGATGCGATGCAGATGGCGGTCCGCCCGGCCGGTGCCAAGCCACGCCTGCTGGTGATCGTGGTGGGTGAAACCGCGCGCGCGCAGAACTGGGGCCTGGACGGCTACGCACGCGACACCACCCCGGAACTGCGCCAGGCCGGGGCGATCAACTTCCCCGACACCAGCTCGTGCGGCACCGCGACCGAAGTGTCGCTGCCGTGCATGTTCTCGCCGTGGGGCCGCCACGACTACGACGAGACGAAGATCCGCGCGCACCAGTCGCTGCTGCACGTGCTGGACCATGCCGGCGTCGGCGTGGTCTGGCGCGACAACCAGGCCGGCTGCAAGGGCGTGTGCGACGGCCTGCCAACGCAGTCGGTGACCGACTCGAAAGATCCTGAGTTCTGCAACGGCGAGCGCTGCTGGGACGGCATCCTGCTCAAGGACCTGGACAGCGCGCTGGCGATGGCCAAGACCACCGGCGGCGACAAGGTCCTGATCCTGCACATGCTGGGCAACCACGGCCCCAGTTACTACGACCGCTACCCGCCGGCGTTCGCCCGCTACACGCCGGCCTGCCAGGTGCCCGACCTGGGCCGCTGTTCGCAGCAGGAAATCGTCAACGCCTACGACAACGCGCTGTCCTACACCGACCACGTACTGGCGTCGGCCATCGGCAAGCTGGCGGCGCGTCCCGACGTGGACACCGCGCTGATGTACATGTCCGACCACGGCGAATCGCTGGGCGAGAAAGGCCTCTACCTGCACGGCGTGCCCTACGCCATCGCCCCGCGCGAGCAGACCCACGTACCGATGATCATGTGGTTCGGTGACCACTTCGCGCGCGACGAAGGCCTGGATGTGCAATGCCTGCGCCAGCGTGCAACGCAGCCGACCAGCCACGACAACCTGTTCCCGTCGGTGTTGGGGCTGCTGGACGTGAAGACTTCGGTCTATGACGCATCGCGGGATCTGTTTGCGCCCTGCCGCGGCCTTCCGTATTACAAAGCTCATCCGCCGGCGTAGAAGCCGTCGGCTGAACCGAGAAACAGTAGCTGGTAGCTACTGCGTGCTACCCATTTTCGTCGCAGTGAAGGAGATCAACTGCCACGCCGAACCATCCCAACGCTCAGTCGCGCTGTAGGACCATCCGGAATCCGTCCATGTGTGGGTCACGGTGTCGCCCACTGCCAGACTTGGCTTCGCATCCGGAATTCCTGCAGCAAAGGCCTCTTGCCGTGTCATGACATCCGAATGCACGAAAGCCGCCTGTACGTCCTTGCTATTAGGTGCAAGGGGGCTGCTATCAAAGCCGAATCGACTCAACGAGAAGGCGCCTGCACCCAACGCCTGATTCAATTCATTGACCGCCGCCTTTCCAATTACGGATCGCGAGATCTGCACCTGAGCGTCTTTTTTCATCGCTTCAAGCTTGGCCTGCATCTGGGCCGGCGTGAGCACTACCTGCGCGGATGCTGATTGCAACCCCACGCCAATAGCCAACATTCCAATGAATAGAGCGTATCCGACCTTCATCCTGTAACTCCTGTTGTTTCACTCCTGTGCGGCGACGGTAGCGATCACGCGCGCAAGCAAAAATGAATTCCGTCACAGAATAACCTCAGCACTAATCCCGGCAAGTATTCCCGCACCTTCTGCACTGATGGAATGATTGGAATTGATCACGTAAATAAGCCCGCTCTATAGGCTCCGCACCCGGGGATATCCGTAGGGCCGAGCTTGCTCGGCTGCTCTTGGCCGTTGCCGTTGCCGTTGCCGTTGCCGTTGCCGCGGATTTTGATCTGGCTTTGGCTCGGCTTCGGCTTTTGATCTTCAGCGCCTTAGAGCGCGCCGCGCACCGCAGGCGGAAACGGCCGAAGAGGCGCGGGTGTCTGAGCGCAGCGAGTTCCCACGCCGTGCCGTTTCCGGCGAGGAGCACAGGGCACCGGTGCGCAGCATCGGCGAATGTTTTCAATCCCCTCTTTGGGACGGCGCTGGCGGTTTTGGCTACTTTTGCCAAGACAAAAGTGGCTCGCGCTGCGAAGCAGCGTGAAAGCTCTGCATTTGTTCCTGCTTGATTGAATTGTTCGAAGCCGAAGCAATGCTTTCACGCGCTTCGCGCGCGCCCTACTTTTGTCTTGGCAAAAGTAAGCAAAACCGTCTTCGCCGGACGCGATCCGCCGCTGCGCTGCGGTTCCCTGCGCTTCTCGGAAGCCAGGGCACGGCGCGGAACTCGCTGCGCTCAGACATCCGCGCCTCTTCGGCCCTGCCTTCCTGCGATGCTCGGCTCGCTCTACGGCTCGGGTAGACCAAGGTCACGAACAACAGCAAGTTCAAAAGCGGGGCGACAGCCGCCGCATTCACCCGCGGTGCGGCGTCCCCAGATACTCCGCACTCTGCATCTCGATCAACCGCGACGCCGTGCGCTCGAATGCACCAGCCAAGCGCGTGCCGGCATACAGCTCCACCGGTGAAGTGTCGGCGCTGCAGACCAGCTTGACGTGGCGGTCGTAGACCTCGTCGATCAGGTTGACGAAACGCCGTGCGGCGTCCTCGTTCTTGCGGTCGAAGTGCGGGATGCCGCCGATCAGCAGCGTGTGGAACTCACGCGACAACTCGATGTAATCGGTCGCCGAACGCGGGCCTTCGCACAATTCGGAAAAATCGAACCAGGCGATGTCCTTGCCGCGTCCGCGCAGGGCAATCGCGCGGCCTTCGATTTCGATCTCGCCGGCCTGCGCCGGATCGCCGGCCAGCTCCTGCCAACGCTGCGCCAGCCAGGCGTCGGCGCCCGCGTCCAACGGGGTGCGATACACCGGCGAACGGGTCAGCGCGCGCAGTCGATAGTCCTGCTCGCCTTCGGCGTACAGCACCACGCAGTGCTTCTGCAGCGCGGCGATGGCCGGCAGGAAGCGATCGCGCTGCAGGCCATCCTTGTAGAGGTTTTCCGGCGCGGTGTTGGAGGTCGTCACCAGGGTCACGCCCTGGGCGAACAGGCGCTCGGTCAGGCGGCCGAGCAGCATCGCATCGCCGATATCGGTGACGAAGAACTCGTCCAGCACCAGCACCCGCAGCGAATCCTTCCAGTCCTGCGCGATGCGTGCCAGCGGGTCGCTCTGGCCTGCGTGTTCGTGCAGCTTCTCGTGGATGTCGCGCATGAAACGGTGGAAGTGGGTACGACGCTTCTGCTTGACCGGCAGCCCGTCGTAGAACAGGTCGACCAGGAAGGTCTTGCCGCGGCCCACGCCCCCCCAGAAATACAGGCCGCGCACGGCCTGTGGCTTCTTCCAGAACGCGGACAACCGATCCAGGAACCCGTCCTGGTCGTCATCGCACAGCCCGATGTGGATCCGGTCCAGCTCGGCCAGCGCCGCGTGCTGGGCGCGGTCGTCGCTCCATTTCCCTTCGCGCGCGCCCTGCGCGTAGCGCTGCGATGGCAGCAGGTCCGCCTGCGGCGCGCTCACGCGCTGGCCGCCGGCAGCCAGCCCTTGACCGCGTGCTGGATGGCACCGCGCAGGTCGATCAGCTTGCGATGGAAGAAGTGGCTGGTGTCGGGCATGCGCACCAGCGTATGCGGTGCGTCGATGGACGCCAGCCAGTCGAACACGGTCTGCGGGTCGACGATTTCGTCGCTTTCGCCCTGCACCACCAGCCAGCGCGGCGGCGGCTGCACGCCCTCGAACGCCCAACCGCGCCCGGTCGGCGGCGCGATCGACACCAGCACCTGTGGCCGCAGCGATGCGCTGGCCTTGAGCGACACGTAGGCGCCGAAGCTGAAGCCAACCAGCCACAGCGCCGCGTCCGGATGTGCGGCGCGGACCCAGGCCACCACCGCGGCCAGGTCATCCAGCTCGCCCACGCCGTCGTCGAATTCGCCTTCGGACTGGCCGACGCTGCGGAAGTTGAAGCGCACCGTGGCCAGGCCCAGCTCGCGCACCGCGCGCGCGACCATGGTCACGACCTTGTTGTGTAGGCTGCCGCCATCGGTGGACAGCGGATGGCAGACCACGGCGATGGCCGCGACCGCGGGGACGCCGGCATCAGGCGGGTCGACGGCGAGCTCCAGCGCGCCGGCCGGGCCGTCCAGCAGCAGCATGGTCGATTCAGTGGGGAATGCGGGGGTTGGCATGGGCCCATGATAACCGCCGCTTCGCTCGCGCCCTCCAGGCCACGACGGCCGGGCCGCGCAAACAGCGACGCCGGCCCCTTGCAGGACCGGCGTCGGTGTGGGCCGGCGAACTCCGCCCCGGCCCGTGGCGCCCCTCCCAGGGTTGTCTTACTTGGTGATGTCCACGCCCTTGGTTTCGCGCAGGAAGATCGCACCAATGACCAGCGTCATGACCGCGATGCCAATCGGATACCACAGACCGTAATACATGTTGCCCGTCGCCGCGACCAGACCAAAGGAGATGGTGGGCAGGAAGCCGCCGAACCAGCCGTTGCCGATGTGGTACGGCAGCGACATCGATGTGTAGCGGATCCGGGTCGGGAACAGCTCGACCAGCCAGGCCGCGATCGGCGCATAGACCATGGTCACGAAGATCGCCAGGACGAACAGCACCGCGATGACCATCGGCTTGTTGATGCGTTCCGGATCTGCCTTGGCCGGGTAGCCGGCCGTGGTCAGCGCCGCTTTCAGCTCGCCAGTGAAGGCATCGCCCTTGGCCTTGCCGTCTTCCTTGGACAGGCCGCCGCCTTCGTACGAAGCGATCGCGGCGTCGCCGACGTTGACCGTGGCGACCGTGCCGGCCGGTGCCCGCTTGACCGAGTACGGCACGCCGGCCTTGGTCAGCGCGGTGGCAACGATGTCGCACGAGCTGGTGAAGGTTTTCTTGCCGATCGGATCGAACTGGAAGCTGCAGGTGTTCGGGTCGGCGTTGATGACCACCGGTGAGCTGGTGCGGGCTTCTTCGATGGCCGGGTTGGCGTAGTGGGTCAGCAGCTTGAACATCGGGATGTAGCCGACGGCCGCCAGCAGGCACCCACCCAGCACGATGCCTTTGCGGCCGATCTTGTCCGACAGCCAGCCGAAGAACAGGAAGAACGGCGTGGCCAGCGCCAGCGCGCCGGCAATCAGCAGCGCGCCGGTGGTGGCATCGACCTTCAGCGCCTGGGTCAGGAAGAACAGCGCGTAGAACTGGCCGCCGTACCACACCACGGCCTGGCCGGCGGTGGCGCCGAACAGCACCAGCAGCATCAACTTGAGGTTGCCGCCCTTGAGGCTGTCGCGGAACGGGGTCTTGGAGCCCTTGCCTTCGGCCTTCATCTGCTGGAACAGCGGCGATTCGCTCAGCTGCAGGCGGATCCACACCGACACGCCCAGCAGCACGATCGACACCAGGAACGGAATGCGCCAGCCCCAGGCTTCAAAGGCCTCGTTGCCCAGCGTGCTGCGGCAGGCCAGGATGATCAGCAGCGACAGGAACAGGCCAATGGTGGCCGTGCACTGGATGAAGCTGGTGTAGAACCCGCGCTTGTTGGCCGGTGCATGCTCGGCCACGTACGTCGCCGCGCCACCATACTCGCCGCCCATCGCCAGGCCCTGGGCCAGGCGCAGCACGATCAGGATCACCGGTGCCGCCACGCCGATGTTGGCATAGGACGGCAACACGCCTACCAAGAAGGTGGACAAGCCCATGATCAGGATGGTCACCAGGAAGGTGTACTTGCGGCCGATGCGGTCGCCCAGGCTGCCGAAGAACGCCGCGCCGAAGGGACGCACGAAGAAACCCGCCGCGAACGCCAGCAACGCGAAGATGAAGCCGGTGGTTTCATTGACGCCGCTGAAGAACTGCTTGGCGATGATCGCGGCGAGCGAGCCGTACAGGAAGAAGTCGTACCACTCGAACACCGTGCCGAGGCTGGACGCGAGGATGACCCGCTTGTGTCCGGAGGTCAGCGTACCGGTGGCAGGCTGCGAGGAAGCTGTCGTTGACATGGGTGTCTCCGGTTAGAAGCTGTATTTCACGGATGTCTGGATGCGCTTGATGTCGCCGGCGCGGTCGTCTTCCAGCTCACGACGGCCCCAGCTCAGTTCTGCGCCCAGGTCGAGCTTGGGGAACGGCGAATAGATCAGGTTGGCGTGCCAGGATTCGGACCGCTCGGTGACGCCATAGCCGGTGTATTCGACTTCGTTGTCCAGCACGGCCAGCGCGTAGTACAGGTTGGTACGCAGCTTGGGCGAGAACAGGTGGCGCCAGGCCACCCAGCCGCCATAGGCGTTTTCCGCATGCAGGCCGCCATTGGCATCGACCACCGTATCCGGCGCCAGGCCCAGGGCCATGTAGCGGCCGATGCCCTTGCCGCCGTTGACCTGGTAGCGGATGTCGTCGGTCTTGCCCAGGTTGAACTTGCCGGCGACGCTCAGCGCGCCGCCGGTCGCGTCTTCATCCAGCGACTTGAACTGACGCAGCAAGCCGGACACGCTGAAAATGCCCCAGTCGCCCTTGGTCTGCCACTTGGCGGTGATGTCCGGCAGCGCGTTGTCGCCGGAGTTGGAACGCACGCCGGTCTGGTAGGCGCTCATTGTGGTCTGCGGATTTTCCAGCGAGACCGAGAAGCCGCCATTGGTGTAGCGCAACTGCGCCTGGCGCACGAAGGCGATGCCGTCCACCGGGCCGAGGAAGTCGACCGAATCCGGCAGCACATCGGCATTCATGAAGTTGGACCAGGTCTGGCCGGCCAGCCAGTTGTTCCAGCTCACGTACGCGTGGCGCAGGGTGAGTGCATAGGTGTTGGTCGCGGTCTCGTTGCCGGCAAACGCATTGCTGCCACCGCCGAACATGTCCGCTTCGATGAACGCCTTGATCTTGTCGCCGTTCTCGGTGACGGTGTCGGCGCTGAAGTTGAAGCGCGAGAACTGCGCGTGGAAATCGGTGTAGCCATCACCGCCATCGGCACCCGCGCCGCCCACGGGCGTGGCGCTGGGCACGTAGAACAGGCGACCGGACGAGCCATCGGCGATGCGGCCGTCGGAAGTCTCGGTGTACATGCCGTCCATCTTGATGAAGCCACCGAAGGTGAAGGTGGTGTTCGGCATCGAATTAGCCATGACCGACTGCGCCTGGATTGGCTGCTTGCCGGCCGGCACCTTGGCCACGGTGGTGCGCACTTCGTCGAGCTGGGTCTGGGTCTGGGTGACCTGGCCCTGGGTCTGCGTGATCTGGGAGGCCTGCTGCTGGCTGGAATTCAGCAGTGCCTGCACCTGCGCTTCGAGTTGCGCCACGCGCGCTTCGAGTTCCTTTTCCTTCTTCGTCTGGGCCAGCGCAGCGCCGGGTACCAGCAGTGCAAACACCATCGCAACCGCAAGCGGCCGACGCGACATCGATGCAAGGCGTGTGGTCATTTCCCCTCTCCCAAGAAGTCCGTGATGTGCACGCGTGTCGCGCCTCCCCCGGGACGTGACCGCCGCAGAGTGCGGCGTGCGTGACAGTGCTCACCATTCACCTTTGGTCGAAACAAAGAGGCTTTAAGACCAAGGTCTAACGGGCTTGCTGCGCTGCGCAAACAGTGGATCGGTCAAACTTCTGGTCCCCGCGTCACCGCCGGTTTTTCGTCGCCCGGCCCCTTGTTCGCAACACGCTCCAATGAGGAGGTTCCATGTCCGATCTGTACCCCGTCGATCCCGCATTCGCCAAGCAGGCGCTGGTGGATGCCGAGACGTATGCGCGTGATTACCGCGCTTCGATCGACCAACCCGAGGCGTTCTGGAAAGCCGCCGCGCAGCGGCTCGACTGGATCAAGGAGCCGACCCAGATCAAGGACGTGAACTTTGATGTGGAGGATTTCCGCATCAAGTGGTTCGCCGATGGCGAGCTCAATGCCAGCGTCAACTGTCTGGATCGTCAGCTGGAAAAGCGCGGCGACAAGATCGCGTTGCTGTTCGAGCCTGACAGCCCGGACAGCGAAAGCTATGGCGTGACCTATCGCGAACTGTACGAACGCGTGTGCAGGCTGGCCAACGCGCTGCGCAGCCTGGGCGTGGTCAAGGGCGACCGCGTCACCATCTACCTGCCGATGATCCCCGATGCGGCCGTGGCGATGCTGGCCTGCGCGCGCATCGGCGCGGTGCATTCGGTGGTGTTCGGCGGTTTCGCCGCCAACTCGATCGCCGACCGCGTGATCGACTGCGGCAGCAAGCTGATCATCACCGCCGACGAGGGCCTGCGCGGCTCCAAGAAGATCCCGCTCAAGGCCAACGTCGACGCCGCGCTGAAACTGCCCGGCACCACCTCGGTGGAAACGGTGCTGGTCGTGCGCCACACCGGCGGTGCGGTGGACATGCAGGCACCGCGCGACCGCTGGTTCCACAATGTGGTCGATCCGCAGCCGGCGCAGTGCGAACCCGAGCGCATGAATGCCGAGGACCCGCTGTTCATCCTCTACACCTCCGGCTCCACCGGCAAACCCAAGGGCGTGCTGCACACCACCGCCGGCTACCTGCTGTGGTCGGCGTATACCCACGAAGTCGTCTTCGACCTGAAGGAAGACGACATCTACTGGTGCACCGCCGACGTGGGCTGGGTCACCGGCCACAGCTACATCGTGTACGGGCCGCTGGCCAACGGCGCGACCTCGCTGATCTTCGAAGGCGTACCCAACTACCCGGACAACTCACGCTTCTGGCAGGTGGTGGACAAGCACAAGGTCAGCCTGTTCTACACCGCGCCCACCGCGATCCGCGCGCTGATGCGCGACGGCGATGCACCGGTGAAGAAGACCTCGCGCGCCTCCCTGCGCCTGCTGGGCACGGTCGGCGAACCGATCAATCCGGAAGCCTGGCGCTGGTACTACGAAGTCGTCGGCGATTCGCGCTGCCCGATCGTGGACACCTGGTGGCAGACCGAAACCGGCGGCCACCTGATCACCCCGCTCCCCGGCGCGACCGCGCTCAAGCCCGGTTCGGCCACCGTGCCGTTCTTCGGCGTGCAGCCGGCCGTGGTCGATGCCAACGGCGTCATCCTGGAAGGCGAGGCCGAAGGCAACCTGATCATCACCGATTCCTGGCCGGGCCAGATGCGCACCGTCTACGGCGACCACCAGCGCTTCATCGACACCTATTTCCGCACCTATCCGGGCAGCTACTTCACCGGCGACGGCTGCCGCCGCGATGCCGACGGCTACTACTGGATCACCGGGCGCGTCGATGACGTCATCAACGTCTCCGGCCACCGGATCGGCACGGCCGAGGTGGAAAGCGCACTGGTCTCGCATCCCAAGGTGGCCGAGGCCGCCGTGGTCGGCTTCCCGCACGACATCAAGGGCCAGGGCATCTATGCCTACGTCACCCTGATCGCGGGCGAAGTGCAGAGCGACGAACTGCTGAAGGAGCTGATCGCGCACGTGCGCAAGGAAATCGGCCCGATTGCCTCGCCCGATCACCTGCAGTGGGCGCCGGGCCTGCCCAAGACCCGCTCGGGCAAGATCATGCGCCGGATCCTGCGCAAGATCGCCGAAAACGCGCCGGATCAGCTCGGCGACACCTCGACCCTGGCCGACCCGTCGGTGGTCGATTCGCTGGTGTCCGAGCGCAAGGTCAAGTAAGGGAGCGCGCCGCTCGTGAGCAGCGAATCGTCGAAAGCCGATCGCGTGGTCTGGCACTATGCCAACCGTGCCAGCCTGGATCCGTCGTCGCATGACCGCGACGGCGACCGGGCGCACGACCCCACTCCCACGGCCCCCGCATCCATGACCACCCTGCTCATCGCCGACGATCACCCCCTGTTCCGCGAGGCCCTGCGTGGCGCCGTGCAACGCGTGCTGCCGGGGGTGAACCTGCACGAGGCCGACACCGTCGATGCGCTGTACACGCTGGTGGAAGCCAACCCGGATGCGGACCTGCTGCTGCTGGACCTGAACATGCCCGGCGCGCACGGCTTCAACGCGCTGGTGCACCTGCGGGCGCTGCACCCGCAGCTGCCGGTGATCGTGGTGTCGGCGCGCGAGGAACCTGCGGTCATGCGTCGCGCCCTGGACCACGGTGCGATGGGCTTCATCCCCAAATCGGTCGATTCGGACACGATTGGTGAAGCCATCGGCCAGGTGCTCGATGGCGAGCGCTGGGCGCCGGAAGAAGCCCACAACGCCCCGGCCATCGGCCGTGACGAGGCCGAAGTGGCCCAGCGCCTGCGCGACCTGACCCCGCAGCAGTTCCGCGTGCTGCAGATGCTCGGCGCCGGCCGCCTCAACAAGCAGATCGCCTACGACCTGGGCGTATCCGAAGCCACCATCAAGGCCCACGTCACCGCCATCCTGCGCAAGCTGGGCGTCACCAACCGCACCCAGGCGGTGCTGATGGCCGGGCGCCTGTCGGTCGATCCGGGTGGCCTGATCCCACCGCCGGAAGACCAGGAATAACCTCGGCCCCGGTGGCCGTCCCGCATGGATGACGCTGCCGCCTTTGCCTCGCTGATCAGCGAGGCCTTTGCCGATTACCACGCGCAGTTCGCCGCGATCACCCAGCGCGCGCGACGCCGGTTCGAGCAGCGCGACTGGAATGCGGCGCGCGCCGATGCGGTCGAACGCATCGCCCTGTACGACGCCTGCGTGGACGAGTGCCGGCTGCGGCTGCAGGCGGTGCTGGGGCCGCGCGCGTTCGACCGGGTGCTGTGGCAGGCGATCCGCGACCGCTATGGCGGGCTGATCGAAGCGCTGATCGACCGCGAGCTTTACAAGACCTTCTACAACACCCTGAGCCGGCGTTTCTTCAAGACCCGTGGCGTGGATGCGCAGGTGGAATTCGTCGCGCTGGACATCGCACCCACCGATGCGATCACCCACCCGGTCGCGCGCCACAGCTATGCGGTATCGCTGAAGCGGCCCACCGACACCTTCGAGCGGGTGCTGGGCAACTACGCCTTCGACGTGCCCTACGCGCACCGCACGCGCTGCGCCGCGGCCGTGGCGGTACGCCTGCAGGATGACCTGGTCCACTGGGGCCACGACCCGGTGCGCGCCATCGAGCTGCTGGACACGGTGTTCTATCGCGAACGTCGCGCCTACCTGGTCGGCCGGGTGCTGGGCGAATCGCGCTTCTCGCCGTGCGTGATCGCGCTGATCCACGATGAGGACGGCCTGCGCGTGGATGCGGTACTGACCGGGCGCGCGGACGTGGCCCAACTGTTCGGCATCTCGCGCAGCTACTTCCATGCCGACCTGCCCACGGTGGGCGATGCGGTGGTGTTGCTGCGCACGCTGCTGCCGCACAAGCCCATCGACGAGCTATACACCGTGCTGGGCCGGGCCAAGCAGGGCAAGACCGAGCGCTTCCGCACGTTCTTCCACCACTTCGACGAACGCCCCAACGAGCAGCTGACCCGGGCCGACGGCACCCCGGGCATGGTCATGGCGGTGTTCACCCTGCCCAGCTATCCGCTGGTGTTCAAGCTGATCCGCGACCGATTTTCCGAAACCAAGCAGGTCACCCGCAAGGACGTGCTGGAGCGCTACGCGCTGGTGTTCAACCGCGACCGCGTCGGTCGATTGCTGGACGCGCAGCCATACCGCTCGCTGCGCTTCCCGGTGACGCGCTTTGCCCCGGACCTGCTGGAAGAACTGCGCCGCACCTGTGCCGGCAGCCTGGTGTTCGACGGCGACGACGTGATCATCGCGCTGTGCTACGTGCAGCGCCGACTGCGCCCGCTGAACCTGTACCTGCGCGAGCAGGCCGCCGATGCCGCGCGCGCGGCGGCGCTGGAATACGGCCAGGCCATCGTCGACATGGCCCGCAACAACATCTTCCCCGGCGACATGCTGCTGAAGAACTTCGGCGTGTCCCGGCACGGGCGGGTGGTGTTCTACGACTACGACGAGGTGCGGCTGATCACCGACTGCAACTTCCGCGACTGGCCCAAGGCCCAGAACGAGGAAGACCAGATGGCAGCCGAGCCCTGGTTCCATGTCGCGCCCGGCGATGTGTTCCCCGAGCGCTTCGCCCAGTTCATGGGCCTGCCCGCGGCCCTGGCCAGGACCGTGCAGGCCGTGCACGGGCAGCTGTTCGATGCCGGCTGGTGGCGCGCCCTGCAGGCCGAACTGGCGCAGGGCCGTTATCCAGATACGCCGCCCTATCCACCCAGCCTGCGCGTTGCCTGAACCGTTTGGCGTCGCCAGCAGGACCCAGGTCCGGCCACGATTGACCCCCGTGCGATGGCAGCGGAAAATCGCGCCACACCGGCGCAGCCCAGCGCGCCGGTCTCACTCCCGCAGGACTCCTTTCCATGCCCAGCGACCCTTCCAGTCGATCTCGCCTGCCGTCAACGGTGGCTGCGCGCTGAGCCTGTGCGGGTTCGGCCGGGCTGCCGTTACGGCATGCCCAACCAGGCCGTCCCGATGCACCTGACCCGCTTTTCCTTCAAGACCGCCGACCAGGCGGCCCTGCAGCTGCAGTCCTTCCAGTCGCTCAATACCGCCGACGTGGTCGAGCGGCTCAATCGCCTGAAACCCGCGCTGGCCTGTGCCACGTTCGTGGGGTTGGCCGACGACCGCGCCATCCACGTCCTGGAACAGCCCGAACTGCAGCGCGCCCCGGCGTTGCTGCTGGCGTTGCCACGCGCCCGCCAGGCGCTGCTGCTGGAAGGCATGGCCGACGACCGCGCCGCCGACCTGGTCCAGGCGCTGGACCTGGATTCGCAGGCCACGGTGCTGGCCGACCTGGCCACGCAGGCGCCGGCCAGCGCGCACGCGATCCAGAAGCTGATGCGTTACCGGCCGCGCACCGCCGGCAGCCTGATGACCACCGAGTACGTGGCCGTGCCGGCCGACTGGACCGTGGGCCAGGTGCTGGACCACGTGCGCGAAGTCGAACGCAGGCGCGAGACCGTCTACGCCATCCACGTGCTGCGCCCTGGCAGCGATGTGCTGCAGCAGGTAGTGACCCTGCGCCGGCTGATCACCGGGCAGGCCGGGGCCAACATCCTCAGCGTGGCCCAGGTCAATCCGCCGGTGACGGTCTCGCCGCTGACCGACCAGCAGGAAGTCGCGCGGCTGATCCGCCGCCATGACCTGCTGTCGATTGCGGTGGTCGACGAGCAGCAGCGGATGCTGGGCATCGTCACCGTCGACGACATCATCGACACGATGATGGAAGAAAGCACCGAGGACGCGCACAAGTTCGGCGGCCTGGAAGCGCTGGACGCGCCGTACATGCAGATCGGCTTCTGGCAGATGATCCGCAAGCGCGCCGGCTGGCTGTGCGCGCTGTTCGTCGGCGAGATGCTCACCGCCTCGGCCATGCAGCACTTCGAGGGCGAGCTGGACAAGGCGCTGGTGCTGACCCTGTTCATCCCGTTGATCATGAGTTCCGGTGGCAACTCCGGTTCGCAGGCGACTTCGCTGCTGATCCGCGCCCTGGCATTGCGCGAACTCGCCTTGCGTGACTGGTGGCGCGTGGCCCTGCGCGAGCTGCCCACCGGGCTGCTGCTGGGCGCGATCCTGGGCGTGATCGCCATCGTGCGCGTGGCGGTGTGGCAGCAGGCCGGCATCTACGACTACGGCCCGCACTGGATGCTGGTCGGGCTGACGGTGGGCGCGGCGCTGGTGGGGATCGTGACCTTCGGCTCGCTGTCCGGTTCGCTGTTGCCGTTCCTGCTGCAGCGGCTGCGCTTCGATCCGGCCAGTGCCTCGGCACCGTTCGTGGCCACGCTGGTCGATGTGACCGGGCTGGTGATCTATTTCAGCATTGCGTTGGCGATTTTGCGGGGGACATTGCTGTAGGGCCATCCCCGGCCCCGCACGCCATGACCAAGCCACGGCGTGCGGGTTCACCTCACAGGAAGTTGTAGCTGATGGTGAAGCGCGCGTTGCGCCCCGGCTGCGACCAGCGGCCGATGCCCTCTGCGCTGGTGTTGCCCTGGAAGATCGTGGTGCCGGCGCCCGCGGTGCGCACGCGGTTCCACAGGTAGTACTCCTTGTCGAACACGTTGTAGATGCCACCGGTCAGGTGCAGGCGCGAGGTGATGTTGTAGGTGCCGAACAGGTCGAGCAGCGTGTATTCGCGGGCCTTGTAGGCGTATACCGGCACCACTTCGACACCGTAGCTGGAGTTGGTGATGCTGGTGCCGTAATCCGACGGGTCCTTCTGCTGCTGGTGGGTGATGTTGGCCGTGGCGCTCCAGCGGCCCGAGGGCGCGTTGTAGCTCAGGCCCAGCACGGTCTTGGCCGGGATGATGCTGGCCAGCGGCTCGCCGTCAGCGTCCTTGCCCTCGTTGTAGGAGTAGGCCAGGCGGGCCAGCCAGCTGTCGGCCAGCAGCCACAGGCCTTCGGCTTCGACGCCCTTGACGATCACTTCGCCGCGGTTGATCGGCATGGTGTAGGTGTAGCCGTTGGTGATGGTGGTGACACCGCGGCTGGTGGCGCTGTACTGCACGTCTTCGTCCGCCACGTACTGCGCGGTGTCAATGAAGTTGCTGTACTTGTCGCGGAAGGCCGAGATGCCCAGGCGCAGGCGGTCGCTCTGGTAACGCCAGCCCAGCTCGATGTTGAGGCTGCGCTCGGCGTCCAGGTCCGGGTTGCTCTTGCCATCGGGCACCGACACGGTGGCGCCGTCGGACACGCGCGTGACTTCGGTCGTAGACGAGCTGCCGTACATGTCGTTGACGCTGGGCGCGCGGAAGCCGCGGCCGAACTGGGTCCACACCGACTGGGTGTCGGTGAACTTGAACTCAGCGCCCAGGTTCCAGGTCGGCGAGGAGAACTTGGATACGCCGACGCTGTTGGCGTCATCGGTGTAGCCCGATTCGCTGCCGGACGTGGCGCCCGTTTCCGGTGTGTACTTATAGCTGTCGTAGCGCAGGCCGCCGGTCAGTGAGAAGCGATCTTCGAGCAGCTGCACCTTGTCGCGCACGTACGCGGTCCAGTCGGTTTCCTTGGTGTCCGGCCACAGCGAGGCATCGGTGTCCTGGCTGTACAGCACGCCGGTGTTGCCCCAGCGCGAGTCGACCGAGTTCCAGTGGATCTTGCTCTGTTGCCAGGCCGCGCCGTAGACCAGCGTATGGCGCAGGCCACCAGCCTCGAAACGCTTGTCCAGATCCACCGCGACGCGGTCGGTCTTCTGGGTGTCGAAACGGTTCTCCTGGCGGCTGCACAGCGCGACGGTCGAACAGCTGGTGCCGTAGGTGGCCGCAGTACCGCTGGCTACCAGCACGTTGGTCTGGCCCTGGATGTAGGCCTTCTGGTGGTCGGCAGTGGCTTCGAGGGTGTCGAACCAGGCGTTGTCGGCCTTCCAGGTGTACTTGATGCCGTAGCGATCGCGGTCGTTGCGGTCCACGGCGGTACGCTCGTAATAGGAGCCGGTGCCGTCGCTGCGGGTCCAGTTGTCGACATCGTTGGTGGCGCGCGCGCGCTCGTAGACCACGCCGAAGGTCTGGTTGTCGGTGGCCAGGAAGTTCACTTTGGCCAGCAGGTTGTCGCTTTCGCGGTCGATCGGATCTGGCGTGCGGCGGTCCGCGCCCAGGCGCGCGATGGTGGTCTTGTACCAGGACTCGGTCTCGTGGCCATCGCGCTTGGTGTACACCAGCAGCGACTCGAACTTGCCGGTGCGGTTGGCGAAGGTCAGCGTGCCCATGTTCTCGTCGCTGCTGCCGGTGTAGCCGTACTTGATCGAGCCGAAGCTGTCGTTGCCGCTGGCCTTGAGGAAGTCGGCCGGGTCCTTGGTGGTGAACATCACCGCACCGCTGAGCGCGCCGCTGCCGGCGGTGATCGCGTCGGCGCCCTTGACGATCTCCACGCTCTTGACCGCTTCCAGATCCACGCTGCCGCGACCGGAACGGAAGAACTCATACGGCTGGTAGCTGCCCGGGTCCATGCTCTGCGGGAAGCTCAGGCCGTCGAGCGTCATCGACACGCGGTCGGCCTCCAGACCACGGATGTTGAAGCCGTTGAAGCCCGCGCGCCCCAGGTCGACCATCTCCACGCCGGGGACGTAGCGGATCGCGTCTTCCATGCTCTGCGCGCCCTGGTTCTGCAGGTCCTTGGACGAGAGCTTGGTGACGTTCTGGTTGTCGGATTTCTTGCGCGTCTCGGTAACGCGGATCGTGTCGAAGGTGCTGGTGTCGTCGGTGTCGGTGACGGCCGCACCGGCGACTGCGTCATCGGCCGCGTGTGCGGCCAAGGGCAGGGCCAGGCTGGCCGCGACGGCCAGGGCGAGCAGGGTGGGTTGCAACTTCATCGGGAAACTCCGCAGTGGGTGGTGGAAGGACGGCCCGCCCGGCCGGCATGCGGTGGGCGGGAGGCTCCTGGCTGCGGGTGCCGGCGATGCGGCGCTATGTGCGTTGCTGGGAAGAAAGGGGGATACGTGTGTTGCTAGGGTTGCGCGGCGCCGCGCAGGGTGATCGCGCCGATTTCCGACACGCCCGTGCGCTGGACCTGCACGGCTTTGTGACCATCAAGCTGGAACGGCAGGGTCAGCAGCTCATGCCCGCCGTCCTGGCGTGCGGCCTCGACCTGCACCAGGTAATCGCCTGGCGGCACGCGCAGGCCGGTGTCGTCGCGCCCGTCCCAGCTCACCGAATAGGCACCAGGCATCCGCGTGGGCCGGGCGATGCCCTGGATCGCCTGCAGATCGTCGCGGCCGTAGCGGCGCCACCACTGCGGCAGCTCCAGCAGGTAATGCGACCGATCGCCCAGCACCAGCAGCTGGCGTACGGCGGCGCCATCGGGCCGGGTGATCCAGATCGCCAGGTAGGGAGCGTGATAGCGCGCCGCCTGCAAGCGCGGGATTTCGTAATCCAGCACCAGCGCTTCGTCATCACGCACGGTGGTGGCCTGCGCGGCATCGTCTGCCAGCAACGCCGGCCAGTCACGCGAGACGAACGGGATGCCGGTCTCGCTGAGGATCAACGCCGCCACGCCGGGCGACGCATCCGCCAACGCCAGGCCATCGCGGATCGGCATCACTGACAGTGCGGTCGCGAGCGCGTCGGCGCTGGCGGCATCATCGGCGGTGACCGTGGCCGACGGCGCGAACTGCATCGGCCAGCCGGACAGCGGATCGAGGATGTGGCTGTAGTGGCGTCGGCCAACCTGATAACCGCGCGTGGCATGGCCGCTGGCAGCGATCGCGCTGCGTCGTAGGCTCAACATCGCGATCGGCGTGCCGTTATCGCGTGGATCACGCGCATCGGCCACGCCGACGCGCCACGGCGTGGCTTCGTTCGTTGCCTGCCAGTAAATCGCATCGCCGCCGATGTCGAGCTTGATCGCTGTGGCCTGCGGCGCAGCCTGGCGCGCGGCCGCCAGCGCGTGGTCGAGGATGTAGCCCTTGGCCAGGCCGTCGACGTCGAAGCGCATCACCTCTGGGCGGGTCAGCGGACCCGTCTGCGGCACGCCGAAATCGGCCTGCGCCAGCGCCGATGCCAGTGCGCGCAGTTCCGCACGCGGCGGCAGGGCGCCGCTGTCGACCGCCTGGCGCCAGCGCGCGGCCAGGCTGCCGAGGCGGCAACTGAACAAGCCTTCGGTCCGCGCGCGCCATTGTTCGCACAGCGACAGCACCGCGCGCAGGTCGGATGACACCGCCTGCGGGCCGGTGCCGGCATTGAAGCGCGCCAGCTCGCTGTCGTCGCGCCAGGTACTGAGCACCGCATCCAGCCGCGCGACCTCCGCCAGAGTAGCCAGCAGCGCAGCCCCCGCGACTTCTGGAGCGGCGTCAACGCGCAGCTCGAAAGAGGTCCCCAGCACGTCCTCGCGCTGGAACTGGACCATCTCCGCCGCCCGCGCATGCATGCCGGCCACGGTCAATCCCAACGCCAACGCAAGGCGCGGCACGCACGTCTTCATCTGCAGTCCCCCTGCAACCTGGTCAACGGACCACCCCGCGCCACCGCCGCGGCCGTGCTGGCCGCGCGTGGTCGGGACGTCACTGGATGGGTGGCCCACACAACGGATCCGGGTCCGCCACCCGCGGACCCGGACCGCATGACCGCAGTTAGGGCTGGCGCCTGGGCGCCGGCAACCTGGCATCGGCTGCATCGACAACGCCATCGTGGTTGCGATCGGCAGTGTCGAACAGGCGCTTACCCGAAGCCTGGTACTCGGCAAACGTCATCTTGCCGTCCTTGTCGGTATCGAGCACGCCGAAGCGCACGTGCACCTGGCGATCCTCGCCCTGGTTCAAGGTGGCGATGCGGCGATCCAGTCGGTCTTCGAACTCGGCCAGGTACTCGTCCTGGCTCAGTGCGCCATCGCCATCGCGGTCGGTGCGGGTGAACTGCGCGTTGCGGGCCTGGTCGAACTCGGCGCGTGTCACCTGGCCATCGCCATTGCCGTCGTAGAGCACAAGGAATCCTTCTGCGGTGTGGCTGCTCGGCATGCCCAGGCGGTCGTTGCCGGCATTGTCGAAACGTCGCGCGGCTTCGCCGGTCTTGGCTTCGCCCGGCTTGTAGGCCGACTTGGCCTTGCCCTTGTCGGCGAGCGCGCGCTGGCCGCCCTGCCAGGTCTTTTCGGCTGTGGCATCGAACTCGGCGCGCGAAATCCTGCCGTCCTTATCCGCATCCAGCGCGGCAAAGCGCGTGCGGGTTTGCTCGAGTTGCGCGGCGCGCTCACGTTCCAGTTCTTGCGCTTTGCGCGCCTCGAACTCGGCAACGTATTCGGCCTCGTCGACGGTGCCATCGTGATTGCTGTCGCTCGCATCGAAACGCACCCGGCGGAAGGCCTCGAACTCGGCCCAGGTCACGCGGCCATCGCCGTTGTCGTCGAACTCGGCGATGAAGGCCTCGACGTTGTTGCCGTGGCCTCCGATCAGCGGACGCGCTGATGCGGCAGGCGCCTGCGCGGCGGCAGCGAGGGGGAACAGCAGCGTGCACAGGCACGCGCCAGCGAGGACACCGGTTTTCATTGCAGACCTCTGGGGAGTCGGGAGTGTGGCGTTACGGGTTGAGGACGCGGAAGGTCAGCGTGTAGCTGTTGCTGTACTCGGCCACCGGCGCCGACGCCGGTGCCGGCGTGCGATGGCGGCTCAGCGCGACCCAGGTGCCGGCCTGTTCCAGCTTGAAGCGGGCTTGGCCCTGGGCATCGGTGATCAGCTCGACCACCCGCGGCTTGCGGTCCGAGCTCCAGACCGCCTCGGTGATCTCCACCTTCTGCGCGGCTAGCGGCTTGCCGTCGTACTGGACGACGAAGGCGAACTGCTCGCCGACATACAGATCGTCCGGGTGGTCGACCGGCACGAATTCAAGGCCTTCGCCGCGCGAGGCCAGGGCAGCGCGGTCGGGCGCGCCGACGCTGAGATAGGTCTCGGCCAAGGTGCGCGACTGGAAGTCGGAAATGACCTTGGCCCCGGCCGGGATCTTCACCGACGCATCGCGCGAGCTCTCGCGCTTGCCGCCGATTTCCCAGCTGCGGAACAGTGCGCCCAGGCGCAGGCCGGTGCTAAGCCGGTAGGTGCCGGCGGCCGCTTCGGGCAGGGTGAATTCGGCGACGGTGCGGGTCTTCATGGACTGCGCAACCAGCGCCTGGGCCTGGCCGTCGGGGCCGGTCACGCTGAAGCGGCTGTCGTCGAAGGCCGCCTCGGGGAGGAAGAAGGTTTCGGCAAACGCCGCATCCAGCGCCACGGTCTGCCCCGCATGCGGTGCGAAGTCGCTGGTCAACAGGTAGGGCGTGTGCGCGAGGGCAGGCGCGATCAGCGCGGCGCACAGGGCGCCGGCGGCAAGCAACGACATCGGTTTCATGGGGATCCCCGTTCCAGTGGTGGTGAAACGCTGGCGGAACGGATGTCCTGATGCTGGCGGGCGGCATTGTAGGGCAAACCACGCGCCTGATGAACAGCCACGCACCGGCATGCAGCCGGTGCGGCGCGTCATGCCGCCCGCGTGCCGGCCCGTGTAACGTTCGCGCATGAGCGCACGCGCGAACCACCCAATCGCATGAGTACCTATCGCCTCAAGTCCGTGTTCGCCCCGCAGTCGATCGCCATCATCGGCGGCAGTCCGCGTGAGCGTTCGGCCGGGCGGGCGGTGGTGCGCAACCTGAAGGCCTCGGGGTTCCCCGGCAAGATCGCCTGGGTCAATGCGCGCTACGGGCAGATCGACGGCATGGCCACGGTGCGCGAACTGGCCGACCTGGCCTACGTGCCGGACCTGGTGATCATCACCGCGCCGGCGCCGATCGTGCCCAAGGTGGTGGCCACCGCGGCCCAGCGTGGCGTGGCCGCGGCCATCATTCTCACCGCCGGTCTGGGCGAAGGCCCCGGCTCGCTGGCCGAGGCCACCGAACGCGCCGCGCGCGCCCACGGCCTGCGCATCCTCGGCCCGCACTGCCTGGGCGTGATCGCCCCGCACGCCAGGCTCAACGCCAGCATCGCCGCGCACACGCCGCTGCCGGGCGACCTGGCGTTGATCTCCGAGTCCAGCGCGATCGCCGCGGCGCTGGTCGAATGGGGCGTCGCGCACCAGGTCGGGTTCTCCGCCGTGGTATCGCTGGGCGATGCGCTGGACGTGGACTTCAGCGACCTGCTGGACCATTTCGCCACCGACCATCGCACCCGCGCGATCCTGCTCTACGTCGAATCGATCAAGGACGCGCGCAAGTTCATGTCGGCCGCGCGCGCCGCCGCGCGCGGCAAGCCGGTGGTGGTGGTCAAGTCCGGGCGCGCGCCCAGCAGCGGCGGCGCCACCCACACCCAGACCCTGGCCCGCTCGGATGCTGTGTACGACGCGGCCTTCCGTCGCGCCGGCCTGCTGCGCGTGGGCGCGCTGGACGAGCTGTTTGCAGCGGCACAGACGCTGGGCCGGCTGGGCACCTTCCCCGGCCGGCGCCTGGCGATCCTGTCCAATGGCGGTGGCGTCGGCGCACTGGCGCGCGACCAACTCGGCGCACTCGGCGGCACCCTGGCCGCGCTCTCCGGTGCCACGGTCGACAAGCTGGATCGCGTGCTGCCCGACTGGTCGCGCAGCAACCCGGTGGACATCGTGGTCGACGCCGATGGCGAGCGCTATGCCGCGGCCATCGAAGCCCTGCTGTCGGACAGCGAGAACGACGCGGTGCTGGTGGTCAACGTGCCGACCGCCTTCACCTCATCGGCCGATGCCGCGCGCGCCCTGACCCGCAGCGTGGGCGAACGCTCGCGCCACAGCCGGGCCAAGCCGGTGTTCGCGGTGTGGCTGGGCGGCGGCGATACCGCGCTCTCGGCGCTCAACGCCGCGCACATCCCCAGCTACGCGACTGAATCCGATGCGGTGGCCGGCTTCATGCACCTGGTGCGCTACCGCGAAGCGCAGACCGCGCTGATGGAAACCCCGCCCAGCCTGCCGGAAGACTTCGTGGTCGACACCGCCGCCGCACGCGCGATTGTCGAAGCGGCGTTGGCCGATGGCCGCCAGCGGCTGGACCCGATCGCGGCGAGCAACGTGCTGCGTGCCTACGGCATTCCCACCGCGCGCATCTGGGCCGCGGCCGATGCCGACGCGGCGGTCAAACGTGCCCAGCCATTGCTGGACGAAGGCCTCCCCGTCGCGGTGAAGGTCCTGTCGCCCGACATCACCCACAAGTCCGACGTCGACGGCGTGCGCCTGAACCTGGTCTCGGCCGAGGCCGTGCACGCGGCGACCAGCGCGCTGATCGAACGCGCACGCCGGCTGCGTCCGGATGCGCGCATCGACGGCGTGGTGGTGCAGCCGACCGTGCTGCGGCCCAAGTCGCGCGAGCTGATCGCCGGCATCGCCGACGATGCGGTGTTCGGACCCGGTGATCGTGTTCGGCCGCGGCGGTACCGCGGTGGAAGTCATCGACGATGTCGCCCTGGCGCTGCCGCCGCTGGACCTGCGCCTGGCCCACGAGCTGATCGGCCGCACCCGCGTCTCGCGCATCCTCAAGGCCTATCGCGACGTACCGGCCGCCGACGAACGCGCGGTCGCGCTGGTGCTGGTCAAGCTGGCCCAGCTGGCCGCCGATATCCCCGAGATCCGCGAACTGGACATCAATCCACTGCTGGCCGATGCCAGTGGCGTGGTCGCGGTCGATGCGCGGATCGCGGTCGCCCCGTCGCGCCAGCTGCACAAGGGCCGCGGCCATCCGCGGCTGTCGATCTTCCCGTATCCCAAGGAGTGGGAACGCCACATCACCCTGGGCGATGACAGCAGCGTGTTCGTGCGGCCGGTGCGGCCAGAGGACGACGCGCTGTTCCGCGCGTTCTTCGCCCGGGTCACCGACGAAGACCTGCGCCTGCGCTTCTTCCAGTCGGTGAAGCATTTCAGCCACGAGTTCATCGCCCGCCTGACCCAGCTGGACTACGCGCGCTCGATCGCGCTGGTGGCGATCGACCCGGCGTCGGGCGAGATGCTCGGCGCGGTGCGGCTGCTGGCCGATGCCGATTACGACCGCGGCGAGTACGGCATCCTGATCCGCTCGGACCTCAAGGGCGCAGGCCTGGGCTGGGCGCTGATGCGGATCATGATCGAGTACGCGCACTGGCAGGGCCTGCGCATGGTCGAGGGCCAGGTGCTGCGCGAGAACCGCACCATGCTGGCCATGTGCCAGCAGCTGGGCTTCACCCTCAAGCCCGATCCGGACGACCCGTCGATCACCAACGTCACCCTGCCGGTCAGTGCACCGGTGCGGCCCGTCCACTGACGCCAACACGGGCGAAAATCGCGCGCGGCGTCACCGTCCTGGGATTTCCTGCTGTCGCCTGTCATGGCGGTCACGGTAGGCTGCCCGATTCCGTCCGCCGCAGCGCGCGACGACGTGGCAAGGGGCGTGTGTGATCAGGGTGTCGATCGTGGGGTCTGACCTGCAGACGGAGGTGTCGCTGATGCGACGCCTGCAACGCATTTCCATCTTGCCGGCCACCGCCCTGGCGATGGGCTACGAGGTGGATGCCTGCGACCTGGTCGTGGTCCATGACGGCTCCACCCCGCACGTCGCCAGCACGCACGCCGCCAGGCCACTGTGGCTGATCGACGCCGGCGGGCGCCTGTCCGATCCGGCACAGGGGACCGCACCACTCAGCGAAGACGCCATCCGCCAGACCCTGCAGGCGTTGTACGCGCCGCATGCAGCCCAGGCCGAAGTCCGGCCCGGTCTCCCCCGGGCACCGTTCGCCCAGCAGCTGCGCATGCTGCTGGCCGGGCGCCGCGGCCAGGCCGTGCTGTCGCTGGATGGCGTGGACGTGCTGCAGCTGGACTTCGCCAAGGCCACCGCGCAGCCGTTGCACAGCGCGCGCCAGGCCGACAACGTGCCCGGCCTGCTCGGCCTGGGCTTCGAACGCCTGATGCTGCGTACCAGCGAGCAGCCAGCGGCCGACGAGGCCCCGGGCCTGCCGCTGGCGCCGCTGCTGTGGCAGACCGCGCTGCGCATGCGGATGGTCCCGAAGCTGATCGAACCGTTGACCGAGGCCACCGCCTTGCGCGTGACCCAATGGCCCGACTTCCGCGTGCTGGCCCACCGGCATGACGACTTCCGCCTGTGCACGCTGCTGCTCGAACAGGCCTGTACCGCAACAGCCGCCGCCGAGTTGCTGGGGATCGATGCCGGCGCGGCGCGCGCGTTCTTCAACGCGGCGTATCTGAGCGGTTACGCCACGCCCGAAGCAGGCATGCTCCCCTCGCCATCACCATCGGTGACGGCGCCAACGCCCCCCCGCTCACGCCTGGCCAGGCTGTGGCGCGGCATGCGCGGCGGCGGCAGGCGGCAGGGCGATGGCTGAGACACGGCGCGTGGTGGCCGGTGCAGGCCGCGTCGAAAGGCCCGCCGATGGTGCCGTGCGGGCCAACCGGATCTTCACCGGCGGACGGCTCGCCGGAAGCCGCTGACCGGGCAGGGGCATGACCGGGCATGACGCCCTGGACATGCACCGGCATCGTCCCGGCCAGCCTGGGTTTAACGCGCGACTGCTAGCGTGGGCAGGTGCCGCCTGGGTGATGCGCCTGGTGGCACGCCACGCGCACGCCTGCTGCGCCCCTTCGAAGGTCTTCGCCGTATGAACGCCGCCACCGTCCTGTCCCTGTTGCTGCTGGCCACCCCGCTCACCGCGCTGGCCCAGACCGATCCGCTGGACCTGAAGCTGAAGGACAGCACCTCCTTCTCTGGCGACGGTGATCCGCCGGGCACCTATTACGGCGACCACAGCGGCCCGGCGCCGGCCGACAAGGACAAGCCGCGCTCGGAGCTGGATGACGGCAAGGCCCACCTGCATGGCAGCTTCACCACCGGCATGGGCTATTCGAAGGGCTACGGCAGCAGCACCTACAACGCCGCCGACATCAACATCAGCAAGGCCTTCACCAGCGACTCCGGCCGCACCAGCGTGATGAGCATGGACATCCACGTCAGCAAGAGCGACGGCCCCGGCTATGGCTACGGTGGTTACCGCGGTTATGGCTATGGCCCGCGCTCGGCCTCGGGCGCCAGCTTCAGCTGGGCCCAGGACGCCGCCTCGGAGTGACAAAGCCGTCAGTCCAGGCGGTTCCTGAACCCCTGGCTCAGCTTTCCGATTGACCCGTCGCGGCGCCAGCCGCGACAATCCCCGACAGAAGGGGAGTAGCTCCCACGCGCTGTGATCGTCATGACGGGCCTTGTGCCCCGGTCCAGCGGCAACCGGTCCCAGTTCCACGGCCGGCTGTGAGCAAGACCTTCGCCGCAACGGCGAAGGTGTGTGCCCCGGATCCCTCCAAGATCTTTTCCGCGCGCAGACTGGACTCCGTCGCTCCCGTCCCTTGGCTTACGCGTGGAGAAACATGATGCAGACAATTGCCAACCCCTGGTTGTGGGGTGGATTCGTGGTGGTGGTGATCGCCGCCCTGTTGGCCGACCTGGTGCTGATGCGCCACGGTGGCCCGCACAAGGTCACCTTCAAGGAAGCGGTGTGGTGGTCGCTGGGCTGGGTGGCGCTGGCGCTGGCCTTCAACGGCGGCCTGTGGTTCTACCTGCGCGAGACGATGGACATCGCCAGCGCCAACCGGATCGGCCTGGAGTTCCTGACCGGCTACCTGGTCGAGAAGTCGCTCGCGGTCGACAACATCTTCGTGTTCCTGATGGTGATGACCTATTTCGCCGTGCCCGAAGAACAGCGCCAGCGCGTGCTGGTGATCGGCGTGCTGGGCGCGATCTTCCTGCGCGCCATCATGATCTTCGCCGGCGCCGCGCTGCTGACCCAGTTCCACTGGCTGTTGTACGTGTTCGGCGCGTTCCTGCTGTTCACCGGCATCAAGATGTGGTTCTCGGCCGGTTCCGAACCGGATCTTGAAACCAACCCGGCGCTGAAATTCATGCGCAGGCACCTGCGCCTGACCGATGGCTACGTGGGCAACGACCTGTCGGTCAAGCGCGACGGCAAGCGCTGGTTCACGCCGATGTTCATGGTGCTGATCCTGATCGCGGTGACCGACGTGATCTTCGCGGTCGATTCGATCCCTGCGATCTTCGCCATCACCACCGACCCGTTCATCGTGCTGACCTCGAACGTGTTCGCGGTGCTGGGCCTGCGCGCGATGTTCTTCCTGCTGGCCGGCATGGCCGACCGCTTCCACCTGCTGCCGTACGGGCTGGCGGTGATCCTGGTCTACATCGGCACCAAGATGCTGGTGATCGACTTCATCAAGATCCCGGTGCTGGTGTCGCTGTTCGTGGTGTTCGGCATCCTAGCCATCACCGTGTGGTTGAGCCTGGTCCGCCCGCCCAAACCTGAAATGCAGGGCTGATCGCTTTTCAAGCGAGCTGGCACCGCGCCGCGGCGTTCCACTCACGGGAACGTCGCGGCGCGCTTGTTTTAGGCCTTCGACGCCGCCATCGAAGCGGTCATGGACGCCCATCACCCCGACGACCCGCGATTCGATGCCACCGCGCAGGCGCGTGCCGACCGGCGGCGCCTGCTGCGGGCGTTCAACCTGTCGCTGGGCTTCATCGTGTTGATGGTGCTGGCGTATTCGGCCCAGGGCAGTTTCGACTGGCGGCCGTTCGCGATTGCACCGCACACGGCGCAGGGCCTGGTCGGCATCCTGACCGCGCCGCTGCTGCATGGTTCAGTCGAACACATCACCTCCAACGCCATCGCGCTGCTGATGCTGGGCACGCTGGCCGGCAGCGTGTATCCGCAGGCCACGCTGCGCAGCCTGCCGCTGCTGTGGATCGGGTCGGGCATCGGCGCGTGGTGGCTGGGCGATGCGGGCACGCGCCACCTGGGTGCCAGCGGCCTCGGCCACGGGCTGATGTTCCTGGTGATCGGGCTGGGCGTGCTGCGCCGCGACCGGGCGGCCATCGCCACCGGCTTCATCGCCTTCCTGTTCTACGGCGGCATGCTGCTCACCGTGCTGCCGCGCGAACCAGGCGTGTCGTGGCAGGCGCACCTGGGTGGCGCGGTGGCCGGCCTGATCGCGGCCTGGTGGTTCCGCCGCAGCGATCCACCGTTGCCACGCAAGCGCTACAGCTGGGAACTGGAAGAAGAACAGGCGCTGGTCGACGAGGCCGACACGTTGGAACCGCCCTCGCCACGCGAGGTGCCGGTGCTGTGGGAGCGCCCCGCGCCACCGCATGGCGTGGTCCTGCCGTTCCCCACACCAACCGCACCCCGGCACACGCCGGATGACAAACCGCAGCGGCCGGACTGACTCACCCGACGACGTGCGTTCCCTGTTGGTGTGGGAACGCGCGCTCCCTACCGCGCGAAGCTTGTGGCAATCCCATCCTGGGGACCCCGCTGCCTTTCGCGCAGGTCGAGGCGAAAGCCCCAGCGGAGCAAGCTCCGCTCTACATGCGACAGACCGCCGCCTTCTGTCGGGAAGTGCACAACACCCTCTAGACTGGCCGACATGCTCCCTGCCAGTGATTCGCGATGATGAGCCGTTACCTGGGCTGGATGGCCGCCCTGCTGATCCTGCTGCTCAGCGTGATGCTGGCGATGCATTGGCCGGGCTGGTGGTGGGTGGCTGCCGTCGCGGCTGCGCCCAGCGTGCTGGGACTGGTCGACGTGCTGCAGCGGACCAGCGCATTGCGTCGCAACTACCCGGTGCTGGCGCACTTCCGTTACGGACTGGAATCGATCGGCCCGGAGATCCGCCAGTACTTCGTGCAGAGCGACCTGGAGGACGCACCGTTCTCGCGCCAGCAGCGCCAGCTGGTCTACCGCCGGGCCAAGAACGTGATGGACGTGGTGCCCTTCGGCACGCTGCGCAGCACCTACGCGAACGACTACGAATGGATCAACCATTCGCTGGCCACCACCGACATCCATGACCACGATTTTCGCGTGGCCATCGGCGCCGGTCGGGCCAAGCCCTATTCGTCCAGCGTGTTCAACATCTCGGCGATGAGCTTTGGCGCCCTGTCTGCCAACGCGATCCGCGCGCTCAACGAGGGCGCGCGACGCGGCAACTTCTCCCACGACACCGGCGAAGGTTCGATCTCGCCCTACCACCGCGAGAAGGGTGGCGACCTGGTGTGGGAAATCGGTTCGGGTTACTTCGGCTGCCGGGGGGATGACGGGAAGTTCGACGCCGAACGCTTCACCGCCAACGCCACGCTTGAACAAGTGCGGATGATCGAGATCAAGCTGTCCCAGGGCGCCAAGCCGGGCCACGGCGGAGTGCTGCCAGCGGCCAAGGTCAGTGCCGAGATCGCCGCCACGCGCGGGGTTCCGATGGGCCTGGATTGCGTGTCACCGTCGCGTCACTCCGCGTTTTCCACGCCATTGGAGCTGCTGCAGTTCGTCTCACGCCTGCGCGAGCTGTCCGGCGGCAAGCCGGTCGGGTTCAAGCTGGCCATCGGCCATCCGTGGGAATGGTTCGGCATCGCCAAGGCCATGCACGAGAGCGGGCTGCTACCGGATTTCATCGTGGTCGATGGGGCCGAAGGTGGCACCGGCGCGGCGCCGGTCGAGTTCGTCGATCACATGGGCGTGCCGATGAACGAGGCGCTGATGCTGGTCCACAACACCCTGGTCGGGCTGTCGCTGCGCGAGCAGGTCAAGCTGGGCGCGGCCGGCAAGATCACCAGTGCGTTCGATATCGCCCGCACCATCGCGATGGGCGCGGACTGGTGCAATGCCGGGCGCGGCTTCATGTTCTCGCTGGGCTGCATCCAGTCGCTGAGTTGCCACAGCGACCGCTGCCCGACCGGCATCGCCACCCAGGACCCCAAACGCTGGCGGCACCTGGACGTGACCGACAAGGCCACGCGCGTGCACCTGTATCACACCAACACCTTGCGGGCGCTGGGCGAGCTGTTGAGCGCGGCCGGCCTGGATGATCCTTCGCAACTGGGTCCAGAGCACATCGTGCGCCGGATCTCGCCGGTGGAGATCCGTTCGCTGGCCACGCTCTACCGCTTCGTCGAACCCGCCGCGCTGCTCAACGGCAACATCCCGGAACACGCGGTGTTCCAGCAGTTCTGGGCCGAGGCGCGCGCCGACACCTTCCAGCCACCAGCGCGCATCCGTGCGCTTCGCCAGAGCAAGTCGCGCTAAGCATTCACCGGCAGCGCCGGCGCAGCGGTCGGCCGGCCCAGCGGGTCCAGCGCGATCATCACGAAACGCCCGCGCGTGCACAGCTTGCGTTCGCCGCTGAGCAGGTCCTCGGTGACCACTTCCACATCGACGTTCATCGAGCTGCGGCCGACCTTGACGATGGTGGCGATCACTTCGACCAGATCACCCTTGTGGATCGGCTGGTTGAAGTCGACCTGTTCCGAACGCGCCGTGACCACGGTGGTGCGCGCATAGCGCGAGGCGACGATGAAGGCCGCCATGTCCATCCACGCCAGCGCCTGGCCGCCGAACAGCGTGCCCAGGTGGTTGGTGTGGTCGGGGAAGACCATGTGCAGCAGGCGGGCCTCGATCGGCCGGGCCTCGGTGGTGGGAACTTCGGACATGGTGGGGGTCTCCGGAAACTAGGCGTGCGCGGGTGCACGGCACGCGCCATTGTCCTCCAGCCGGCCGGACAATGCTGCCCGACCGACACCGCGAGTCCCGCAGGTCAGAACGCGTGGTCGAACCCGACTTCACCCTGCACGCCGACCTGGTAGGACGACACCCGGCGCTCGAAGAAGTTGGTCAGCTCCTGCACGTCCTGCAGCTCCATGAAGGGCAACGGATTGCGCACGTTGTACTTGCGCTCCATGCCCAGCTTGGCGAAGTGGTTGTCCGCGCAGTGCTGCAGGTACTGGCGCATGTCGCGGGTGGAGATGCCGGCCACGCCGCCGGACAGCACGTCCTCGGCGAACTGCAGCTCGCATTCGATCGCCTCTTCCAGCATCGCGTAGACCTGCTGCTTCATCTCATCGTCGAACAGGTCCGGCTCTTCCTCGCGCACCACGCGCACGCCTTCGAAGGCGAAGTTCATGTGGCAGCTCTCGTCGCGGAACACCCAGTTGGTGCCCGAGGCCAGGCCCGGCAGCAGGCCGCGCGAACGGAAGTAATACACGTAGGCGAAGGCCGCGAAGAAGAACAGGCCTTCGATGCACGCGGCAAAGCAGATCTGGTTGAGCAGGAACTGGCGGCGGTGCGCGCGCGTTTCCAGGCGGCTGAGGTCCTGGATGGTGTCCATCCACTTGAAGCAGAACTCGGCCTTCTTCTTGATCGACGGGATGTTCTCCACCGCGGCGAACGCCTTGATGCGCTCGGCCGGGTCCGGCAGGTAGTTGTCCAGCAGGGTCAGGTAGAACTGCACGTGCAGCGCTTCTTCGTACAGCTGGCGCGACAGGTACATGCGCGCTTCGGGCGCATTGATGTGCTGGTACAGGTTCAGCACCAGGTTGTTGGACACGATCGAATCGCCGGTGGCGAAGAAGGCGACCAGCCGGTGGATCAGGTGGCGATCGGCCGGGGTCATCTTGTCGTGCAGGTCGGTGATGTCGATCTGGAAGTTGATCTCGTCCACCGTCCAGCTGTTCTTGATCGCGTCGCGATACATGTCATAGAACTGCGGATAGCGCATCGGGCGCAGGGTCAGTTCAAAACCGGGATCGAGCAGCATCTGGCGGGGTTGGGCGGACATGGGTTTCTCGCTTGTGTTCGGTATTGCTTTGAAAAAGCACGCGTGCGGCGCGCCGGATGAACATCAGGATCAGCGCGCATCGCGCGCCGACCGCGCCGCTTTCCAAAAAGAAAGCGGCGTGATGGGTCTTACTGGCAGGCCTCGCAGGCTTCCGGGTTTTCCAGCGAGCAGCTGACCGCTTCGTCCGGGGTGAACACCGGCTTGGGGGCTTCGCTGGCGCCGTGGCTGATGGTGGCCTTGGCGATGCGGGTGGCCGGACGCGAACGCAGGTAGTAGGTGGTCTTGATGCCCTGCTTCCACGCGTACATGTACATGGAGGACAGCGCGCCGATGTTCGGGCTTTCCATGAACAGGTTGAGCGAGGCGGACTGGTCGATGAAGGCGCCACGGCCGGCGGCCATGTCGATCAGCGAGCGCATCGGGATTTCCCAGGTGGTGCGGTAGATGTGGCGCAGCGTTTCCGGGATCTCGGCGATGCCCTGGATCGAGCCTTCGGCCAGCTTGATGGCGTCGCGGATTTCCGGGGTCCACTGGCCGAGCTTCTTCAGCTCGCCCACCAGGTAGCGGTTGACCTGCAGGAAGTCGCCGGACAGCGTCTCGCGCTTGAACAGGTTGGACACCTGCGGCTCCACGCACTCGTAGCAGCCGGCGATGGAGGCGATGGTGGCGGTCGGGGCGATGGCGATCAGCAGCGAGTTGCGCAGGCCGTGGGTCTTGATGCGCTCGCGCAGGGCATCCCAGCGCGCGGCGTCGTCGGGCACCACGTTCCAGGCGTCGAACTGCAGCTCGCCGTTGGCCGCGCGGGTGTCGGCGAAGGACGGATGCTTGCCGCGTTCCTGGGCCAGTTCGCACGAGGTTTCCAGCGCGTGGAAGTAGATGGTCTCGGCGATCTTGTTGGAGATCGCGCGCGCCTCGGCGCTGTCGAAGGCCAGGCGCTTCTTGAAGAACACGTCCTGCAGGCCCATGCAGCCCAGGCCGACCGGACGCCAGCGCAGGTTGCCGCGACGCGCGGTTTCGATCGGATAGAAGTTCAGGTCGATCACGCGGTCCAGCTGGCGCACGGCCAAGCGCACGGTCTCGGCCAGCTTCTCGAAATCGAAGTCACCGTGGGCGTCGAAATGGCGACCCAGGTTGATCGAGCCCAGGTTGCACACCGCGGTCTCGTCGTTGGAAGTGACCTCCAGGATTTCGGTGCACAGGTTGGACAGGTGGATCACGTTGCCGGCGCGCAAGGTCTGGTTGGACGCCTTGTTGCACTTGTCCTTGAACGTCATCCAGCCGTTGCCGGTCTCGGCCAGGGTGCGCATCATCCGGGCGTAGAGCTTGCGCGCGGAGATGGTCTTGGAGGCCTTGCCCTGGGCTTCGGCCTGCAGGTAGGCGCGCTCGAAGGCTTCGCCGTACAGGTCGGTCAGTTCCGGGGTGGTCTTGGGATCGAACATGGACCACTGCGCATCGGCTTCCACGCGCTGCATGAACAGGTCCGGCACCCAGTTGGCCAGGTTGAGGTTGTGGGTGCGGCGGGCGTCGTCACCGGCGTTGTCACGCAGCTCCAGGAAGTCTTCCAGGTCGGCGTGCCAGGTTTCCAGGTACACGCAGGCCGCGCCCTTGCGCTTGCCGCCCTGGTTCACAGCCGCGACCGACGAATCCAGCGTCTTCAGCCACGGCACGATGCCGTTGGAATGGCCGTTGGTCGACTTGATCAGCGAGCCGCGCGCACGCACGCGGGTGTAGCTGACGCCGATGCCGCCGGAGAACTTGGACAGCTGGGCGATGTCGCCGTACTTGGAATAGATCGACTCCAGCGAATCCTGCGGCGAGTCCAGCAGGAAGCACGAGGACAGCTGCTCGTGGGTGGTGCCGGAGTTGAACAGCGTCGGCGAGGACGGCAGGTAGTCCAGGTTGCCCATGCGCTGGTACAGCGCCAGGGCTTCGGGCACGTCTTCGCTCAGCGCGCTGGCGATACGCAGGAAGAACTGCTGCGGGGTCTCGATCACCTTGCGGGTGTGCGGGTGGCGCAGCAGGTAGCGGTCGTACAGCGTGCGCAGGCCGAAGTATTCGAACTCCTTGTCCAGGTTGATGTCGATCGCATCGTTGAGCTTGCGCGCGTTGGTCTGCGCGAAGTTCAGCAGGCGGTCGTTGATCAGGCCCACTTCGTGGCCGCGGCTGATCGACTGCGAGAAGGCATGGATCTCCTGGCCAGAGACTTCCTTGGCGATGAAGTTGGCCAGCAGGCGCGCGGCCAGGCGGCCGTATTCGGGCTCTTCGCCGATCAGCAGCGCGGCGGTACGGATGGACAGTTCGTCCAGTTCCTGGGTGGTGGCGCCGTCGTACAGGCCGGAGATGGTGCGGGTGGCCACGCGCATCGGATCGACCGCATGCAGGCCTTCGGCGCAGCGCTGGATGGCGCGCACGATCTTGTTCAGGTCCACGGCCTCGTCGCCGCCGTTGCGCTTCTTCACGCGCATCGCGGTCGCGGTCGGCGGCGAGGTCAGCAGGAATTCTGCATCGGCCGGGCGCGCAGCCGCGGCGGTATCGGTCTGGGTCACGAGTTGGTTCTCCATGCGTGGTGCACACCCCGCGCCTGTCCCTAAGCAGGCGTGGAACGGCGTTGGTGTTCGAGTGTGGGAAGGCGGCGTCGCAAGCGCCGCGACGCACGGGTGTACCGGCGACGGTGCCTGCTTCGCCAGCCATCTCCCCTCGGAGACTCCTCGGCCGGCACCGCGCGTTGTGCTTGCGCGCGGCTGTCGGCAGGTCTTCGGACTCATGGGCATGAAGGCCAGGCCTTCTCCTCCTCCGCCGCTTCCCGGGCCATGCAGGCCCCAGTGCTTTTATGACGAAGTCGTTCCCAATTACCGCTGCGGGGCAGTGTCGGCCTAGGCCCTACAGGCCGCACCGACTTCCCTTTTCATCCGTGGGCAAGCACGCCCGCGGAACCGACGGCCCCAAGATAGTGGGGTCATTCCCGGTCGTCAACGCTAAATGTAGTGAGTTTTCGACATGTCCAGATGCCATGGGCGTTCCACGGGTTTTCGCCGTGGAGCATCACCCGCACCCCGTGACCATGGCTGCGGGTTGCCGGGGAGTTGACGCGCCCTTGCCTGCCGGTGTCCGATCTTGCGCAGGCACCTTCCGCCGACCGGCGGTGACGGCACCCCTTCCGCGTCCCGTCCACGAAGAGTCCGCCATGCACGACAACGCTTTTTCCCCCGGTCACTCCACCCTGCGCCGCGCCGCGCCATTCCTGCTGCTGGCGTTGGCCGCCCTGCTCGGCGCCTGGCTGGTGCAGGCGGTGGTGGCGCACTGGGACGTGCAGCCCGGCCTGCGCCAGGCCATGCGTGATGGCCTGATCTGTGCCGGCGCCACGGCGCTGGGCGCGCTGCCGGTGCTGGCCATCGGCCGCATTCCGCAACGCCTGGCCGATTGCCTGATGGGCTTCGGCGCCGGGGTGATGTTGGCGGCGACCGCGTTTTCGCTGATCGTGCCGGGGCTGCAGGCTGCCAGGGAGCAACATTTCGATGGCGTCGGCGCCGGCCTGGTGATCAGCGTGGGCATCTGCCTGGGCGTGGCGATGATGTTGCTGATGGACCGGGCGGTGCCGCATGCACACCTGGACCAGGAGGGCCACACCACCCGCAGCGTCGCCGGACAGCTGGCCGAGTGGCTGCCGCCGCGGGTGATGCTGTTCGTGCTGGCCATCACCCTGCACAACATTCCCGAGGGCATGGCGGTGGGCGTGGCGTCGGGTTCGGGCATGGCCAATGCCGAACCCTTCAGCATGGCCATTGCCTTGCAGGACATCCCCGAAGGCCTGGTGATCGCACTGTCGCTGGCCACCGCCGGCGTGCGCCGCAGCCGCGCGGTGTTGATTGGCGTGCTGTCGGGACTGGTGGAGCCGGTCGGCGCGCTGGTCGCGGCGCTGGCGGTCGGCGCGTTCTCCACCCTGTTGCCGTGGGGCCTGGCGTTCGCGGCCGGGGCGATGCTGTTCGCGGTCAGCCACGAGGTCATTCCCGAATCGCACCGCAACGGCCACGAGACCTCAGCCACCATCGGCCTGACCCTGGGCTTCTGCCTGATGATGGTGATGGATACCGGCCTGGGCTGAAGGCAGGTCACCAGCGACGTCTGCCTGCGGGATTCCTGCGGGAATCGATGACGCCGCATCGCAGTCTGTGTCTTGCGCGTCATTTGAGAGTCATTTACATTTGCGCGCCGCGAGCGTCTGCATGACGCCTCGCACCCGGTCGTCCAGACCGGTGCCAGCCCAGCCTGGGCCAGCCCTCCCTCTGCTCATCGTGACCGTCCGCCGCGCCTTGCGTCGGTCATGGCCCCCTGCTGCCTGCGCATCGAGATCCCCATGACCGCCTCCGCTCTCCCGCGCGCGCCTGCCGCGCTGTTCCGCTCACCGCTGGCCACGGCACTGCTGCTCGCGCTGGGCGTGCTGGCCCTGCCCGCGCTGGCTGCCGATGAAGACAGCGACACCGAAACAAAACGCCATGCGCCCAAGACCCTGGGCAACGTGCAGGTCACCGGCAATCGGGTCGAGCCGTCCACCACCACGCGCCTGCCGATCAGCATCCAGGACACGCCGCAGTCGGTCAGCGTGATCGGCCTGCAGCGTCTGGAAGACGAGTCGATGTTCAGCATCAACGACGTGATGCGCAACGTCACCGGCGTCAACGTGTCCTTCTACGACACCCAGCGCCCGCTGTACTACGCGCGCGGCTTCCAGATCACCGACTTCCAGGTGGACAGCCTGCCGACCTACAGCGGCTCGACCAACCAGGAATACGACACCGCCTTCTATGACCGCATCGAAGTGATCCGTGGCGCCAACGGCCTGCTCAGCGGCGCCGGAATTCCCTCGGCCACGGTCAACCTGCTGCGCAAGCGCCCGGGCCGCGAGTTCGATGCGTCGGTCACCGCCAGCGCCGGCAGCTGGGATTTCAAGCGCGTGCAGGCCGACGTGAGCGTGCCGCTGACCAGGGATGGCCGTTTCCGCAGCCGCTGGGTCGGCGCCTGGACCGACCGCGACTATTACTACGACCGCTACAGCGAGAACAAAAAAGCCGGCATGGCCGTGCTGGAAGGTGACCTGACCGACAGCACCACGGTCACGGCTGGCTACCAGATCCAGGACAACAACCCGGTCGGTTCGACCTGGGGCACGGTGCCGTTCTTCGCCGCCGATGGCTCGAAGGCCAACCTGTCGCGTTCGACCAATTTCGCCCCGCGCTGGACGCGCTGGCAGCGCAAGACCAGCACCGCCTTCGCCAACCTGGAACAGCGCTTCGGCGAGGACTGGCTGCTGAAGGTCAACCTCGCGCACACGACCGGCGACGTGCAAAGCCTGCGCGCGTACGGCAGCGGCTATCCCGATCCGGTCACCGGCACGGGCACCTACATCCAGGCCAGCGCGGGCGAGACCAACGACAGCCGCGATGCGGTCGATGTGTACCTGTCGGGCAAGTTCTCGCTGTTCGGCCAGACCCACGACGTGGTGGTCGGCGGCAGCTGGCAGGACCTGCAATCGACCACGCCGGGCACGGCGCTGGTGTACCCCGGTGACTGGGTCGCACTGGGCAACGCACGCGCCTATTACGTGCCCAACCTGTACGACTGGGACGGCGATGCCGGCGCGGTCAGCTACACCCACACCGGCGCATGGCGCCAGGCCCGCACCAGCCAGCGCGGTGTGTACGCCTCCACTCGCCTGCACCTGGCCGAACCGCTGTCGCTGATCGCCGGCGCGCGCCTGAGTTCGTGGGAAACCCGCACCCGCGCGTATGACACCGCCGGCACCTATACCGGCACCAGCGGCCGCTACAAGGTCAGCGACGAGGTGACTCCGTACGTGGGCATCGTCTACGACCTCGTCCCGGACGTATCGGTCTACGCCAGCTATACGGAAATCTTCAATCCGCAGAACTACAAGGACAAGGACAACAACCTGCTGGCGCCGGTGGAAGGCTCCAACCTGGAAACCGGCATCAAGGCGCAGCTGTTCGGCGGCAAGGCGCTGGCCACCGCGGCGGTGTTCGAGGCCAAGCAGGACAACTACGCGATGCGCGACACCAGCCAGCCCGAAGGCTCGCTGCCCGATGGCAGCAGCGCCTACGTCGGCGTCAACGGCACCAAGAGCCGTGGTTGGGAAGTGGATTTCAACGGCGAGCTGCTGCCGGGCTGGACGCTCAACGCCGGCTACACCCACGTCAAGGTGACACGCGCACCAACCGATGCGATCTACGCCAACCTGCCGGAGGACTACCTGCAGCTGTCCACGCAGGTGCGCCTGCCGGGCAGCTGGGACCGCCTGAGCCTGGGCGGCGGCGTCAGCTGGCAGAACAAGGTGCAGGGCTTCAACATCCTGCGGCCCAATGGCGATGGCACCACCACGCCGGTCACGGTCACCCAACCGTCGTACGCGCTGGTGCACTTCAACGCCAACTACCGCATCAACGACCAGTGGACCGCGACGCTGTCAGTGCGCAACGCGCTGGACAAGACGTACTGGGCCAACCTGGACTACCAGAACTACGGCGAGCCGCGCTTCGTCTCGGCCAGCGTGCGCTGGCGGTTCTGAGTCACGCGTCTGCGACGCGTCGCCAGCCGCAGGGATGCGGCGGCGGCGCGTCGTTCTATTTAGCAGGCGTCACCGGACACGGCTCGCCGCGGAAGGTCAGACGCTGCAGCCGTGTCGGTTCCACGCACGGCGGCGCCTTGGGTTTTGCGGCCGCCGCCGCAGCTGCAGCGCGTTCGTGCTGCAGCTGGGCCAGGCGCGCCTTGATCTGCGGCATCACCGCCAGGGTGGCCTTTTCGCCTTCCAGGATCGCGGCGCCGCGCTGGGTGAAATCGGCCGCGCCGATATCGTTGACCTTGGGCCGGATCACCACGTCGGCACGCGCCAGCTCCTGCTGGCCGGCGCGCTGGCCCATGATGGCGATGGACTGGTTGACGATGCCCAGCATGCCGCTCGGCGTGGTGCCGTTGGCCTTGTTGGAGATATCCACGGCGATGACGAAGTCCGCGCCGAGCTGCTTGGCCGCATCCACCGGCACCGGACTGACCACGCCACCATCCACGTAGTGGTATTTGCCGATGCTCACCGGCTCGAACACGCCCGGCACGCTGGACGAAGCACGCACCGCCTGGCCGGTGTCGCCGAGGTTGAACATCGTGCGCTCGCCGTCTTCCAGGCGCGTGGCCACCGCAACGAAAGGCTTCTTGAGGCGCTGGATCGGGGTGTTGCCGACCTGGCCATTCCACGTAATCCTGCAGCGCGCGGCCCTGCACCAGCCCACCGGAGAACAGGCGCACGTCGCGGATGGACGACTCATCCAGCGCCACCGCCTTCTGCTGCATCTGGAACACATCCATGCCGCTGGCATAGAGCGCGCCAACCACGCTGCCGGCGCTGGTGCCGGCGACCACATCGGGCTTGATCCCGTTGGCTTCCAGCATCTTGATCACGCCGATATGCGCAAACCCCTTGGCCGCACCGCCGCCCAGCGCGATGCCGATCACCACCGGCTTGGTGTTGGCCGTCGGCACCGGCGGCGGCACGATGGTCGTCGCCGGCGGTGTGGTCTTCACCGCCTCGCCGCCACAGGCCGAGAGCAGGGTCACGCAGGCGGTCAGCAGCAAACAGGTCAGGCGAGGGGCAGGCATGGGATGGCGCGATGTGTGGAAAGTGCGCAGCTTAGCCAGCAAATGCCAAACGGTGGGCAACCCGGTGATGGAATGCCTTACTCGTCGGCGTTGCGGCTGCGCGCCTTGCCCGGGCCGATGCCTTCGAGTCGCTTGAAGAACCGGCGGAACGCCGCTTCGCTGCGATAGCCCAGCATCTCGGCCACCGCTGCCACCGACAGGCGCCGGTTACCCAGCAGGCGCCGTGCTTCGGTCGCCCGCCACTGCGACATGTACTGCATCGGCGGGGCACCGACGGTGGCGGTGAACAGCTCGGCGAACGCGGTGCGCGACATGCCCGCCACCTGCGCCAGCGACTGGATAGTCCAGTCTTCGCCAGGCTGTGAATGCATGGCCGAAAGCGCCAGCGACAAGCGCGCGTCGGTCATCGCCGCCAGCAGCCCACGCGGACGCTCTGCACTACGCACGTACTCGCACACGGCCATGGTGAACAGCGAATCGGCCAGCTTGTTCTGCACCATCTGCCGGCCCCAGCGACGGTCGCGGCTGGTAGCGGTGAGCATCTGCGCCAGCTGGCGGAAGGCCTCGCTGCTCTGTTCCGAGCGCACCACGAAGCAGGTCGGCAGCGCGTTGAAGATCGGGTTGTTGTTGCCCGAGACGAACTCCAGCTCGCCGCACAGCATCGTGGTGTCGCCGGGTTCTTCCTCCGGCGGCTGGTGCGGATCGGGCGAGGATGAGAGCAGGTGGCGCACGCCGCCGGGAAACACAATCAGGTCACCGCGGCGCAGGTGCAACGCGCATTCCAGCGCCTCGCCGCTGACCCAGCATTCGCCATCGGTCATCAGGTGGAACTGGCCGAAGTGCGTGGCCGGCTCGCGATCGAACCAGGTCCCGCAATAGCGCACGTCGGCGGTGATTTCCACGCGCATGCGATACGCGCCCAGCACCGTCTCCAACACGGCATCGCGGGCGTCGTCGAGTCCAGTGGTCTGGGCAAAGTCCATGTCACGCATCGTACGGCGCCCCATAGCGACGCGAACATGACCGCCAGCCCGGCCCGCTATGCCCGATCGTCCGGCCAGGCTGAACGATTCACGATTTCCGGACGCCTGGGCATATCCATGGAACGCACGGGGATGGTCCGCGCCCTGCGCCGGGAGCCCAATGCCTGCACCGGCCAACACCGCGCCGGTCCCGTGTCCGATGTTCCTCAAACCACAAGGATCCACCACATGAACAGCAAGTCCGTCACTGCTTCCGGCCTGTCGATGGCCATCGCCGCTGCTGCCCTGTTCATGGGCGCGCCCATGGCCCAGGCCGCCGACCAGGGCAAGACCGAAATGGGCCACTGCGTCGGCGCCAATGCCTGCAAGGGCCAGGGCGCCTGCAAGAGCGCAGCCAACGCCTGTAAAGGGCAAAACGCCTGCAAGGGCCAGGGCTTCACCGAAGCCACCGCCAGCGCCTGCAAGACCGTCGGCGGCAAGTTCGAGATGCCGGCCCCGGCCAAGAAGGCCGAGAAGTCCAACAGCTGATCCACGCCGGCCACGCCGCCCGCATGGGCGGTGGGGCCTTCTTCCTTTCGAAGCAGGACATCGCCATGACCGCCTTGCAGGGATTCGGACTGGGCTTGCGCCCGCAGCACTACGACGCGCTGTTGAACGGCACGCCGAACGTCGACTGGCTGGAGATCCTCAGCGAGAACTACCTGGTCGATGGCGGCCGCCCGTTGCACATGCTCGACCGCATCGCCGAGCGCTGGCCGCTGGCCATGCACGGCGTGTCGATGAACATCGGTGGCAGCGATCCGCTGGACCGCGACTATCTGGCGCAACTGGGCCAGCTGGCACGCCGCGTGCGCCCGCACCTGATTTCCGATCACCTGTGCTGGACGCGCCACGACGGCATCCAGCTGCATGACCTGTTGCCGCTGCCGCAGGATGACGCGGTGGTGCGCCACGTCGCCGCGCGCGTGCGCCAGGTGCAGGACACCTTGAACACCCAGCTGGTGCTGGAGAACGTCTCCAGCTATCTGCAGTTTTCAGGCGACACGCTGGACGAGGCGCACTTCCTTTCCGCGATCGTCGACGCCTCCGGCTGCGGCCTGCTGCTGGACGTCAACAACGTCTACGTCAACGCCCACAACCACGGCTTCGACGCGCGCGCGTTCCTCGATGCATTGCCGGTTCACGCAGTGCGCCAGATCCACCTGGCCGGGCATGCGCCCGATGCGCTCGGCAGCGGTCTGTTGATCGATACCCACGACGCGCCGGTCTGCGATGGCGTGTGGTCGCTGTACGCCCATGCCGTGCGCCGCTTCGGCGACGTGCCGACCATGATCGAACGCGACGACCACATCCCGCCGCTGCGGGATTTACTGGACGAACTCGACATTGCCCGCGCCGTCGCGGCTGGAGCAGGCCGCATGAGCGCCGTGCTGGCCCGCCGCCAGGCCGCGCTGCACGACTGGCTGCGCGGTGGCGATGCGGCGATTCGCATGCACGTGGCCACGCCACCGCAGGTGCCCGCCGATGCCGCCACACGTCTGCGCATCTATGCCGATGGCTACCGATTGCGCTTGATCGCCGTGTTGTCCCAGGATTTCCCCGTGCTGGCGCAGTGGCTCGGCACCGAACATTTCACTGCGCTGGCAGGCGATTACCTGCGGGACCATCCCTCCACGCGCCCGTCCGTGCGGCATCTGGGTCACGCGTTCGCCGACTGGCTCGCTACGCAATGCGATGTCGATACAGGCGCCGTGGAACTGGCGCAGTTCGAATGGACGCAGGGCGAAGTCTTCGATGCGCCCGATGCACGCGCTGCCACGTTGGCGGAGGTCGCGGTGCTGCCAGTCGAAGCCTGGCCGACGCTGCAACTGTCATTCCAGCCCGCACTGCGCTGCCTGCCTCTGCAAACGTGCGTGCCGGCACTGGTGATCGCACATGCGGCCGAACACCCCTTGCCCGAAAGCCCCGACGCAGATCCTGCCGACTGGCTGCTGTGGCGGCAGGACTTCGACGTGCATTGGCGCCGTCTGCCCGCGGACGAAGCCAGCGCGCTGCGGCACATGGCCGATGGCGGTACTTTCGGCGACCTTTGCGCGCAGCTGGAAGCCGAACACGGTACCGAAGCACCGCTGCGCGCGGTCGGCCTGCTCAAACGCTGGATCCACGACGGCCTGGTGACGGCGTTGCAGGCCGCACCGCAGGTCCACTTCGAACACTGACGCTGCACCCGACAGGAGACCTCCCATGCAACCGACCTCCGTGCGCCTGCACGCCTCCGCGCTGTCTTTCTTCCGCCGCATCGACTGGCTCGGCCCGCTGCTGGTGCGGCTGGTCTTCGGCTACTTCTGGGCCGAGACCGGCTGGGCCAAGCTGCACAACCTGGACTTCTTCAGCGCGCGCTTCGTCGAATGGGGCATTCCCTTCCCCGCGTTCAGCGCCGCGCTGTGCGCCGGCACCGAGTTCGTTGGCGGCGTGCTGATCCTGCTCGGCCTGGCCACGCGCCTGACCATGATCCCGATGCTCATCAACATGCTGGTCGCGCTGGTCGTGGTGGTGCTGCCGGGCATCTCGACGCTGGACGAATTGGTCGAGCTGGACGAAGTGCTGTACGTGACGCTGTTCGTCTGGCTGCTGATCGCCGGGCCAGGCCGCGCCAGCCTCGATCACCTGATCGCCCGCGCCTAGCGTGGCGGCGCTGCCGTGCACGGCACGGCGCTACCGATGCGTTGAAGCAAGCGCAAACGACAAAGCCGCATTACTGCGGCTTTGTCGCGGGTGGCCAGGGCGATGACGCTTTAGAAGTTGTTGTCGCCGTCCAGGATCCGCCCCAGCCCACCCAGCACCGAACCTTCGCCGCGCGAGCCGCCGTTCTGCGGCGCGGCCTGCAGCATGCGCCCGGCCAGGCGCGAGAACGGCAGCGACTGCAGCCAGACCTTGCCCGGCCCGGTCAGGGTGGCCAGGAACACGCCTTCGCCACCGAAGAACATGCTCTTGATGCCGGCCACGCGGCGGATGTCCATGTCCACGCCGCCGTGATAGGCCACCACGCAGCCGGTATCGACGTCGATGCGCTCGCCGGCGGCCAGCTCGCGTTCGACCACGGTGCCGCCGGCATGCACGAACACCCAGCCATCGCCTTCGAGCTTCTGCATGATGAAGCCCTCGCCGCCGAACAGGCCGGTGAGGATCTTGCGCTGGAAGGCGATTCCCAGCGACACCCCGCGCGCGCCAGCCAGGAAGCTGTCCTTCTGGCAGATCAACCGGCCACCATGTTCGGACAGCTTCAGCGCGATCACCGTGCCCGGGAACGGCGCGGCGAAGGCGACCTTGGCCTTGCCGCTGCCGGTGTGCGTGTAGACGGTGGTGAACAGGCTCTCCCCGGTGACCACGCGCTTGCCGGCCGAGAGCAGCTTGTCCATGAAACCGCCACCGGCGCCGCTGCTGCGGCCATCGCCGAACACCGTGTCCATCTGCACGGAGGAATCCTTAAACATCAGCGCGCCGGCTTCGGCCACCGCGCTTTCGCCCGGGTCCAGCTCCACTTCGACGAACTGCATGTCATGGCCGACGATGCGGAAATCGATGTCGTCCGCGCGCATGCCCGCGCTCGGCGGGGGCGGCATGTGTGACGGCGCGCTGCCGCCCAGCTCGGCCAGCGACGCGGCGGGCTGCCAGCCGGCCTGGCCTTCGCGCCAGGCCAGCGCGCCCGGGTTGCGGCGCGCGAAATCCTGCGCGGCGGTCGTGTCGAACGGGCCCGAGCGGGTCTGCTCGGCACCGGTGAGGAAGTACCACTGGCTCATGGCCGCATCACCTGTTGAAGAAGTGCGCCGAGTCTAGCCCGCACCCCTGACCGTTGCGCCCGTGCTCAAGGTCATTGTGGCGCCGGTTGCTGACGGCGCCACAGTTCTGCAACATGGTCCGCATCCTCGGTGTCGTGCCGCCGCCCGTCCGCCCAAGAGCTCTCGCCATGCCTCGATCGCCTCGCCTGCGCGTGCGTCCGCACCGCCTTGCCCTGTCGCTGGCCCTGGCATTGCCGCTGCCGGCCGCCCTGGCCCAACAGGCCGAACCAACCGCCGAAGATCACGCCCTGACGGCGGCGATCCTGGACACGGTCAAGGTCACCGCCCAGCGCCGGGTGGAAAACATCCACGACGTGCCGGTGTCGATCACCGCATTGAACGCGGAAAAGCTCGGCGTGCTGGGCTCCGGTGGCGGCGACATCCGCTTCCTGTCTGCACGCGTGCCCAGCCTGAACATCGAATCCTCGTTCGGCCGCGCCTTCCCGCGCTTCTACATCCGCGGGCTGGGCAACACCGACTTCGACCTCAACGCTTCCCAGCCGGTATCGCTGGTGTATGACGACGTGGTCCAGGAAAGCCCGCTGCTGAAGGGCTTCCCGGTATTCGACCTGCAGAGCGTGGAGGTGCTGCGCGGCCCGCAGGGCACGCTGTTCGGCCGCAACACGCCGGCCGGCGTGGTCAAGTTCGATTCGGTCCGCCCCTCGCAGGACCCCAGCGGTTACCTGCAGGCCTCGCTCGGCAACAGCGGCCTGTTCAACGTTGAAGGTGCCTACGGCGGACCACTGACGCAGCGCTGGTCGGCGCGCGTGTCCGGCCTGTACCAGCACAAGGACGACTGGGTCGACAACACCGATGCCGCCGGCCCGACCCGGCACCTGGAGGGCTACGACGAGTCCGCCGGTCGCGTGCAGTTGCTGTACGAAGGCGATGCGTTCGAAGGCCTGTTCAACCTGCACAAGCGCCACTTGAACGGCAGTGCGCGGGTGTTCCGCGCCAACATCATCACGCCGGGCACCAACGATTTCGTCCCGGGCTTCGACAAGGACAAGGTGTCCCAGGACGGCCTGAACTTCTCCAGGCTCGACACCTGGGGCGGCAGCGCCCGGCTGAGCTGGAGGCTGGATTCGGTCAACCTGTATTCGATCACCGGCTACGAGACCGCCGACTCGATCAACCACGGCGACATCGACGGCGGCTACGGCGCGTCATTCCTGCCCGACTCCGGCCCGGGCGTGATTCCGTTCGCCTCCGAATCGGCCGACGGCCTGCCGCACCACCGCCAGTGGAGCCAGGAATTCCGCGTCGAATCCAACGACTGGGGCGCCTTCGACTGGCAGGCCGGGCTGTTCTACTTCGATGAAGACGTGCGCATCGACAGCTTCAACTACGACTCGCTCAGCCCCGGCAACCCGCAGGCCGGCCATGCGGTGCAGGCACAACGCAACAAGACCTGGGCGGCGTTCGCGTCGGCCAACGCTGAGGTGACCGACGCGTTCAAGCTGCGCGGCGGCGTGCGCTATACACAGGACAAAAAGGACTTCACCGCCAGCGTGCTGGAATCGGCCCCGTTCGGCGCGCCGGTCGGCGGTCCTTACCCGGTCCATACCGACGTGGACGACGTCAGCTGGGATCTGTCCGGCGTCTATACGCTCAATCCCGACGTGAACCTGTACGCCCGCGTGGCCAAGGGCTTCCGCGCGCCATCCATCCAGGGCCGGCTGCTGTTCGCCGACCCGAGCGCACCGAACGGCGGCGTGTCCACGGCCGATTCGGAGAAAGTGATCTCCTACGAAATCGGCATCAAGGCCGACCTGTGGGACAAGCGCGCGCGCCTGGGTTTCGACGTGTTCCGCTACGACGTGGACGGCCAGCAGCTGGTCGCCGTGGGCGGCGCGGCCAACACGGCCATCCTGCTCAACGCCGACAAGACCATCGGCCAGGGCGCCGAGCTGGACCTTGAAGCCTATGTCGCCGACAACCTGCTGGTGACACTGGGCAGCAGCTTCAACGACACCCGGATCGACGACCCCAACCTGGCCGTGGCCGTGTGCGTCGCCTGCACCGTGACCGATCCACTGGATGCCAGCGGACGTGCGCTGATCGACGGCAATCCGCTGCCGCAGGCACCGCGCTGGATCCACAACCTGACTGCGCGTTGGGGGCTCCCGCTGGGCGATGGCAGCGAGTTCTACGTCTACACCGACTGGGCCTACCGCAGCGAAGTGAACTTCTTCCTGTACCAATCCACCGAATTCCGCGGCAAGTCCACGCTGGAAGGCGGCCTGCGCATCGGGTATGCGTGGGACTACGGCGACTACGAAGTGGCCCTGTTCGGCCGCAACATCACCGACCAGACCCGCATCGTCGGCGCGATCGATTTCAACAACCTGACCGGCTTCATCAACGAGCCACGCACCTATGGCCTCGCGTTCAGCGCGCGCTTCTAGGCGCGCTCCGGCAAAACAGCGCCCATGAAAAACGCCGCGTGGAGCCAGGCTCCACGCGGCGTTTGTTTTTCCCGAATCGATCTACCGCGACGCACGTCCTGCGCGCCGCGGCCACGCCATCAGAAGTTGGCGCGGAACGAGGCGCCGATGATGCGCGGGTCGTTGATGAAGCCGGTCAGGTTGTCGAAGTCGATGCCGCCGGTAGCGCGGATCTGGTTGGTGCAGTTGCGGCAGAACACTGAGGCTTCGTACTGGCCCGCATTCCAGCTGTAACCGATCTTCAGGCCGCCTTCGAACAGCGGCTGGCCGACGAACTCCTTGGACTGGTACAGGAAGAAGTTCACTTCGCTGCGATATGACCAGTCGGTGTAGAAGAACAGCTCACTGGAATCGCCCATCGGCACGCCGTAACGCAGGTTGACGTTGCCGATCCACTTGGCGGCCTGCGGCAGCGGATTGCCGTCGATGTAGGCCTGGCCGGCGGCGTTGACCGGATCGGTCACGGTGCACACCCAGGCCGAGCAGGTCGAGGTCGCCAGGCCCGGATCCTTGATCTCGGTGTGGTTGTAGCTGCCGTTGAAGCCGAAGCGCAGGTTCTCGGTCAGCAGCAGGTCGAAGTCCAGCTCGGCGCCGTAGGCCTCGCTCTTCTTGGCGTTCATCAGCTGCACGGCGTTGGAGGTGCCGCCCACGGCGGTCAGCTGCTGGTCCTTGATATCCATGCTGTAGACGTCGAAGGCCAGGCGGCCGCGGCGATCCCACAGGTCGGCCTTGACGCCCAGCTCGTAGGAATCCACGACTTCCGGACGGGCCACGGTCACCGGTACGCCAGTCGAGGGCGGGCCGAAGCTCGCACCGCGGTAGCCGCGGGCCGCGCGCGCATACAGGTTGACCGCCTCGCTCAGCGCATAGGTCGCGCTGACATCGCCGGTGACCTTGGAACCGCTGGTGTCACCGCCGATCGGCGGCGCGCTGTCGCGGTCCCATTGCAGGATGTCGAAGGTCTTGTGATCGTGGGTGTAGCGGATGCCGCCGCGCAGGTTCAGCGCATCGGTGGCCTGGTAGTTGAGCGAGGCGAAGGCCGCCCACGACGAGGTCTTCTGCCGGGTCAGGTCGTAGCCGGTCAGCGCGCCGCCACCGATGGTGTCGTAGTCGTACGCCTCACCCTGCACGTTGTCGTAGAAGTAATACAGGCCGCCCTGCCAGTTCAACGGACCGGCATAGTTGGACTGGGCGCGGAACTCCTGGGTGAACTGGTCCAGGCTCTTGATGCCACCGGCGGTTTCCACCGAGAACGGGATGAACCCCGGGCCATAGGGCTGCGACGGGTCGACAAACGCGCCGGCGCCGTAACCACCATCGATGTCACCACGGCTGTAGTACTTGGAAATGCCTTCGTAGCCGGTGATCGAGTGGAAGCTGACGTCGCCAGAGGTGAAGGTCAGGTTGGCGCTGCCGCCGTAGGTGGACAGCTCCTGGGCGTTGTGGCCATCGATGTAGGCCTTGTTCTCGTCGAAGCCATCGGCCAGCTGGTTGCTGCCAGCGCTGAAGATGTTGGCGCGGAACAGGCGCGCAGTGCCGTTGAGCTTGCGGGCGTGGGCGTTGAACAACGCGCTGAAATCATCGCCGGGCTGGAACAGCAGCTGCAGGCGCAGGGCCGCGTCGTCGTAGCCTTCCAGCTTCTGGCCGGTGACCTGGCTGGTCACCCAGTCGTCGCGGTGCTGCTGCAGCAGCGAGATGCGCGCGGCCCAGTCGGTGCCCAGCGGCAGGTTGAGCGCGCCTTCCACCGAGCTGGTGGCATGGGTGCCGTAAGAGACGCTGGCATAGCCTTCGGTCGAGCCCAGCACCGGTTTGGCGGAGTTGAACTTGACCACGCCGGCCGGGGTGTTGCGGCCGAACTGGGTGCCTTGCGGGCCGCGCAGCACTTCCACGCTCTTCAGGTCGAACATCGGGAAGCCTTTCAGGAAGGCGTTCTCGTAGACGATGTCGTCGTACACCAACGACACCGGCTGCGAGGCATAGGTGGTGAAGTCGGTGTTGCCATAGCCGCGGATGTAGAAACGCGGAAACACGCGGCCGTTGGACGACTCAACATTCAGGCTGGGGGTCTTGCCGGCCAGGACGCGCACGTCGGACGCGCTGGTCGAAATGGCATCCAGGAACTCCGGACGCAGGACGGTGGCCGAGACCGGGACGTTCTTCGCGTCCTCAGCCTTGCGGTCTGCAGTGACCTGGACCGAGTCCAGTTGGGCGACCGAGCCCGTGCTTCCTGCCTGCTGGGCAAATGCGCCGGCGACGAACGCGGCATTGATGGCAACGGCAAGCGTGCTGGCACGCAACAGGGTAGTGGCGGACATGGGGACTCCACGGGTGGCTGGGAACTTGCGGGATACGTGCTGCCGTGCAACACATTTAACGCAAAATACACACACACCCCGGGGCATTGTCAATGCCGCTCGTCCATGGCAAGGGACGCCAAGGACCTGACAACGGTGGACCGGAACGTCAGACGATGGCGATCCCGGCGTCCTGCAGCGCTGCATGCGTGGGCGCGTCGCCATCCGGCGTCACCGGACGGGTGAGTTCCCACAGGAACGACACCCGGAAGCCCTCGGCGCGCGCGTCCTGCGCGGTCCACAGCACGCACACATCGCGCGCCAGGCCGCAGACATGGACTTCGGAAATGCCACGCCCGCGCAGCCAGCCGGCCAGGCCGGTGCTGGGCCGTGCGCCATCGGGCCCGTGGTTCTCGCGGAAGGCGCTGTAGGAATCGACCTGCGGATGGGTGCCCTTGCGCAGGATCAGGTCGGCCGGCGTCCAGTCCACGCGCGGATCGAGCGCCGCGCCCGGCGTGCCCTGCACGCAATGCGCCGGCCACAGCATCTGCGGCTGGCCATGCAGGTCGATCACCTCGAACGGTGCATGGCCGGCATGTTGCGCGGCGAACGACGCGTGTGCCGCCGGATGCCAGTCCTGCGTGGCCACCACGGTGCCGTAGCGACGCGATGCCAGCAGCTGCGCGATGCCGGGCACGATCGCATCGCCTTCGAAACAGGCCAGCGCGCCACCGGGCATGAAGTCCGGCTGCAGGTCGATGACGATCAGCGCCGTGTCGGCGGAAAAAGCAGTCATGTGGATCTCTCTTCAAACGAGCCGCGAGCCTATCGACTGCCCGATCAGGCCTCAAGTCGCCGCATCGCATCCAAGCATGCGTGCCCATCTTGAAACCGCCTTGACCAAGGCAGGCCTAGACTCTGTCGCCTTGCTCGCACCTGCATGCCGCATCGCCGCGGGCGCCGCTGGAGGAAATCGCATGGTCACGACCTGGGACATCGCGCTGCGGCTGCTGCTGGCCGCGGCCCTGGGCGGCATCATCGGCGCCAACCGTGGTCGCCTGGAATGGACCGCCGGCCTGCGCACGCACATGCTGGTCTGCGTCGGCGCGTCGCTTGCGATCATCGTGTCCGAATACGGCTTCAGCGACGTACTGACCAGCCCACATGTGGTGCTGGACCCATCGCGCATCGCCGCGCAGGTGATCAGTGGCGTGGGTTTCCTAGGTGCGGGCACCATCCTGTTCCTGCAACGCGAACAGGTCATCCGCGGCCTGACTACCGCGGCCGGGCTGTGGGCAGTGGCATCGATTGGCCTGGCGGCGGGCAGTGGGTTGTATGCCGCCGCGATCATGGCCACCGTATTGCTGTGGAGCATCCTGGCACTGCTCAAGCCCATCGAGCGTCGCTATCTGCAGAAGCGCAGCGCGCCGGCCACTGGCCTGCGGATCACGCTGTCGCGCGGCTCGGCACTGGCGAAGCTGGAAACGGCATTGTCCGACCTGCAGCTCCCCGTGCGGCGCATGGTGCTCAAGCGGCATGACGACTGCGAGGACCAGGTGGACGTGCGCTGCCCGCCCGGCATCGAGCGCGCGCGTCTGCTTGAAGTCGCCGATGCGCTGGGCGATACCGACGGTGTCATCTCGGTCAGCCTGCTGGGGCCAGTCCCGCGCTGAAGGCACGCTTCATTCTTCCGGCGTGTCGCTTCCGTAATACAGCACGCCCAGCTGGATCCGATCGCGGCCCTGCGCGCGGCGGTGGCGGTTGGTGTCGCGCAGCGAGTACACGCAGCCGCAATATTCCTGCTGGTAGAACTGCTCGCGCTTGCTGATCTGGATCATGCGCTGGCTGCCGCCGCCCTTGCGCCAGTTGTAGTCCCAGTACAGCAGGCCCTGGTAGGGCGCCACGGCCCGTTGGCCGCAATCGTTGATCTGCTGCATGTTCTTCCAGCGCGAGATGCCCAGTGAACTGGTCATCACCGGGAAGCCATGTTCATGCGCATACAGCGCGGTGCGCTCGAAGCGCATGTCGAAACACATGGTGCAGCGGATGCCGCGCTCGGGTTCGTTCTCCATGCCCTTGGCCCGGGCGAACCAATTGTCGGTGTCGTAGTCGCCATCGACGAACGGCACTCCGTGCGCGTCGGCGAAGCGGATGTTTTCTTCCTTGCGCAGCAGGTATTCCTTCTGCGGATGGATGTTGGGGTTGTAGAAGTAGATCGTGTAGTCGATCCCCGAAGCCAGGAAGGCTTCCATGACCTCGCCCGAACAGGGCGCGCAGCAGGAATGCAGCAGCAGCCGGTCTCCCTGTGGCAGGACCAGGCGCTGGCGGGGGTTTGTCGTGTGTTCCATGGTGGACTCCGTTGCATCGACGGGCCCGGCGCAGCGGCCGGACCCGTCGCGTTGGCTCAGGCGGCCTGCGCGCACTCGGCGCGCAACTGCCGCGCCGCCTGCACCAGGGCGGCCAGCGCCGCCTTGGTCTCCGGCCAGCCCCGGGTTTTCAGCCCGCAATCCGGGTTGACCCACAGCTGCTCGGCCGGAATCACTCCGCGCGCCTTCTCCAGCAACGCCACCATCTCGGTCGTGTCCGGCACGCGCGGCGAATGGATGTCATACACGCCCGGTCCGATCGCGTTGGGGTAACGGAACTGGACGAATGCATCCAGCAGTTCCATGCGCGAACGCGAGGTCTCGATCGAGATCACGTCGGCATCCATCGCCGCCACCGCATCGATGATGTCGTTGAACTCGGCGTAGCACATGTGGGTGTGGATCTGCGTGGTATCGGCCACGCCACCGGCGCTCAGGCCGAACGCTTCCACCGCCCAGGCCAGATACGCGGCCCAGTCGGAACGTCGTAGCGGCAGGCCTTCGCGCAGCGCGGGCTCGTCGATCTGGATCACGCCGATGCCGGCCGCTTCCAGGTCCAGCACTTCGTGACGCAGCGCGAGCGCGATCTGCCGGCAGGTCTGCGACCGCGCCTGGTCATCGCGCACGAACGACCACTGCAGCACCGTCACCGGTCCGGTCAGCATGCCCTTCATCGGCCGCTGCGTCAGCGACTGCGCATAGCGCGACCAGTACACCGTCATCGGTGCCGGGCGGCTCACGTCACCGAAGATGATCGGCGGCTTCACGCAACGCGAGCCATAGCTCTGCACCCAACCCAACTTGGTGAACGCGAAGCCTTCGAGCTGCTCGCCGAAGTATTCGACCATGTCGTTGCGTTCGAACTCGCCATGCACCAGCACGTCCAGGCCGAGCGCTTCCTGCTCGCGCACGCAGCGCTGCGTCTCGGCCGCCAGGAAGAACTCGTAGTCGGCATCGGACAGCTTGCCGCTCTTATGCTGGGCACGCGCATGGCGAACCTCATGCGTCTGTGGGAATGAGCCGATGGTCGTCGTCGGCCAGCGCGGCAGCTTCAAGCGTGCGGCCTGCACCTGCGCCCGCACCGGATACGGCGAGCGGCGGCTGGCGGCATCGCCTGGCAATGCCGCCAGCTGCGCGGCGACCTGCGGATTGTGGACGCGCGGCGAACGACGGCGTGCTTCCAGCGCATCGCGCGCCTGCTGCAGACGCGGCTCGGCATCAATGCTGCCATCAAGTGCATCGGCCAGCGTGCGCAGCTCTTCCAGTTTCTGCACGCCGAACGCAAGCCAGCTGCGCAGTTCGGCATCCAGCTGCTTTTCCTGGGCCAGGTCCACCGGCACATGCAGCAGCGAGCACGACGGCGCCAGCCACAGGCGGTCGCCGCCCACGTGGCCCGCGGCGTAGCGCGCGAGCAGCAATGCGTTGTCCAGGTTCGCGCGCCAGACGTTGCGGCCGTCGACCACACCAATCGACAGCACGCGGTCCTCGGGTAGAGCTTTCAACACGTCGTCGAGCTGCTCCGGCGCACGGACCAGATCCAGGTGCAGGCCATCGACCGGCAGTGCGGTGGCCAGCGGCAGGTTTTCGCCCAGCGGGCCGAAATAGCTGGCCAGCAGCAGCTTGGGCCGGGTCGCGTGCGACAGCAGTGCGTAGGCGTGGCGCAGCGCGTCCTGCACCTGCGGGGTGAGGTCCAGCGACAGGATGGGTTCGTCGATCTGTACCCATTCCGCGCCCGCCGCATGCAGGCGCGACAGCAGCGCGGCGTAGGCCGGCAACAGCTGGTCGAGCAGTGCGAAGCGATCACTGCCATCGGTGGTCTTGGCCAGGTGCAGGAAGGTCACCGGCCCGATCAGCACTGGACGCGTCTGGATGCCCAGCGCCTTGGCTTCCAGATATTCGGCTACCGGCTTGTCGCCGCGCAGCGTGAACACCTGCCCGGCCTGCAGCTCCGGCACCAGGTAGTGATAGTTGGTGTCGAACCACTTGGTCATTTCCAGCGCATGCAGGTCCAGTCCGTCGCGCTGGTAGCCGCGCGCCATCGCGAACTGGCCGGCGAGTGGGTCGGCTTCGAACACCGGGCGGTAACGCGCCGGCACCGCATCGAACAACAGCGCGGTATCCAGGACCTGGTCGTACAGGCTGAAGTCGTTGCTCGGCGGTAGGTCGACGCCGGCGGCGCGTTGCCGCTTCCAGTGGCGTTCGCGGAGTTCGCGGGCGGTCTGTTGCAACTGGTCGGCGCTGGATTCGCCACGCCAGTGGCTTTCCAGGGCGTGTTTGAGCTCACGCCGCGCGCCAATGCGCGGGAAGCCCAGGTTGGTCACTCGTGTCATGTTGTTTCCTCATTGCGTTGGGCATTGAGGAACGAAGGAACCGCGCGCCAGGCGCCCGGTTGCCCGTACGACTGCCACGCCAGCGACCTTCGCCCCCGCGGGCGAACCGGTCTTCCAGCGGGACAGGCACAAGCAGATGGCTCCACGCGGACCGCGGAGTCATGCGCCCTCGCTTCTCCCGCGAGAAGCACCAGGTCGAAACGGACAGGCATGAAAGGCCTGCCGGTCGTGGCCGGTCTTCGGGCTCATGGACAGGACGCGTGGGGCGCGTCGCCTACTGTCCGCCGCTTCCCAGCCGCGCCGTGTGGGCGAAGCCAGTGCAGATGGCGAAGGTCGTTTCCAATAACCGCTGCGGGGCAGCTCCGGAATGGTGCGAACAGGCTGGGCCTGGGCGAACGTCACCGGATTCCCGTTTAATCCATCGCTTCATTGGGATGAAGCGATGAAACCACGACCCGCGCACGATACGCAGGCGCCGTTCGTGGGTCAAGCAGCGCCGAGGTTGGCCTTCCATGTTTGCCTCGAAGCGCGGCCGGGATCTCCGCCGCTGCGAGGCCGCTTCTCCCGGTCATCGCTTCTTGCACGCATGACATGGAAGACGGTCGCACCGATCTGCAACCATGCGCGTCTCCTTCTCTTCGGACGCACGCGATGTCCCTGCTGTTGCTTGCACTTGGTGTCGTGGTCGTCCTGCTGTTGTCACGTCTTCGCAGCCCGTGGCCGGCGCGTATCGTGGGCCTGTCCGGGTTGACCGCGTTCTGGCTGCTCGGCAACGGCGTGCTGACGGGCTGGATCGTCGATTTCACCCAGCGGGGGCAGACCGCGCGCAGCATCGCCTGGCAGCCGGATTCGGTCATCGTGCTGCTCGGCATGGGCATGCAGAAGCTGCCCCACGAAGGCGACGTCGAGCCACAATCCTTGGCCTATAGCCGCATCCTGCGTGCGGTGCAGCTCTACGACCGTTGCGCCCGGGCCACGGATGGCTGCAGCGTTCTGGTCTCAGGTGGGGATCCGGCCGGCCTGGGTAAGACGGAGGCCGAGTTGTACGCCTCGCTGCTGGAAGAAGCCGGCGTCCCGGCCGAGGCGGTGATCAAGGAGAACGCTTCGCGGAACACCTGGGAGAACGCCAGGTACACCGCCCGACTGCTGGCAGCGACCCATCACGGCCCGCTGGTCCTCGTGACTTCCGGACTGCACATGCGTCGAAGCCTGCTGTACTTCGCACACTTCGGACTGCATCCGGCCCCCGCGCGCAGCGACTACACCGCACCGTTTCCGTCCTGGTTCCCCAACAGCTACAACCTGCTGATCAGCGACCTGGCCACGATCGAGTGGCTCGGTATCGCGCGCTATCACTGGTACAACCTGCTCGGCCGCAACCAAGCGCCGGTCAAACCGGAAACTGAGACAGATCCATCTCCTGACAAACGGGCACTCACGCTTCCGTCCGCGCAGTAACTTCGATCTGTGGAGGCTTTGGGCAATACATGTTTGGAAGCCGGAACGCTGGGCTTTGGATGGCGAGCGTATGGATCAAAGCACCGCCAGCACTGCTGCTGCCCCAGCGGATCGGGCTACAAGGAGCCTGAGTAGCGCCGGACGGCTCAAACGTTAGCGCGTCCATCGGCCACATTACCTGGCGCTGGGCAGTGCCAGGAGCGATGCCTTCGACGACTTCGAATGCTTCCACAGCCCGCGCGTGCAGCGCGAGCTCGATGCCGCGGCTGAGATCTTCATCCCCTGCCCCGTAGTCCGTGGCAGGTTGTAGCGCCCGAGCCGCGCATTAATGCCAGCGTCTCCGTATTAACTCGCGCCAGCTTTTGCCAGTGCCGAGTCCTGGGCGCCCTTTTGCTTCGGGCAAAGAAGAACCCCGCAGATCTTTCGATCTACGGGGTTCTGGGGTAAGGCCCTGGCGATGACCTACTCTTGCATGGCTTAAGCCACACTACCATCGGCGCAGCTGCGTTTCACTTCCGTGTTCGGGATGGGAACGGGTGGGACCACAGCGCTAATTTCACCAGGGAGACAGTTGGAGCGTCGCTATCCGTTGAAGCTGGATTGAGCGCCTGACTCGCGTATTTACTTGTGACGTAGTGAGTTCGTTTTGATGCCATCGACACGTGTTGTCGAGGTTAAGTTGGTCATCGGGTTAAGCCCGAAGCCACTTGAGGTTATATGGTCAAGCCACACGGATCATTAGTATCAGTTAGCTCAATGCATTACTGCACTTACACACCTGACCTATCAACCACCTAGTCTTGATGGTTCCTTTAGGGGACTTGTGTCCCGGGAGATCTCATCTTGAGGCGCGCTTCCCGCTTAGATGCTTTCAGCGGTTATCGCTTCCGAACATAGCTACCCGGCAGTGCCACTGGCGTGACAACCGGAACACCAGAGGTTCGTCCACTCCGGTCCTCTCGTACTAGGAGCAGCCCCTCTCAAATCTCCAACGCCCATGGCAGATAGGGACCGAACTGTCTCACGACGTTCTGAACCCAGCTCGCGTACCACTTTAAATGGCGAACAGCCATACCCTTGGGACCGACTACAGCCCCAGGATGTGATGAGCCGACATCGAGGTGCCAAACACCGCCGTCGATATGAACTCTTGGGCGGTATCAGCCTGTTATCCCCGGAGTACCTTTTATCCGTTGAGCGATGGCCCTTCCATACAGAACCACCGGATCACTAAGACCTACTTTCGTACCTGCTTGATCCGTCGATCTTGCAGTCAAGCACGCTTATGCCTTTGCACACAGTGCGCGATGTCCGACCGCGCTGAGCGTACCTTCGTGCTCCTCCGTTACTCTTTGGGAGGAGACCGCCCCAGTCAAACTACCCACCATACATGGTCCCCGATCCGGATAACGGACCTAGGTTAGAACGTCAAGCACATCAGGGTGGTATTTCAAGGATGGCTCCACTGCAGCTAGCGCCACAGTTTCATAGCCTCCCACCTATCCTACACAGACGAACTCAACGTTCAATGTAAAGCTATAGTAAAGGTTCACGGGGTCTTTCCGTCTTGCCACGGGAACGCTGCATCTTCACAGCGATTTCAATTTCACTGAGTCTCGGGTGGAGACAGCGCCGCTGTCGTTACGCCATTCGTGCAGGTCGGAACTTACCCGACAAGGAATTTCGCTACCTTAGGACCGTTATAGTTACGGCCGCCGTTTACTGGGGCTTCGATCAAGAGCTTCGCCTTGCGGCTGACCCCATCAATTAACCTTCCAGCACCGGGCAGGCGTCACACCCTATACGTCCACTTTCGTGTTTGCAGAGTGCTGTGTTTTTGATAAACAGTCGCAGCGGCCTGGTCACTTCGGCCTCCCCCAGCTATTCACCAGAAGAGGCGCACCTTCTCCCGAAGTTACGGTGCTATTTTGCCTAGTTCCTTCACCCGAGTTCTCTCAAGCGCCTGAGAATTCTCATCCTACCCACCTGTGTCGGTTTACGGTACGGTCTGCGTAAGCTGAAGCTTAGGAGCTTTTCCTGGAAGCGTGATATCAGCAGCTTCGCCCTAAAGGGCTCGTCCTTAGTCTCAACGTTGCTCCCCCGGATTTGCCAAAGGGAACCGCCTCAACTCTCTCACCAGGACTACCAACGCCTGGCCTGCCTAACCTTCTCCGTCCCTCCATCGCACTTACGCGAGGTGCAGGAATATTAACCTGCTTCCCATCGACTACGGCTTTCGCCCTCGCCTTAGGGACCGACTAACCCTGCGTCGATTAACGTTGCGCAAGGAAACCTTGGGCTTTCGGCGTGGGGGCTTTTCACCCCCATTATCGTTACTCATGTCAGCATTCGCACTTCCGATACCTCCAGCAACCTTCTCAAGTCACCTTCAACGGCTTACGGAACGCTCCTCTACCGCGCATCACAAAGTGATGCACCCCAAGCTTCGGTTCACTGCTTAGCCCCGTTAAATCTTCCGCGCAGACCGACTCGACCAGTGAGCTATTACGCTTTCTTTAAAGGGTGGCTGCTTCTAAGCCAACCTCCTGGCTGTCTATGCCTTTCCACATCGTTTTCCACTTAGCAGTGAATTTGGGACCTTAGCTGTGGGTCTGGGTTGTTTCCCTTTTCACGACGGACGTTAGCACCCGCCGTGTGTCTCCCATACAGTCCGTCTTGGTATTCGGAGTTTGCAATGGTTTGCTAATCCGCGATGGACCGCTAGCCATAACAGTGCTCTACCCCCAAGAGGATACATATGAGGCGCTACCTAAATAGCTTTCGAGGAGAACCAGCTATCTCCGGGTTCGATTAGCTTTTCACTCCTAATCACAGCTCATCCCCGTCTTTTGCAACAGACGTGGGTTCGGGCCTCCAGTACCTGTTACGGCACCTTCACCCTGGCCATGACTAGATCACCCGGTTTCGGGTCTACTGCCCGCGACTATGCGCCCTTATCAGACTCGGTTTCCCTTCGCCTCCCCTATACGGTTAAGCTTGCCACGAACAGTAAGTCGCTGACCCATTATACAAAAGGTACGCAGTCACTCCTTGCGGAGCTCCTACTGCTTGTACGCACACGGTTTCAGGATCTATTTCACTCCCCTCTCCGGGGTTCTTTTCGCCTTTCCCTCACGGTACTGGTTCACTATCGGTCGATCAGGAGTATTTAGCCTTGGAGGATGGTCCCCCCATGTTCAGACAGGGTTTCTCGTGCCCCGCCCTACTCGATTTCACTGATATGGCCCTTTTAAATACAGGGCTGTCACCTTCTATGGCTAGTCTTTCCAGACTATTCTTCTAAAGCCATATCAGCTTAAGGGCTGTTCCCCGTTCGCTCGTCACTACTCAGGGAATCTCGGTTGATTTCTTTTCCTCCGGGTACTTAGATATTTCAGTTCCCCGGGTTCGCCTCCAGCAGCTATGTATTCACTGCAGGATACCGCCGAAGCGGTGGGTTTCCCCATTCGGACATTACGGGCTCAATGCTTGTTGCCAGCTCCCCCGTACTTTTCGCAGGCTGCCACGTCCTTCATCGCCTCTGATCGCCTAGGCATCCACCGTGTGCGCTTATTCGCTTGACCATATAACCCCAAGTTGCCTCAGAGCTACATGCCATGTTCCAGGGGTACAAAGCCTGCAACACGAATATAACCACTCAATTTCTTAGGGACTCGAAGTCCCCGCCTTAGCCTCAACGACACGTGTTTAGATGATCATCTAAAACGCTCGCTACGTCACAAGTTGTTAAAGAGCAGAATGCAGGCCTCAACGCCTGACACTCAAACTTTGAAAATTCGTATGCGCAATCAAACATCCAGAATGGTGGGTCTAGGAGGACTCGAACCACCGACCTCGCCCTTATCAGGGGCGCGCTCTAACCACCTGAGCTACAGACCCAATAAATCGTCGTGCCAGATGGTGGAGCCTGTCGGGATCGAACCGACGACCCCCTGCTTGCAAAGCAGGTGCTCTCCCAGCTGAGCTAAGGCCCCAAATAGGGACTATTCCGATCGGTCCGTACCGATCAGGAAACTCTGGATGCAGGTTACTTGTGTGGACGCCTACAAGAAGCGCTTGTCATGCTCAAAAGGAGGTGATCCAGCCGCACCTTCCGATACGGCTACCTTGTTACGACTTCACCCCAGTCATCGGCCACACCGTGGCAAGCGCCCTCCCGAAGGTTAAGCTACCTGCTTCTGGTGCAACAAACTCCCATGGTGTGACGGGCGGTGTGTACAAGGCCCGGGAACGTATTCACCGCAGCAATGCTGATCTGCGATTACTAGCGATTCCGACTTCATGGAGTCGAGTTGCAGACTCCAATCCGGACTGAGATCAGGTTTCTGGGATTGGCTCACCGTCGCCGGTTTGCAGCCCTCTGTCCTGACCATTGTAGTACGTGTGTAGCCCTGGTCGTAAGGGCCATGATGACTTGACGTCATCCCCACCTTCCTCCGGTTTGTCACCGGCGGTCTCCTTAGAGTTCCCACCATTACGTGCTGGCAACTAAGGACAAGGGTTGCGCTCGTTGCGGGACTTAACCCAACATCTCACGACACGAGCTGACGACAGCCATGCAGCACCTGTCTCACGGTTCCCGAAGGCACCAATCTATCTCTAGAAAGTTCCGTGGATGTCAAGACCAGGTAAGGTTCTTCGCGTTGCATCGAATTAAACCACATACTCCACCGCTTGTGCGGGCCCCCGTCAATTCCTTTGAGTTTCAGTCTTGCGACCGTACTCCCCAGGCGGCGAACTTAACGCGTTAGCTTCGATACTGGGTTCCAAGTTGAACCCAACATCCAGTTCGCATCGTTTAGGGCGTGGACTACCAGGGTATCTAATCCTGTTTGCTCCCCACGCTTTCGTGCCTCAGTGTCAGTGTTGGCCCAGATAGTCGCCTTCGCCACAGATGTTCCTTCCGATCTCTACGCATTTCACTGCTACACCGGAAATTCCACTATCCTCTACCACACTCTAGTGATCCAGTATCCACTGCAATTCCCAGGTTGAGCCCAGGGCTTTCACAACAGACTTAAACCACCACCTACGCACGCTTTACGCCCAGTAATTCCGAGTAACGCTTGCACCCTTCGTATTACCGCGGCTGCTGGCACGAAGTTAGCCGGTGCTTATTCTTTGGGTACCGTCAGAACACCCGGGTATTAACCGAATGCTTTTCTTTCCCAACAAAAGGGCTTTACAACCCGAAGGCCTTCTTCACCCACGCGGTATGGCTGGATCAGGCTTGCGCCCATTGTCCAATATTCCCCACTGCTGCCTCCCGTAGGAGTCTGGACCGTGTCTCAGTTCCAGTGTGGCTGATCATCCTCTCAGACCAGCTACGGATCGTCGCCTTGGTGAGCCATTACCTCACCAACTAGCTAATCCGACATCGGCTCATCTATCAGCGCCAGGCCCGAAGGTCCCCGGCTTTCCCCCGAAGGGCGTATGCGGTATTAGCGTAAGTTTCCCTACGTTATCCCCCACCAAAAGGTAGATTCCGATGTATTCCTCACCCGTCCGCCACTCGCCACCCAGAGAGCAAGCTCTCCTGTGCTGCCGTTCGACTTGCATGTGTTAGGCCTACCGCCAGCGTTCACTCTGAGCCAGGATCAAACTCTTCACTTAAAACTACATTGCCTTGCGGCAAAAGCTTTGAATGCAGATGTCTAACCCAAGCTACGTATCGCTTGCATTTCTACAATCTCTATGTGCTTGTATAAGTCATCTGCAAGATGGACAGCTCGTCCTTCCTGCAGGCGCCCACACAAGTCACCTGCGCATACTTTCAAAGAGCTTCGAAGTTGGCCTCAGCGCCTTCCTCGTTGGCTGCAGCGTTTCCGCTTCAGCGAGCCGCCCATTATAGGGCAGTTTCGGAGTTCGTCAACACCTCGTTGCGAGGGATTTTCGAACTTCGCTTCCGTCGAACCAGTCCGTTACCGCTGAACCGTTTCTGCCGAAGCGAGCCGCCCATTATGCGGCAATTCCGCGATTCGTCAAGCGCTTCGTTTGAAGCTTTTCCGAATCCCCGTTTCAACCTCGTCGGCAGTGCCGAGTCCGTTCAAGCGGGCCGCGAATTATGCGGACTTCCTGCGATTCGTCAAGCACTTCGTTTGAAGTCTTTTCGAACCCCTGCTTTGGTGGTTCCGGACATGCCGGGACTGCCGAAGCGGGCCGCGAATTATGGGCGGTTTTGCAAAAGCGTCAAGCACTTTTTCTGCCCATGTTGCTACGCGCCCATCCAACCCTGCCCGCACACCGGAAGCGGAGCGTCATCTACTGGAAGCGAAAGGAAGATCATGCCGCTGGCGCCGCGCCACCGTGGCGGCGCGGCGCCAGCACGCGGACAATGGCGGACTGCCGGACGCGCCCCACCGCGCCGGACTTTCCCTTGTTCTGGAGCGTCCCGATGTCCCGCGTCTTTCTGTCTTCCGATGAGATCCGCAGCCTGTTTGCCCAGGCAATGTCGGACATGTACCGCAACGAGGTGCCGCTGTACGGCGCGCTGGTGGAACTGGTGGCCAAGGTGAATGCCGAGACGCTGGCCGCCAACCCGGCGCTAGACGAGCAGATGACACGCAACGACGAACGAGCCCGCCTGGACCAGGAGCGCCACGGCGCGATCCGGGTCGGCAGCGCCGACGAGCTGGCCACGCTGCGCCGCCTGTTCGCGGTGATGGGCATGTCACCCGTGGGCTATTACGACCTGTCGGTGGCTGGCGTGCCGGTGCATTCGACCGCGTTCCGCCCGACCACGGCCGCAGCGCTGGCGCGTAATCCGTTCAGGGTCTTCACTTCATTGCTGCGCCTGGAGTTGATCGAGGACGCGGGCCTGCGTGCGCAGGCCGAGGAGATCCTGGAGCAGCGCGACATCTTTACGGAAGGCGCACGTGCCCTGATCGCCCAGTGCGAGCGCGACGGCGGGCTGGAGGAAGCCGATGCCCATCGCCTCGTGGCCGAGGCGCTGGAAACGTTCCGCTGGCATGGCGATGCCAAGGTCTCGCACGCGACGTATCAAGCGCTGCATGACGCGCATCGGCTGATCGCCGACGTGGTGTCGTTCCGCGGACCGCATATCAACCACCTCACCCCGCGCACGCTGGATATCGACGCGGCGCAGGTCGAGATGCAACGACGCGGCATGGAAGCCAAGGCGGTGATCGAAGGTCCACCGCGTCGTGCGGTGCCGATCCTGCTACGCCAGACCAGCTTCAAGGCACTGGAGGAAGCGGTCGCGTTTCCAGCAAATGCCGGTGAAGAACACGGCACGCATACCGCGCGTTTCGGTGAGATCGAGCAGCGCGGCCTGGCGCTGACGCCGAAAGGCCGTGCCCTGTACGACCAACTGCTCAACCAGGCGCGTGATGCCGGCGGTGCGGGAAGCACCGGCGCCGATTACGCCGCACGGCTGGCCACGGTCTTCGAACAGTTCCCGGATGATCTGGACACGCTGCGGCGCGAAGGGCTGGGCTATTTCCGCTACGCGCTGACTCGCGAAGGCCTGGCCGCGTCGGCCGCCGAGCGCGCGTTACCAGCCGATGCCTTGATCGCCTCCGGCCTGGCCGTAGCCGATCCAATCGTCTATGAAGATTTCCTGCCAGTCAGTGCCGCCGGCATCTTCCAGTCCAACCTGGGCGGCGCCGAGCAGCATGCTTATGAAGCACATGAGAGCCGCACGGATTTCGAGGCGGCGCTGGGAGCAAAGGTGATGGACGAATTCGGAATCTATGCGCAGTTGGAGCGCGATTCACTCGACGCCTTGTCCCGCTGATCGCCGGCCATTCGGCCGCAATCCCGGCTGTCTGAACGAAACACCGCCTGGGGACGCAATGACGTCAAACGGCGGCACAGGCCGTGACCTTTGTGCCTGACGCCTGTCATCGGCAATGGGCACACTAGCAAGCGCTCCGGAAGGGGCGCTTTCTTGTTTCCACGACCGGTCCACGATGAGCCAGCACGACGACACCCCTGATTCGCAGTCACCTTCCGATCCACAACGCCGTCGCCTGCTGGGCGGACTGGCCGCTGCTGGTGCAGCGCTCGCGGCCGGTGGCGAGGCCATCGCCGGCACGACGGCCAAGGCCAAGATGGCTGGGACGGCCAGGGCCACGCCGACAGCAGTGACCGATGCGCAGCTGGGCGAGCACATCGACACGGTCGTGGTGCTGTATGCAGAGAACCGCAGCTTCAACAACCTGTTTGCCGACTTCCCCGGGTTGCAGCAGCCGTTGAAGAGCCTGGATCCAGCCAGGAGCGTGCAGCACGATCGCGATGGCCAGCCGTTCAAGACGCTGCCGCCGATCTGGGGCGGGATGGTGCCCGACGTGCAGGTGGTCAACCACCGCAGCTACCAGGTCAAGCAGGATGACGTCATCGGCCTGCCCAACGCGCCGTTCGAACTGAAAACCCTGGCCGGCGAGCCACTGCCGCATGGCGTGGTCACCCGCGACCTGGTGCACGAGTTCTACCGCAACCAGATGCAGATCAATGGCGGTCGCAACGATGGCTTTGTCGCCTGGGGCGACAGCGGCGCGCTGCTGATGGGCCATTACGGCGATGCGGCGGTGAACCTGCGCCTGTGGCGGCTGGCCGAGCAGTACACCTTGTGCGACAACTTCTTCATGGGCGCCTTCGGTGGTTCGTTCTTCAACCACCAGTATCTGGTCGCCGCACAGCCGCCGTTCTATCCGGACGCGGACAAGGGTCCAGCCAAGCTGCATATCGCCGTCACCGCGAGCGGCACGGCCGAAGGCAACGCACTGATTCCGGCCGAAGGCAGTCCCGCCAGCGCGATGGATGGCGTGGCCAGGTTCACCTCGCGCCCCACCCTGACCCCGGATTTCTGGGCGGTGAACACCATCGGGCCGGCGTATTCGCCCGGCTTCAACGTGGACAAGCACGACCCGGCGCTGGCCGACGCCAGCAGCCCAAATACGCTGCCGCCGCAGCAGCACAAGCACATCGGCGACATGCTCAGCGCCAAGGGCGTGGACTGGGCCTGGTATGGCGGCGCGTTCCAGGCGGCGCTGGACGGCGTGGGCGACAGCAACGATGGCAGTTTCCCCAGCCATCCCAATTTCCAGCCCCATCACCAGCCGTTGAATTATTTCGTCAGCCTGGCGCCGGGGACGGCAGCGCGCAAACAGCATCTACGCGATGGCGGCCTGGGCGAAACCGCGGCCACCAACAGGTTCCTGGCCGATGCCGCGGCCGGCAAGCTGCCGGCGGTGAGCTATTACAAGCCGCAGGGCAACCTGAACATGCACGCCGGCTATTCGGACGTGGAAGCCGGCGACCGCCATCTGGCCCGTATCGTGCACGCGCTGCAGAACAGCCCGCAGTGGAAACGCATGCTGATCGTGATCACGGTGGATGAGAACGGCGGTTGGTGGGACCACGTATCGCCTCCCAAGGGCGACCGCTGGGGACCGGGGACGCGCATCCCGGCGCTGATCGTCTCGCCGTTCGCCAAGCGCGGGCACGTGGATCACACGATCTACGACACCGGCTCGATCGCCCGCTTCATCACCCGCCGCTGGGGCCTGGAGAAACTGCCTGGCCTGAAGCTGCGCGAAGACGCGATGGTTGCGGCGGGCGGCCCCCCGCCCGGCGATCTGACCGGGGCGCTGGATTTCAGCAGGGTGTAAAGCAACAGAGGCCGCCGATGGGCGGCCTCGTCCGTTGCGGCACGCGGGCACCGGCCTGTCCGCGGCGACACAAGCCTGCATCCGGCGCGGCTCCGCGCAGTTTGGCTTGCCCGCTGATGTTGCGGCCCAGGCTGCAGGGCACGCGGCCTTATGCCGCAGTCCAGCGCGCGGCCAGTCCCAGCAGGTGGCGCAGGACCGGGATGGTGTCGGCGGCCTGCGGCACGCTGGCCAAGGCCAGGCGGGCCATCGGCGCGGCGCCTTCGATATCGAGGTAGCGCACCCCGGGCAGTTGCACCTGCATGGTGGAAGCCGGCACCACCGACACGCCCAGTTCGGCCGCGACCAGGTTGACGATGGACGACATCTGCGGCGCTTCCTGGCTGATCAGCAGGCTGAAGCCGGCCTGGCGGCAGGCACCCAGGATCTCGTCGTACAGGCTGGTGCCGAAGCTGCGCGGGAACAGGATGAAGGCGTCGTTGGCCAGCGCAGACAAGGGCGCACTGGCGCGGCTGGCCAGCGGGTGCGCAGCCGGCACGGCGATCTTCATCGGCTCGTCGGGGAACTTGAGCAGCTGCAGTTCCTTCGGGGTGGACACGCTGTAGCGGATGAAGGCCGCGTCCAGCCGGCCCTCGGCCAGGGCGGTCAACAGGCCGGCGGTGTTGGTTTCCTCCAGCGCCAGTTCCACCGCGGGCCAGGCGCGACGGAAGTCGCGGATCAGCGCCGGCACCACCGGGTTGAATGCCGCCGAAGCAGTGAAACCCAGCCGCAGCCGGCCGCTTTCGCCCCGCGCGGCGCGACGTGCGGTGTCGGCGGCGCGATCCACGTCGACCAGCACCCGGCGCACGTCCACCAGGAAGGCCTCGCCGGCATCGGTCAGGCGCGCGCCCTGCGGGGTACGCACGAACAGCGGCGTGCCCAGCTCCTGCTCCAGCGCCTGGATCTGCTGGCTCAGCGGCGGCTGGTTGATGCCCACGCGCGCGGCGGCGCGGGTGAAATTGCCTTCCTCGGCCACGGCCAGGAAGTAGCGCAGGTGGCGCAGCTCCATCTCGCTCCATATCTAAAAAAGATAACGACCGCCTGCATCATATATTGGACCCGCAGTTCCAGCGCGCAGATACTGCCGGCCCCTCACCACCGCCACGGCCATGAACCGGCCCTCCGCCACTGCCCTGGGTGCCCAGGCAATACCTGTCGCCGCCGCCGACACCACAGACACGCCGCTGCCGATGGGCCGCATCCGTCTGGCCCTGTTCCTGGCCGGGTTCGCGACCTTCTCGCTGCTGTACTGCGTGCAGCCGCTGCTGCCGGAATTCGCCAAGAGCTTCGGTGTGAGCGCGGCGGCCAGTTCGCTACCGCTGTCGCTGGCCACCGGTGGCCTGGCGATCGCGATCTTCTGCGCCGGCGCGCTGTCGGAAAACCTGGGCCGGCGCGGACTGATGTTCGCCTCGATCGCGCTGGCCGCGGTGCTCAACGGCATCGCCGCCTTCATTCCGCACTGGGAAACCCTGGTGGTGGTGCGGGCGTTGTCGGGCATCGCCCTGGGCGGGGTGCCGGCGGTGGCGATGGTCTACCTGGCCGAAGAACTACCTGCGCACAAACTGGGCGCGGCCACCGGCCTGTATGTGGGCGGCAATGCGTTCGGCGGGATGATGGGCCGGATCGGGATGAGCTTCCTCACCGATCATTTCGACTGGCGCACGGCGCTGGCGGTGTTGAGCGTCTTTGACCTGCTGGTGGCGGTCGGCTTCGTCCTGCTGCTACCGCCCTCGCGGCACTTCGTGCGCCGTGCGGGCGTCAACCTGCGCTTCCACCTGCAGGCCTGGGGCGGGCACCTGTGTCACCGGCACCTGCCGTGGCTGTTCTCGATCCCGTTCCTGCTGATGGGCACTTTCGTCAGCGTCTACAACTACGCCGGCTTCCGCCTGGGCGGGCCGGAATTTGGCCTGAGCCAGAGCCAGATCGGGCTGATCTTCAGTGCGTACGTGTTCGGCATCGTGGCCTCGTCGGTGGCCGGGGTGGGTTCGGACCGGTTCGGCCGCGGACCGGTGGTGCTGGGCGGCACGGTGCTGGCCATCGCCGGCCTGCTGCTGACCGCCACCCACACGCTACCGATCATCATCTTCGGCATCGTGCTGCTGACCATTGGCTTCTTCATCGCCCACGCCGCGGCCAGTGCCTGGGTTGGCCGGCTCGGCGGCGCCAACAAAAGCCATGCCGCCTCGCTCTACCTGCTGGCGTATTACGTGGGCTCCAGCGTGGTCGGCTCGGTCAGCGGCTGGTTCTGGGAACACGGCGGCTGGAACGCGCTAGTGGGGTTCTGCCTGGTGCTGTTGTGCGTGGCGCTGGCCGCCGCCCAGGTGCTGCGCAAGGGCGCCGATGACTCAAAGCCGTATGGCCGCTTCGGCCCGCATCCACCGCGCGGAGAATGACGCGATGAAGATCGAACGCCTGGATCATCTGGTCCTGACCGTGGCCGATGTCGAGGCCAGCTGCGATTTCTACGCGCGCGTGCTGGGCATGGAGGTCGTGACCTTCGGCCAGGGCCGCAAGGCGCTGGCATTCGGCCAGCAGAAGATCAATCTGCATCCGCACGGCCGCGAATTCGAACCCAAGGCGCACGCGCCCACGCCAGGCTCGGCCGATCTGTGCCTGCTGGTGGATACGCCCATCGACCAGGCCGAAGCGCAACTGCATGCACTCGGCATCGCCATCGAAGACGGCCCGGTGGCCCGCACTGGCGCCACCGGGCCGATCCTGTCGCTGTACTTCCGCGACCCGGACGGCAACCTGATCGAGATCAGCCGCCTGGCGTGATCACCACGGCAAGCGCCCGCCTTCGGTGAAGAAGCTGCCGGTGCCCAGCTCTGACATGGCCACGCGCGCCACGGTGGCGGCGGCCTGTTCAACGGTGAGCGTGCCGCTGTGGCCATTGAGGTCGGTCGCGGTGTAGCCGGGATTGACCGCATTGACCGCGAAACCTTCGGCATACAGCTCCTTGGACAGCAGCACGGTGAAGGCGTTGAGCGCGCTCTTGGACGAGCAGTACGTCAACCCGTTGACGAAGCCGTACTTGAAGTTGGGGTCGCCATGCAGCGTGGCCGAGCCCAGCTCGCTGGAGACATTCACGATGCGCTTGAGCGTGCCGGCGCGCAGCAGCGGCAGCATCGCCTGGGTCACCAAGACTGGGCCGAACACGTTGGTTTCGTAGGTACCACGCAATGATTCCAGGGTGGCCTTGGACGGCGGTTCGATGTCCAGCGCGATGCCCGCATTGTTGACCAGCACGTCCAGTCGGCCGGCATCTTGCTGCACGGTGTCGGCCGCGACCTTCAGCGCCGCGACATCGGTCACGTCCAGTGCCAGCACGCGCACATCCAGCGTCGCCGGCAGGCTGTCGCGTGCGGCCTGGCCGCGCGCGACATCGCGGCTGCCCAGGTAGACGGTCCAGCCGGCGGCGGCCAATTGCCTGACCAGGCCCAGGCCGATGCCCTTGTTGGCGCCGGTGACCAGCGCAACGGGAGAAGTTGGGGTCGTCATGGTGAGTGTCCTTGCGTTGTCTTTGGGGACACCCAAGATATGCAGCATCTTTCCGCATGGGAATTCGCATTCCATGAGCGTCCTGCCCGACACCCTGCAAGCCCGCAAACAGCCGCTCCAGTCGCGCTCCAGGGCCACGGTGGAAGCAATCCGCGAGGCCAGCATTCAGGTTCTGATCGCGCACGGCCTGGCCGGCACCACCACCACGCGCGTGGCCGAGCGCGCGGGCGTCTCGGTCGGCAGCCTGTACCAGTACTACCGCAACCGCAGCACCATGCTGGCCGCGTTGCTGGAATGGCACCTGGACACGGTGGCCAGCGCGGTGGAGGACGCCGGCGCGCGCAAACGGGGCGCCACGCTCGACGAGACGGCCGATGCGCTGATCGAGGCGTTCGTGGCCGCCAAGCTGGAGCACGCCGACATCTCGCTGGCGCTGTATGGAATCGCGGAGATGCATGGCGGCGCGGCCCTGCTCCTCGCAGGACGCACGCGCATGGAGGCGGCGATGACGGCCATGCTGGGTTCGGTCCGTGATGCGCGCTTTGCCGATGCCACGCAGGTGTCCGCAATCCTGCTGGGCGCGATGGTCGGCCCCATGTGCGACCTGCTCAATGCCGGCGCGCCACGGGCGCGTGTCGCGCCGTTGCGCGCCCAACTCACCCTGCTGGCGCGTGGCTACCTGCATGCCGCCAAGGTCACGCCATGAGCGCAACGCCGGCCATCGCATCGCCTGTGCTCGGGACACACGCGCTGCGCGATTTCATCGAACGCCACCCGCGGATCTTCGTCTTGACCGGTGCCGGCTGCAGCACCGATTCGGGTATTCCCGACTACCGCGACGCCGATGGCCAGTGGAAGCGTGCGCAGCCGGTGACCTACCAGGCCTTCATGGGTGAACTGGCCACGCGCAAGCGCTACTGGGCACGCAGCCTGGTGGGATGGCCACGCTTTCTGGCGGCACAACCCAACGGTGTGCACCGCGCGCTGGCAGCGTTGGAGAACGACGGCCAGGTCTCGCTGTTGCTCACCCAGAACGTGGACCGCCTGCACCAGGCGGCCGGCAGTCGCGAAGTGATCGACCTGCATGGCCGACTGGACGTGGTGCGCTGCATGGGCTGCGAACGGCGCCTGCCGCGCGAGGATTTCCAGCACGCACTGATGGCCCGCAATCCTGGCTGGCACGACCTGGAGGCGGGTACCGCGCCGGATGGCGACGCCGACCTGGAAGCGAACTTCGATGCCTTCGATATCCCTGCCTGCGCGCATTGCGGTGGCGTGCTCAAGCCCGATGTCGTCTACTTCGGCGAGAACGTGCCACGCGAGCGCGTCCAGGCCGCGCAGCATGCGCTGGAAGACAGCGACGCGATGCTGGTGGTGGGTTCCTCGCTGATGGTCTATTCGGGGCTCCGCTTCGCCCAATGGGCACACAAGGCGGGCAAGCCCATCGCCGCCTTGAACCGCGGCCGCACCCGCGCCGACGACCTGCTGGCGCTGAAGGTCGAACACGACTGCGCCGACGCGCTGGCCTTCCTCCGCACCTGAAGAATGCAGGTGGCAGCCGCTTCAGCGGCGATGTGGGTTTGCCGGAAGACCCTATCGCCGCTGAAGCGGACCATCTGTAGAGCGGAGCTTGTGGCAATCCCCTCTTGGGGACTCCGCTGGGGCTTTCCCGCGGTCTGGCCACCAGGCAGCCGAGCAAGCTCGGCTCTACAGGGATGCCGCGACGGGGGTGAGAAGACGGTTGCTGCAACACAGGCCTCGGCCCGCGTACCCGCCGTCAGGCAGGGCCTGGCGACCATGACGCAGTGATCCACTGGTCCCGTTGAGCCAGCGCCGCCAAGGCAGTGCAATGGCGTTCCTGATCACCAACCGGATTGCGCCGTGAGCCAGCTGTTCTCGCCCCTCGCCCTGGGGCCACTGTCCCTGACCAACCGCATCGTGATCGCGCCGATGTGCCAGTACTCGGCCGACGAAGGCCGCGCCAGCGACTGGCATGCGCAGCACCTGGGCAACCTGGCCCAGTCCGGCGCCGGCCTGCTGATCCTGGAAGCGACGGCGGTCGAAGCACGCGGACGGATTTCCTGGGGCGACCTGGGCCTGTACGACAACGCCACCGAAGCCGCGTTGCGCACCGTGGTCGACAGCGTGCGCCGCTGGTCGCCGATGCCGCTGGGCATCCAGCTGGCCCACGCCGGACGCAAGGCGTCCACCCACAAGCCGTGGGAGCACGGCGGCGCGGCGATCGCGCCGGAGGCCGAACATGGCTGGCAGACGGTGTCGTCCACCGATCGGCCGTTCAACGAAGGCGCGCCGGCACCGCAGGCGCTGGACCAGGCCGGGATCGATGCGGTGATCGCCGCATTCGTCGAAAGCGCCCAGCGCGCGCATCGCCTGGGCTTCGAACTGATCGAGCTGCACGGCGCGCATGGCTACCTGCTGCACCAGTTCCTGTCGCCACTGAGCAACGACCGCACCGATCAATACGGTGGCACGCTGGAAAACCGCCTGCGCCTGCCGTTGCAGGTGTTCGACGCGGTGCGTGCCGCGGTGCCGGATACCGTGGCGGTTGGCATGCGCATCTCGGCCAGCGACTGGGTCGACGGCGGGTGGGACGTGGCCCAGAGCATCGCCCTGGCCCAGGCGCTGGAAGCACGCGGCTGCCACTTCCTGCACGTGTCCAGCGGTGGCCTGGACCCGCGCCAGCAGATCAAGCTGGAAGACGGCTACCAGGTGCCGTTCGCCAACGACATCAAGGCGCAGCTGAAGACCATGCCGGTGATCGCAGTCGGCCTGATCACCGACCCTGGACACGCCGAACACATCGTGGCCCATGGCCAGGCCGATGCCGTCGCATTGGCCCGCGGCATCCTGTACGACCCGCGTTGGCCGTGGCACGCCGCTGCCGCACTGGGCGCTTCGGTGCACGCTTCACCGCAGTACCTGCGCTGCCAGCCGCGCGGATTGAAGCACTTGTTCGGCTGATGCACGCGCTGTAGATGGTGCCGGGCGACGCCGTATTGATGGCCACGCCTGGCTGAGTCGGCCAAGCCGGACAGCAGCGGCACCATCGCGGCCAGGCGCAAAAGCAATGGCCGGCATCATGCCGGCCATTGCCCGTCAATCCTGACCCCGACGCGTCTTATTCGCGCGGCGCGTATGGCTGGAAGAAGTCCTTGCCCGCCCAGTCCGGCGTGGCCTCCGTAAAGAGCGGGGCGCCGCAGGTCTGATGCGTGCCGTCGACTCCCTGGCCGTCCTTTGCCGCTGCCGCGATCGAGGGGTAAGGGCAGATGAGGAAGGGGGACTTGATCGCGTCCTTGGCAGTGGCCACCTCGCCGGAAGGCAACGGCGGCAGGTCTTCCGGCTTCACACCCGCCGGCAAGGGCGGCAGATCACCCTTGCCACCTGATTTACCACCGCCTGGCTGGCCAAAGGACGACTGCGAAGCGGTAGCTGCTGGATGTGCAACGAATGCACCCGGCGCGATGCCGCGCTCGACCCAGTCCATCATGGGTGACAACAGGTCAAAGCTCGATGGACCCTCGCCACCGCCGCAATGGGCCACACCGGGCAGCAGGTACAAGCGCTCGAATGCCTCCACCTTCGCGTGACCCATCTGCTTCTCGACGGCCTCGTGATAGGCAATCGTGTTGATCGGCGAAATGTGCTGGTCACCCCAGCCATGCCACAGCATCAGTTTGCCGCCCGCATCAGCGAAGCCGGACAGATCTGGATTGGTCGCGTCGAACAATGGATGACGGGGGCGAAGCTTGTCGTAGGTTGCGGTCTCGAACTTGAGATCGGCCAGGGAGACGTCTTTTTTGCCATCGTCGAAGATCAGGCCATTCAGCGCGCCCAGGACGATCTGTTTGCTGAAGACGCCCTGCTTGGCATCTATCGGGACGAACACACCGGCCCAGTTGAGCTCGCTTCCATACTGCGGCCCGCCGACCAGCAGGCGCTCTCCGGTCTTTGGATCACGCGGGCCGTCGTAGATCTTGCGCACCGTCTCCACCTCGGCCGAGGTCAGGCATTGGCTGGTGTCGGCCGTGCCGCTGGCGCACTGCAGGATGCCGGGATCGAAATGACACAGACGCGGCTCAGCCACCAGCCCGTCCTTGATGCCGTCGAGTGCGTCGCAGGCCTTGAGCACCGCCGAGTGCAGCAGCGGCAGGCGATCGGCGATCAGCACGGCCCCGCCGTCGGCGCTGGTGTTGGAAACCGCCAGCCAGCCATGATGGAGGCTGTTCTGGACCTGGAAGATCAGCGCCGGGGCGCCTGCGATGATGCCGCTGAAGTCGTCCGGGAACCGCTGTGCCTCGACCAGGGCCTCGCGACCACCATCGGAACAGCCATTGAAGTAGGAATAAGCAGGATCTTGCCCGTATAACAGCTTGACCAGCTTCTTGGTCGCAACAGCAGTTAGATGCTGTGCCCGATATGCAAAGTCCGCCCGCTTCTGGGGGTCGTAACCGAAATCGCCACTCATGCCCTGGTGCCCCATGTCGGTGGCGGCAAGGACGAAGGCGCCGCTGTCTGACGGGACGCAGCCGTCGGCTGCACCAACCTGCATGTTGATGTTGCCGCACAGGCCGCCACATCCCAACTGCATGTAGCGCTGTGTCCAGCCTTCCAGCGGCATGCGGACCTGGATGTTGATGCTGGGTGCGAGCGTGACCTCGACCTGGCAAACGCTGCGCCCGTCGATATCGGCTTGATCAGCCTTGGTCACCTTGCTGCCGGCACCCCCAATGTCGGTCAGGTCGGCAGCGGTCAAGCTCGTGCACGCCTGCACCGGCGCGACTACGGCAAGCGCCTTGCCGGGACTGGGCGCAGCCGCGGCTTTCGCAGCCGGTGTGCCTGGGGGCGCTGGCGCCGGCGCGCGTTGGGAGCAGCCGGCCATGAGCAGAAGCAGCGACATGATGGTCGAGCCTGCAAGGAGCAGGGATCGCCCGCGGGGCGGAATCGACATGGAACCTCCTGTGAAACGAATGAGCGCCCGTGAGGGGCATGGGTGGGGCAGCCGACGTGGGCGGCCATCGGAGCATGTCCGTGGCAATCCTGCTATTTGATTTGCGGCAAGCGCCATAACATCCTGCTATTCGGTCGTCCTGCGAGAGGCATTCTTTGGAGATGCGACTGCGTGCAGGTCATCGATGAAGCGCTGTTGAGCGTTGGTCGGCAGCCACTCCCGGCGAATGGTCATGCCGATCTCGCGACTGGTCCGCGCAAGCGTGACGGGCAGCCTCGCCAGGGCGCCCAACTCGATCTCGCCGGCAACCTGCGTGGCTGAGATGCAGCCGATGTGATCGGTGAGGCGAAGCAGCTCCCGCATCAACACCATCGATCCGGTTTCCACCAGGCTCAAGGGCGACAGCCCGGCTTCCCGGAACATGCGATCGAAGGCCAGTCGCGTCGGTGTTTCCGGCGGCGACACGACAAAAGGAAAATCGCGGAGCCTGGACATGTCCAGGTTCCTGGCGCGTGCCAGCGGATGACCCGTTCTGGCCACGAACACCAGCGGGTCGTTGAGGAGATGGTGCTGTTCGACATCGGAAATGGGCGATGGATATCGCAGCGCACCGATCAGCAGGTCCAGCTCGCCCCGGCGCAGTCGGTTCAGCAGATCCTCGTAAGGCCCCTCCACCGTGCGTATGAGCAGGAGCGGATAGCGCTCGCGGAAGCGGGCGATCACGCGCGGCAGGAGCGAGAAGCGCGACAACGGCATGGCACCGACCACGATGCGACCGACTTCCTGTCCCAGCAGCGCCGCCAATTCGGCCTCTGCCTGCTCCAACTCCGCGAATGCCAGGCGCGCTCCCTGGGCCAGGGCCAGGGCCGGACGCGTTGCGATCATGCCGTGTGACGTGCGTTCGAACAGTGCACGGGCTGCGGCCTGCTCGAGCTGCGTTACCGCGCGATGGACAGTGGGTTGGGCCAGCCCGAGGCGGCTCGCGGCCAGGGTGAAGTTCTCCGTCTCGCAGACTGCGATGAGTGCCTTGAGCTGGGAGGTGCTCACGACATTGCGGAGCCGCGGCGACAGCGCATCAAGCGGCGGATGCAGGTGCAGGAACGTGCGCCTGATCCGCTCTGAAAGCGCAACGCCGGCAGGGGTCGTGAAGAGGCCCTGCGCCCGCCTCAGGAACAGCGGCTGCTGTGCGATGCGCTCCAGCTTGCCGATCACCTGCGTGACGGCAGGCTGTGAGACATGACACCGCTCCGAGGCGCGGGTCACCGAGCCAGTCTCGGCGACCGCCAGGAAGAGGCGCAGGTGTCGAAGATTCGAATTCAGCACGACCCGGCATACCCGATTGTGATGCACTGCATCATATCCCCTGCTGCCGGGGAACCAAGCACACCGCATGAATGGTGCGGGCAAATGAAAGCGCCGTTGCATTCCGAGGTCAAGACGACCCTGCAGGTCTATAGCGATTTCTTATGCCTCTGGCCGAACAAATGAATGGTCAGCCGCACAAGCCGGCGACACGATGTCGCCCGTCATCGGAATAACACGGCATCACACAACGCCCATCCTCCTGCACCGGTACGAGAGCCAAGCGACGTCGCGTCGGGTGGCGCGGAAGCAGGTTGCGGCAGAACCAGTTCCTACATCGACAACACACCACGCAACACGGTCCGCCTCGGGAGGGTGTCATGACCAAGTACCGTAAGTCCGCATTGGCCTTTGCCATCGGGTTCGCCATTGTCCAGGCCGATGCATCGGCCCAGCAGGCCCCGTCAACTGACGCATCCACAAACGATGCCGTCACGTTGAAAGAGGTGACGGTTACCGCCACAAAGCGCGCCGAGCCGCCATCGAAAGTGCCAGTGGCGCTTTCCGTGCTGGAAGGCGACCAGCTGCACGCACTTGGCGTGACCAGTGTCAGCGACATCGAACAGGTGGTACCAGGCGTGACCGTGGGCCGCGACCTGTTCGGCGTGAACGTCGCCATCCGCGGCGTCACCACCACCGACACCACGTCCAAGGGCGAGCAAGGCATTGCCTTCAATGTCGATGGAATCTTCATCGGGCGCCCGGCAATCCAGGGCCTTTCGTTCTTCGATATCGATCACATCGAAGTGCTGCGCGGACCGCAGGGCACGCTCTACGGCAAGAGCTCGACCGGGGGCGCGTTGAACGTCATTACGCGCAAGCCCGAGCTGGGCGTGACCTCTGGACGCGTCCAGCTGGAGGCAGGCAACTACGACACGCGCCGGGTCGAGTTCGGCCTGAACCTGCCGATCGGGCAGACGATGGCCATTCGCCTCGCCGGATCGGTCAACGAACAGGATGGCTGGCTCAAGCCCGTGGATGGCAATGCATCCGAAGGGTTCTACACGAGCGCAGCCGGACAGGATGCCAAGAACGACACCAGCAATCGTTCCGCCCGCCTGTCTTACCTGTGGCAACCCAACGATCAGTTGCGGGCACTGGTCAACGTGACCGGCGGCCATGTCGGCGGTACCGGTCCGGGCGTGGCCGTCGTCGACATGCTCAATGCCGGTGGCTCGTCGAAACTGCATATCCTGCCCAATCCCTTCAAATCCAAGCAGGACGAGGACTTCCTCAACTTCAACACCGATGTCAGCTATGACTTCGGCGGTGCGACCCTGACATGGGTGGGCGCCCGGCATCATTTCGAAGCGAACGATTTCAGTTCATCCAACAACAATCCCGATGCGAACTACCAGGGACCACCCGCTGGGTTCCAGTCACTCTATGGCTGGGGCCAGTATGCCGGGAAGGTCAACACGGACTCGCATGAGCTGCGTCTATCCAACACCGACCCGGGACGCGTGGACTACGTCGCAGGCTTGAACTACTACCGGGAAGACATCCACGAAAGCGACCACGACTGGACCGCGCCGGTCAGTGATCCCAGCTACGAAGCCAGCATCAACAGCATTGACCCGGTCAACAACACGGTACACACCTCGCGTGGCCTGTTTGCCCAGGCGACGTGGCACCTGAATGATCGATGGGGCGTCGTGACCGGCGCGCGTTACTCGTCCGATGAAGTCCGGCGTGTCGGCACGTTCGCGGCAGGCGCAGGGCCTTGGCCCGACGCCTCCGGTGGCACCTGCGTGGCACCCGAGGATTGCATCGGTCCTTCTGCTGACGGTTACCAGAAAGCGAATAAATCGACCTGGAGGCTTGGCCTCAATTACCAGGCAACGCCCGATGACCTCTGGTACGCCTCCCTCGCCACGGGCTACAAGGCTGGCGGCTTCAATGACTTCGATCCGGTCACCCTGAGCATGGGCACTTACGAGCCCGAGGAACTGCTTGCCTATGAGGCTGGCTACAAAGGCAAGTTCGGGCAGGCGGTCCGCCTCAACTCGGCCGTCTACTACTACGACTACTCCAAGATGCAGGTCAGCAGCCTGGTCAACATCTCCGGCAGCACGGTCATCTTCACCCGAACCGTGCCAGCGCAGATGTATGGCTGGGAGAACGACGCGACCTTCGACTTCTCGGCCAACACCAACGTGGTGGTCACTGCCGCCTGGCAGCACACCGAGTTCAAGGAGTTCATGGCAGGCGTGAACCAGGACGTGGACTGGTCGGGGACGGCCATCGACAAGACACCGAAGTTCGTCGGTTCGGTCGCGCTCAACCACAGCTTCATGTTGGGAAGTGGCGACGAACTGCGCCTGCGCCTGTACTCCAAGTACAGCAGCAAGTACCTGGTCAGCGACTTCACCACACCGGTCCGACTGACCCAGGACGACTACACGCGCAGCGACGCCAGCCTGACGTGGTATCCGGCCGGGCGCTCATGGAACCTGCAGGCATTCGTCAACAACATCGAGAACGATGTGCAGATGATTGGTCAGGTCAACACCTACAGCTCCTCCATCGCCAACGCCACGACGATCGCCGTGTCACAGCCTCGTATGTACGGGCTGCGTTTCAGTGCCGATTTTTGACCAGGTAAAGGGAACAACATGAAGCCTCCATTGCTTCGCGCGTTTGTAACAGCACCTCGATGCAGGACGGTCGGTCGCTGCTGGAGGATTCCGCAATCTGAGGGAGCGGCTTGAGATGCCCGTTGTGATCACGAAGGTGCAGCGGCCGGATGCGGCGACCGTAGATGGGCTGGCCCAGCTTGGGGTGGCCACGGTCCATGAGGCCCAGGGGCGGGCGGGATTGGCGCACCAGCGACTGCGGCCGATCTATGCCGGCGCACGCCTGGCTGGAACTGCCGTCACCGTCTCCGTGCCCCCGGGAGACAACTGGATGATGCACGTCGCCATCGAGCAGCTTCAGCCCGGTGACGTGCTGGTGGTCGCGCCCACCAGCGACTGCACGGACGGCTATTTCGGCGACCTGCTGGCAACCTCGGCCCAGGCACGCGGTTGTCGCGGGCTGGTCATCGATGCCGGCGTCCGCGACGTGCGCGACCTGACCCAGATGAAGTTCCCGGTGTGGAGCCGGGCGATCCATGCGCAGGGCACCGTCAAGGAGACACTGGGTTCGGTGAATGTCAGCGTGGTCTGTGCTGGCGTGCTGGTCAGGCCGGGAGACGTCGTGGTCGCCGACGACGACGGCGTCTGCGTGGTTGCCCGCGAGCAAGCCGCCTCGGTGCTGGCCAATGGCCTGGAGCGGGAGGCCAGGGAAGCGGAAAAGCGCGAACGACTGGCCCGCGGCGAGCTCGGACTCGACATCTATGGCATGCGTGAGCGATTGACGGCCAAGGGATTGCGCTATGTCTGAGGCAGTGCGGGCAATGTGGATGCGCGGCGGAACGTCCAAGGGCGCCTTCTTCCTACGGGAGGAACTTCCGGCGGACACCAGCGCACGCGACGCATTCCTGCTGCGCGCATTCGGCTCCCCCGACCCTCGCCAGATCGACGGCATCGGTGGGGCGGACCCACTGACATCCAAGGTGGCGATCGTCTCGCGTTCGGACCGTCCCGACGCAGACGTGGACTACCTGTTCCTGCAGGTCTTCGTGAACCAGGCATTGGTCAGCGACGCGCAGAACTGCGGCAACCTGCTGGCTGGAGTCGGGCCCTTCGCCATCGAACGCGGCTTGCTTGAGGCGGCGTGCGGCCGGACCGAGGTGCGTATCTTCATGGTCAACACCGGCACGTTCGCCACGGCCATTGTCGAGACGCCTGACCGCCACGTCACGTACGCAGGCGATGCCAGCATCGACGGCGTCCCGGGCACCGCCGCGCCGGTTCCGCTGATCTTTGCGGGTATCGCGGGGTCTTCCTGCGGAGCGCTGCTCCCCACCGGGAGGGCGGTGGACCTGATTGATGGGGTGCAGGTCACCTTGATCGATAACGGCATGCCCTGTGTCGTGCTGCGCGCAGAGGATCTGGGCGTGACCGGGAGCGAGGAGCCGAACGCCCTGGACGAGAACATCGTGCTGAAGAAGCGGCTGGAATCGATCCGGCTCCAGGCCGGCCCGCTGATGAACCTGGGCGATGTCCGGCAGCAGTCGGTGCCCAAGCTGATGCTGGTTTGCGCGCCGACGCGCGGCGGCGCGATCAAGGTGCGCTCCTTCATCCCTCACCGGTGTCATGCCTCGATCGGCGTGCTTGGTGCGGTCACGGTGGCCACGGCCTGCCTGCTTGAAGACACGCCAGCCCATGATTTGGCCCAGGTCCCACAGGGCTTCTCCAAGACACTGGCGGTTGAACATCCGAGCGGGTCGGCCACATGCGTGCTCGACATTGATTCGGCCGGATCGGTCACCCGGGCAGCGACCCTGCGCACCGCGCGAAAGCTGTTCGACGGCCTGCTGTTCGGCTGAACACTCCCAGGCAATACCAGAGAATCAACTTCAATGATCATCGATTGCCACGGTCACTACACGACCGCACCTGCGGGCCACGACGCCTTCCGCAAGGCGCAGGTCGCGCACTTCAAGGATCCATCGTTGCCCGCGGCGCAGTACCCGGCCATCTCCGACGACGAACTGCGCGAGAGCGTGGAATCCAACCAGCTGCGCCTGTTGCGTGAGCGCGGTGCGGACATGACCATTTTCTCGCCGCGCGCCAGCACCATGGCCCATCACGTCGGTGACGAAGCAGTGAGCCAGCAGTGGACCCGCCACTGCAACGACCTGATCGCGCGCGTGGTGCAGCTGTACCCGCAGACCTTCATCGGCGTGTGCCAGCTGCCGCAGTCGCCGGGCGTGTCGATCGAGCATTCGGTTTCCGAGCTGGAGCGCTGCGTCAATGAACTGGGCTTCGTCGGCTGCAACCTCAATCCCGACCCCTCCGGCGGCCACTGGACCGGCCTGCCGCTGACCGACAAGGCCTGGTATCCGTTCTTCGAGAAGATGGTCGAGCTGGACGTGCCGGCGATGGTGCATGTCTCCGGCAGCTGCAACGCCAACTTCCACGCCACCGGTGCGCATTACCTCAATGCCGACACCACCGCCTTCATGCAGTTCCTGCAGGGCGAGCTGTTCAAGGATTTCCCTGAGCTGCGCTTCATCATCCCGCACGGTGGCGGCGCGGTGCCGTATCACTGGGGGCGGTTCCGCGGCCTGGCCGACATGCTGGGCAAGCCGCCGTTGTCCGAACACGTGATGAAGAACGTGTTCTTCGACACTTGCGTCTACCACCAGCCGGGCATCGACCTGCTGTTCGAGGTGATCGACGTGGACAACATCCTGTTCGGTTCGGAGATGGTCGGCGCGGTGCGCGGGATCGACCCGCAGACGGGGCATTACTTCGACGACACCAAGCGCTACATCGATGCGCTGGACATCCCGCAGGAGGACAAGCGCAAGGTGTTCGAAGGCAACGCCCGTCGGGTGTACCCGCGGCTGGATGCACAGCTGACGCGTCGGGGCCTGTGATGATTGACGGAACCGCTTCGCTCGAATCCTCGGCCCCGCTGCTGCCCGGTGCATCATCGCAATCGATCGTAGACCTGCAGCAGTGGATCAATAGCCGGCCGGTCAGCCGTGGACAGTGGTTGATCCTGGCCCTGTGCTTCATCGTGGCGGTCCTGGATGGCCTGGACGCGGCGATCATGGGGTTCGTGGCACCGGCCCTGATGCACGACTGGAGCATCACCCCGGCAGTCTTCGGCTCGGTCATGGGAGCTGCCATGTTCGGGCTTGCCTGTGGCGCGCTGGCTGCGGGGCCCTGCGCCGATCGCTTTGGTCGCAAGGGCATATTGCTCGGCGCAGTGGCGTGCTTCGGCATCTTCGGTTTGCTATCGGCCTATGCCAATTCGATCGGAGCGCTGGCCGTGCTGCGCTTCCTGACCGGCATGGGGCTTGGTGCAGCGATGCCGATTGCCAACGTCTTGCTCTGCGAGTATCTGCCCTCGCGTCGTCGTGGCTTCCTGATGACGTTGATGTACACCGGCTTCAACCTCGGCTCGGGCTGCGGCGGCTTCATCAGCGCATGGCTGATCCCTTCCCATGGCTGGCAGGGCACACTGATCTTCGCCGGGGTGCTGCCGCTGCTGATGGTGTTCGTGCTGTTCCTGTTGCTTCCCGAATCGATCCGCTTCCTGGCGCTTCGCAAGGGCAACGACGCCCGCATCGCCACGGTCCTGCGACGCTACGGGGGGAGCTTCGCCCCGGACACGCATTTTGTCTGCAACGAGACGACCGTGCAGAAGCCGGGGGCCGGCCAGCTCTTCCGCAATGGATACACGTCGCTGACGTTGAAGCTGTGGATCACCAACTTCATGGGCCTGTTGGTGATCTATCTGCTGACAGGCTGGCTGCCGACCCTGCTCGGCGCGCGCGGCATCGACCTCGGTCACGCCGCAGTGGTCACCGCGATGTTCCAGATCGGCGGAACGGCCGGGGCGCTGCTGGTCGGTTGGCTGATGGACCGGACCACGCCGCGCAGGGTGATCGCAGGGGCTTATGCGGCTGGTGCCGTCTCGCTGGTGCTGCTGGGCGTGTTTGGCCAGGAGGGGTTCAGCCTGATCGCACTGGTGACCGCCGCCGGCTTCTGCATGAGCGGCGCCCAGACCGGCCTGAATGCACACGCGCCGATACTGTACCCAACCCTGATCCGCGGTACCGGCGTGAGTTGGATGCTGGGCGTGGGTCGGTTCGGCGCGATCGTGGGCTCGTCGGTGGGGGGGGTGCTGCTTGCCACTCCGCTGGGGGCCAGTGGCGTGATTGCACTGTTGTGCATCCCTGCCCTGCTGGCCGGCACGTCGATGGTCGGCAACCGGCCGCGGCCAGGCGAGAGGCGGGCCAGGCCTTGATGGCTTGCCGTGCAGCATCGGCAGGACGCTACCCACGGTCGTTTCATCCCGTTCTTGTGTAGGAATCAGCAGACATGGCAAAAATTTTGGGCGGCCTGGCCGTCTCGCACACTCCGACGATCGGCTTTGCGGTCGACCACGACAAGCGCGAGGACCCGGCCTGGAAGCCGATCTTCGAAAGCTTCGCGCCGATGCGCGCCTGGCTGGAGGAGAACAAGCCCGACGTGCTGCTGTATATCTTCAACGACCACGCCACCTCGTTCTTCTTCGACCACTACTCCACTTTCAGCCTGGGCATAGACGACAAGTACGAGGTCGCCGACGAGGGCGGGCTGCCGCGTGACCTGCCTGCCGTTGGCGGGGATTCGGAGCTGGCTGCGCACATCGGCATGAGCCTGGTGGCCGATGAGTTCGACATGTCCTTCTTCCAGGATCGCCCGTTGGACCATGGCCTGTTCTCGCCCCTCTCGGCGCTGCTGCCGCATGATGCCCAGGGCGGCTGGCCGGTCAGGATCGTGCCGCTGCAGGTCGGGGTGATCCAGTTTCCCGTGCCGACGGCGCGTCGCTGCTACCGCCTGGGCCAGGCGCTGCGCCGTGCGATCGAGAGTTATCCGTCCGATACCAAGGTGGCGATCGTGTCCACCGGCGGGTTGTCGCACCAGGTCCATGGCGAGCGCTGCGGATTCAACAACACCGCCTGGGACGAGCAGTTCCTGGACATGCTGGTCAACGATCCTGAGCCACTGACCGAGATGACGACGGCTGAGTACGCGCGCCTTGGCGGGGTTGAAGGCTCGGAGGTTGTCATGTGGCTGATCATGCGTGGCGCATTGTCGGCGCGGGTCAACAAGCTCCACCAGGGCTATTACCTGCCATCGATGACCGCCATTGGCACGTTGATCCTGGAGAACGAGGCCCGCACGCCTACGCCGGAAGTCAGCGAGCGCCGCCGCCTCCACGTGCACTCCCAGCTCAGCGGGGTGGAGGATCTCGAGGGCAGCTATCCCTTCGACCTGCTGCGCAGCCGCAAGGGTTACCGGCTCAACCGGTTCCTGCACCGCCTGGTTGTGCCGGCCTGGCGCGAGCGTTTCCTGGCCGACCGCGAGGCGCTGTTCGAAGAAGGCGGGCTATCGGAGCAGGAGCGCACCATGCTGCGCGACGTGGATTGGCGCGCACTGATCCAGTACGGGGCCAGCTTTTTCGTGCTGGAAAAACTCGGCGCAGTCGTCGGTGTCTCCAACCTGCATATCTACGCCGCCATGCGTGGGCAGAGCCTGGAAGAGTTCCAGAAAACCCGCAATCAGCAGGTCCTCTACTCCGTCGCACGCAAGTAGTACCCACGCTTGCGTGACGTGCGCCAGGAAGGAGGCGCGACACCGGGTTGGTGCTGATCGTCCGCGGCCTGCTGGAAGACGGCTGACTGACCCTGATGTTGCGCGACCGGTTCCTGTTCGCACAGCGCTCGGGGCCGCTGTGCGAACCAGCCATCGCCGTACCGGCCGGGAATGCGCGGGCAGCGCGGGCTCAGCCGGTAATCGCGGCGAGAATGTGCTTGCGGTCCAGCTGCTTGCCCTCGGCCTCGCGCATCAGCATGGCGTCGCTGGAGACCTGGAACACATGCAGGTCGAACGATGGCAGTACCGCCAGCAGGTGGTCGATGACGTCGGCCTGGATGCTCTCGTAACCGATGATTCCGGTCTCGCTGGCAAAGCACCAGATCTCCATCGGCAGGCCGTTGGCGTCCGGCTGCAGTTCACGCACGAACTGCAGCATGTCCGGCTTGATGCGCGGATGATGCTTCAGGTACTGGTCCACGTAGGCGCGGAACGCACTGAGGTTGGTGATCCGCCGTTCCACGGTCGGGGCGATGCCTTTCTCGGTGAACCCCGCCTTCCAGGCCTGGAACTCGCTGTGCTTGTCCTCGACGTAGGCATTGAGCAGGGGAAACTGGCGCAGCCGCTCGACTTCCTCGTCACTCAGGAAGCGCACGCTGTGCTGGTCCAGGTGCAGCGCGCGCTTGATCCGCCTGCCGCCCGAGGCGTACATCCCGCGCCAGTTCTTGAACGATTCGCTGATCAGCTTCTTGGTGGGGATCGCCGAGATGGTCATGTCCCAGTTCTGCACGGTGATGGTGTGCAGGGCGATGTCGGTCACGGTGCCGTCGGCGTTCTGGCTGGGCATCTCGATCCAGTCCCCGACCCGCACGCGTCCGTCGCTGCTGATCTGCACGCTGGCCACCAGCGACAGCAGCGTGTCCTGGAACACCAGGATCAGCACCGCCATCACCGCCCCCAGCCCGGTCACGATATGCGTGAAGGTCACGCCGGACAGGGTGGCGACCACGGACAGCCCGGCCAGCACGAACAGGACGATCTTGATGATCTGCAGGAAACCCTTGATGGGCCTGTTGCGAGCATCGGCACGGCGCTCATAGAGCACATTGATGACGTTCAATGCGCTGGAGATGGCCAGCACGACCGTCAGCACGATCCATGCCTGGCAGGACGCACGCAGGACTTCCTGCAGCTTGGCCGGAAGATCGGGGATCCAGCCCAGTCCCGCCTGGATCACCAGGGCCGGCACCACGTTGGCCAGGCGCGGAATCATCGACAGGCGCAGGGGTTTGCCGCCTTCGGACGTGTCGCCCCCGTTCTTCCCCCACCACGGCAACCGCGTCAGCAGCTTCCGCAGGGTGCGCAGCAACACCCGTTTCGTCACCCAGTTGGCCAGCCATGCCAGCAGCAGGAGCAGCCCCACCATGCTCAGGTCGTAGGCCCACGGATAAGGGGCCAGCACCCGCTGCAGCGCGTTGAGTCGTTCGTCCAGGAGCAACTGGTCGGCCTGCACGCCGGTCTTGGGGATTGCCATCAGGCGTTTCTCGTTCGATGTCTTGCGCTGCCCGCACGTGCCTGCGCTTCAGGCACCCGCAAGGGGGAGCATGGGGGCGACATGGTAGAGCCTCGGGTGCGACGACGGCGCGGTCGCCAGACCCGGACGTGCGTCCTTGAGCCAGGACGCACACTGCGGATAAGGTGCCCACGCTCGCCCGTGTCATTGGAGGACACATGCATTTCCGCTTTCATCGTCCAGGCCGCACCCCGTCCAGGCCGGAGCTTCGACCGTGAGCGCCGAGGCCCAGGCGCATTCCTCGGAGGTGATCGGACCGGACCATCCGGAACATCCCGAGCATCGGCTCTACGAACAGATCGCGCGCGGCGTGCACCAGCTCGATGCCGAAGTCGGTCGTGAACCCGATGACACCAGCGCCCGGATGATCGCCCGGCTGATGCCCCTGGCCCGCGAGAAGGGCTTCCGCCGCGTGGATCACGTGGTGCTGAGCCGGCATATCGGCCTGGTGGAACAGGGCGAACATGTGTTCCTGGTGCAGGGCCGGCTGGAAGATCCAGGCCACAAGCGCGCCTTCATCACCACCCAGGAAGCGGTGGAAACGCCGGTCGCCGAATCGTTGGAACGGCTGGAGGCGGCCAACGCGCGCCGCCGCCATCGACGCAAGCACCGCCAGGACGAACAAGACGACGATTGAAACGATTGGCCGCAAGCAGGGCGCCGGGCCTTAAAATCCCGTGCCTATGCCCCGCGACCACATCCTCACCCTCTCCTGCCCTGACCGCACGGGCATCGTCTACCGCGTCAGCGGCCTGTTGTTCGACGCCGGCTGCAACATCTCCGATGCCCAGCAGTTCGGCGATGCCGACACCGGCCGGTTCTTCCTGCGCGTGCATTTCGACCTGCCGCAGGCGCTGGATGCCGAGGCGCTGCGCGAACGGTTCGCACCGCTGGGCGCCGAATTCGCGATGGACTGGCAGATCCGCGACGCCAACGCCAAGGCGCGCCTGCTGGTGCTGGTCAGCAAGCACGGGCACTGCCTCAACGACCTGCTGTTCCGCACCCACAGCAAACAGCTCAAGGTCGAGATCGCCGCGGTCGCGTCCAACCATGCCGATTTCGGCCCGCTCAGCGACTCCTACGGCGTGCCTTTCCACCACCTGCCGGTGAACGCGGACAACCGCGCCGAACAGGAAGCCGCACTGCTGGCGCTGGTCGAACGCGAACGCATCGACCTGGTAGTGCTGGCGCGCTACATGCAGATCCTCTCGCCGCAGCTGTGCACCGCGCTGGCCGGGCGCGCGATCAACATCCACCACAGCTTCCTGCCCAGCTTCAAGGGCGCCCAGCCGTACCACCAGGCGCACGCGCGCGGGGTCAAGATCATCGGCGCCACCGCGCATTACGTGACTCCGGACCTGGACGAAGGCCCGATCATCGAACAGGACATCGCCCACGTGAACCACGCCATGACCCCGCGCGACCTGGTCCGCCTGGGCAGCGACATCGAATCGGTGGTGCTGTCGCGCGCGGTGCGCCGCCACGTCGAACACCGCATCCTGCTCAACGGCCACCGCACCGTGGTGTTCCGCTGATGGCCTCCTGGTTGCTGCTCGCGTTGCTGGCCCTGGCCGCCGGGCTGGTCCTGGCCCTGGTGGCGGTGGGCATCAAGCTGCTGCTGGAGAAGCGTCGCCGCTGATCGCACGCGGCCAGCACCGCGCCCGGGTGCAGCAGCCGTTAGCATCGTGCTTCCACACGCACCCGGGAGGGATGCATGAGCAAGCCGGTCTATCACATCGTGGGCAGCTACCTGTCGCCCTACGTGCGCAAGGTGCTGGTGTGCATGGGCATCAAGGGCCTGCGCTACACCATCGATCCGATCGCCCCGTTCCTGGGCGGCGATGACTTCGAGAAACTCAGTCCATTGCGCCGCATCCCGGTGTTGATCGACGGGCCGCGCGTCATCAACGACTCCAGCGTGATCTGCCAGTACCTGGAAGACCGCCACCCCACGCCGTCGCTGTATCCGGCCGACATCGGCGAACGCGCCCAGGCGCGCTGGCTGGAGGAATACGCCGACGCGCGCCTGGGCGAAGTCATCGTGGCGAAGATGTTCTACCAGCGCGGGCCCAAGCGCTTCCTGTTCAAGGAAGACCTGGACGAAGCATCGTTCAACCACGCGCGCGATGTGGACCTGCCGGCGTGCCTGGACTGGCTGGAACCGCAGATGCCGCAGGACGGGTATCTGCTGGGCGCGCTGTCCATCGCCGACCTCTCCATCGCCAGCTTCTTCCGCAATGCCGGCCTCGTGCGTTTCGAGGTCGACGCGGCGCGCTGGCCGCGGACCGCCGCCTGGCTGCGGCGCACGCTCGGATTGCCCGAGTTCGTACGCCTGGCAAAGATCGAAGACACCATCGCCCGCGTGCCGCTGACCGAACAGGCAACCGTATTGCGTGAACTGGGCGAACCGGTCACGCAGGACACCCTGGGCACCAGCACGCCACGCAAGGGCGTGATGCGGCTGGATTGAATGGTGTGCATGTTCGTGTGCGCTTCCAGCTCACGACGCGCATCGCGCTTGTCATGCCCCATGAAGTCACACAGCGTGCGGCAGGCCAGCCTGCCTTCACGCCACGCCGGCAAGGCCCGATGGAGCCCGACCTGCCCGCTGCCTGCAACAGGTCCGGGGCGGCTGCCATCGCCTGACGCCCGGGCTGGGCACGCGCAATCGCCCGACGTTTCGCGGCATTGAGTTTAGCGATAAACCTCCCTAGCCTGCGCGCCATTCTTTCACCGAGGCGGCGGTGTCCAGTGGCCAGGCGCAATCGCAGTTCCAGCGCAGTGACGCTCAAGGCCGTGGCTGACATTGCTGCGGTCTCGACCATGACCGTGTCCAATGTCATCAACGGGACCGGCAAGGTCGGCGCCGAAGCCAGGCAGCGCGTGCGGGAGGCCATTGCCCAGACCGGCTATGTGCCGAACATTGAAGCCAGGCGCCTGGCCGGCGCGTCCGGCACCCGGATCGCCCTGCTGTATCCGGACACCCGCACGCCTTTCCTGACCGAGGTACTGCTGGCCACGCTCAACGCCGCCAACGCACGCGGCACACAACTGTTGGTTCGCGATACCGCAGGCGTCCTGACCGCCGATGCCGAGACATTGGTGGCCCAGGCCCTGGCAGGCGGGGCCGAGGCGCTGGTCCTGGTGCCTCCGTTCGCCGAGTGCCTGGCCGACTCGCCCGTGTTTGGCCGACTCGGCATCCCCGCGGTCGCCCTTGCCGCAGCCGGTCCCTTGAACCAGATGCATACGGTCAGGATCGACAATCGAAAGGCAGCCGATCAGCTCACCTCGCATCTGATCGAATTGGGACATCGACAGATCGGCTTCATCACCGGCCCCGCAGGCCACGGCGACAGCGGGCAACGCCTGCGCGGCCATCAGGATGCGATGGCGCGTGCTGGCCTGCCCGTGCGCAAGCCGCATGTCATCGCCGGGGATTTCACGTTCCAGGCAGGCTGCGCAGCCACCGCCAGGATGCTTGCGGGCACACCGCGCCCCACGGCGATCGTGGCCAGCAACGATGACATGGCCATGGGTGCGCAGTGGGCCGCGCAGCAGGCGGGGCTGCGTCTGCCGGGCGCGCTGTCCGTTGCAGGGTTCGACGACACGGCCGCCGCGAGGCGCGCCTGGCCGGCGCTCACCGTGATGCAGCAGCCGATCGCGCAGATGGCGTCCACTGCGGTGGACCTGCTGCTGGATGCGCTGACGTGCGCGGCGATGCCGTCGTGGCGCGAGGTCATCCACCCCCACGCCCTTGTCACCCGCGACTCGACGTCCGCGCTCCAGGCCACCCGCACCCGCCGATAAGGCACTTCCCGAACGTCCATTCCCTCATGCTTTCTTCCCCGAAGTCCCAGCAACACGCCACCCGCATCGCCTTTTTCATCCCCGGATTCGTCACCGCCGTCTGGGCCACCATCGTGCCGTTTGCAAAACACCGCACCGGCATGGACGAAGCGACCCTGGGCGTCGTGCTGCTGTGTCTGGGCATCGGTTCGCTGGTCGCCATGCCCGTGGCCGGCGTGCTGGCCGCCAGGCAGGGCTGCAGGAACGTCATGGTGGCCAGCACCTTGCTGATGCTGGCCATGCTGCCGCTGCTGGCGCTGGTGGCCACGCCGTTCTGGCTGGGTGCCACGCTGCTGGTGTTCGGTGCGGCGATGGGCGCGATGGACTGCACGATGAACGTGCAGGCCGTGACCGTCGAGCGCGAAAGCGGACGCACGATGATGTCCGGGTTCCACGCCTTCTACAGCATCGGTGGCTTCGTCGGCGCAGCGCTCATGACCTTGATGCTGGGCTTGCGGCTGCAGCCGTGGTTCGCCGCGCTGCTTGCGGTGGTCGCCATGGTGGCGCTGGCCGCCGTCGCGCTCCGGCACTGGCGCAGCGACCGGGTCGAACAGGATGCACCCACGTTCGCAGTGCCCAAGGGCGTGGTGCTGCTCATCGGCCTGCTGGCCTTTGTCGCGTTCCTCGCCGAAGGCGCTGTGCTGGACTGGAGCGCGGTCTTCCTGACCGAGGTGCGCCAGGTCGATCCGGGCCATGCCGGCCTGGGCTACGTCGTCTTTTCGCTGGCGATGACCATCACCCGGCTGTTGGGCGATGCACTGGTCGAACGCTTCGGCCGTACGCGCTCGATCGTGCTCGGCGGCATGCTCGGGGGCGCGGGCTTCCTGGTCGCCACGCTCACTCCGGTCTGGCAGGTCGCGCTGGTGGGCTACGCGCTGATCGGACTGGGCTGCGCCAACGTCGTGCCGGCGCTGTTCTCCCTCACCGGCCTGCAGCGGGCCATGCCCGAGAGCATCGCCATCCCCGCAGTGACCACGATGGCCTACGCCGGCGTGCTTGCCGGACCGGCGCTGATCGGCTTTGTGGCGTACGGATCAAGCCTGGTCCTGGCCCTGGTCGGCGTTGCGATGGCGCTGTTCGCGGTGGCGCTGTGCGCACCCTGGCTCAGGATCGGAAACTAAAACACCCTTCTGTCGAACGCGCGTCGCCAGCGCCTGCGCCGCGCAGCCACCGATGAACACCCGCGAGGGCCTGACGACGAAGTCTTCGTGCATCGCCTCGGTCGTGCACCAGCGGGCAAGTCCCCAGTCCGTCACACGCGCCGCGCACGATCGCGGCCATGGATCAGGCCTTGGACAATCCCATTTTCGCCAACGTGAGGGTTTCGTCGGCGCGGCCCCAGCCACCGTCGGCGACTTCCTCGACCAGGACCATGCTGTAGGGGCGCACGCCTTCGCCAAAGTATTCGACGAACAGCGCCGTCGTGCGGTGGATGAGGTCTTCCTTGCGCGCGGCATCGAGGATGCCTTCGGGGAACTTGTAGTTGGCAAACGGCATGACAAAACTCCTAGGTTGTGGGGATGGATCAGGCAAAGCCGCCGTTGGCGCGCAGCACCTGGGCGTTGACCCAGCCGCCATCGGCACCGGCGAGAAAGGCAACCACCGCGGCGATGTCCTCCGGCGTGGCCAGGCGTTCCAGCGGCGGCAGCTTGGCCAGCTGGGCGATCTGTTCCTCGCTCTTGCCGGTCAGGAACAGCTCGGTGCTCGTTGGCCCGGGCGCGACGGCGTTGACGGTCACGTTGCGCCCACGCAGCTCGTTGGCCAGCACCTTCACCAGGCCTTCGACACCGGCCTTGGTGGCGATGTACGGGCCATAGTTGGGAAAGGACTTGGCGATCACGCTGGTCGACAGCGCGACGATGCGGCCGCCCTCGGCCACGTGCTGCGCGGCCCGGGCCAGCACCAGGAAGGCGCCGCGCAGGTTGGTGGCGACCATCGCATCGAACTTGTCCAGGCTGTCGGTGGTGATCGGTGCCATGTCCATCACGCCGGCGCTGTTGACCACCACGTCGACGCGGCCGAAGCGTGCGAGGGTTTGTGCGAACAGGGCGTCCACCGCGGCCGCATCGGCGACGTCGGCCTGCACGGCGATGGCCTGGCCACCGGCACCGGTGATGGCGTCTACGGTCTCGGCTGCCTTGGCCGCGTTGCCGGCATAACCAACCACCACATTGAAACCGTCGGCGGCCAGGCGCTGGGCGATGGCGCGGCCGATGCCGCGGGAAGCGCCGGTTACCAGCGCGGTCTTGGTCGAAGGGTGCATGGCGAAGTCCTCATCGTGTGCCGGCCAGGCCGGCGGGATGGGCACAGTCTGGCTATTGGCCCTGGCTGGATAAATCCGCACCAGTTGCCAGAACCATTCAATCTGGGACAACAATGGCGACCATGGACCGCTTCGACTCGCTGCACCTGTTCGTCCGCATCGTCGAGCTGGGCAGCTTCACCCGTGCCGCAGCCGAACTGGACCTGCCGCGCGCCACCGCCACCCATGCGATCAAGCAGCTGGAGGCCCGCCTGGGCAGCCGCCTGCTGGAACGCACCACCCGCCAGGTGCGCACCACCGTCGACGGCCAGGCCTTCTACGAGCGCTGCGTGCACCTGCTGGCCGACCTGGAGGAAGCCGAAGGCGCGCTGCGCAATGTCGCGGCCCGTCCGCGCGGCAGCGTGCGCGTGGAGATGCACGGCAGCCATGCGACCCAGCTGGTGCTGCCACGCCTGCATGAGTTCCATGCGCGCTACCCGGACATCGCGCTGGTGATCAGCAGCGGCGACCGGCTGATCGACCTGGTGCGCGAAGGCGTGGACTGCGCGCTGCGCAGTGGGCCGTTGCGCGACTCGTCGCTGGTGGCGCGGCGCGTGGGCACGCTGCGCGAAGTGGTCTGCGCCAGCCCGGGGTACCTGGCCGCGCATGGCACGCCCGTGCATCCCGAGCAGCTGGCGCAGCACCAGGCAGTGGGCTTCTTCGCGCCCAACCACGACATCGGCTATCCGTTTGCGTTCCTCATCGACGGCCAGCCGCGCGATTTCCCCATCGGCGGCTGGCTCAAGGTCAACGAATCACGCAACTACGTCGCCGCCGCGGTGCACGGCCATGGCCTGATCCAGATCCCGCCGCTGGGCGTGGCCGACGAACTGGCCAGTGGCGCGCTGGTGCAGGTGCTCGCCGACTGGGCACCACCACCGATCCCCGTGCACCTGCTGCTGCCCAGCCGCCACCCGCCGCCGCGTGTGCGCGCGTTCGTGGACTGGGTCACGCAGGTGTATGCAGAGGCGTTGGGCGATCCGCAGGGCTGAGCGCGCTCAGGCTTCCAGCCGGTAGCCCATGCCGTAGATCGAGCGGATCGGGTCTTCTTCCAGGCCGGCCTCGAGCAGCTTGCGCCGCAGGTTGCGGACGTGGCTGTCCACGGTGCGGTCGGTGACGACGCGGTGGTCGGCATACAGGTGATCGAGCAACTGTTCGCGCGACCACACCCGGCCCGGGCTGCCAAGCAACGTGCGCAGCAGGCGGAATTCGACCGCGGTCAGGTCCAGCGCCTGTCCATGCAGCAGCGCGCGCGTCGCCGCTTCATCGATGGCCAGGCCGGCCACCGGTGGATTGGACTGGCCGTGTCGATAGCGTCGCAACACGGCACCCACGCGCGCGATGACTTCCTTCGGACTGAAGGGCTTGCAGATGTAGTCGTCGGCGCCGACTTCCAGGCCAAGCAGGCGATCGATCTCCTCCACCCGCGCGGTGACCATGATCACCGGCACGTCGCTGATCGCGCGGATGGCGCGACACAGGTCCACGCCGTCGCGGCCGGGCAGCATGATGTCCAGCAGCACCAGGTCCGGGCGCCGCGCGTGGAAGGCCTCCATCACCCGCGCGCCATCGGCCACCCACTCGCTGTGATAGCCGGCCGCGTGCAGGTAGTCGCGCAGCACCGCGGCCAGGCGCGGTTCGTCCTCGACGACCAACACGGAACCGGCGCTGTCGGTCGGTATGTTCATGCGGCCAGCGGCAGGGTCAGCACGATACGCAAGCCGCCCAGCGCGGAAGGCTCGGTGGCGATGACGCCATCATGGGCCAGCACGATGTTGTGGCAGATCGCCAGGCCCAGGCCGCTGCCGCCGCTGGCCCGGTTGCGCGAGCCTTCCACACGGTAGAAACGCTCGAACAGGCGCATCCGCTTGTCCGCATCCACGCCTGGCGCGCTGTCCTCGATCACGATCCGCGCCTGGCCATCCACAGCCTGCGCCTGCACGGCGACCACTCCCCCGGCGTCGGTGTAACGCAGGGCGTTTTCCAGCAGGTTGGCGAACAGCTGCTGCAGCCGGCGTTCGTCGCCCAGCAACGTCAGCGGCGCGCCGTCGTCCGGCGCCATCACCGCCAGGCCGGCACCGGCGAAACGGCCGCGCATGCCATCCAGCGTGGACCGCAGCACCGCGCCCACGTCCAGCGCGCTGCGCTGGTAGGCCAGCGCACCGGACTGCGTCAGCGCCAGGTCGTGCAGGTCATCGATCAGCTTGCCAAGCTGCTGCACCTCGCCCTGCAGCGGCGCCAGCGTGGCCGGCGTCATCGGCCGGATGCCGTCCTGGATGGCTTCCAGTTCCGCCCGCAGCACCGCCAGCGGCGTGCGCAGTTCGTGGGAGATGTCGGCCATGAACGCGCGCCGGTTCCGCTCGGTGCTGTCCAACGCATCGGCCATGCGGTTGAAGTCGCGCGCCAGGCCGCCGATCTCGTCGTCGCGCCCGGCTTCGATGCGCGTGGCGTAGTCGCCGGCCGACAGGCGATGGGTCGCCGTGGCCAGGCCGCGCAACCGGCGCAGCAGCGCGCGCGACAGCAGCCAGGCCAGCGTGGCGGCCACCAGCACGCAGGCGATGCCGATCGCCCACCAGCGTTGCTGCTGCTGTTCGATGAAGGCGCGTTCGTTGGCGGCCAGCACGCGCTGGAACGGCACCATCGCCATCCAGCCCACGGTGCGGCCGTCGACCACGATCGCGCGCCGCACGTCCTCGTTGCCGATGTCGGGATTGCCGATCACCCGCTGGCCGTGCACATCCAGCAGGGCGAAGCGGAACACCGCGCCGCTCTGGTCCGAAACCGGCGGTGCGCGTAGTTCCAGGTCACTGGCATCGATCTCGCTGGGGCGCAGCAGCGTGAACCATGCATCGGGCTGGCCACGCACGAATTCCCAGCTGCCGTGCTTGCGGTATTCGGCTTCCAGGCGCGGCAGCAGGTGCTCCATGCGGCCGGTGCCCTGGTCGTTGAGATAGCCCATGAAGCCGCGTTCGAACACGATCCGGGTGGCCACGCCGTTGACCACCAGCACCACCGCGCAGGCGGCCAGCATGGCGCAGAACAACTTGGCAGTGATTCCGAATTTCATGCGGGCGGCGGGACTTGCGCAGCGGTGGACCGGGCCATTAGTGACGCCCGCGTCAGGCAAAGCAAGCACCTCGCGACAATCTCCATATTTGCTGCACATTTTCAGGGCACAGTGGCAGCCTGGAAAAAAACCCGAGTGCCGCCTGCATGCCAACCCTCCCTCACCGCCGTCCTTCCCTGCGCCCGCTGGTGCTGCCACTGATGCTGGCGGGCTGCCTGGCCGCGTGTTCGAAATCCGAAGCCCCCGCCCAGCCGCAAGCCACCGTCGGCGTGCAGGCCGTGTCCACCCAGCGCCTGGCGATGGACCAGACCCTGCCGGGACGCACGGTGGCCTACATGACCTCGGACGTGCGTCCGCAGATCAGCGGCATCATCCAGAAGCGCCTGTTCACCGAAGGCCATGAGGTCAAGGCAGGCCAGGTGCTGTACCAGATCGATCCGGCCACCTACCAGGCGGCTTACGACGCGGCCCGTGGCGACCTGGCCCAGGCCGAAGCGGCGGTGCAGTCGGCTAGGCCCAAGGCGCAGCGCTACCAGAACCTGGTCAAGCTGGACGCGGTGAGCAAGCAGGATGGCGACGACGCCATCGCCACGCTGCGCCAGGACGAAGCCGCCGTGCTCGCCGCCAAGGCCACCCTGCAGACCGCGAAGATCAACCTGGACTACACCCACATCACCGCGCCGATCAGCGGCCGCATCGCCACCTCCACCTACACGCCGGGCGCGCTGGTCACCGCCAGCCAGGACACCGCACTGACCACCATCCAGCAGCTGGACCCGATCTACGTGGACGTCAGCCAGTCCAGCGCCCAGCTGCTGGCGCTGCGCAAGCAGCTCGATTCCGGCGCGCTCAAGTCCGTCGACGGCAAGGCCCAGGTCAGCATCACCCTGGAAGACGGCAGCACCTACGCCCACACCGGCACGCTGGAGTTCGTCGGCACCTCGGTCGACACCGGCACCGGCAACGTCACCCTGCGCGCGGTCATCCCCAATCCCGACGGCCTGCTGCTGCCGGGCATGTACGTCAACGCCGTACTGCCGATGGCGATCAACGACAACGCCATCCTGGTGTCGCAGAGCGCGATCACCCGCAACACCAAGGGCGAGGCGGTGGCGAAGCTGGTCGGCAGCGACGGCAAGGTGGTCGAGCAGGTGGTGCAGACCGGCCTGGCGACCAAGGACCAGTGGGTGGTCACCGCAGGCCTGAAGGCCGGCGACAGGCTGATCGTCGATGGCGGCAGCAAGGTCAACGCCGGGCAGGTGGTCACGGTGGCCAGTGCCTCCTCCTCTGCCGGTGCCGCGACCGCGGCGCCTGCGGCGGCGCAGGCCGACTCCGCCAAGGCCGACTGAGGACCGCACATGTCACGTTTCTTCATCGACCGGCCGATCTTCGCCTGGGTCATCGCCATCGTCATCACCCTGGCCGGCACGCTGGCGGTCTTCACCCTGCCGGTGGAGCAGTACCCCGACATCGCCCCGCCCACGGTCTCGATCCGCGCCACCTACACCGGCGCCTCGGCCGAAACCACCGAGAACTCGGTCACCCAGGTCATCGAGCAGAACATGACCGGCCTGGACAACCTGATGTACATGGCGTCCAGCAGCACCTCGTCGGGCAGCGCGCAGGTCACCCTGACCTTCGCCTCGGGCACCGACCCGGACACCGCCCAGGTGCAGGTGCAGAACAAGCTGCAGCAGGCCCAGTCGCTGCTGCCTGATTCCGTGCAGAGCACCGGCGTCACGGTCACCAAGTCGTCCGGCAACATCTTCATGGTGTTGGCCTTCACTTCCGACGACGGCAGCATGAACGGCACCGACATCTCCGACTACATGGTGTCCTCGCTGCAGGACCCGCTGAGCCGGGTCAATGGCGTGGGCAACGTGCAGGTGATGGGCTCGGAGTACTCGATGCGGATCTGGCTGGATCCGGAGAAGCTGCGCACCTACTCGCTGATGCCCTCGGACATCACCAGTGCGATCAGCGCGCAGAACAGCGACGTCACCGCCGGTTCGCTGGGCGCGTTGCCTGCAGTGCAAGGCCAGTCGCTGGCCGCCACCGTGACGGCGCGCAGCCGCCTGAAGACCGTCGACCAGTTCAAGGCCATCGTGGTCAAGTCCGACGCCAGCGGCGCGCGGATCCTGCTGTCCGACGTGGCCAAGGTCGAACTGGGCAGCGAGAGCTATTCGGCGGTGAGCAAGTTCAACGGCAAGTCCGCTGCCGGCATCGGCATCGAACTGGCCTCCGGCGCCAACGCCATGGACGTGTCCGAGGCGGTCGAAGCCAAGCTCACCGAGCTGCAGCCTTATTTTCCGAGCGGGCTGAACTACCACGTGGCCTACAGCACCACGCCGTTCGTGAAGATCTCCATCGAGGAGGTGGTCAAGACCCTGATCGAAGCCATCATCCTGGTGGTGGCGATCATGTACCTGTTCCTGCAGAACTGGCGCGTCACGCTGATCCCGGCGATTGCGGTGCCGGTGGTGCTGATGGGCACCTTCGGCGTGCTGTCGCTGCTGGGTTATTCGATCAATACCTTGTCGATGTTCGCGATGGTGCTGGCGATCGGCCTGCTGGTGGACGATGCGATCGTGGTGGTGGAGAACGTCGAGCGGGTGATGAGCGAGGAAGGGCTGTCGCCCTACGAGGCCACCCGCAAGTCGATGGGCCAGATCACCGGCGCCCTGGTCGGCATCGCCCTGGTGCTGACCGCGGTGTTCCTGCCGATGGCCTTCTTCGGTGGCTCCACCGGTGCGATCTACCGCCAGTTCTCGGTGACCATCGCCTCGGCGATGATCCTGTCGGTGCTGGTGGCCATGACCCTGACCCCGGCGCTGTGCGCGACCATCCTGACCCCGATCGAGAAGGGTGGCCACATCACCACGCGCGGGCCGCTCGGCCGCTTCTTCGGTTGGTTCAACCGCTTCTTTGACCGTAGTGCCGAGCGCTATGGCCACGGCGTGGAGAAGGTGGTCACCCACCGCAAGCTCGGCGTGGGCGTGTACGTGGTGGTGCTGCTGGTGATGGGCCTGCTGTTCTGGCGCTTGCCGACGTCGTTCCTGCCCGAGGAAGACCAGGGCATGCTGATGGTGCAGGTCAAACTTCCCTCCGGTGCCACCCAGCAGCAGACGCTGAAGGTGATGGATGAGGTCACCGCCTACGTCCAGCAGCAACCGGAAGTGGACAGCATCATGTCGGTCGCCGGCTTCAGCATGGGCGGCAGCGGCCAGAATTCGGGCATGGGCTTTGTCAAACTCAAGGACTGGAGCGATCGCAAGGCCGATGCGACGTCCATCGGTACTCGGGTCACCATGGCGATGGCGCAGAAGTTCCGCGATGCGCAGATCTTCGCGATGGCACCGTCGGGCATTCCCGGCCTGGGCCAGAGTGCGGGATTCACCCTGGAACTGCAGGACACCGGCGGCGCCGGCCATGAGGCACTGGTGGCGGCCAAGAACCAGCTGCTGCAACTGGCCAACCAGAACAGCGCGGTCACCGCGGTGCGCTACGGCAGCCTGGAGGATGCACCGACCTTCGACGTCAAGATCGACGATGCCAAGGCCGGTGCGCTGGACCTGAGCCAGAGCGACATCAACGCCACGCTCAGCACCGCGATGGGCAGCACCTACGTCAACGACTTCGTCAACGGCGGCCGCATCAAGAAGGTCTACGTGCAGGGCGAAGCCAGCGCCCGCATGCTGCCGCAGGACATCAACCGCTGGTCGGTGCGCAACAGCAACGACGACATGGTGCCGTTCTCGGCGTTCTCCACCACCGGCTGGGGCTATGCGCCGGCCTCGCTGGCGCGCTTCAACGGCACCGCCTCGATGGAGATCAGCGGCCAGGCCGCCAGCGGCGTCAGCTCGGGCACGGCGATGGCGCAGATGGCTTCGCTGGTCAAGCAGATCCCCGGCCAGTTCGGCTATTCGTGGTCGGGTCTGTCCTACCAGGAACAGCAGTCCGGTTCGCAGGCGCCGCTGCTGTATGCGGTGTCGCTGCTGTTCGTGTTCCTGTGCCTGGCGGCGCTGTACGAAAGCTGGTCGATCCCATTCTCGGTGATGCTGGCGGTGCCGATCGGCGTGCTGGGCGCGCTGCTGCTGACCACCCTGCGCGGACTGGAGAACGATGTGTATTTCCAGGTGGGCCTGCTGGCCACCGTGGGCCTGGCGGCCAAGAACGGCATCCTGATCGTCGAGTTCGCCAAGGAGCTTGAAGACAAGGGCGAATCGCTGATCAAGGCCACGCTGCATGCATCGCGCCTGCGCCTGCGCCCGATCCTGATGACCTCGCTGGCCTTCATGCTGGGCGTGCTGCCGCTGGTGGTCAGTACCGGTGCCGGCTCCGGTGGCCGCCATTCGCTGGGCACCGGCGTGATCGGCGGCACCCTGGCCTCCACGGTGCTGGGCATCTTCTTCGTTCCACTGTTCTACGTGATCGTGCGCAGTCTGTTCCCGGGCAAGGGCAAGGCCGCAGCGCGCGACGCCGAGGTGACTCCATGATCCGTTCCTTCCTGCCGCGTGCCGTGCTGGCCGCGGCCTGCCTGGCCGCGCTGTCCGGCTGCGTCAGCATGGCCCCGCGCTATGCCCGTCCCGATGCACCCGTGGCGGCGCAGTTCCGCGACACCGCCGCCGCGGGCGCCAGCGACCAGACCACCACGCCGGTGGCCGAACTGGACTGGCAACAGGTGTTCCTGGATGCACGCCTGCGCCAGGTCATCACCCTGGCCCTGGACAACAACCGCGACCTGCGCATCGCCCTGCTCAACATCGAATCGCAGCGCGCGCAGTACCGGATCCAGCGCGCGGACCTGTTCCCCACCATCGATGTCAGCGGCAGCCAGTCGCGCAGCCGCACCAGTGCCAGCAGCAGCACCACCGGGACTGGCAGCGTCAGCCAGAGCGCCACTGCCGAAGTGGGCATCAGCAGCTGGGAACTGGACCTGTTCGGCCGCATCCGCAGCCTCAAGAACGATGCGCTGGAAACCTGGCTGGCCACGTCCGAGACCCAGCGCAGCACGCGCCTGACCCTGGTGGCCGAAGTGGCCGCCGACTGGCTGACCGTGGCCGCCGACCAGCAACGCCTGCAGCTGGCCCGGGACACCCTGGCCAGCCAGCGCCAGTCGCTCAAGCTCACCCAAGCCCAGCACGACGAGGGTGTGATGTCCGGGGTGGACCTGGCCGCGATGCAGAGCACGGTCGAGAGTGCGCGCGCCGACGTCGCCAGCTACACCACCCAGCTGGCCCAGGACCGCAACGCGCTGGAACTGCTGGTCGGTGCGCCGGTCGGCGATGCACTGTTGCCAGGCGCCGATGCGCTGGACGCTTCGGTCGCCCTGGCGCCGCTGCCGGCCAACCTGGATTCGCGCGTGCTGCTGCAGCGACCGGACGTGCTGTCGGCCGAACACACGTTGAAGGCGGCCAACGCGAACGTCGGTGCGGCGCGCGCGGCGTTCTTCCCGACCATCTCGCTGACCGCTTCGACCGGGCGCGGCAGCGATGCGTTGTCCAGCCTGTTCGACAGCGGCAACCGCACCTGGTCGTTCGTCCCCACGATCACGCTGCCAATCTTCGACGCCGGCGCGCTCAAGGGCGCGCTGGATGTCGCCAAGATCGAGAAGAGCATCGAAGTGGCCACCTATGAAAAGGCCATCCAGACCGCGTTCTCCGAAGTGGCCGACGCCCTGGTCGCACGCGCCAACCTGGCCGAGCAGCTGGATGCACAGAACGCCCTGGTCGATGCGACCCAGCGCAGCTACACCCTGGCCGATGCGCGTTATCGCAATGGCGTGGACAGCTACCTGGAAGCGCTGACTTCGCAGCGTTCGCTGTACAGCGCCCAGCAGGACCAGATCACCCTGCGCCTGACCGAAGCCAGCAACCGCGTCACGCTGTACAAGGTCCTGGGTGGCGGTGCGGATGCGCAGTCCGCGACGGCCAACGCCGACACCACGCAGACTGCGCAGTGAGTGAAGTGGCGGAACGCGACCGCCGCGCGGTGCGCCACGCACCGCCGCGGCTGGTGCTGCTGCTGGGTGCGCTGAGCGCCTTCGCACCCTTCGCCACGGACATGTACCTGTCCGGCTTCCCCGCCATCGCCCGTGACCTGCACACCGATGTCGCCCATGTGCAGATGAGCCTGTCCAGCTTCTTCCTGGGCCTGTGCGTGGGCCAGCTGCTGTACGGCCCGATGACCGATGCCTGGGGCCGGCGCGGCCCGCTGCTGGTCGGGATCTGGCTGTTCACCGTGACCTCGCTGCTGCTGGTGCTGAGCCCGCACGTCGAGCTGCTCATCGGCGTACGGGCGCTGCAGGCCGTCGGCGGCTGCGCCGGCATGATCGTGGCGCGCGCGGTGATCCAGGACCTGATGGAACCCCGCGAAGCCGCACGCACGCTGTCCACGATGATGATGGTGCAGGGGCTTGGCCCGGTGCTGGCACCGTTGCTGGGCGGCTGGTTGCTGGCCCTGGCCGGATGGCGCAGCGTGTTCGTGTTCCTGGCGCTGTTCGGTGGTGCCTGCCTGATCTCGGTCTGGCGCGGCCTGCCGGAAACACTGCCGTCCCACCGCCGCCGGCCGCTGCACCTGGGCGACAGCCTGCGCACCTTCGCAGCGTTGCTGCGCATGCCCGGTTTCATCGTGCCGGCGCTGACCGGTGCGACCGCGATGGCCGCGATGTTCGCCTACATCGCCGGCTCGCCGTATGTGTTCATGTCATTGCACGGCGTCAGCCAGCAGCACTACGGCTGGCTGTTCGCATTCAACGCCGTCGGCATGATCATCGCCGGCCGCGTCAACGTTGTGCTGCTGCGTCGGCTTTCCCCCATCGCGGTCCTGCGGGTGGCGGTCTGCGTGATGGCCGCCACTGCGGCGACGCTGCTGATCCTGCGCGACAGCCCGGCATTGCCGTTGCTGGTGGCGCCGCTGTTCGTGTGCATCGGCTGCGTGCCGATGGTCGCTGCCAACAGTGTCGCGCTGGCGATGGGCGTGGGCCGGTTTGCGGCCGGCAGTGCCTCATCGCTGGTCGGTGCATTGCAGTTCGGGCTGGCCGCTGCGGCCAGTGCGCTGGTCGGTACGCTGGACGATGGCTCCGCGCTGCCGATGACGGCGGTGATGCTGGGATGTGCGGGCACGGCCGTGGTGTTGGCCTGGTGGCCGCGGCGCGCGGCCGCGGCCTGAGTTCGCAGGCGCGCGGCCGCCTACCCGCCGGGCAGCTTACTCACGACCGGTCAGAGGGACCGCGATCGCGGTCGTGGCGGTCGCCATCCTGATGATCCCCATCACGATGGTCATCATGGCCACGATCATCGCCGTGGCGGCCAGGACCATCATGCCGTGGCGGCGGCAGACAGGCAGACAGGACAAGCGCGGTGGCCGCAGCCAGTAGCACGGTTCGCAGTTGCATCTCATCACCTCGTTGAGGAGTCGGTCCTGGCGAACCTACGCGCGCCCATGTGCAGGCCACATCACAAACCGGCGGACACGCCCTCCCGCAGGAACTCCACGAACACCCGCAGCTTCGGCGGCAGATGCTCCCGTGCCGGGTAGTAGATGTGGAACCCCGGGAACGGCAGCTGCCAGTCATCCAGCACCCGCACCAATCGCCCGGCTGCCAGGTCGGCCTCGGCCAGCTCCTCGAAACACTGGGTCAGCACCGCCCCACCCAGCGCCGCGCGATAGACGATCCCGCTCTCGTTGCTCACCAGCGGCCCGCTGACCGCCACATCGAAGTCCTGCCCATCGCGGGTGAACTCCCACGCCATCAGCCGACCGCTGCTGAGCCGGTGCACGGCGCAAGCGTGGTCGACCAGATCGGCCGGGGTCTGCGGCACGCCATGGCGGGCGAAATAGCCCGGCGTGCCCACCACCACCTGCCGGTGCGGCGGGCCGATCGGCAGCGCGATCATGTCGCGGGCCAGCGACTCGCCCAGGCGCACGCCCGCATCGAAGCCTTCGGCGACCAGGTCGACCAGATGCGGGTCGATGAACAGTTCCACCTGCACCTGCGGGTAACGCGCGTGAAAGTCATGCAGCCGCGGCAGCACCAGGCGTTCGGCCACCAGCCGCGGCAAGGTGATGCGCAGCAGGCCGGCCGGCGTGTCGCGCACCGCGTCCAGGTCCTGGAAGGCCGCGTCGATCTGCTCCAGGCCCAGCCGCACCCGTTCCAGGAACCGCGCGCCGTGTTCGGTCAGGCCCACCCGGCGCGTGGTCCGGTGCAGCAGGCGCACGCCCAGCTGGGCTTCCAGCGCGCGCACGGTCTGGGACAGCGCCGACGGGCTCACCCCCAGTTCGTCGGCGGCACGGCTGAAACTGGCGTGGTGGGCCACGCGGGTAAAGGCGACCACGGCGGGCAGTGGGCTGGCGGCCATTGTGAAGTCCTGCTTCAAGGCTGATGCGTATTTGGCCAGTTTATCGACATGGCGCCGCGCGCGATCCTGCCCGCCTTCCTTCCGGCTAAGGCCATGCACCATGCAACTCGACGATTACCGCCTGCTGGGCCGTTCCGGCCTGCGTGTCAGCCCACTGGCGCTGGGCACGATGACCTTCGGCCAGGACTGGGGCTGGGGTTCGGACGAAGCCGAAACCGCGCGCATCCTGGATGCCTACCTGGAACGCGGCGGCAACTTCATCGACACCGCCAACTTCTACACCTTCGGCAGCTCCGAAACCCTGCTCGGCCAGCTGCTGCCCGGCCGCCGCGAACGCGTGGTGCTGGCCACCAAGTACACCCTGAGCATGGACCCGGCCAATCCCAATGCCGGCGGCAACCATCGCCGCGCGATGCTGCGCTCGGTCGAGGACAGCCTGAAGCGGCTGGGCACCGACTATCTGGACCTGCTGTACCTGCACGCCTGGGATGGCACCACGCCGGTCGAGGAAGTGATGCGCGCCTTCGACGACCTGGTGCGCGCCGGCAAGGTCATGTACGCCGGCATCTCCGACACCCCCGCCTGGCAAGTCGCGCGCATGCAGACCCTGGCCGACCTGCGCGGCTGGAGCCCGCTGGTGGCGCTGCAGATCGAATACAGCCTGCTCCAGCGCAGCGTCGAATCCGAGCTGCTGCCGATGGCCGATGCGCTTGGCCTGGGCGTGCTCGCGTGGTCGCCGCTGGCCAGTGGCGTGCTCACCGGCAAGTACAGCCGCGCCGATCTTGCACCGCCGGCCGAGGCCAAGCCTACCGGCACACGGCGCGAGGTCGCCATCGCCAACGGCGCCCTGACCGAACGCGCGCTGGAGGTGGCCGATGCGGTGCGCGCGGTCGCGCAGGAGACCGGCCACAGCGCCGCGCAGGTCGCCATCGCCTGGCTGCTGCAACGACCGGGCGCCGGTGCGATCCCCATCGTCGGCGCGCGCACGCTGGCCCAGCTGGAAGACAACCTGGGCGCACTCGACATCACCCTCACCGCCGCGCAATGCGCGCGGCTGGAAGCGGCCGGCGCGGTGGAGGCGCCGTTCCCCCACGATTTCCTGCGCTCGCCACTGGTGACGCGCAACATCTTCGGCACGGCACGCGTGCAGGCACGCGCCTGATGCGGTCGTCTTTTCCCACCCAAGGAGTCCACCCGATGAAAACCCGCACCCTTGGCCGCAACGGCCCCACCGTATCCGCGCTTGGCCTGGGCTGCATGGGCATGAGCGCCTTCTACGGCGGGCGCAGCGATGACGCCACGTCCATCGCCGTCATCCACCACGCGCTGGAACGCGGCGTCAGCCTGCTCGACACCGCCGACATGTATGGCCCGCACACCAACGAAGTGCTGGTCGGCAAGGCCATCGCCGGCAGGCGCGACCAGGTGTTCCTGGCGACGAAATTCGGCATCAAGCTCGATCCCAGCGACCCGTCCGTGCGCGGCATCGATGGCCGCCCGGAATACGTGCAGGCCAGCGTCGAAGGCAGCCTCAAGCGGCTGGGCGTGGACCACATCGACCTGTACTACCAGCACCGCGTCGATCCCAACACGCCGATCGAGGACACCGTGGGTGCGATGTCGCGCCTGGTCGAACAGGGCAAGGTGAAGTATCTCGGCCTGAGCGAGGCCGGCGCGGACACGATCCGTCGCGCGCACGCCGTGCATCCGATCACCGCGGTGCAGACCGAGTATTCGCTGTGGTCGCGCGATGCCGAGGACACCGGCGTGCTGGCGGCCGTGCGCGAGCTCGGCATCGGCTTCGTGCCGTACTCGCCACTGGGCCGCGGCTTCCTGACCGGCGCAATCCGCTCACCGGCCGACTTCGAAGCCGACGATTACCGCCGCAGCAGCCCGCGCTTCCAGGGTGACAACTTCGCCGCCAACCTGGCGCTGGTGGACAAGGTCAACGCGATTGCCGCCGACAAGGGCTGCACGCCGGGCCAGCTCGCCCTGGCCTGGGTCCTGGCCCAGGGTGAGCCAGCGCGCTTGGCGAGCACGGCTCGCCGCGCTGGCGAACGCCTGGCCAGGGATGGCCAGGCCGGGGCATCCGAAAGCCAGCAGGGTTCCGCCATGGAGGGCCGCGAGGAACTTCACATCGTTCCGATTCCTGGCACCAAGCGCATCGCCTATCTGGACGAAAACCTGGACGCGCTGGACGTCGGCTTGAGCCCCGAAGAACTTGCCGCCATCGAAGCGGTGTTCACCCCACAGTCCGTGTCCGGCACGCGTTATCCCGAAGCGATGATGGCCGCGCTCAATCGTTGATGCCAATGCGTGATGCCGTCGACCACATCGGCTGCATCGCGCATGCGGAACACTGCAGCGCCCGGACGGGCGCAATGGGTCACGCGCACGCAAGGCCTGCGGCGGGACAATGGCGGCCTCGCCTGCATTGCATCCACGCGCAGGCACCGACGCTTCGCAACACAGGATCTCCCTTGATGAAAACCCGCACCCTTGGCCGCCATGGCCCCACCGTGTCCGCGCTTGGCCTGGGCTGCATGGGCATGAGCCAGTCTTACGGTGGCCGCGTGGACGACGGCAGCGCCATCGCCGTGATCCACCACGCGCTGGAGCGCGGCGTGACCCTGCTCGACACCTCGGACATGTACGGCCCGCACACCAACGAAGTGCTGGTCGGCAAGGCGATTGGCGACCGCCGCGACCAGGTGTTCCTGGCGACCAAGTTCGGCTTCGTGTACGAACCCGGCGCGACCCGGCCCAGCGGCGTCAGCGGTCGTCCCGAGTACGTGCGCAGCAGCCTGGATGCCAGCCTCAAGCGCCTGGGCGTGGACCACATCGACCTGTACTACCAGCACCGCGTCGATCCCAACGTGCCGATCGAAGACACCGTCGGCGAAATGGCGCGCGCGGTCGACGCCGGCAAGGTGCGCTTCCTCGGCCTGTCCGAGGCCGCGCCGGCGACGCTGCGTCGCGCCCACGCAACCCATCCCATCACCGCGCTGCAGACCGAATACTCGCTGTGGTCGCGCGACCCGGAAACCGATGGCGTGCTGGCCACCGCGCGCGAACTCGGCATCGGCTTCGTGCCGTATTCGCCGCTGGGCCGTGGCTTCCTGACCGGCGCGATCCGCTCACCGGACGATTTCGATGCCGACGACAACCGGCGCAACCATCCGCGCTTCCAGGGTGCCAATTTCGCCGCCAACCTGGCGCTGGTGGACAAGGTCAACGCGATTGCGCGCGAGCGCGGCGTCACCCCTGGCCAGCTCGCCCTGGCCTGGGTGCTGGCGCAGGGCGATGACCTGGTGCCGATCCCCGGCACCAAGCGCATCAAGTATCTGGACGAAAACCTGGACGCACTGGACGTGCGCCTGAGCGATGCCGACCTGGCTGCCATCGATGCGGTCTTCCCGACCGGCGCCGCGGCGGGCCAGCGTTATCCGGAAAGCAACATGGCCCAGCTCAACCGCTGAGCGTCATGCGATCAACCCGCTGTCGTGGGAGCCGCCATGGCGGCGATGGACATCACGGTAAATTTTCATCGCCACCATGGCGCTCCCACCGGTGCTAGCTACCTGCGTCATGACCAATGGCACATCGCATCCATGAGTAGGCAGGCGTAACTAGATATTCATTCGGATAAGGAACGTCCCCCATGCAGCCTCGTCGTCTCGTCCTGCTGTCCGCACTGCTTGCCGGCGGATGGATCACGCAGTTGCACGCCGCACCCGCTACCGCGCAATCGGCCTATGACGCCAAGGATTGGAAGACCTGCGCGGTGCTGTATGGCGCGTTGGCCGACCGGCAGCCGCCGCAGGCAGGTGCCCAGATGGGCGCCGCCAGCTGCCTGGCGCGCGCCGGCGAGCATGACGCCGCGTTCGCGCGGTTGCAGCGCACGGATTACAAGGATCGCCCGTCGATCGAGATAATCGCGAATGACGCCGATCTCGCATCGCTGCATGACGATCCACGCTGGCGCGCCTGGCTGGACGCCGAGCGCAAAGCGCAGGCCGCACGGGGCTACGATCCGGTGCTGGCCAAGGAACTAGCGGAGCGCACCACGCGCGACCAGGCTATCCGCGAGCAGGTGATGGTGCGGCCCCGCGACGTCAAGCTCAACCAGCAGGCCCTTGAGATCGATCGCGACAACACCGGCTGGCTCAAATCCGTGGTCGACCGGCAAGGCTGGCCGCTGGTGCGGCAGGTTGGATCGGAAGGCGCCAACCAGGCCTGGCTGCTGGCCCAACATGCCGATGCCGATCCCGCCTTCCAGGAGCGCGTGCTGGGATTGATGCAGTCGGCGGTGGCGCAAGGCGAAGCTTCCGGCTCGGACCTAGCCTACATGACCGATCGCGTTCGGCGCGCACAAGGCAAACGGCAGGTCTATGGCACGCAGTTCCAGCAGGTGGATGGCATGCTGCAGATCCAGCCAGTCGAGGACCTAGACGGACTAGACGCGCGGCGCGCTGCGATCGGGCTGGAATCGATGGCGGACTATGTCGCGCAGGGCGAGCGCCAGATGCATCGCAAGATCCAGTGGCCGCCGGCGTCTGAGCCCGCCAACTAGGCGACGGATGCAGGGCTTAAAATAGTGGCATGAATACGCCTGAAGACTCCCTGCTGGGCCGCGAGGTCGCCTATCCCTCGCACTACGACCCGGACCTGCTGTTCCCGATTCCGCGCGCCGGCGCGCGTGCGGAGCTGGGCCTGGACAACGCCGCCCTGCCTTTTGTCGGCCACGACCGCTGGCATGCCTACGAGCTGGGCTGGCTGGACCTGCGTGGCAAGCCGCAGGTCGCCACCGCGACGCTGACCGTGCCGCAGGAGTCGCCGGCGCTGATCGAATCCAAGTCGCTCAAGCTGTATCTCAATTCGCTCAATGCCGCGCGCTTTGCTTCGGTCGAAGACGTCTGCGCGCAGGTCGCGCGCGACCTGTCCGCGCGCGCCGGCGCGCCGGTCACGGTGGTGCCGGGCCTGCCAGTGTTCGGCTCCGAGTCCGGTGCCCTGCTGATCGACACGCTGGACGTGGACATCGACGACTACGGCCCGCCGAATCCTGCGTACCTGTCTGCTGCCGGCGACGCCGTCACCGAGACCCTGGTCTCGCACCTGCTCAAATCCAATTGCCCGGTGACCGGCCAGCCGGACTGGGGCAGCGTGGTGCTGCGCTACGAGGGGCCGAAGATCGACCGCGAAGGCCTGCTGCGCTACCTGGTCAGCTTCCGCGACCACGCCGGTTTCCACGAACAGTGCGTGGAGCGGATCTTCGCCGATGTCGCTGCACGCTGCGCACCGGCCAGGCTGTCGGTGGAAGCGCGCTACACGCGGCGCGGCGGGCTGGACATCAATCCGTGGCGCATCACGCCCGGCTGGGAAGACAGCGCACCGGCACCGCTGCGCGAGCTGCGCCAGTAAGTCCTGGCCTCGATGGACCCAAGCGCGGCGCCCATGGCGCCGCGCTTTTCTTGCGCGAAGGTGTGCCGCGCGACGGCCTCGACCTGCCGGCACCGATCCACCGCATCGCTGCCACCCACCAGTGCAGCAGGCGCGGTGCCGCGTCGGGCCGCCTCCCGGGGCGGCCATCGCGACGCAGGCGTGGGCATCGGCTCACGGGCCATGGAATACCCTGTCACCTCGCGCGTCTGACCTGTGACCTTCCGCCGCCACGCCGCTCATGGATTCGCCCGCCGCCACCGAACTGGATGACGCCACCTTGCGCACGCTGATCCCGCGCCTGCGCCGGTTCGCGCGCTCGCTGGTGCACGAACCGGCCGCAGCCGACGACCTGGTCCAGGCCACGCTGGAACGCGCACTCACCCATGGCCGCACCCGGCACACCGCCGATGCGCTGCAGCCATGGCTGTTCTCGATCCTGTACCGGCAGTTCGTCGATGAGCATCGCCGCCGCCAGCGCTGGCGGCGGCTGGCGCAGCTGTTCGGCCAGGCCGAACCCGAGCACGCGCCGTCGGCCGAAAGCATCACCACCACCCGCACCACCCTGGCGGCGTTCGACACGCTGCCGGCCGAACAGCGCGCGCTGTTGCTGCTGGTCAGCGTGGAGGGCTTCAGCTATCGCGAAGTAGCCGACACGCTCAAGGTGCCCATCGGCACGGTGATGTCGCGCCTGGCGCGTGCGCGGCAGGCACTGCGCGCGGCCAGTGATACCGCGCCCAAACCCGCGCGGCCCACCTTGAAGGTCCTGCGATGACCTTCCGCACCGCCCCCAGCGAAGCCGACCTGCACGCCTATGTGGATGGGCAGCTGCCGCTGGAGGCGCGCGCCGAGATCGAGCGCTGGCTGGGCGCCCATCCGGAGCGCGCCGCGGTGGTCGCCGACTGGAAGCACGACGCCGAACGCCTGCGCACCAGCCAGGCCATGCCGGAAAGCTGGCCGGTCAATCCCGCGCTGGAACCTGCGCATCTGCGCCGCCGCGTGCGGGCCCGTCGGCGCACACGCCTGGGCGTGGTGGCGGCGATCCTGCTGTCACTGGGCCTGGGCACCGGCGTGGGCTGGCAGGCCAGGCAGATGCAGATCGCCGCAAGCCGGTTGCCGATGGCCGATGCGGTATCGGCCTACCGGCTGTTTGCCGTAAGCGATCGCACGGACACGCTCGACCCAGCCGGTCGCGCGCAGCTGCAGGACTGGTTGACCACGCACTTCGGTCCGCTCGGCGCCCTGCCCGACCTGCAAGCGCAGGGCTTTCGCCTGGTCGGCGGCCAACGGCTTTCGACCGAACAGGGCGCGGCGGCGATGCTGGTCTACGCCGATGGCACGGGCGCACGCATCGGCGTGTACCTGCGTCCGGGCGGCTGGTTCCGCGAACCGGGCCTGCGCCGCGACGGCGACCTGCTGGCCCAGTACTGGTCGCGCGGCAACACCAGCTTCGCCGTGGTCAGCCCGTTCGACGATGCCCGCGCGCGCAGCGTGGCCTCGGTGCTCGGCCCGCAGGGCTGAGCGCGCATGCCATCAGGCCGCAGGCGCGGCGTTGATCTCCACCGTCACGTGGACCAGTTCTTCATGGATGGACAGCGCCTCACGCACGGCCTGCGGTGACAGCGGCCCGGTGGTGACCAGGCTGACGATGGCCGCGTACTGGCCACGGCCAACGCGCCACACATGCAGGTCGCTGATCGCGGTGGGCTGCGGCAGCGTGGCGATCACCTCGCGCACTTCCTCCACCACCGGCGCGTCCATTTCCGCATCCAGCAGCACCCGGCCGGTGCTGCGCAGCAGGCCCACCGCCCACACGGTCACCAGCACCGCGCCGGCGATCCCCATCACTGGGTCCAGCCACGATGCGCCGAAGAAACGGCCCGCCAGCAGCGCGACGATGGCCAGGACCGAGGTCGCCGCATCGGCCAGCACGTGGATGTAGGCCGAGCGCAGGTTGAGGTCGGCATGATGATCACCGTGTTCTCCATGCGCATGGCCGTGTGCATGTTCGTGGTGGTGATCATGTCCATGGTCGTGCCCGTGGTGGTGGTGACTGTGGTCATCCTTCAACCACCAGGCGCAGACCAGGTTTACGGCCAGGCCGATCACGCCCAGGACGATGGCCTGGTCGTAGTGGATCGGCAGCGGATTGACCAACCGCTGCAGTGACTGCACCGCCATCAGCAGCGCCACGCACAGCAGCAGCACCGCACTGGTGTAGCCGCCGAGGATTTCGATCTTCCAGGTGCCGAACGCAAAACGCCGGTCCTGGGCGAAACGGCGCGCACCGGCATAGGCCAGCAGCGACAGGCCCAGCGCCAGCGCGTGCGAGCTCATGTGCCAGCCGTCGGCCAGCAGCGCCATGGAATTGAAGATCCAGCCGCCGGCGATCTCGGCCACCATCATCACCGCGGTCAGCACCACCGCGCGGCGGGTGTTGCGTTCGCCCGAGGTGTTGCCGGTGACGTACTGGTGGTCGTGGCGGTGCGCGTTGACGGCGTGGTCGAGGGACATCGGGGTGGCCAGGGAGTTAAGATACCCCCCTAGGGTATATGAGGAATCGCCACGATGTCGCATGTCATCCACGACGCCACCCGGCTGAACCACCGGGTCAAGCGCCTCAAGGGCCAGGTGGCCGCGCTTGAGAAAGCCCTGGCCGGCGCGCCCGAATGCCTCGCGGTGCTGACCCAGATCGCCGCCATCCGCGGCGCGGCGCAAAGCCTGCTGCTGGAAGTGCTGGAAGGCCACATGCAGGAACACGTGGCCGAAGAGAAGAACGCCGCCAAGCGCAGCGCCGAGGTCAGCGCGGTCAACAAGGTCCTGCGCTCCTACCTGAAATAGGCACGCGCGCGTCGCGAAAAGCAGCGTTGCCGGCATCGCGACGCGCAGGCGTGCATGCTGCGCGCCTGATTCGTCCCCTGGATGCACGCGTGAGCCAGATGCACTTCTACCGGCCCGGCGATGGCCACGGCCTGCCGCACGACCCGTTCAAATCCATCATCGCGCCGCGGCCGATCGGCTGGATCGGCTCGGTGTCGCCCGACGGCGTACGCAACCTGGCGCCCTACAGCTTCTTCAACGCCTTCGGCGACAGCCCGCCGATCATCGGCTTCAGCAGCTCGGGCTGGAAGGACAGCGTGCGCAACGTGGAAGCCTCCGGTGTGTTCACCTGGAACCTGGCCACGCGCGCGCAAGCCGATGTCATGAACCTCAGCTCCGCGCCGTTTGCGTCGGATGTGGACGAGTTCGAACGTACCGGCCTGACACCCGTCCCCGGCCAGGTGGTCAACGCACCGTTCGTCGCGGGTTCGCCCGCGTCATTCGAATGCCGGCTCACCCAGTTGATCCAGCTTACCGACGTGGCCGGCAGCGCGCTGGATCAATGGCTGGTGCTGGGCGAGGTGGTTGGCGTGCACATCGACAAGCGCTACCTGGTCGACGGCATCTACGACACCGCCGCGGCCGCACCGATCCTGCGCGCCGGTGGTCGTGGCAGCTATGCACAGATCACGCCCGAGGCGATGTTCGAGATGGTCCGGCCCACCCGCGCCTGAGCCTGCATCACACCGATCCCGACAACGCCCGCATGTTGTCTTCGAAGACACCGCAACCATCACAGGCGTCGCCTGTGTCCCCTTTCTTCCCTCACCTGAGTACTGCCATGCCCCTGGTCCGGATTGATCTGCACGCCGCTACCACCGACGCCTTCCGCGCCACGGTCGGCGATGTGATTTACGACGCGATGCGCGCCACTTTGAATGTCCCGGAAGACGACCGCTTCCAGGTCTTCCACCAGCATTCGAGCAGCGAGCTGATGCTCGACCCGACCTACCTGGGCATCGCGCGCAGCGAGGCCTGCCTGGTGATCCAGGTGACGCTCAGCACCGGCCGCACGGTGGCGATGAAGCAGGCTTTCTACAAGGCGGTCGCCGATGGCCTGCACCAGCGCCTGGACCTGCGTCGTGAGGATGTCTTCATCAGCCTGGTGGAAGTGGCCAAGGAAAACTGGTCCTTCGGCAACGGCATCGCGCAATACGTCGATCCCGCATGAACCGGCCGCGTCCCGACCTGGTCCTGCTGCCCGGCCTGCTCAACGATGCCGACCTCTGGCGTGCCCAGCTAGCTGATCTGGCCGACCTGGCCGACTGCCAGGTCGGCGATTTCTCCAGCGTCGATTCCATGCGCGCGGCGGCCGGGCAGGTGCTGGACACGGCGCCGCCAACCTTCGCGCTGGCGGGGTTCTCGCTGGGCGGTTACGTGGCCCAGGAAATCCTGCGGATTGCACCGCAGCGCGTGCAGCGGCTCGCGCTGCTGGATACCTCCTACCAGCCTGATTCGCCGGCGCGGGCGCAGCAGCGACGTGGCCAGCAGGCGGCGGTGCGCAGGGGCGCCTTCCACGGCTTCGGCGAGACGCTGATGCGTGCCTACACCGACCCTTCGCATCACGGCGATGCGGCGCTGATGGAGCGCATCCGCGCGATGACCCAACGACTGGGTGCCGAAGTCTTCCTGCGCCAGAGCGCTTTCGAACGCGAGGACGGCAGCGCGGTGCTGCGAGCCTTTGATCGCCCGGCGCTGGTACTGGTCGGCGAACACGACGGCATCACCCCGCCCGCCGTGCACGAACAGATGGCCGCCCTGCTGCCCGATGCCACGCTGGTACGCGTGGCGCAGGCAGGACACCTGACGCCACTGGAGCAACCCGAAGCGGTCAGCGCCGCACTGCGTGCGTGGCTGCTGCGTTGACAGGCGCCTGGCTTCGGTCGGCGCCGCCAAGTGGCGATGGAGATTTCCCACAACGCCCGTCGCGGCGGCGGCTTCCATATATGGAGCGGAGCTTGCTCCGCTGAGGCTTTACCAGCGATCTGTTCGAAGAGCAGCGGAGCAAGCTCCGCTCTACAGAGGACGCAGACCCGGCCGACCCAACCCAGCGATGGAGATTTTCAACCACACCCATCGCGCACCGCCCACGGCACGCGGCCGTCAGCGATGCATGCACATTGGCGCACTCAGTCCAGCGGCATCTCGGTTTCGATCCAGCGGGTGACCGAATCGTGCCGCGGCGCCCAGCCCAGTTCCGCGCGTGCACGCTTGGCGCGCACGCGGCTGTTGGAACCGAACGAATAGCGCGCGTGGCCTTCGCCCCACACCGCCGAGGCTTCTTCCACCGTCCATGACTGCACCGGGCCCTGGCCCAGCCGGTTGGCGATGGCCTGGCCGATCTCCGCGTATGAGGCCTCGCCGTTCTCGACGAAATAGAACGCGCCGGCCGGGGCGTCCTTCAGCGCCAGCGCGTACAGCTCGGCCACGTCGTCGATATGCACGTTGGACCAGCGGTTGATGCCCTGCCCGACCACATGCACCGCACCGCGCGCCTGGGCCTCCTGCAGCAGCGGCGGAATCTGCACGCTGTCGCGGTGCAGGCCGCGTCCACTGCCGTAGATCATGGTGTTGCACAGCACGATGCCGCGCACGCCGTTGTCGCTGGCGGCCAGGATTGCGTTGTCCAGCGCGTGGCGCGCCTGCTTCTTGTCCTCGACGATCAAGGGCGTGTCCTCGTCGAAGATGTTGGGCGAGAGCACGTCGCCGCGCACGTCGTCGCCGATCACGCTGGAGCCGCTGGTGTGGATCAAGGTCTTGCCGCTGCCCTGCAGTGCGGCAAGCAGCGCGGTGATGCCGGCGCGATGGTCGCTGCTGGCGGCATTGATGACGGCATCGGCCTGCTGGGCTTCGCGCGCCAGGAGGTCGCCATCGTCCAGGGTGCCAAGCACCGGGGTGATGCCGCTGGCGGCGAGTTGCTCGGCAAGGTCGGGGCGACGGACCAGGCCGCGGATCTGGTGGCCGTCGGCCAGCAGGCGCTGGGCAACGGTGCCGCCGATGTAGCCGTTAGCGCCGGTGATGAAAATGTTCATGGTGATGCTCCTGAAAAATAAATGTGAGATAGCTTGCGGTGGGCCGGACGAGGAACAGGTGAGCGACGTGGGCCGTGGTTTTTGCCGTGGCCTTGCTTCAACGAGCCGTAGAGCGAGCCGAGCACCGGAGGCTGAAGCGGCCGTAGAGGCGCGGATGTTTGAGCGAAGCGAGTTCCGCGCCGTGCCGCTTCAGGCGAGGAGCGCAGGGGACCGCCGCAACGCGGCGGCTCGCGTCCGGCGAAGGCGGTTTTGCTTCCTTTTGCCAAGACAAAAGGAAGTCGCGCCGACAGGCGTGAAAGCCTTGCTTCAAAAGCCAACGCGCCAAGCGCGACAGCATCAATGCGCAGCGACGGCAATCCCTTCCGCCTTGGCGCTGACGCCCTCGCCGCGATCCAGTCGTCCGGCGAGTGCGGTCAAGCCGTAGGCACCCAGCACCACCAGCGCACCGATCCACGGGGTGTGGCGCAGGCCGATGTGTTCGACCACCAGCCCGCCCAGCGAAGCGCCCAGGGCAATACCGACGTTGAACGCGGCGATGTTCAGGCCCGAGGCGACATCGACGGCCTGCGGTGCGAAGCGCTGGGCCTGCTTGACCACGTAGACCTGCAGGCCGGGCACGTTGCCGAAGGCCACCGCGCCCCAGGCCAGCACCGTCAGCACCACCAGCCACGGATTGCCCATGGTGAAGGTCAGCACCAGTAGCACCGCCGCCAAGCCGGCGAAGATCAGCTTCAGCGCGGGGATCGGGCCACGGCGGTCGGCCAGGCGGCCGCCCCACAGGTTGCCGATCGCCACCGACACGCCGTAGACCAGCAGCACGCCGCTGACCGCATTGGCGGAGAAGCCGCTGAGCTGCTGCAGGATCGGCGCCAGGTAGGTGAAGGCCAGGAAGCTGCCGCCGTAGCCCAGCGCGGTGATCGCGTACACCAGCAGCAGCCGCGGCTGGGCCAGCACGCCCAGCTGCTGGGCGAAGGTCGCCGGCGTGCTGCGGGCGATATTTTTCGGAACGAACGCCACCGCACCGATCAACGCAACCACGCCCAGCCCAGCCACCGCCAGGAAGGTCGCGCGCCAGCCCAGGTGCTGGCCGATGAAGGTGCCCAGCGGCACGCCGGTCACCAGGGCCACGGTCAGGCCGGTGAACATGATCGCGATCGCGCTGGCGGCCTTGTCCTTGGGCACCACCGAAGTCGCGATGATCGAACCGATCGAGAAGAACACGCCATGCGCCAGCCCGGTCAGCACCCGCGCGACGATCAGCGCGCCATAGCCCGGCGCCATCCAGGCCACCAGGTTGCCGGCGGTGAACAGCGCCATCAGCGCGACCAGCAGGGTCTTGCGCGGCACCTTGCCGGTCAGCGCGGTCAGCACCGGCGCGCCAATGGCCACGCCCAGCGCGTACAGCGAAACCAGCAGGCCGGCCGAGGGCAGGCTGACCCGCAGGTCGGCGGCGATGGTCGGGATCAATCCGACGATGACGAACTCGGTGGTGCCGATGGCGAACGCGCCGAGGGTGAGGGCCAGCAAGGCCAGGGGGATGCCGCGTGACATGACGCCACTCCGCAAGAAAGGAAGGCGCGCAGTCTGGCCGCTGGATCGTTGCGGAAAAACCTCGTTATCCACCAATTACTTTTGCGTTTTGGTTGATAATCTGGCCGCTCGCCACGGGAAGAAACAAGCCGTCATCCCCGCGAACGCGGGGACCCAGGGCCTTTGCCTTTCCCGGTCAGCGCCCAAGTCGCTTGGTCCCCGCGTTCGCGGGGATGACGGCTTCTTCCTTATGTCGGTAGCGACTTCGTTGTCTCCGCCCACCTCCAATCCACCGCACCGAGCCGCCCATGAAAACCACGCTCGACGAACTACAAGCCTTCATCGCCGTGGTCGACACCGGCTCGCTCACCGCGGCGGCCGAAGCCCTGGGGCAGACGGTCTCGGCTACCAGCCGCAGCCTGGGCCGGCTGGAGGAAAAACTCCGCACCACCCTGCTCCACCGCACCACCCGCCGCCTGCAGTTGACCGAAGAAGGCGCGGCCTTCCTGCAGCGCGCACGCGCGATCGTGGCGGCGGTGGATGAAGCCGAAAGCCATATGGCGCACCGGCGCGAACGCCCGGCCGGACGGCTGCGGGTGGATGCGGCTTCGCCCTTCATGCTGCATGTGATCGTGCCGCAAGTGGCCGGTTACCGCGCGCGCCATCCAGAGGTGGAGCTGCAGCTGAGCAGCAACGACGGGATCATCGACCTGATCGAACGCCGCACCGATGTCGCCATCCGCATCGGCCCGCTGCGCGATTCCACCCTGCATGCGCGCCCGCTGGGCAGCAGCCGCATGCGCCTGCTCGCCAGTCCGGATTACCTGGCGCGACGCGGCCAGCCAAAGACGATGGCCGCACTGTCACAGCACGCACTGCTGGGCTTCACCCAGCCCGAGGTCCTCAACGACTGGCCGTTGCGCCGGGCCGATGGCGGGCTGCTGCACATCACCCCGACGATTGCCGCGTCCAGCGGCGAGACCCTGCGCCAGCTGGCGCTGGCCGGCAACGGCATCGCGCGGCTGTCCGATTTCATGATCGGCGCGGACCTCGCCGCGGGCCGGCTGGTCGAGCTGCTGGCTAAGGACACGCTCGACATCCGCGAATCGATCAACGCGGTGTACTACCGCAACACTGCGGTATCGGCGCGGATCACCTCGTTCCTGGATCATCTGGTCGAACAGCTCGGCCCGTCACCGTTTTCCAGCTGATCCAAAAAGAACGGCCACCTTGCGGCGGCCATCTTCGTCTTGCGTGATGCGGTGCCCGGCGCACTGGTGGGCAAGACCCCTTGCTCCTGTAGAGCGGAGCCCGTTGCCCCCCCTTTTGAGGACTCCGCTTGGGCTTTCCCCGCAATCGGACCGGAGAACAGCGGAGCAAGCTCCGCTTTACGGCTCCCGGGCGCGATCAGGCCTTCGGCGGCAGCAGCTCGAACTGCACCGGCGTGCCGCCCACCGACGAATCGGTGATCCACACGTCGAACACACCCGGCTCGGCGCCGAACACCAGGTCGGTGCCGGTGAAGGCCAGCAGGCTGCGGTCCAGCTGGAAGCTGACCTGCGCCGATTCGCCGGCCAGCAGCGCGATCTTGTTGAAACCCTTCAGCTCGCGCACCGGCCGCACGCGGCTGGCGACGCGGTCGTGCACGTACAGCTGCACCACGGTTTCGCCGGCCACCGCACCGGTGTTGGTGACGGTGCTGGTCAGGGTCAGCGTGTCGTCCCAGCCCAGCTTGTCTGCAGACAGCACCGGCGCGCCGTGTTCGAAGGTCGTGTACGACAGGCCATGGCCGAACGGATACAACGCATCGGCCGTCATTTCGCGCCAGCGCGACTTGTACTCGTGCATGTCCGGCAGCTCGGGGCGGCCGGTGCGCGGGCGGTTGTAGAACAGCGGCTGCTGGCCCGAATCCTGCGGGAAACTCACCGGCAGGCAGCCGGCCGGGTTGTAGTCGCCAAACAGCACGTCGGCCACGCCATGGCCGGTCTGGCTGCCCAGGAACCAGGTCACCGCAATCGCGGACGCCTCGCGCACCGCGCCGTGCAGGGCCAGCGCGCGGCCATTGCGCAGCAGCACCACGACCGGCTTGCCGGTGGCGACCAGCGCCTCGGCCAGGGCCTGGTGCGCGGGCGGCACCACGATCTGGGTGCGCGACTGCGCTTCGCCGCTGTAACGCTGCGGCTCGCCGATCGCCAGCACCACCACGTCGCTGGCGTTGGCGGCGGCCACGGCGGCGTCGATCCCACCGTCGATGGCCGCTTCCAGGCCACAGCCGTCGACCACGGTCAGCAATGCGTCGTCGGCCATCGCCGCGCGCACGCCGGTTTCCAGGGTGACGTACCGCGACTTGTCGCCGAACAGCGTCCAGCAGCCTTCGATGTTCTCGGTATCGCGCACGAACGGCCCGACCAGCGCGATCTTCTGCCCGGCCTTCTTCAACGGCAGCGCGTTGCCTTCATTCCTGAGCAGCACGATCGAGCGACGCGCGGCATCGCGCGACAGCGCCTCGTGCGCGGCGATGTGCGACGCATCGGCTTCGCGCACCGGATCGAGCGAGCGGTACGGGTTGTCGAACAGGCCGATCTGCTCCTTGACCCACAGCACCCGGCGCACGCCTTCATCCAGCTGCGCCATGGTCACTTCGCCGCTTTCGACCAGCCCGCCCAGGTGCTGCTCGTAGAAGCCGCTCTGCATGCTGATGTCCAGGCCGGCGGTGAACGCGCGGCGGGTGGCATCGCGGTCGTCGGCGGCATAGCCGTGGGCGACCAGCTCCATGTCGGCCGTGTAGTCGGACACGACCAGGCCGGGGAACTGCCAGGCGCCGCGCAGCAGGTCGGTCATCAGCCAGCGGTTGGCGCTGGCCGGCACGCCGTTGATGTCGTTGAAGGCGCTCATCGTGGTGATGGCGCCGGCATCGAAGGCCGCCTTGAACGGCGGCAGGTGCACGTCGCGCAGGGTCTGTTCGGAAATATCGACCGTGTTGTATTCCAGGCCGCCACCGACCGCGCCGTACGCGGCGAAATGCTTGGGCGTGGCCAGCAGGCTGTCATCGGCGGTCAGGCCGGCGTCGCCCTGGAAACCCTGCACGCGCGCGGCGGCAAAGGCGCAACCCAGCAGCACGTCCTCGCCCGCACCTTCGGCGCCACGGCCCCAGCGCTGGTCGCGGGCGATGTCCACGGCCGGGGCGAAGGTCCAGTGGATGCCGGCGGCGGTCGCTTCAACGGCGGTCGCACGCGCGGTGCGGCGGGCCAGATCGGGTTCGAAGCTCGCAGCCTCGCCCAGCGGGATCGGGAACACCGTGCGCATGCCATGGATCACGTCCGATCCCAGCAGCAGCGGGATGCCCAGGCGCGACTCTTCCACCGCCAGGCGCTGGGCCTCACGGCCTTCGACCGCGCCCACGCCGTTGAACAACGCGCCAATGCGACCGGCACGGATGCCCGCGCGCACCTCGGCGGCACCCTGGGCGTTGGCCTCGGGGTTCACGTCGGGGGCGAATGGCCGCAGCGCGTCGGCAAAGATGCCCAGCTGGCCCACTTTCTCTTCCACCGTCATCTGCGCGATGAGGCTGTCAATCCGTTCCGAGTTCGACATCCGGCCCTGCCATGAAAACGTTTCCATGCATTCTAAGCCATGCCCGGCGGAAGCCAAGCCCCGATGGCTGGCCCTGCCCTGCAGGCCACGCGAAACCACGCAGGCTGCACTGGCAGGGTCGATCTGTCGAGAGGCGCCCGTTCTGCCGGTTCAAGCGGCGCTGGCAGCCTCCAGCGCCTGGACCTGGGCCGGCGTCAGCACCAGGCGCGCGGCCTGCATGATCTCCTGCAGCTGCTCGACGCTGCTGGCGCTGACGATCGGCGCGGTGATCGATTCGCGCGCGATCAGCCAGGCCAGCGCCACCTGGGCCGGGGTGGCCGCATGCGCGGTGGCCACGCCATCCAGCACGTCCAGGATCGCCTTGCCGCGCGCGTTGAGGTACTGCTTGACCACCTGCGCGCCGCGGGCCGAACTCTTGGCCGCGTCGGCAGCGTGGCGGTACTTGCCGGTCAGGAAGCCGCTGGCCAGCGAGTAATAGCTGATCACCGCCAGGCCTTCGGCCTGCACCAGCGGCTCCAGCGCGTCCTCGTAACCGGCACGGTCGTAGAGGTTGTATTCCGGCTGCAGGGTTTCGTAGCGCGGCAGGCCCTGGCTTTCGGAACAACGCAGTGCCTGCTCCAGCCGCTCGGCGCTGTAGTTGGACGCGCCGATGGCGCGCACCTTGCCCTTGTCGATCAAGCGCGCGAACGCGCCCAGCGTGGCTTCCAGCGGCACCGACTCGTCATCCTCGTGGGCCTGGTACAGGTCGATGGTGTCGATGCCCAGGCGACGCAGCGAATCGTCGACCGCCGCTTCGATATTGTCCGGCGACAGGCCCGGGTGTTCGGCCCACTTGGCCACCTTGGTCGCGATCACGACCTGGTTGCGCTTGCCGCTGGCCTTGAGCCACTGACCGATCAGCGCTTCGGATTCGCCGCCCTTGTTGCCCGGCACCCAGGCCGGGTAGATGTCGGCGGTATCGATCAGGTTGAAGCCACCGTCGACGAAGGCATCAAGCAGCCTGCCGGTGGCGGCCGCGTCCTTGACGCTCCAGCCGAAGACGTTGCCACCGAAGGCCAGTGGCGCGACGGTGATGCCGGACCTGCCGAGCGGACGCTGTGGAAGGGATGTCATCTGGGGGGATCTCCTTGGTTCGCAGGCAAAATCGTGGCGCCACAGCCTAGACCGGGCGCGTTTAAACCTACGTGCAGGCAGGGGCTGCGGCAACCGGCTGCGGGCAACGCTGCGTGCTAGGCTCGGCGCCACTTTTCCTGCCAAGGAGCCGTCATGCGTCGTCCGCTTGTCATGTTCGCGTTATGCGCTGTCCTGACGCCGGCGCTGCCGGCCCTGGCACAGACCACGGCCACTGCGGCAACCACCATCACCGTCCCGGCACCGCTGCAGGCGGCCATCGACGGCAGCTGGCGCAAGCCCGCCGATGTCGCCCGCGACCGCTATCGCCATCCCGGCCAGACCCTGGCGTTCTTCGGCGTGCAGCAGCACGACACCGTCATCGAGATCACCCCGGGCAGCGGCTGGTACTCGGCCATCCTGGCGCCGTACCTGAAAGGCCAGGGCCACTACATCGCCGCGGTCGTCGACCCGGCCGCAGTTGCGGAAAGCTCGCGCGCCTACCAGCAGAAATCCAGGGACAGCCTGGAGGCCTTCTACCAGGCCTCTCCCGCGCAGTACGGCGAAGCCAAGTTGGTGGCGTACGCACCGGCCACGCCGAGCTTCGGCCCGGCCGATTCGGCCGACGTGGTACTGACCTTCCGCAACGTGCACAACTGGCGCATGGCCGACAACGACGCGGCGATGTTCAAGGGCTTCTTCGCCGTGCTCAAGTCCGGCGGCACCCTGGGCGTGGTCGAACACCGCGCGGCCAAGGCCGTGCCCGATGGCGATGAGAGTGGCTACGTGGGCGAGGAACAGGTGATCGCGCTGGCTACCGCGGCCGGCTTCAAGCTGGACGCCAGGAGCGAGATCAACGCCAACCCGCGCGACACCAAGGACTATCCCGGTGGCGTGTGGACGCTGCCGCCGACCAACAAGCACGCCCCTGCCGACGACGCCAAGTACCAGGCCATCGGCGAAAGCGACCGTATGACCCTGCGCTTCGTGAAGCCCTAACTCGCAAGGCGTTCCATGGCGGAGATCCGTTTCAGCGAAGACGAGAAGGCGCAGATCGTGCGCCGCATCCGGCTGTATTTCGACCAGGAGCTGCGCCAGGAGATCGGCCGGTTCGACGCCGAATTCCTGCTGGATTTCTTCTCCAACGAGGTTGGCGGTTATTTCTACAACCGCGGCCTGTCCGACGCGCAGGCGGTGTTGAGCAACAAGATCGACGAACTGGGCGAGGCGATCTACCAGCTGGAAAAGCCGACCGAGTTCCGCAAGTGAGGCGTGCGGCCGCACACTAGGCGGCCGTTCGTTCGTGCCACGCCTGCCGCTGTGCTGATCGCCTTCAACAAACCGTTCAACGTGCTGTGCCAGTTCACCGACCGCAGCGCGACGCCGCGGCGCACGCTGGCCGAGTTCGGCCTGCCCAAGAACGTGTATGCCGCCGGGCGCCTGGACTACGACAGCGAAGGCCTGTTGCTACTCACCGACGACGGCGGGCTGGCCCATCGACTGACCGATCCGCACCACAAGCAGGACAAGACCTACTGGGTGCAGGTGGAAGGCACGCCCATGCCAGAGCAGCTGCGCGCGTTGCGCACAGGGGTGCCGTTGAACGATGGCCCGACCCTGCCTGCGCGCGCGACGCTGCTGGAAACACCGCCACCCCTGTGGCCACGCGATCCGCCGGTCCGCGTGCGCAAGACCGTGCCCGATGCCTGGCTGGAACTGACCCTGCGCGAAGGCCGCAACCGCCAGGTGCGGCGCATGACCGCCGCCGTTGGCCTGCCCACGCTGCGGCTGGTACGCGCTTCGATGGGCGCAGTGGCGCTGGATGCGCTGCAGCCTGGCCAGTGGCGCATCCAGCAACCCTGAGCCGGGCGCCTTGAGGCCGGATAGCACGACGCCCGGTCATGCCGGGCGTCGTGATTTTCGTTTCGGCAGTGGTTCGATGCCCGCGTTGCGGCGCATCGAGCGCGCTGCCGCGAGGCCTCAGCTTTCGCCGGGCGTCTTGGGAGCCACGCGGCTCTGCTGTGCGGTGCGCGAGCGCACGCCGGCATTGCCACGGGTGGTGGCCGGCTCCAGCCGGCGCGCGCTGCCCTCGATGGCGGTGGTGGCCTGCTTCTGCTTGTACTTGCGGAACACCGCATAGCCGATCAGGCCGATGCCCACCGCCGCGGCCGCGCCCACGGCCACCGGGTTGCGCTTGACGAAATTGCCAGCGACCTTGCCGCCGGTGCGGACCGCACCAAGTGCGGCGCTGTTCTTGATGAACCGGTCCCTGGTCCGGCGCGAGGGCACCAGGTCGCGGACGCTGCTGCCGGCACTGCGCAGGCCGTCGCCGGCCTGGTGGACCAGGTCCAGGGCCGTTTCCAGCGCGCGATCGCTGATGTCGGTGAACTTGCTCATTGCTGGACCCCTTGGCCGATGAAAGGGGGCCCAGTGTCCCGGCAGGCATGTCGAGGCCATGTGTGCGGCAGTGCGGCAGACCGGCCGTGGGCTGAACACTTCGGCCTTTCTCATCCAGGGCCGATATCTTTCAGGTCCCGCGCGGCTTGGCCCGATGCGTCGCCATCGCGTTCCACGGATCGTCCGGCCACGGATGCCTGGGATACCGGCCCTTCATTTCCTTCTTCACCTCGGCATAGGTGTTGGCCCAGAAGCTGCGCAGGTCCTGGGTCACCTGCAGCGGCTTGCCGCCAGGCGAGAGCAGGTGCAGGGTCAGCGGAATGCGGCCGTCAGCGATGCGCGGCGTGTCGCCCAGGCCGAACAATTCCTGCAGCTTGACCGCCAGCACCGGCGCGCGCGGGCTGCCATCGTGCTCGACGGCGTAGTCGATGCGTCGCTCCATGCCCGACGGCACCGCCATGCGCGTCGGCGCCAGCGTGTCGATGCGCTGGCGGGTGGACCAGTCGGTGGACGACTTCAAGGCTTCGCCCCAGTTCGCTTTCGTCGAGCGCGTCCAGGCGGGTCTTGCCGGCGAAGGCAGGCTTGAGCCACACATCCAGCGTTGCCAGCAGCGCTTGGTCGGACAGGTCCGGCAGGTCGAGTTCCGGCATCCAGGCGCGCAGGTTGCGCACCCGGGCGCGCCATTGCTGCAGGTTGTCGGTCCAGGACAACGCATCCAGGCCCAGCTCGCGCACCGCATCGGTGAGTGCGGCCGCGGCGTGTTGCGGGTCGATCTTCCCGGCCGGGCGGGCGTCGAGCACGATCGCGTCGAAACGCGACTCGCGCTGGGCCACCAGCGCGCGGCGGTCGCCATCCCAGCGCACATGGTCACCCGTGGAAAAGTGACTGGCGAAGCGCGCCCGCAGGAAGCTTTCATCCACCGGCGCGCCGCGCAGGATCAGGCCATCACGCGCTTCGAACCGCAGTTCGTTGGCCACGATCCATGGCTCGCCGCGCAGGGCGCTGTCGTCGAACAACCGCGCGGTGCGGCCATTGGCCAGCGCATAACGCAGCGGGTCGGTGGCATGGCGATAGCCGATGCGGTCGGGGAAGGCCAATGCCAGCAGGTCGCCGAGCGCGTGGGCTTCGGTCTCGCGCGGCGGCGGCGCGTCTTCGCGCAGGCGGCGGCGCCACTGCTTGGCGGCCGCGTCGATGGCGGCAAGTGCGGAGCGATGCGCATCGGCCGGCGCGCGGCCATGCCGGAACGCGGCCAGCGCACGCCAGCGTGCGGCCAGGGCATCGCCACCACCGCGCAAGGGATCGCGCGCTTCCACCAGCGCGGCGATATCGCCGGCCAGTGCGCGGCTGGCACCGGCCGGCGCGGTCAGCAGCATGGTGGCCAGGCGCGGGTGGGTGCCGAGCTTCAACAGCTGCTTGCCCAGCGGGGTGATCGCATGGCTGCCATCGAGTGCACCCAGCCGCTGCAGCAGGTCGCGCGCGGCGGCCAGCGGACCCGGCGGCGGCGGATCAACGAAGCGCAGGTCGTCGCTGCCCCAGGCCGCCAGTTCCAGCGCCAGGCCTGCGAGTTCGACCTGGGCGATTTCCGGCCGGCGCTGCGGCTCCAGGCGCTGCGAGGCCGGCCACAACCGCCAGGCCACGCCTTCGGCGACACGGCCTGCGCGACCGGCACGCTGGTCGGCCGAAGCCTGGGCGATATGCACCACGTCCAGCCGCGAGAAACCGCTATTGGGATCGAAGCGCGGCTCGCGCGCCAGGCCGCTGTCGATCACCACGCGCACGCCCGGCAAGGTCACCGAAGACTCGGCCACGTTGGTCGCCAGGACCACGCGGCGACGGCCATCGGGATCGGGCTGCAGCACGGCCGACTGCTGTTCGACCGGCAGCTCGCCATGCAGGGCGAGCACGCTGACCTCGGCCAGGGCCGCGCTGTCGCGCAGCGCGGCGTCGACCCGCGCGATCTCGCGCTGCCCGGGCAGGAATACCAGCACATCGCCCGGGTGCGCAGCGATGGCCGCCTCGACCGCACGCCGGGCCTGCGGTTCCAGCGCCTCGTCGCGGCGCGCGGGGAAATGCGAAACGGCGACCGGCCAGCTGCGGCCTTCACTGGACAGGCGCGGCGCGTCCAGCCACTGCGACAGGCGCGCACCATCTAGCGTGGCCGACATCACCACGATGCGCAGCTCCTCGCGCAGCGCGCCCTGCACATCCAGTGCCAGCGCCAGGCCGAGGTCGCCGGCCAGGTGGCGCTCGTGGAATTCGTCGAACAGCAGCGCACCGACGTCTTCCAGCAGCGGGTCGTCCTGCAGCATCCGGGTCAGGATGCCTTCGGTGACCACTTCGATCCGGGTGCGCGCGCTGGTCTTGTTGTCGAAGCGGATGCGGTAGCCGACGGTGTCACCGACCACCTCGTTCAACTGCCTGGCCATGAAGCCGGCCGCGGCGCGCGCAGCCACGCGCCGCGGCTCCAGCATCACGATCCTCTTGCCGGCCAGCCATGGCGCATCCAGCAACGCCAGCGGCACCTGGGTGGTCTTGCCGGCGCCGGGCGGGGCTTCCAGCACCAGGCGCGGATGCTCCTGCAGCGACTGCATCAGCTGCGGCAACAGGGACGAAATGGGGAAGGACGCGGACGACATCGGCACAAGGATAAGGCGCGCGGGCCGTGCACCCTACAATGCGCGTCCCACGTCGCACCGTCTCCCGCATGCACCTGATCGATATCGGCGCCAACCTGACCCACGATTCCTTCGACCGCGACCGCGACGCCGTGCTGCAGCGTGCACGCGCGGCCGGCGTGGCCCAGCTGGTGATCACCGGCGCCAGCCGCGAGCATTCACCCAAGGCGCTGGAACTGGCGCGCGCGCATCCAGGCTTCCTGTTCGCCACCGCCGGCGTGCATCCACACCACGCCACCGAGTACACCGACGAATGCGACGCGGAGATGCGCGCGCTGCTCGCCCAGCCCGAAGTGGTGGCGGTGGGCGAATGCGGGCTGGACTACAACCGCGATTTCTCGCCGCGCCCGGCCCAGCGCAAGGCGTTCGAACGCCAGCTGCAAAGCGCAGTGGATACCGGCAAGCCGCTGTTCCTGCACCAGCGCGACGCGCATGCGGATTTCATGGCGGTGATGAAGCAGTTCGCCGGGCAGCTGCCGGCCGCGGTGGTGCATTGCTTCACCAGCACCCGCGAAGAACTGTTCGACTACCTGGACCAGGACTGGCACATCGGCATCACCGGCTGGCTGTGCGACGAACGCCGGGGCGCGCACCTGCGCGAACTGGTGCCGCACATTCCGGCCAATCGGCTGATGCTCGAAACCGACGCGCCCTACCTGCTCCCGCGCACGCTCAAGCCGCTGCCGAAGGACCGTCGCAACGAGCCGTCGTTCCTGCCGCATATCGCGCAGGAAGTCGCGCGCGACCGTGGCGAGGACATCGCGATCACCGCCGCCCACACCACCGACACCGCGCGCGCGTTCTTCGGATTGCCCGCGGCCTAACGGGCTGACGCCGGGGTCACTCGACCTTGTCGTCTTCCTGCTTGGCGTCTTCCATTGCTTCGGGTTCCAGCTCCTCGGCGGCGCGGTTGAGTTTGATGAACACGCCCCAGGCGATCAGCAGCACTGCGGCCGTGAGCCCGATCGCGCCGGCGTAGGGCAGCCTGGTCGGATCTTCGTGGACCAGTTCGAAGGTCATCACCAGGGTTTCGATCGACAGCGCGATCACGATGACCACCATGAAGCGCGACAGATACCGGCGCACGCGGGTTGGCCCGCTGACCTTGACGTCTCGCATCACCTCTTCCTCAAAGATCGTCTGGCCCAGCTCCATCGACACCAACGCGATGGTCAGCAGGCCGATGCATTCCAACACCAGGTTGAAGCGTGCGCGTGCGTCGCCCGTGTCCTGTTGGAAGGCGTGCAGCAGCTCGGTGCCGGCCATCCACATCAGGCCCACGCCGCACAGCACGAACAACACGATCACCACGACGTGGCCGACCAGGAACACCTTTTCGAACGCCTTCATTGCCGTGCTCCGCGCGAATCGTGGCGTCGGAGCATGGGCAGTGTGACGTCGCCTCCGCGCGAAGGCTCAGCCGGCGGACGCGGCCTGGAACACCTGCAGGTGGATCCACGCGGTTTCCAGGCGCGGCGCGCGCAGGCCGGCATGGGCCGCGCGATGGACCATGTCGCCGACGATATGCGCCGCTTCCACACGCTGGCCCGATTGCAGGTCGCGCAGCATCGAGGCGGTCAGGTCCGAACCGGGCTGGGTCAGGCGTTCCAACATGCTGACCTGCATGGTTTCCGGAATCGCCGCGCCGCTGGCCCTGGCCACGTCCACGCACTCGCGATACAGGCCGGTCATGAAATCGCGCCCGCCTTCGGCCGCGACGATCGCGCCGACGCTGCCGCGCAGCAGGCAGGTTGCCGCCGCCAGCGCCGTGAGGAAGCTGTACTTGGTCCACTGCGCCAGCGCGATATCGGCGGGATGTTCAAAATGCAGGCCCGCCTGCCTGCACACCGCAGCCAGCACCTGCGTGCGTACGCTGTCGGCTTGTCCGTCGCGCTCACCGAAGGTGATCGACGCGGCCTTGCCCAGGTGCAGCACTTCGCCGCCCTCGCCCTTCGTCGCACTGATGAAGCACAGCCCACCCAGCACCTTGTCCGCACCGAACCGCGCATCCAGCGCCGCGTAGTGCAGCAGTCCGTTGAGGATCGGCAGCACGGTCGTGCCCGGGCCGACCGCAGGCGCGATGGCTTCGATCGAACTATCCAGGTCGTAGGCCTTGCAGCTCAGCAGGACCAGGTCGAACGGCGTGTCGGCAGCCAGCGCTGGCAGCGCGTCGGCGGTGACATGCGCCACCGGCAACTGCGCATCGCCCACCGGGCTCTTGATGATCAGGCCATTGCGCTGCAGCTGCGCGGCGCGGCCCTCGCGCACCAGGAAGGTGACATCGGCCCCGCCCTGCGCCAGCCGTCCACCGAAATACCCACCGGTGCCACCGGCACCCAACACCAGAATCCGCATCCGACCATCCACGCAACAAGGGGACCGGCATGTAAACACGTGTACCTGCACCTCGCCAACGGTGTGCGCCAACCGCTGACGCGCACCACCGGGCGCGTTACTGCTTGACCAGCTCGACGCGACGGTTCTGCGCCTTGCCGTCTTCGCTTGCGTTGTCGGCCACCGGTTCGGCGGCGCCGAATCCTGCCGCCGACAACCGACCCGCATCGATGCCCTGCTCCGTGATGGCGGCGGCGACCGCCTTGGCCCTACCTTCGGACAGGATCTTGTTGTGCACCGCATCGCCGCTGTTATCGGTATAGCCGTTGACCGCCAAATTGAGCGGTGCATCCTCCTTGAGCAGTTGCACGACCTGGGTGATCTGCGGCTGCGAATCGGGCAGGATCTCGGTCTTGTCGGTAGCGAAGTTGACGTGCAGGGCGACCTTGCCGGTCTTGTCGATCTGCGCCTTCAATTCCGCCGCGGGTAACAGCCCGGCGGTGATCTGCATCGGGGCGGTCTCAGCGATGAGCAACCCGCCGCCGAACTGGTAGCTGGACAGGTTGATCCAGATGTCGCGATCGGCGCGATGGACGACAAACACCTTGACCGGGTTGCCAAGCACATTGCCAAGGCCATCGTTGAATCGCACGAGCGGATCGCCAGGCCAGGATTTGAGCGCGTCTTTCGCCACGTCCGGAATGTCTCCGCCGAAGATCTCCTGGCCGCCCATCGCGGTCACGACAGTCTCTATGTTGCGAGTCAGCTCCAGCTGCGAAAACGTCTTGCCGCTGGCCGTGCTGACGCCGGTCCACCAAATCTTTCCCTCCACCGGCTCAAGCCGGTCGCCGGTCCACAGCGGGACCTGGTCGAAATCCGCTGTCTCCGTCCGGTTAGTCGGCTCGTAACCATCAGGCAGCTTGATATAGGGGAAGGCACCCAGCGCAACGCTCGACACCGGCAAGCTGGCCACATCAAACACCTTGGCTGCGGGGGATGCTGTGGCTGGCGCGGATGCGGCCTGGTCAGTTGCGGCGGAAGTTACAGCCGCGGCTGGCGTGTCTTGCGATGTTGGCGGTTCCTGCTTCTTGCAGGCCCCCAAGCCCATGACGATCGCTGCCAACAGTGCTGCCGTGTTGACCTGATTCATGCCTGACTCCCTTGTCCGATGCGAGAGGCGCAGTCTAGTGGGCCGCTCGATGGCACGACAAACAAGGGGAGTTTTCAGGGTCCTGCCGTCAGCCGAAGCTGATGGACACCCCTGGCCAGGACAAGCACATCGCGTGGGTCAGCTCCGCAGTCCCACGCCACGCTTGAGCAGCCACAGGCCCAGCGCGCCCAGTGCCACCACGAAGCCCAGCATCAGTGCGTAGGCCACCCATAGCGGCACGTCCGAGCTGCCCAGCAGGCCGTAGCGGAACGCGTTGACCATGTAGAAGATCGGGTTGAGATGGGTCAGCGCTTCGGCCCAGCCCGGCAGCAGCTTGACCGAATAGAACACGCCGCCCAGGTAGGTCAGCGGGGTCAGGATGAAGGTCGGGACGATGGCGATGTCGTCGAACTTGCGCGCGTAGGCTGCGTTGACGAAGCCGGCCAGCGAGAAGATCGTCGCGCCCAGCAGCACCGTGGTCAGGGTCACCAATGGATGCGGCACGCGCACCGGGGTGAAGAACATCGCGATCACCAGCACGATTGCGCCGACCATCAGCCCGCGCAGCACCGCACCGGCGACGTAGCCCAGCAGGATCACCCAGTTGGGCATCGGGCTGACCAGCAGCTCTTCCACGTGGCGGCCGAACTTGGCGCCGAAGAAGCTGGAGCTGATGTTGCCGTAGCTGTTCTGGATCACGCTCATCATCACCAGGCCCGGCACGATGAACTGCATGTAGCTGTAGCCGCCCATGTCGCCCACGCGCGAGCCGATCAGGCCGCCGAAGATCAGGAAGTACAGGGTCATGGTGATCGCCGGCGGCACCAGAGTCTGGCCCCAGATGCGCAGGATGCGCGCCACTTCGCGGCGGGCGATGGTCCACAGCGCAGTCAGGTTGCGCTGGGTGTTGCTGGTGGTCGGTACCTGGGTCGGGTTGCTCATGCGGAAGCCTCCGTGGACGTGGCGGCGGGCGCGGCGATCATGCGCACGAACAACTCCTCCAGCCGGTTGGACTTGGTGCGCATCGAGCGCACGCGGATGCCGGCGGCCGCCAGCGCTTCGAACACACGGTTGAGGTCCATCGCGCGCGGCATGTCCAGGTCCAGCGTGTGCGGATCCGCCGCGATCAGGGTGGTGCCTTCGATCACCGGCAGCTGCGCGGGCAGTTCACCTTCGATATCGAACAGGAAGCCTTCCACGTCCAGCTGCGCCAGCAACGCGCGCATCGGCCCCTGCTGCACGATCCGGCCGTGGTTGATGATCGCCAGGTTGCGGCACAGGCTCTCGGCCTCTTCCAGGTAATGCGTGGTCAGGATGATCGTGGTGCCGGCGACGTTGATGTCCTTGAGCGTCTTCCACATGCCGCGGCGGATCTCGATGTCCACGCCGGCGGTGGGTTCGTCCAGGATCAGCAGCCGCGGCCGGGTCATCATGGCGCGGGCAATCATCAGCCGGCGCTTCATGCCGCCGGACAGCGTGCGGCTCATCATGAAGGCCTTGTCCCACAGCTGGGCGCGCTTGAGTTCCTCTTCGGCGCGCGGGCCGGCTTCGCTGCGCGGGATGCCGTAGAACCCGGCGTAGTTCACCAGGATGTCGTAGGGCTTCTCGAACAGGTTGAAGTTGATTTCCTGCGGGACCAGGCCGATCAGGCGCATGGCCGCATCGCGGTGCGTGTCGATGTCCACGCCGAACACCTTGACCGAGCCGGAAGTCAGGTTGACCAGCGAGGAGATGATGCCGATGGTGGTCGACTTGCCGGCGCCGTTGGGGCCAAGCAGGGCGAAGAAATCGCCAGGTTCGACATCCAGCGAGACGCCCTTGAGCGCTTCGACGCCGTTGTCGTAGCGCTTGGTCAGGTCGACGATGGACAGCGCCGGGACGTTGCCGGCCGCCGTGGGAAGAGAAGTCATTGGATGGGCCTTTGCGCGGACATCAAGGCCCGCTGGACAGCGATTGCCTATTATAGGCGCCCCGCCCAGAACGCCCGGGCACCAGACCGTTCCACTGCCTTGGCCATTCCCCAGTTCCCGCTGAAGCTCGCCGAACGCCGCATGATCGCGCCCACCGTGGGCCATTACGTGTTCACCCGGGCCGATGGCCAACCGCTGGACTTCATCCCCGGGCAGTTCATCCAGGTCCATTTCAGCTACGCCGACGGCACCGCCACGCGTCGCAGCTATTCGCTGGCCAACCTGCACGACCACGCACTGGGCCCGGGCGAATCGGTGGAGATCGCAGTGAGCTATGTGCCCGGCGGTTCGGCCACGGCGCTGTTCGAAGGGCTGGACATTGGTGGCGAGGTGCAGGCCAGCGGGCCGTTCGGCCGTTTCTGCCTGCAGCCGGGCGACCACAACGGCCGCTACCTGCTGATCGCCACCGGCACCGGCGTCACCCCGTACCGGGCGATGCTGCCGGCACTGGCCACGCTGATCCGCGAGCGCGGCATCGAAGTCATCCTGCTGCAGGGCGCGCGCAACCTGGGCGAGCTGCTGTACCACGACGAGTTCCGCGCCTTCGCCGACGCGCATCCGGAGTTCCGCTATCTGCCCTGCCTGTCGCGCGGCCTGCCCGACGCGGCCCATCCCGAGATGCGCCACGGCTACGTGCAGCAGTTCCTGGCCGAGATCGGCCCGGACCCGGCACGCGACATCGCCTACCTGTGCGGGAACCCGGACATGGTCGATGCCACGTTCGAAGCCTTGAAGGAAACCGAACTGCCGGTGCCGCAGATCCGGCGCGAAAAATACGTCAGCTCGAAATAAGCGGGCACTTGTCTTGTAAAGCACGCTTGACATGTCCGGCCACCCACGCGCAGGATGATGTCAACCTCCCTTGACACCTGGTGCGCCATGTCGACGCCTGCTCCTCGCTCCCTGCGCTGGCGCCTGCCGCTGATCGGGCTGTTTGTCCTGGTCACGGCCGTGTTGGCCTTGGTGCCGAGCTTGTTGCCCAGCCTCGGCACGTCCCAGCGCGACACCCTGCAAGGCATGGCGGCAGGCGCCGCCTGTTCACTGGCGTTGCTGCTGTTGGTCCTGGCGGTTCCCGCGGCGCGGCGCGCTTACTTCCAGCTGGTGGAAGCGCGCGAGCACGGCGGCCTGCGCGACAAGCGCGTGGCGTGGCTGTCGTGGACGGCGGTGGCGCTATACGTGGCGACCCTGGCCATGGCGCTCTACAGCACCGCCATGGTGTTGCACCTGCGCCAGCTCGACGAGCTGATGCGCAAGATCGAGATGGAAAGCTGGGCGCTGTCGGCGCTGGTGGTCTCGCAGGCCTACTTCGCCACCTGGGTGCTGCTGAAGGCGGGCCTGGTCCACGTCGATACCGGCAACGCGCTGCTGTGGCTCGGCGTGTGGCTGCTGATCGTGCGCACCGGCTTCTATGTCTGGCTGATGCGGCGCTACCTGTGAACAGCCGCGTGCGCGAACTGCGCGAGGCGCAGGGCTGGTCGCAGGCCACGCTGGGCGAACGTCTGGGCGTGTCGCGCCAGACCATCAACTCCATCGAAACCGGCAAGTACGACCCCAGCCTGCCGTTGGCCTTCCAGATCGCCCGGCTGTTCGGCGAGCCGATCGAGGCGATCTTCCTGTTCGATCCGTAATCCCCGCCCCTGCCTTCGGTCACATCCGTCGGCACGACACGTCGTGTCAGCATCCACGCAGGAAATACCGCTGTCCTTCAAGGAGTGTCCTCATGCAGCACCGTTGGTTGTTCCCCGCCCTGATCCTGGCCGCATGCGCGCCAGCGGCGCAAGGCCGTCCCCTGGGCAAGCTTGAATTCAAGCCGTGTGCGTTGAGCGCGCCGCTGTCCGCCAGTGTGGTCCAGGCACAGTGCAGCACCCTGGCGGTGCCGGAAAATCCCAAGGACCCGCAGGGCCGCAAGATCAACCTGCGCATCGGCTGGATCCCAGCCCAGCAGGACACCGCGGCCGAGCCCGACCCGGTCTTCATGCTCGCCGGCGGCCCCGGCCAGTCCGCGCTGGACAGCTACCCGCAGGTGCAGCCGGCGTTCGCGGAAATCGTGAAGAAGCGCAACGTGATCCTGGTGGACCAGCGCGGCACCGGCGGCTCCAATCCGCTGCAGTGTGCGAACCCCGCCGAAAGCATGGACACCGATTCGCCACAGGCTGCCGGTGATTACGCGCGTAGCTGCATGGCGCAGCTGCAGAAGAAGGCCGACCTGCGCTTCTACACCACCGGTGACGCCATCGCCGACCTGGACACCGTGCGCCAGGCCATCGGCGCCGACAGGATCGACCTGGTCGGCGTGTCCTACGGCACCCGCGTGGCCCAGCAATATGCGGCCACCTATCCGCAGCACACCCGCGCGATCGTGCTCGATGGCGTGGCGCCCAATTCGCTGGTGCTGGGCAACGAGTTCGCGCAGAACCTGGAGCACGCGCTGGACCTGCAGTTCGGCCGCTGCGCCAGGGATGCGGCCTGCACCCAGAAGCTCGGCGATCCACGCCAGCGCCTCAATGCCTTGATGAAGACGCTCAAGGACACACCACCGACGGTGAGCTTCCGCGATCCAGCCACCGGCGAGGCCAGGCAGGAAACCCTGCATGCTGGCGACGTTGCGGTGCTGGTGCGCATGTCGGCGTACCTGCCGCTGATGACCGCCACCTTGCCGCTGCAGTTTTCCGAAGCCGCGCAGGGCCGCTACGACACGCTGGCTGCGACCGCCAAGATGATCGGCGGCTCGCTGGCCGATGCGATGGCGATGGGCATGCAGCTGTCGGTGATCTGCGCCGAGGATGGCAGCGAGCTGAAGGCCGATCCGTCGCAGGAGGGTTCGCTGCTCGGCAACGCCATCATCGAAGGCTTGAAGGCGCAATGCGCGGTGTGGCCGAAAGGCACGCGCGCAGCCAACTTCCGCAAGCCGCTGTCCACGGACGTGCCGGCGCTGCTGCTCAGTGGCGAGTTCGATCCGGTCACCCCGCCACGCTATGGCGACGAAGTGGCCAAGGCGCTGCCCAACGCGCGCCACCTGGTGTTGCGCGGCCAGGGCCACAACGTCATCGCGGTCGGCTGCACGCCGCAGCTGTTGGGCAAGTTCCTCGATGGACTGGAGCCGAGGGCGCTCGATGGCAAGTGCCTGGACAGACTGACCGACACCCCGCCTTTCACCGGCTTCTACGGATGGGACCCATGATCGCCCTGCAGAATCTCCACAAGACCTTCAAGACCAAGAAGAGCGAGGTCAAGGCCGTCAGTGGCGTGGACTTCACCGCCGCCGATGGCCAGATCACCGGTCTGCTTGGCCCCAATGGCGCCGGCAAGACCACCACCCTGCGCATGCTCTACACCCTGATGCAGCCCGACGCGGGCCAGGTGCTGATCGATGGCGTGGACGTGGCGACCGACCCGATGGCCGTGCGCCGCTCGCTGGGCGTGCTGCCCGATGCGCGCGGCGTGTACAAGCGCCTGACTGCACGCGAGAACATCGCCTACTTCGGCCAGCTGCACGGCCTGGACGGCGACACGATCAACACGCGCACCGAGCGCCTGGTGCAGGCGTTGAACATGCAGGACTTCATCGACCGTCGCACCGAAGGCTTCAGCCAGGGCCAGCGCACCAAGACCGCCATCGCCCGCGCGCTGGTGCATGACCCGCGCAACGTGGTCCTGGACGAGCCCACCAACGGCCTGGACGTGATGACCACGCGTGGCCTGCGCGAATTCCTCAAGCAGCTGCGTGGCGAAGGACGCTGCGTGGTGTTCTCCAGCCACATCATGCAGGAGGTCGCCGCGCTGTGTGACCGCATCGTGATCATCGCCAAGGGCACCGTGGTGGCCGCCGGCACTGCCGACGAGCTGCGCGCGCACTACGGCGAAGAAAACCTGGAAGACGCCTTCGTCAAGGCGATCGGTTCCGAGGAGGGTCTGGTCGCATGAACAGCCTGAAGACCCTGTGGATCGTGATGTGCAAGGAACTGAAGGATCTGTTCCGCGACCGGCGCACGGTATTCCTGTCGCTGGCACTCGGCCCGATCCTGCTGCCGATCCTGCTCATCGGTGTGTTCACCCTGACCGAAAACCGGATCCGCGACCTGTCGGAAAAACCGCTGGAGCTGCCGGTGATCGGCAAGGACAACGCGCCAAACCTGATCGCCTGGCTGGAAGGCCAGAACGTCACCATCAAGGATCCGCCGAAGGACATCGCGGCGGCCATCGCCAACCAGAAGGAAGACGTGGTCCTGCGCATCGGTGACGACTATGCCGAGAAGTGGCGCAAGAGCGAACCGGCGCCGGTGGAAGTCCTCAGCGACAGCACCCGCCAGAACGCTGAAGTGCCGGTCAAGCGTGTGCAGGCCTTGCTGAAAGCCTATAGCGGCCAGGTCGGAGCGCTGCGCCTGCTCGCCCGCGGGGTGAGTCCTTCCACCGCCGCACCGCTGCAGATCGCCGACACCGACCTGGCCTCCGAAGAAGCCAAGCGCGGTCGTCTGGTCGGTGTGCTGTTGCCTTATCTGCTGATCCTGAGTGCGTTCATGGGTGGCGCCTACTTGATCATGGATGCCACGGCTGGCGAGCGTGAGCGCCAGTCGATGGAGCCGCTGCTGGCCACGCCGGCGGCACGTGGTGCGATCGTCAGCGGCAAGGTCGCCGCGGCGTGCGCGGTCGCGCTGCTGTCGCTGGCCTTCACCCTGCTGATGTTCAAGCTCACGGCGGTCATCTCGCCGACCGTGGGCCGGCAAATGGCGGTGAGTTTCTCCACGATCGCCATGCTGCTGCTGATCCTGATGCCGATGGTGTTCATCGGGACCACGCTGCTCACCTTCCTCTCGGCCACCGCCAAGAGCATGAAGGAAGCACAGAGCCACATGAGCTACCTGATGCTGCTGCCGATGCTGCCCTCGATCATCCTGATGGTGAATCCGGTCAAGACCCAGCTCTGGCAGTTCGCGGTGCCGTTCCTGTCGCAGAACCAGCTGATCCTGAAAGTAGTCCGCGGCGAAGCGATCGAGGTGGTGCAGTGGGCGGTCTATCTTGCGACCAGCTTCGGTCTGTCGGGATTGATGTGGTTCCTGGCGGTGCGCCGTTACCGTGGCGAACAACTGGCGATCTCGGGCTGACGAAATCCCGATTCGACACGTGCCATGCAGAAGGGGCCGGATTTCTCCGGCCCCTTCTTTGTACTGCGCTTGCCGGAGGATCAGCCCGGATTGAAGGCGATCGTGCGGCGGGTGGTGCTGATGCCGCCGGTGGGCTCGAACTTCCAGCGCTTGACCGCGGTGAGCGCGGCGCGGTCGAACAGGCGCGGCGGGTTGGCTTCGACCACCCGGGCATTGGTCACGTCGCCGTCGCCGCCAATGGTGATCTCCACGACCACCTGGCCACTGGTGTTGGCACGCAGTGCGTCCATCGGATAACGCGGCGGCGGGGCGCTCAGCAGGCGGCGTTCGCCGGAACTGGCAGCGGCCGGTGCGGCAGGGCGTGGCGCGGGCGCTTCGGCGACCGGTGCGGGGCGCTCGACCGCCGCCGCCGGGCGCGGTGCTGGTGGCGTGTCGGCCGCTGCTGCCCGCGCGGATTCGGCGCGGGCGGCCTCGGCACGCTGCTGGGCGGCCAAGGCATCGGCGGCCTGTTTCTGCTGCGCCGCCTGTTCGGCCACGCGCTGGGTTTCCTTGGTCTTGGCGTCAGCGGCCGCCTTGGCCTTGCTGGCCTCGTCGGTGGTCTGCTGGGCAACGAGCTTCTCGCCGCTGGTGATGGCCTGGCTCAGGCGCGGCAGCGCCGGTGCCTTGGGATCGGCCTTGGTGATCAGCGCCTGCAGGCGTTTGGCTTCCTCGAAGTCCTTGCGGCTGATGCTCTGTTCGGCGGCGATCACCGTGTAGGGCATCAGGTCGGTCAGGGCGCTGGTGGTGGCCGGGTCGTCGGGCTGCTTGTCGCGCAAGGCCAGGTAGTACTCCATGGCGTTGTCGCCGCCCGGTGCATAGATCCGGTTCTGGCTCAGCGCCGTGTTGGCCGCGGCGCGCAGGTCATCGGCACTCATGGCCTGGACGCTGGCAGCCACGGCCGGCTTGGGCGGGGTATCGGCGGCGACGGCCTGGGCGGCGGTGGCCGGATCGTTGGGACCGGTGCTGGCGCTCCCGGTGGCGGCGTCAGGCTGCTTGGGCGAACAGGCCGCCAACAGGCCCAGCAGCGCGAGCGCTGCCACGGGCCGCAATGCGGTCAGTGTGTGCTGTGACATCTGGTTGTTTCCCCTGGGTGAGCATTTCTTGACGAATGCCTGCGAGGTGAAAATCGCGGTAATCGCCAGGTGTTGTCAACAGGCGGCAAGCGCCTATTTGCCGATACAGAACGTGGAAAAGATCCGCCCCAGCAGTGCATCGGGTGAGATCTTCCCCGTGATCTCCCCCAGCGCGTCCAGTGCGAGCCTCAATTCTTCAGCGGCCAGCTCAAGAGTTTCGTGACCAATCTCTCGTTTTGCGTTGCCCGCGTGCCCCAGCGCCAGCTCCAGCGCCAGCACGTGCCGGGCGCGGGCCGAGAATTCCCCGTCGGCCGATTCGCTGGCCTGCCCGGTCACCAGTGCCTGCAGGCGAACCACCAGTGTGTCGATCCCGGCGCCGGTGCGGGTGGAAATCCCCAGCGCGTGGTCCGGCACCGTGGCCGTATCGGCCAGCAGGTCGATCTTGTTGTACAGCCACAGCTGGCGGGTGCCAGGGTCGAGCACGCCGGCAACCGCAGCCTGGCCGGCATTCGGATCGCGCGCGTCCACCATCACCAGGGCGATATCGGCACGCTGCAGTTCCTCACCGGCGCGGCGCATGCCTTCGCGCTCGATCGCATCACCGCCATCGCGCAGACCAGCGGTATCGACCAGGGTCAGTTCCAGGCCGTCGACACGGATGGTTTCGTGCAAGGTGTCGCGGGTGGTGCCGGCCACGTCGGTGACGATGGCGCGCTCGCGCCCGGCCAGTGCATTGAGCAGCGAACTCTTGCCGGCGTTGGGCGGGCCCACGATCACTACGTGCAGGCCATCGCGCAGGCGACGGCCGCGTTCGGCTTCGGCCAACAGTTGGGTCAATGCTTCGATCACCGCGTCCACACCGGCGCGCACCGCTGCGCCACCGAGTGTGTCGAGCGGTTCGTCGACAAAATCGATGGCCGCTTCCACGTGGACCCGCAGCCGCACCAGCTGTTCGGACAAGGCGTCGACACGACGCGAGAACACGCCGTCGAGCGAGCGCCGCGCCGCGCGCGCGGCGCGCGCATCACCGGCGGCGATCAGGTCGGCGATCGCTTCGGCCTGGGCCAGGTCGAGCTTGCCGTTGAGGAACGCCCGTTCGGAAAATTCGCCTGGCCGCGCCGCACGCGCACCCAGCGCACAGGCCCGCGCGACCAGCGTACGCAGCATGACCGGACTGCCATGGGCCTGCAGTTCCACCACGTCCTCGCCGGTGAAGCTGGCCGGCGCAACAAATGCCAAGGCGATGCCATCGTCGATCACCGTGCCATCGCCATCGACGAAGCGCGCGTACCGCGCCTGCCGCGGCTGCAGTTCGGCGGCGCCCAGCGCGGCCGCAATCGACAACGCCTGCGGTCCGGACAACCGCACGATGCCTACGCCGCCCGCGCCCGCCGCAGTGGCAACGGCGGCAATGGTGTCGGGCATGTTCGGTGTCGGCATGGGCCCCTCCTGGTGTGCGATGGGCCTCGTGCGGTGCCCCATAACGAAAGCCCGCCTTGCGGCGGGTCTTCGTTGAATCTTATGCGATGTCCGGCGGGCCTGGCTTACTTGCCCTTGGACTTGAGGTCGTCCTTGGTGTGGCCCTTGCCGTCGGTGTCGGGCTTGGCCAGTACGGGCTGACCATGGATGCGGCCCATCCACCACTGCTGCAGCAGGCTCAGGCTGCCGTTGGTCACCCAGTACAGCACCAGGCCAGCCGGGAAGAACGCCATGGTCACGCCGAAGATCAGCGGCATGAACTGCATCATCTTGGCCTGGGTCGGGTCCATGCCCGGGTTGGGCGACAGGCGCTGGGTCAGGAACATCACCGCCACGTTCAACACCGGCAGGATGAAGAACGGGTCACGCGCGGTCAGGTCCTGGATCCACAGCATCCACGGCGCCTGGCGCAGCTCGACCGATTCGTTGAGCACCCAGTACAGGCACAGGAAGATCGGCATCTGGATCAACGTGGGCAGGCAGCCGCCCATCGGGTTGATCTTCTCCTTCTTGTACAGCTCCATCATCGCCTGTTGCAGCTTGGCGCGGTCTTCGCCGTAGCGTTCCTTCAGCTGCGCCATGCGCGGCTGGAAGCGACGCATCTTGGCCATCGACTTGTATTGCGCCGAGGACAGCGGGAACAGCACCAGCTTGACCACCACCACCAGGCCGATGATCGACCAGCCCCAGTTGCCCAGCAGCGTATGCAGGTGGCTCAGGATCCAGAACAGGCCCGAACCGATCACCGCCAGCGGCGCGAAGCGGCTGTAGTCCACCGCGCTGTCCAGGCCCGGGATGCCCGAGGCCTTGATCTTGCTCACCAGCTTCGGACCCACCCACAGGCGGGCGTCGGTCGTGCCGGTCTGGCCGGGTGCGACGGTGACGCTGGGGCCGGTTTCACTGACCAGGTAACGCTGGGTCCCGCCGATCACGCGCTCGTCCAGCGACACCTTCGTCGGCTGCTTCGGGTCCGGGACCCAGGCGCTGAGGAAGTGGTGTTCCAGCATCGCCGCCCAGCCACCGGTGGTGTCCTGGTTGAGCTTGCCGTCTTCCAGATAGTCCTTGTCGAACTTGCGACGTTCGTAGGCGCCCGACGCGGTGCGCCATGCGGCGCCGACCAGGCTGAAGGCATGCGGGTTGGTGAAGCCACCCTTGACCGGCGGCGGCGGCACGCGTTCCAGCTGGCGATAGACCACCGCGGTCCACGGCGTGGCGCCGGTATTGGTGACCTGATCGGACACGCCCACCAGATAATCGCCGCGATGCACGGTGAAGGTACGCACGATGCGCACGCCGCTGCCTTCCCACACGAACGGAATGCTCAGGCTGTCCTGGCCAGCGGCCAGCGCGTACTCGTGCTGCGGCTGCTCGGGATGGAACACCGCGCTCTGGTCCGGAGCCGCGCCAGACTGCGCAATCCAGGCCAGGCCCGCGGTGTACAGCTGGGCCGAACTGTCGTTGAACAGCTCGACCGGCGGCGCGCCTGCATCGCGCGTCTGCGGGTACTGCAGCAGCTGGGCGCGCAGCACCTTGCTGCCGTCGATCACCAGCTTGAGCGTATCGGTGCTGACGGTGACCTGGGTACCCTGCACGGCCGGCGCAGCAGCAGCCGAACTCGCCGGCGCGGTGGCCTGCTCGGCGACGGTCGCCGAGGGCGATGCCAGGCCGTCGGCACTGGGCACACCGTTGCCCTGGTCAGGCAGGCCGGTCGTGGTGGCAGTGGCAACCGGCGTGGCGGGCTGGTCCTGGGCGGTCTTCCACTTGCCCCACTCCATCCACAACAAGGTCGCCACCATCAGCCAGGCGAAAAACAGGAAAACACGGGTCTGGTTCATCAGGCAGGCAGTCTCAGCCGGTTGCAGCGTCCGGCGTGGAAATGGAGGAAGAAGGAGTCATCGATGCGGGGCGCATTGTGCCGCCGGTGCCCGGAGGGGGCAACGCACCGGCACGCACCAGCAGCCCCATGAAGGCCTCGCGCAGCTGCTCTGGCGATGCCGCGGCCGCCGACGGGCGTGCCACCAGTACGTAGTCACCGCCACGCAGTTGCGCGCGCAGCTGACGGAACTGGTCGCGCAAGGCTCGCTTGATGCGATTGCGGCCAACGGCGCGCTTGTCGACCTTGCGCGAGACCGCCAGGCCCAGGCGCACGCCCTCGCCACCGGCGGCCCAGTGCAGGGCCAGCATCGGTGCGGCGGTGCGGCGCGCGGTATCGAAGACCCGTGCGTACTCGGCCGATGTCCGCACACGGGCGGAGCGGGGAAACGAAAAGCCAGGCATTTCAGAGCTCATGGCACGACAAAGCCCGCACCGTTGTCTGGCGCGGGCTTGGTGTGCAAACGCTTTGCGATGTCAGCGCCGCGCAATGGCGCGGCAGCTGGCATCAGGCGCAGAGCGTCTTGCGGCCCTTGGCGCGACGACGGGCAAGAATCTTGCGGCCATCAGCGGTCTTCATACGGGCACGGAAGCCGTGATCGCGCTTGCGCTTGAGGTTGCTGGGCTGGTAGGTGCGCTTGGTGGCCATGAGTGACTCTGACGGCGTTGCGTGGAAAGAACCGGAAATTCTACGGGGCTCCAACTTGCCGAGTCAAGTCTGCCTGTGGATGGATCTGTGGATGACCCGTGGGCCAGCGGTGCATCGTGGTACCCTGCGCGCCCCTTTTTCCCTTGTGCCACGCAGGTTCTTTCATGACCTGCGGGCAGGATGACCGATCTCGCAAATGGATGCCTGGCCCCGCTGCCTAGAACGCCTGGAAGCCGAATTACCGGCTGAAGATGTCCACACCTGGCTCAAGCCGCTGCAGGCCGAACAACGTCCCGACGCGGTCGTGCTGTACGCACCCAACGCCTTCATCGTCGACCAGGTGCGCGAGCGCTACCTGCCGCGCATCCGCGAGCTGCTGGACCATTACGCGGGGCTGGACCAGGTCTCGCTGGCGGTCGGTTCGCGCGCCAAGGCCCCCGAGCCGGCACCTATGGGCGGCGCGCCTGCGTCCCTGGGCACCACCGCCACTGCGCCCATCGAGCCGTTCGCCGGCAACCTGGACAGCCACTACACCTTCGACAACTTCGTCGAGGGCCGCAGCAATCAGTTGGGTCGCGCCGCAGCCTGGCAAGCCGCGCAGAAGCCTGGCGACCGTTCCCATAATCCGCTGCTGCTGTACGGGGGCACGGGCCTGGGCAAGACCCACCTGATGTTCGCTGCCGGCAATGAGCTGCGCCGCCAGAATCCAGCCGCGCGGGTGCTGTACCTGCGCTCGGAGCAGTTCTTCAGCGCCATGACCAAGGCCTTGATCGAGCGCTCGATGGACCAGTTCAAGCGCCGCTTCCAGCAGGTCGACGCGCTGTTGATCGACGACATCCAGTTCTTTGCCGGCAAAGACCGCACCCAGGAAGAGTTCTTCCACACCTTCAACGCGCTGTTCGACGGCCGCCAGCAGATCATCCTGACCTGCGACCGGTATCCGCGCGAAGTGGAAGGCCTGGAACCACGGCTGAAATCCCGCCTGGCCTGGGGCTTGTCGGTGGCGATCGACCCGCCGGATTTCGAGACCCGCGCGGCGATCGTGCTGGCCAAGGCGGCCGAACGCGGAACCAACATCCCAGACGACGTGGCGTTCCTGCTGGCCAAGAAGATGCGCTCCAACGTGCGCGACCTGGAAGGGGCGCTCAACACGCTGGCCGCGCGTGCCAACTTCCTGGGCAAGGCGATCACGCCAGAATTCGCTCAGGAAACCCTGCGCGACCTGCTGCGCGCCCAGCAGCAGGCCATCGGCATCCCCAACATCCAGAAGACCGTGGCCGACTACTACGGCCTGCAGATCAAGGACCTGCTCTCCAAGCGCCGCACGCGCTCGCTGGCGCGTCCCCGGCAAGTGGCCATGGCGCTGACCAAGGAACTGACCGAACACAGCCTGCCGGAGATCGGCGATGCGTTTGCTGGCCGCGACCACACCACCGTGCTGCACGCCTGCCGCCAGATTCGCACGCTGATGGAATCGGACGGCAAGCTCAAGGAAGACTGGGACAAGTTGATCCGCAAACTCAGCGAGTAATAACGCGCCCCGTGGCGCGGCGAGGTGGATATGCTGTGCAGGTTGGCCGGTGCGATGAACAACCGGTGGGTCGATGGGTCCTGAAGCTGTGGATAAGGCGTGGATCGAATTCAACGCCAAATTTGTCCACAGCTTTTCCCACCAGACGTGCCAGACCTATGCACCGGGTTTTGATCGAAAAAAACATATACGAAACAGTGGTTTGGACGTGTTTTCCCGCAAAACAGCCCCTACCATCACCACCAGCTTTTAAGATTTATACACTTCTAAAAACCTAAAGCACCGGGACACCACACGATGCGTTTCAGCCTGCAGCGAGAAGCTTTCCTCAAACCCTTGGCGCAAGTGGTCAATGTCGTCGAGCGTCGCCAGACCCTGCCCGTGCTGGCCAATTTCCTGGTGCAGGTGCAGAACGGGCAGTTGTCCCTGACCGGTACCGATCTGGAAGTCGAGATGATTGCGCGCAGCGCTGTCGAAGACGCCCAGGATGGCGAGACCACGATCCCGGCACGCAAACTGTTCGAAATCGTGCGCGCCCTGCCCGACGGCAGCCGGATCACCGTCAGCCAGACCGGCGACAAGGTCAGCGTGCAGGCCGGACGCAGCCGCTTCACCCTGGCCACCCTGCCTGCCAACGATTTCCCCTCGGTGGATGAAGTCGAAGCCAGTGAGCGGGTCACCGTTCCGGAAGCGGCGCTGAAGGAGCTGATCGAGCGCACCTCCTTCGCCATGGCCCAGCAGGACGTGCGCTATTACCTCAATGGCCTGCTGTTCGACCTGCGCGATTCGATGCTGCGTTGCGTCGCCACCGACGGCCATCGCCTGGCGCTGTGCGAGTCGGGCCTGGAAACCGGCGGCTCTGGCACCAAGCGCCAGATCATCGTCCCGCGCAAGGGCGTGACCGAGCTGCAGCGCCTGCTGGAAGGTGGTGAGCGCGTGCTGGAGCTGGAAGTCGGCCGTAGCCATATCCGGGTCAAGCGTGACGATGTCACCTTCACTTCCAAGCTGATCGATGGCCGCTTCCCCGATTACGAGGCCGTGGTTCCGATCGGTGCCGATATCGAAGTGAAGCTGGATCGCGAAGTGTTGCGCGCCGCGCTGCAACGCGCAGCGATCCTGTCGAACGAGAAGTATCGCGGTGTCCGCGTGGAGCTTTCGCCCGGGCAGATGAAGATCAGCGCGCACAACCCGGAGCAGGAAGAAGCCCAGGAAGAGATCGAGGCGGAGACCAAGGTCGACGGCCTGGCGATCGGCTTCAACGTGAATTACTTGCTGGATGCCTTGTCCGCGCTGCGCGACGAGCACATCGTGATCCAGCTGCGCGATGCCAATTCATCGGCATTGGTCCGCGAGGCCAGTAGCGAGCGCTCACGTCACGTCGTGATGCCGCTGCGCCTCTGACCCATCGGCTGCACTTGTTCCACGTGAAACACACCAACGCCCGGCTTCAACCGGGCGTTGTCAGTTCAGGAAGATCGACACGATGCACGTCACACGACTGGCGGTTGGCGGTTTGCGCAGGTTCGCCCAGGTCGAACTTGCACCGCTGCCCGGCCTGAACCTCATTACCGGCGACAATGGCGCGGGGAAAACGAGCCTGCTGGAGGCCCTGCATCTGATGGCCTGGGGCCGGAGCTTTCGCGGACGGGTGCGCGATGGGCTGATCCGGACGGGTTCGGACGCTGTGGAAGTCTTCGTTGAATGGCGCGAGGGCCAGGATGCGCGAACGCGCCGGGCTGGACTCCGGCATAGCGGGCAGGAATGGACAGGACGCCTGGATGGCCAGAACGTGGCCCAGTTAGGGGATCTGTGCGCTGCGTTGGCGGTTGTCAGTTTTGAGCCGGGCAGCCACGCGCTGGTGACCGGGAGTGGAGAACCCCGGCGCCGGTTCCTCGATTGGGGCCTGTTCCACGTGGAACAGGACTTCCTTGGCGTGTGGCGGCGCTACAACCGGGCGCTAAAGCAGCGCAATGCCCTGCTGAAGTCCGGTGGTGGCGGCAGCCAGCTCGATGCCTGGGACGCCGAGCTGGCCGATTCCGGTGAAGCGGTGACCTGGCATCGCCAGACCTACCTGGATCGCCTGCGGGACCAGCTTCGGGAGGTCGCCGATGCGCTGGTTCCCATGCTGGGCCGGGCGCAACTGGAATTCCAGCCGGGTTGGCGGCGTCAGGAGCTTTCCCTGGCCGATGCCCTGCTCGTCTCGCGTGACCGCGACCGCCAATTCGGCCATACCGGGGTCGGGCCGCACCGGGCGGACTGGCGGGTGGAGTTCAGCACCTTGCCCCAGCGCGAACCGTTGTCGCGCGGGCAGGCCAAGCTCACCGCGTTGTCCTGCCTATTGGCCCAGGCCCAGGATTACGCGGCTCAACGGGGTGAATGGCCGGTCGTTGCGCTGGACGACCTTGCTTCGGAGCTGGATCGCCGGCATCAGGCCGGTGTGCTGGCCCGGGTCATGGCCACCGGTGCCCAGGTCTTCATCACTGGGACAGAAGCGCCTGCAGCACTCGAACAGGTCTCGCCGCAGGTGTGGTTCCACGTGGAACACGGTGAAATCGTCCAGCGCTGACGCCCCAGCCGCCGGATCAGGGCCAGAAGGGGCGCGGTGCTATAATTCTCGATTCCTTTCAAGTGCCGGCGGCACCCGCGAATCCTTTCGTGGCGCGCCCCGGCCGTGCAGGCGATCGACACGCGAATGACCGAAGAGACCACACCGGCAACCCCCGGCCAGAACGGCAACTACGACGCCAACAGCATTACGGCCCTGGAAGGTCTGGAAGCCGTCCGCAAGCGCCCCGGCATGTACATTGGTGACGTGCACGACGGCACCGGTCTGCACCACATGGTCTTTGAAGTCGTCGACAACTCGATCGACGAAGCCCTGGCTGGCCACGCCGACAGCGTGGTCACCACGATCCACGCCGACGGCTCGGTATCGGTGTCGGACAACGGCCGCGGCATCCCGGTGGGCAAGCATGCGCAGATGAGCGAAAAGCTGGGGCGCGAAGTTTCCGCCGCCGAGGTCGTGATGACCATCCTGCACGCGGGCGGCAAGTTCGACGACAACAGTTACAAGGTTTCTGGCGGCTTGCACGGCGTCGGCGTCAGCGTGGTCAATGCCCTGTCGGAAAAGCTGCTGCTGGATATCTTCCAGGGCGGCTTCCACTACCAGCAGGAATTCAGCAACGGCGCAGCCGTCGGCCCGCTCAAGCAGATCGAGCCCAGCGCCAAGCGCGGCACGACCCTGCGCTTCTGGCCCTCGACCGTGGCCTTCCACGGCAATACCGAATTCCACTACGACATCCTGGCCCGGCGCCTGCGCGAGCTGTCGTTCCTGAATTCCGGCGTCAAGGTTGTCCTGGTCGACGAGCGCGGCGAAGGCCGCCGCGACGATTTCCATTACGAAGGCGGCATCGCCAGCTTCGTCGAGCATCTGGCCAAGGCCAAGAACCCGCTGCACCCGCATGTGATCTCGGTGACAGGCGAGCACAACAACATCACCGTGGACGTGGCCCTGCAGTGGACCGACGCCTACCAGGAAACGATGTACTGCTTCACCAACAACATCCCGCAGAAGGACGGTGGCACGCATCTGGCCGGCTTCCGCGGCGCGCTGACGCGCGTGCTGAGCAACTACATCGAGCAGAGCGGCATCGCCAAGCAGGCCAAGGTCAGCCTGACCGGCGACGACATGCGTGAAGGCATGATCGCCGTGCTGTCGGTCAAGGTGCCCGACCCCAGCTTCTCCTCGCAGACCAAGGAAAAGCTGGTCAGCTCCGATGTGCGCCCGGCCGTGGAAAACGCCTTCGGCACGCGCCTGGAAGAGTTCCTGCAGGAGCACCCGAACGAAGCCAAGGCCATCGCCGGCAAGATCGTCGATGCCGCCCGCGCCCGTGAAGCGGCGCGCAAGGCCCGCGACCTGACCCGCCGCAAGGGCGCGCTGGATATCGCCGGCCTGCCCGGCAAGCTGGCCGACTGCCAGGAGAAGGACCCGGCGCTGTCCGAGCTGTTCATCGTCGAGGGAGACTCCGCCGGTGGCTCGGCCAAGCAGGGCCGCAACCGCAAGAACCAGGCGGTCCTGCCCCTGCGCGGGAAGATCCTCAACGTGGAACGTGCCCGCTTCGACCGCATGCTGGCTTCGGACCAGGTCGGTACCCTGATCACCGCGCTGGGCACCGGCATCGGCCGCGACGAATACAACCCGGACAAACTGCGCTACCACCGCATCATCATCATGACCGACGCCGACGTGGACGGTTCGCACATCCGCACCCTACTGCTGACCTTCTTCTACCGGCAGATGCCGGAGTTGATCGAGCGCGGCCACGTCTACATCGGCCTGCCGCCGCTGTACAAGCTCAAGCAGGGCAAGCAGGAGCTGTACCTGAAGGACGACCTGGCGCTGAATGCCTACCTGGCCAACAGTGCGGTCGAAGGCGCTTCGCTGATCCCGGCCACTGGCGAGCCACCGATTTCCGGTGAAGCGCTGGAGCGCCTGCTGATCCTGTTCGCCAACGCGCGTGACGCGATCAACCGCAACGCCCATCGCTACGATCCGGCGCTGCTGGAGGCGTTGATCGATGCTGCGCCGCTGGATGCATTGCTGACCCTGTCCGAGGAGGCGCTGCGCACCGAGCTGACGACGCTGGAAGGCATGCTCAACAGCAAGAGCATCGGTAGTCCTCGTTACACTCTTGAACTGCAGCACGCTAACGAGCAGCGCCCGGCTGCCCTGCTCGCCCATCGCCGCCACATGGGCGAGGAGCTGACCCAGGTGCTCGCCATGAGTGCATTCGAGGGCGGAGAGCTGCGCTCTCTGCGCGAGGTGGCCGCCCAGCTGCATGGCCTGGTGCGTGAAGGCGCCCAGATCCAGCGCGGCACCCGCAGCCAGGACGTGTCCAAGTTCGCCCAGGCGCAGGCCTGGCTGCTGGACGAAGCCAAGAAGGGTCGCCAGATCCAGCGCTTCAAGGGCCTGGGCGAAATGAACCCCGAGCAGCTGTGGGAAACGACGGTCAATCCCGATACCCGGCGCATGCTGCAGGTGCGGATCGAGGATGCCGTCGCCGCCGACCAGATCTTCAGCACGCTGATGGGTGATGTGGTGGAGCCGCGCCGCGACTTCATCGACGCCAACGCGCTGAAGGTCTCCAACCTCGACGTCTGACGGCCGCGTGCGCATGGATGCCGCTGTGCGTGCCGTGGGGCACGGGCCGGAGACGCTGCCCCCACCGAACGCCGTGCTGCCCCTTGGGCGGGCGCTGCGGCGCTTCTCGCTGGATCTGCTGATCGTTGCCGGCTTGTTCGCCCTGCTCTCGCTGCTGGGCGCCCTGGCCTGGGGAGTCTGGCGTGGGGTGGAGCTGGCATTTCAGGGCATGCCGACCGACCCCAAGGCGATCATGCAGGCTGTGGGAAGCCCGGGGCCGTTGGCGACCATCGCCTTGAGCGTCA